>CAZHOW010000008.1:0-47879 GCA_964534395.1 uncultured Lishizhenia sp.
GCAAATCACCAATGTCTTGTGTTTTAGTGATCCAACAGGAGCCATCGACATTACCTCAATTGGAGGAACGCAGCCGTACTCCTTTAACTGGAACAGCGGTCAAACAACGGAAGATTTGACATCGGTAACAGCAGGAACGTACCAATTGACCATTACGGATGCTAAGAACTGCTTGCTTGTAATAAATCCTCAAATCACAGAGCCTTCTGATATTCAGCTTAGCGCTGTAAAACAAGATATTAATTGCTTTGGGCAATCGACTGGGTGGATAGACTTGAGTGTTTCAGGTGGTGTGATGCCGTATTCCTACAGTTGGGATAGTGGTCAAAACACCCAAGATTTAAACAACCTTCCCGCAGGAACCTACCAAATTCACGTTACGGATAGTAATCAATGTCAGGATAGTTTGACAATCAACTTAACACAACCTGCATCCCCACTTCAAGTGACGGCACTTACAAACAACATTTCCTGTTTTGGAGGCAACGATGGAAACATTGATATTACCATCAGTGGAGGAACCACTCCTTATGCATTCAATTGGAGTAACGCTGCTTTGACACAAGACCAACAAAACCTCTACACTGGAATATATCAAATCAACATTACCGACAACAACGGCTGCACAACCATAGGAAATTACAACCTAACACAACCTGCTCAACCCCTCACTACCCAAATGACAATGGCCGAGCCTTTATGCAATGGTGATTCCAACGGAACGGCAACAGTAATCGCTTCAGGCGGAACAGCTCCCTACACGTATTTGTGGGAAAGTCTACAAACAACATCTACAATCACAGGTCTTCCAATCGGGACTTACATTGTGGAAGTTACAGATGTGAAGGGCTGTACAACAAAAGACACCATTGTTGTAACACAACCAAATCCACTAACCGTAATTGCGGATTCCACGTGGGTTAGCTGTTGGGGCTTAGCCGATGGAGGAGTTCAAAGCATTGTTCAAGGAGGAGTTGGTCCATACAGCTACAATTGGTCACCAATCAACATTTCTACTCCAAATGTCAACAACCTTCCTGCTGGAGTTTACACCGTGACGGTAACTGATTTCTTCAACTGCCAAGCACAAGCAACAACTCAGATCCTTCAACCCGATTCACTGTACGCGACATTTGTAACAACAAATATTCTCTGTAACGGATTTTCTACGGGAGCCATTGACGCATCGATCTTTGGAGGAACAGCACCTTATTCGTATTTCTGTCCTACGTTACTTCCTTCAGCGGATTTAACTAACTTAGCAGCAGGAACATACAACTATTCAGTAGTAGACAACAACGGATGTTCCAAGCAATATTCCCTAATCCTGACGCAACCAAATGCTGTTTCAACGACTGCTCAAATGACACCTGTAAATTGCTTTTCGGGAAGTGATGGAGCTTTAAATATCACAACCACGGGTGGTGTGGGACCTTATACGTATCTGTGGTCAAACGGTCAAACGACAGAAGATGTCAATTCGCTTTCAGCAGGATCTTACAGCGTGCAAGTAACGGATGCCAATAATTGTGTCAATACCTTTAATTTTGCAGTAACGCAACCACAACAGCCACTCACACTCTCTCTTTCTCAAGTGAACGTTTCGTGCTTTGGAGATTCAACAGGTTCAATTAATTTAACGGTTAGTGGTGGAACACCAATTTACTCCTACCAGTGGAACAGCGGACAGGGAACTCAAGATATCTTTGCACTTGATACGGGCTTCTACCAAGTCATTGTAACGGACGCTAACGATTGTGTAAACAGCATTTCAACGATTATCACACAGCCTGCAGCACCAATTTCTATTACAGAAACACATGTAAATATCCTTTGCTTTGGAGCTTCAACAGGAAGCATCGACATCACACCAAGTGGTGGAACACCTTCCACACTCAACGGATATACATACGATTGGTCCAACAATCAAACAACCCAAGATATCCAATCGCTTCCTGTGGGAGTCTATGAAGTTGTTGTAAAAGATTCCCTACAATGCACCGATACGATTGAAATAACATTAACCCAACCTCTTGCACCAATCGATGTAACTTTTGACATTGAAAACGTGAAGTGTTTTGCAGATAGCACAGGAAGTCTTTTGGCAAACATTACAGGAGGAACGGCTCCGTATGAATTTGGATGGTCAACGTTGGATTCTACCTTGTTTATTGATTCACTACCTATTGGAAATTATTCGATCTCCATTATTGATTCAAACAACTGTACATACGCTGAAACAGCCGTTGTAACCCAACCCGCAGCTCCACTTTCGGCAACATATGCTGAAGTTCAACCGCAGTGTTTTGGGTATTCCGATGGACAATTGATTTTAACCACAATAGGCGGAACTCCGGGCTATCAATACGATTGGATAACAGGTGATTCAACAGCAGTAGTGGATTCGCTGGCTACAGGAACTTATTCCGTCATTGTCACAGACACCAACGGTTGTACCTTCAACTTGGATTGCTTTTTAGGTGAACCGGCACAAATTCAACCTTCGTTTGATTCGGATATTCTTAGTGGTTGTAGTCCTTTGACGGTGGAGTTTTTCAATACCTCGGATGCGGATTTCAACTGCGCGTGGACGTTTGGAGATTCACTCACGTATTCGGGTTGTGAGGATGTGGTGATTACCTTCGAAGCAGGCGGAGTTTACGATGTAAATCTTGTAGCCTATGATGCCAATGGATGTTTCAATGACGTGACTTATGAGAATTACATCACCGTTTATCAAACACCAACGGCTTCATTCACGGCGTCACCGACCTTGCTTTTCCCTGAGTCACCCGTAACAACGATTCTGAACACATCAACGCCTGCTGATTTTTACATCTGGAACATGGGCGTTGGGGATCCCGATGAAATGTACTTTGAACCGGGCGATTACCAATATCCAGCAAACATCTCAGACACCTTCCTAATAACGATGTATGCCGTCACAACCGAAGGCTGCGCCGACACGGCCTATCAACTCATCTTCTTCAATAACGATCCATTCTACTATGTCCCAAACACTTTCATACCAAATGACGACAATAGAAACGACATTTGGACGCCTGTTTTCTCAAATCTTGAGAACGTAAAAAAGTACAACATCCAAGTTTATAACCGGTGGGGAGAGCTAATCTTTGAAACAAACGACCCAACTCAAGGATGGGATGGAACTTATAACGGCGATAAATGCCAAGATGGAACCTACATCTGGAAACTACAATTCACTTGGTACGACAAACGAATTTATGATGCCATGGGACATGTTAATTTGTTACGGTAAAATTTGTTGAAAATCACATTTTTTTGAATTAAATTTTATTTAACGCAAATCTAAGTTATTAATATTCATATATTTGGAGATTAATCGATAAATGTTTAAATCGAAAAACACAAAAATTTAAGGTATAAAATGAAAACACAAAATTCAACACTAAGACAAGAAGCTTTAAATTCATTAACTGGTAAATGGGGAATCGCTATTGGTGGATGTCTATTATATTTAATAGTAACGGCTGTTTGTCAAAATCTCCCTATTATTGGACTCGTGGCTTCTCTTATACTGACAGGACCTTTTCAACTTGGTTTGACAAAGTTTATATTATCAATAGCAAGAAACAACGAACCACGAATTGAACAGCTTTTCGAAGGATTCAATGATTTCACTCGTTCAATGCAAGCCTACCTGAGAATGATATTAATGATAATTTTGTGGTCGTTGTTACTAATTATACCAGGAATAATAGCCGCATATTCTTATTCCATGACTTTTTATATTTTAGCTGATGATACAAATATTTCTTCGACGGAAGCACTGAATAAAAGTAAATCAATGATGGACGGACATAAGATGGATTTGTTTTTAATGTCATTGTCATTTATTGGTTGGGGATTATTGTGTATTCTATCACTTGGAATTGGCTTTTTGTGGTTGATACCGTATATGAATGTTTCCATTGCCAAATTTTATCAAGATATCAAAGGTGATGAAGAAACGTTCAGCTCTAATTTGGGACTTTTGGACGATATGGTTTAATAAACCTAATTTTGAATAAGTGTGAATTTGATAAGAATAACCAACGTTAGTAAAATAATAACGATTTTAGGAATTCTTTTTGCTTTACTTTCGGCATTTTCCCTATTTCAAGTTCTCAATTGGAATTTATTTCCATGGCTTAAGTTATCGATCATTTTTGGTTCTTCTTTTTTGTGTTTGGTTCTTGCAATAGTTGTGAAAATTCAATTGAAAGTAATCAACTATTTGATTTTGGTCACAGCCTTTATTCAACTTTTAACATCTACTTTCATGGTATCACAACATGAAATTCTTCGAGCTAATTGGCAATGGATGTTTTTTCCTCTTTCAGTAATCTTTTCAATGATTTTTTGGGATTTATTTTCAAGAAAAAAAAATCAAGTTTACTTCTTCGGTAGAATTGCTTGTGGTTTCCTTTTAGTTCTAACTTTTTTGAAATTTCTTAATCCCCTTCAATTAATTGACTACTCACTAATTGGCATCATTTCGATTGTGACTTTAACGCTGATATTCACAAAAAGTAAGGAGTTTAAGGAACATTAGTTGTTTAAAAAGGTTCCATATCCCACCAATCTTTTACTCCAATAATCTGATGATTCAATGTCAACAATTGAAATTCCTTTGGAAGAACTGGCATGAATCATTTTTTTAGCTTGTCCAGGTTCATTAATCAACATTCCAACGTGTGAAATATCACCTCCATTTGAGAAGAACACCAAGTCTCCCATTTTCGCTTGATTTGCTTTAAGTTTTATTGAAGCATCATATTGATCTTTGGCTCTTCGTGGGATTTTACGTCCGCTTGACGCAAATACGTAACAGGTGAAGCCACTACAATCAAATCCACTTGGATTTTCTCCTGCTAAAACGTATGGAACTCCCAACTGCTTTTGGGCAAATTTTACCATTTCAAATCGCGATGCCAGTGCGGGATTACTGAAATTCGAGGTTGGTTCAGCTTTTGTATCGTAAACATCCTTAATTTGAAGTCCAAAAAAGATTTTTGAAATAGATTCCTTATAGGTTGAGAAAGCATTTTCGTTTCCTTGACGTTTTAAGTCCGACAGCCAACTATCCAAATCTATTTTTAAAGCAGAGAGTTCGTTAATATGAGCTTCAAAGATGCGAGAACCCTGTTCGGTTTTCTTCATTTCGATTAAATCAATTACAGCACGTTCAAATTCCACTTCGTTACGCTTTAACCAAAGAGGATTTGATGCTAATTCCAAGACGCTAATCGATCGATAGTAAAGCGGTACTTTCGAGTAATCAAATTCAGGTTTGTTTAATAAACGATTCGCCTTTCGATAAACAATTTTATAATGTTTTTGATAAAATAATTGTTCCAAACGATCAAATTCCGGAACCTGAGCAAATGCTTGATTCGAAAGGAAGAATAAAAAGGAAATGAGTCCAATTTTAATTCGAATATTTTTTCCCTTCACTGAAAACAATGTTTGTTTTGTTGAACAATTTTACAAGTACTTTATTCCCGTAAATTTCAAATTCTGCATCTACATTATTTGTTAATTCCTCTACTTTTCCATCAACAAGTGCACTTACTCCACCGTAAATGTTTTTGAAGGCATATATATTGTTTTTGATAAGATAACTTTCTGGAATGAAATTCGCAACTTGAACTTTTTGTCCATTTGTATATGCAAAAACATAACTATTCTCTGACCAAACTACCATGTCATCTCTTACATCCCAAAAGGAGGCAGAGAAATTCGAAAGTTGCGTTTTTTCACCATTTTCAAATCGAAATAAGTTCCCATTGATATCCTCATAAACAACAAATCCTCGTCCACTCTTGTATTTTTTTACATGCAATTGTTCTACATCGGTAAATTTCCCATTTTCGAAAACCACAAAAGATTGATTAAATGGGTCGTTAAAACAAAACACGTCTGTACCAACGTTATAATTTATAATTTCTTCGTTGAAATTACCAATTTCATAGGTGTTTCCCCTCCAAAATGCGAAAGCATTCAAAGCATTATCTTTGTAAATTACAATATTTTCTCCGATATAATTTGGAAGTTTTAAAAGGTCTATTTCTGAAAATACTGTCAATTGAGTTGAAACACCTTTGTAAAGCACATTTAGTGATTTATATTGCGTATCCTCAAAAACAATAATACTGTCTTTTACCGAAAAACCGCGCGCAAAGTTAGTCAATCGAAGAAATTTACCCTGTGAATAGGCTCGCAATGATCCAGAAATATAAAATCCCATAAGATGATCTGAAACCTGATATTCAGTTGTAAGATTGGTAACATCTTTTCTGCTTTTTCCGTCATATAGTCTCAAGTTACCTCGGGTATCAACATAAGCAACTAGTTCATCGCCGGATTTATAGTCGAGAATGGGTTGAAGTTCGATCGTCTGAAAAAATCCATCTTGAAACGAAACGAAAAAGTTATTAAAATCCTTCATCGGAACAACACCTTGAGCGAAAGATGAAAAAGATAAAATTAGAAAAGAAAGAATGCTAGAAATTTTCATATTTTCAAAAATAACCAAATTTCAGACCATATTCAATTACTTCCTTTCATTTCAATTAATAACCACATGTCATTTTGTGATTCGTATTTCAATTTTCTGAATTACCTTAGCAATGCAAAAATCTAAAGATGAGAAAAGTAGTTTTATCAGGAATGGTGCTTTTGACAAATTTAAGCGCCTTTTCCCAAAAGAAAATTGAGTTCGTGGAATACGATTTGCCAAATGGTATTCACGTTATTCTGCATGAGGAACATTCAACACCAATTGTTGCTGTTTCTGTTTTATATCATGTCGGTTCGAAAAATGAAAATCCCGATAGAACGGGTTTTGCTCACTTTTTTGAGCATCTTTTGTTTGAAGGTTCAGAAAATATTGGTAGAGGTAAGTACAGTGAATTAGTTGAAAAAAATGGAGGAGTTTTAAATGCAAATACTTCCCAAGACAGAACTTATTATTACGAAATTCTTCCTTCTAATCAGTTGGAACTAGGTCTTTGGTTGGAAAGCGAGCGAATGCTCCATGCGAAAGTTGATATCAAAGGAATTGAAACCCAGCGTAGTGTCGTTAAAGAAGAAAAACGTCAACGAGTGGATAACCAACCTTATGCTTCATTTTTGACAGAGATGTTTAAGCGTGCATTCCCAAGTCATCCGTATAACTGGGTGCCAATCGGAAGTATGGAGCATTTAGATGCAGCTCAGGAAGAGGATTACATCAATTTCTACAAAACGTATTACGTTCCGTCGAATGCTACTTTGTCTATAGCAGGTGACTTGGATATCGCACAGACTAAAAAATGGATTGATAAATATTTTGCTTCCATGCCCAAAGGACAAGCAATTACGCTTTATCGGGATTTTGTTGCACAAACGGATGCTGACTTCGAAAAACGATACGGAATTTCAAAATCAAAATTTGACAAGAAAGATTTTTTGAATTCGAAAGATGCAGCGGCGAAAAAACTGATTGCTTCAATGTCGTCTAACCCAATTGAAATAAAGCGAACAGAAAAAGATCGTACACCAATTAATGGAGTTATTAAGGATGTAGTTTATGATAACATACAATTACCCGCTCTTTTCATGGGTTATAAATTACCCGAGCAAAGAAGTGAGGATTCTTATGCTTTGGAAATGTTAAATGAGGTTCTTTCTGGTGGAAGTAGCTCAAGAATCAATAAAACGATTGTCGAAAAGAAGGAAATGGCGACGTTTGCATTCTCATTTAATTTCGCTTTAGAGGATGCAGGTGTTGAAATTTTTGCAGCAATTGCTTCAAATGGTGTGGAATTAGACGCTATTCAAGCTGAATTTGATGCGCAAATTGAATTAATCAAAAACGAATTGATTTCCGAAGATGAATTTCAAAAAGCAAGAAATAAATTCGAGAATGACCTTGTAAGTGCAAATTCTACTGTAGCGGGAATCGCCGAGAATTTGGCTGATAACAGTGTTTATTATGGAAACGCTGATCGTGTGAATACCTTAATGAACAATTATATGAAAGTTACACGAGAGGACATTCAGCGTGTTGCCAAAAAATACCTTACTCAGGATGCACGGGTCATTCTACATTATTTACCAAAAAAATAAATTGAAAGTTATGAAAAAGATAATTTTAAGCTCCATCATACTTTTTACGGGATTCGTTCAAGCGCAATTGGATCGTTCTGTGATGCCAACTCCTGCGCCTCAAAAGGCAAATGATTTGAAAGAATCTGAAGTGTTCACAACGGCAAATGGAATAACCGTTATTCTCTCTGAAAATCATAAAATCCCAAAAGTTTCATTTGATTTAAGCATGGGTTCAGATCCACGAATGGAAGGTAACAAAGCTGGTCTTTCTGATATGGCAGGATCGTTAATCATGTCAGGAACCAATAACCGTTCGAAGGATCAATTAGATAAGGAAATCGATTACATCGGAGCATCTTTGTCAGCTGATAAGAATTCTATGTTTCTTTCATGTTTGACGAAACACGTAGATAAGGGCTTGACCTTGATGTCTGACGTATTGATGAATGCTAATTTCCCACAATCGGAATTTGATCGTATTAAAAAACAAAACGAATCGGCATTGATGTCAGCAAAATCGGACGCGAATACAATGGCTCAAAATGCGGTTGTAAAAGTAAACTTCCCGAATCATCCATACAGTGATGTAATGACGGAGGCGACCTTGAATAATATTTCCCGTGATGATGTCGTAAATTATTTCAAAACTAATTTTACACCTAAAGGGAGCTATTTGGTGGTTGTAGGAGACATTACTCGTCAACAAACGGAAGAATTGGTTAACAAGTATTTTGGAACTTGGAGTGGAGGAAATGTTTATAAAAATCCGACCAATTCCGGTAATTTCGGTAAAGGAAATCGTGTTGTTTTTGTTAAAAAACCAGGTGCAGTTCAGTCTGTAGTTTATGTGACTTTTCCAGTGAAAATTAAAACTGGAGATAAAAATCAATTGCCGTTGACGGTGTTGAATAATATCTTTGGTGGCGGTGGATTTGGAACGCGCTTGATGCAAAACCTACGTGAAGATAAGGCTTACACATATGGTTGTTATTCTTCTTTAAATATCCAGGACAATGGTGCATGGTTATCTGCTGGAGGTAATTTTAGAAATGCCGTTACAGATTCCGCTATTGCTCAAATTCTGGGAGAGTTCGAAAAAATTACATCTGAGAATGTGAATGATGATGAATTGAATCTAACGAAATCAACAATGAATGGGAAATTCGCAATTTCATTGGAAAATCCTCAGACAGTAGCTCGATTCGCTTTGAACATCATTAAGAACAATTTGCCAAAGGATTATTACAAAACATATTTACAAAGATTGGAATCAGTAAATAAGCAAGATGTTTTGGACATGGCTCAGCAATATTTCACTTCTAAAAACTGTAATATCGTTGTTGTTGGTAATGAGGAAATTATCGATAAACTTAAAAAGTTTGATTCTGATGGAAAAATCGAATTATTGGACGCGTTTGGAAACGAAGTCAAAGAGATGAAAAAAGCTGATATTTCCAAGGAACAATTGATTGACAGTTACATCTATGCTGTTACACAAACCAAAACCAAGAAAGAATTATCAAAAAAGTTGAAGAAAATTAAATCCTACGAACGAGTAACGGATTTGTCTTCCGCTAAAATTCCGATTCCTTTAAAAATGACAGATTATTGGATGGCTCCTGAAACAGAAGCTCAAAAAATGGAAGGACAAGGTATGGTATTTCAAAAGTCTTTTTACGATGGCAAGTCTGGATTTACATACAACATGCAAGCTGGAAAAAAAGAAATGACTTCCCAAGAGTTGACTTCAAAGAAAAAGTCAAGTGGTCTTTTTCCTGAGTTGAACTATGCTAAAAATGGAACCAACTATGATTTGATTGGTATCGAAAATCAAAATGGTACTGACTTCTACGTAGTAAAAACGGTTGAGGATTCCTCAGAATCATATGATTACTACAACAAAACTACTTTCTTAAAAGAAAAATCAGTTTCAATAAGAAAACAGGGTGAAGAAACAATCGAGTCAACAAATGTTTTAGGAGATTACAAAGATGTTGGTGGAATACTTTTCCCGCATTCGATGTCAATGTCATTTGGAGAGATGTCATTCTCAGGCAAAGTGTCCAAAATGGTTGTTAATGAGAAAATTGATCTAAAGGATTTTAAAGACTGATAATCAAATTCTAAACTTCGAAACTCTCATTGGTTATCTAATGAGAGTTTTTTATTTTAACAAGAATTTTAAGGGAATATCCAATCGTTTTTGCCAGGCTTGTTCACTGTGATTTTCACCCGGGAAGTATTTAGTTAACCAATTTTTAGATGAAAATCCTTTTTCTTTCATTAGCAAATCTACTTTTAGCTGGATATCTGGATATAAGGCATCTAATGTTTGATCGCCGCAATCGAAATAGATTTTATGGGATTTAGGATTTGGAAGATTTTCCTTCAGATAGTTTAACATGGCGATTGGAAAACCATTGTTTTCAATTGTAAATGCACCTGGCCAATGCGTAGAAATACAAATTGCGCCACCGAAAATTTTTGGATATTCACAAATTGCATAAATCGAAATTAATCCTCCCATGCTACTTCCTGCAATAAAAGTGCTTGACGGGTCTTTGTAAACCGCATAATACTTATCAATGTAGGGCTTCAATTCTCGCGAAATAAATTTCAGATAATTATCAGAATTTGGTTGAAATTTTAATTTACTTCTTCCTGCTCGTTGAAGTTGCGAAGAAATTGAATCTTTATCCTTTTCACACATCGAATGAAATGGTTTCTGTGGAAAGTAATCTTTATGTCTTGTGCTATCTCCATTCCAGATTCCAACTACAATGAAATTCCTAATTTCTGATTCATTAATTAGTTTTTGCCCTAGCTCGTCAATATTCCATTCCTGTTTATTCCATGTCGTTTGAGAATCAAAAAGCATTTGTCCATCATGCATGTAGATTACCGCATACTTATTTGATTTAGAATAATCCTGAGGCAACCAAATGTCAACGTTTCTTGCAGTAACAAATTTGGATTTAAAGTTCGAAATTCGATCAATTTTCCCGAATGATACATTAGGCAAAACACTTTGAGCGGTTGAAATAAAGGATTCAAATAGCAAAAAAACATAAGGTAAAAACCAATGCAAAGAAGATCGGAATGTCATTAGTTTGGGTTGAAACGTTATCATATTAATTTATAATCCCAATTTCTATTTTTTTCTTGTCTGAACCGCTTCATAAACAACATGTTGGATTTCAGTTCGAATTCCCATATCTCGTAATTTCCAATTATCTTGATCGGGATGAACTCGATTGGAAAGAAAGACAAAAATCACTTTATCTTTTGGATCTGCCCAAGCGAGTGTTCCCGTGAAACCTGAATGTCCAAAGCTCTGTTGAGAAGCCAGTTTGTCGCATGTTCCTCCGCCACTAGCATTCGGTCTGTCAAATCCTGCGCCGCGACGATTACCTGTGAATTGCTGTTTTGTAAATTCGGAAGTGGTTTTCTCATCGAAAAACTGCATGCCAGCATAGTTGCCGTTATTTAAGAATAATTGCATAATACTAGCCAAATCAGTTGCGTTACAGAAAAGTCCTGCGTGTCCAGCCACTCCACCTAACATAGCTGCACCTGGATCGTGAACAGTTCCGTGAAGCAATTGCTTGCGAAAGGCCATGTCGCGTTCAGTTGGCACAATCTGTGATTTCTCGAAATAATTTAAAGGAAGATAACGAGCATGTCTTAATCCCATCGGTTTGTAGATATTTTCTAAAAGGAATATATCTTGACGTTTTCCAATCTGCTTTTCTAGTATTTTTTGAGTAAAATAATAACACAAATCTGAATATTCATATTTCTTCACACCCAAAGGAGTTCTTAATATTTGTTTGTATAAACTGTCGACATAATTTCGCTTCATAAAAATTCCGTCTGCTACTTTTAAATCAAAGCCTTCTTTTTGAGTATTAGAATAAATTTCTGAATCCAATTGTCCATTTTTTAATGTCCTTTTGTAAAATGGGATAAAAGGAGTTAAACCAGCTTGATGAGCCATCATCTCTCGAATGATTATGGAACTATATGCTGTTTTTTGAGTAACATCAGGAATATAATCCCCAAGAGATTCGTTCAGGTCCAACTGATTTTTCCAATTTAAATGCATTGCTAATAGGGAAGAGGCTGCTATTTTCGTAATGGATGCTATGTCATAGAGGTCGTTATTTTTAACCGTTTCATTCTTGTTCTCATATGTATGGGTTCCATAGCTTTTCCGAAAGATAATTTTGTCGTCAACCGCGACTGCGATTTGACACCCCGGATACGCTCCTGCTTTTATTCCGTTTAGAGCAATTTCATCTATTTTATTTAGTTTTTGAGGATCAATACCTACCTCTTCAGGCATCGTAAATTTCAATCGTCCGTTTGATCGAATCTCTTTACCTGAATCCTTTGGAAATTTTATAAGTCGTTCTTTCGTTTTTGCATTTGAACTTATTGCTCCGAAAAGCAACTGAGCGACGCGATTTTGAGCAATTTGATGATTTTCGTGTCCCAGAACAATTGCATCAAACAAATCAGGGTTGACTGAATTTATAAAGTCGCTTTCACCAAAAACAACAAGAATTTTTTTACTGGATTTAGAGAGTTTTTGAATAAAATCTTCATTTAATGAGTCCAAGATGCTTGTCTCCTTGGTCGCATGCAGACTAATAATCACGAAATCTGATGATTTATTTGATTCAATTTGAGTAACGTTCAAAAACTTAGATGAAGGAACTTGAAATGAAGGAATATCAGTGAACAATTCTATTCCTTCCTTAAAAAAGCTTGATTCCCCTCCAACGGTAATTAAAGAAA
Organism: uncultured Lishizhenia sp.; assembly: GCA_964534395.1. Taxonomy (GTDB): domain Bacteria; phylum Bacteroidota; class Bacteroidia; order Flavobacteriales_D; family Crocinitomicaceae; genus UBA952. The sequence continues at coordinate 12,916 of CAZHOW010000008.1, forward strand.
AATTGTTTTTTAAATTCCCAAACGGAAGAACTGAAGATTCATTTTTTAGAACCACAATTGATTTTTCATATTCAATTGCTTGTTCGAATTGTTTTAGTCCGTTTAGATTTATTAATTCCTTCGAATACCATTGAGTTGGTGCATCAACAAATTTGAATCGAGATTTTTTTTGATCAACACAGAAGGAGAATAGTAAAATGAAGTTTAAAATCATTGTTATTCGACCTAGCTTTCCAATTTTTAAGTTCATTTTTCGTTTTTTACAAAATTAACCGATACGAAACATCAGAATGAAATTTTTTATTTCCGATATCAACAATAACGATTTAAATCAGCCTTCCAACAAATACCAATCCAAATAACTTAGTGTAATTGTAACACTAAGATTAATATACAATTTTTTTTTGATTTTATACCATTTTTTTTCTCAACAGCTTTCTTTTTCGTTGTTGGAAAAAACTAAGCGAAATGAGTGTTCAATCGCTCCTTAAGGGTTAATTTTGTATTGTAATATAGCTTCTTGCTAAGAAAATTTAATATGGAATTAACAGGAAAATACGGGTCTAACTCAGATCTAAATAAGTCGATAGGACTTGCGAACCTCGGAACCCAATTTTGGAATTTAACTCCTTCTGAACTTATTGAAGATTGTATCATTACCGGTGAAGGTATCCTGACTGATACGGGTGCTTTGGCAATTGAAACTGGTGAATTTACAGGGAGATCTCCGAAAGATCGTTTTATTGTTCGTGATGAAATTACTGAAAATGCTGTTTGGTGGGGAGATGTAAACATTGGGTTCTCACCTGAAAAATTTGATGCTTTATATAATCGTATGAAAGCATATCTGAATGAGAAGGATGTTTATGTTCGTGATGCATATGCTTGTGCCGACCCAAATTTTCGTCTGAATATTCGCGTTGTTACTGAACTGCCTTGGTCAAATTTGTTTGCTTACAACATGTTTTTGCGTCCTACGGATGTAGAACTTGAAAATTTCAATCCAGAATGGCACGTTGTCTGTATCCCAAGTTTCAAGGCGGATCCTGAAATAGATGGGACACGTCAGCACAATTTCGCAATACTAAATTTTACCAAGAAAATGATTCTTATTGGTGGAACAGGATACACAGGTGAAATCAAAAAAGGAATTTTTTCTGCTTTGAATTTTGTTCTTCCCCATGAAAAAAATGTCTTGTCGATGCATTGTTCTGCAAACATTGGAGAGGATGGAGATACAGCCATTTTCTTTGGTTTATCAGGTACCGGGAAAACAACCTTGTCTTCAGATCCGAATCGTCGTTTAATTGGTGATGATGAACATGGTTGGTCTGACAATTCAGTTTTCAATTTCGAAGGTGGGTGTTATGCCAAAACAATCGACTTAACAAGAGAAAAGGAGCCTCAAATTTTCGATGCTATTAAGTTTGGAGCACTCCTTGAAAATATAGGTTTCTCGAATGAGTCATCGACTCCAGATTACACGGACGGAAGCATCACAGAAAATACGCGTGTTTCTTATCCGATTCATCATATTGATAATATTGCGGTTCCATCAATTGGAGGCGCGCCGAAAAATATTTTCTTTTTAACTGCAGATGCATTTGGAGTTTTGCCTCCGATTTCGAGGTTGACAAAAGAACAAGCAATGTATCACTTTATGTCTGGTTATACGGCTAAAGTTGCTGGTACGGAAGTTGGAATCACAGAACCTACAACTACTTTTTCAGCTGGATTTGGGGCGGCTTTCCTACCACTTCATCCTGCAAAATATGCCAAACTACTCGGTGAAAAACTAGATGGAACGAATATAAACGTTTGGTTGATAAATACAGGTTGGTCCGGGGGATCCTATGGAGTTGGAAGTAGAATGAAACTTTCATACACAAGGGCCATGATAACTGCGGCACTAACTGGAAAATTAGATGGCGTTAGTTTCGAAAAGTTACCAATATTTAATTTAGATTTTCCAACTTTTTGCGAGGGTGTTCCAACAGAATTATTAAATCCAAGAAATACGTGGTCTGATAAAAATGCTTATGATTCTACGGCAAACAGTTTAGCAGGTAAATTCGTTGCTAATTTCGAAAAGTTTGCAAATGAGACTAGTTCTGAAATATTAGCGGCAGCGCCTACAGTATTGGTGAAATAGAATTATTTCTTTCCAATTTTTCTCAAAGTTCCTTTCGGGGAACTTTTTTTGTTTTACTCGATTTCCGAGCAATAAAAAAGCCTTCTCATTTGAGAAGGCTTAAAATTATTCTAAATGTGAGAATTAACGCTTGTGCATCGGCTCATCAGAAACTGTTAGCTTCTTTCTTCCTTTGCGTCGACGAGCCGCCAAAACACGACGACCATTCTTTGTAGCCATTCTGCTTCGGAATCCGTGCTTGTTTCTTCTCTTTCTTACCGATGGTTGAAACGTTCTTTTCATAATATCTTAACTTAAATCGTGATCAAAATAGGACTGCAAAGATAATATATTTTTAGAAATATCAAATGCATTTTAAAATTAATCTAAAAAATAAATTGAACAAAATAAAAAGAGGTTACGAATTTCGTAACCTCTTTCAAATGAAAATACAATCGCTATTTTTTAATCTGTATCTTTTTCAAAATCACCTTATCTATACTAGAGATTTTCAGGTTGTAATTTCCTGTAGAGAATTTACTCAAATCAAGTTGCATAGAATTCCCGTTTACATTCCATTTTGAAATTATTCGACCAGAAGCGTCAATCAATTCTACAGTTTTCATATCTGAGGTTATTCCATCAATTTTAAGTAATCCATTCGTTGGGTTTGGATAAACGATAATTGGCATATTCTCAGTGTCCACAATTCCTGAACAAGCATCAACAGAAATTGTAGATGTTGACGAACCTGTACAGCCATTTTGTGTTACCGAATATGTGATTGTATGCGATCCTGCACCCGCACTAGCAGGATTGAAGTTTGTACCACTTACACCTGGGCCAGAATAAGTTCCTCCAGCTGGAGAACCTGCAGGTAAAGTAAATGAAGGATCATAGGTACATGGCGGAGTTACAGATGATAAATCAAAAGTAACAGTTGGCACAGGATTCACATTAATTGTAAATGTAACAGGTGTTCCAGTGCAAGAACCTAAAGTCGGAGTAACCGTAATAGAAGATGTCCCAGTTGCTGTAGGTGTAAATGATGAAATATTTCCGGAACCAGATGCACCTAGACCAATTGCCGTATTAGTATTTGTCCAAGCATAAGTTGAATTAGCACTATTTCCTGAAAAATTAATTGCATTTGACGAACTTCCTAAACAAATATTTTGAGTTGAAGGCGCACTAACTGTCGGATTTGTATTTACCGTAGCCAAAACCACAGTTCTAGCTGACGTACAACCATTAGAAGTCACCTCTACATAATAATTCGTATTTGTAGAAATTGACGGAGTGTTAAAAGTAGCTCCAGTTCCTAAAGCTGTTCCTCCTGTTGCTGCGGCAAACCAAGAAATAGTTCCGCTTGAAGCGGTTGCGCTTAGAGAAACCGTTCCTGTTCCGCAACGACTAGCCGGTGTGGTTCCTGTAACGGAAGGGGTTTGATTGATTGTTATATAATTTGTTTGATTAGATGTATTACTTCCTATTGAATTTGTTGCTATCAATGTGACATTATAGGCACCTGGAGATGAGTAAGTCACCGTTGGATTTTGTGCAGTGCTCGTAGCAGGTGTGCCCCCGGCAAATGTCCATGAATAAGATGTTGGGCTTCCCGTTGACGTACTTGTATATTGAATGGTTTGACCCGTACATGCTGTTCCTGTTGGAGTAGAAGTGAAGCTAGCAGTTGGTTGAGTCTGGACAGCCGTTCCTGTTAGATTGATATTATCAATAAATAGTCTATTACCGTAAGCTGCCATATTTTTAAATGCAATGATTACGTTTGACTGTCCAACGAAACTGGTTAAGTCAACTGTTTCTTGTCTCCATTGGGCAGCAGTCGGTGTAAACTGCGCAGTAATTGGAGCTACAGTTGGTAAATTTCCTGCTGCAACGGTATTTCCTGATTTATTATAAACTGAAGTCCAAGTTGTTCCGCAATCTGTTGAAATCAATACTTGCAAACCATCGGCGAATATTTGACCATTTTGAGTGAAGGGTGCATAAGCTACATGAAAAGTCATTTGGGCAGCTGAATAACTTGAGAAATTCAATTTGGGCAAACGCATTTCATCTGAATTACCAGAATCATCAAAATTATAATTATCAAACATCAATGAATTACCTGCTGTTGGAGCTACACCTACTGTTGCGCTTCTTGACCATGTCGTTGCACTGCCATCTGAATTAACTACTTCCCAGATAGCTGGCGTTGTTGGAGGAAAAGCAGTTGCAGTAAATCCTTCGTTAACTGGCAGTGTATTTGACGAAGCACCAGTTACTGTGATATATCCTGTTTGTGTTTCAATATCGTTTCCATTAGCATTTGTAACTGTTAACGAAACATCATAAGTTCCCGCAGTATTATAGGTAACACTTGGATTTTGAGTAGTACTTGTTGCTGGTGTTCCACCTTGAAAAGTCCAACTATAGGAAGTAGGTTGACCTGTTGACGTACTTGTAAACTGAACACTTTGTCCAACACAAATATTTACATTATTAGCAGAAAAAGATGCAACAGGAGCAGAAGGCACGGAAGAATACAAATCTGATTCCCATGTACCTCTACCATATGTTGCTACTCTTAATTTACTTGTTGGATAAAATATTTCTAGATCACGAATTGCAACGCGAGGTAAACCAGAGTTAAAGTCTACCCATGTTGTCATGGAATTATCCCGATAAAAAACGCCGATATCTGTACCTACATAAACACCATCACTAGTGCCATTCGAGTAAACAACACAATTTACTGGAATATTTGGTAAGCCAGATGATATATTTGTCCAAGACGTTCCTCCGTTTGTGCTTTTAAAAACTTTATTAGTTCCACTATAACCAGAATAGGTGACAAATACAACATTTGGGTCTGTATTAGAAACGGCTACCCAAGTTGGAGCAACAGAAGTAGGAAGTCCAGTAAGAGCTGTGAACGTTGATCCATTCGTTGTTTTTGAAACACTATATGTTCCTGTACCGCTGGGTCCCTTGATTGCATAAATAACTTGGCTATTGCTCGGTGCAACTGCAAATTCAATAACATTACCCGAACCACTTGGTGTTCCCAATGCCGTCCATGCCACTGTACCGGCAGCAATGTTCGTAGTCCTGTAAATTGCTGGTCTTCCACCTGAATATACCGTTGCGGCAGTTGTTGCATCTTGCTTAATTGGACTAACCCATTCTCCTTGCCCAGGAGGATTTGCGATTGGACTAAAACTTGTTCCTCCATTCGTAGATCGATAATATTCTCCGTAATATAATGAGGCAAGCATTAAATTGTTATTCGTTCTATCAATCAAGCAATCCATACCATCTCCACCTAATCTCATATTCCAAGCAGTCCCATTGGTAGTCACATTCGTTCCGTTATCTTGATGTCCTGCGACAATAATATTTGCATTACTCGCTGATAATCCTAATCGATATTGTTGAGATATTGCAAGATTATTTGATATGTTAGACCAACCGGTGGTATTAGTTGTTTTAAAAATTCCACCATCAGTTCCTGAAAAAATTGTTCCTACGGTATGAGGTGAATAGATAATATCATGAATGTCTGCGTGAACGTAGGTTGAATTAGTCTGAGCAGCTGTCCAATTGGTAAGTTTAGAAAAAGAAGATCCTCCGTTTGTTGAACGCCAAATATTTATTCCACCTGTTAAAACTTCTTCTGCGTTAGAAGGATTAACAGCTATGCATAAGTCAAACCATCCCTGTCCACCTGCGTCAGCGCCATTTTCCCAACCGAGTATATTATTAGTTGCTGAAACTGGCATTCTATTTGTGAAACTGGCACCACTATCTGTAGATCGTAACAAACCACCATATCCATTGTCACTGGATCTGGCAACTAAAATGTAAACATAAGCAGGATTTGCAGGCGAAACTGCCATTGCCATTCTTCTAATTCCAGTTAAACCAGATGTAATCGTAGACCATGTAGCGCCGCCATCAGTAGAACGTCTTATTGTTGTGCCACAGGCATAAACTGTTTGAGGGTCGCCTGGTTTAAATTCTCCGTCATTAATAACAACATTTTGTAAAGGATTATTCCAAATAGAGCCTGCATTGGTAGTTCTAAAAATGCCAATTGTACTAAAAGCGATAAGAATATCAGGATTGGTAGGATTAATCAATAACCTGGAAATATGACGACCTTGATTAACAGTCCATGTCAAACCTGTAGTAGTCCAAGTGTTTCCACCATCTATCGATTTCAATACACCAATTGAATTGCAATCCGATGCATTATGATCTCCAGTGGCTAGGTACATGATTTGCGGATTGGTCGGGTGAATTGCCAAATCAGAGCAGCCGATAACTCCAAGTTGGTCCGTATTTGTACTCCATGATGTACCACCATTTGTGGTTTTCCACAATCCACCATCTGGAGTTCCTACCCACATTGTCTGAGGATCGGTAGGATGAAAACGAACGAAGTTTACACGTCCATTACCACCTCCGCCAGGTTTTGATGTTGGTCCAATGATTGACCAGTTTCCATTCGTGGATTTCGGAATACCAGCTGCGGCCAATTCCTGTTCCCATTGAATATAATTGGTATAGGTTTTAGACACCAGTGATTTGTTTCCGGATGGATAAACCCGTGGCTCCATAATTTCCTCCCACCTTTTGTATTGTTTATATCCCTTTCCTTTTTCATAGGGTCTATTTTCCCAATGAGAATTAAACGCGGATTGAACATCGTAAAAGTTCGTGTTTGGATCCAACATTAAATCTACCCATTGCTGAGAGAAGGACGAATTCGAAATGGTTAACATGGAGATTGTTATCCACAAAATGAGGTAAATTCTTTTCATAGTTTGATGTTTTAGGACACCAAATTATTGAAATTTAATTTAAAAGTGAAGAAAGTTGATAAGAAAATACAAATGTTAATTTCTTTTAAATCGTATCAATCTGAAAATAAAGAATCTACGAACTCTTTGCGGTCAAAAAGTTGAAGATCTTCCATTTTTTCACCGACACCGATATATTTTACCGGAATTTTCATTTGATCACTTATTCCAATGACAACTCCTCCTTTGGCAGTGCCATCTAATTTTGTGACCGCCAACGCGTTGATGTCAGTGGCTTGTGAAAATTGTTTCGCTTGTTCAAAAGCATTTTGACCTGTAGATCCATCGAGAACAAGTAAAATTTCATGCGGAGCATCGGGAACAACTTTTTCCATGACTCGCTTAATTTTACTCAGCTCATTCATTAAATTAACTTTATTGTGAAGTCTTCCAGCGGTATCAATAATGACAACGTCTGCATTTTGAGATTTTGCCGATTGAAGCGTGTCAAAAGCAACGCTCGCAGGATCAGCGCCCATTCCTTGTTGAACAATCGGGACGTCAACACGTTTGGACCAAATAATAAGCTGATCTACCGCAGCAGCACGAAATGTATCAGCCGCTCCTAGTACTACTTTTTTACCTGCTTTTTTGAATTGATACGCAAGTTTTCCAATGGTGGTAGTTTTACCAACTCCATTTACACCAACAACCATTATAACGTATGGATTGCCGTCAGCTGGCGGGTTAATTTCAAGTTGTCCGTTTTGATTGGAATTGTTTTCTTCGAGTAATGCAGCAATTTCCTCTCGCAGCACATGATTTAGTTCGTCTGTGCCTAAAACTTTATCACGTGAAACTCTGGCTTGAATTCGGTCAATAATCTTTAGCGTAGTCTCAACACCTACATCTGAGCTAATAAGAATTTCTTCAAGATTGTCTAGGACCTCATCATCCACTTTTGACTTACCAACAATGGCTCGGGCAATCTTTGAGAAAAAAGATTGTTTTGTTTTTTCAAGTCCTTGATCAAGACTTTCCTTTTTGGATCGAGAAAAAAAATCGAATAATCCCATTGGTCAAAAAAAAAGCTCCCAAAGTGGAAGCTTTAAAATTTATTGTTTATCAATTAGTTTTTAGCAAACCACTCTTTTACTTTATCGTTGTGAACGATTTCTTCTTTAAAAGTGTACGAACCTGATTTATCAGATTTTACCATTTTAATTACTTTGGTATGTTCCTTTCCACCACCTTTTTGAAGCGAAGCTACTACTTTCTTTGCCATCTTTTAATTATTTAATTTCTTTATGAACCGTGTATCTTTTCAAGATCGGGTTAAATTTTTTAATCTCCATTCTATCTGGAGTATTTTTTCTGTTTTTTGTTGTAATGTAACGAGAAGTTCCTGCCATTCCTGATTCTTTATGCTCTGTGCACTCAAGAATTACTTGGATACGATTACCTTTACTTTTCTTTGCCATTTTCCTTTAAATTTAGCTGTTTCGCAACAGGTTTATTTTAAATATCCTTTTTCACGAGCTTCTTTCAAACAAGCAGAAATTCCTTTCTTGTTGATTGTTCTTAAAGCAGAGGTTGAAATTTTCAACGTAATAAATGAATTATCTTCTGGAACAAAAAATTTCTTTGTTACCAAATTCGGGTAAAAACGACGCTTCGTTTTACGGTTAGAGTGAGAAACGTTATTTCCCACCATTACTGACTTTCCTGTTAATTGACAAACTCGTGACATGTCTTTTTGTTTTCTTTAAAATGTAAAAAGCGGTTGCAAAGATAAGTATTTCTTTTAAAATCACAAATAGAAAACCAAGATTATTCGGTTTTTCTGTAAAGAATTTCAAAATCTATTTGAAATCAATTATTTATTGAGAATTTCTAGGGTGAAAACTGAGAATGGCATCACGTAAAAATCGTTGATCCAAATGCGTATAAATTTCCGTTGTGGTAATCGATTCGTGACCAAGCATGTCCTGAATGGCTCTTAAATTCGCACCTCCTTCGATTAAATGGGTTGCGAAGGAATGCCTGAATGTGTGAGGCGAAATGGTTTTCTTTAAACTAATAGACCTGGCTAAATCTTTAATAATCGTAAAAATCATAACACGTGTTAACTGACTTCCTCGACGATTTAGAAAAACAATATTCTCGTGTCCCTTTGTAATTTCCTGATGTCTTCGAATGTGATTATTGTATAATTCGATTTCTTTTTGAACTTGAGGACTTACCGGCACCAATCTCTCTTTATTTCCTTTTCCAATTACACGAATAAAACCTTCATCGAAATACAAATCGCTAAACCGAAGATTAATTAACTCACTCACACGGAGACCGCAGCTATATAAAGTTTCAATTATTGCCCGATTTCGATGCCCTTCATTTTTACTTAAATCGATGGCAGCGATCAATGAATCAATTTCTTCAATGGTTAATATTTCAGGTAATTTTCGTCCGATTTTTGGTTGTTCGAGTAACTCGCTTGGATCGTCAGAAATAATATTTTCCAAGAGCAGAAACGTATAAAATTGCTTAATTCCCGAGATAATTCTTGCTTGACTCCGAGCACTGAGTCCTAAATCAAAAAGTTCTACAATGAATTGTTTTAGGTCGTTGTATTTTATTTCAGTCGGACTTTTCTGATTGGAAACCGCGAAATCACAAAGTTTAGCCACATCGTTTTGGTAAGCAATAATTGAATTTTCAGCCAATCCTTTTTCGATTTTCAGATATGAAACAAAATCCTTAATATAGCGACTCCAATTCGACACGATGAAAATTTTAATTGTAAACGGACCAAACTTAAACTTGCTCGGAACGCGTGAACCACAAATATATGGCAATGTAAGCTTTGAAAATTATTTTGCTGAATTGAAATCAAAATTTGATTGTGAATTGGAGTATTTTCAGTCAAACGTGGAAGGTGAAATCATCAATAAATTGCAGCAAACCGAAGCAGATGGAATTGTTTTGAATGGGGGAGGTTACTCGCACACAAGTGTCGCAATCCGAGATTGCATTTCGTCGATTGCAATTCCTGTCGTAGAGGTTCATATTTCAAACATCACTGGTCGAGAGTCATTCAGACATGAATCTTTACTGAGTCCAGTTTGTGTTGGTTGTATCTTTGGATTTGGACTAACAGGTTATCAGTTAGCGATTCGATATTTTACTGAGAAATAGTTTTAGAGTTAAGAGAGTTAAAAGTTAAGATTGAAGAGTTAAACTTTACATAGGTTTAATTAATTCTTAACTTCTTAACTGTTTAAATCTTCACTTTAAAACCCTTCACTTTTAACTCAAAAATGAACGTTTCAGGAATATAGTTGTATTCAACTTTTTTAAAACTAAATTCCATGAAAAAACTTGTTTCTCTATTGGTCGTTACATTGGTGTGTTCTATGTTGACGGCACAAATTAATCCACCGAAAAGGAAAGTTCAATTGGTCATTTTATTCGATACTTCAAATAGTATGGACGGCCTCATTGATCAGGCAAAATCACGTATTTGGGCAATTGTGAATGAAGCGAGTGGATTGAAATATAATGGTGAAGTCCCAACGCTTGAGATCGCTATGTATGATTATGGTAATGATGGACTTTCAGCTGTCTCAAATTACATTCGACAACAAACGCCTTTTACGACAAATTTGGATGTGGTTTCTGAAAAGTTATTTTCCTTAAAAACAAATGGAGGTTCCGAATTTTGTGGTGCAGTCATTCAAAAATCGTTGAACGATCTTGCTTGGTCGAATGATCCGAAAGATTTAAAATTGATTTACATAGCAGGTAACGAACCATTTAATCAAGGTCCAATTACTTACAAAGAAGTTTGTTCACAGGCCACAGCAAAAGGTGTTTTCGTAAATACGATTTATTGTGGTGATGCGCTACAAGGAATTCGTGAATTCTGGAAAGATGGAGCTACTTGTTCCAAAGGTGAATATTTCAATATTAATTCCAATCAGAAAGTAGTTTATATTGAAACGCCTTATGATGATCAAATCAATCAACAAAATATCAAATTGAATGGAACATATGTGGGCTATGGATCTGTTGCTACCTATAACTTATCCAATCAGGTTACTCAAGATATGAATGCTGCGGTTCAGAGTAAATCCGTTGTTGCTGAGCGCGCTTTGGTGAAGTCGAAAAAATCAGCTTATAAAAACGGTGATTGGGACGCAGTTGATGCAATAGAAGCTGATTCGACTTTTCTCGATAAGGTAAAAGATGAAGATTTGCCAACCGAATTGAAAGGTAAATCTAAGGAAGAAAAAGAAAAATACATCAAGGAAAAAGCGGAAGAGCGCGATAAAATTCAAGCGGAAATTGGTCGCTTGGGTGTCGAACGAGAAAAATACATTCAAGAGGAAATGAAAAAAAGAAACGAGTCTGGAAAAACCGATGATTTTGGTTCGGCAGTTGCGAAAAGTTTGAAAGAAAAAGCAAAATCTTTGGGTTACGAGTAAGAAAATGAAACCTTCTTCGGTATTATCTTGTTTAACAAAGTATGCAAGAAATTGAGTCGTATTTTAAATCCATTCATCCAGTATTTGCGGCATTTTTAGCAACTACGTTCACATGGCTTGTCACTGCGGCGGGAGCAGCCCTCGTTTTTTTCTTCAAAAAAATGCATCGCGGAGTATTGGATGGAATGCTTGGTTTTACAGGTGGCGTGATGGTAGCGGCTAGCTTTTGGTCTTTGTTGATGCCATCCATTGAGATGTCTGAAAGACTTTATCCATCATTTCCTTGGCTGCCTGCGGCTATTGGCTTCTTAATCGGCGCTTTGTTCCTTTTCTTTTTGGATAAAAGTATGCCGCATTTGCATATCAATTTTGGTGATCACGAATCAGAAGGAGTAAAAACACAGTTACACAAAACTACTTTACTTGTTTTGGCGATTACCTTGCATAATATCCCAGAAGGATTAGCTGTTGGTGTGTTGTTTGGAGCAGCAGCACATGGAGTTGAAGGAGCAACTATTGCGGGAGCCATTACCTTGGCAATAGGAATTGGGATACAGAATTTCCCAGAAGGATTTGCGGTTGCGATGCCGTTAAGAAGGGCAGGGGCGAGCCGTTTCAAAAGTTTTTGGTACGGACAGCTTTCAGCGATTGTGGAACCGATTGCGGGGGTAATTGGAGCTGTAGCAGTTATTTATATGGAACCGATTCTTCCTTTCGCTTTGGCCTTTGCCGCTGGTGCAATGATTTTTGTGGTTGTCGAAGAGGTAATTCCCGAAACACAGCGAGATAAATATACAGATGTAGCAGTTTTAGGGTTCATTGGCGGATTTTTGGTCATGATGATTTTAGACGTGGCTTTAGGCTAATTCCTGAGAATTCAATAGTTAATAATTAATTTTGTGTAAAATTTTAAATGGAATTTATAGATCCAATTTTAGATCAATACGTTTGTGAACACTCTTCAAGGGAAAGTGCCTTATTGCAACAAATAAATCGCGAAACACATCTTGAGGTGCTTCAACCTAGAATGCTTAGTGGACATTTCCAAGGACGTGTGTTAAGCATGTTTTCTAAAATGATTAAACCGAACCGAATTCTCGAAATAGGCACTTACACTGGATACTCCGCGCTTTGTCTCGCTGAAGGATTGACAGCTGAAGGTAAGTTGGTTACAATTGACGTAAACGAAGAATTGGAAAACCGTGTTCGCGGTTATTTTAACCTTTCAGATTATAGCAATAAAATAACTTATTTGGTTGGGGATGCGATTCAGTTGATTCCGACAATTAGTGAAAAATGGGATATTGTATTTATTGACGCTGATAAATTGAATTATTTGAATTATTATCACTTGGTTTTTAATTCTGTTTCTGTTGGAGGATATATCATTGCCGATAATGTGCTTTGGTCGGGGAAAGTTGCGGATCCAATCAAGCAAGATCGAGAAACGAATTTATTGCGTGAATACAATCAGTTCGTTCACAATGATCCAAGGGTTGAGGAGGTTCTTATGCCAATCCGCGATGGACTAATGATATCAAGAAAAATAAGTGAATAGTCGGTTGGAAATAAAACAAACTGCTGATGGTTCTAATACCATCTATTTGCCGGAATTAAACGAGAATTACCATTCATTTCATGGTGCCATTCAAGAAGCAAAACACGTTTTTATTGAAAATGGACTTGATCAATTTGCATCAAAATCGGAAATTTCAATTTTTGAACTAGGCTTCGGGACAGGTTTAAATGCACTGTTAACTTACTTGTGGGCTGAAACAAATCAAGTTAAAATTCAATATACTTCCATTGAAGTATTCCCTGTTCCAATTGATATCTGTAAAAAAATGGATTATCCATCTCAACTTGATCAATCGAGTTCGGAAGTTTATTCCAAATTATTGGATGCTGAATGGGGTCAACTAGTTTCTCTTTCAAAGAACTTTTTCATTCATAAAATAAAAGGTGCAATCCAAGAATGGTCCAACAATCAGAATTTTGATTTAATTTATTTTGATGCTTTCGGGCCTCGTGCTCAACCAGAGATTTGGGAATTGCCAATCTTGGAAAAAATGTATAATTCCCTAAAGGTGAATGGAGTTTTAGTTACTTACTGTGCTCAAGGGCAATTTCGTAGAAATTTAAAAAGTCTTGGATTTAAAGTTGAATCTTTGCCAGGTCCTCCAGGGAAAAGAGAAATGACTCGAGCAAACAAAAATTAACAAATATTTTACAGTAGATTAATTGTAGAATTAAAAAAGCGACTTACCTTTGTATAGAAAATTACAGTTCATAGATGTAGTTTTTGAGTTTTATAGTTTTAGCATGGTTTAGCAGAAAGAGGAACAAGTTTAGGTTTGTTCCTCTTTTTGTTTAAAGGCGCTTCAGTATTTCTCTGATTTCGCTCAGAATAAGCGCGGTTGCTCCCCAAACTATTTTATTTTCCAGACAAAAACTAGGTACCTTTTTTAATTTTGTATTTTCAGAAATTTCAATGTCAACATCTGAAAGGTTGTCATCATTTAGTAAATCAGAGCAATTAACGATAAAAACGTCATTGACTTCTTGTGAAGATAAATCATAATCGGGAACCTTATCGTGCCAGTATAGGAAAGGATAAACTTCGAAATTCGATATAGGGATATACACGGGTGTAATTTGTCCGATAAATTTTGCATTTTCCATTTCAATATTAATTTCTTCAATTGATTCACGTCGAGCCGTTTCCTCCAAGTCTTTATCAAATAATTCTTTTTTCCCTCCTGGGAAAGCGATTTGTTTGCTGTGATGTCCATCATATTCTGAACGTTCAATTAAAATAAAGCATAGTTCAGTTTCTTTTTCGAATAGATGAACGCCAACCGCAGAAAGTTTTACATCATCAGGTTTTTCAATTTGTTCAAAACGTAAAGGGTAGAATTTTTTATGTGCTTTTATTCCTGGTAAATTTTGAAGCTCCTTTGAAAATCGTTCTAAAAATATCATTTGATTGAACGAATAATTCGTTTGAAGTCGTCCAAGAAATAAATCATTTTGTCCTTTTTACCACAAAACTGAATGACGTAATAGCGATTTTTTTTCTTGACAGCCGCAACATAATAAAGCGAAGAATAATCTTCTTCCCAACTGTATGATTTCTGAAAGGGTTCTGTAATTGTTACCATTTTACAGGGGAGTTGACTTTTTATTGACTCCATTTCCGAAACTTTACCTACTTTAAACATAGATTGCTTGCGTTTCAAGGCAGCATCCTCCAAAATTGCATCCAATGGATTTAATAGGTCATTTATAAATAAAATATTGTTTAGCTCCTGCTGTTTTATTTCAGAGAGACCAAAATAAAGATTTAAATCGCCAAAACTAAATGACCGAATATCAGATCCATTTGTGCAAATCGATTGATAATTATTATAGTTCCTACTGAATTTTTTTGGCAAGATAAAGTCAATCCCATTAAAGTTTATTTTAAATGGAGAGTTGAAATCAAAATTCATGTTATTTTGATAGATTTCTCGAGCTGCCCTTCGCTCTGTTTTCGCAGGGCATCCCATTAAAGCAATAATTGATGCTAGACCCCAGGTTGTTTTTAAAAATCTACTTTTCAATTTGATCATTTCTTAATTACATCAAATATAACTTTAGTTTTTTGCATCGGGTTATTTAGGTTGAGATTTTCTATTTTTCGCAATAAAATATCTAAAATTTAAAAATGGCATTAAAAAATAGGGGGTATTGTTGAAAAAACATTGTTTATTTTGAAAAGAACCCCTTAAAAAAGTATAACTTTGTGAAAAATATTGAAAAATGGCAACAAAAAGATTAAAAGCGTATCAAGATGTTCTTAACCGAGAACCAAAAAACATTGAATTCGATGGAAAATTATCTGAATTATTTGGAATGAATGTCTTTCACATCGATGTAATGCGTGAATATTTACCATCAGACACCTATAAGTCAATGTTGGAGTCTATAAACAATGGTACACGTTTGGATCGTAAAAACGCAGATCAGGTTGCCTCAGCAATGAAGGATTGGGCGATTTCGAAAGGAGCTACGCATTATACCCATTGGTTTCAGCCATTAACCGGTGCAACAGCAGAAAAACACGATGCCTTTTTTAAACCGATTGGACCGGGAAAAGCAATTGAACGTTTTGATGGAGATATGCTCGTTCAGCAAGAGCCTGATGCATCTTCTTTCCCAAATGGTGGAATTCGAAATACCTTTGAAGCAAGAGGGTATACGGCTTGGGATCCATCTTCTCCAGCATTTTTGATTGGTAAAACGCTATGTATTCCAACAATTTTCATTTCTTACACAGGAGAATCTTTGGATTATAAAATGCCTTTATTGAAAGCGCTTCATGCTGTTGACTTGGCAGCTGTCGAGGTTTGTCAGTATTTCGATAAAAACGTAACAAAGGTTCACGCTACACTAGGTTGGGAACAAGAATATTTCCTTATCGATCAAGCCTTGTTTAATGCTCGTCCCGATTTAATGTTAACTGGAAGAGCGCTATTTGGCCATGCCCCAGCAAAAGGTCAGCAATTGGAAGATCATTATTTTGGTTCAATTCCAGATCGTGTTACCGCGTTTATGCGTGAATTTGAGATGGAATCCCTTTTATTAGGAATTCCAGTAACTACGCGCCATAATGAAGTTGCTCCAAATCAATTCGAATGTGCACCTATATTTGAAGAGTGTAATTTAGCCAATGATCATAATCTCTTGTTGATGGATTTGATGGAGAAAATAGCTAGAAAGCATGATTTTCGTGTTCTTTTACATGAAAAGCCATTCGCGGGTGTAAATGGTTCAGGAAAACACAACAACTGGTCGTTAAGCACCAATACTGGAGTTAATCTTCTTGCGCCTGGAAAAAATCCGAAAACAAATCTTCAGTTTTTAACTTTCTTCGTTAATACAATAAAAGCTATTCACGATAACGCAGATTTACTTCGAGCTGCTATTGCGTCTGCAGGAAATGATCATCGTTTAGGAGCAAACGAAGCTCCTCCTGCAATTATTTCTGCATTCATTGGTTCTCAGCTTTCATCTTTGTTAGATGACTTAGAAAAGAACATCAAAGCGGGCAAAATGACTCCACAAGATAAAACAGAACTAAAATTAAACATTGGCAAAATCCCTCAAATCTTGTTGGATAATACGGATAGAAATAGAACGTCTCCATTCGCATTTACTGGCAATAAATTTGAATTCCGTGCTGTTGGTTCTTCTGCGAATTGTGGTTCCGCGATGATTGTCTTGAATACCATTATGGCGAAGCAATTGAAGGAGTTTAAAAAGTCAGTTGATACCCGAATAGATAAAGGTGAATCAAAAGACGAAGCGATTCTAAAGGAATTACAGTTACTTATTAAACAATCGAAGAAAATTCGATTCGAAGGAAATGGCTATGGCGATGAATGGGTAAAAGAAGCAGAAAAAAGAGGATTAGCGAATTTAAAGGACACTCCTCGTGCTTTACAAGTTTGGCATGATAAGAAAGTCGCGAAACTTTTTGAGGAAATGGGAGTCCTTTCTGAACGAGAATTGGATGCTCGAAGAGAAATTGAATTTGAAAATTATGTATTAAAAATTCAAATAGAATCCCGTTTGATGGGTGACTTGACGCAAAATCATTTCATTCCGGCGGTGGTTGAATATCAGAATAAGTTGATTAACAATGTTCAAGGCTTACTTTCCATTTTAGGAGAAAAATCTGGTAAAGAAGCAGCAAAAG
Organism: uncultured Lishizhenia sp.; assembly: GCA_964534395.1. Lineage (GTDB taxonomy): Bacteria > Bacteroidota > Bacteroidia > Flavobacteriales_D > Crocinitomicaceae > UBA952. Next base: position 30,079 of record CAZHOW010000008.1, read on the forward strand.
CTCAAATTCAATTAATAAAGGATATTTCTTTGCATATGAATAAGATGAAAGACGCTTCTGATGCAATGTTACAACAACGAAAACTCGCAAACAAAATCGAGGATGCAGAGAAAAAAGCCCTTGCATATTGTGATAAGGTTAAATCACATTTCGATGAGATTAGATACCATGCTGATAAGCTTGAGTTATTAGTTGAAGACGAGTTGTGGCCTTTGCCGAAGTTTAGAGAATTGTTGTTTACAAGATAAAATTACCTACAACTACCAAAAGATTGGCTGTTTCGATTAAAAGAGACAGCCATTCTTTTTTACTGCAAATTCATTGCAAATCGAAACAGGGAGTGAAGTGCGTCTTCGTTCCTCTTGAATGAGAGGCAAATTATCTGAGATCCTTTTCTGCTTTGATAAGTAGAAATTTTCTCTGTGGATTCAAGTAAGTTTTTTGAGGTCTTAAAACCTGGAATCAACTCCAAGAATAATCCCTTCCATCCTGCATTTGTAATCTTAACAATATTTTTAGGGTCACCTTCAACCTGTGGGTTTAAAAATGTTTCGGTTAATTTAAAATTATTCAAGGAGCTTATTATGAATTTATTGGAATCAATTTGTTCGATTTTAATTGATTGTTTTCCAAGTTGGTAATGCTCTTTCGAAATTATTTTGAATGGTAGATTGTAGTGTTTAAGTATATTGCGAAGTACAGAGTCGCCCCAGATTTTATTTTTGTAGCATAAAAGAATGTCGAATTTAGGCATTGCTTGAATTTCAGGATCATCGATAAAGTCCAAACCACCATAGTTCAATGAAACATAATTTATATTTTTTAATTGAATTAATTCACTGGTTTTATTTTCTTGCAAACTTGCAAATTGTGATGAATTAATTAAAGAAGAAAGATGAAATCCAAATGGCTTTAAAGAAATATGAGGTTGAAGATTAGCAAATTTTTGTTCGAATTCCAGAAGGTTATCTTTCACTTGAATACTACCGAAGCCAACTAATTTCCCATTTTTAAATCTGGAGACGAATTGTTTGGATTGATCGTTTTTCAGTTTATATTGAAACGAATTACTAATCAAGTATTTTTCAAAACGTGACTTATTTCTTTTTAATTCTCCTAAAATCCAATATGCATTAAACTTGTCGCGAAACAAAAGCATTGTTTTTAGTTTATTCTGATTCTCATTGAATTTTTCAGGGTTTCTAATTTTAAATTTAATAGCTGAATATACTTTATCATTTTTTTTGAATCGAATTACTTCTAAAGGCGCACTATAATCAATGTTTAAATCTGACAAATTGGTCTCCGTTTTTGAATCTTTCGAAACAAGTTCTTTAATTTTTTGTATTACAACCTCATCTTCGTGAACAAACAATTCATCAAAAACGACTTTTTTTAACAATGATGAAGCATTAATTAAAAAATGTTCCGTAGTGGCTTTTGGGATTGTAGTTTTAAATTCAGTTATTTTAATTTGATTGGCTTGTACAATTAGGATTAAAGAGATAAAACTAGCCGAAATCACAATAATCGATAAAGTTTCTTTCCATTTATTCATTGTTGTAAAGGTAATGCAAAGTTGAATTGATTAATTTTGAATATGAAGAAAATTGTACGTTTCATATTTTGGGTTATTGGTTGGAAAATAGATGATCGCGCACCTGATGGAATAAAAAAATGCGTAATTGTTGTCGGTCCGCATACCTCTAATTGGGATTTTGTTTTGGGTAAAATGGCATTTATTACGTACGGTGTAAAAGGTCGATTCTTGATAAAGAAAGAATTATTTTTCCCTCCTCTTGGTTGGATATTAAAAGCAATGGGTGGAGTTCCGGTTGACCGTAAACAGCGGAATAATATGACTGAAACAGCAGTCAAGTTTTTTAATGAAAATGAAACGATGTATTTGGTTTTTTCCCCAGAGGGAACAAGAAGTTACAATCCCAATTGGAAAAAAGGGTTCTATTATATTGCCCAAAAAGCCAATGTCCCAATTTATATATGCTACATGGATTATAAACGAAAAATTGGAGGATTTCACAGCATTTTTTATCCAACAGGAAATGTTGATGAAGACATAAATTACATTAAAGGAATCCTGAGAGAATACAAAGGGCGATTTCCTGAGAAAGGTATTGATTAATTTTTTTTCTTGATGATTTGACCTGTTTTTTTGTCATACCCATATGGACAGTGCTTACAACCACTTTTACAGCAGTAACCACGTTTCAAATGATACGCTTCGGTGAATACGATATATCCCTCATTACTCAAATAGTAATCATCTTTACTAAGATTGTTCTTCTTTGAAAAACCCGATAAATCCTCGCTCATGAGTGAATTTTCTTTGGAAAAGTTAAATGTATTTTTAAATAAATCAGTTGTACACGAATTTAGAATGCCATGTAGTAACGATTCAAAAATGAAATTGTTCGTGAAGAGGGATGATTTAATTCACAATGAATTTTCAGGGAATAAACTTCGAAAGCTAAAATTTAATTTAAAAGCATTTTTCGATAACCAATGTGATGGTATTTTAACATTCGGTGGTGCTTTTTCGAATCATTTATTGGCGACAGCTTCCGCTTGTCATTACTTGAATATCCCATGTGTTGGAATAGTTCGGGGTGAAGAATTAAACGAGGCCTCGAATCCTTTATTGAAACGTTGTCATGAATTAGGAATGAGATTACTTTTTTATTCAAGGAACGAATTTCACCAAATTAAGAAATCTTCAGGTAACCATTTTTTTGAAGGTAGAAATTATTGGGCAGTGCCTGAAGGAGGATCAAATCAAGAGGGTATATTGGGATGTCAAGAAATTGTGCCGAAATTGGATTTCGACTATGTTATTGTTGCTCAAGGAACTACAACAACTAGTTTGGGGATTCTGCTTGAATTAACCAATAATCAAAGAATGATTGTTGTTCCCGTGTTGAAAGGGTTTGATTCATTATTGGAAATGCAAAATCTTTTGGGAAATAATCAGTTATTCGAAAGTGTGAAAGATAAAATAATAGTATTAGATCAATTTCATTTTGGAGGTTATGGAAAGTCAAATTCAGAACTGAATCTATTTGTAGAAATGTTCAATGAGTTGAATGATTTCGTAATTGAACCAATCTATACAGGAAAAGTAATTTATGCATTAAGTCAATGGTTGAATTGTAACAGAATTAATGAAAACAAAAAAGTCCTCTTCGTTCATACGGGAGGACTTTTTACTTATTAATTGAAAACTTATTATGACAATTTTTTGATTTTACCCCTAGAACCTGATTTCTTATACAAATGCATCGATTTGAAGTAAACTTCAACTGCACCTATGCTATTCGTTGCTTGACTTAAATAACTAATGTTTGCGTCAAATGCCAACCCAACACGTATTCCTTTAATTTTGAACCCGAAAGTTGTCGAAATTGCATCTTTATGTCTGTAGAAAAATCCGTAGTTAACACAAACCGTTTTATTAATAGTTGTTATTTCGGATCCATCACGTAAGATATGTTCCATTACAACACCTCCCATCAGATTATAACCAGGCCCAGTTCTAAAGTAAATAATACTTGGCTGCACTCGTAGATCACGTTTGTTTGTTGTAATATCCGCACCTGCCGTCAAAACCGTGTTGATATACATTCGATCAGCTCCAAATGAGAAATTGATTTTTTGGCGTGTCAAATGATTAAAAGCTAAACCTCCAAATAAACGAGTCTTATTTCTATATTCATGCTGATAATAGAGGCCTGCTCCCAAGTCGATTGAGCTATATGAATCATTTAGTCCGAGTTCAGTATTTTTTCCAGGCACAAAAATACTTCCATTCCAATCTGACTCCCACGTTTGAGAGGCACGGTTTATACTTTGTTGATAAAATCCGGGAGAAATCCCAATAGATAGTTTATTTCTTTTATCCAACTGCATCGTATAGTTTATTGGCACCGACACACTAGTTGTCATCAATTTCGCATCACCTGTTTGATCATTTAGCACATTTAATCCGATACCGAAATTATTAGTTCCCATCAAACCATCTCGAATTTTAAATTCTGCATTCAGTGTATTTGTTCTCATACCAATTCCAGGCTCGGGAATAGTAAGCCATTGACTGCGAAAATTTGTAGTAAAGCTATAATCTTCTTCACCTGTTGAAACTGCGCCGGGATTGTAAAGAACTGGTGTTTGATACCAAATGCTCAAATTCTTATCTTGTTGACCTATTGCCAATGAAGAAACTGCAAAAAATGAATATAACGTAATTAGTCTTTTCATATTCTATCTAAATAAAGTTACGTTTCCTTTTAACTCGTCGGAGCGACCATCAATTCGTCTGTAGCTCAAAATGTAGGTATACGTTGCGGGATTCACAGGTTTACCATTGCATGTTCCATCCCATCCTTCATGGGGGTTAGTAGTTCTGAAAACCATGTGACCATATCGATCGAAAATTCGAAAGTCAACTTCAACTAGAGCACCACCTTCTTTGAATTCCCCGCCTAATTTATTATTTGTAAAGTCATTGTCAACATCTACGTTTGTCAATACTTTAAAATAATCGTTTTCACCATCACCATTGGGAGAGAAGGAATTTGGCAAGGTGACAATAACAGAATCATTAAAACAAGGTACATCTACATAAAGACTATCTCTGGTTTTACAACCATTAACAGTATATTCAAACACATACCATGTCGAATAAAATGGGGAAACAGTTAGAATGTTGTTATTGAGAGAGTCGTTTGGTGTTGCATTAGGATCATCAAGAGTACCAATAGCAGAACTGATGAAATCTGTATAAACAATCGAATCTTCAGTTACACCACTTTCATATACTTTAAGGATTCCATTCAAAGGAGAACCCTGTGCCCATAAATAAGCTTGATCAAACATACAAATTGCTGTATCGGTGATAGGTTTCCAGTAAATCTCGTCATCTGATGGTTGTCCAGGAGGATCAAAAAGTAGTGTATCTCTTAATGTATCGGCAAGCGTAACTGAAATCGATGGTGTTGCTGTTACAACTAAATTTTGCGTTGCATTGTTCGTGCCGAACGTGTTTTGAACTGTTAGAGTAATTGTAAATGACCCTGGATTGTTAAAACAAACAGGACCAGGATTCGGGCCCGAGAAAGTGCCTGGAGTTCCTCCTGCAAATGTCCACAACCAACTTTGTGTATTCGTAGAAGACGCATTGGTAATAGTTATACATTCTCCTTCACACAAAGCGTTATCTGAAATGGTAAAGTTGGCTGTAGGAGTTTGGCTAAAGGCTATTCCAGTTGCGAAAAACAAAATGATTGGAATAAATAGTTTTCCCATACTTACGGATTTTTCAAAACATTTTTTACGAAAGTAATGAAAAAAGTTGCAATGCTGTTAAAAATAATTAATTTGATTTCAATAAAATCTTTACTTGGTTCATCTGCATAACATCGTGAACCCTGAAAATAGATGCCCCCTTGTTCATTAAAATTGAGTTTAAGGCAATAGTGCCGGTTAACGAATCCTCTGGGATAGTTTGAAGTTTCTTGTATATCATCGATTTTCTTGAAATCCCAACTAAAATAGGCTTTTCTAGGATTTTTAAAGTTTCAAGATTCGAAATAATTTCAAAGTTGTCATCAATCGTTTTTCCAAATCCAAATCCGGGATCAATAATTACATCATGAACTCCTCTTTCAAGCAATTCGTTCAATTTTCTTGAAAAATAATTGATTAGCTCTTGAAGTATATTTCCCTTAGGGTCTTCATTGGAAAAGTTATCCGCCATGCCGAATCCGTGCGTTAAAACATATGGTGCATTAAATTCTGCCACGGTAGTAAATAATTGGTCATCAATTTGTCCGCCCGAGACGTCATTTATCATATCAATGCCATTTTCCAGTCCAAATCGAGCAGTTTGCGAATTAAATGTGTCCAGGGAAAGGATAACTTCAGGAAATACTTTTCTTAATGTTTTAATCGGAGATTCAATTCTTTTTATTTCTTCAGTTACTTCCACGTGAGATGCGCCAGGTCTTGTTGAAATAGCTCCTAGGTCGAGCATGTCGGCGCCATTTTCAATCATATTTTGTGCACACAAAAGCAAGTCATCTATATTTTGAATTCTGCTCCCTTTGAAAAACGAATCAGGGGTAACATTTAGAATCCCCATAATTTTAGGTTGATTCAAGTCGATCAATTTTCCTTTTATCCGGATGGACTTATTTTGATTTAAATCGTTTAATTTTGTCATGAATCGAAATTATGAGTAAAACATATTCACAGTATACAAATGTAATGAATAGTTGTCGAGTGATTTTTGAAAAAAAGACAATTGATTACGGGACATCTTGGCGCATTCTTCGACCTAGTTCATTGACCGATCAAATTTTCATTAAAGCACAACGAATTCGAACAATTCAAGAAACGGGTCAAAACAAGGTGGGTGAGTCTTTTGAAGACGCTTTTCAAGCAATAGTCAATTATTGCATTATGGCAATCATTCAATTGCGCAATCCTACTGTTTTCAACGAAAATTTAACGCCCGAAAGAGCATTAGAGCTTTATGAAAAAATTGAAAATGAAGCATTTAAATTAATGGAGCTTAAAAATCACGACTACGGCGAGGCTTGGAGAGACATGCGTGTAAGTTCATTGACAGATCTTATTTTGACAAAAGTTTTGAGAATTAAGCAAATTGAGGATAACAAGGGAAAAACCCTCGCAAGTGAGGGAGTTGAGGGAAATTACTTTGATATGCTCAATTATTCGATTTTTGCCCTAATTCATCTTGGAGGTGATTGTTAATGCTTTGTTAAAAGAGATATTTGAATATTGAATTTGTTTAACTTTTCGAAAAAAAACACATGGATAATCGAACTATTATTGATTCAAAAAATTCTCCAAATTCTTCGAATGTTTGGAAATTGTATGGCGCTTGGTCCATTCGCGTTTTAATCGCAGCTCTTTTTTTGGTTTCAGCTTTCGCTAAAATTTATCCCGATCCCTCGATGTTATTCAGTATATCAAAGTTTGAATTCACGCAATTATATCCGATGGGTTTTGGTCGCGAATTTTCAGCTTTTCTTTCTCGTTTTTTAATTGGAATTGAATTTGCACTAGGATTTCTGATTCTTTTGCCTTTTAATCTTAAAAAAGTGGTTATTCCTTCCACAATTTTAATGCTTGCCTTTTTTTGTATCCACCTTACAATTGAAATTCTAACAGGTGGAAATAAAGGAAACTGTGGTTGTTTTGGTAGTTTACTTCCAATGACCCCGCTTCAAGCGCTAATTAAAAATCTTCTGTCAATTGGTCTTCTAGCTTTGCTTTATTTGAAATTTAATAATGAATTAAAATCAAAAAATAGTTTGGCGATTATTGGGTCATTGACTTTGGCGTGTATATTGGCGTTATTCATAATGATTCCAATAAAATCTCAATCTGATCCGAAAAAGAATGTTCCAGTTATCGAAGATCCTAAAAGTGATATTCAGGTTAAAAATGATACGATAATTGATGAAAAAGTGCAATCCAAAACAACCTTTAAGGATAGCTCAAAAACGAATAAAATAGAAGATTTGGGTCCAAAAAAGAAAAAGTCTGGTTTTGCCAAAATTTTCCCGAAAATAGATGAAGGAAAAAAAGTTTTATGCTTTTTTGCTCCAACTTGCGACCATTGTATGGCAACAGCAAAGGATTTGACTGAATTGAAAAGAAGTAACCCAAACTTTCCGGATATTCAAATGATATTTATGGATGAAGGTCCTGAGGAGATTCCAGCTTTTTTCAAATTTGCCGGTGCGGAATATCCTTATTATGTGATGGATATCATTGAGTTTTGGCAAACAATTGGCAATGGACGTGACACACCAGGTGTGGTTTATCTGTGGAATGGAAATGTTCAGAAGTTCTACAGTGGTATCGATAAGGACAAATTCAATAAAGAAGAGTTCAAAAAAATCGTTCAATAAGGGTTTCTTACAATTAAAAAAGCATTACATTAGTGAATGCGAAAAAAGATACTTGCGGCCAATTGGAAAATGAATTTGTTGCGCAGCGAAGCTATTGAATTAGCTAAACAATTTTCCCAATACGCTCAAAACAATACTGTTCAAATTTATGCTCCTTTTCTATATTTAAGTGAATTGGCGTCAGATGAGGGTTTAGCTTTTGGAGCTCAAAACTTTTATTTCGAAAATTCAGGGGCATATACAGGTGAGATTTCTCTGCCTCAACTCGTAAGTTGCGGTGTAAAGCACGTTTTAATTGGTCATTCTGAGCGAAGACAAATATTCAATGAAACAGATGAGTTGTTGAAAAAGAAAGTGAATGCTGCCATTTCTCAAGAATTTAATGTCATATTTTGTTGTGGTGAACCGCTAGAAATTCGCGAAAGGAATGAACATTTACAGTTCGTTGTGAGGCAACTTAAGAATTCATTATTTCATATTCCTTCAAATAATTGGAATCAAATAGCAATTGCTTACGAACCAATTTGGGCAATTGGTACAGGTTTGACTGCGACAACTCAACAAGCAGAGGATATGCATAAATTCATTAGACATAGCGTCGAAGAAGAATTAGGGAAGGAAGTATCTGATTCACTTTCAATTTTATACGGAGGAAGTTGTAACGAAAATAATGCTAAAGAATTATTTTCATGCGAGAATGTGGATGGTGGATTAATTGGTGGGGCTTCATTGAAAAATGAGTCATTTAAGCAAATTTTTCAAGCATTGTATGAATTACATTGAAATTGAGTTTAAATTAGCTCCGTTCACGCCATGGAATGAGGTTTTTGTTGCCTATCTATCTGATTTGGAATTCGAAAGTTTTCAGGAGGATAATCCGATCTTAAGAGCATACATTTCAGAGGATAGTTTCAATAATTTAAAGTTTGAAAAATTGATAGCCGAACTTAAGACAATCAATGAACTTGAATTTTCATATGATTTGAATAAAATTCCTCAGCAAAATTGGAATGCTGTTTGGGAATCACAATTTGAACCAGTTTTTATTGAAAATAAGCTTCAAATTATCGCGCCTTTTCATGAAAGAAGTGATTTTAATGGTCAAACAATTATTATTGAACCTAAAATGTCTTTTGGGACGGGACATCATCAAACGACTTATTTGATGTGTAAAAAAATGTTTGATTTGGATCTGAAAAATAAACACGTTCTCGATATGGGTTCAGGAACAGGGGTATTGGCCATACTAGCTGAGAAATTGGGAGCCAAAGATATCGAAGCATTTGACATAGAGCCTTGGTCGGTTGAAAATTGCGATGAGAATGCACATAAGAATAGTTGTTTGAGAATTAAAAGTATACTTGGTGATATTGATTTGGTTCAAGGAGAATATGATGTTATTTTGGCCAATATCAATAAAAACGTATTGAAGCATCAGATTCCTTATTATTCGAAGTTAATTGGTTCAAAAGGAAAACTATTATTGAGTGGTTTTTTTGTTAGTGATGTCGATGAAATCAAGAATTGTGCAATTGAAAATGGCTTTGAATATGAGAATTACGACAACCGAGAAGGATGGGCGATGCTTCATTTTACAAAAATTTGATTTATGAGAATACTATTTATATTTTGTACTTTAAGCTTTCTTTTCTCTTTTAATTTGTTATCTCAGCAGTTTTCAAATGAGCGTGAAAAATTCGTCAAAGAGTGGCAAAAAATTTTAGAAGATGCTGATGCGCAGGAATTTGCGAAAAAGGAATTACCAAAATTTCTGAAATCACCGAAATTCACAGATGGTCATTTTTCCAAAATGGTAGAGGCTTGCAATTTATTTTATTCTAAAAAAGTTCCTGTCTATCCTCAACTCTTTCAATACATGCAATGTTGGGTCTATCAGTCTGAAGGTAAATTTTCATCTAGTTTCAATTCAGAGTGGAATAGTATTGTCAAATCATATTTGGATAAAGAGGAACAATTGAATTTTTTCATCGAATTTTCAGTTTCCCTGTTTAAGTATGGCGCGCTAAGTAATCAAGGGGATTTTTTATGGTCATTTGAAAAAGGAAATTTATCCTGGAATTCAGAGAAAAAGTTAACAATTAATTGCGAGAATGGCCAATTATCTTGCCGTGTAATTCGACGAAATGAAGCTGTGGATAGCATAATTGTATACAACACTAGTGGTGTTTATGATGTATTTAAGAATAAATGGGATGGATCAAAAGGGATGCTAACTTGGGAAAAAGTGAACTTTGACAAAAGCAAGACATTTGCAAACCTTCGATCCTATCGATTCGAGATGAATTCTGCTCAATTGAAAGTTGATACGGTTGAACTCACAACACCTTATTTTACAACACCAATTTTAGGAAAACTTTATGATAAAACAATTTTAGAATTGAACGAGGGAGAGCGTTCGCCACAATTTAATTCCTTCGAGAAAAGGTTAAAAATTCCTGAATTGAATGAAAACATGGATTATGATGGTGGGTTTACTTTACAAGGGGAAAAGTTTATCGGTCAAGGAACGGAAGATAAGCCTGCGAAAATCCTTTTGAAATTCAATGGAAAAGCAATTTTTGAGATTTCCGCTTTGAATTTTGAAATGAATCCGCAAAAAGTCATTGCCCGCGATTCAAAAATGAAGTTAATGTATCCCAATGGAGATTCTTTAGTACAAACTGAGTCATTTACAAATATTGACTTAATAAAAAAGGAACTTGTTGTTTCAGCGAAACAAGAGAATAATCAATTTCTACCTTATTATGATTCTTATTTTAAGATTTACATTTACGCACCTACAATAAAATGGAGGATAAATAGTGCAATTCCTTATTTCACATACGAAGAGGGAACAGCAATTGAACAACGAATTGCTCATGTTGAATCAGTTGATTTTTTTGATAGATCCTTGTATCAAAAATATAAAGGAATGAGCAATTCGCATCCGTTTTCATTAATCTCAAAAAAAGTTAAAGAATCGGGAAAAAGACGAATGAAGTTAACTGATTTTGCAAATGCTTTGGGTCAAGTAGCCGAAAATGCGGAGATGCTAGCTGTCGAATTGGCATCAGATGGTTTTATTCAATACAATGATCAAACCAAAATGATAATTATTGAAGAAAAACTTATCCATTTTAACAAAGCCAATTCAGGTGAAGGCGATTTTGATCAACTTCGGATTATTTGTGATTTCAGACCAATAAAAAGCGCTTTTGATAATAAGGATCAAGATTTGATGGCATATAATGAGGCTGTTACATATCGAAGATCTCGGCAAGTCGCATATGCCGCAATTGATTTAAATAATTTAAATATCCGATTGAATGAAGTTGAGTCTGTTTTGCTTTCGGCCGTTCAGAAAACTGAACTATTTCTAGATTCTTCTTTTATTGTGATGGAAAAAAATCGTGATTTGCGATTTTGTGGATGGTTGGTCTCGGGAAAAATGGAAATTCATACGCCTCTTTCTAAATTTGATTATCAATCTTTTAAAGTAAATATTCCATCCTCTGATTACGCATTTTTTAGGGTAAATCCATTGAATCCAGAAGACGCTTCTCCGGGAGAAACTATTTCTATGTTGAATTCCATTAGTAATTTTAAAGGTGAACTACTAATTGATTCTCCTGAAAATCGCTCAGGAAAAAATGGAAATAATGGTCAATTTCCGCTTTTGAAGTCAATTGGAGAAACATTTGTATTTTACAATTTGAAGGAAATTGTCAATGGTGCTTATGACAGTATTCGATTCTATTATGCACTTAAGCCTTTCGAGATTGATAGTTTGGATAATTTTAATGAAAAAAGTTTTCAGCTTTCCGGGAAACTTGTTTCGGGAGGAATATTTCCTGAGTTAAACGAAAATCTTAAAATTATGAACGATTATTCTTTAGGATTCAGTACAATGGCTCCAGAATCGGGATATTCGTTTTATGGAACAGATACGAAATATAAAAACAAAATAATTTTGTCCGGAAATGGACTTCAAGGTTCAGGCACTATCGATTTTATTCATTCAAATTCTGTTTCAAACAAACTTACTTTTCTACCTGACTCAACGATTGGTTTGGCTAAATTCTTCAATAAACAAGTCTCGCTTGGTATTAAATTTCCAGAGGTCAAGTCAGATCAGGCATATATTTGCTATCAACCTAAAAACGATTTGCTTAAAGTTTCATCTTATCGTGAAATCCCATTGGAAATATTTGAAAAACAGGCTTTTATGATTGGAGAGATTCGTATAAAAAAAGATGGAACTTCTGGTCGTGGTACAATTGATTTAAAAGATGCAACTTTGAAATCTGAATTGTTCATTCTTTCAGATTTGGAATTTAATTCCCCATCAAGTTCATTCTTTTTACGAAATCGGTTTAGTATACAAGGTGAGAATCCCCTTTCCATTCAGTCAGATAGTCTAAAAGCCTTTGTTTCATTTAAGGAACGAAAAGGTGATTTTACAGCTAGTGGAACAAAGCGAATCAAATTTCCTCCAAATGAGTTTTATTGTCAAATGGATCGATTTACTTGGTTTATGGATGGAGAATCTATCGATTTCGAGAAGGATAAAAAAGTTGAAACTAGCTTTGAAAGTAGCGCTGGGTTGGTGAAAGAAAATTTCTTCTCATTGAATAAGTTGCAAGATTCCTTGCGTTTTAAATCATTAAGTGCCAAATATGATTTAAAGGAACAGGCTATTTTTTGCAGTAAAGTTGAATTTGTTGAGGTTGGTGATGCCCGAATTTTCCCAGATAGCGGATTGATTGTGGTGCGCAAAGGAGCAGCAATTGATCCATTGAAAAATGCGCAAATTGTTGCGAATGATGTTGACACCTTTCACCGATTCATTGATGCGAATATTCAACTTATTAGTCGTATTAAATTTGAAGGAGTATGTAAATTTCCATACCGAGATCGCGAAAATAATGTTACCATTATTCAAATGAAGTCAATAAGAGGTGAAAGTTCATTGACCGTAGCGAGTGGAGAAATTTTAGAAAAAGATAATTTTAGGCTCAGTAAACAATTTGATTATTTTGGAAAAGTTGATGTTTACTCAAATAACCAAGGAATAGTTCTTGATGGATCAGCGAGATTAATCCATGCGTGCAAATATGATCGTTCTTGGATGAAATTCAGGGATACTGTGGATGCCAAGAATGTTCAAATTCCAATAGCTGAAAAAGTGTTTAATGCGAAAAATGAACGATTGGCTGTTGGATTTCTATGGCGCGATACCCCAAAAATGGATAGTTTGAGAATTTATCCGGCATTTTTATCAAAATTAGAGGGAATTAATGATCCGTCATTATTTTCTTCTAATGGTTATATACAGTTTAACGACCGGGCAAATGAATTTCAAATAGGGTCAAAAAATCGTCTGAATAAAAAGGATTCTTTAACGAATTTACTTACGCTTCATTTAGGAACTTGTTTTTTAACTGGACTTGGAGATATCAGTTTGGGTGTAAATTATGGAGAAGTGAAAATTGATGGTTATGGCAAAGTGGAATATAATACCGAGGATCAAAAAACCAATATTTCTATGAATGCAAGGGTTTCTATGCCTGTTTCAAAAGATGTTATTGAGATTTTGGGAAATAAGTTAAAGGTAGTCGAGGAATTTCTAGAACTTGATTTAAAGAAGCCAAGTTATGGATTGCAATATAATTTTGCTAGATGGATTGGAACTGACAAAGCGGAAGATGTTTTCAAAGATTACGATGAGGATAAGTTAAAGAAAATGCCAGATGGTTTGGATCAAACATTCGTTTTGGCTGGATTGCAATTGGAGTCTTATGGAACATCAAAAGGAGGTGGAAGAAAGGTGGAAAAAGGATTGATATCCAGACAGAAGCAGGTTGGTTTAGTAAGTGTAAACGGATCTCCTGTTCTTAAAATGGTCGATTTACAAATGTTTTTTAATCAAACTTATTCAGATGAGTCTGGGCAGACATTCTATTGGAATTTTTCAACCCCGAATGATAAGAAATATTTCATGTATTACGGTATTGACAAGAAAGATGGGGATTTAGGTTTCTTCTCAAACGATGATAGTTTCAAGAAGACAATTACGGACATTAAACCCGAGAAAAGAAAATCGAAAAATTTTAAATTTGACTTGATTGAGGACGTCAATGCATTAAATTTATTGTCAAAATTCAATGGTTACTTCTTATACAGATAAAGTATGTTGTTAGTTGCTCTTACATTAATTGGTTATTTAATTGGTTCGATTCCAACTTCAATTTGGCTAGGTAAAAAGTTTCATGGTATCGACATTCGCGAACACGGAAGTAAAAACGCTGGGGCTACAAATACTTTTCGTGTATTAGGAAGAAAGTTGGGTTGGGCTGTTCTTGTTATCGATATCTTAAAGGGAACTGTGGCAGCATCTTTACCGCTTTTTTTTACAACATTCTATTTAGGTTACAAAGATGAACTCTTAATTCTACAATTAACTACTTCATTCGCGGCAGTATTTGGTCATGTTTTTCCAATTTTTGCTGATTTCAGAGGAGGAAAAGGTGTCGCAACCTCTTTGGGAATAGTAATCGGAATTAATCCGATAGCTGCTGGAATTTGTCTCCTCATTTTTCTGTTTGTTTTTCTGATTTCTCGATTTGTTTCGCTTGGTGCAATAAGCGCATCCCTTTTATTTCCAATAGTTAGTTATTATGTAGTTGGAAATGATACACGAATAATGATCATCTTCACAATTGTACTTTCATCATTGGTTATTATTGCTCACCGAAAAAATATTTCTAGACTTCTAAAAGGTGAGGAGAATAAAATGAACCTTTTGAAGAAGAAGGCGTAATATTTGTAGAATAGATAAGTAATAAATTCTAAAAATTTGATTAGAACAAAAAAAGGATTTTTAATGTTCCTTCTTTTTGCTGTGTTTCAAACTATTGTTATTGAAGCACAGAACGATGCTGCATTGGTAAAAAAAGCGAATAGCGAATTTCAACAGGGAAACTTTAGTTTGGCAATAAACGATTATCGACAGCTCTTGTCAAAAGAACCCAAAAATATCGATTTTAATTATAAATACGCCACTTGTATTTACCATACAGATGATATCAATAAGGCTACCAAATACTACGATTTAATTCTCAATATGTATGATCCGCCCAAAGAGAGTTATTTCTACAGAGGCAAAATCTATCAAAATAATTACGATTTTCTAAAAGCGATTAAGGCTTTTGAAAAATACAAAAGTTTGCTGGGTAAAAAAGATATGGATTTAGGAGCTGATGTTGAAATCAATCATTGCAAAAATGCTTTACAGTTCATTAAAGCCCCAGGAACTTTTAAAACGTTTAAAAGGTTTGAAAACGATAAAAGTACCTTCTTCAAGAACTATTCTTTTTCAAACGAATTTTATAATTTTTACACGCTTAATGATGTGTTCGAGAAACAAAATTCAAAAAAGAAACATACACCAATTTACGCATTCATTCGTGGCAATAAATATCGGTTTTTCGCTTCCTATGGTTCAAATCTGGAATCTGGGAAGGATATTTATGTCCAAATAATGGATGAAGAAAAGAAATGGAAAGAACCAATTCGATTAGGTGCCGAAGTTAATTCAAACGCGGATGAGGAATTTCCCTTCTTTGATCAGGAAAAAGGTATTTTATATTTTTCTTCGGCCGGACATAATTCAATTGGAGGTTATGATATTTTCAAAGTTGATTTTGATTTAGTAACTAATACGGCCTCAAATCGTGAAAATCTAAATTTTCCATTTTCTTCACCAAACGATGATTTATTTCTGATACCTGATCTGAAAACTAAGAATGCTTATTTTGCATCAAACCGAAATGGCCAGCTTGGAAAAGTAGAAGTTTTTTACATCGAACTTACAGAAAAACCATTTGAACTAACTTTTATAACTGGTAAATTGACGGATCGAATAGATGAACTCAATAAAAGTGTTCAAATAAATATTTTTAACGAGATTTCTCAAGAGCAGTTTGGTCCTTTTTATTCGGATGAAGAGGGAAACTATTTGGTTTCAGTCCCCAAAGCAGGAACGTACAAATTTCAGATTAAAGTTTCAGGATCTTTGAAAGAATTTAATGAATCAGTGGATATTCCAAAAGTTAACAATTCCAAAAAGTTGAATCAGGAAATTCGTTATTCGATGAGTGATTCTAAGGAAAAAGTTGAAGTTATAACTCGAATTATTGACGAAGAGAATTTATCTGCCAGGTTGGAGTTTATAAAATTCAAGGAAATGGCGAAACTCGACGTAAATGCGGGAACTTTAGTGGCTGAGGTGAAAACTGAAAAAGAAAGTGAATTGTTTGATTTAGGTTATTCCCAAGTTGATAGTGTTAAGGCTTTTGAACAGTTAACCGATGATTTGTTGGATATCCAACTCGATATTGAGAAAAATTTAAAATATGAAGAGGAATTGATCAGCAAATTAGACAGCAATCAAATTGACTTAGAAAATTTGAACAATGCTATTGCCTCGCTCAATGAAGTAATAAATTCAACCAATGATGCTCGAGAGAAATACAAACTCGAAACCGAAAAAAGAAATCTTGAAAAAGATGTTCAGTCCATCAAAAAACAAAATTATGTTCTCCTAAAAGAAATTCAAGCCATTGCCGAAAACAAACTGATTTCAAGAGAGACACTGCAAGAACTAAAGTCGATTAATGAAGTCTTGAATGAAAAACTCTTAAACGACAACTATTATGAAGCAAAAGCAATCATTGCCAATAAAAAGACAGAACTAAATCAACTTTTGGATAATCGTTTGGTAGATAAAGAAAAATTGGAAATACAAAAGGAATCTCAAATCACTGAACAAAAAATAAATTTGGAATCTCAAATTGCTGAGCAGGTTAATCAGATGAATGAGCTTAAAAATCAAATCTCAACTACTCAACAGAAATTAAATTCTGAAAAAAATAAAAAAGAACAAGAGCAATTACAAATCGAAATAAAGCAACTGAATAAGAATTTAAAACTTGCTCAAGAATTAAATACTGAAACTCAATTCAATTTGTCTCAACTTGAAAAAGAACAGGAAGCTTTTAATGAAAACAAGGAATTACTGAGTAAAATCGATTTACGTGCCGAGGATAAAAAATCCTTTAAAGATCAAAAGATATTGCCTAAGAGTAAGTTGCAAACTGATATTTTAATCAACGAAATAGTAGAAAATGAAACGGTTTTGAACTCAACGCCAGAAGGAAAATATGAGCAAGATATAGCTCGAATTCAACAAATTAAAAATGAAACGGAACGTAAATCTAAATTAACAGAACGTGAACAGCAGTATCAGGCTGAATTGAAGCAAAAAATAGAATCTAGTTCCAGTGAATCGGAAAAAGAGATCTATTCTGAACAAATACAACTTTCTCAAAGTCGTTTGACTGAATTGAATGAAAATCTTGCCCAAAATAATCAAAATGAAAAAGTAGTTGAGACTGCGAATAATTCGACGTCTAATGAAGTTGCCAAGAATGAAGTTCAAAATTCCAATCAAAATGAAAAAGTAGTTGAGACTGCGAATAACGCTACTGAGAATAATTCGACCTCTAATCAATTTGCCAAGAATGAGGTTCAGAATTCCAATCAATATGAAAAATTAGTTGAGACGACGAATAACACGACTGAAAATAATTCCACGTCTAATGAAGTTGCCAAGAATGAAGTTCAAAATTCCAATCAAAATGAAAAAGTAGTTGAGACTGCGAATAACGCTACTGAGAATAATTCGACCTCTAATCAATTTGCCAAGAATGAGGTTCAGAATTCCAATCAATATGAAAAATTAGTTGAGACGACGAATAACACGACTGAAAATAATTCCACGTCTAA
>CAZHOW010000008.1:47979-130967 GCA_964534395.1 uncultured Lishizhenia sp.
ATAACACGACTGAAAATAATTCCACGTCTAATGAAGTTGCCAAGAATGAAGTTCAGAATTCAAATCAAAATGAAAAATTAGTTGAGACGACGAATAACACGACTGAAAATAATTCCACGTCTAATGAAGTTGCCAAGAATGAGGTTCAGAATTCCAATAAAAATGAAAAATTAGTTGAGACGACGAATAACACGACTGAAAATAATTCTACGTCTAATGAAGTTGCCAAGAATGAAGTACAGAATTCCAATCAAAATGAAAAAGTAGTTGAGAAAACTTCTTCCAATGAAGTTCTGGAGAAACGAAATTTGAATTATCAAGAAACGCCTTCCTCTGAAGATTTGAAGCAATCCGTTTTGTATAATCTGAATGCTGCGATTCTTGAACGTCAGATTGCTATCAAGAAAGAGGAGATGGTAAAAGCATCAACTTCCAAGGAAAAAGAACGAATTGAAAAAGAACTATCAATGTTGGCCGAAGAATCAGAAATCAATTACAAGAGAGGCTTGGAAATTGAGAAAAGGGTTCTTTTTAACAAGCAGTTTCCAGATTTAACTTTTGAATCAAAATTTGAACTGAATTCCGAAGTCAATGAACTTAAAATGAAGGAAAATTCAATTCAAATCAAAATAGCTTCAACTGTTAACGAAAAAGAAAAACTATTATTGAAGGAACAAAAAAATCAATTGGTTGCCATTCGTTCGAATATAGAAAATAGAGCAAAAGAACTTGAACAAAAAACAGACGTAATTTATCAATCGTCTTTTATCACAAATGAACCTTCGGATTTAGAGTTAGGCTTATTGAGTGAAGACGATACTTATCTGAAATACATTGAACAGCGAATGATTTACAACAAATTATTGGAGGAATGGGAGCTAATTAAAGCTGAGAATCAAAAGCAAAGGGAGGAAATTAACAAAAGATTAATGGGGTCTGAGACAAATCAGCTGACAGATGAGGTGGTAGATTTGGGAAATCAACTACTACGAAACGAGGAGAATTTAAATAAAAAAGAAAATGAACTTAGAGATCAGTTTAGGAAGTTAAATTTCTTTGAGAATTCCAAACAGTTTGAATGGATGTTAGTCAATGGAGTTCAACCTACAAAACGAATAGTTGAAAATAAAAATAGCCAAGTTCTTCAACCTACATTTTTCATTGGACGAAATTCTAGTATTGCTGAGGATAAACCACTTCCAGTTAATGTTAATACTCCTTCGGGTCTCGTTTATCGCGTTCAAGTTGGTGCATTTCGAAAACCGATTCCGAATGACGCGTTTCGCGATTTCTCACCTGTTTCGGGTGATGTTTTGACCAATGGTTTGACCTGTTATATGGCCGGTTATTTTAACAGCGCAAAAAATGCAGTAGATGCACGTAAACAAATTCGTGCTTTGGGTTATGCTGATGCATTTATTGTTGCATATTGTGATGGTAAACGAATTTCTTTTGCGAAAGGTCGTGAATTGGAAATTTCCGGACAATGCAAATCAATGACTGATAATGAATTAATTCTCGCATTAAGTCAAAATAATTCCGCTTCAAAAACTAAAAATGTCACACCAAGTCTAAATGAGCAAGCAAATCAATCCACACAAAATTATTTAGATGTTCCAAATGCCAAGAAATCTGATTTAGGTGAAATAAACCGACATTTATTTTTCACTGTTCAAGTTGGAGTTTACAACAAACCCATTGCGAATGATCAATTGAAAGGATTTGATGATTTGATTACTTTTCAAACAGAAAAAGGTCAATTCCGTTATTCATCAGGAATGTTTGAAAACATTAACGAAGCGAAGGTTCATAAAAATCTAGCTGTTAAAAAAGGAGTTGCAGATGCATTTGTTGTTGCTTATTACCAAGGTAAAAGAATTTCAATTGCCGAAGCCAATAACCTGTTGACGAAAAATGGACCTGCTGTTTTGAAAAAATCTATTCAGTCTGAAACTGAGGTAAATTCCAACCTTTCAGGCTCAATTGCAACAGTTGACATGCAATTACCTAAATTTAAAAGTCGCTTGAATCAGGATTCATTAATTCAGTATTCTTTAGTTTGTGAGTCAGATGAAGTTATTTCAAAATTGGAAAAACTGAACCGAATCGGGGTATTTACGTATCAATCTGAATCAGGTAAAATTGTAACTCCAAAAATGAAATCGACTGAAATCTCAAAAATTCAGAGAGAGTACTTAAAAGAATTTAAAATTGACAATCACAAAATTGATTCTAGTTTGTTAGTCGAAATGGATGTCACAAATAAACTATCTAGAGGGTCTTTTGCAGATTGGCTGATTCGCTGTGAGTTTAATTATCGATTTGAAAAAATGAAAGATAAGGAGATATTGAGTTTATATTTATTAGAAGAATTCCAACGAGATTTGGTATTTAAAAAGGCGGAAGAATTTGAAATTTCAATTAAAAACAAATGAGAATGAGTCAAACTGAAACACAAGAAAATGTAGCAACCTTGCTGGAGCTTGTATCCGAGTTTAATATTGTTCTTTACAACGATGATGTGAATACTTTTGATCATGTAATCAACTGTTTAGTCCGGATTTGTGATCACGAACCGATGCAGGCCGAGCAATGCGCATGGATTGTCCATATGAATGGAAAATGTGCTGTTAAAAACGGAGTTTACGATGAGTTGGAGCCTTTATGTAATCAGCTTTTGGATAATGGTCTATCAGTTAAATTAGAATAACAAGAGATGAAGATTACATTTCAGTCAAAAGCCACTTTACTCATTGCATTGATGAGTCTTATTGGACTGATTGCTTTAAAATTGGTTAACCAAGAAGCCCAAGATATTTTTGTACTGGATGGGGATTTTAATTATGGCAGTTGGCAATGGTATTTGAGCACTGTTCTTTATGTCTTCGGACATGCGAATGTGGAGCATTTCATTGGAAATATGGCCATATTGCTGTTATTAGGACCAATAATTGAATTGAAATATGGTTACAAACAGCTTTTGTTCATGTCAGGGATTACTGCTTTGGTCACAGGAATTCTACACGTCTTGCTTTGGGATAATGGACTTTTAGGATGCAGCGGAATTGTATTCATGTACATTGTTTTGGTAACCTTGCTAAATGCAAAGGGAAAAGAAATTCCTTTCACGTTTATTTTGGTAGTATTGCTCTATCTCGGACAAGAAATATATTCTTCTTTTCAGAAAGATGAAATCTCGCATTTTGCCCATTTATTTGGAGGCGCGATGGGTGCTTTTTGGGGCTATTATAAGAAATAATCAAGACTGAATCAAGACGGAAGTCATACTTAAACTTCCTGCAACTAGGTGGTCATTGAATAATGAAAGATGATCTGATTTTTCTTTCAATCCAAGTGAATATAGTAATGGAATAAAGTGGTCAGTAGATGGGACGGCAAGTTTTAAAGCAGATGAACCTTTGTCGTAATTGATTATCGCTTGGAAATTCTCGTTCGTAAGGTAATCATTAAATATCGTTCTAGCTTCAATGGCCCAATCAAAACCATAGTCAATTTTATTCATATTTTGGAAATCAACAAGTCTGAGATTGTGAATGATATTACCACTTCCAATGATTAAAATTCCTTTTGATCGTAACGTGTTGAGTTGTTTGGCAAGGTTGAAGTGCCATTGCATAGGTTTGCTGTAATCAATACTTAGTTGAATAACAGGTATATCCGCTTCGGGATACATTCTTCTTAAAATTGACCAACTTCCGTGATCTAGACCCCAATTTTCATCTAGCTCTATTGAAGTAGGAGCAAGGAGAGATTTTGTTACTTGAGCCAATTCCGGACTTCCTTTTGCCGGATATTGAACTTGAAATAATTCATCAGGAAATCCTCCAAAATCATGAATCGTTTTAGGAAGAGGCATTGCCGTAACTTTCGTTCCATTTGTTAGCCAATGAGCAGAAATACAAAGAATTGCATTTGGTTTTTCTATCTTTTTAGCAATATTTTTAAATCCTTGAACAAAAATATTATCCTCAATCGCGTTCATTGGATTTCCATGTCCAATAAACAAAACGGGCATTTTTGCCGTGTTTGAAAACTTTTTCGTGAAGTTATTTAGTTCATTCAAATTTGTCATTGCCAAGCCAATTGATGATAAGCTAATTAGTTTTAGAAAATGTGACCTGTCCATATTGAAATCGACCTTTACATCTAACAAATTTAGCGGTTAATAAATTTGTTTGATAACCTGCGTTAGGTAATTTCATTATCACCATTTATGAATTGAATAGTAAATGGGCTAAAAGAGAAATTTAGAAACACTTATTACTTGTGAAAATGACGATGGGAATTATTTAGGCTACTTTCATTTAATCTAGTTCATTAATTTTTTTCAATCGATTTAACGATGGAGTTCGAATGCCCAATGAATCAAAAAAAGAAAAATAACAGACCCCTGCTTAACTAAAAGTCAAACAATTCACCAAAAAAACCTTTGTGTTTTTTGTAATGAGGTTTTTTCTATTCTTCATATTTTATTTTTTGATTGAATTCATCTGACTTGAATTTTGATGCATTCATGGAAACCGATGAGCGTTCGATTATTTTATCTAATTCACCTCGATCAAGCCAAACTCCTCGGCAATTCGGACAGTAGTCAATTTCAATTCCATTACGATCCGTCATTAACAGATTTACATTACAACATGGGCAATTCATATTTCTAGATTTATTTTACCAATACAAACTTTAAATATTACTGGTGAATCTGGTTAATTCATCAGTTTTTCCAAGTTTTTCAAATCATCAGTTTTTTTCTTGATAAGCGTGTCAACATCTGTCGCTTTTTCAATTTTGTCTTTAACTGTTGAGTCTAAAGAATTGGTTTTATTTTTGACTTCATTTAGTTGATTATCAATCTCATTATTTAATTCGTTACACGATGTAATTAAAAAGATGGCAAACAAAAACGGAAAAGTAGTTTTTAGAATCATAAGGTATAATTTTTAATATTTTTATTCGTCTAAATTAAACCGGCAACTTGGAAGTCACGCGAAATTCCAAGTTAATATTATTTAATTTTTATAATTTTCAAACATCAGATTCTGCAAATTCTTTTCGATCATATAAAACTAAATTGTTTCCGAAAATGAATCCATTCAGATAGGTAAAAGTATTTAATTTTCTTGTTTAGATTCAACTCTGAAATTTAAAACAACTTCAAAAGAAACGAAATTATTTCCACATTTGCCCGGTATCCAAGGGGGCATTTTTTTGATGAATTGTAATAGATCTTTTTCAAATGATGTGATTTCAGACTTTATAAATTTAACTCTTGAAATTCGACCGTTCGGATTGATGATAAATGAAACTTGGGTATTGAAAGTCGTATCGGTAAGTTTGTTTGTTAACTTAGGAAAAGAAACGTTTGTTTTATAATAATTCATTAAATCGATTTGACTGGATTTGAAATGTGGCAAAATATCTGCATTCGTATAAATGTATTCATAGGTCAATGAATCAATGTAGAACTCGCACTGCTTTACTTTTGGATTAAGAACTCTAATCGGTGCCGTTATTAAGTCTAAAGAATCAACAAGGTCTTCTTGATTAGCTTTTGAGGTTCGTGTGCATTGATTCGTCCAAAAGGTGTTTTCAAGTTGAACATTTTCTTTTAGATAGGTTTTAAATTCCGAAGATTTAAATAAATCAGAACCATTAAATATAACAAATTCCTTATCTACCTCAAAGTCGTTAAATCCACAATTTGCCGAACTACGTGGCGTAAAAATTGTCAAGGTATCCAAATTGGATTGATTTTTATAAGCTTTTAAAACCAACACTTTAACTCGAATAACATTTGGAGTGATCGTAGCTAAATCGAGCAACTGGCCTTTATCTTTTGCCCATTTCATAAGTGAGTCTGACCAATTCGAAAGAAGCGTTTCAGAATAGGTAATGAATTCTTTTGACAAGATTTTTCCATGGATTACAAATCTTGACTGTTCGAACGATTTTTCAATTGAACTCGAAGTCTGACAATCGCAAGCAAAACTTCTTGATTTGAATGAGAATATCAGAATGAATGCAAAAAAGAAGCCTTTCATTTACTATTTTATCGTAATCTCATCCATAAAAATCCAAGGTGCTTTTCCTTCTCCTGGCAAACCCATTGGAATTTGTCCGATCCCATAAATCGTAATTCGTATTTTCTCGGCTTTCGAATTTAAATCGAAATTCCATTTTTCAGGGCAGGGTTCGTAACCGTCAAGTGATGGACCACAAGCTTGCCCGGCATTTATCCCATTTTTCGGTGAAATAGTTTGTATGTTAATCATATCAGGTGTATGAATCCAGCTTCCTCCGTCTTGTAAAAAACTTAATTCGATTTCTTTGATTTTTGTCCGTTTTCCCAAGTCGATTTCTAGAATTACGGAATCTGAATCAAATCCAATCCATTCGTTTCCTTTCCAAGGTCTTGAACCGTATTGACCATCAACAAGAATTACATCGCTTTCATTGTAATTCGGACTTGGTTTTGTAACATAGTTAATTTTTGCTCCAAGTCCCAAATGGTTTGTAATTGTTACAATTTCTTCATTCGAATTCAATGCTTTATTAATTGAGGAAGGTGAATATTTAACTGCTTTTATTTTTCGTTTTGTTCGGACAATTGGAATCGAGTTAGTTGATTCTCTCAATTGCCCATTTTTTATTTCCAATCCTTTTGATTTTAATTCAATGCCATTACTTATTCTAATTGTTCGATTTGTCGGCTTTAAAACGGTTTTAGAATAATTGATGTTTAACTTGTCTAACAACGGAAAGTGTTTCGTTATTAAGGTTGACAGAAAAGTGTTGTAGTCTGGTTTGTCCGAACTCCATAAAACCTGACTCAAGGCGATAGCTCTTGGATAAGCCATGTATTCCAATTGTTTGAAGTTTGGAATATATTCCGTCCATAAATTGGCTTGTGCACCTAAAACAAAGGCTGCTTCATCGGGAGTCATTTCTTTTGGAACCGGGTTGAATTCATAAACCTTCTCAAGTGATGTGTATCCTCCAATTGCCAGAGGTTCGGATTTACTTTTTCCTTGATAATGATCGAAATAACAATGAGAACCAGGAGACATGACCACATAGTGTTTTTGTTTCGCAGCATCTATTCCTCCGTCAAAACCACGCCAAGACATCACGGCTGCATTTGGCGACAAACCACCTTCTAGAATCTCATCCCAACCTATCAATTTTTTCCCTTTCGAGCTAAGGAATTTATCCATTCGCTTGATGATATAACTTTGAAGTTCGTGTTCATCTTTAAGGTTATTGGATTTAATTACCTGCTGACATTTTTGACAATTCTTCCACTTTGTCTTGGGAGCTTCGTCACCTCCAATGTGAATATAATCTCCAGTAAATAAATTGATTACTTCGTCAAGAACATCTTGCAAGAATAAAATGGATTCTTCTTTTGAACAAAAAATATCATCAAATACACCCCACAAGCCTTCAACGCCTTGTTGTTTACCCGTGCAAGAAAGTTCAGGATATGCCGCTAGAGCTGCTCTTGCGTGACCAGGCATTTCAATTTCAGGAACGATGGTTATGTATCTGTCAGCGGCGTATTGAACTACTTCTTTAATCTGCTCTTGCGTATAAAATCCACCATAGCGTTTACGTTCAAATGTTCTCGGATGCGTTGAAAAATGATTTTCTACTGTGCTATCGCGCCAAGCTCCAATTTCAGTGAGTTTTGGGTATTTCTTGATTTCAATTCTCCAGCCTTGGTCATCCGTTAAGTGCCAGTGAAAGGTATTGAATTTATAGAGCGCCATTAAATCGATAAAACGCTTCACTTCTTCAACAGTGAAAAAATGACGTGCAACATCCAAATGCAATCCGCGCCATTGGAAGTTGGGATAATCCTTTACAAAACATTTATTTATTTGCAATTCTTGTTCTTTTCCCTGAATCAACTGCATCAATGAATGAATTGCATAATAACAGGAACGTTTCGATGAATAAGAAATTATAATGTTATCTCCGACATTGATAGAATAAGAGTCTTCTTTAACATTCTTGAGTTTTCGAAAAACGATTAGTGATTGTTCTTTTGAAAGCGTGAAATTTAAATTATGATAGGTCTTTCCTAGTTCTTTCAGTTGAATGAAATTGTTCAGACTCAAATTTGTTGTGTCAACAGTAATCGTTTTTGGAATACTGATGTATTCATTTGTAGTTTGATATGTAACAGGTGTTGGAAGAATTGGGCAACCTTTTTCTTGTCCAAAAGATTGGAAGATTACAAATGTCAGAGCAACTAGAAAAATCAATTTTTTCATCTTGAAACTACTTACAATGATACTTATAAAAAGGGAATAAATTCAAATTAATTGTTCTATTACCTTACTTCGTTTCGTTATCTTTGCTAAAACAATTTGAATGAAAGTTTACAACAACATCCTCGAAACCATTGGTAATACGCCATTAGTTCGAATCAATAAGTTAGCGATTGATGTTTCTGCCCAAGTTTTTGCAAAAGTAGAAACGACAAATCCAGGAAACTCAGTTAAGGATCGAATGGCGGTTAAAATGGTTGAAGATGCTGAAAAAGCAGGTTTGTTGAAACCAGGTGGGACGGTAATCGAAGGAACTTCAGGAAATACAGGAATGGGATTGGCCTTGGCTTGTATCATCAAAGGATATAAGTTAATTTGTGTCTTAAACGACAAGCAATCCAAGGAAAAAATGGATATTCTTCGTGCTGTTGGCGCTGAGGTAGTTGTTTGTCCTACTGCAGTTGAACCAACTGACCCACGTTCCTATTATTCGGTTTCACGGAGATTGGCGACTGAAATTCCAAATTCTTGGTATGTAAATCAATATGATAACCTTTCGAACCGTCAAGCGCACTATGAGCAAACCGGTCCTGAGATTTGGGAACAAACAGAAGGAAAAGTGACTCATTTTGTTGTTGGTGTAGGAACGGGAGGAACTATTTCAGGAGTCGGTAAATATTTGAAGGAAAAAAATCCGAACATTAAAATTTGGGGAATTGATACCTATGGTTCGGTATTCAAAAAGTATAAGGAAACTGGAATTTTTGATGAAAATGAGATTTATCCTTACATTACGGAAGGAATTGGAGAGGATATTTTGCCTGCTAATGTTGATTTTGATGTTATCGACCTATTTGAAAAAGTAACAGATAAGGACGCGGCTGTTTACACGAGAAGATTAGCTCGGGAAGAAGGTGTTTTTGTTGGGAACTCAGCAGGAGCTGCGATTAAAGGTGTTATTCAATTGAAAGATCAGTTGACACCTGATGATGTTGTTGTTGTTCTATTTCACGATCACGGAAGTCGTTACGTTGGAAAGATCTTCAATGATGAATGGATGAAGGAACGTGGTTTCTTAGAAGAAAATATCATTACAGCAGGGGACTTGGTTGCAAAACACGCAGACAAGCCTTTGGTTTCGCTTTATGCAGAAGAACTTGTTTCGCATGCAATTGCTAAAATGCGCAATTTCGGAATATCGCAGATTCCTGTTATGAAAGATAACAAGTTCGTTGGTTCGATTGATGATAGTCACGTTTATCAGTTATTAGTGGATGAACCACATTTGCGTGACGCACCAATTTCATCGATCATGAATCCGGCATTTCCAGTTGTTAAGACGACGACTCCAATTGAGGACGTTTGTAAATTAATCAACAAACAAACACCAGCGGTTTTAGTCGAATTGGCAAATGGCAAGTTTCACATCGTTTCGAGATACGACGTTATTTCAGCAATGTCCTAATGGAAAATCGAATCTTCGTCGACCAAATGGGACGAAGTGTTGAAGTCCCGATTTCTCCTAAACGAATTGTTTCGTTGGTTCCTTCGCAAACTGAATTGTTGTATTATTTTGGTATGGAAAACGAGGTCGTTGGAATAACCAAATTTTGTATTCATCCTGAGACTTGGTTTAAATCAAAAGCTCGCATTGGCGGAACGAAACAATTAAAAATCGATCAAATCATTTCTCTGAAACCTGATTTAATCATTGGTAACAAGGAGGAAAACACCAAAGAAGATATTGAGAAATTGGAGCAAAATGGTTTGACTGTTTGGATGAGTGATATCAATTCGTTTGATGAAGCAATTGCAATGATTCAGCAAGTAGGACTGATTTGTGGTAAAGAATTTGAAGCAATAAAATTGACTACTGAAATATCTCAAAGATTTAACGAAATCTCATCAATCGGGAAGGGTAGGAGTGTTTTGTATTTCATTTGGGATGAACCCTCTTTTGTTGTTGGAAAGAACACATTCATTGATTCAATGATTGAAAAAATCGGATTTGTCAATGCGTGTGATTTAAATCGATATCCAAATTTAAGTGATTTCCCAAACCCAAATCCCGATTTAGTTTTCCTGAGTTCAGAGCCGTTACCGTTTACCAAACAACACTTTGAAAAGTATCAAAAATTGTTTCCGAATTCAAAAATAATGCTTGTTGATGGTGAAATGTTTTCTTGGTATGGTTCGCGGATGTTGGAGGCTGTTGGGTATTTTGAAAATGTCTTTAATTACTGAAAAACTTAATATTTCAGGATTTAGTATTCCGAAAATATATAATATTTGGAGATTGTAATCACTAAAAATAAATAATAATTGGTGATTATAATCTCTGAAAATATATAATAAATAGAGAGTGTAATCTCTGAAAAAATATTATATTTGGTGAATTAAATCTCTAAAAATATATAATAATTGGTGATTATGATAAGAAGAATATTAAATAATTCCATAGAAAATCGATTAAATAAAGGAAAAGCGATTATTTTGCTTGGACCGCGACAAGTCGGTAAGACAACCTTGGTAAATGACTTTTTAAGCAAGAGAGATTTTCTCTTTCTTAATGGCGATGATGCTGATGTTCGTGAACTATTGGGAAATGCTGGAACGACTAAGTTAAAAGCAATTTTAGGAGAACATAAATTTGTATTTATCGATGAAGCTCAACGAATTAAAGGAATTGGAATAATTGCAAAGCTAATAATCGATCAGTTTAAAAATGTTCAACTTTTTATCAGTGGTTCATCAGCTTTGGAAATCAATGATCGCATGCAGGAACCATTGACCGGACGGAAATTTGAATATTTGATGTTTCCAATTAGTTGGGAAGAGTTTCAAACAAATGTAGGATATATAGAATCTGAATCTCAATTGGAGGAGCGATTGGTTTATGGAATGTATCCGGATGTTATTAATCAACGACATGATGCGCGTGAAATTCTTAAACAATTGACATCAAGTTACTTATACAAAGATATCTTGTCTATTTCAGGAATTAAAAAGCCTGATTTACTTGTGAAATTGCTCAAAGCACTTGCGCTTCAATTGGGAAGTGAGGTTTCTTATAATGAACTCTCAAAGTTGCTGGAAGTCGATAAGGTGACAATCGCCAAATACATCGATTTGTTGGAGAAATTGTTCATAGTATTTAAATTGAATAGTTTCAGTCGAAATCAGCGAAACGAAATCAAACACAACCGAAAGATTTATTTTTACGATAATGGGGTTAGGAATATGATTATCAATAATTTGAATCCACTAGAATTGCGGGCAGATAAAGGTGCTTTATGGGAAAATTTCCTAATTTCTGAGCGAATTAAGTTTCAAAATTATCATCAACTTTACACCAATAATTATTTTTGGAGAACGGTTCAAAAACAAGAAATTGATTTTATCGAAGAACGAAATGGACAAATAAACGCGTTTGAATTTAAATGGAAAAAACGACCAAAGGATAAAATTCCAGGTGTTTTCTTAAGAGAATATGGTGCGTCGGGCACAATCGTAGATCGAGATAATTTCCGTGATTTTATATTGCCTAATGAACAATAGAAAATTTAGTGTTCTTTCCTGAAATTCGTTGATAACTACTCTGAAAATCACTTGAATTAAACTCGTTTGTTGACTATTTTTGACACTTCGTTCAGAATGGATTAAATGAAAGTTTGCATTGCGGAAAAGCCAAGTGTGGCAAGGGATTTAGCGGATATTTTAGGTGCACGAACCCGCAGAGATGGATACATTGAAGGAAATGGCTATTGCGTTACGTGGGTTTATGGTCATTTATGCTCATTGAAAGATCCGGAAGATTACAATCCAAATTGGAAATACTGGAAATTGGAGGATTTACCGATTATTCCTTCACAATTTGGAATTAAACTCCGAGAAGACGAAGGTGCTCAAAAGCAATTTAAAATCATTGAACGATTAATATCTGAAGCCGAAGAGGTAATCAATTGTGGTGATGCTGGTCAGGAGGGAGAGTTAATTCAACGTTGGGTTTTGTTGAAAGCGAAATGTAAAGTTCCGGTTAAACGCCTTTGGATTTCATCATTGACGGAAGAAGCTATTCGCCAAGGATTCAATAAGTTGAAAGATGCCAAGGAATTTGACAATCTTTTTGCCGCTGGAAATTCACGGGCAGTCGGCGATTGGGTTTTAGGTATAAATGGCACACGACTTTACACTCGTAAATACGGAAAGGAAAAAATGACGCTATCGGTCGGTCGAGTGCAGACCCCGACACTGGCCATGATTGTACAACGTCAAAAAGAAATCAATGCCTTTAAAAGTGAAGAATATTGGGAGCTCAAAACAATTTATCGAGAAACTGAATTTCTTTGCCAGATTGATCGTTTGAAATCTCAAGAAAAAGCCGACAAAGGTCTAGCATATTTGAAAGACAAACCTTTTGAAGTAACCTCTTTTGAACAAAAAGAGGGTAAAGAAGGTAATCCCAGATTATATGATTTGACTTCGCTACAAGTTGATGGAAATAAACGATATGGATACAGTGCCGAAGAAACTCTCAATTTGATTCAAAGTTTGTATGAAAAGAAATTGGTGACCTATCCAAGAGTTGATACAACTTATCTTTCCGAGGATTTACATCCGAAAGTCCCGGGAATAATGAATGGTTTAAAGGATTACAAACGCTTTACGGAAGATTTGCTCTCTAAGCCAATTCCAAAATTAAAATCAGTATTTGACGATAAGAAAATTACAGATCACCACGCAATCATACCTACTGGAATTGCTCCGAGTGGAATAACTCCCGACGAACAACGTATTTACGATTTAATTGCTCGGAGATTTATTTCGGTTTTCTATCCTGAATGTAGGGTTTCCAATACGACTGTTCTCGGAAAAGTAGATCAATTAGATTTCAAAGCAACTGGAAAACAAATCATTGAAAAGGGCTGGCGTGTTGTATATGAGGACTTAAAAATCAAGGAAGAATCAAAGAGTAAAGCTGATTCCAAAGGCAAAGAGGAGGAAGAAAAGATTTTACCAATTTTTCTGGAAGGAGAATCTGGTTCGCACGAACCATTTGTTCATAAGGGTAAAACGACACCTCCAAAACCTTATACTGAAGCCACTTTGCTCCGGGCAATGGAAACTGCTGGAAAGATGGTAGACAACGAAGAAATGCGTGAGCTGATGAAAGAGAATGGAATAGGTCGTCCTTCAACTCGAGCAAGTATCATTGAAACACTTTTCAAACGAAAATACATCGAAAAGAAAAAGAAAAACATTTTCGCAACTGATACTGGAATGTCTTTGATTGATACAATCAAAAACGATTTACTGAAAAGTCCCGAACTAACTGGTATTTGGGAACAGAAATTACGTCAAATTGAACGAGGAAAGTATGAACCTCAAGCTTTTAAAGAGGAATTATTTCGAATGGTTCGAGAAATTACCGATGAAGTGATTTTCGGATAATTTAATTCGAAAGAAAATATTTGAAATTTCCGGTGGTATTTCCATTCATGTCAATAAATTCCATTTCTTTCGATTTTAAGACTTTAATATCATAAACAAAACTTTTAGTCGTTAAGTGGGGAATATCAATGTCAACAATTATTTTCTGTTTATCAACCTTGCCCTTTAATGCGGTTCTCCAATTCCATGTGCCAAGATATGAAATTCCATCCATTGTCCGTTCACAAATAGAATCGTTTCCTGAAATAGAAAATTTAAAAGTTTCTGAGGAAGTTAGCTCTGTTCCGTCCGGCTGAATTATCTTGTTTACTACCCAAACTTTTTCAGTTAGCCTTTTCTCAGCAGATAGAAATGTAATAAAGGGCCTTTCGTATTTTCCACAAGAAGCCAAAACAAACAGAAGAATTAAAAAAGGAATTATAGATTTCATAGGAAGATATTTTGTACAAATATATGAAAATATTACATTCTTTTTGGTGCATCAATTCCAAGTAAATTCAAGCACTTTTGTATTGTTTTACCAACCTCAGCACTCACTGTTAGCCTTGCCTCTTTAATAGTCGGATTCTCCTCTGTTAATATTTTTACCGATTGATAAAAATGGTTGTAATTCTTGACTAGCTCATAAACGAAATTAGCGATAAGAGCAGGTGAGTATGTCTTTGCGGCCTCGTCAATGACTGAAGGAAAACTTTTTAACGTTTTAATGATCAGTTTTTCCTCTTCCAAAATTGTATACGAATCCAATTTATAAGTTGAATTTTTAAAAGCTGCTTTGGCTAACAAAGATTGAATTCTCGCATAAGTATATTGAATGAAAGGTCCCGTATTTCCATTTAAATCAATAGATTCTTCAGGGTTAAACATCATTCGTTTTTTCGGATCAACTTTCAATAAATAGTATTTTAATCCACCTAATCCTATTTGAGAGAAAAGTTGGTTTTTTTCACTTTCCAGCATTCCTTCCAAATGACCTCTTTCACGAGTTAGTTCGGTTGCTTTTTCAATTACTTCATCCATTAAATCATCCGCATCAACTACCGTTCCTTCTCTGGATTTCATTTTACCTGTGGGCAAATCAACCATTCCATAAGACAAATGGAAACAATTATCAGCCCATTTATATCCTAGTTTTTTTAAAATTAAAAACAATACTTTGAAGTGGTAATCTTGCTCATTACCAACTGTATAGACCATTCCGTTCAAATCTGGGTAATCCTTAAATCGATCAATGGCTGTCCCAATGTCTTGCGTCATGTAAACTGCTGTTCCATCCGAACGAAGAACCAATTTTTCATCGAGACCTTCCGCTGTTAAATCAATCCAAACTGATCCGTCATCTTTTTTGTAAAAAACACCATCCTTAATTCCTTGAAGTACTACATCTTTTCCAAGAAGGAACGTATCCGACTCGTAATATAGCTTATCGAAATCAACGCCCATCTTTTTATAGGTCGCCTCAAATCCCTCATAAACCCAACCGTTCATTGTGCTCCAAAGTAAATATACTTGTGGGTCACGCGCCTCCCACTTGATAAGCATTTCTTTGGCTTCTCTAAGAATACTCGTTTGATTTTTTGCAAGATCCTTTATTTTCGAGTCGATGGCTTGAACTACTTTTTCATCTTTCCCGTCCTTGGCCAATTTAAATTTTAGGAATTCTTCTTTTATCGAAGGAGAAAAACCTTCAAAATCACCTTCATTCCATTTTGTAATGATTTGACTTGCTTCCTCATTGAAATGTTTGTCGAATTCAACGTAGTATTTTCCAACCAATTTATCGCCTTTAAGTCCAGTATTGTGGGGGGTTTCTCGTTCCCCTTTTGAGTCGAGGGGTGAAAACTTTTCCCAAGCTAGCATACTTTTACAAATATGAATTCCTCGGTCGTTTATGACTTGCGTTTTAATTACTTTGTGTCCGTTTGCTTTAAGAATTTCTGAAACGGAATACCCGAGAAAAATATTTCTAAGGTGACCGAGGTGAAGTGGTTTATTCGTATTTGGAGAAGAGTATTCGACCATATACAATGGCTTTGAATTTGGAGTTGAAAACCCAAAATTTTCACTATTTTGAATTTCATTTAGTTGCTCAATCCAATACGAATCATTTAAACAGATATTCAGAAATCCATTTATGACTTCAAATTTTTCTATTTCTGCAAGGTGAGTTTTTAGAAAGTCTCCAATTTTTGTTGCAGCATCTGCTGGTGAGCAACGCATCAATTTTGAAAATGGAAAAGTTACCAATGTGAAATCGCCTTCCACATCTTTACGCGTTATTTGAAATTGAATTTGATTTTCCTCAATTTGACCTCCAAAAAGCGATAGTGAATTTGTAAGAAGTAAATCTTTAATCTTTTTTTCCATGAATTAGTTTTCCAGTGTTTCTATAATTGATTCAAGAATATCTAAAGCTGTTTCGGCCATTTTATTTTTTTTCTCGTCTAGACATGGATTCACTTCAACAAGTTCCAAAGCCACAAGTTTGTCAAATTTACAAACCTCAATAAGGATCTCTTTCGCTTCTTCGGGAGACAGTCCATTGGGAACTGGAGTTCCTGTTCCATGTGAAGTAAGTTCAGGGTCCATTGAATCGACATCAAAAGAAACATACAGATAATCGACATTTTCGAATTTACTTTTCAATTCATGGATTAAATTTTCAATTCCTAATTTTCGAACCTGTTCAACTTTATAATTTTTAATATTTAGATGTTCAATGAGATAATCTTCTTCTTTTTCTGTGTCGCGAACACCTATGTAAACAAGATTTTCTTGTTGTATTGAACTTGATTTGAGCTTAGTCCATTTTTCAATCGTTATCTCATCAACTTCATTTTTTTTACAATCCAAATTATCAATACCTAAAGCTGTTGCTAAAGGCATTCCATGTATGTTGCCTGAAGGTGTTGTGAAAGGCGTGTGGAGATCTGCATGTGCGTCAATCCATAAAACACCGATTTTTTTTTCTTTGTAGAAAGATGAAATTGATGAAATAGTTGCACCTGCTGAACTGTGGTCGCCAGAAATAATTAACGGAAAATCAACGTTAAGTAGTGCATTTTGTACTTCTTGATCGACCGCAGAGAAAACGTGAATTATTCCATCAATATTTTTTGCAAATGATGCTCCGTTTGGTTTATTCAAAAGGTGATTTTGATCCGGAATAATTCGGATTTCACGATTTTCAAAAAGTTTCGATTTTTTTGTGCGCGCAGCAGTTAATATTGCATTTGGTCCGAGTGAGGCGCCGCGTGTTCCTGCTCCCAGTTCGGATGGATTGATAATAATTCGTAAATTCTTGCTCATATATAATTCCGTTTGGAATGTAGTACAAAATTAAAACTATTAAATGGAGTAAATCAAACAATCTATTTTTTTATATCTTTGACTTAACTTTCGGGGATGTAGCTCAGTTGGCTAGAGCGCTTGACTGGCAGTCAAGAGGTCGTCGGTTCGAGCCCGATCTTCTCCACAAATAAAAAATCAGATGGGCAAAGGGTTTCAAGCGTTGTATTTTTTAATCCTTTGTCTGTTCAGTTTTCAAAAGAGTCTTTCTCAAAAACAAAAACCTTTTTCTGGTGAATTAACCTATCTGATTGAACGTGTAGATCAAAAGGATTCTGTTAAGGCTGAAATGATTGTTTATGCGCGCGATAGTCTAATTCGCATTGTTAATTTTAATTCTGAAACAGGAAAACAAGAGTTGATTAAACATTTACGGCTTGGTAAATCTTATCTATTAATCGATACAGAGAAACAAAAATTCGCCATTCGTATGAATGAACAGCTTTCAAAGGACACTTTGACTAAATATTCGTTTAAAAAGTCATTCGCATTTAAAAAGGTCGGCGGATTATTATCTCAAAAAGTAAAGGTGAAACAACAAGGAATAAAAAGCGAGTTTACTTTTTATATTTATAAAAAGATTGCAGCGAAATATGCCAACGCTTTTACAATTTTACCTGGTTTGCCAGTCATTTACTTTATTCCGACAGATCAAGGTCTTTATAAATATTCATTAAAATCAATAAAGAATTCCGAACCTCCGATGGCACTTTTTTCATTCGGAAAAGACTATAAGATCGTAACGTTTGATGAATTCGCTGAAGAATTTTCGCGACTATACGAAATGGGTGAATAGCACTGTTTCATAACTAACATTACCTTGTTTATACATATTGATTGAGAGGCTTTCTGACTAGCTTGTTTCATTTAACTTCGTGCGATACCCAAATCTGAAAATGGAAGATAACGAATTTATACCCAAGTCTGAACAGAAGCTTAGTGATCCATCTCCCAAAACAAAATCAAAAAAGGAGGATAAAAAAGAAAAAAATGTCACGCCAATAAGCAAAATTGCATTTTTTGAGAAAATTGATAGGCAAAAGCTAAAAGTTGTTATCGGATCTCTTTTATCTCTTCTTTCAATTTACATTTTTTTGGCTTGTGTTTCATACCTTTTTACGTGGGAAGTTGATCAGGACAAACTTTTGAATCGTTCGTTTCTGGAATTTTTGTTTGACAGTCAAACACCAGCGGTAGAAAATTGGCTTGGTAAATTTGGGGCTTGGACATCCCATTTATTGATTTACCAGCTTTTTGGAATCACCTCTTTTGGTATTTGCTTCCTAATGTTTGTTATTGGATTTAAGATTTTATTTGATGTTGCTCTTTTTCCCATTATTCGATCCTTCGTTGTTGTATTCTCATACATGCTCTGGGGTTCGCTCTTCCTTGCTTTTTTTGCGAACAGTGTCAACTATTTAGGTGGGACATTCGGATATTATTTAAATGAGTGGTTGGTTCTTGCTTTAGGGCAATTTGGAACATTTATATTGGTTCTAGTCACCTTTTTCGTAATTACTACTTTACTTTTTAGTCCGAATTATCGAGCGATATTCGCTTATCTGTTTAACACAAAGGAAAAAGAAATTGTTCAAGAATCTGTTAACTTGGAAGATAAGGATGATCGTATTGACGACATTCATGTAATTAATACCATACGTGAAGATCAGATAATGGAGGACATTCTTTCCGAACCGGTTGATTTTTCTAAAAATGAAGATGATTTTGAAGATGACGGATTTGATGAAAGCGAACTAATTGTTACAATAAAAGATGAACCAATAGAAAAGAACTCACAAGCCGAATCTGATTTTGAGTTTGAGATCGGTGTAGAAGAAGAGGAGCCAATCGTGCCAATTAGCCAAAATAATACTTCTCGACTTGATAGGATGACGAACGATGGTGAAGATCTTGCAGCCGGCCTTGTTGCCGAATATGGCGAATACGATCCAACTAAAGATTTGGAAGGCTATATTCTTCCTCCAATTGAATTGATGAAGGAATATGGCACAGGCGGTGTTTCAATTAATAAAGAAGAAATAGAATCTAACAAAGACCGAATTGTTCAAACGCTTTCACATTATAAAATTGACATTGCCAAAATAAAGGCAACAGTCGGACCGACGGTAACTTTGTATGAAATTGTTCCAGCCCCAGGAGTACGAATTTCAAAAATAAAGAACCTTGAAGACGATATTGCTTTAAGTTTGAGTGCGCTTGGAATCAGAATCATTGCTCCAATTCCCGGAAAAGGAACAATTGGTATTGAGGTTCCAAATTCAAACCCAGAGATGGTGAGCATGCGTTCATTAATTGCTTCTGAAAAGTTTCAAAATTTCGATGGAGAGCTACCTGTTGTAATGGGTAAAACTATTACCAATGAAACGTTTGTTTTTGACCTTACCAAAATGCCTCACTTATTAGTTGCTGGTTCAACTGGACAAGGTAAATCAGTTGGGTTGAATGCAATTTTGATTTCAATCCTTTACAAAAAACATCCTGCTCAAGTAAAGTTCGTTTTGGTTGACCCGAAAAAAGTGGAATTAACGCTTTACAATAAAATTGAACGACATTTCCTAGCTAAATTACCTGGTGAAGAAGACGCAATTATTACGGATACATCGAAAGTAGTTAACACCTTAAATTCATTGTGTATCGAAATGGATGAACGCTATGAACTTTTGAAAGATGCCGGTGTTCGAACGATTAAAGAATACAATGCTAAATTCATTTCGCGTCGATTAAATCCGGAGAAAGGTCATCGCTATTTACCTTATATTGTGGTTCTTATCGATGAGTTTGCAGACCTGATTATGACTGCAGGAAAAGAGGTTGAGCATCCAATCGCTCGAATCGCTCAGCTGGCCCGTGCAATCGGAATTCACTTAATTGTAGCTACACAAAGACCTTCAGTGAATGTAATTACAGGGATGATCAAGGCAAATTTCCCTGCTCGAATTGCTTTTAGGGTTTTATCAAAAATTGATTCTCGAACAATTTTGGATGCTTCTGGAGCTGATCAGTTGATTGGACGCGGGGATATGTTGATTTCGACAGGATCTGACGTGAAACGTTTGCAATGTGGTTTTGTTGATACACCTGAAGTGGAGGAAATTTGCAGTTTTATAGGTGATCAAAGGGCATATCCTGAAGCGTTGATTCTACCCGAATATATTCCAGAAGGATCTGAAGGAGGCTCTGATTTTGACATGAATGAAATTGATCCAATGTTTGTCGATTCTGCTCGAATAGTAGTAATCAATCAACAAGGATCGGCAAGTTTGCTTCAACGAAAATTAAAATTAGGATATAACCGTGCAGGTCGAATCGTTGACCAATTGGAAGGAATGGGAATTATTGGTGCTTTCCAAGGCAGTAAAGCGAGGGAAGTTTTATTTGGTGATGTGGAATCCTTAGATGAATTCTTGAGAACTAAAGGTTTACTCTAAGTTCAAACAGATATTGGATTTATTTCACCCGATTTAATGCCATTGCCCTCAAAATCCAATTTGGAAGAAATTTTCCAGGTTTTCTATTCTTAAGGTTAATGTACCAACCAAACTTTTTCATTACCGGAACCTTGTGTGTTTCCACGAATTCAATCCAAGTTCCATCAGGATCCTCAATATACGAGAATCTTCCTCCTGCTTCTCCCATATCAAAGGTATCGGAACTATCTACTGTAAAAGGAAATCCTCCTGTTTCGCACTCCTTTTTTAATTGTTCCATTCCTTGAACGTCGAAGCAAAGGTGAATAAAACCCCAATCTCCCCAGAATCGATTTTCAAATATGTTGCGTCTTCCTGTCTGATCAATTGCTTGAATAAGTTCGATTTGAGTAGGACCTAATAGCTTAGCGAAAGGACCTTTTCTTAATTCTTTATGAGATAATCGAACACGACGAAACTGTTTATTTCCTCCATTGATTACACCAAAATCCTCAAATACATCCGTAACATCAAAGTCAATGGTATCATAACCCAAAATATCCTTGTACAGTTTTAAAGATTTTTCCATGTTAGAAACACCAATAATAGTTCCGGCAACACCTCCACATTTTGAAGAATGGCCTGTTTCTGAAAACCAACCACTACCTTCGATAACTTGAAAAACGTTGCCATTTGGATCTTTCAAGAAAAAGGAAAGCTTTCCTGAGGGATCACGCATTGGTTCATTCAGTACATTGCCACCGTTGTTTTTAATAAATTCATACGACTTTCTAACATCCCTGGATTTGATTTTGCAAGCAAACATTCCATAATCACCTAGTTCAATTTCGAAATTCGCCTTTTCCGTGTTTCTACTGGTATATTGCCAAATTTCAAAACCACCGCCACCTTCCATACTTAATGCTAAAGTTGCTGTTCTGGATTGAACAATCCCACCCGTATATCTTGTCATCAATGGAGCGGGAGCAGCCTCTTCAAAAATTCGTACGTCAATACCGAAATTGGTTCGATACCATTTCCAAATTTCCTGAACATTTGGGACACCAATTCCCATTTGTTGTATACCGCAGATGATTTTTTCCATGATTTTTTGATGCAAAAATAAAAATTGTTTTAACGTATCGCTCGCTCATTGAATAATACGTATCCATAGCTAATTTGAAATGCGAATGGACTGACTTGTTTCGGGAAATAATTAATTGTCGCCCGTAAAGGTCCAACAGGTGAATGATAAATTAGTGAGGAAGAAAACAAATAGGAAGTAGAATTTAATGCTTGGTCGAATCCGATTGTTCCATTTGGTCTTTGACGAAGTTCAATTATAGGTTGATACAAATAGCCATCACCACGTATATCGATATTTTTATAAAGTGAAAAAACTAAGTTAACTCCTAATCCGATAAATTGCGGTGAACGGTATTCAGGTAAGAAATAAGTATCAGAATCTGGAATAAGGTTGAAGGAAGGTAGCGAAAGCAAACTTGCTGTATAATTTGAGAAAAGCGATTGTGTATTGTAAACTCCTTTGGCATGAATACCTAAATGAAACAATTTGTAATCAAAAATAAAAGATTGAAATTCAGCTTGTAAACTTAACCACGAATGGTTTTTGGATAAGGTATCTTTTAGGATTGAAGTTGTGCCGGGATAAGTCTTTTCAAAACCATTTACATAACGTGCCTTAAATTGAAGGAATTGTCCAGAATTTGCAAATTGTTTGCGATTTAGACTGTTTTTTAAGATTTCACCAGATAGAGAAAATCCACTGAAAATGGTGAAGTCTGAGGTGTCTTTACTTGTAAATGACTGAGTTTGATAATAATCATCTTCTAATCCAAAGTAACGAGCATCCCAAGTAAGTTTTGAACTATTTCCTAGTGGCATTTTGAGTTTAATTCCCCCATAAATCTCATTTTGAATTAAAAAAGAAGGTTTGACGTCTTCAAAAAAGGTGGCAAAGCTCCGGAAATAGTCCCATCTATTTAATGTGAAATAACCAGAAACTGAAATAGGATATACTGAAGGAATTTCAACGTTTAAATCTGCTTTTGCTGATCCATAAAATTTACCGAAATAAGATTCGGCGTGAATGCTTGATGCAATTTTACCGAGAGAACGATAGGTGATGCCAAGATAACCGGTATTTACAGCTCGAGATGAAAAGTGGCCACCAACATCAACTTTAAAATCTTTCGCTTTTGTAATTTTTAAGTCAAGATTGTATGTGCTATCCTGTTTTATTTGAAGTGTTGGCAATATATATTCTATCTGAGGCGTGGCATAAAGTCTAAAATAGCGTTTTTCCAATTTTTCTAAAGACAGTAATTCCTTTTTACGTAAACGAATCATCGATTTACCTGCATAAGTAATTTCTCTTTTGCGGTTGTAATTATTCGAAATAGAGGATACATTAAGCTCATTTAATTGACTTTTGAAAATCGCTCGTTTTTTTGATAGCTCTTCCTTCGTTGTTTTTATAACAATGAATTTTTCAAGTGAATCAAGTTGTTTCGATGCAGCCAAATAACCATCTTCGATAGCTTTTTTAACCATATCGAAATCAAATGTTCCGACATCAGTTCGTGGTTCAATTATAATTCCTTCATTACAAGGAAGTTGAAAGTTGGTAGGTGTTGTCATCATTTGATTCACCAAACCAATGAAATCTCGCTCATTTATTGCTTTAGGATTGTCAGCGACCTTACTTCCAATAATGAAATCTGGATGAAAATCACGATACATCACATCTACAGGGAAATTATTGTACAAACCACCATCAAATAGGATAACGTTATCAATTTTTATCGGGTTTACATACAATGGGTATGTCATGGAAGCTCGAACTGCCTCATTTAGATTTCCCTTCGAAAATATCACACTTTTTTTATTGACGATGTCGGAGGCAACACAGCGAAAGGGCACAAAAAGTTGATTAAAATCATTCGATTTAGATGCACTAGTCAATCCCATGATTCTTAGCATTTCGAAGTCGAGTAGAGAAGGAGTGACAAGATTTAATGGAATCGATTTCTTTAGAATGCTATCTCTTGAAAATGAAAAACTCAAAACGTGTGCATTCAGTTCCTCTTTTCGAAGTAAAAATTGTTTGTCCGGATTTAGTTTACCAGAAGTCATCAATTGGAAATCTTCACTCAAGACATACGTTTCAATTTCTTCAGGTGAAAATCCGCAGGTATATAGACTTCCGACCAACGCTCCTGCTGAAGTCCCGGTAATATAATCGATTGGAATTCCACGTTCCTCTAAGGCTTTTAAAACACCAATATGAGCGATTCCTGCAGCGCCACCACCACTTAACACTAGGCCGATCCGTTGTTGGGCATTTGACAAATGAGTACAAACAAGAAATAGTGCAAGAAAAATTGTGGAAATGACTTTCAATTTTGTTCTTTTGCACAAATTTAGATTTAAAAAAGAGAAAATGAAATCGAATAAAGAGTTAAAATTGAATGAGCTTAAAATTACATTGAAATGTGGTTTTGGATTCGAAGAGACTTTGGCAGAGGAACTTAATGAAATGGGTTACGAGGAAACCCAAATCATGAATCGAGCAGTTCGTATCATTGGAAGTTGGAAAGATGTTTATTATCTAAATTTACATGTTCGATGCGCCATTTCTGTTTTAGTCGAAATCGATCACTTTTTCATTCGATCCGATGAGGATTTATATAAAAAAGCATTACGGATTGACTGGACATCATTTTTTGATATTTCTAAAACTTTTGCAGTTAAAGGGGCTGTTTTTTCTACTTTATTTAATAATACACAATATCCTTTTTTATTGATAAAAGATGCGATCGTAGATAAATTCAGAGATGAGTTTGATGAGCGTCCAAATGTTGAGCTTAAAACTCCTCATGTTGTATTTGATGTTTACATCAAGGAAAATGAAGTTACAATTTCAGTTAATACCAGCGGATTGCCTCTTTTTCAGCGTGGATATCGTAGTTCAGTCGGTGAGGCGCCATTGAATGAAGTAGTTGCGGCAAGTTTAATTCGACTGTCAAAATGGGATCGAAAAACCAATTTTATTGATCCGTTTTGTGGTT
Organism: uncultured Lishizhenia sp.; assembly: GCA_964534395.1. GTDB lineage: Bacteria > Bacteroidota > Bacteroidia > Flavobacteriales_D > Crocinitomicaceae > UBA952. The sequence goes on from CAZHOW010000008.1 coordinate 72,592, forward strand.
CTGGAACTATTTTAATTGAAGCTGCTTTATTGGCAACTGGAATTCCATCAAATATCGAAAGACAGCATTACGCTTTTAAAAATTTAAAGAATTTTGATTCAGATGTTTGGGATGAAATTTATAGCTCTGCTAAAAGGGTTGTTCGAGAACTGCCTTGTTCAATATCAGGTTCGGATCTTTCTGATGAAATGGTATTGAAAACTCGAAGGAACTTGAGAGCGATGAGTTTTGGAAGATTTATTGAAACTTCAGTTAAATCATTTGAAGAAATTCAAAGTTCAGACGATAATTGTTTTGTTCTGACAAATCCTCCTTATGGAGAGCGAATTCAGGCAAAAATTCCGGAATTATATGAGTCCATTGGAAATTGGCTAAAACATAATATGCCGAATACGGAGGCTTGGATTATTTCATCTTCTGATGAAGGCTTTAAATCAATTGGATTAAAACCATCTAAAAAGTATAAACTTTATAATGGCGACTTGGAATGTTCATTTAGAAGATTCGACATTTATGAAGGTTCAAAACGAACTAAACTTTGATTTTATAACTCATTACGAAATCGTTCATATAAAATCCATTGCCAATTTCGAAATCCTGTTCATCGATAATTTCAAATCCAAATCTTTTATAAAACTCGATCGCCGGATTATTGCGATTAACTTGTAATGACATTGTAATCATCTTGTTTTTTTTGGCGAAATCACGAGCTGTTAGCATGAGGTTAAATCCCAAACCTTTCCCGTGCTCTTCTTGTAAAACGTAAATTTTATGAATTTTCATATTTCCAACTTCGGGATAATCTATTTCAACATCCAAAAATCCGACTTCTATTCCATTCGACGAAATACAAAAATAAGTATGGTTATTTTTGAAATTAGCTTCTAAGGTTTCAAGTGAATACATCCAATTAAGCATGTAATTCATTTGCTCATGACTAATTATATTTCCGTACGTTAGAGGCCAGATTCGGTAAGCTAAATCTTTAATAATCTCAAGTTCATGCTGCTTGAGAATTCGGATTTCCATTATTGTTTGATGAATTTATCTTGTTGAACCTTGCCGTCAATCAAGATTTTAATGAAATATTGTCCTGCGGGAAGATCTGACACATAAACCTTACCATTGATGATTGGTTTCTCAAAATAATTCCCAGAGATATCAAAAATTTCAACTGTTTTAGGAAGTTCCTCAACAATCGTAAAATGGAGTTCATTCATTACTGGATTCGGATAAACGCTCCACATCAATTCTACTGGTGGATTTTCCAATCCAACTGTTTCAAGTGCAAGTTTTACGGCAGCGTATGCGTTGATTTTTCCGGCTCCCCATCGATTACTTCCTCCAGCTGGGATTGCTCCGGTAAAGTTATCTTGTCGTGCTGTTTGCATGATGATTTCTTTCACTTGTCTTGCAGATAAGTATGGATTTGCATCTAAAATTAGAGCGGATACTCCAGCAACCATTGGTGATGCCATTGATGTTCCTGATAATTTGGCAAAATGATAGGTTCGACCATTAAAATCAACTGAACCGGATGAGGTGAAAGCGGCATCTGTAAAGGATGACATGGAAGAAATAATACTCACTCCTGGTGCAGCAATATCTGGTTTCATTGCGCCATCATATCTTGGCCCAGAACTTGAAAATGAAGCAATTGCTCCGCCTGCTGTCGAAGTTCCCGAGGTTTGATATTGGGTCGCATAAGCAGCTACACTTATTACATCGTCTGAACAAGATGGCTCACTAATGCCATTCAGATTATCTCCTGCTATTGTACCTGAACCCGCGGTAGAAAATGGCATTCCCCAATTTCCAACATCATTTGTAAGTTCAGTAACATTCCAGTAGTGAACAGTCCCGGATTCAGCCGTTGATTTTAAAATAACCTTTAATGCCGTATTCGTGTTTTTAACTCTTAACCGCATTGTCGGCTTGTTGTTTAAGTTGTGAGCACTGTCTGCAGAGATGTTATACCAAACAGTATCTAAACCGGTTACTAAGAAAGAATCTATATACGAATTAGTTGTATTCGTAGAGTACAAAGGACTTTCTACCAATGTAACATTTGATGAATTTGCCACAATGATACCATTTGCAAAACTATGTCCCGGTTCTCCCCATGCATGAATACTTTGTCCCCACATATTTGCATTTGCCGAATAGGAATAAAAATCGATTTTCGATTTGATAGTTTCGTTATTAAACGTTTTTTTAAGGTGGAAATTTACATTACCGTTGTTCCCTGCTGAATTTGCGAAAACAACGCCAAGATCGGTGTAGGCTGTAATTGCTTGACTTAACAAGGAAGTGCCATCTAATGTTCCAAAGTGATAAAGCCCCCAGCTCATATTTACAACCAGTCTTTTGTTATCGGTTTGTGCTTTTTGATACATCCATTCCCAAGCATCGAGCACGGCAGCAACATCTACTAAAAAAGTAACAAACAGGAATTTTGACTCAAACGCTACACCACGATTGGGTGTTCCTGCACCACTTCCCCCAGCAATACCAGCAACATGGGTCCCATGTGTTGCATAAGAGTATATATTGGATGTATCTGAACCAGCTGCTAAAAGATCAGAGGGAGTATTGTACTCGGTACCATATCCAAATGAACTTGGTGATGGACCACTTGTTTTGAATTGATCCCAAGCCGCAACAATTCGAGTTTGTTGTAAAGAAGTATCATAAAACATAGGAGAAGAATAATCAAATCCCCAATCTGTTATTCCAATGTATACATCTTTACCCGTATAACCTTCCGGTAAACCAATGCCTAAATGAACGCTATCGGCTCGGATATCACGAACAGCCTTATCCAATTGATTACGAATTTTAGGTGCGATTTCTATGTAATCAAATTCATCAGTAGTTTCCAGCGATGCCAAATCAGACAGAGGAACCTTTAAAGTCGAAACTTGTCCAATGGGTTTTCCGACTAACCAATTCTTTTCCTTTAAACAGTCCTGATTGAAATTTGAATTTATTTTACCTAATAAATGCAGATAATTGATGCCATTTATTCGTTGAATCGGAAATTTATTTAAAACTTGGTCCGTTGGTTTTCCATTATTGTCAGAAACTGAATTAATTAAATATTCAATTTCAAAGCGATCTTTAGATGATAATTTCCCCTGTCCAAATGCAGAAATGGAAGCAAGTGAAATAAGGAAAATTAAAAGTTTTTTAGGCATCTTTCGGAGTTCCCCAAAAATACAAATTTTAGTTCATTTTTTGAGGAAAAACCTGTTATAAATTCGGTTTTTATTCACTGTAATTTGTGAATAATGATCTATCGGAATTCGAAAAGACTTTCTTTGGAGCGTCGAACTTTCTTAAGAAATTGATTTGAATCCTCTTCTGAACGATATCCCATTGGACAAACCAAAACGGATTGAAGACCTTGTTTTTTGAGATTTAAAATTTCATCGTAGGCTTCTTTTTGAAATCCTTCCATTGGTGTTGCATCGATTTGTAAACTGGCACAGGTATTTAGCAGTTGACCAAGTGCAATGTATGCTTGCTTTGCATTCCACTCGGTTACTTTTTCAATTTCCATTGGGAGAATTTCTTTTTTCATGTAATTACCAAATCCTGAGATACTTTCTTTCGGTACGGATCGAATTTGAGCCATGTTCTCCACATGTTTATCAATAAATTCTTCTGATATTTCTTTTAGAGAACAAATGACGAGTAGGTGAGAAGCATCTGTAATTTGAGATTGATTGAAGGATTTCTCTTTTAATTCTTGCCTTAAAGCTGAATCACCGATAAATAAGTATTTCAACGGCTGTAAACCATAAGAAGAAGGAACTAGGCGCAATGATTCTATAATAGTTTCTAGATCTTCAGCTGAAATTTTTTTTGTTGGATCAAATTTTTTTGTCGCATAGCGCCAATTTAGCTCTTCGATAATTTTGTTCATGTCAATTTATTAAAAGTTCATTGGAACTTCGATCGCAACTATTTTACATTTGGTTTTAGCTGAAATTTTTATTTCATTTTCATTCCAAATTCCAATTGCGTCTCGATTCTTCAATTCATTATCTAAAACATCAATTGTTCCTTCAATGTTCATCAAATAAACGCCATTTGTTGGATTTTTAAGATGATAAGTTAGGCCTTCGAATTCTGAAATCTCCGCAATATGTATCCAAGCATCTTGATAAATCCATGTTCCTTCATCTGTTAGATTTGGTGAAACGAGTTGTAAAAATCGGTTTTGGCACTCCTTCCAATCGTAGGTGATTTGATCATACCTCGGTTCCACATTTTGCTTATTCGGGAAAATCCAAATTTGAAACAAATTAATTTCTTCCGTTTGACTTGCATTGAATTCACTGTGGTAAATTCCCGTTCCAGCAGACATCACTTGAACTTCTCCTTCATGAATCACTTCTGAAAACCCCATGCTATCTTGATGCTTGAGCGAACCTTTCAATGGAATGGTGATGATTTCCATGTTGTCGTGCGGATGTTTCCCAAATCCCATTCCAGGTGCAACAATGTCATCATTCAAAACTCTTAGCGCACCAAAATGAATGCGTTCTGGATTGTACCAACTTGCGAAGCTAAATGAATGTTTGGCGTTCAACCAACCGTGGTTGGCGTGGCCTCGTGTTTCGGATTTGTGGATGATGTGTGGCATAGTGGATTCAAAATTAGTGAAGATTGTCTGACTCGGTTGGAATAATCAGTATTCAATAACGTATGTTAATAGAATTTTCTTCCAATTGAAAATTAGTTTTGATTTATTGAGAACTTCGGTTTATGGTATTAAGTAGATTTTGGCTCATCATTTTTATCTCGTCGATATTATTTGTCGTCACGGGAGTTTTTACTTCACGAAATTATTCGATTGATTTCGTTCTAAATGGAAAAAAGGACAACCCGGTTTTAATTGGAGAGAAATACTTGGGGCAACTCCCATATTCTTTGCGTGATTCTCTGAAAAAGTCAGCTGATGGCTCAGTCGTCATTAATCAAAATGAAAAAGATGCAGACACTACCTATGTTTTTAAGAATAAAACTGTTCAAGTTTATTCGGGAGTTCAGAAATCGGATGGTTTGCTTGAAACATGTAAAAATAGTTTAACAGATTTGATACTGCCATTGATGGCATATCTCGCTTTTTTCTGTGGAATTATGCAATTATTAATCGATTCAGGAGCAACGGAAAAATTGGCTCGACGATTAAGTCCGTTCTTTGTGAAAGTTTTCCCGAGCGTTCCAAAAAATCACGAGTCAATTTCGTATATGACGCTCAATTTTTCGGCTAATTTTCTAGGTTTGGATTCAGCAGCGACGCCTTTCGGATTGAAAGCCATGCAAAGTTTACAGGAAATAAACCCAGATAAGGACAAAGCAAGTGATGCTCAAATCATGTTTATGTGTTTGCATGCAGCAGGTTTAACTTTGATTCCGACTTCCATAATCGGCTACCGTGCAGCACAGAATGCTTTAAATCCGGCTGACGTCATGTTACCGTGTATCATTACATCTTTTATCGGTACTATAGCCGCTTTTATAATTGTTGGAATTCGTCAGCGTGTTAATTTCAAGAGCGCATCTATTTTAATTGCCATTTTTTCAATTATTGCTGCAATTATTGGATTACTCATGTATGTCAATAGCTTGGACATAATTGGAAAGAATTATTTTACCGGAAATTTCTCAGGATTACTTTTAGTTGGAATAATTGGGTTTACGTTAATTTTTGCATTTGCCCAAGAACGAAAATTCAAAGAAAAGAACACAACTGTTTTCGATTCATTTGTAGTCGGTGCTAAAAGTGGACTAAATACAGGAGTAACAATTTTTCCATATGTATTGGGAATGCTTGTTGCGATTTCGCTTTTTCGAAATAGTGGTCTTTTTGAAATAATTAGTGGTTGGATTTCAGAAGGATTCAGATTTATAGGTGTTTCCAAAGAAATTACAGATTCCTTACCTGTTGCAATGCTTCGTCCATTCAGTTCTGGTGGATCAAGGGGATTTATGATTGACGCAATGAATAGTTTTGGTCCAGATTCGTTAACGGGTAGATTGAGTTGTATATTCCAATGTAGCGCTGAAACAACATTTTATGTAATTGCTGTTTACTTTGGTTCAATAAGTGTTAAAAATACTCGGTACACACTTGGAACAATGTTACTTGTTGATTTAATCTGTGTTATAACGGCTATTTTTGTGGCGTTGTGGTTCTTTTAATCATAAATATAAGTTCAATTTAATCGATGGCTTGGAATTTTTTCAAAAAACGAACTCGAGAGGATAATAAACCTACAGAAATTGTTCCTTTAAAACCAATAGAATACTCTTCAATGGTAATTCTAGCTTGGGCTAAAGCGGTGGAGGGAAACGTAGAATTACAAAATTGGTTAAGAGACAATGGTTATCTTGAGTTATATTTCAGTGTTTTTGCTATTTATTTGAAAGATGAACCTCGGGATTGGTTAGTTAAAAATGGTTATGCGCATTTGATGGCTATGATAAATGCTGCTGAAGGAAATCCAAATGCGGCTAAATGGTTGTTGGAACATAATTTCAAAATGCTATATCACTTGGCTAAAGCTGTTGATCACGATGAGGAAAGTTGGGTGTGGCTTAGACAAAATTCCACCCAGGATATTTTCATTTTAGCACAGAGCATTCAAAAGATTAAAGATCAAATCGAGGAAAATCATAATGATATTCACTCGTTCAATAAAGACATTTAAAAAAAATGGCTACCCAAGGAGTAGCCACTTTATATCAATTATTTTTTTCAACTATTCGACAAATCTAACTTCTACACGACGGTTCTGTTTTCTACCGTTTGCGTCACTATTGGTCGCCTTGGGCTTTAACTCTCCGTGGTATAGGCATTTGATTCGAGATGAATCGATTCCATTTGCTATCAAGAAATCACGAACCGAGTTAACACGGTTTTGAGAAAGATAGGTATTGTACGATTCTGGTCCGACTGCATCCGTGTGACCTTGTAATTCAATTTTAACCTCAGGACGATCCATCATGATATTTATCAAAGATTCCAATTCACCAATCGCTTCTTTCTGAACAATGGCTTTGTCGAATTCGAATAGTATATTCTTATTGATTAGTCCTGTTTTATCGATTTTTTTCGAAACTGAAGCTTTTTCAATGTAGATCGTATCAATCTTTGTGATTAAAACAGTATCGATTCTTATTTCTTTTTTAGCTATTGACTGTACAGTGTCTTTGATTGGTTTTTTAACTTCATCAATTGGTTTATTCTTTTCTTTTTTACATAGCCTTAAGCCCAAAATCACCTCGTGTGATCCTGCGCTGTATGAGGCGATATTGCTCATTGGAACCTCGTAAGCGTATCCGATAAAAAATAACTTTTGTATGTTAATACCAACACGACCAATCAAACCAACTTTTGTTCGATAACCAAGTCCTCCGAAAAACAATTCTTTATAATTTACATCGGCGTTGATATCCATTTGATAACCATTATTTGTTCCTTTAGCCCAAACAGATGGTTTGACAGACCAATTGTCATTTATTCCAATACGATATCCAATTAATCCGCTGATATGTCTTCTTAAGCCATATCCCTTAAGATCATTGTAACCAAAATTCGAATAGGTTTGAAGTAATTGTTTCGAAGCAACTGCCAATTCAAGATTTTTCCAAACGTAAGCCAATCCCACTTCCGTATTCAATGCGCCAGCAGATTGTAATCCTCCATTCACAATTGGATCTTGATTGTCAAAAGCGATTGCTGAAGAAGGGTTTACTCGATACTGATTATAACCAACTGAAGCACCAAGTCTAATGTTGTGTTCACCAAAAGTTAATCCGTAAGAAATAGTTCCGAGACCAGAAACTTGTTGTAACATTCCAATTTTATCAATCAGAATTTGTCCGCCCAATCCAAGCGACTTACCAACTCGACTATTTACGCTAACCATACTTGTCAATGGAGCTCCATCAATCTTTACCCATTGATTAAGATGTGAAAAATTGATTTCAGTGCAATTATTCATTCCGACATACGCAGGATTTATCGAATATTTGTTGTATCCATATACATTACTTTGAGGTGTTTGTTGAGCTGTTAAAGTCAACGAAACGAATGAAACTGCTATAGCTAAAACTCTTTTTTTCATGACTTTACTTATTTTTTAAATCTCAACAAATTAATTGAACCTGTAAATTCTTTATCAGAACATTTGATAGCGTAAAAATAAACCCCATCTGGAAGTGGTTCTCCTTCTCTGGTTCCTCCCCAATCATTTTGGTAGTTTGTTGTCGTAAATACAGGTTCTCCCCAACGATTGAAGATGGTTACATTACAATCCGTGATTTTGGACAAATCACTAACGCGCCAAGTGTCATTTTGACCATCGTCGTTAGGCGTTAAAATATTACTGATTTGGAATTCGCAATCGATTACTGAAAGTTCAAGTATTGATAAGGAATCGCATCCAGCTGAGTTTTGCAACGTATCTTGGTAAATTCCGCTTGTTGAATATGTTTGATTTCCGAAAGTAAATGATTCACCAATACAAATTTCTGCGACTTCATAACTTGAATTCGGTGGAGTTACAAATAAAGACAGAACGACAATTGAGTCGCAACCATCAGCCGTTGCCAATGTGTCTTCATAAACTCCTTCCAAACTAATAGCTGTTCCATTAAATGAATAAGTTGAACCTGAACAAATTGTTGCATTTATGTTTGTTTTGATTACAGGTAGCATGAATACAACAGAAGTAACGATTGAATCGCAACCAGTAATGGCTTGAAGTGTATCAACGTAAACACCTTGGGATGTGTAAACACTTGTACCAATTTGAATTGATCCACCAGGACATAAGCTATGTTCCTTTGTGACTTTATCAACTGGATAAACAGTCAAATTGGTATTCACGATACTATCACAGCCAAGTGACGTCACAAAAACATCTGTATAAATGGCGCTTTCTGTTTGAAGAGCTCCACCTAGGAATATGCTTTCACCTTGACAAATTGAAGCCGTAACATCATAAATTGTTGTTGTTGAACATGAATTACATCCAAGGAATGTAAATGTATTAGAACAAGCTCCATCATTTACTTCTACAGTATATTGACCAGAAAGCCCTCCAACATAATTGATAGAAGCACCAGGATTTAAACTTCCTGTTTGAACAACCACACCTGACGGATTTGTAATCGAATAAGAGTAGGGGGAATTATTGTATCCATTTAACCCGCCTGAAGCAGAAAATGTGAGTGTACAAGTTCCATTATTGTAGCTATTTGGAGTCAATAAAGGCTCTAGAAATACGATTGGCAAGCCAGTTGCTACAGTTGCGGTTCCACAAGCAAATGTTCCCCAAGTGGAAGTAATATCTCCTGCAGGTGAAAGATAATATAGTGTGTTAAAAAGTGGGTTTCCGAATGAACCGCTTCCATCACCATTGTTCGTAAATGTCCCGTTCAAACCAATTAATGAATCAATGTAAGCATTATTAAATCCAGTGTTTGCGATAGGCTCCGGTAAATTTTGAACTTGGTGAATTACATAACCAGGAGTTAAACAGTCTGGAAGACTTTGTGTCGATTCGCCAATTCCATTCACTGTTATTCCTGGAGTAAAAATATCTCCATAGCAAACGAAAGCTGTATCTTGTTGCGCATTTGTCAAGCTGTCGCCGTTAGCTAATTCTACATAAATATCACCTGCGTCACTCGCAACTTCTTGAATATATTCGATAATGTACTGTCCTTCATCACCTGGAGATCCGCCATCAATTTGAATAGCATAAAGTTTACCTGGTTGAAGACAACATGCAGATGTTTGAGATCCTGTAAATCCTGCTGTTCCTGATATTATTGGTTGAATCAACGGAGTTGACTGTGTTCCATCTACAGTATATGTGGCAGGATTTAGTCCTCCGTAACAATCTGTTCCGTTTAATAACTCGAAAACATTATACCTTAGTGTATCCATTCCAACATAGGCACGAATACTCATTTCAACGGCTCCTGATGGTGGAGCAACAAAATAATGCCATACAGTTTGATCTGCCCGTAAGTTTTCATTTGGATTAGCAGCCGGTTCACCAGCAAGAAACTCTCTACAAGCGCGTACGTTCGACCCCGCAACCGCTTGAAAAGTGGGATTTGTTCCGGCAAGTATAACTGGAACTTCGTATAGAGTATCAGTAATTGCTAAACATAATATGTCATTTCCTGGAGCATTGAAGGATGGATCAGCAATACTTGGGTCGTACATCCAGACCTTTCCGTTTGAAACCGTTGAAAAACTCTGAGGATCAAGCATTCCGTAATATTGATAGCCTGGTTCTAGACAAGTAGCATTGATTTTTGCTGTTCTATTTGTACCGGAAACACTTCCAGCAGAAGCATCAATTTGAGTTAAATTAGAGCAGAATAAATCTGTCGGTTGACCTGGTGCAAATCTTTCGTCCAAAGCATATAAAGCAATATCTTCTGCCTCACTTAAGCCAATAAAACTTGTAATCTCGCCTTCAAAATAAACGCGCCCACTATTCGGAGCAGTAAAATTAAACCAAACATTTTCACCAATTGTATTGGATGTACCTGAAGGAGGAGAATAAGTGTAAGCAACATAATTTTCAGCATTTGTGTTGGTGAGGTTTGAACCTGCCTCGCGATCTGTTGCATTTGAATAATTCAAGGTCAAATTTGGGCTTCCTCCATTTGTGTTTTCACTAGAAATCGATGTTGCAGGAGTACCTCCGGGAAACAAGGGTGAGGTACAAGGGATATCATTTAATGACGTTGGAATTCCACCAAGATCAGTAATTCTAAAACCAACAGATCCTTGTTGATTGGCAGCATCCGAATTAAATTGCAAATAATAAGTTTCTCCAGGAATAAGTGGTTCACCCTCACTTATAAGACCACCATTCCAATTTCCAGTTGCAAGCCCCTGAGGATCAATAAAAGGGATGTCATCATCGGCAAAACTATGTTCGGATAAGTAATTAAATTTATTTTTAACTTGAAGACTATTGAAATTGTTTGTTCCTTGAATACATCCGAAACCGTCAGCTGCGTGGTAAAGAGCTATTTCGGTTCCGAAATTTGTTTCAGGTAAATCAGTATCAATTCGAATGTTTCCACTGGAGTTAGCTGGTAATGTAAAATAAAACCAAGCTGAACCTCTTGTGTCAGTTTCCAAATTTGGGAAGATTGGCTCATTTGGTTCAATGGTTAATGAATTACACAATGCATATGTATGAGTAGAATTATCCACAGGAATATTCACTGCATCACAAATATTATCTTCCATTATTTCAAAAGATAAATTAATACGTTCAATCTGTAAATTTATAGTATAGGTAACTGGATTCGGACAACCTGATGTACCTACGGCTGAAAAAGTTGTGTCAGAAATACCGTTAAATGAAGGAACAATTAATTGAACATTCTGAAGCCCAGTAGCACCATCAGTTCCAAAAAAGCCAGGTAAATCATACGGTGAGGCATCATCATTTTCATAGGCCTCCCATGCAAGATTAATTACTGACGGGACATCTGCAGGACATATATATTGATGATCGAAAAATAAAAAATTTACAATCGAGTTTATTGGACCATTATTGTTATCCAGATTTATGTAATTAAAATCAAAAAATCCAAATGATGCAGGGTTATTATTCGTATAACCTAATGTATTATCAGTTGCTGTATATTCCCATACAAAATCACTCTCTCCTGGTTCAAGGAAGGAATTGTCACAATCTATACTTCCAGAGGTTTGAATAGAGGTCACAGTAACCTTGATTATCGCCTGACCAAAAGCTATCGAGCTTATCAGATAAATTAAGAGAAAAAATAACTTTTTAAAAAGTGTATTTGTGTAATTCATAAAGTTGAATTTAAAAATTGGAGTCTAAAGTAGGTAAATGAAACCAAAATTGAAAAAAAATGTTAATAAAAAAAGCAGGTTGTTAAAACCTGCTTCATGTAATTTAATTGTAAATCAATGTTATAGAAGCATGGATACTGGATTCTCCATGAAGTGTTTTAACGTTTGTAAAAAGGAAGCTCCCATCGCTCCATCAACCACCCGATGGTCACAGGATAAAGTTACTTTCATTACATTTCCAGGGACAACTTGTCCGTTTTTCACAACTGGAACTTCGTTGATTCCACCAACGGCAAGAATGCAGCTATCAGGTGGGTTGATGATTGCTGTAAAAGTCTCAATTCCAAACATTCCCAAGTTTGAAATGGTAAACGTATTTCCTTCCCAATCGCTTGGTTGTAGTTTTTTCTCCTTGGCACGTTTAGCGTAATCTTTCACTTCTGATGAAATTTGAAGCAAACCCTTTGTATCTGCGAAGCGAATTACTGGTACCAAAAGTCCTTCATCTACTGCAACGGCTACCCCAATGTGAACATGATCATTTCTTCTAATAAAATCTCCCATCCATGCGCTATTGACATTTGGATGTTGTTTCAAAGAAAGAGCTACAGCCTTGACAACCATATCATTGAACGAAACTTTAACACCTTCCATCGCATTCAACGTTTTTCTCGCCGCAATCGCGTTGTCCATATCAATGCTTAATGTCAAGTAAAAATGGGGTGCTGTAAATTTACTTTCAGCTAATCGACGTGCAATTGTTTTACGCATTTGACTAACTGTTTCATCATGGAAAGACTCAGTTCCGGATGGAGCTGAAGTAAATGTTCGTTCAGCGGGAGTATATGGTGTGTAATGATCCACATCTCTTTTCACGATTCGACCTCCATCGCCAGTTCCGGCAACTGCATTAATGTCAATTCCTTTTTCTTCTGCTAGTTTTTTGGCAAGTGGAGAAGCAAATATTCTATCTGAACTTGAAATAACTGGAGCACTGACTTTTGTGGCTACTGGTGCGGCTTCATTAACTGGTTCAGGTTTCGGAGATGCAATAACAGCCTCAACTTTGGGCGTTTCGGCTTCTTTGGTGACTTCAGCAATAGGTGCAGGAGCTCTCGACAATAATCCAGAAATATCTTCACCTTTTTCACCGATTATTGCAAGGATTGAATTTACTGGTGCAGATTTTCCAGTTTCAACCCCGATATGAAGTAATACACCATCATAAAACGATTCAAACTCCATTGTAGCTTTGTCCGTTTCAATTTCTGCTAAAATTTCACCTGCCTTAACCGAATCACCAACTTGCTTATTCCATACTGCCACAACTCCTTCAGTCATCGTGTCACTTAATTTGGGCATGTATACTACTTCTGCCATATCAATTTAATTTTTTTTGACTATTAATATTCTTTTATGTAAGGATAATCTTCTTGCATGTAGACATCCTCGTACAATTCATGAGCCTCTGGAAAAGGTGAGTTCTCAGCAAATTCAACAGATTCATCAACTTCCTTTTTAACCCAGTTATTGATGTCTTCAATTTCTTTTTCAGTTAAAAATTTATTTTCACGAATCACGTTTAAAACGTGGTCAATTGGATCTTGTTCAATCCAATCATTTACCTCGTCTTTAGTTCTATATTTTTGCGGATCAGACATCGAGTGACCTTTGTATCGATACGTTCTAATATCGAGTAGAGTAGGGCCATCACCTCTTCGTGCTCGATTTGCGGCTTCTTCTATTGCATCGTGAACATCCTCAGGACGCATACCATTTACGATTTTTGATGGCATCTCGTATGAAAGTCCAATTTTCGAAAGATCAGTAACATTGGTAGTTCTCTCGACAGAAGTTCCCATTGCGTAATTATTGTTTTCAATGATGAAAATTGCTGGAATCTTCCAAAGCATTGCCATGTTGAATGTTTCGTGTAGTGCTCCTTGACGAACCGCTCCGTCACCCATAGAAACAAAAGCTACATTATCTGTTCCATTATACATTTCTGCAAAAGCAACACCAGCTCCCATTGCAATCTGAGCACCAACAATTCCATGTCCACCCATAAAATTCTTTTCCTTATCGAAAAAGTGCATGGATCCACCTTTTCCCTTTGAACAACCGGTTTTTCTACCATAAAGTTCCGCCATCAAAACACGTGGGTCAGTTCCAAGCGCAATTGGATGAGCATGATCGCGATAAGCTGTCATGTGTTTATCAGATGGTCGGCAAGCACTTGCAGTTCCTACAACAATTGCTTCTTGACCAATGTACAAATGACAAAAACCACCAAATTTTTGTTGAATGTACAATTGACCTGTTTTCTCTTCGAACTTACGAATCAACAACATATCCTTATACCATTTGATATAAGTGTCTTTCGAAAACTTCAATTCTTTTTTGGAGTTTTTCTTATTGTTTGTCACTTTTTCCGAACTTGCTGTTTTAACTGGCATTTTTAGTATTTTAAACTTTGACAAATATAAAAAGGAATTTTAATTATAAAGCAAAATGTCATTATTACACTAAGTAATTATTGTTTTACATTTATTTTTAGAATGTCACTTACTTTCGAAATCGGTATTTCCACGTTTGGAGCTCCAGCGGAATAAGGTCCAATTTCATAGGAATTGTATACAAACACTACTTTTTTATCTGTAAAATAAAAATTGCAATTTGATTCCAATCTTCCTTCAATGAACCAGCCTGCATCTTGTAAATTTTCGTTTTGAGAAATTCCGATACTTTTTCTGAAATAGGAATCAACTAGCGCGTTCAATTTCTTTTCATTCGTGAAAATATCTCCGATTCCCAATGTTTTCCCTGTTTTTTTATCAATCAAATAATGACTTTCATAACCATTCCCGTGAGCTCCACCTGTGAATGAATAAGTGAAAGTTTCTAAATGTGCGAATTCCGTTTTCGAGTCATCTATGTGAATTGAATCCATCAAATACCAAGGCATATAATTTTCGTCAACACGAGAAAAATTAATTTTAAATTCAGTTAATATATCAACAAAGTATTTTTTTGAAAGATTTGCCGTGATTTTTTCTACCTCAGTCTCTTCAAATTCATTTTGAACAGATTTTGAAATTAACTCATTTACTGACTTAAAATAGGAAGGTGACTTTTCATCCAAATTGAAATATTCGAAATAAATACTTGAAGTTTCAGAATTTTCACCTGCGTTAAGTGTTTTTTCAACCTTACCTTTAATTATATCAGAATTGAATGATTTGTGGGGAATTTCATTTTTTAATGTATCAGCATCTAAACCATCGGTTGAGTTTGAATTATTTTTACTCGTTTTTTCTCCTCCGCATGATGCCATAAATAGCAGAGCCGAAAAGAGAAATAAACTATTTTGAAACCTCATTTTTTGATTGTTTAAATGACAGGAAAATCAATATTAAACCGGCAATAACAAAAGGAACACTTAAAAGTTGACCTGTGTTTAAAAACCAAACTTCATCACGAGCGGTTTGACCTAATTTGATGAATTCAACTAAAAAACGAGCTCCGAAAATAAGAATTAAAAAACTTCCAAAAACGAAACCAGGTTGTTTCCATTTCTCTTTTTTCCAATAAAGAAAAAGTAAGATAACAAATGCAATGAAGTAGCAAATTGCTTCGTAGAGTTGCGCTGGATGACGAACAGGAATCATTTCCCATGGACAATCATAAGGGTAAGCGCAATCGTGGTGTAAAAAACGAAAACCCCAAGGAACGGTTGTAATATCACCAACCATCTCATGATTTACCAAATTTCCTAATCGAATAAACGTTCCACCTATTGCAATTGGTG
This sequence comes from uncultured Lishizhenia sp., assembly GCA_964534395.1. GTDB lineage: Bacteria > Bacteroidota > Bacteroidia > Flavobacteriales_D > Crocinitomicaceae > UBA952. The sequence goes on from CAZHOW010000008.1 coordinate 88,278, forward strand.
CTGAAATTCGATCCAAAATCCAGATGTATGGCTTTTGAACCACTTTTTTGGAAAAAATATAAAGAGAGATCAAAATAATTACTGCTGCGCCATGACTAGCTAGGCCTCCTTCCCAAATTTTGATAATATCCTCGGGATGCGAAAAATAACCCCTTTCAACCAAAAATCCATTTTCATATCGATCGAAATAGGGACCGTAAAACAAAACATGACCTAATCTAGCACCTACAATCGTTGCAATAACCATGTAAGCCACAAGTTTATCAAGAACATCCTCCTTGATTCCTTCCTGCTTAAACATACGTTTAACTACAAAATAACCTAGAACTAAACCCGAAACGAATAAAAGTCCATAAAGATTTGGGGTTCGATATCCATCAATGATTTCTGAATCTACTGCCCAATTGACTGCTAAAAACACGATTAACTTTGAATTGATTGTTCAATCAAAGATAGTGGTTTTTCGTTATTAGGTTTAAATTTTAGTTTTTCAGACCTTCCTTTTTTAAAAATCTTGTTGCTGTTGTTTAATCCTTTTCTTCGCTCTTTTTGCTCTGCTTCCGGTAAATGTATCATTGCCAAGCATTCATTTGAGCAACAATTCTCCATTTCATTTTTGCATTTATCGCATTGAATGAAAAGCAAATGGCACGCATCGTTTATACAATTGGTATGTGTATCAGCAGGAGATCCACATTGGTGACAAACCGAAATAATGTCATCTGAAATTCGTTCTCCTCTACGTTCGTCAAAAACAAAATTCTTTCCAATAAATTTATTGTCGAGTCCTTTTTCTTTGCAATCATTGGCGTACTTGATGATTCCACCTTCCAATTGATGTACATTCTTAAAACCTCGATGTTTGAACCAAGCTGAGGCCTTTTCACATCGAATTCCTCCTGTGCAATACATGACGATGTTTTTATCTTCGTTTCCTTTTAAATAGGTTTCTTCAATAAAAGGTAAAGATTCACGAAACGTATCAACATCAGGCAAAATGGCGCCTTTGAAATGTCCGACTTCTGATTCATAGTGATTTCTAAAATCGATCAAAATGGTGTTTGAGTCATCGGTTAATTGATTGAATTCCTCTGCATTTAGATGTATTCCTTTGTTGGTGACATCAAACGTTTGATCGTTCAGTCCATCAGCTAAAATTTTATCACGAACTTTAATTTTCAACTTCAAAAAAGGAAATTCCGCTTCTGAATCGTCCACAGCGAAATTCAAACGAATACCATCCAAAAATTCAATTTGATAAAGCTCTTCACGGAATTGACTCAGGTTTTCCGTTGGTACGGCTATTTGAGCGTTAATACCTTCGTGAGCGACATAAGTTCTGCCCACAACATCTAATTTCGACCAAGAAAGAAAAAGATGATCTCTGAATAAGCGAGGATTGGCAATTTTAGCATATTGGTAAAAGGAAATCGTCACAAATTTATGACCAACCTCACGCAAATGCATTTCCAATTCCTCCTTATTTAATGTATTCCACAGTTGCATGCTATGTTATTTAAATAATTAGGAGTTGCAAAGTTAAAATTATTTGAAGTTTAAACCAAATGTACATTCGGAAACCAATAAATGAACATGAGAATTTTGAATGAGATTTACTAAAAATGCATTATTTTAGTATCTTTTATCTATGGTTAAGCAGCAGGCAAAAGCAACAAAGCAGGAACAAAAAACGGAAATTAAAACGGCTTTGAAATTTGAGGTTGTCAATTTTAAAAATCGATTTCTTTCGATTTCAGCTACCTTGATTTTTGTTTTTTCATTTTTAATTTATTCAAATACAATCAATCACGATTATGCCTTGGATGATACGGGTGCCATTCAGCAAAATCTCAATGTTCAGAAAGGAATTAAGGGAATCCCTGATATTCTGAAAATGGATTTGTGGGAGCAATCTGAGGTTCGTTTAGGATATTATCGACCGTTATCCTTAATAACGTTTGCAATCGAATATCAGTTTTTTCAGTCTGCGCCGCATGTGAGCCATTTTAATAACGTACTACTTTTTGCCATTTCATGTGTGGTTCTTTTATTTGTGTTGCAGGCTTTATTAGGAAATGTCCATCAGTTTATTCCACTGGCGATTACATTGCTTTTCGCTGCGCATCCCATTCACACGGAAGTTGTGGCAAACATTAAAAGTCGTGATGAAATATTGAGTTTTCTCTTCGTGTTTACGTCAATACTTCTTTTCATCCTTAATCTTCAGAAAAAGAAGTCGATTTATTTAATTTTTGCTTTTATCTCAGCTTATTTGGGAATGCTTTCCAAAGAAACAGCCTTGACCGGATTGTTGATGATTCCTATTATTTATTACCTCTATTCAGAAGAAAAACTAAAAATATCAAAGTTACTTCCTGTGGTTGCTGCAATTGTTATTTTCTTCGTTCAAAAAAGTGTTTTCATAAAAAATGTGATGATTCCGGTTGATATCATTAATTATCCGTATGATCAGGATTTCAAACTCCCAACTTCAATTTATTTATTTGCACTCGGTTTGAAATTATTGATGATACCAATTAATCTAAGGTACGATTATTCATACAACCTTATTCCGGCTGTTGATTTTAATAACCCAATGACTTTTTTAGGCTTGATAATTTTAATTGGCGGAGGAGTGTTTGCACTTAATCGGTTAATGAAAAAGTCAATAATGGCAGTTCCTTTGTCGATGTATTTTCTTGCCATTGCACCAGGTTTTGCATTTACTTTTTTAAGAGGAGGGATTTTTGCGGAGCGATTCCTTTACAGCGCTGCATTAGGTTTTCTTACGTTTTTAATTTTAATTCTATTCAATATTTTGAGGCGATGGTCTGATCAAGTGAAAAACATTCAACTATTTGGAATTGCTGCCTTTACGATTCTATTAACTGGTTTGTATTCAATTAAAACATTCAATAGAAATCTTGTTTGGAAGGATAATTACACCTTATTCTCTACGGACATCAAAACAGGTGAAAATAGTGCTCAGAATCAACGTCATTTTGCTGAACAGACCTTGGTGAAGGCAATGGCCGAAAAAGATTCAACACGAAAAATAGAATTGGCAAATGTTTCCTTAAAGGCGTTTGAAAAGTCGTACACCATGCATCCGAGATTTGCAGAAAGTTATATGAAAACAGCTGTAATTTATCAGTTGATATTAAACAAACCGGATACGGCTATTTATTTTTATCGTAAAACAATTGAATGTGAGCCAACAAAAATTCTTCAAGCCGAGGCATATTATAATTTGGGAACAGTTTATCAAAACAACAAAGCGAATTTGGTTTATGCGTCTTATTGTTACAATCAATCGTTGAATTTTAAACCCGATTACGCTCCGGCAAAATCCGCGACTGAAGCATTGAGAAAAATGGGAATCAATACACTTTTAGAACCCACAGGTAATTCCTTCGATGAAAACTCAGCCAATCGAGATGCCAATTATTATTTTAATTTAGGTTATAAAAGGGCTTCAGAAGGAAAATACAAAGATGCTATTGTTTCTTTTCAAGAGGCACTTAACATGAACCCGAATAATATTGATGCCTTGCTAAACCTTGGAAATTGTCACGGAATGTTAGGTAATTATCAAAAATCAATCGAGTATAACGACAAAATAATTTCTTTGAATCCCAATGAGGAAAGGGCTTATCGAAATAATGCCATCAATTATGAGAAGTTGGGTAATTTGGAACTTGCTAAACAATTTTTAGATAAAGCGAATGCCTTGAAATCGAAGGTAAATCTTCCTCAAAAAAATCTATAATTAGGTGTAAGACTATTGACTTTAGGATTTGTAGGATAAAAAGATTTTAGGATTTAGTTAATTTCCAATATAATTTCTTAAACCCTTCGTCAATTCGATATTCCGAAATCTATCAATCTGCAATCTGCTAATTTGTAATCCGAAATTAAATCCTAAACTGCCACATTGTGCTCACGCAAAGCCTCGTTCAACGAAGTTTTTAAATCCGTTGATGCTTTTCTTTTTCCAATGATTAAAGCACAAGGAACTTGAAAATCTCCCGCAGGAAATGTTTTTGTGTACGATCCAGGAATCACAACGCTTCGTTCAGGAACATATCCTCTGATTTCAACTGGTTCATTTCCAGTTACATCGATTATTTTGGTAGATTTTGTCAAAACCACATTTGCGCCAAGAACGGCTTCTTTTCCAACACGAACTCCTTCCACGACTATACAGCGTGAACCAATAAACGCATCATCTTCAATGATTACAGGAGCAGCCTGTAATGGTTCTAAAACACCACCAATACCTACGCCACCACTTAAATGAACATTTTTTCCAATTTGCGCACAGCTTCCAACAGTTGCCCATGTATCGACCATAGTCCCTGAATCTACATAAGCTCCAATGTTCACGTAGGAGGGCATCATAATCACACCTGGAGCCACATACGCACCATAGCGTGCAATCGCATGTGGAACAACGCGCACACCCAATTCTTTATAATTGCGTTTCAAAGCCATTTTATCGTGAAATTCGAATGGACCAACTTCAATCGTTTCCATTTGACGAATTGGGAAGTACATAACTACTGCTTTTTTAACCCATTCGTTTACTTGCCAGTCGCCATTATCTAGGGGTTCGGCAACGCGCAAAAGTCCCTTATCAATGTCTTCGATTACAGTTTCTATTGCTTGAATAGTCTCAGCGTTTTGTAACAGGGAACGATCGTCCCAAGCGGATTCAATTAGTTGTCTCATGTTAATTTAAGAATTGTAAGTTTGAAAATCGGAATTTTCGTTTTTTGGAATGAAAAAAAGAAATATGAATCCGAGTAAAAAGAATGCTCCAACTGAAAAAATGGAATATCGAATGTTGTCAAAAAGAAATTCAGTTAATGCGAAGAAAGCTGTTCCAAAGACAATTCCGATTTTTTCTGTAGCATCATAAAATGAAAAGTAACTTGCGTGATCCGTTGTTTCAGGAAGAAATTTCGAATAGGTGGAACGTGCAATTGCTTGAACTCCTCCCATAACTAATCCTACAGAAGCAGCTAAGAAATAAAATTCGGTTGGTTTGTGAACGAAAAAAGCGCAACAACAAATGACAATCCAAATACCTACTGAAATCATCAACGCGCGAATATTCTCCAATTTAACTGCCACGATGGACATGATTTTTGCTCCAATCGCACCAAGTAATTGTATCAATAAAACAGCGATAATTAATCCCGATTTCCCACTTTCTCCTGGCCATTCAATCGCTTTTGCAGCAAAAACTGTAGCCATCAACATTACGGTTTGCACTCCCGTATTAAAGAAGAAAAAAGAACGCAAGTATTTTTTTAAGCGATTTGTCTTTCGAAATTCCTGAAAAACAACTTTAAGTTCACGAAAACCACGCCATATATAACCTGGTTCAGGTTTTTTGTTATAAACATTGTTTGGTAAGACGCGATAAGTAAGCTGTGAAAATCCAACCCACCAAATTCCAACTAATAAAAAGCTGATTCGCGTATATTTTGGATCAATTCCCATAATTATTCCTAGGCAAATTAATAAAAGGAGCATACTTCCCAAATAGCCCATTATAAATCCACGAGCAGATACCTTATCTTGGTCCTGAGGCTCGGCAATTTCAGGAAGAAAAGCATTGTAAAAAACCAAGGAATTCCAGTAACCTATCGACGCTAATAGAACTGAAATCAAGCCAAGTTCAATTTGATGCGCATCGAAAAAATAAAGCGACATTGCCGACATCGAACCCAAGTAACAAAAGAAGCGAAGAAATTTCTTCTTACTCCCTGTGTAGTCGGCAACTCCAGATAGAAGAGGTGATAAAAAAGTAACTAAAACAAACGACAATGACAATGTCAATGAGTACAAAACACTAGGTGAAACGTGCATTCCAAAAAAATCCACTGTAACAGAATTTGGATCAACATCGTCGGCATTTAATCCATTTCTTTCCGCGTACACCATTCGTGTCTGCGTTTCATAAAAAATGGGAAAGATTGATGACGAAATAACCAAATTATAGACCGAATTGGCCCAATCATACATAACCCACCCACGAATTATTTTTTTGTCTCCTTTTTGAATCACGGCTTAAAAGTAGAAATAATTTTCAGGTTAGAAGGTCTATGAATAATGAAAAGAACAATTCAATTCGATCAAATCATTACATTTTTGAATCAATCATTTCATTGGTTTTCGTTTAAAAAAAATTCATTTCCTGATTGAAATATTGTCGCAAAAACCAATATTCGAAAGCAGGATCTAGAAATGATAGTTTTCCCCCTGTGCTATCAATAATATCAGCTTTTAATAATATAGCCTTGTTCTTCACAACACTAGCAGAGGTGCCTAATCTATATTTTTGTAAATTCTCAACGCTGCTCAATTTTTCTTCTTTTTTTGCAATAGCTTTAAGTAAATTAAGTTGTGTAATGCTCAATCCTTCAACCTCTCGCATGTACAAGGGTGTATTTGCATAAATTAATTCAGAAAACGCACTTTTAATTTCGTTTTTAGATGCTTTTTTATTAGTCTTTTGCCAGGTGTAATGCGCAAGTTGTTGCACATACCATGAGTGATCTTGCATCAGTGTAGGAATAAGTTCAGCTAATTCAGCTGAAATTTCTTTTTTCGTTGTAGCAAAACTATCTGTGATAAATGAAATCCATTTTTCGCGTTTGATTTTTTGCAATAACATAATGTCTCCAAATCGATAAAATGGCTTAGATGGATTATTAAAAATATCTGTCATCATGTGGCGTTTACTTCCGTATAAACAATAGGTTACTGATTTTTGCCTTTGCCAGACGGCTCGCATGTTTTTTTCTAACATTTCAAATTCCGGAAATGTCGCCAGATTTTGAAATTCATCTAAACAAATTATAAATCGGCATTTTTTTTCAGTAGCAATTTTTTCAGGAAGTTCAAGAATTTCATTCTTATGTTTTCGAAGTTGATTCCAATCAAATCCTAAACTAAAATCGTTTACAGGGTCTATTCCTACCGTAATCATGGGCGTGAGTTGCTTAAAAAAATCTTTTCCAGCTTGAATCCATTCCTGCCATGTATTGGACGAAGCTTTAATTATTTCTTTAGCAAATAATTCCAGAAACTCTTCTTCCGAAGAAACAGAGAATAAGTCAAAACTTACCACTTTAATTTCTGGATTTTTTGTTCTAACCTCCAATATTAATCGTTCAACCAAAGATGATTTCCCCCAACGTCGCGGTGAAATCAACATGGTATTAATACCTTGTGTCAAGTTTTTATAAAGTTTATCTAAATCATCCTCTCGATTGGTAAATCCTAATTTACTTACAGTTGTGCCATAAAGAAATGGTGATAATACTTCTTTCATTGTTTTTATTTTCAACAAAGATATTAAAATAAACTTACTAAATAGTAACTTACCAAATAGTAACTTAATAAGTAGTGACTCATAAAAAATAAATTTATTAGTTTATTAATTCTCTGAAATTGAACACAGAAGAATTATGCAACATTTTTTAAATGAATCAAAGATATAACCCATTAACCCATCCAAGCTATTGGGAAATTGGCAAATATCAAATCAAACCAAAGCGGAAAAGATTTTAAATATGTTGGAAGCTTCAACTCAAGATATTTCCAATGCGACGAATCCGAGAAATCTAGAAGAAAGTAAAAATGTAGCTCAACAAGGAGGAAATGTTGCTAAGATGGCGAGAAAAGAACTAGATTCAAAAACCAGTCAAAAAGTTGTTTCAAGTTCAAATGCAAAAAAGGGATTGAAATAATTTTTTCTTTTGATAATTGTCTTTTTAGTCAATGTTAAGTCATTTTTCACTGCTTTTCATAACGAAAATTTATCCGTAAATTTGCCCCGATGAATCAGTTCAAAAAAGTCGCTTTTTATACGTTGGGATGCAAGTTGAATTTCTCGGAGACTTCAACCATTGCTAGACTTTTTGAAGAGGCTGGTTTTGCTAAAGTTGATTTTGAGGATACACCAGATATTTATGTCATTAATACATGTTCTGTAACTGAAAATGCAGATAAAAAATGCAAGCAACTTGTTCGAAGAGCTTCTAAAATAAACCCTGATTCCTTTGTAGTGATAGTTGGTTGCTATGCGCAATTGAAACCGGAGGAAATTTCCAAAATACCAGGAGTGGATTTGGTTTTAGGAGCGAATGAAAAATTTAATATTTTGGAACATTTAGAAAAGAAAGAAGCGAAACTTTCTGAACCAATAGTCATTTATGACAACATTAAAAACACCAAAGATTTTGTTCCTTCCTTCTCGATGGGAGATAGGACAAGGTCTTTTCTTAAAATACAAGATGGCTGCGATTACTTTTGTACCTTTTGTACGATTCCATTGGCTCGTGGAAAAAGTAGAAATGCATCAATCGAAGAAACTTTAGCGGAAGCAAGAAAAATTGCACAAACTGACGTGAAGGAAGTCGTTTTAACAGGAGTGAATATTGGTGATTTTGGTCAAGGTGGAAAGGAGAATTTCTTTCAGCTGATTCAACAATTGGATAAGGTTGAAGGAGTTGATCGTTATCGAATTTCATCAATTGAACCGAATCTGCTTTCTAACGAAATCATTGAATTTTGTTTGAAGGATTCAAAACGTTTTGTTCCGCATTTTCACATTCCATTGCAATCCGGAAGTAATAGACTCTTGAGATTAATGCGTAGAAAATACGAACGTGAACTTTATGCGGAACGTGTTGCGAAAATAAAATCTATTCGACCAGATGCTTGCATTGGTGTGGATGTAATCGTTGGCTTTCCTGGTGAAACGGATGAAGATTTTATGGAAACAGTGAATTTCTTAAAAGATTTGGATGTTTCGTATTTACATGTTTTCACCTATTCCGAGAGAGCGAATACCGGTGCGCCAAAATTAGGAGAAAAAGTCCCTATGGAAGTTCGAAGAGAACGAAGTAAACAGCTTCACTTTCTTTCCGATCGCAAAAAGCGACAATTCTATTTAGACAACGAAGGAACTGAGCGACAAGTATTGTTCGAACAAGAGGAAGATCAGGGAACAATGTTTGGTTTTACAGAGAATTACATAAAAGTTAAATTTCCTTACGATAAAAAACTTACCAATACGTTCCAATCCATTCGTTTATTGGAGACAGATAGGGATGGAATTGTGAAAGTTGAATTGATGGATATCAAAGAGACAGTATAAAATAATGAAAACAATTTACATTACGAGAAGAGAAACATTCAATGCGGCTCACAAGCTTTGGAAGCCAGAATGGAGTGAAGAAAAGAACGATGAGGTTTTTGGTAAATGCGCAAATAAAAATTGGCATGGGCATAATTTTGAATTATATGTGACAGTTAAAGGTATTCCAAACCCAGATACGGGTTTTGTGATGAACTTAAAAACCTTGAGCGCAATCGTTCGGGAAAAAGTCGTTGAGGCATTGGATCACAAAAATTTGAATTTAGATGTGCCTTTTCTTAAAGGAATCATGGCATCTACAGAAAATGTGGCGATTGCAATTTGGGATTTAATTGATGAAGATATCCGAAACAATGGTGGCGAGCTTGCCAAAATAAAATTGATTGAAACCGAAAATAATTTTGTTGAATATTACGGGGGTAAAGAACCTTTTTAGTTCATTTTCGTTTTACAAAAAACAATATTTTGAAACAGGACGAAATGGAAGAGCATTACCGCTCAATAATTGAAGGAATTGGTGAGGATCCAAAGCGGGAAGGGCTTCTTAAAACGCCAGAACGGGTAGCAAAAGCGATGAAGTATCTGACTCACGGTTATGAGATAAACCCTGATGATATTGTAAATCAAGCAATTTTTCACGAAGAATATTCGGAAATGGTATTGGTTAAAGACATTGATATTTATTCGCTGTGTGAACATCACATGCTTCCTTTTTTCGGGAAAGCTCATATTGCCTACATTCCAGATGGGAAAATTGTTGGGTTAAGTAAGTTACCACGTGTTGTTGATGCCTATTCGCGTCGTTTGCAAGTTCAGGAGCGACTTACTATTGAGGTTAGGGATTGTATTCAGCGAACTTTATCCCCAAAGGGTGTGGCTGTTGTTATCGAATGCTCGCACATGTGTATGCAGATGCGCGGTGTTCAAAAACAAAATTCATTAACTACCACAAGTGCTTTTACTGGATTGTTTCTAGAAAATGATGCTACAAGAAGAGAATTTATTACCTTAGTACAATCAAAACTAAGATAATTATGGATAACTATTTTAACACCAACCAACCCAGCGTTTCAAAAGACGTTGCAGTGGATTTTATCAAAAACGTATATTCTTACATGTTTGCAGCCTTGGGTATTTCAGGGATTCTAGCATTCCTTGTTGGAACCAATGATGATTATTTTAGGTATTTGTTTATTAACCAAGAAACCGGTGGTTTTTCGATATTTTTCTGGGTATCCGCTTTTGCTCCATTGGCTATAGTGTTTGCAATGAGCCTTGGTTTTGAGCGCATTTCAACAAAATTAATGTTGGTGCTATTTATTGCTTATTCTGCTTTAATGGGATTAAGCTTATCTTCCATTTTTATTGTATACTCCTCTGCATCGATTTATACTTCATTCTTTGTTTCAGCAGGCGTTTTTGCATTAATGGCCGTTCTTGGTTACACGACTAAAACAGACTTGACTAAATTCGGAAGTTTATTGTATATGGCTTTGTTTGGAGTAATATTAGCGAGCGTAGTAAATATGTTTGTTCAAAGTTCAGGAATGGATAAAATGATTACTTATATCTGTGTGTTTGTTTTCACTGGATTAGTAGCTTATAAAATGCAAGAATTAAAGAACTTAGCTCACAACGTTGAAATGGATCCTTCCATCAAAATGAAAATGGAGATTTTCGGAGGATTGAGTTTGTACATCACATTTGTAAACTTGTTCATGACTATTCTAAGACTGTTTGGAAGCAGAGATTAATAGAAAATTTGGTTATACAGTAAATCCCGGTTGTAATCAATCAAGATTTTTTTCATTTTTTTTGTTTCATCGATTTCCATTAAGAAACATTTTCTAATTTTGATAAAAAATAAATAAGTATGTCTTCACATTCTAATGATTCAGGAAACCGCAGTTATTTTGATGATTCAACAGTAGCGCTGGGAACAATGTACACCATCGCGTTGATTGCTATCATTACTTCGATTCTTATTTGGGGATAATTATTTAATAATTTTGAACCATGCCATTCAACTCGGTTTTTTCATGGTTGATCGGTAAACGAATGGCTCGGTTAAACGAATGCAGAGATAATCCTCTCGCGTCACAGCTTTTTGTTTTCAATTATTTAATTTCTGAAGGTAAAACAACTGAATTTGGAGTAAAAAATCAGTTTCAATCTATTGAAACATACACTGATTTCAACCAAATAGTTCCAATTCAAGATTATGGTTCTCTTAAAGAGGCAATTGATCGTAGTATTCAGGGAGAAGATAATCTCCTTTGGCCAGGAAAAACAAATTGGTTCGCAAAATCCTCAGGTACAACAGCCGATCGAGTAAAAATTTTACCTGTAACTTCTAATTCACTTTTTAATAATCATTATGCGGGAGGAAAAGATTTACTTGCGCAGTATTATGCCAATTTACCAGGGCGGAAACTTTTTAATGCTAAACACTTAATTGTTGGTGGTAGCGGGGAAACACAGACAAAAGAAAATGGAATTTTCGTTGGAGATTTGTCCGCAATCATTGTCAATAATTTACCTTGGTGGACGGAGTGGAGGAGAGCCCCGAAAAAAGAAATCGCTTTACAATCGGATTGGGAAAAGAAACTCAATGACATGGCGAAGGCAACAATTCAGGAGAATATTTGCATTTTAGCGGGCGTTCCAAGTTGGACTTTACTTTTATTAAAACGCGTTCTAGAAATCTCTGGTAAAAAAACAATTTCTGAAGTATGGCCAAATCTGGAATTATATATTCACGGTGGAATGAATTTCGGGCCTTATCAATCGCAATTTGAGAACTTGATTGGAATTCCTGAAATGAATTATGTTGAGTCATACAATTCCTCTGAAGGTTATTTCGGTTTGCAAGACCAACTTGATTCCAAGGAAATGTTGTTATTGACAAATTCAGAGGTCTTTTACGAATTTATTCCCATGACAGATTTCGATGGAATTCATTCAAAAAACGTTATTCCGCTAGAAGATGTTCAACCCGATGTTGATTATGCGCTTGTTATTTCAACCTCGGCCGGACTATGGCGATACATTATTGGTGACACAATACGTTTTTCCACAATTAAACCATTTCGATTTCGAGTGACAGGTAGAACTTCTCATTTTATCAATGGATTCGGTGAAAAAATGATTGTAGATCATACTGAGAAGGCCATTTCTGAAGCTTGCTCAAAAACAAATTCTGCCATCGTAGAATACACGGTTGCGCCATATTTCAATTTGCAGAATTCGAATGGCGGACACGAGTGGGTGATCGAATTCACGAAAGAACCAGAAAATCTTGAATCGTTTAAAATAGCACTCGACGAGGCTCTTAAAAAGTATAATTCAGATTACGATGTAAAGCGTTATCAAAATATAAATATCGATTTTCCGAAATATAATTTTGTTGAACAAGGTACATTTCATCGTTGGTTGAAATCGAAAAATAAATTAGGAGGACAACATAAAGTTCCTCGTCTAGTGAACAATCGTGAAATTTTGGAACAGATTCTGCTAAAGAATGACTAAATTTCAGTTGTGAAAACGAATTCTTTCTTCATCTTCTTTCTGATTGTGTGCATTCAGTTCTCATTTTCACAAGAGAATAATACGAGTTTGGTAAAAATTAACGAATATTCTTTTCAAAAACCAATAGATATTTGGAACGTTGACAATCTGGGAAATTTGTACGTCATTCAGAATAACTTTATTTCTAAGTTGGATTCAAGTGGAAAACAAACTTATACACAAAGTATTAAATCATTAGGTCGAATTAGCGAGATTGAACCAATAAATGCGATGAAGTTAGTTTTGTTTTCAGAGGAGCAACAAAGTATTTGTTTTATGGACAATACGCTTTCCTTAAATGGGAATTGTAAATTTTTCGATGCATATGATGTGAAAAACGCCAAGTTAATAGCGACCTCGAATCGTCCAAATCTTATTTGGGTATTGGATGAATATCGTTCCACAGTTCTTTTAATCGATATTGTAAGCGACAAAATTATTCAGCGTGTCGAGAACATGAAAGGGATTTTAAATGAATCAAACGACTTTGTTGATATGGTGGAGAAAAATAATTTTTTATACGTAACTATGGCTAGCGGAAAGGTTTACGAGTTTGATCAAATGCTATCCGAAACAGGTGTTCAATTTGAAAATTTTGCTCAACTATCAACTCAAAAAAAAGAATCCGCATATTATGCCAAGAACAATCAGATTATAATCCGTAATTTATCTTCTAATGATTCACAATCCATAAATTTTCCGGAAAAAAATTTAATTGATTTCAAAATTCAAGCAGATTTTTTATATTTTCGTTCTGAAAGAATTATTTCTAAATATTCAGTCAAATAAGCTGAATTTTCGGTGTTCAATTCGTAGTTTTATTTTAATTTTATCGTTCTTAAATAATCGATTATGCATATTGCTGTTGCAGGAAATATTGGCTCTGGAAAAACGACCTTAACAAACATGCTTTCAAAGCATTACGGTTGGGAAACGCACTTTGAAGATGTCGATCAAAATCCCTATTTGAATGACTTTTACCATGATATGCAGCGTTGGTCTTTTAACCTTCAAATTTATTATTTGAATAGTCGATTTACACAGATTCAAGAAATCAAAGAAACGAAGCATACAGTAATACAGGATCGCACGATTTACGAGGACGCCTTTATTTTTGCGCCAAACCTACACTCAATGGGTTTGATGACAACACGTGATTTTGAAAATTATTTTTCTTTATTCAATTTAATGGATTCATTTGTTTCTGCTCCAGATTTGTTAATCTATTTGCGTGCGAGTGTTCCAACCTTAGTTAACCAAATTCAGTTGCGTGGTCGTGATTACGAGGAAAGTATTCGTTTGGATTACTTGAAAAGATTGAACGAGCGATACGAAGCTTGGATTTCAACGTACGATAAAGGTAAATTATTAATCATAGACATCGATAACAATCGTTTTCCAGAAAGCCAAGAGGATTTGGGTAAAATCATCAATTCAATTGACGCTGAAATTAACGGTTTATTCTAATTTCAATCAATGATTGTTGTTACAGGCGCAGCAGGTTTCATAGCCAGTTATTTGGTTGGATATCTTAACGAAAAAGGTTATAATGATTTAATTTTGGTGGATGATTTTTCCCGTGAGGATAAAGTTCCCAATTACGTCGATAAAAAATACATTCAAAAAATAGATCGAACTAATTTTCCCGCTTGGTTGAAAAAGAGTCAAGAGAAAATCGACATGGTTTTTCACCTTGGAGCTCGCACTGATACAACCGAAATGTCTGTAGGTTTGTTCAACGAGCTAAATTTGAATTATTCAAAGAAAATTTGGACGATTTGTCAAGAAAAACAAATCCCATTGGTTTATGCAAGTAGTGCTGCGACATACGGTGGGGGAGAGTTTGGATACGATGACAATCACGAAGTTGTTCCGAAATTGAAACCTTTAAATCCATACGGTGAATCAAAAAATGATTTTGATAAATGGGTTTTAATGCAAACGCAAACTCCTCCATTTTGGGCGGGATTGAAGTTCTTCAATGTATATGGTCCAAACGAATACCATAAAGGCAGAATGGCAAGTGTCATTTTCCATGCTTTCAGGCAAATAAAGGAAAATGGGAAAATGAAGTTATTCCGTTCGCATAATACAAATTATACGGATGGTGGTCAATTGCGCGATTTTGTTTATGTCAAAGACGTCGCAAGTGTTTGCGAATACCTATTGAATGAAAGGCCAAATTCGGCGATTTATAATCTTGGTTCTGGCAAAGCACGAACATTCTTGGATTTAGCAACATTGACGTTTAAAGCCTTGGATTTGGAGCCTAAAATTGAATTTGTCGACACACCAATTGACATTCGAGATAAATACCAGTATTTTACTGAGGCAAATATGTCAAAGCTCATTCAATCTGGTTATTCCAAGCCATTTCATTCGTTGGAAGAAGGTGTCGCAGATTATGTGAAAAACTTTTTGGTTCCAAGATTTAAATGAAAGCGAGCACCGTTCGTTTTCTTACAGCGATTTGTGCTTGTTTGTTGATTATATCAGCTGTATTTTTCTGGATACTCATAAGCCTCGAAATAAAATACGTCGACGGGAAGGGATTATTTCGGTTATATTGGTTAAACGATTTTTCTGCGATTTCCACCATATTTTTGTCAGTTGCAATTGTAATTCTTCAATTCTTAAAACAGAAGAATGATGATAATCAAAATGAAATTTTGGATTGAAAGGAAAAATCGTTTACTTTAAATCGAAAGTTACCGTAAACCTTGTTATTTCGTCATCTGAGAAAACGTCAATGGACGCGTTGTGATCGGTTAGTATGTTGTTCACAATACTTAATCCCAGTCCAGAACCACTTTTCTTTTCTTTGGTCGTGTAAAACTTCTTAAACATATTTCTCTGAACTTCCTCAGGAATCATTGGGCCGTTATTTTCAAATGTTATATGCAGTTTATTGTCCTCTGTTTTTGAGTAGATTCCAATGTATTTTTGCTCTTGCTCATCCATTGCTTCAATCGCATTTTTAATCAAGTTTGACCAGAGTTGAAAAAGTTTCACGTCAAATCCAACCATTTCTAAATTCGGATCGATTTCAAACCGCAAATCTACACCATGTTCTAGCTCATAACGAAACACACCCAAAACAGTCGAAACGTTTTCTTTGAGGTTGAATAATCGCTTTTCATTTATACTATTTTCTCCTTTGATGAACGAACGAACGTCTTGAACCACTTTAACCGCTTTGTCACTTGAGCTTTTAATAGTTTCAAGTTGATTACAAGCCTGGTAAATCTGGTAGAATACATCCGCAAATAGAAGTGGATTTGAAGAAGAGAAAATTCGATTAATTATTTCATGATCATTTACAGAAATCCTTGCTTTCACAAGCAATTCTGCAATATTATTTAAAAGATGTTCATCCAGTTCAGGGTATTGAGATTTTAAAAAATCTAGGAACTGAGCTTTTTCTTTTCTAAGCTGTAATCCTCCAATGAAATTTTCCACATCTCTTGATGGCGCATTGTTAAGAATAAACCTTAAATCTTCCGAACTCAGGGAATTTAGTTCTTTCGAAAAGATATGGTCAATCATAAATCGAACATTATCTGCTCCCACACGAATAGTGCCGAGAGGAGTATTTAGATCGTGAGCGATTCCTGCTGAAATTTCACCAATCGTAGCTAATTTATCTTGTTCAACCAATGATTTTGATAAATCAAGATTCTTTTTTGTATTTTCCAGTACCTTGAATTCCAGTGTTTCATTCATTTTCTGAATGTTCAACTTGGATTGGTTGAGTTCATCAATATATTTGAATCGTTTGTTAATATTGATCAACATCTGAGCGAATAACTTTAAGATGTCCAATTCATCCTTGGTAATTGTAAGATCATTCGTGTAAACATCAAAACCAATAAAAGCAATCAAATCTCCTGAATCAATAACGGGAATTGAGATGGTTCCTTTTATACCTGATGAATGAACCAAATTTTCTTTTTTGATAACTTCATTTTTTAATGTCACATCACTGATAACGATTTCACCGCTTTTGTGTTTTTCGTATGTCTCTGAAATTGAATCGATCGAGAAACTTTGGATAAACTCATAATTATTATGCACAGAGGAAGATCCTCGTGCATATATGTATTCATTACTTTTTTTATTGAGTTGGTATATATATCCTCGATCTGCACCTACGAAATCACTGAGCTCTTTTAGAGATGTTAGAACCGTTTCATCGTATTCTTCAATTGGTAAATTGATAAAACGATTAGATATGTCGATTGCTAATTTTTGAAGCTGCGACATTTCAATGATCTCTTTTTGAGCAGCTATGATCTCCGTTACATCGTGCAAATAGGCTTGACTTGCTGTTACAATTCCATTTTCAAGAATCGGAATAGATTTCCCTTTTAATTTAATTTCTTTGCCAGAAACACTCAAGAAAACACAGTCTAAATTCTCTATTTTCTCCCCTCGAACTACTTTAGGTATAACCTCTTGGAATTCAATAATCGTTTCTTCATTCAGGAATTGGCTTAACGGTTTGCCACTGATTTCATCCAATGAAACTTCAATTTTGTTCAGCCAAGAATTATTAGCCCAAATTACATTTCCTTGTAAATCCATCGTGTGGATCAATTCTGAGGAATTATTCAAAATTTGCCTTAAGTTCTCTTCTGATTTTTTAACGATATCTTCTCGAATCTTTTGATCGGTTATGTCTATTTCAACCGCAATATAACCCTCTACTTTATTTTCCTTGTTAAAAATAGGAACTATATTTAAAGATAACCAATACTCTCTGCCGTTTTTGGCTCTATTAAATATTTCCTCGTTAACGATTTTGTTTTCAGAGAGCTGTTTATTGATTCGAGTAATTGTTGCTGGATCTGTTTTTTCAAATTGAAATAATTTCGGAGTTTGACCTTTAATCTCTTCAAGAGAATAACCCGTTAGTTTTTCAAAACTTTTATTCACCCAAATTATTTTTCTATCGCTATCGGTAATTACAACACCATTTGTTGTATGTTTAGCCACGAGCGAAAGTTGATTTAACTCCTGAGTTTGGGCTTTAACTTGAATTTCAAGTTCATTGAGGAGATTATCTTTGAATTCTTCTCTTGATTTCAATGAATCCATCAGAGACACAAGGCTTTTATATAAAATTTGAATTTCTTTTGTGTCGGGCAGATTTAATTTAATCTCTTTATAATCTTGATCCTCTATTTTGTTCGCTAGAAAAACTAAATCCTTGAAAGGTTTAGAAATTTTTAAGGTAAACCATAAAAAAATGGAACTCGAAAAAATAAAAACTACGAAAAAGATTAAAATAGTTGATTGATTATTTTTATAAATTATTTCATTGATTTGTTTGGTTGATGTAATAAAACATAGTTCTGCTTTTCCAAGAACTGTATTAAATGAAAAATCTTCATCAATCACTTCATCGGTTTTGAATTTTAAATTAACCGAGTTTTCAGGGTAATTAATTGAAATTTCACCTAGTTGTAGCTGAACCTTTTCAAATCCATAGGACGATTTTGCGATTTCAAGTGATTTCTTGATACTTTCAAAGTCCTCTTCTTCAATACCAATTTTAATTTGTCTAACAAGGGTTTTTGCAAGTTTATTAACTTCCGCTTTCCGGTTGTTGAGATAAATTTCCTCTTGTTTCTCTGAATTGTATACAATCAATACTGCAAATACAGAAAACAATACCAGAGAGAAAGGAAGCCAAATTCGAAATCCAAGCGACTTAAACATCACGGTTGAATTGATATTTTTAAATTCTCTGGAATACTTGCTGAGCGTTTAATAATTGCTATTGCTCCTTTTTTGGATTTTACGAAATCAATCATTTCTTCATCTGTATCACAGAATTTAGGTGCGGCTACCCTTCCTTGAAAAACGAGCGATAACCAAAATTTCCTGACAGCGGTGTGAGATTTGGCATAAATCAGTTTTGAAATTTCTTCTGCATCGGAATGATTCGAAGATGGCAACACTATTAAAACTTGATTATCATTGTCCCAAAAATTATTCTTGCCTTTCATGTATGACTTAAAATTCGATTCACTCATTGACTTAAGTCCGGTATTATTGCCAATAATTTGGTAGTTTGAGAAACTTTGCGCTTTCAAACTGTTGCATACTGTTGCAAATGCGAAAATAAATATCAGTCTAAAAACCATAAGCGAACTGAACTTTAAATTCTACATTTTTTATATTGCTGTGGCTACTGCGAAACATATTGCTCGCATATCCAACTTGCGCTTTAACATTGATAAGTTCGTTGAACTCATACCTGTAACCCAAAGAAAATTTCATTATATCATAATGGTAGGTATATAAGTCGTTTTCTGCTATTTTGAGAAAATCTACAACCACAAACGGAACATGTTTATCTTTTATACGATAACCATAATACATGAAATTTGAAAAATTACTCGCAACACCTAAAGAGTCTGTTTGCGTTGGGTTGAAAGCAAACTCATTTAAAAATTCGTGACGATCACCAAAATAGGCAATAGAAGTCGAAGCTAAATGATAATTCAATGCACCTTTATACATCGTTCCATGGAAGTGACCTGGCGCCATTGTGTGCCCAGTGTGAATACCTTTAACAGAGGCGTCACTTAAGAAATCATAAAAGTATGAGGCTCCAATTCGAAGATTGTCAATTGGCTTGATATGAAAAGCAATTGTTGTTGCTGGGGTTAAATTTTCATCGAACGCATCAGTAGAGCTAATACCATTTCCAATGGCAATGTCATAACCAAAGTTCCATTTTCCCAGATTCTGACCTTGAAATTGAACTCCTAGATTATGCAAAGGCACGATATGACTAAAGGAAATTGGACGATCAATTGTTGGAAAGAATACTCTTCCGTGGTGGTATACATCATTCCAGTAATTTACAGGTGTATGAATTTTTCCAAGCAATATAGAGTGATTTTTATAATAATCTAACTTTAATCTTGCTCTTTCAATACTCGCAGAAAAATTAGTTGGAGTTCCTTTTGTGTAACGTACGACGAATTCTCCTAAAAAACTAATACGGTTATTGAAATATGAGTTTACGAAGAGATCATGTTCGCCTAATTCAAAATAGGATTTTGTTGGGTCGTTTGTTGAATTCAAATCACTAATAAGGTTGTAATTCATGTGCCCGTAGCCATTTACTACACTTCTAATTTTTTGAGCATTCAAATTCGCTGTTAAAATAAATAGAAATACTGTTAATGTTATTCTTTGCATAAAATTGAGTAATCAGATAAAATTGGTTTTAAAATATTGAAAAGTTCTTCTTCGTTCCAAGGTTTATTGATGAATGAATGAAGTAAATTATCTCTCTGTAGTTCAGATACTTGAACGGAATTGGCTTGACCTGATAACATTACATAAGTCAGCTTATTATTTTTTCTTTTTAGTTCACGTATTAGTTGTGCTCCATTCATTCTAGGCATTTGAAAATCGACGATTAACAAAAAAACATCAATTTCTAAACTTGCTAACTCATCAAAGTGAGGAATGGACTCCAAGGGATTGGTAAAAAATTCGATAAGGGCTTTTTTTGAATCGATTAATTTATCCAATTGGAAACTTAACATATGCAGAATATTCGGATCGTCATCTACGCAGAATATCGCATATTTTATTTCTTCCATTTATCGAATTTAGTTCACAAAAATAACCAAATTATATCGTAATAAAAAATGGAAAAAATTTTAAGATTAAATACAATAGATAATGTATTTGATGAGTTTGTAACATTTGGTTATGAATGCTTGTTCTACTATGTAAATGCTGGCTATGAGGAATTTTATTTTGTTCTTGTTCATAATACCACTTGTTAGTTTTTCTCAGCGTTTTTTCAATACAGACGAATATTTCTCAGTTTCGAATCCATCTGCTTTTGCGGAAAAAAAAATATACGCGACAGGAGTTTTTAATGTTTATAATCCATTTTCATTAAACAACAATTATACCTATGCTCCATACAAGCAAAATTTAAATAGGATACGATTTACAGTTGGGTTTTATGGTGATTTTCAGAATTTCGGAATT
Organism: uncultured Lishizhenia sp.; assembly: GCA_964534395.1. Taxonomy (GTDB): domain Bacteria; phylum Bacteroidota; class Bacteroidia; order Flavobacteriales_D; family Crocinitomicaceae; genus UBA952. The sequence continues at coordinate 109,045 of CAZHOW010000008.1, forward strand.
CTAAAATCAACTCGTGGGGCTTTACAAGGCGCTTATTCATGGGTCTTATCTAGAAAGCTGATCTTAAATTCAGGCCTAGGTCTAAATGCGACAAAAGATAATTTTAAATATTTCGAAAGTGATTACCCGATTAAATTCAGAAATTGGAATCCCGCATACATAGGAATTGATGCTGGAGTGAGTTTATTTTCTAAAAAATGGAATGTAGGATTTTCTGTGACAAATTTGAATCAGGGAAAACGATTTATTGATACAATTCAATCAAAAATGGAATCTTACCTGACTTTTTTTGGTTCTTATGATTTTAAATTAGATTCTGTTGGGAAATTTCATTTGGTACCTTCCTTATTTGTTGAATATAGCTCAAATGGGTTCTTTTCTTCCTATATTAATTTGAAATTCAATTTTAGTAAGCATTCAGCTTTCTATCAGCGTCATTCCATTGGCTTTGGTTATGGTGCATCAAATAGTGCCTTATTTTATGAATATCGATTTGGAAATGGGCTTTCTGTAGGCGCTTCATTAGGTAAAGACAGAAGTAAACTTTCCAATCAATTTAGTGATACATGGAATGCATTGTTTCGTTTAAATTTTGAAATAAATGGAAGGCTCGGTTGTGTTTTTTGATGGAAATTGTGGTTTGTGCAATCGTTCGGTTCAATTCATTTTGAAGCATGAGCGAAATCAAAATTTGCAATTTACTTCCCTTCAAAGTTCGTTTGCCAAAAAAGTAATGAAAGAATTTGGAATGGAATCAAATTACGAAGAATCTATTTTATTATATCAAGATGGAAAATTGTTTTCGAAATCAACAGCAGTTTTAAGAATTATTCCTTTTCTGAAATGGTATTGTTATCCACTCTTGATTATTTGGATAATCCCAAATTTCATTCTTGATAAGGTTTATGACTTAATTGCTAGAAATAGAAAAAGATTTGCCATGTTCTGTGTGTTACCGGAGTCGAAGCATGCCAGCCGTTTTTTGGATTAAGAATATTTTAGTTTTAAAAGTTTTAGCTTAACCGATTCGAGCCGCTGTATTAAATCCTCATTTGTGAGAATTTTATTTGAGTTTCCCTGTTTTACTTCTTTCAATTTTAGAGCTTTTCTAGCTCCTTCAAGCGTATATCCCTCTACTTTTACAAAGTGGTAAATCTTGTTAATTTTTTCAATTTCTTTGACGGTAAATAGCCGATTTCCTTTCTTGTTTTTCTTTGAAACCTCTAGTTGAAATTCTTTCTCCCAAAACCTTAATAAAGAAGGGTTTACATCTAAAAGCTTACTTACTTCTCCTATTGAGTAGTAAAGCTTGTTAAGTAGTTGAATATCAATTAAAGGCACCGGTTTAATTCAATTTAAATCCGAAAATAGTTATATTTTTGCAACAACTATGATAATCCGGGATCTAAAAACCATTTTTTTATCAACGATTTTCACAGTAGTGTCAATAAGTGTTTTTTCTCAGGTAAATTCTGTTGAAATAGATACGAGTGCATTTTCCTTTTCTGATACTATCCAAAAAGTTAAAAAATCAAATCCAAAAGCGGATGCGATGATTTCTTTTGCAAAGTCGTTCCTGGGTGTTCCCTATCGCTATGGAGGAACAACACCATCCGGCTTTGATTGCTCCGGTTTCATAAATTACATTTTCGGTAGTTATGGTTTTTCATTGGTTCGAACGAGTTATGGTCTTGCTGAGTTGGGTGAAACGATAAGTTTATCGAATTTACAACCAGGAGATTTGATGTTTTTTAAAGGTAGTAATGTCAGATCCTCCTCCGTCGGACACGTTGCAATGGTCATTGAAGTGCTTCCCGGTGATGTAAAGTTTATTCATGCTGCTAATGGAGGTGTTCGAATTGATAATCTTAAATCCAAATATTACGTTCAGCGCTACATAAAATCAAAACGTTTGGATTACGGTGCAGAAAACAAGAAGGATTAACTTTTGTTAAAGCATATTACTTAAACTTAAATCCACTGAAAATTATGCAAACCGAGAAAATCAACGAGCGAAGGCAATGGCTTTTTATATTTTTAGTGGGTTTGTTTGTTACGAATGCTGTAACTGCAGAATTAATTAGTAATAAGCTTATTCAGATTCCATTATCTTTCAATTTATTTGGGGTAAAACTTGGTCCATTTACAACGATCATTGGAATTTTACCTTGGCCGATTGTTTTTCTTTTAACGGACTTAATGAATGAATTTTATGGCCAAAAAGCCGTTCGTCGTGTTTCTTGGATTACAGCTATTTTGATTGCTTATTGTTTTATTATCGTTGGACTTTCGATGAATATACCTGCTTACGAAATCCCCGGTTCTAAATTAGCTGATGATCAATCCTACAATAAGGTTTTTGGTCAGGCACAAATGGTAATTGTGGGAAGTATAGCAGCCTTTCTTGTTTCTCAGTTGCTTGATGCGTTTGTTTTTGATTGGATTAAGCACAAAACAGGTAATCGGTTTATTTGGTTAAGAAGCACGGGAAGTACTTTACTGTCTCAATTGATTGATTCTTACATTGTTTTATACATTGGATTTGTCTTAGGTGGTTCACTTTCGTTTTCAGAATACATGAAAATTGCACCTACCAATTACGTGTTGAAAATGCTGATTGCCTTGCTTCTTACGCCATTAATTTACTTGGGACATTATTTTGTCCGTAAGTATTTGAAACACGCCGACTAATATTTCGATTCCCGTCTTCTCAAATGCCAGACCAGATAAAGTGACGCGAGAAGGGCAAAGATAGCGCCAACAGCAAAAGATAAATAAACGGTAGCTTTTGAATTGTGGTAAGTAGCTAAAGTTGATAAGGATCCGGTCATGATTCCTAATTCCAAGGCTATGAACATGGTTCCTGCTCCAACACCACGACGAGTTTCGGGAGAAAGGTCGGCTGTCCAGGCAAATAACGTAGGACTTGAAACACCTGTCGCAAATCCAAAAATAATAGCCGCCATAATGTACGAATTGACATTTTCCGCGGTAGCAATTAGCATCATGCTTGCAATTAACAGGAGGCAGCCTGCTAAAAGCATTTGTCTTCTTCCAATTCGATCGGACATTGAGCTAGTAAATAGGCGAATTAAGATTGTTGAAATGACATATACTCCAAAGAAAAATCCTTTATTTTCAATTCCTAAGAACGCCGAAATGTCAGGAGTTACAACAAAGATGATTCCGGAGCAGGTCGCTGTCAAAAACATGACCACTGCAGCAGGCCGAACAGTCGGTTCAAAAACATCATTCCATTTAATTTTTAATAGAGAAAATTTGAATTTGGCGGTATCTTCCAAGGATTCGCGAACTTCGAAAAATAGTAAAATGGACAAAATGGAACAGATTGCAGCTGACATGAAAAGCACATTGAAATCATATGTCAAGCAAATCCATGAACCGATTGATTGCCCTGCGCCGATTCCAAGTGAAATAAATGTTCCCCAAATACCCATTGCACTGCCTCTTCTATCGCTCGGGACTATATCAGTGATCAAGGCTGTCGCTCCAGTTGGCGTGAATCCTGCGCTAAACCCATGTAAAAAGCGAAGGAAAAGAAAGAAAAATACGGTTGAAGAAAGCGGATAAAGAACAGAGACTATTATAGAGCAAATTGTTCCAATGTAAATTACTTTTTTCCTTCCAATTGTATCGGCCAGTTTCCCTGAAAAAGGTCTTGAAATTCCTGCGGAAATAGTGAATAAAGTTATAACCAACCCTTTTTGTCCTTCACCACCAAGATTTGTGATGAATTGATTTAATTCGGGCATAATCAAATTGAATCCCGCCATGAAAAAAAACATGGAAATACACAATAACCAAAAGTTCTTTCCATAATTTAATTTCATGCGACAAAAGTAAGATTAATTAAAGTCAATTTTGACGTGAACGCTAATACAATTTAGGATTGGCTTTAATATTTGAATTTTATACGCCTCATTAATGGTTTCGCGAATAAATAATGCAAGTTTGCTTTTATAGGCTAATTAATTTTAGGGAAATGCTTATTCCAATTGAACAAGCCGAAAATAGTAGTGTAACGATGCGTTATATGTTACATTATTTTTCTCTTGGCAGCTAAGTAATGCCTTGAGCCATATAAATTGCGGAAATCTGTTAACCCTTTTATGTCTAAATTACCACCCGATGTTTTAAATTCGTTTTGCAACTGGTGTATTGATTCAATAACGGAGTGGTCTATGAAAGTGCAATTTGTTACGTCAAGATTTAAATTCTGAGATGGATCAAATCTTGAAATAACTTTTTGAACTCCAAGGTAATTGCTGAACACCATGGCTCCGCTTATTTTTACTAAATCGTTATTTACTTCAATTTTAGCCTTAAACAAACTACTGAATGGGACACCCCTTAGAACATGAAGAATCAATTTTATGACTATTCCAGCTCCAATTCCGAGAAGTAAATCGGTTGTGAGCGTAACAAAAATCGTTGTAACAAAAACAACCAATTGATCTGGTCCAATTTTTAACATATGTCCAAATTCCCGCGGATGAGCTAGTTTCCATCCAACTCCTATTAACATTGCTGCCAATGCTGATTTTGGAATTAAATCACTGAACTTCACAGCAAACAACAAGAAAATGAAAATGAACAAACCGTGAAAGAAGTTAGCCCATCTTGTTTTCGCTCCGTTATTAACGTTTGCAGATGAACGAGCCACTTCAGAAATCATCGGTAATCCTCCTAAAATACCTGAAACAATGTTTCCAATTCCGACAGCAATTAAGTCTTTATTCGTATTGGATTTTCGCTTGATAGGATCCATCATATCAATGGCTTTCACTGTTAATAAGGCCTCCAGGCTTCCAACTAATGCAAACATAATTACATATTTGATGAAAACTCCGGTACTTGAAATTCCTTCAAAAGAAACATTTACTCCAATAATATCTACCAATCCTTCTTTAAAGTCTAATAAAGGTTTATATCCTTTTTTAATAACAAGTCCAGCTTCCTTAATATCAGCCTCATTATGAATTCCTAGAAACATTGCTAAAGGGATTGAGACAACGAGAACCACAAGTGCCGAAGGTATTTTTTTTAATGCGTTTATGGGAATCATCGTCCAGCAGAACACAATAGCTAAACTTACAATGCCAACAAAAACAACATCTGTATGTGCCATGAAATTAGCGAACGAGTTTTTCAACTCCAAAATTAATTCAATGGGTTCTATTATTGGTTTATTTTCCAGTGTCATTGGATTGAAACCAAGAAGAATATGAAGTTGCTTACTTAAAATAATCAAGCCTATCGCAGCTAGCATTCCTCTAACAGCAGACAAGGGAAAAAAATCAACTAATCTTCCGAATTTCAATATTCCAAACAAAACTTGAATGATTCCTGCGACAACAATAGTACCTAGAGCTAATTGCCATCCATATTTTGTAGCATCTTCAACCGTGTTAGGAGCCATTTTAGCAAATTCCCCAACGGCACCTGCAACAATAACAATTAGTCCAGCTGCTGGTCCTTTTATCGTTAACGGGGAGCCAGCAAAAAAACTGACAACCAATCCGCCAATCATGGCAGTTACTAAACCATAAATTGGTGGGAAATCACTTGCTCCAGCAATCCCTAGACTTAAAGGAAGTGCCAATAAAAATACCAGGAAACCAGAAACTGCGTCATTCGAAAAATTCTCTTTCAATCCTTCAAAACCGTCTTTTGGAATATTATTTTTCATTTTTGCAGATTTAAAGTTATTAAATTTTACTTACGAAGAGTGATTAGCTTACTCCTGATATGTATTAACATGTGACTTTTGGATAACATTAGCTTGATTACATATTGTTGCCAAATCATTGATTATTAAGTTCATTCCATTAAAAAGGATTCATCCAACTAGATTCGCTTGAATATTTAGAAACTTCAAGTCTTGATACAAAAAATGATGGATTAATCGGAAATCCTTCAGAGGCAATCCACATTATAAAAAGTCAAAATATTTTTTGGATAATCACAAATCCGTCATTAGAATAGACCTAACCTTAACCACATTCGAGTTTGCCTAATCGACTTCTTCAAGGAGCAAATGAAAAAGTAGGAATCTTAAATTACAATTCACTTTTGCAGACTTAATTATTCTAATTTCATAGAAAAACTCTTGCTGATAAGCTAAAATCCTTCTGAACGAATCTATTTGGAAGCGTTAATTTTTTAAATAAATACGATTTGAAAATTCGTTTCAATAAAAACTTATGATTAAAATTATTACAGGGTTCATATTTCATTAAATGAACATTAAGAGATTTTGCTATTCGTGACTTAATGATTGAACTAGTTTGCTACGGTAAATTTTAAAGTAACCCCTTTATCGGTTAAGTTTATGAAGAAAAGCCCTTTCTCAAAACTTGATAAATCAATTCTTTTTGAACTTGAGTCACAATAAAATTCAGCAATTGCTTGTCCAACGTGATTGTAAACTAAAGCTTTTCCTAATGGACTTGATTTCACAGAAATAGTAATCTGTTCATTCGCTGGATTTGGATAAAGTTGGATTTCCTCAGAAATGAAATTCTCTTCAATAATTGATGAGGCGCATGTCAAATCATTCACATATTCCCATATTTGGTCATTCAATAAAAACGGCACTAACGAACTTGTTGGTTCGTCACCCATTCGTAGCCAAACTAAATTTTGACTTGGCACAATATTTAAGAATTGTCCTCCCTTTCCGATAGCTGCAAACATATCACTAGGTCCATTTGGACAAACATAACCCGGAAATACATTTTGTAGCATTGGGACCATAAACGATTGTTTGCCATTCAACCACCACAAATAACCATAAGCTTTATTCAAGTTTTGTGATGTATTTACCATGTCATTGAAGTAAGCCGTATCAGTCATAATTTGGTTTCCGTTCCAGTTTCCTTTGTTAAGAATCAATGATCCAAATCGTGCCATGCTTCTGGCATTACTTACGAAAACATTATTGTAACCTACTTGGTAAAAGGCGCCCGTCATTCCTGTCGGATTCTTAAGTTTTTGTGTTGTATAATTGTTTAATGAAACACCAGTTGCACTTTCAATAACATTATCTAACAATGTATATGGAGCGTTGTGGTAAGCCCAACGTGTTCCCACATCGGCTTTGTATATTAAACAAGAATCTAATGTGCAAAATGGATCCGAAACACCGTCATCCAATCCTGAGGTCATCGTAAGTTGGTTCCATATGGTAATTTTTTCCTCTTCTTGAGGTGTACAATTGGTCCATCCTTGCCCTAGATAGCTGGAAGTGGTGTCTGTTATTGATAAATATCCTTCCTGTTGGGCAATTCCTGTCATGAACGAGGTAATTGTTTTCCCGGCGGAGGCCCATTGCCATGGGGTTGTTGCGGTATGCGTACCAAAATACTTTTCCAAAACTATTTTACCATCTTTCAAAAGAATAAATGCCTTGGAATTGTTTTGTTCCAAGAAATTGTACAAACTGTCAATTTTGGGTTGGCAGTAATCCAACGTTTGTGGCGCAATTGTATCCCACGTACTTCCCGTTAAAGGAGGAAAATAGATGGTTTGGCAATAGAAATTTGCACTAGCGGTAAAACTTAAGATGAAAAGAAATAGTTTCTTCATTTTATTGTATTTAACATAAAATTACAAAAACCACGAAATTTATTTCGTGGTTTTTCTTTTGAGTTAGTTAAAATTTCGAATTACTGAATGATTCGTCTAGTATCTAAATCAATCTGATAGGTTTTGTTTCTTCTTTTGGTCGTTACTTCTGCAATGTTATCACATGTTCCGTTGCCAAAGTTAAGTATTACGCCACGCGTTGAATTTCCAATATCAACCTTGCCGGATAAAGGATATTTGCATTCGCCTGGTTTCAAAACTATTTTTTCGGTTATTGCATGTGGTATTTCTATTCCTCTTCTTCCAATTGCACTTCCTGACCCAGTCACATGAAATTCATCGTCGCTAATATCACATGTTGAAATTCCAGAAATCCATTCGCGGTAGCGTGTAACACTTCTACTTCTTGTCAATTCGCCATTTGTTGCTGTAATGTCTCCGGTTATTTTCACAACAATATTTCCAGCTGTATTTAGACCTGTATTTTCTGCGTTTCTCGACCCCTCAATTTTTACGTCATTGATGAAGAAATTTTCAAATGTTACGGTTCTCGTATTTCCCTCAACACGCATATCACCTGAGACATTGATAATGACTTTTCCTTTTTTGGTTAGTCCATTTTGGTCAACACATCCCGTTCCGTAATCAATCGTAACTGTTTTAGGAAACGTACTGGAAGATTCTGTAACCACTGCGCATGGAGCCAAAAGAGAAGCGTAATCAAAGGAGCAAGGATTGGAAGCAATTTCCTCTTCTTTCAAGAAATCATTTTCATCCATCTCCATTTTCAATACATCTTCCGAATCGGATTGTGTTTCTTCGTTAAACTTATTACATGATGCAAGATTGAACAAAGTACTTGCCGCAAATACGATATAAAAGATTTTTTTCATGATTTAAATTTTTAGTGTTTTGATCGTTAGAGAATCATTTTACGAAAAAGGTTGGTTGGATTGATTTTTATTTTTTAAAATTATACCTAACTCCTCCCAAAATACTTGATCCGGCCATACGAACTGAATAACCATTTGAATTTACGAATTGATTGAGTGGAACGTAATACCCTGCTTCTGCAAAGAAACTCCAGTTGTTTTTTATGCGCGATTCAACGCCAAGGGCTAACATTGCTTGAATATTCATTCGGTTGTTTGGTCTGTTCAAATTGAGTTCGATATTTCTTTCCGTGCCATTTTCCATGACATCAAGAGAAAGTGATCGCCTACCAAAGAACTCTAGATTTAAACCTGTTCTAAAATAGGGAGAAAATGGCTGGTCTGTAAAACGATATGTGATTCCAACCGGAATGGAATACAAGGAAAAAGCTTGATTGATTCTCAATTTATAAATCCCTGAAGTCCCGTTGGTAATACTTTGTATTAATGTAGGGTCTGAAGTGCTGGCCTCACCCGAAGTGGTTTTTATGCGGATATCATTCGTAGTAGGGTCAATTTGTAAATACTTGAAAAACCAACGCGATTGAAAATCTCCTCCCACCAATTGAAAACCGGCATTGAAGGAAATTCGCTTGTTGAATTGGTAATTTAGAGCAGCTTGAAATCCATATTTTGGTAAACGAGAACGCCGTTCACCTAATGCATTTGAGTTCGTGTTATCACTATTAAATGAACCTGAAACTATTCGAATATTTCTTCCAATTAACGGGGCAAATTGAATGGATAAATATGGTTTAAAACCCACTTTATCTTTTGACTCAGTTTGTTGAATTATCGATTTAATTGAAATTGAAATTAATTGAATAGGAAGGAATTTTAAATTAATGAAGGTATCTGGAAATTTGTCGTCTGCAGAGAAATTTTCTGAAGTTATATTGTTTAGTAGAGTAGTTTGAGCATCTATCTTTTCAAGTTCTGTATTTTCTTCATATCTATTGTCACTAACTTCCGAGGTTAAAGTTCTGTTTTCTGAAGAATTAGTTTTTTGATTATGTTTTTTGCTTTCTGCAATTTTGTTTTTTGTGGATTTAACTGATTTATTTATTTGATTAGAAGTTCTTTTATCCGTTGAGGTCGACTCACTATTTTTATAGTTTATTGAAGGAGAAAGATTTAGTTGATTGTCAACTTTTGATACTCGTTTTTGAAAGTTTGATTGCTCATTTTTTTCAGTTAAAACCACCTTCTGTCTCGGGATTTTAGTTGAATTCTTTTCAGATTTTTTTGTTCTTATTTCTTTATTTGGTGTTTCATTTTTTGCTTTTATATCATTTTCAGAAATAGAGGATTTCTGGAAGAAGAAAAATCCCAATCCACCAAGAAAAATTAGGGAAATAGCAATCCAAAATGCTGCATATTTCCTTTTTTTTGCAGGAAATAATTCTTGTTTAATATCATTCCAGTTTTCATCTGGTGGTAACGACAGGTCCTCCTCGAATCGAGAAGCCAATGAGCCTTCCCAATCATCATTGGAGTTTATATTATCTTTATTCATGTTCTATTTTTTTTGCAATTACCATTTCTTTTTCTAATGCTTCTCTCAACTCTCTTCGCGCGTGAAAGAATTGCGATTTGGAGGTTCCTTCAGAAATACAAAGCATTTCTGCAATTTCCTTATGTGAAAAACCATCGATCGCGTGGGCTACAAAAATTTGCTTTCTTCCGGTTGGTAAACGTTCAATAAGAAAAGATAATTCCTCTTTGTCCAATGATTGGAGCATCGAAACATCAACGGGTTCTGATTGAGATTCAAAGTCGCTCTCCATGATTTTATTCTTCTTTCGAAAACTAGATAAAATACAACGAACTGTCACTTTTCGCATCCAACCTTTGAAACTTCCCTGTGATTTAAATGAATGAAGATTGCGGTAAATTGTAATGAAACTTTCTTGCAGACTATCTTGTGCGTCGACCACATTTTTGTGGTAGCGCAAACATATGGCATATAGCCAGCCTTTGTTCTGTTCATACAATTCCTTACATGCTCGCTGGTTTCCTTCAATACAAGCTTGTATCAACTCTTCTTCAGTCAATTAATCGCGAATTAATTTTTATTTACTGATGCAAAAAAAAGGCAAAAGGTTGGTTAAGATATTTTTTTTAAACGTTAAGAAATTACTTCTTACCATGAAATCTACTTACCTCCGCAATCATGCTGTGGTAGTAGCTATACCATTTTTGGATTCCCAACTCCTTGGCTTTTTGATGAATAGGGTGGGCCGCCCAATTTTTAACAGATTCTTGGTCCTTCCAATAGCTGATAAATGAGCCCCTACCTTCGTGTTTCATGCTTTCGTAACCCAAATAACCAGGCATTTCTTGCACCAAGTTCAAAGTCAATTCATCATACTCTGCATAGCCTTCCAAGTCATTCGAAAGGTAGTAGTTAAAAATGGACGCAATAAATGGAGCTGATGGTTGTGAATTATTTTTCCAATTTATCATTAGGCTGAAATAGTAAACTTTCTTTATTCGCGTATCACCGTCATCCGAACAATCCTATCATCGGAAACTTCGTAAATCATGACAAGTTCAATTGGGACGTCACTTCCTTTTCGACCTACTATGGATTCATGATCAATGACTTTGTTTCCAATTATGGAACGGTGTAAAATGGTGGAATGTAATTTTGGAGAGGCATCGAACAGACCTTTATACAAATTTCGAATGGCTTCTTTTCCTTCAGCAATTGGTTTTGATTTTCCAAAATTATACAAAGCGATACTATCCGAAAAAGAGGACATAAATCCATCCAAATTTCGTTGATTGTAAAAGTCTAGGTTCTCCTGTACAACAGCTTCGGTTGCTCTAGTTTGTTGTGCTTTAAGCATAGGGTAAATGAGCGTAAATGCTAATATAAATCTAAATTTGAACATGAGGTTTTGTTTAACTAAAAACTAGCCTTTCATTAATCCCAAAGCTATTTTCATTCGGATGATTTTCTTAGTTGAAGCGTCTACTTTTGCCTTGAAGTTTTTATCTGTTCGATATAGTTTTAAAATTTCTTGATGCGATTTTTTAGCATCCAAAGGCATCAATACGATGTCACAACCTGCTGCAACGGCTTTTGAGGAAGCATTCGGGACATTAACAACACCTCCCATGTTCATTGCGTCAGTAACAATCAAGCCTTTGAAGCCTAAGCTGTCTTTCAAAAGTTTCGTTACAATTTTTTCAGAGCATGTAGAAGGAAGTCCGTTTGTACTATATTCTTTGTTGTTCTGAACAGCGATATGAGCAACCATAATTGAAAGCACACCATTTGCTATTAATTCCGGGTAATTTTTTATCTCTTTCATTTCACCATCAATCATTTGCAAAGCTTTGTGCGTATCACCTGAAACTAAACCATGACCAGGAAAGTGCTTTGCAGTTGCGATGATGTTATTTTGTTGAGTAGTTTGTATGAATGCGTCCGACCATGGAATTATATTTGCAGGAACAGCACCAAAACTTCTGAATCCAACAGTTTTGTTTGGAGACATATCTACAACAGGTGAAAAGTTGTAATTGATTCCAATCGCTTTCAAATCTTTCGAAATCGTTTCGGCTACGGATTTAACTTCATCAATGCTAGTTAGCTCATTCGCTTTTTTTACAGGGGTTGATCCTGCAATTTTACGATTTACTAAACTTGGTTCTGCATCTGCACTATAAAGAAAAGGTAGGTTGCCAGTTGCTTTGTTGTTTCTTTCAAAATCCTTTATCCAAGAGGTGAATTCATCTTTTGTGCCATTCAACATTAAAACTCCGCCAATAACACGATCTTTAATATGTTGATCAATTGTTTCTTTCGTTTGTCCTAATCGCCCTACCGCTGGCATAATTAATTGTGCGACAATTGCTGTGTCATCCAGTTGCGAAAAAACCAGGTTTACTTCTTCATCTAATTCCTTGTTTTCCGAAAGAAAATCGTTTAGCTGAAAGTTCGTTTCAACTTTAGGTTGTTCTTTTATTGGATTCTTTTTGGATTTTTCAACAGATTGAGCGCAACTTTGAAATAATAAGGTTGCAGCAAAAATGGTTACAAGACTTGACTTCATTCGCGGGTTTATTTTATTTTTTCAAATTTAATTGAGCTATTCGTTTAAAAATTAGTTTCATTTTGTTTTTCCAACAAATTAGTTGTCAATAACTATGCCGTTCGAATGGTTTGTTATTTGTTCTTAATGAACCCGTTTTTGTGAATAATGAAAATATTTCATACAAAAACGTATACAGTGAATAGCTAGTTTTGTCAAAAAAATAAATGAACATTGCTTCACAACCTCTATTGATTGCGATTTTTGCCATAGTTGTCATTTTTATGTTGGCGTTGGATCTTGGTGTGTTTAATCGAAAAAGCCATGCTGTCTCAAACAAAGAAGCAGTTATTTGGTCGGTTGTTTGGATTTCACTTTCAATGGTTTTTTCACTTTTTCTACTAAGTCAAACGAATGTTGAGAAATTCGCGCAGTTCCAATCGGCTTATTGGATTGAAAAGGCTCTTTCAGTTGATAACCTTTTTGTATTTATTTTGGTTTTTGGTTTCTTTAAAGTTCCAAAAGAATTACATCACAAAGTACTTTTTTGGGGTATTATTGGCGCACTCGTCATGCGAGCCATTTTTATTTTCTCCGGAGTGGAATTGATTAATCTAACGTATCTTCCTCAATTTTCAATGTTCGGTAAGGAGTTGAAAGTTAATGTTTTACTTTTTATATTCGGTATCTTTCTAGTATATGCAGGAGTGAAATCAGCCTTTGTAAATGATGAGGAAGACGAGGAAAAAGATTTTAACAAAAGCCCGGGTTCCAAGTTGATTCATCGATTTTTTAACGTTTCACCAAATTTTGATGGGGATCGATTTTTTACTTTTCAAAATGGAGTAAAAATGGCGACTCCTCTTCTCGTGGTTGTTGCGGTAATCGAATTTACAGATTTGCTATTTGCTGTTGATTCTATTCCAGCCATTTTTGCAATCGCTCCCGATGATCCCGTTATTCTTTACATGTCAAACATTTTTGCCATTTTGGGGTTGAGAAGTTTGTATTTTCTACTTGCAAATTTTATTCATATGTTCTCAAAATTGAAATATGGACTTGCCGTAATTTTGAGTTTTATTGGTCTAAAAATGATTTTTTCACCAATCTATCACATAGATGCACTTGTTTCATTGATGATTCTTGGAAGCGTACTGTTTCTATCACTCGTTTGGTCTATTTTGTCCTCAAAAAAGGCAATTTAAATCCATTTTGGCGACATTTTTCATTGATGAAAGTTCTATAAAATGCTAACTTTGTTAATCATTAAAGTATAAAGATGTTTGAAAATCTAACAGACAAATTCGAAAGAGCGTTTAAAGTCCTAAAAGGACAAGGTCAGATAACTGAAATAAACGTAGCTGAAACATTAAAAGAGGTTAGAAGAGCCTTACTTGATGCAGATGTTAATTTTAATACAGCGAAAAATTTTACGAATACAGTTAAAGAAAAAGCGTTAGGTCGGGACGTGCTTCGATCAGTTTCCCCAGGACAATTGATGGTGAAAATATGCCATGAGGAATTAGTCGAATTAATGGGTGGAAACGAGTCAGAGATAAACCTCAAAGGTAATCCGGCGGTAATTTTAATGTCTGGACTTCAGGGTTCAGGAAAGACAACATTCACCGGTAAACTTGGTAATTACTTATCGAAGAAAAAAGGTAAAAAAGTACTGTTGGTAGCCTGTGACGTATACCGCCCTGCAGCAATCGATCAACTACATGTTTTGGGAGAGCAGCTCGAAATTGAGGTTTTTTCAGATCGTGAAGACAAAGATCCTGTGAAAATTGCCACGAATGCAATAAATCATGCAAGAAGTAAGGGTTTTAATGTAGTTATTGTCGATACAGCTGGTCGTTTGGCGATTGACCAACAAATGATGGATGAAATTGCACGCGTTAAATCCGCTATTAATCCTTCTGAAACTCTATTCGTCGTTGATTCTATGACAGGTCAGGATGCTGTAAATACGGCTAAAGCGTTCAATGATAAAATAAATTTTGACGGTGTTGTCTTAACAAAATTAGATGGTGATACACGTGGTGGTGCAGCTTTATCGATCAAAGCGATTGTAAATAAACCGATCAAATTTGTTGGAACGGGAGAGAAGATGGATGCCTTGGATGTTTTCTATCCTTCCCGTATGGCTGATAGAATTTTGGGTATGGGTGATGTGGTTTCACTCGTAGAAAAGGCTCAAGAACAATTCGACGAGGAGGAAGCCCGCAGGTTGCAGAAAAAAATCATGAAGGATCAATTCGATTTCAATGATTTTCTCGCTCAGCTGCAGCAAATTAAAAAAATGGGGAATGTGAAGGATTTGATGGGGATGATTCCAGGAATGGGTAAAGCGATGAAGGATGTGGATGTTCCTGATGATGCATTTAAAGGAGTTGAAGCCATTATTCTTTCAATGACACCAAAAGAAAGAGCTAATCCAGGGCTATTGAATACTTCTCGAAAGAACAGAATCGCCCGTGGAAGTGGGACTAATATTCAAGAAGTCAACAAATTAATGAAGCAATTTGAGGATATGCGTAAAATGATGAAGTTGATGAGTAATCCACGCAACATGATGGGAATGATGAGTAAACTCAAAGGAATGGGTGGAATGCCTGGTATGTAAATCTAATGGAGGAACACGAATATTATCCTGAAAAACCTTTGATTGAAAAAGTCAAAGTAGAGAGCAATTGGGGCCTTACGGCATTTTCAATTGTTTTGTTTGTAGGTGTTTTTCTTTTAGTTTTTAATGATCAACTTCAATTTGTACTGTTTTTAATTCTTGTTTTATTTATCCATGAAATGGGTCATTTCACTTTCATGAAGCTATATAAGTATGAAAATGTTCGAATGCTTTTCATTCCGTTGATGGGTGCTTTTGTTCAAGGAACGAAGGATAAATATTCGCAAAAAGAGAGTTTTATTGTCGTTTCTGCTGGTCCGTTTCCAGGCTTGTATTTGGGGGTTGTTTTACTCATTTTATCCTCAATTTATAAATTTGATTGGTTGGTAGAGTTAAGTTTTTTATTTCTCTTTTTGAATGTAATTAATCTTTTACCAATTGATCCGCTAGATGGAGGACAACTGTTTAAATTGATGGTAAATCGTAAAAGAGACTTGTTCTTGTTTATTTTTGCTTTGCTGTCTTCATTAACTTTAATCGGGTTTGGGTTTCTCATAAATAGTTGGATGATGATTGGCTTTGGATTTGTAATGGCAATTAAAATTCGAAGTATTCAGCGTAATTATATCATTCGCAAAAAGCTAGATCAATTGAATGTTAATTATATTTCCACCTATGAAGAACTTCCAAATAGAAGCTATGCTTTAATTCGTGATGTAGTCATTGAGGAAACTCCCGCGCTTAGAAAATATTTGGAATTTTCTGAAGAATCGAACGACGATGTTTTAGCTTCACATGTCAATTCGGTTTTGATAGCGCCAATAACATATGATTTGTCTAAAATTGTCAAGTTTTTATTCGTTCTTTTCTGGGTGTTCTCCATTTCATTGCCATTTATTCTCGTTTTATCAAATTTCTTGAATTTTGATTGGTATTTTGAGAAATTTTAGTGAGGCATTCTTTTTGCTAAGAAAGAGATCGATGAGATTGACACTAGTTTTCTTGTTTCTCTTGATTAGTAAATTGTCTTCAGCTCAATGCGAAAGAGTTTATGTTCGTGGTCGAGTCATTGATAGTCTCAATCCACAAGTATTTTATAATGTCATGATTATAGATCGAAGCACGGGTAGAGGTGTTTTTGGTCAACCGGATGGAACTTTTTCAGTTTACGTTTCAGCTGGCGATAAACTTTCAATTTCCACAAAAGGTTATCCAATTTATGAGTTTATTGCGAAACCTGACTCGAATTGTCAATGTAAAGTATTGGCTTACATCGAAAAGTTGCCACAAGAAATAAAGGAAGTTGTCATTAGGCCATTAAAAACGTTAGAACAAATAAAGGAGGAAAGACAGGCATTATCCCTTCGCGAGACGAAAATGGTAACGGGAATCGAAATGCTCCAAAGTCCAATAACTGCGTTGTACCAAGCATTCTCAAAAAAGGAAAAAAATAAGGCTTGGATTGCCGAACAGACTTATAAAAATGATCAGAGAAAAGTGGTTAAAGAACTTCTCAGAGTTTATGTAGCGTATGAAATCATCAATTTAACAGAGGAAGAATTCGATGAATTTATTACATTTCTGAATGTAGATGAATCATTTCTGAAAACAGCTTCCGAAATGGAATTAATCGTATTTATCAAAGACAAATTTGAGCATTTTTCATCGTTTAGGTGATATTAGATACTTTTACTTAAAGACTTAAAGATATTAGGATATTTCACCCTGTAATTTAGACTTTAACTATTTTTAGTATCGAGGATTGTTTGAAATTAATTGTTGTTGCTTTTCAATTTAATATTAAACGAAACTCACAAAAAAAGCCCCGTTTTTTAAAACGAGGCTTTGAACTTCTATTCAATTTTTCAATTATCGAATAATTGTCATTTCGTCAACGATGTGTTTCGCACCAGCATATTTGTCGATTATAAACAGGACATAACGAATATCAACGTTGATTGTCTTCTGTAACTTGCTGTCGAAAATTACATCTCCGGCCATCGCTTCAATATTTCCGTCAAATGCCAATCCGATAAGTTCTCCCTTACCATTCAATACTGGTGAGCCAGAGTTTCCTCCTGTGATGTCATTGTTCGTAAGGAAATTCACGGGCATGTATCCACCTTTGTCAGCGTATTCCCCAAAATCTTTCTTATCGTTCAACTCAATTAATCTTTTTGGAAGATCGAATTCTTCGTCATTTGGTTTATACTTTTTAATGGTTCCTTGTAACGTTGTGTAATAGTTTACTTTCGCATCGTTGCGTTTGTCTGCAGGTAGTGCACTGACTTTTCCGTATGTCAAACGAAGCGTACTGTTTGCATCAGGGTATTTTACCGGGCTTAATCCTGATTGACGCATACCGTCAACTAATAAACGATAAGCACGACCAAAGTCATTCTGTAGTTTTGTCAATTCGTCTGTTCTTGCATTTAGATGACCTAACATTTCATTTGACAACTTCATCAACGGATCATTCGTTAGCTGATCAACATTCGGTAATTCAAGGAATGCCATTACGCGTTCTTTTGAAGTTAAAAAACTCAAGTCAAACAAATTATTTACATAGGATTTTAAGTTACCGTTGTATTTTTTATTCGCAGCTTCAATCGAAGGCACTAATTTATACCCTGCTTTTTTAGCATACAAATTCAATCCATCAGTTAAAATGTCATTTTCAGCTGGGATATGAATTCCTGCAAAAAACTCTTCAACAGCTGTTTTAACATCACCATACATTTCCAAGCGCTTTGTATCATCAGCTTTCGAATATGCCTCTAATTGTGATCCAAGCGTTCTCGCTACACGTGCATATTCGGAGCCTCTGAACATAATTTGTAGGTAGTTGTCGTGTCTCGATTTTTCATTCGTTGCTTTGTAGAAATCGTTGATTGTGGCAACCACATTACCAAATTTATCTTTATTCTCTTTTTTGTTTGCCCAAGCATTGAATTTTGCTTCATTTGCAGCTTTTGACTCAGAAGTTTTGAATTTTGTCAAGGCATCAATCATACCTTGGCGGTTTTTCCAATAGTTTGCTATTCCTGCATATTTTGACGCATAATTCAAGCGAACTGCATCATCCTTATCCATATACTTTTTCATTGCATCCATGGAAGTTTTAGATGCTTCAACCCAAGCGGGATATGTAAACTTTACATTTTGTTCAATTCCACCTGCCGGTAACCAACGATTTGTTCTTCCAGGATATCCTAAAATCATGGCGAAATCACCTTCTTTCACTCCTTTGATGTTTACTGGTAAATGATGTCTAGGCTTCAATGGAACGTTACTTGTGGAATATTCAGCTGGATTTCCGTTGGCGTCACCATAAACACGAAACATAGAGAAATCTCCCGTGTGGCGCGGCCATTCCCAGTTGTCCGTATCACCACCAAATTTACCAATGTTATCAGGAGGAGTACCCACCAATCGAACATCTTTATAATCTTGATAAACGAAGTAGTAAAATTCATTTCCTTGGAAAAACGAACGAACACTAACTACGTATTTTCCACCTTCATTGTTTTCTTTTTCAATTAGCGCAATTTCATCTCTGATTGCTTTATCGCGTTCAGCTTCACTCATCGAATCATTCACTTTGGCTAAAATTCGTTTTGTGCAGTCATCCATACGAACGAAGAAGCGAACAAAAAGAGATTTTGGTTTCAACTCATCTTTTTTTGTTGCCGCCCAAAAACCGTTAGAAAGATAGTCTTTCTCAGGCGTGGAAAGTTCAGCAATTGCATCGTATCCACAGTGGTGATTCGTTAAAATCAATCCTTCCTTGGAAATCAATTCTGCCGTACAACCGCCGTTGAATTGAACAACTGCATCTTTCAAACTCGAATTGTTGATGCTGTAAATTTCTTCCGTAGTCAATTGAAGACCCATTTTTTGCATGTCGCGGTGGTTCAATCGTTCAATGAACATCAAAAACCACATTCCTTCGTCTGCACGAACGAAAAAGCCTACAAAAAACACGATGGCCAGTAAGCTGCTTTTTAATCTTGTCATAGTTTTAAATTTTGTGAGGGCTAATTTACCTATTTTTTGAAAAAGTTCAGGTATTAAAAAGGGATGAAAGATGAATTTTGTTGCTTAATTCATTTGATCCGCAACAGGTATAATTTTATTTATTGAGAATTATATTCCTTTTTGCCTTTTCACTGTTAACTCGAAAACTCAATTTCAATATCATATTTCTCCAAAAGTCCTGCAACACCTATAACTGAAAACTTTGCTTTTTTTATTCGGTTTAATTCAGGGTCAATGGAATAATGATAAGAGGTTCGGAAGTCAACTTTCTCCAAAATTGTCTGATCAAAAGTGGCTCTTTCCATTGAACAGTTGTCAAAGACGGAATCAGTCAGGTCAGTTTCTGTAAAATCAGTTTCTTGTAATTGTGAATTCTTGAATATGGTCTTTTTGATTTTCAATTTATAAAAGGAGGAATGATTTAGTTGGCACCCGTCAAACGAAAAGGAAAGTCCAAAATCATTACACGCATCAAATCGAAGCCCCAACATTTTACAGTAAATGAAATTAACATTTTGAAATGATGTTCTGAATATCTTCATCATACTCAGATTACATTCTTTAAATGTGCAATCTGTAAATTTAAATTCAGAAAAGTCCCTTTCAGAAAAGTCACAACTCTCAAATGTACAATTTTCGTATTCGCCTTTAGAAAGGGAATCACATCGCTCAAAAGTGCGATCTGTGATGTAAATTTTTTTCATTTTTTTTTGTTTTTTCGTTTTAAAAGATGATAAGCAAGTTGCAAGACGGACAAATTAGCAATGAAGTTGTACATAATTCTGAACTTTCGGAAACTTCAAATCTACCAGCGTGGCTCGATTGTGAAGCAATAATAATTTGATATTATAACAGCTATGTGAAGTAATTTTTGTTTTACTAAAGATGGTAAAATGCGCTTTCAACTGATCTGGGTTTCGTAATTCTGTTTTAATGCTATTCATGCTTCTTCCAATATAGTCTGTATTCATTTCCTGTTTCGTAAATAAATAAATCGAACCCAAACCTTCCCGCTTTCTTTTTCTTTGATTTCGTTCCACATGGTGTCAAATTGATTGGCCTTACTTTTCCTTCAATTATCCCAAATGGTCGGTGCAGCGGAACATCACCTTGAATAGTAATTTCGTCAATATCCGATCGAAAAACACTGGAATCCTTTCCTATCTTTCCCAAATAAAAATGGTCAAAGGATACTGAATCAAGATTGTACCCTGTTTTATTGAAAATTTTAATTTCAATATTTTGACCAATTAACAATGAGGGTAGTGCATTTAGTAAAATGAATAGTATGTAGTATTTATATTTTAACATTGTTGTTTGGTTTAATGTGATTGCTGATTATGGTTTGCAGAAGAACTTTACTGTAAACTAAGCTCAAATGTTAGTTGTTATCATTGTCCTTCAAGATTAATAGCATTTTTTACACTTCTCTTTCTTCCATCGATCTCTACCACTGAACAGGGTTCTGTTTGTTCAAACTTCTTCTTTACTAATTCTCCCTTTTTATTGTAAATGTAGGTTGTTACATTACAGAGTGTACCATCTTCTGAACAGTAGGTTTCTTGGTGAATGGTTCCACTCGGTTGATGATAAGAAATGTTATAAAATCTTTTGTCGGGAAGTTGCATCTCATAATGCGTTTTTTGTTTGAATTCATTATATCTCTCTGTAAACAGATATTCTGGACACCAGTCTGTGAATCTTCTGTATTCTCGAATGTCGCCATCATCAAATCTCACAATGTATTCATTATACAGATCCTTAAAGTGGTTGGAAAAGTATTCATTCTTGATAGAACAGCTGTCTGGGGGTAAAGTGGTAATGTGAACACAACCATCATTGGTGTTTAATTCAGCTACGTACTTGTTGAAATAGAAATAGTTATATCCATTTGTTTTGATGAAGTATTTCTGACGCTCTATGTTTACAATGGTATCAGCACTTCGTTTTATTTTCAAATCAATCATTTGGGTGATTTGCCCCTGTTCCGGCATAAATTGTTTCCCGTTGTTTGAGATGTTTTTATCAAAGTCACTGTAATAGTCATAAATGCTGTCGCCTAATACTATTCCATTGGGATTATAGGTGACATTCACTTTGTATATTCCGGCAAACAACGGCACGCCAAAACTGTGGTGCGAAGCGTTTTGGGTGTGGTAGTTAAAATAGTTTTCAAAATCATTAAGATATATGGGTACAACAATTTGTTCAAGCGGTTTTAGGTATCGAATCTGAACAGTTCCCGTATCATGAAGCATCATTTTTAACATTTTATCTTCCGAATATCTCAACAACATGGTATTGTTGGCTTTGTCGTAGACCTTTAAGTAAAACAATTTTTGTCCAACGTTTTGGGTATGCGGCAGTAAAACAGGATATGAGTTCTCTTTGTCTGTATTGGTAATAGTAATATTGAAGGTAATTTTTTCTCCTTCGTAGTAGCTTTCTTTATCTGTGGTTAGTACAAAGCTTATAGGAAAATATGGTAAATCGGCGAAAGCATTTTTGCTAATTACCAAAATCATAAAAGTCAATAAAATAGATCTAATTATGTTCATGGTTCTCCATCTATTTGTGGTCGCCCTAACGTTGCCACTAACGTTTCTCGCCTAGGCGATCGCCGCCACTCGATTCTGTTTATTCAGAACTACTAATTTTCCTTTTAAACACCAAAAA
>CAZHOW010000009.1:0-114652 GCA_964534395.1 uncultured Lishizhenia sp.
CAGAAAAAATGTATGGTGATAAAGGTGAAGTTCCAGAAGGAGAATATATTATCCCGATCGGTGTAGCTGATGTAAAAAGAAAAGGAAGTGATGTTACAATCGTGTCTTTTGGGAAAATTATTAAGGTGGCTTATGAAGCGGCTGAGATTCTGGCAAGTGAGAATATCAATGTTGAAATTATTGATCTTAGAACAATTCGACCAATAGATTACAATTGCATTGTTGAATCTGTTAAGAAAACAAATCGTTGTGTGATTTTGGAGGAATCATGGCCATTAGCTTCCATTTCATCAGAAATTTCCTACCATCTGCAGCGTTACGCATTCGACTATTTAGATGCACCAGTTCTTCGGGTTACCCAAACCGATACTCCTTTTGCATTTTCACCTTCTTTAATAGAAGAGGCATTGCCAAATGTTAAACGTTTAATAGACGCTGTAAAATCAACGCTCTATAGAGTAAAATAATTTTAACCAAAAATTAAAAGCTCCGAAAGGGGCTTTTTTTATGGGCATTGAATAGACTTTAATATGTTAAATGAACATTTTTTTGTCGAAAAATCAATTTTTTTTAAAATTTCACTTGTGTGATAAAATAAATGTGGTATCTTTGCACCCCTCAAAGTGCGTTTGAGTTAGATTATTTACTAAAAATTAAGAGTATTTTATGCCAACTATTCAACAGTTAGTTCGCAAAGGAAGAACTGCGGTGGTGAAGAAAAGTAAGTCCGCTGCGCTTGATTCATGTCCACAACGTAAAGGTGTTTGCGTGCGTGTTTACACAACAACGCCGAAAAAACCTAATTCAGCAATGCGTAAAGTGGCACGTGTTCGCTTAACGAACGGAAAAGAAGTCAATGCTTACATCGGTGGTGAAGGCCACAATCTTCAAGAGCACTCCCTAGTTCTTGTGCGCGGAGGAAGAGTTAAAGACCTTCCAGGAGTTCGATATCAC
The DNA here is from genome assembly GCA_964534395.1 of uncultured Lishizhenia sp. Classification (GTDB taxonomy): domain Bacteria; phylum Bacteroidota; class Bacteroidia; order Flavobacteriales_D; family Crocinitomicaceae; genus UBA952. Next base: position 955 of record CAZHOW010000009.1, read on the forward strand.
ATTGTTCGTGGTGCTGAAGACACCGCGGGTGTTCAAGGAAGAAGTCAAAGAAGATCTAAATACGGAACAAAACGTCCTAAGCAAAAATAATTAAGCTTTAGAAAGATGAGAAGAAGAAAAGCCAAAAAAATAGCTATTCTACCAGATCCGAAATTTAACGATGTGGTGGTTACTAAATTCGTTAATAATTTAATGTTTTCGGGTAAAAAAAGTTTAGCCTTTAAAATATTCTATGATGCTCTTGAAATTGTAGATAAAAAAATAGAAGATCAGAGTGGTTTGGATATTTGGAGAAAAGCATTGGAAAATGTAACACCAAGCGTAGAAGTAAGAAGCCGAAGAGTTGGTGGAGCTACTTTTCAAATACCAACTCCCGTGCGAGAAGAAAGAAAAGCATCCCTTGCTATGAAATGGTTGATTGGTTATGCTAGAAAGCGTAACGAAAAAACAATGTCTCAAAAACTGGCTTCTGAAATTATCGCTGCTTCCAAAGAAGAAGGTGCGGCTTATAAAAAGAAGGAAGATACGTTAAGGATGGCCGAGGCAAATAAAGCATTTTCACATTTTAGATTCTAATTCAAATGTCAAGAGATCTTAAATTTACAAGAAATATTGGTATCGCTGCTCATATTGATGCAGGTAAAACTACTACAACAGAGCGAATTCTGTTTTATGGTGGAGTAAATCATAAAATTGGTGAGGTTCATGACGGAGCCGCGACTATGGATTGGATGGAGCAGGAGCAAGAGAGAGGTATTACAATTACATCTGCCGCAACTACTTTAACTTGGAATTATCGTAATCAAAAGTATCACGTAAATATTATTGATACCCCAGGACACGTTGATTTCACAGTTGAGGTGAATCGTTCACTTCGAGTTCTTGACGGATTAGTATTTTTATTTTCAGCAGTTGATGGAGTAGAACCTCAGTCTGAGACGAACTGGAGATTAGCGAATAATTACAACGTTCCACGAATTGGATTCGTTAACAAGATGGATCGCCAAGGAGCAGACTTTCTAAAGGTTTGTAAGCAGGTAAAAGATATGCTTGGTAGTCATGCCTTACCTCTTCAAATTAATATTGGCGAGGAAGATAATTTCAAAGGGGTTGTTGATCTCATCAATTTCAGAGGAATTGTTTGGAATGAAGATGATTACGGAATGACATTTAAAGAAGTTGAAATTCCTTCAGATATTATTGATGAAGCTCGCCAACTTAGAAGTGAACTATTGGAGGCAGTCGCTGAATTTGACGAATCTTTAATGGAAAAGTTTTTTGAGGATGAGAATTCTTTGACGGAAAGAGAAATATTAAATGCTCTTCGTGAAGCCACGATATCTGGGAAAGTTGTACCTATGATGTGCGGCTCATCATTCAAGAATAAAGGTGTTCAAGCGATGTTGGACATGGTAATGGAAATTCTTCCATCTCCTCTTGACATTGAAGATATTAAGGGTATAAATCCTAAAAATGATGAAGAGGTATCAAGAAAACCATCCTATGACGAGCCTTTTTCAGGTTTAGCATTTAAGATAGCAACCGATCCATTCGTAGGTAGGTTATGTTTTGTTCGAGCTTATTCAGGTAAATTAGAAGCTGGTTCTTACGTATTAAATACCCGTTCAGATAATAAAGAGCGTATTTCTCGTATATTCCAAATGCATGCAAATAAGCAAAATCAAATTAGTGAATTAGGTGCAGGCGATATCGGTGCCGTGGTTGGTTTTAAAGATATTAAAACGGGTGATACTTTGTGTGCTGAAAATGCACCAATCATTCTTGAGTCAATGGTATTCCCTGAGCCTGTAATTGGTTTGGCTATTGAGCCAAAAACACAGGCCGATACAGATAGATTATCTATTGGACTTTCAAAATTATCTGAAGAGGATCCAACTTTTCGCGTGAACACTGATGAGGAAACCGGTCAGACTATTATTTCTGGAATGGGTGAGCTTCACTTAGAAATCATTGTTGATCGTCTGAAAAGAGAATTTAAGGTTGAGGTTAATCAAGGAGCTCCTCAGGTTGCATACAGAGAGAACATTCAAGGTTCTACTGAGCATAGAGAAGTATACAAGAAACAAACAGGTGGTCGAGGTAAATTTGCAGACATTCTTGTTAAAATTTCACCTCAAGATAATCCAGAAAAAACAGGTCTAGAGTTTGTCAACAGCATTAAAGGTGGAAATATTCCTAGAGAATTTATTCCATCAGTTGAAAAAGGTTTCAAAGAATCAATGAAGAACGGTGTTCTTGCTGGTTTCCCTGTTGAAGCAATGAAAATAGAACTTATAGATGGTTCATATCACAATGTGGATTCTGATTCATTGTCTTTCGAACTTTGTGCAAAGATGGCATATAGAGCAGCCTTGAAATCTTGCTCCCCGGTTCTTCTTGAGCCAATCATGAAACTTGAGGTTGTTACACCTGAAGAAAATATGGGAGATGTTGTAGGAGATTTGAATAGAAGACGTGGAATGATGAAAGGAATGGATGACCGAAATGGTGCAAAAGTTCTCAAAGCCGACGTTCCACTTTCGGAAATGTTTGGATATGTTACTCAGTTAAGAACGATTACCTCTGGTAGGGCAAGTTCATCAATGGAATTTTCTCATTATGCCGAGGCACCAAGAAATGTTTCTGACGAAGTAGTAGCAAAAGCAAATGGTAAAATCACAGCTTAATAAATAGGAGATGAGCCAAAAAATTAGAATAAAATTAAAGTCATACGACCACAATTTGTTGGATAAATCAGCAGAGAAAATCGTTAAAACTGTAAAATCTACAGGAGCCGTTGTTAGTGGTCCAATTCCACTTCCAACTCACAAAAGAATATATACAGTTCTTCGCTCGCCGCACGTGAACAAGAAAGCTCGTGAGCAATTTGAATTGTGTGCTTACAAGAGATTAATGGACATTTACAGTAGTTCTTCAAAAACGGTTGATGCGTTGATGAAATTAGAATTACCAAGTGGTGTTGAAGTGGAAATTAAAGTATAATTAATAAATAAGTAATATGCCTGGAATAATTGGTCGAAAAGTCGGAATGACTAGTATCTACAGTGCCGAGGGTAAATCATTACCATGCACAGTGATAGAGGCTGGTCCTTGTGTTGTGACTCAAATCAAAACACAAGACAGAGATGGTTACGAGGCCGTTCAATTGGGATTTGGAAATCGTAAAGAAAAAAATACGCCAAATGCATTGAAAGGTCACTTCAAAAAGGCGAATACAACACCAAAATCAAAATTGGTGGAATTCAAAGGTTTTGAAAGCGTAAATGTCGGTGATACAGTTGATGTTTCTATCTTCGAAGAGGGAGAATATATTGATGTAATTGGAACTACCAAAGGTAAAGGTTTTCAAGGAGTTGTCAGAAGACATGGATTTGGCGGCGTTGGTCAAGCTACTCACGGACAGCACAATCGACTTCGTGCGCCTGGTTCAATCGGTGCCTGTTCGTATCCTGCCCGTGTTTTTAAAGGAATGCGAATGGCAGGGCAAATGGGTAACAAGAGAAGACTAGCATCTAATCTTGAAATTTTAAAGGTTTTATCCGATAGAAATTTATTGATTGTGAAAGGTTCCGTCCCGGGATCTAATGGTTCAACATTAACATTAAGAAAGTAATGAAAGTAAATGTATACGATTCAAAAGGAACTGTTACTTCGAAATCAGTAACACTTTCTGAGGGTGTTTTTGGTGTAGAACCTAACAACCACGCTATTTATTTAGATGTAAAACAACACTTAGCGAACCGTCGTCAGGGTACTCACAAGTCCAAAGAAAGAAATGAAATAGCTGGTTCTACTAAAAAGTTGAAAAAACAAAAAGGAACTGGTGGAGCGAGAGCAGGTAGTGCTAAATCTGGAACAAGAGTAGGTGGTGGTCGTATTTTCGGACCTAGACCAAGAAACTATCATTTCAAGTTGAACTTGAAATTGAAAAGACTTGCGCGAAAATCAGCTTTTTCTTATTTAGCAAAGCGTGATGCAATTTTGGTTATTGATGATTTGAATTTTGAAGCTGCAAAGACCAAAGACTTTAGAGGCTTGGTTAATTCTTTGAATCTTGTAAATGAAAAAGTTCTTTTTATCTTACCAGAAAGAAATGATAATGTTTATTTAGCTTCTCGTAACCTTGGTAAAGTAAAGGTCGTAACAGCAGATTCATTCAATACATATGATTTGTTGAATGCTAAGAAAGTTGTTTTAGCTGAGAATTCATTGGAAAAAATTGAAAAGATACTTAATTAAGAAGCGATGCAAACAATTATTAAAAAATCTTTAATCACAGAAAAAGCAACGAATGCGACTGAGAAATTCAATCGTTTCACTTTTGAAGTTGATAAAAAGTCTAATAAGATTGAAATTAAGAATGCCGTCGAAAAAATGTATGGGGTGCATGTCACAGATGTCCGTACATCAAACTATGGCGGTGGTAAATCCTCTGTGAAGTACACCAATAAAGGTATTGTTGAGCAAAAAAGTAAACAATGGAAAAAGGCTGTGGTAACAGTTGCAGATGGTGAAACGATTGATTTGTTTAACAACTATTAATGACGAATAATGAGTCTTAGAAAATTTAAACCGATTACTCCTGGTCAAAGACATAAAGTTGCAAGTGATTTTGCAGAGCTCACTGCTTCGAAACCAGAAAAGAGTCTAATTGCGAGCAACAAAAAGTCAGGTGGGCGTAACAACGATGGTCGAATGACAATGCGTTATATTGGTGGTGGTCACAAGCAAAAATATCGTATTATAGATTTCAAAAGAGATAAATTCGATATTCCCGCAACTGTCAAGTCTATCGAGTACGATCCGAATCGTACGGCTCACATAGCATTGTTATTTTATGCTGATGGTGAAAAACGATACATTATTGCACCGAATGGGTTAAAAGTTGGAGATCAAATATTATCAGGTAAGAATGCAGCACCGAACGTTGGGCATGCAATGTTTCTTTCTGATATTCCATTGGGAACAGTAATTCATAATATCGAATTGAAACCGGGGAAAGGTGGATCAATTGCAAGAGGAGCTGGAACTTATGCTCAGTTAAATGCCCGTGATGGAAAATACGCAATTGTAAAAATGCCTTCTGGAGAAACAAGAATGATTTTAACAACCTGCTTAGCAACTATCGGTTCAGTCTCAAATGCAGAACATAATTTGGTAGTTTCAGGTAAAGCAGGTCGTTCAAGATGGTTAGGTCGTCGACCGCGTGTGAGAGGTGTAGTTATGAATCCTGTGGATCACCCTATGGGTGGTGGTGAAGGTAGAAATGCCGGTGGTCACCCTAGATCTAGAAATGGTATGCCAGCAAAAGGTTACAAGACTAGATCTAAAACTAAGTATTCAGAGAAGTTTATTATTGAAAGAAGAAAAAAATAGAATTTAAGGTATGAGTCGTTCACTAAAAAAACCACCTTTTGTTCATTACAAACTAATGAAAAGAGTTGATGATGCGCAAGCATCCAATAGCAAAGCAGTTATTAAAACTTGGTCTCGTGCTTCAACGATTACCCCAGAGTTTGTAGGATTGACATTTGCCGTACACAATGGAAATAAGTTTATACCTGTTTTTGTTACTGAAAACATGGTTGGACATAAACTTGGTGAGTTTTCACCAACAAGAAATTTCCGTGGACATGCAGGAAATAAAAAAGATAAGAAACGTTAAGATATTTATTCATGGGAGCAAGAAAACGTTTAAGAGCAGAGCAGCTTAAAGAAAATAAAAAATCAATAGCGATTGCACAACTTAAGAATTCTCAAATTTCTCCAAGAAAAATGAGATTGGTAGCTGATTTAATTAGAGGTGTTGAAGTGAACAAAGCTTTGAATATTCTTCATTTCAATGGAAAAGATGCTTCATTAAGTTTGGAGAAGTTACTTCGTTCTGCAATATCTAATTGGGAACAAAAGAATGAAGGTGTTGATATTACAGAAGAAAATTTAATTGTTCGTTCAGTTGAAGTAGGAGGAGGAACTATGTTGAAAAGAATTCAACCGGCCCCACAAGGTAGAGCTCATCGTATAAGAAAAAGATCAAATCACGTAACTATCGTTGTTGACGGTACAAAATAATTTTAGAAATGGGACAAAAAACAAATCCAATAGGAAATAGATTAGGTTACATCCATGGATGGGAATCAAATTGGTTTGGTGGTGAAGGAAATCACTGTGGAAAGTACCGTGATAAGATTGTAGAAGATGATCAGATTAGAAAATATTTAAATGCTCGTCTTTCTAAAGCGAGTATTGCAAAAATTATAATCGAGCGTACGTTGAAATTAGTTACAGTAACTATTAACACGGCGCGACCTGGTGTAATTATTGGCAAGGGTGGACAGGAAGTTGATAAACTAAAAGAAGAGTTGAAAAAACTTACTAAAAAAGAAATTCAAATAAACATTTTTGAAGTTAAACGTCCAGAACTTGACGCACGTTTGGTAGCTGATGGTGTTGCTCGTCAGTTAGAAGCAAGAATTTCTTTTAGAAGGGCAATAAAAATGGCGATTGCTGGAACAATGAGAATGGGTGCTGAAGGAATAAAAATTAAAATATCAGGTCGTTTAAATGGAGCTGAGATGGCTCGATCAGAAATGTATAAAGATGGACGGACTCCACTTCATACTTTCCGTGCTGATATTGATTATGCAGTTTCTGAGGCGCACACAACTTATGGACGGCTTGGAATTAAAGTTTGGATTTGTAGAGGGGAAGTATATGGTCGCAGAGATTTATCACCAAATATAGGTGTTTCGGCTACTGGAACTAATGCACCTGCTGCCGGAGGGAGAAAACCTGCTATGGCAAAAAGAAAGAAAAAGTAATAAAAATAATTAAGAGGAAATGTTACAGCCTAAAAGAACGAAATTTAGAAGAGTACAAAAAGGAAGAAATCGTGGTCTATCTCATAGAGGTTCAACCATTGCTTTCGGATCCTTTGGACTAAAGGCTTTGGAACCAGGATGGATTACATCACGTCAAATTGAAGCTTCTCGTATTGCCGTTACTCGATACATGAAGCGTGAAGGAAAGGTGTGGATTCGTATTTTCCCAGATAAACCGGTAACCTCTAAACCGGCTGAAGTAAGGATGGGTAAAGGTAAGGGAGCTCCAAGTCATTGGGTAGCAGTCATTAAACCAGGTAGAGTCATGTTTGAAGCGGATGGTGTGCCGTATGAAATTGCCAAGGAAGCTATGAGATTAGCTGCTCAGAAATTACCCGTGAAATGTAAATTCGTTGTAAGAAACGATTTTGTTATCCCTAGTTAATTAAATTGATCATGAAAAAGCAAGACATTACGAAACTTTCTATTGAAGATTTGAAGAAAGAAATTACGAATCTGAGTTCTCAATTGGTCAATTTAAAACTTACGAATAGAATGGCTCCAATAGAGAATCCTTTGAGAATTAGATCTATGAGAAAGTCAATAGCAAGGTTGAACACGGAGTTAACTAAACGTAATCAAGCTTAAGCTTGCAAAAATTCTTAGAATGGAAAAACGAAATTTAAGAAAAGAGAGAGTTGGTGTAGTAACGAGCGATAAAATGGACAAGTCCATAGTCGTTTCAGTTGAAAGAAAAGTTAAGCACCCGAAGTATGGTAAGTTCGTTAAGAAGACCAAAAAGTTTGTTGCTCACGATGAAACGAATGATTGTAATATCGGTGATACCGTAAAAATCATGGAAACTCGTCCGTTGAGCAAAACGAAGAATTGGAGATTAGTAGAAATAGTTGAAAGAGCTAAATAACACAGAAAGATGATACAAACAGAATCCAGACTTTCAGTCGCAGATAACTCGGGAGCAAAAGAAGTTTTGTGTATTCGTGTGCTTGGCGGAACAAGAAGACGTTATGCTTCGATAGGAGATAAAATTGTTGTCGCTGTGAAAAGTGCTATGCCAAATGGAGCCGTTAAAAAAGGTTCAGTTGCAAAAGCGGTTGTTGTTCGAACAAAAAAAGAGGTTCGTAGAGCCGACGGTTCGTACATACGTTTTGATGACAATGCTTGCGTTATTCTTAATCAAGCAGGTGAAATGAGAGGAACACGTATTTTTGGACCAGTTGCAAGAGAATTGCGTGAAAACAACTACATGAAAATTGTTTCATTAGCACCAGAAGTGCTGTAAATAATATTTAGAAATGCAAAAGAAGTTACACATAAAGGTTGGAGACACCGTCGCTGTTATCAGTGGTGAATCTAAAGGTCAAAGAGGAACAATTCTTTCGATTGATCGTAACAAAATGCGAGCTACTGTTTCTGGAGTAAACATAGTGAAGCGTCACAACAAACCAAGCGCATCGAATCCTCAGGGTGGAATTGAAGAAAAAGAAGGTTCAATTCATATCTCAAATTTGATGATTGAAGTTAATGGCGTTGCTTCAAGGACAGGTAGAAAGCTTGACGACAAAGGTAAATTAGTACGTTTTTCAAAGAAATCAGGGGAGGTGATTAAATAATGAGTTACACACCAAGATTAAAAGAACAGTATAGTTCAGTGATAGTTAAGTCATTGACTGAAAGATTTGGATATAAATCGGTAATGCGTGTACCTAAGCTTCAAAAAATTGTTCTAAGTCAAGGAATGGGGGATGCCGTTGCTGATAAGAAGTTAATTGAAAGTGCCGCTTCTGATTTATCAAGGATTGCTGGCCAAAAAGCGATAACTACTAACTCGAAAAAAGATATATCTAATTTCAAACTTCGAAAAGGAATGCCAATAGGTACCAAAGTAACTCTTCGTGGAGATCGTATGTATGATTTTCTTGATCGTTTACTTTCCGTCGCACTTCCAAGAACAAGAGATTTTCGTGGAATAAATCCAAAAGGCTTTGATGGACGTGGAAATTTCAATCTAGGTATTAAAGAACATATTATATTCCCGGAGATTGATATTGACAAAGTGAATAAAATTCTTGGAATGGATATTACCTTCGTGACAACTGCGGCGAATGACGAAGAAGCAAAAGCATTATTGGACGCATTTGGATTTCCTTTCACAAAAAAATAATTTGAAATGGCAAAAGAATCAATGAAAGCGCGAGAGCGCAAAAGAGAAAGATTGGTAGCAAGATATGCAAACAAAAGGGCTGAACTAACTAAATTGTTAAAGTCAACAGATAGTTCGGATGAAGTTCAATCTGCTAAATGGGACGCTATGATGAGTCTTCAAAAACTTCCTGCGAATTCTTCTAAGATACGATTACATAATCGTTGTGGTTTGACGGGTCGCCCGAGAGGTTACATGAGACAATTTGGTATTTCAAGGGTAACTTTCAGAGAAATGGCTCTCGAAGGAAAAATACCAGGAGTAAGAAAAGGAAGTTGGTAATTATTGAAAAAGTAAGAAATGAATACAGATCCAATAGCAGATTATTTAACCCGAATTCGTAACGCAAGTTCTGCGGGTTTAAAAATGGTTGAAATTCCTGGCTCAAACATCAAGAAAGCAATTACGCAAATTTTGTTTGATCAAGGTTATATTTTGAATTACAAATTTGAAGAAGACAATAAGCAAGGGGTCATAAAGATTGCCTTGAAATACAACCAATCAACGCGAGTGCCTGCAATTACTAAATTACAGCGAGCATCAAGACCAGGATTAAGAAAATATAGTGGTAGTGAAGAGATGCCTCGAGTATTAAATGGTTTAGGGGTTGCTATTGTTTCAACATCCAAAGGTGTCATTACTGATAAAGATGCACGTAGATTGAATGTTGGCGGTGAGGTACTTTGTTATGTTTATTAAAAAATTTTTGAGCAATGTCAAGAATAGGTAAAGCACCAATTACAATTCCTGCGGGTGTAGAAATTTCTACTGTGGGAAATGTGGTTAAGGTTAAAGGTAAAAAAGGAGAATTAAGTCAAGAAATGGAGGACTCAGTTTCATTGCAAATCGAAGATAATGTGATTACATTTACTCGAAAAAGTGATGCCCCTGCAGATCGTTCCAAGCATGGACTTTACAGGGCTCTTGTTCAAAATATGATTACAGGCGTATCCGAAGGCTTCAAGAAAGAAATGGAGATTATCGGGGTAGGTTACAGAGCGAATGCCTCTGGTCAGCAATTAGAACTTGCACTAGGTTTTTCTCATGCAATTATTTTAGAAATACCTTCAGAAGTTAAGGTTGCGGCCAATACTGAGAAAGGTAAAGCACCAGTAGTTACACTTGAATCTCACGACAAACAATTGTTAGGGCAAGTAGCTGCAAAGATTCGGTCTTTGAGAAAACCAGAGCCTTACAAAGGAAAAGGAATTCGTTTTGTAGGTGAAGAAATAAGAAGAAAAGCAGGAAAATCTGCAGGTAAAAAATAGTAATTAAGTTATGGCACTAAATAAAGTTTTAAGAAGAGCTAAAATTAAGCGCAGAATTCGTAAAAAAGTGTTTGGCACAGCAGCCATTCCAAGATTATCTGTTTTCAGAAGTAATAAGCAAATTTATGCGCAAGTTATTGATGATTTAACAGGTAAGACCATTGCATCGATTGGCTCCTTGAAAATAGATGAGGCTCAAAAGGTTAATAAAATCGAACAAGCTTCAATTGTAGGAAAGAAAATTGCTGAGAAAGCTATTTCTGCTGGAGTTCAAGCAGTGGTTTTCGATCGAAACGGTTATTTGTATCACGGTAGAATTAAATCATTAGCTGACTCCGCAAGAGAAGGTGGACTTAAATTTTAATAAAAATGGCAGCTCAAGTTGTAAATAGAGTAAAATCGGCAGATATCGAGTTAAAAGATAAGCTCGTTGCTGTTAATCGTGTTACCAAAGTAACCAAAGGAGGTAGAACATTCAGCTTTTCAGCAATTGTTGTGGTTGGTGATGAAAATGGAGTTGTTGGTCACGGATTAGGTAAAGCGAAGGAAGTAACTGAAGCAATTACTAAAGGCATAGATGATGCCAAAAAGAATTTGATTAAAGTTCCAATTTTGAAAGGAACAGTGCCTCACTCTCAAAAAGGAAAGTATGGTGGAGCAGAAGTACTTTTGAAGCCGGCAACTAATGGTACTGGAGTTATTGCTGGAGGTGCTATGCGTGCAGTTTTGGAAAGTGTAGGTATTCATAATGTACTTGCCAAATCTCAAGGTTCTTCAAATCCTCACAATGTTGTAAAGGCAACAATGGATGCTTTATCTAAAATGAGAGACGCTGTTGCAGTTGCTCGCCAAAGAGGAATATCAATTGATAAAGTATTTAATGGTTAAAATTCTGAACAAATGAGCATTATAAAAATCAAACAAGTTAAAAGCGCTATTAAACGTCCAGCTGATCAAAAAGCTACTATAAAAGCCTTAGGGTTTAGAAAATTAAACCAAACTTTAGAGAAAGAAGCTACTCCTCAAATTTTAGGAATGGTTAAGAAAGTTCAGCATCTGATTCAAATTGTTGATTAAATTAAAACTACTGTAATGAATTTAAATAATCTTACTCCTGCAGCGGGATCGATTAAAAAAGAGAAAAGAATAGCTCGTGGTCAAGGTTCTGGGCACGGTGGTACTTCGACACGTGGTCACAAAGGAGCAAAATCACGTTCAGGTTACAAAACAAAAATTGGATTTGAAGGAGGGCAAATGCCGCTTCAAAGAAGAGTTCCTAAATTCGGATTCAAGAACATAAATCGAGTTTCGTACAAGGCAATCAACTTGGAATTAATTGAAAACTTGGTCTCCAAAGGAATAAGTGAAATAAATCCCGAAGTTTTAAAGGCAAATGGATTAATTTCTAATAACAATCTTGTTAAAATTTTGAATAGAGGGGAATTAAAGTCGAAAGTTTCAATTTCAGCACACGGATTTTCTGCTGCCGCAATAAAGGCAATTGAAGGTTTAGGTGGAACTTGTACAAAAATCTAACTATCTTTGCAAACTTTTAAATGAAACGTTTCATACAAAACATACAGAATATTTGGAAAGTTGAGGAACTCAGAAAGAGAATTATCCTGACCTTAGGTTTGATTTTGGTATACAGAATTGGATCTTTTGTTATTATTCCTGGTGTTGATTATTATGCTCTAGCTTCTAAACAATCAAGTCAGAATACACTTGAAACGTTACTATCCTTGTTTTCAGGTGGCGGTTTTTCGAATGCATCCATTATGGCGTTAGGTATAATGCCGTACATAAGTGCATCGATAATCATGCAATTGTTAGGTATGGCAGTTCCAGCTGTACAAAAAATGCAAAATGAAGGCGAGTCTGGTCGTAAACAAATAAATAATTATACTCGGATTTTAACGATAGTTATTTGTATGCTTCAGGCTCCGAGCTATTTGTCCTTGTATGTAGAGCAAAAGGGTGCAATGCCAGCCGATGCCACTTCATTTTGGTGGGTTCAAACCATTTTGTTACTAATTTCTGGTTCAATGTTCGCTGTTTGGTTAGGTGAAAGAATTACGGAAAAAGGTATAGGAAATGGTATATCACTATTAATTACCGTAGGAATTCTCTCCCGTTTACCTGGAGCTTTTTTCGCAGAATTTGGTAAATCAATTGAAGCAGGAAATCTTATCAAATTAGTTTTGGAGGTGATAGGCTTTATGTTGGTCGTTTTAGTTACAATTTTAATAGTTCAAGGGGTACGAAGAATACCACTTAATACGGCCAAGAAAATTGTGGGTTCGAGAGGTGCCGATGCAACTGGTGCAAGAAGTTACCTTCCAATCAAAGTTAATGCAAGTGGAGTAATGCCAATAATTTTTGCGCAAGCAATTATGACTATTCCCTTAATGATTTATTCTAGTGCAACAGACTCCACCAACTCGGGATTTATACAAAGAACATTGGGTGATGTTTACGGTTTAAGTTATAATCTTTTATTGAGTTTATTGATTATTGTCTTTACCTATTTTTACACTGCGATTATGATTAATCCAAGTAAGATAGCTGATGATTTGAAACGTAGTGGCGGATTTATTCCAGGTGTAAGGCCCGGAGAGGAAACGGCCTCACACATTGATAATATTGTTTCTCGCATAACTTTTCCAGGTTCATTATTTCTTGCACTGATTGCTATTCTTCCATCTATTGCAAAGTTGGTTGGTATTAATGATGGATTTGCTATGTTCTTCGGTGGCACTTCTATTTTAATTATGGTTGGGGTTGTACTAGATACACTGCAACAAATAGAAACGTATCAACTAAATCAACAAATGGACGGCTTAATGGAAGGTACAAGAGTAAGAGGGAGAAGACAACCAAATGAACTATCAGGATTTTAATTATGGCAAAACAATCTTCAATAGAACAAGATGGGGTCATTATCGAAGCTTTGCCAAATGCCATGTTTCGTGTTGAGTTGGAAAATGGACATGTCATTACAGCTCATATTTCGGGAAAAATGAGAATGTTTTACATCAAAATATTACCGGGAGATAGAGTTAAAGTAGAAATGTCTCCTTATGATTTAACAAAAGGAAGAATTTCTTTTAGATATAAATAAATAGAAGGAAAATGAAAGTAAGAGCATCAGTAAAAAAAAGAACAGCGGATTGCAAAATCGTTAAACGTAAAGGAAGAGTTTACGTTATAAACAAGAAGAATCCAAAATTAAAACAACGTCAAGGTTAATTAGTTAGAATATGGCACGTATTGCAGGTATCGATTTACCAAAAAACAAAAGAGGAATTATTGGTCTAACATATATTTATGGTATTGGACGTAGTACATCTAAAAAGATTTTAAATAGCAATGGCATTGATGAAAACATCAAGGTTCAAGATTGGAATGATGATCAACTTGGAGCAATTCGTAATGCTATTAACGAAATAAAAACTGAAGGTCAACTTCGATCTGAGGTTCAGTTGAATATTAAACGTCTAATGGATATTGGTTGCACTCGTGGAATTCGTCATAGAGCTGGATTACCCCTACGAGGTCAAAGAACCAAAAATAATTCACGAACTAGAAAAGGTAAGAGAAAAACAGTTGCTAACAAGAAAAAAGTGACTAAATAATAAATAAATATGGCAAAGTCAAACCAAAAGAAGAAGAAAAATGTTAAGGTAGATGCCGCTGGGGAAGCTCATATTCAAGCGAGTTTCAATAACGTAATCATCTCTTTAACCAATAATGCCGGTCAAGTTATTTCATGGTCATCTGCCGGTAAAATGGGTTTCAAAGGTTCTAAAAAGAATACGCCTTACGCAGCTCAAGTTGCTGCAGAGGATGCCTCAAAGGAAGCTCATGACTTCGGATTACGTAGAGTTAAAGTGTTCGTTAAAGGTCCTGGTGCAGGAAGAGAATCTGCAATTCGAGCAATCCACAATTCAGGAATTGAGGTTACAGAAATTGTTGATGTAACACCACTCCCTCACAACGGTTGTCGTCCACCAAAAAGAAGAAGAGTTTAATAATAATTGTTTAATCAGGGATCCAAATCATCGAAGGAATGCCTTAATTCATGATTCCCAAAATAATATAAAATATGGCAAGATATAGAGGTCCAAAGTCGAAAATTGCGAGAAGGTTTCGAGATCCAATTTTTGGCCCAGATAAATCTTTGGACAGAAGAAATTATGGTCCAGGTCAACACGGCCCATCAAAGCGTAGAGGAGGAAAACAGTCTGAATATGCAATTCAGTTGGGTGAAAAGCAAAAAGCAAAATATACGTATGGTATATTAGAACGTCAGTTTGCCAATTTGTTCGAAAAAGCATCACGAATGAAGGGTATTACAGGGGAGAATTTACTACAACTTTGTGAAGCCCGTCTTGATAACACGGTTTATCGTTTAGGAGTAGCTCCTAGTAGAAGAGCTGCACGACAATTGGTATCCCACAGACACATTACAGTTAACGGTGAGTTGGTAAATATTCCATCATACACCTTACGTCCTGGTGATGTTGTTGGTGTTCGTGAGAAATCAAAATCATTAGAGGCAATTACAACTTCTTTAACATCAACTAACAAAAAATACGATTGGTTAGATTGGGACAATTCTTCAATGTCTGGTAAGATTTTGAATCTTCCAGCAAGAGAGTTGATTCCTGAAAATATTAAGGAACAATTAATTGTCGAATTATACTCTAAATAACATATAATCTAAAAATGGCTATACTAGATTTTCAAAAACCTGATAAGGTAATAATGATTCACTCTGACGAGTTCACCGGAGAGTTTGAATTTCGTCCTCTTGAGCCCGGTTATGGGATTACTGTTGGAAATTCATTAAGAAGAATACTTTTATCTTCATTAGAGGGCTTCGCAATTTCTTCCGTAAAAATACAAGGAGTTGATCATGAGTTTTCAACCATTAAAGGTGTTGTTGAGGATGTTACAGAAATTGTTTTGAACTTAAAACAAGTTCGTTTTAAAAGACAAATTGAAGGTACGGATTCAGAGACAGTTGTTGTTTCTGTTGGAGGTCAAAATAAATTGACTGCAGGAGATATAGGTAAACATACCAGTGCTTTCCAAGTTTTAAACCCAGATTTGATCATTTGTAACATGGAATCTTCCGTGAAGATAGAAATGGAACTTACAATTGTCAAAGGTCGCGGTTATATTCCCGCTGAGGAAAATAAGACATCGTCTGCTCCATTCGGTACAATTTTCATAGACTCTATCTTCACACCAATTGTTAATGTGCAATATGCCATTGAAAACTTTCGTGTTGAACAAAAAACAGATTATGAAAAATTAATCTTTAACATCAAAACTGATGGTTCAATTCATCCTAAAGACGCACTAAAGGAGGCTGCTAAGATTTTAATACATCACTTTATGCTTTTCTCAGATGAGCGTATTACTCTTGATAGTGAGATTAAGGCAGAAACCGAAGAGTTTGACGAGACATCTCTTCACATGCGACAGTTGTTAAAATCGAAATTGGTTGATCTTGATCTTTCGGTTCGTGCTTTAAATTGTTTGAAAGCTGCTGATGTGGAAACTCTTGGCGATTTAGTTTCTTATGCAAAGTCTGATCTTCTTAAATTCAGAAACTTTGGTAAGAAGTCTTTAACTGAGCTTGAAGATTTAGTTGATAACAAAGGACTTACATTTGGAATGAATGTAGCAAAATATAAATTAGATAAAGATTAAGATTTAAATCATGAGACACGGTAATAAAGTAAATCACTTAGGTAGAAAAACAGGTCACAGAAAAGCAATGCTTTCAAATATGGCTTGTTCTTTAATCGAGCATAAGCGAATTACAACAACTTTGGCTAAGGCAAAAACCTTACGTGTTTTTGTTGAACCAATTTTGACAAAATCAAAAACGGATTCTACTCACTCTCGAAGAGTTGTTTTTTCTTACCTTCAAAATAAGGATATCGTTTCTGAGTTGTTTCGAGATATAGCTCCGAAGATCGCAGAGCGAAATGGTGGTTATACACGCATTATTAGGACAGGTAATAGACTTGGAGATAATGCTGAAATGTGTTTAATCGAATTAGTTGATTTCAATGAGCTATACTCAAACGATGGAACTAAGAAAACAACAAGAAGATCTCGACGAGGTGGAGCTAAAAAAGTAGACTCTGTTCAAACGTCTGAGGAATCAACTGAGGATACAACAACTGAGGAAGTTGTTCAAGATGCTGTAATTGTTGATGAAACTGATACTGTTAATGAAGTAACTGAAGTTGAAGAATCACCTGAAGAGGAAACTTCTACATCAGAGTCAACTGAATCTGCTGAGCCATCAGATGAATCTTCAGAAGAAGAGAAGAAAGAAGAATAAAACAATCAACAAAGTGTTAATAAAAAGGCAGTTAATCACTGCCTTTTTTTGTTTTATAAATCCAATATTTTAAGGTTAGTTTATACTTTTGTAAATAAATTTCATGAATTCAGAAAAAGTAGCACTTTTAGTATTGGAAGATGGAACGATTTTTAAAGGAATCGCCATTGGAAAAATCGGAATCACAGAAGGGGAAATTGCCTTTAACACTGGCATGACAGGTTATCAGGAGGTTTTCACGGATCCTTCATACCTTGGACAAATACTAATAATGACAACTTCTCATATTGGAAATTACGGAACCCATCCGGAAGAAATTGAGTCTGAAGGTATTAAAATCGCTGGCTTGGTAACCAAGAAATTTTCAAATGGTTATTCTAGGCCTTCAGGAAATAAATCTCTCCAAGAGTTGATGGAGGAAAATAATACAGTTGGTATTTCGGAAATTGATACGAGAGCTTTAGTTCGTCATATTCGAAATAAAGGAGCTATGAATGCTATTATCTCCTCAGAGATCTTAGATGAAAATGCTTTAATTGAACGAGTAAAGAAGGTTCCTTCGATGAGTGGAATGGAGTTGTCTTCTAAAGTTTCGACAAAGGAGTCTTATTTAGTGGGTAAAGAAACTGATTCTTATAAAGTTGCTCTTATTGATTTTGGAGTAAAAAGAAATATTATTCGATGTTTAACCGAACGAGGATGTCATGTAAAAGTATTCCCGATGGATACGAGTCTCGATGAGATGATTTCATTTAATCCAGATGGTTTTATGCTTTCAAATGGACCAGGTGATCCATCTGCTATGCCAAAAAGTATTCAACTGGTAAAAGAAATTGTTGAAACTAATAAACCAGTATTTGGTATATGCCTAGGACATCAGATTCTTGGATTGAGTCAAGGATTGAAAACCGAAAAAATGTTTAATGGCCACCGAGGGATCAATCATCCGATTAAAAATTTGAATACAGGAAAAGGTGAGATTACATCTCAAAATCATGGTTTTGTGATTTCAACAGAGAGTGTTGAAAATCAGCATGAAATTAATATTACACATGTTCATTTGAACGACAATACGATTGCAGGAATCGAACTAAAAAACAAACCGGTATTCTCTGTTCAATATCACCCTGAGGCTTCAGCAGGTCCGCACGACTCACGTTACCTCTTTGATCAATTTATTGATAATATGAATCATTACAAAAATTAAATATGAGTTACATTTCAAAAGTTCACGCTAGACAAATTTTGGATTCACGAGGAAATCCTACTATAGAAGTTGATGTTATCACATCGAATGGCATTCTTGGCAGGGCAGCTGTTCCGTCAGGAGCCTCTACAGGAGTTCACGAAGCTGCTGAGTTACGCGATGGCGACAAATCTGTTTATCTTGGAAAAGGTGTTTTGAAAGCGGTTGAAAATGTGAATTCAATAATTAATGACGCTTTATACGGAATGGACATTTTCGAGCAAAAGAAAATTGATTATGCGATGATTCAACTTGATGGAACAGATAACAAATCAAAGTTAGGAGCAAATGCGATTTTAGGAACATCTTTAGCCGTTGCTCGAGCTGCTGCGCAAGAAACAAACTTGAGCTTATACCAATATATTGGTGGTGTCGGTGCCGTTACGATGCCTGTTCCAATGATGAATATCTTGAATGGTGGTTCTCATGCTGACAATCTAATAGATATTCAAGAATTCATGGTTATGCCATTCGGAGCAAATTCATTTTCAGAAGGCTTGCGTTGGGGAACTGAAGTTTTTCATCACTTAAAAAGTGTTTTGAAGTCGAAAGGAATGTCTACGAATGTAGGAGATGAAGGTGGTTTCGCTCCAAATTTAGGTTCTAATGAAGAAGCGATTCAAGTTGTTATTGAGGCGGTAGAGAAAGCCGGATTTAAACCTGGTCATGATATGTATATTGCTTTGGACGCCGCGTCATCAGAGTTTTATAAATCAGATCGAGGTGTTTATCATTTTGAATCAACTGGCGAGGATCGAACATCGGCTGAAATGGTATCTTATTGGGAGGATTGGTGCAAGAAGTACCCAATTATTTCAATCGAAGATGGCCTAGCAGAAGATGATTGGGCGGGTTGGAAATTGGCAACTGAAAAACTTGGTTCATCAGTTCAATTGGTTGGTGATGACTTGTTTGTTACGAACTCAAAAAGACTTTCAAAAGGAATAAACGAAGGGATTGCGAATTCAATTTTAGTGAAGGTTAATCAAATCGGTTCGTTAACAGAAACAATTGAAGCCGTTAATTTAGCGACTCGAAATAGCTATTCTTCTGTAATGAGTCATCGAAGTGGTGAAACCGAAGATAGTACAATTGCAGATTTGGCTGTAGCCTTAAATACAGGTCAAATTAAAACTGGTTCAGCTTCTCGCAGTGATCGCATGGCGAAGTACAATCAACTTCTTAGAATAGAAGAGGAACTAGGAGAATCTGCAGTATATTTGGGAAAAGATTTTCGTTTCATTAAAAAATAATATCATGAAATATTTTGGAGTAATTTTTTTTATTTCTCTTTCATTTCAAGTTTTATCGCAGACGGGAAGGCAATATTTTGGTCAAGCTATGATTGATACAAAAGATGAGACATTAATTAATGAAATTCAGAGTCAAATTCGAAAAAATCCATCTGTTAAAGTTGTTAGAATAGATCCTTTAAGTCATCAAGTTTTCTTAATTACAAATGAATTGATGTCTTGGAGTGAAAATGATTTTATTTCTATTTTTGGAGAGAATTCTTCGAAACTTAATTGTTTATTCATTGGTGTATACGGTAAAGACCAAATTAGAAAATTTCCATTCAAGGATTGTGAATGAAAGCATTTAATCTGCGGGTTTATGCATTAATCATTAACGATAGAAATGAAATTTTACTTTCTGATGAGTATCGATTTGGAAAGTTCTTTACAAAATTTCCTGGAGGAGGAGTGGAATTTGGCGAGGGAATCTTGGATGCTCTTCACCGCGAAATGGACGAAGAATTAAATCTTAAAATTGATACAGCAAGTCCATTTTATTTCAACGATTTTCATCAGGAATCAGCATTTCAATCCAATCATCAAATCATTTCTTTTTATTACAAAGTGAAGTGTGATTTACATCAAATTTCGATTAAAAATTACACAATACCTTTTCAGGAAGAGGGTGAAAAGCAGAGATGGTGCGAAATTAGTTCACTCGAGTCTCACCATTTGACTTTCCCCATTGATCGGATCGTTTTGGAGAAATTAAAGAACGAGTAGGTTGAACTTATCTTTAGAGCAAACTGAAATTGTAAAAACGATTCCTATCTTTGTGTAAATGCCAATTAACATTTTATACCTTTCCTACGATGGCATGACGGATCCTTTAGGTCAATCACAAGTTCTTCCATACTTGGTTGGGTTGACTAAAAAAGGTTTTCGATTTCATCTAATTAGTTTCGAGAAAGAGGAACGATTTTCTAAGTTTAGAGAAGAAATTCAAGCGATATGTGATCAAAATCAAATAATATGGCATCCGCTTTCGTACACCAAAAAACCTCCGTTGATTTCTACTCTCTATGATGTAAGTCGAATGCGTAAGAAAGCGTATCAATTGCATCGCGTTTTCAATTTTAGCCTTATTCATTGTAGAAGTTATCTTTCTGCATTAATAGGACAACAAATGCAGAGAAAATGGGGTGTTAAGTTTTTGTTTGATATGCGTGGTTTTTGGGCTGATGAACGAATTGATGGTAATATTTGGAGTATAAATAATCCTATTTTTAAAACGGTTTATAATTTTTTCAAAAGAAAAGAAAAGGAGTTTTTTTTGGAATCTGATTACATAATTTCCTTAACTTTTAATGGCAAAAATGAAATCTGTTCGTGGCAAGGATTTGAACATTTAAAAAATAAAATAGAGGTTATTCCTTGTTGCGCTGATTTGGAAAAATTCAATCCCGAAAACATTAATTTAGAAAAGAAGAATGCTTTTAAAACTGAATTGAAATTGAATGAAAATGAATTTATTTTAGGTTATGTTGGTTCCATTGGAACGTGGTATATGCTCGATGAAATGCTTGCGTTTTTCAAGGTTTTGTTAAATTCGAAACCGAATGCGATTTTTTTATTCATTTCGGGTGAAAATCCAAATACTATATTTTCAAGAGCAGCTGAATTAGGGATTTCGGAAGATCACATTCGAGTTAAATCGGTTTTGCATCACGATGTCGCAACTTGTATTTCTCTTTTCTCGGCATCCATTTTCTTTATTCGACCAACTTTTTCTAAAAAAGCTTCTTCTCCAACAAAACAAGGAGAGTTGATGGCAATGGGAGTTCCAGTAATTTGCAATGGTGGAGTAGGGGATACGGAACGGGTTGTTCGTGAATATCAATCTGGACTGGTAATTGAAGATTTCAATGACGAATCTTATCATTTGGCGGATTTGAGTTTTAGTGATTTCGATCGAACCAGAACTATGCAAGGTGCCTCAGAATTTTATGGATTGAACGAAGGTGTCGAGCGCTATTTCCAAGTTTATCAAAAACTAATTGGGTAAATGAAGAAAAAGAAAATTTTATTTATTGCACCTTATCCATTTGACGAAGCACCTTCGCAGCGTTTTCGTTTTGAGCAGTATTTCAATTTTCTCAAAGAAAATAATTTTGAAATTCATTTTTCTCCTTTTTTGGATCAAAAAACTTGGAAAACGCTCTATTCAGAGGGAAATGTTCTGCGAAAAATGATTGGTGTGGTTAGAAGTTTCTTGAAGCGATTTATACTTCTTTTTACGCTTTACAAATACGATTTCGTGTTCATTCACCGAGAAGCGTCTCATATTGGCCCTCCAGTATTTGAATTTTTAATAGCAAAAGTTTTTAGAAAAAAATACAATTATGATTTTGATGACGCGATTTGGCTGCCTAATTACAGTGAGACAAACGCTCGTTTCCATCGTCTAAAAGCATACTGGAAAGTTCGCTATTGCATCAAATGGGCGGGAAGTATTTCAGCTGGAAATGATTATTTAGCAAACTATGCTAGAAAGTTCAATTCCAATGTTCAAGTTATTCCAACTACAATAGACACCGAAAACCATCATAACCTAACTACAAATTATAATCAAGAGAAGTTGGTAATTGGTTGGACAGGAACTCATACGACCATGCGTTATTTGGATTTTATTGTTCCGGTAATAAAAGAATTAGAGCAAAAATATGATTTTGAGTTTCTGGTAATCTCGAATGAAGCTCCTACATATCATCTCAAGTCGCTCCGATTTTTAAAATGGAAAAGAGAAACGGAAATAGCCGATTTAGCTCGAATTTCCATTGGTGTCATGCCTTTAGAAATGGATATTTGGTCGGAAGGCAAATGCGGATTTAAAGGCTTGCAATACATGTCTCTTGGAATTCCAGCCCTAATGTCACCGGTTGGAGTAAATACACAGATAGTTTCCCATCAAGTCAACGGCTTTCTTCCTGTGAAATTAGAGCATTGGAAAAGTCAATTAGAATTATTGCTAACTGATGTTGATTTAAGAAAGAGAATTGGAGAAGCAGGAAAAAAAACAATAAACGAACGCTATTCAGTTTTATCAAATCAAACGAACTATTTAAGTTTATTTCAATGAAATTAATTTTCGCAACTCACAATTCAAACAAGGCATTTGAAATTCAAAAATTATTACCTGAAGATTTCCAAGTTTTGACCCTTGACGACATTGATTTTTACGAAGAAATTCCCGAAAATGAACCTACAATTGAAGGTAATTCAGCGTTCAAGGCACAATTTATTTTTAATGAGTTTACCATGAATTGTTTTGCGGATGATACGGGCTTAGAAATAGAATCTTTGGATGGAAGACCTGGTGTTCATTCAGCTCGTTATGCCGGAGAAAATAAAAATTCAGATGCAAATATAGAACGTGTAATTGAAGAATTAAGTGGGATTGAAAATCGAAATGCGCGGTTTAAAACGGTGATTACATTAATTATTAACGGCGAACAATACTGGTTTGAAGGAATAGTGAATGGTCGAATAATTGATGAAAAACGAGGAACTAATGGTTTTGGTTATGATCCGATTTTTATCCCTGAATATGAGACACGAACGTTCGCCGAAATGGATTTAAGAGAAAAAAATAAATTTAGTCACCGAGCTCGTGCTTTGGAAAAGATGATTGCGTTTTTAATGAAATAATTGTCAATTACAAAATCATTTTTCCTCTTGATTTTCATTTTTCCAGAACGCATTACCGGGAAAAGTAATTATATCGTTTATTTTATCAAGTTGAGATGAGATAATTACTGGGTTTTCTGTATTTTCTAGAATCTGAACATCGAATATTTCTTCAATGTCCGTTTCGTAGTTAATCTCACCTATAACCTCCTTTTTGTTCATATCAAAGAAAATGAATCCAGCATGTGTTGAATTTACTTTGACATCTAAATCATCAAAGTCTTTTGAAGTTTCTCTGATTTTTGATTTTCCAATCAATGCATAATTTTTATAAAAAGAAAGTCCTCTCACAAAACATTTGAAATTAAAGATAACCTCAAATTTTTTTTCATTTGGTGAGACTTTTAATAGATTTCCGTTACCTGATTCTAGAACATATAAATTATCCAAATACAATCGAGGGGAATGTGGCATAGATAGACCATCCAAAATAATTTCTCCTGATGGAACTTCCATCAAAATTCCCGTTTTCAGTTTATTTTTCCTCCAGCCGTGTTTTGTATCATCGTTACTTAAGGAAGTGACATATTTTGGTAAATGATTTTGCATTGCCATTCCGTTCAAGTGACAATTATCTTCAGGCACAAGAGATGAAATAAAAGGTGGTTTCCATTTTGGTCTGAAACTAAAGTTGATGTCGTAAACAGCTAGGCAAGAAAAAAGCGTGTTAACTCCCCAAATTAGTCCTTCGCCGAATTCTAAGTCATGAATATCTAAAACACCAGTGTGATAAGTAGCGCGATGAAGGTAAATGGAATCAAATTCATTTAACTCATTTTTTTTACTTACCCTGTTTTGCTCTTCCTTTGAAAAAAGTTGGATTTCGTCTATACAAGCCACTGCCAATTTGGATCCTTGAATCGCAATACCCATTGGTTTTTTGAAAGAAACCGGAAGCTGATTCAAAATGCCATCTCTTGAACTGATAAGAATAACTTTTCCCGCTTGATAGGTTGATAATGCAACACTTATTTTCTCACTTGAAAGAAATTCAATTAAAGTTTTTGAATAATTAATTTGATATTTATTTTCCATCCATAAAAAAAGCCCCCATTAGGAGGCTTTAAAGTTTTGGTTAAAAATTATTTCGCTTCTAATTTCCAGATATCACCATCCACAGCACTATAATCATCATCTAACCACATTTCTTTGTTAGTTAGTCTTTTTATCTCTAAAGTGTCAATGTCTCCACCTACAGTAATTACTAAATTCTCTTTATCCGAAGAAAAATCCCAACTTCCGGCGTAAGATTCTGTGTAACCTGCGTATGAATAAGTATATGTTAATGATCCATCTTTATCAAATGACATAGTCAAATTGTATTCAGATCCCAATACTTGACTTCCAACTGATTTAACATTCCAATCACCGGCAACTCTTGTTTTTTTCGATAGCAACGAAAAATTTGGACCATCTTCATATTTTCCACAGCTAGTAACACTTAAAGCTGCAACCCCCGCTAATGAAGCATAAGCTAATTTCTTTTTATTTTTCATGTTTTAAAAATTTGTACAAATGTATAGCTATTTTCTTCAAATACGTAATATCTATATTTAGTTTTCATTAAATTTCAGAATTCTTCGTGATCAAGATTATTTATTTTATTCATTTATCAGATTTAACTATTTTCTTGAAATCGATGGGAAAAGAGCCTGAAATTTCAAAAATTATTTCTGAATTAACGAGATTTTTGAAGAACTTTCTTTTAGAATCGGTAAATTCGTATTCAATCATTCAATGACTCAAATCGATCGACTTCGTTTAGCCCAATTTGGGAATCTTGAATTACTTGCAAAGCAGGTGGTTGAAGGTTTTATCACTGGTTTACACAAAAGTCCTTTTCATGGTTTTTCAGTTGAATTTGCAGAACATCGCTTGTACAACACAGGTGAATCAACTCGTCATATTGACTGGAAATTATATGGTAGAACGGAGAAAATGTTCACTAAAAAATACGAGGAAGAAACGAATCTTCGCTGTCAAATAGTAATTGATAGCTCAAGTTCCATGTACTTTGAAAAGGATGATATTTCCAAGTTTGAATTCTCAGTTTATGCTGCCGCAAGTTTGATTGAGCTCTTGAAACGTCAACGTGATGCTGTAGGTCTTACGTTCTTTAACGAGAAAATAGAACTTCATACTCAAGCTAAGTCTTCTCCAGCGCATCATCGTTTTCTATACAATGAATTGGAAAAACGATTTCATCAATATCAAGAAGATAAGCGAGTCACAACCAATACGATTCAGGTATTACATGATATAGCAGAATTAACTCATCGTAGAAGTTTGGTAGTTATTTTCTCTGATTTACTTGATGATCCTGATCGGATTGATGAATTTTTTCAAGCGTTGAATCACCTCAAACATAATAAACATGAGGTAATCCTTTTTCATGTTGTAAATCAGTCTTTGGAAGTTGATTTTCATTTAGAAAATAGACCTTATCAACTTATTGATATGGAGACAGGCGAGAAGATGCGGCTACAACCAGCTGAGGTTAAAGCGAAATACGTGGAAGGAATCCAAAATTATTTCAATGAAATAAAAATGCGTTGCGCCAATTACCGAATTGATTTTATGCCAGCGCCAATTGCTTCAGGTTTTAATCAGGTTCTACTCGAATTTCTCTTGAAAAGGCAAAAGATGATTTAATTTGAATTAGATAGAACATTCTCTACTCGTCTGTTCATTACTTTAAAGAAAAGCGGAGGTACAAGAGACAATAACATCATACCGGGGTAACCAGTTGGCATTGTTGGAGATTGTTCGTGAGATTCTAAAAGTTGATATGGTCGGTCTGCCTTAAAATGGTGATCTGAATGGCGACTCAGTTCGAATAAAACTACTCGACCGATTACATGATTTGAATTCCATGAGTGCCATCGCTTAACCGTTTCATAAGTTCCATTTTCCCTCTGTTTTCTCATTAATCCGTAGTGTTCAATGTAGTTTACAGTCTCAAGCAAAATAATTCCGATTGCAGCTGCCCACAAATACGCTTTAAATGCTACGTTTCCAAAGAAAAAATATATAAACGACAACCAAATGATATAGAGTATCGAATATGTGAGCATTTTATTTGACCAATAGAACCAAGGTTTTTTCATGATTTTCATTCGTTGGGCTTCAATTTGCCAAGCTTGGAAATAACTTCCAAAATGGGAACGAATCCAAAAAATATAGAGTGTTTCATTTTTTCTGGCAGTAGCAGGATCCATTAGAGTGCCAACATTGGTATGATGTCCTCGGTTATGATAAGGTAAAAAATGGTTTTCTAAAGAGGTAAATAGAAGCGTTTCTCCAATAAATCTTTCCCAACTTTTCATTCGATGACCAAGTTCATGTCCTACATTTATCCCAATTATTCCACACATAGTCCCCATCGAAATAATCCGGCCTATGAAATCTGGAGAATTCGCCCAATCGGAAACATAGAATAGAAAGTAAAAAATAAAATACCACTGAATAGGCATCATCAAATACAGCATCCAGTCATAAAAAGGATCTTTTTCAACTAATTCTTTTTCATGAACTTCTAAATTTCTTGGATTTGGCTTTACGAAAAGTTCTAGCAAAGGGACTAAAACAAAGAAAATAATTACTGGAAGAAAAGTCCAAATGCCAGTGAAATGAAAACTTATCCATACGGATAAAGGGAGCGAAAAAATTGAAAGATATTTTAGCTTTTTCATAATTCGTATTTTATTTCAAATATACAAACGAATAAAGCAATTGGTTTAATCCAATCTGCTGAATTCATTCGTTTAAATTATTGTACCTTTGCCGTATAAATGGCACATAAATCAGGTTTTGTAAATATTGTTGGAAGTCCAAATGTTGGAAAATCAACGTTAATGAATCGACTTGTTGGTGAAAAACTTTCTATCGTTACATCAAAGGCACAAACAACAAGGCACCGAATTTTAGGAATTGTAAATGATGAAAATCATCAAATCGTTTTTTCTGATACCCCTGGTGTAGTCAATGCGGCATACAAGATGCACGAAATAATGATGGATTATGTTAATGCATCTTTGAAAGACGCAGATGTTTTGCTTTTCATTACGGATACCCTAGAATCAGAAATGAATCACAAGGAAACGCTTGAGAAAATTAAAAAGTTAAAAGTTCCTGTTCTATGCCTAATTAATAAAATCGACCTTTCAAATCAGGAAAAACTTACTGAACGAGTTCTTTACTGGCAAGAGCAACTTCCAAATGCGATTATTTTTCCAATTTCCGCATTACATGATTTTAATATTGATCAAGTTTGGAGCCGAATTCTGGAGTTGATTCCTGAAAATCCTCCCTATTATGATAAAGAGGAAATTTCGGATCGCCCCATGCGTTTTTTTGTTTCTGAAATTATTCGCGAGAAAATTTTTCTGCATTGTCAAAAGGAAATACCCTACAGTTGTCAAATAGAAATTGAAGAATACAAAGAGGAAGGTTTGATGACTAAAATTCGCGCTCTAATTATAGTGGAACGAGATTCACAGCGAGGAATTATCATCGGAAAAGGAGGGGAAATGTTGAAGCGAATTGGTCGGGAGGCTCGCATTGAAATTGAGAAATTTACAGGAACCAAAGTGTACCTTGAAAATTACGTTAAGGTTGACAAAGATTGGCGATCGACTGAAGCAAAATTGAAACGTTACGGTTATTAAGTAACGAATTTAAAAAGAATCAAATGGGAAATATTGTTGCGATTGTGGGAAGACCAAATGTTGGGAAATCGACGCTATTTAATCGATTAACAGAATCACGCGATGCAATCGTTAAGGAAGTTAGTGGTGTTACGAGAGATCGAATTTATGGTAAAGGTGAGTGGAATGGGTATCAATTTTCTGTGATAGATACAGGAGGTTACGCGAAGACGCATGAAGACATTTTTGAAGGAGAAATTCGTAAACAAGTCGAAATTGCAATTCAAGAGGCGACGGTAATTGTCTTTATGGTTGATGTCATGACAGGAATTGTCGAAATGGACGAAATAGTAGCTCAATTGCTGCGTAAGTCCAAAAAGCCAGTTCTCGTCGCTGCAAATAAAGTGGATAATACAGACAGAATAGGGCTTTCCTCTGAATTTTATTCATTTGGACTAGGTGATGTTTTTGATCTTTCCGCAACAAATGGCGGTGGAACTGGCGAACTTCTAGATGAAATGGTTAAATATTTCAAAAAAGACGATGAGTCGATTCGTGAAGAAGATTCTTTGCCAAGAATAGCAATAGTTGGAAGACCAAATGTTGGAAAATCATCAATGGTAAATGCATTGACAGGCCAGGAACGAAATATTGTTACGGATATTTCAGGAACAACACGAGATGCTATTCATTCGAGATATAAAGCTTTTGGATTTGACTTTCTCTTGATCGATACAGCAGGAATTCGTAAAAAAGCGAAAGTTACGGAAGATATCGAGTATTACTCCGTTTTGCGCTCCGTTCGTACAATTGAAAATGCAGATGTTTGTTTGTTGATGATTGATGCATCTGAAGGAATTCAGAAACAAGACTTGTCCATTTATTACATGATTGAGAAGAATTCTAAGGGAGTTGTTGTTATCGTTAATAAATGGGATTTAGTCGAAAAGGATCAAAACACAATGATTCAGTTTGAAAAAACCTTACGTGAGCAACTTGCTCCATTTAACGATGTTCCAATCATTTTTACTTCAACGATTTCAAAACAACGGATTCATAAAGCTTTGGAAAAAGCAATGGAAGTGCATGAAAACAGAGTGCGTAAAATCCCAACACATCAGTTAAATGAGGTAATGCTAGATATTATCAATGCGACTCCTCCTCCTGCAATGAAAGGGAAGTATATCCGTATCAAATTTATTCAACAATTACCAACACACGCTCCTGCTTTTGCTGTCTTTTGTAATTTGCCGCAATACATTCCAGATTCATATAAAAGATTCCTTGAAAATCGTTTGCGTGAACAATTCAATTTTGAGGGGGTTCCGGTAAAAATTTTCTTTAGAAAAAAGTAAATCTTATCTTATCAGATTAATAGATCCTGTTAAAGATATCTTTTTATCGGTTTCTTTTGGTTTGAACGATATTTTCCATGTGTAAACTCCGTCGGGACAAACCAAGCCTTTTACACCATAAGTTCCATCCCATTTTTTTGAGGCATCATGGCTTTCCCAAATAATTTCTCCCCATCGATTAAAAACAAATAAATCGAAATTGAAAGGATCGAATCCTTGTGTGAAAACTGGTCCCCAAGTTTGATTGAATTCATCTTGATCTGGGGTGAAAGAATTTGGAACATAAAAAATGGCATCTTCCTCATAAGTAATAACTAAACTAGCAGAATCAATACAACCATTGTCTGTCAGTGCATACAATGTAACAAGTGTATTTCCTGTTACATTATCAAAGGTTATAGATGGACTCGCTGAAGTCGAGGAATTTCCATTACCAAAATCCCAAAAATAGGAGTCTGCGCCTGTTGAATTATTCGTAAATGTTACATTTTCAGATCCACCTGAAAATTGAAGATTACTACTAGTGAAAGCAGCATTTGGGGAATTATCTACACAAACAAGATCTAAAGCTGTTGAACTAGCTGTACAATTTCCAATGCTTGCTAATAAAGTTATATCGTAGCATCCAGGGTTATTAAATATTTCACTTAAAGTAACACCTGTTCCTATTTGATTTCCGTTAGCAGACCAAGAATACGTTACCCCAGCCGTACCAGTTGTTTGAAGTGATGCAGTTAATGGAGCACAACCAGTGATGGCTACGGTATTAATTGTTGGTGCAGTAGGATTTACATTCGTAAGGATATATGGGATATCGCCAAAATTATTCCAATTTGTAGCTGTTGATTTTGTAAAACCCGTAATATTTGAAAGGTTTACGGTATAAATGTCTTGCCAAATGCCGTTTGTTGTAATATTCCAACGAGCCATATCGTTCCATTGACCATCAGTTGAAGGGATAAAACAAACACCAACATCTGCTGAACTTGTTCCAGAAATGCGATCAATTTGGTGATAAAATAAAGGATTTGCTTCACAGATAATTGGCTCTGCACTATTACGGTTGTATGTTTCTAAGGTAGCGTCCAAGTTTGCCATTCGAACACTATACACATTCAGATTTGCGTTTGTTGGATTGAGCTCAATAGGTCTATATCGAAATGTTCCCGATCCCGGTATGTTCGCACTTGTATTTGCATTTGAACCGGTTGGAAATAAATACATTCCAGTATTTTGAGTTGTTCTGGCTAGAAACCCACCGTTTGCACTTGAAACAAAACCTGTTGTTCTTAAAACTGAATTCAGTGCTGAATTTGTAACATAAAATCCGTAAAGGGAAGTATTTAATTGTAAGTGTTTTAAATCTAGGGTTCCTTTGGCAATTTTGTCAACTTGTTGTGTTTTAATACCTGAGCCATCCAAAGTAACATTGAAAAATTGAGTTATGGAAGTTCCTCCTAAAAACTGATTAGCACCTTCAAAAAACACAGTTCCCAATGTCGAGTTAAAACTATTATTATCTATCCAATTTCCTAAGAGCCTTATGTAACCATCTGCATTTATGGTGGAGTTGTTAATAACATCTTGAGTAACATATAGCTCAGAACTTGTTGTAGTTCCGTTTCCATTTACAGCTAAAATACCTGTATTGTTATTTGAAACACTCCCGTTGACATAAATGAAAGATCCTGGCTGAGCTGTTATGAACCCACCATTACTATTTATTGTTTGGGAACCCAAAACAAGACTATAAAAAAGAAATAATAAAGAAAAAATATACTTAACCGTCATTTTAATCTTTTTTTATCTCAGACTTTAATAATTCAATTTCAGCCTTAAGTTCTTCAATCATTTTTTGTTGCTCTTTCATTCCTTCAACGAGGATCGGAACAACGCCGATGTAATTCACCATATTGAATTGTTCAAATTCTGTATTACTCGCCGACTTATCAGTTTGTGGCTTACAACCATTTACATCCAAGTTGTGTATTTCAACAAGTTCAGGTAAAATAGCCGCCATATCTTGAGCGATAAATCCAAATTGCTTACCTGCGGATAGTCCCAAATAGGGGTACTTCTCAAGGTCAAACTCATAGTTAACACCCTTTAAATTCATAATGATCTCAAGGGCATTATCCATCGGTTTGATATTCTTTTTTGTTTTGGAATCTGATAGGTTTGTTAGTGCTCCGGTATATCCTAGACCATTCTGAAATACACCACCGAATCCTAAAGTTCCTGTGGTTCCTACACGAGCTCCCCATACTCCATAACCATCTCTTCCGTTGGTAGATCCCCGAACCCCTACACCTGTTTGAGTGTTTGTATTAGAAATTGCCAAACCAAATACGCCAGATGGTGCGCTTGCTAGTCCGCTGTAATTGATTATTCCTTCAACCGCGTTATACTGACTGGTAGCTGAATTGTTCGTAAAAAAACCCGAACCTCCACCAGTTGTGGTATTGATTCCGTTAATAGCCCAATTGTTCGCAGCACCGCCAGCAGACTTATAAACTGTAACTACATCCCCGGCTAAGGACGGAGCTATAAGTGTCGTTCCACCCCAGATTAATTCACCAGTATTTAACATTCTTCCTCTCGCGATATTATTACTTGTAAATTCTACATGATCGTTGGATATTGTACCTAGTTTATATGGTTGTGCGACAGTACTAAAATTATTTCCACCAACGAGCCAAGCTTGATTTGTAGATGTAACTGTCTGAGGTAAGGTCGTAACTATTTGCAGATTTCCAGCCGAAGTGAAATTGTCAGAAGTTATTTGCCAAGTCGGTCCCGCTGGTCCTGTTAATCCAATTGGCCCTTGCGGACCCGTTGCCCCCGTTGGTCCTGTTAATCCTATTGGACCTTGCGGTCCTGTAGCACCCGTTGCCCCCGCTGGTCCTGTTAATCCTATTGGGCCTTGCGGTCCTGTAGCACCCGCTGGTCCCGCTGGTCCTGTTAATCCTATTGGGCCTTGCGGTCCTGTAGCACCCGTTGTCCCCGTTGGTCCTGTTAATCCTATTGGGCCTTGCGGTCCTGTAGCACCCGCTGGTCCTGTTAGTCCTGTTAGTCCTATTGGCCCTTGTGGTCCCGTTGCACCCGCTGGCCCTGTTAATCCTATTGGCCCTTGTGGTCCCGCTGGCCCTTGTGGACCTACAATCCCGACAGAGCAATCAGAGGAATTAAATACTCCATCACCATTCGCATCTTCAGTGGGGTCATTAGTACCATTTCCATTTAAATCCCAGCAATTAATACCATTCGTTCCGGCTAATCCTTGTGGTCCCGCTGACCCAGTCAATCCGATTGGTCCTTGAGGTCCTGTTGCACCGGCTGATCCTGTTAATCCAATTGGACCCTGAGGTCCCGTTGCACCTGTAGGTCCTTGCGGCCCTGTCGCACCTGCTGGCCCAGTTGCGCCCGCTTGACCATTACATATGTATTGATTTGATGTTATTTCCGTTGCATCAAGAATTCCATTTGAATTTCCGTCATTACCCAATTGAAGAAGGATACCTCCAGATGGACAATTAGCTCCTGCTGAAACCGTTGTAGTATTTGCAATTAAACTTGATGCAGATGAACCGGCACACAATGAATTCCATGAAGCTAGGTTTGTTGAATAAAACATTACGCAATTTACATCCGTATCATAAACGAGCAATCCATTAGCCGGACCAATAATTGCATTTCTCTGAGCTGTTGTCATGCGAGGCATCAGCATACCTTTTGTAGTTGAACTAACATCTAATACGCTAGTTGGATTTGGTGTTGCCGGAACATCAGATATACTCACATTTTGTTGTGCGAAAAAGGAACTTGACGCACAAAAAATTAATATAAATAGAAGATTTTTTTTCATATGTTAAATATAGTTAAAACAAAGACGCGGTATGAATTAAAAGGTTGCCCCAAGGATAAGTAATGTTGTACTAATTTCCATTGTTAATTCTTTTCTCCCGTTGCATTGGATTTTCCTTTATTTGTTGTTGTTTGAACAACTGGTATCTACTTGGTTGCAATTCGCGAGGCCAAGAGTTATTATCTATGTCCGTATCTGCGGTTTCCAGAAAAGGATCTAATCGGACAGATTTTAGTTCTTTATCAAAAATGAAAACCTTACTCACTTTATCCTCATACATTCTCCAAATCTCTGCAGGAATGCGCTTAACTTCTTTTGTGTCATCAATAAACGTAAATTCGAGAATCAATGGCATAACCAAACCTCCATTGTTTGAAAAAGAAATCTCATAGAATTGTTTGTTTGAATTAAGTAACTCCAAATCTTTCGGATCTGTTTTAGAAACAAACTCCTTATACTCTTTTAAATCTAGAGCATCTGCCTTGTAAATATTTCTTTTGGCGTAAAAGTCATCAATTTTTGTGTCTCGTTCATTTACTGTTTCTTTGATCAAATTTTTATTTCTGTCATCTCCAATGAATTTGTCCTTTTCATCGTTTTGCTTCTTTAAAAATGCTTTTTCTATGTCAGGATTTTGGGTGTTTAGTTGGAACCATTTGACATCATCGATTGAAATTTCAACATTGTCAGTTCCATAAAACCAACCTCTCCAAAACCAATCTAAGTCAACCGCAGAAGCGTCTTCCATGGTTCTAAAGAAATCAGCTGGAGTGGGATGTTTAAATTTCCATCGCTCGCAATATGTTTTAAAAGCATAGTCAAATAATTCACGCCCCATGATCGTTTCTCTCAATATATTTAAAGCAGTTGCAGGTTTTCCATAGGCGTTGTTTCCAAATTGAAAAATAGACTCCGAGTTGGTCATGATTGGCGAAATTGTTTTCTTGTCACCACGCATGTAGTCAGCAATTAAATAGGCTGGTCCGCGACGGGAGGGATAACCACGTTCCCATTCTTGTTCGGTTAGGTATTGAACAAACGTATTCAATCCTTCATCCATCCAAGACCATTGACGTTCGTCTGAATTAATAATCATTGGAAAGAAATTGTGCCCAACTTCATGAATAATAACACCCCACATTCCGTATTTTTCACCTTCTGAATAGGTTCCATCAGCTTCCGGACGTCCACCATTGAAGCAAATCATCGGATATTCCATTCCAATCCATTTTGAATGAACAGATATGGCAACAGGGTAGGGGTAATCAATTGTAAATTTTGAATAGGTCTTGATTGTATGAGCAACAAGTTTTGTCGAATAACGTTCCCAAAGTGGATTTCCTTCTTTTGGATAATAGGACATACAAAGAACATTCTTCCCATTAACGGGTTGATTTTGAGCGTCCCAAATGAATTTTCTTGAACTGGCAAAAGCGAAATCACGAACATTCGTTGCTTTGTAAGTCCATGTTTTTGTCTTTTTCTCCTTGTTTTGTTCAGCTTTTTCGGCCTCGGCTTGCGTCACGATAATAATTGGTTGGTCTGATTTTTTGGCTTGTTCTAATCGTTTGAGTTGTTCAGCGGTAAGAAGCGATTTATAATTCTGACATTCTCCAGTTGCACCAACGATGTGATCTGCAGGAACGGTAATCGAGACTTCGTAATCTCCGAATGGCAATGTAAATTCACCACGACCTAAAAATTGCTTGTTTTGCCAACCCGTAACATCGTTATACACGCACATCCTAGGAAAGAATTGAGCTACGGTATACAAATAATTTTTGTCTTTCTCAAAATATTCATAACCACTTCTACCGCCAACTGCCATGCGATCGTTGATGTTGTACCACCATTTTATTTGAAAAGAAATACTCGTTTTGGGCATAAGAGGTTTGTCAAGGTCAATTCGCATCATTGTTTTATTGATAAAGTAGCGCATTTCTTGACCAGAAGTAGATGTAATTTGCTCTATCTTGAATCCTCCGTCGTAATTGAAAAATCGTTTACGAACGTCACCCACGGATTTAAAATCCTCCATTTTTTCAACTTCAATCAATTTTGAATCTGAATTTTCTGAGTAGATATTCTGATCCAATTGTAGCCAAAGGTAATTTAGTTGATCAGGTGAATTATTTGTGTAAGTAATCGTTTCTGTCCCCGAGAGTTTTTGTGTCTCGTCGTCAATGGTGATATTCATTTTGTAATCTGCTTTTTGCTGATAATAATGATTTCCAGGAGCCCCCGAAGCTGTTCTGAATTCATTCGCTGTAGGCAATTCTTGGTCAAGTTGTGCAAATTTCTTCTGTGCAAAGGAATTCAAACTTGTAAATGAAATCAAAAGGAGAATTAATTTCTTCATGCGTTTAATTTTATTGATTGTATTCTAGTTGTTGTCAAAAAATTATAAGTAAATTTTTTATCTCGATATCGAAATGTCAATTTATTTTGCTGCTCCGGAAATTTGTCCATCAAAAAATCAAACTTCACATAAAATTCTTTAATGGGGTTAGCAATTTTTGCCGATAAATAGAATTGAACATCGCCATTTAGTAAAACTTCGAAGCCATCCATGACAAATTCAAGTTGCGGCGGTAATGCTGAATCCAACGCACTTAAAGAAATCGAATCTGCTGTGTGAACGCAAAAGTTTTTATTTAGAAAATAATTGATTGCGTAAAACTCTTTTTTATTTTTTTTGGCTTCATCCAATGACTTTGAAATGACATCATTTTCTTTCAAAACAGATTCTACATCATGCGCCGAAGCAATGATTGTTGCCTCCAACGTCTTATTCATTTCGTTATATTCCACTTCAGCAAATGCAAAATAATATTTGTGAGCAAATGAAAAGCTCGAAACGAATAATACTAAAAGAAGCAAAATGTTTTTAGACATCGAAATAAGGCGTATAAATTTAGCAAATCAAATTAAGATTCGAATAAGCTAATCATTTATTTTTGATTCATGAAAATGAAGTTTTTTATCGTTGTGCTATTTTGCTTTTCACTTTTTAGTTGTGAGAATGAGGTTTCTCCTTGCAACTGTGCCGAAAACCTAAGAAAGATTAACAATGGTTTTGATCTGGAACTTGATGAAGCCTGCGATAATCAGTTAGACAAATTGAATGCAACCGAAGCAAAAAAGTGGGTGGATGAAATGATGAATTGCAAATCACACCAAAAATAAAAAGTCCCGACTCGCGGGACTTTCATTTAAACAAACAACAACAAACAATTCCAACATAATTCAAAAATTAACGAAGGAATACCTTTTCTCCTTTTGGTAGTTGTTCGTCAGGAGAAGAACTTTGATTCTTTCTCATCAGTGGTTTAAGGCGAATCGCCTCTTTTTGCGACACTTCACGAAGCGTCATTGGTTTTTCAAGAGTTATTTCTTTCTTCGTTTTTGAACGATTTCTTTTAGGTTCAAGGTAAATGATATCTCCAACTTTTAAGGTTTCTTTTATCTTATCAAAGTCATTGTATTTGTGAAGCTGTCTCAACGTTAATCCTGCTTTTCGTGCAATTTGGTAAAACGAATCACCTGGATTTACAACAATGAAATTAACGTCGTTTGAATGCGTTTGGATTTGAATTTCACTAGAAAGCTGAGGGAAATTTGAACTTACCAAGGTATTTGGATTTTCAAGTAACTTATTTAAATTAAGTTCCTCAATGATTTTGATAAGAAGTTCTGCGTATTCAGGGTTTGTTGCATAGCCTGCTTTTTTTAGCCCATAAGCCCAGTTTTTATAGTCATCAACGGAATATGAAAATAAAAATTGGTAACGTTTTCCATTTTTTAAGAATTCGCTGTGATCTTTGTAGGATTCCTCTGCAGATGAATAGGATCGAAAGCACTCATTTGCCGCATCATCATCCATGTAAATTTTTTCACCCGTCCAATTCGAATGGCATTTTATTCCAAAATGATTGTTTGCTTTCTTGGCTAAAACTGAATTTCCACTGTTCGACTCCAAAATTCCTTGAGCTATGGTTATGCTTGCAGGAATGTGATAATCTAATTGGTGATTCAGGGCGATTTGTTCATATTTCAAACGATATTCTTGTTTACTTAATTCAATGTTGGCATTTACTTTTCCAAAAATCAGTAAAAGCAGAACAAGAACAATATGTTGTTTGAACGGATTCATCTCTCGAATTAAACGATACGCAATATTTGAAGGTTACAATTTCTTGAAAATAAATCCAAATAAGTCATTTTGACACAATGAATCAAATGAAACAGACAAATTGACATTTATGTAATTCAAAATTCGTATTGGTTTATAATTTGAAATTCAATATCAAAATTCACAAAAAATGGATATAAATAAATTTACAATCAAATCGCAAGAGGCAATTCAACAAGCCCAGCAATTAGCTGAAACAAATGGAAATCAAAGTATTGAAACTGGTCATCTTCTGAAAGGAATTTTTTTAGTAGATCAAGAAATAACACCGTTTCTCTTGAATAAGTTATCTGTAAATCAAAAAATTCTTGAGGCGACGTTAGATCGAATTATTGATTCTTATCCCAAAGTTTCAGGAGGACAAGTTTACCTTTCCCCAGTTTGCAATCGTGTGTTGAATTTCGCAATTAGTGAACTTAAGAATTTTGGTGATGAGTTTGTTTCAATCGAACTTCTATTGTTTTCATTACTTGACGCTTCAGATTCTACAGGGAAATTATTGAAAGACAACAAAATCAATAAAACCAATTTAAAAGACGCAATTATGGACTTGAGAAAAGGACAGAAAGTTACTTCAAGTAGTCAAGAAGGAACGTATCAGTCATTGACGAAATATGCCAAGAATTTGAATGAATTGGCTCAATCGGGTAAATTAGATCCAGTCATTGGGCGTGACGATGAAATCAGACGTGTTTTACAGATTTTGACTCGAAGGACAAAAAACAATCCAATTCTAATCGGAGAACCGGGTGTTGGAAAAACAGCGATTGCTGAAGGATTGGCGCACCGAATTATTAGTGGAGATGTTCCTGAGAACTTAAAATCGAAAGTGGTTTATTCACTCGATATGGGAGCACTAATTGCTGGAGCAAAATACAAAGGTGAATTTGAGGAGCGTTTGAAATCGGTCGTAAAAGAAGTTATTGCTGCTGAAGGAGAAATTATTCTATTCATCGATGAAATTCATACGCTCGTTGGAGCTGGAGGTGGAGGTGAAGGCGCAATGGATGCAGCAAATATCTTGAAACCTGCGCTTGCTCGTGGTGAATTGAGAGCTGTCGGAGCAACGACTCTTAATGAATATCAAAAGTATTTTGAAAAGGATAAAGCTCTTGTTCGTCGATTCCAGACTGTTTTGGTCGATGAACCTACAACCGAAGACGCGATTTCAATTCTCCGTGGTATAAAAGACAAATATGAAAATCACCATAAGGTAATGATCAAGGATGCGGCGATTATTGCTGCTGTTGAACTTTCACAGAGATACATTACAGAACGACATTTGCCTGATAAAGCGATTGACTTGATAGATGAAGCTGCTTCCAAGTTACGCATGGAAATTAATTCCAAACCAGAAGAGTTGGATGAAATTGAACGAAAAATCATGCAATTGGAAATTGAACGTGAAGCGATCAAAAGGGAAAATGATAATAAAAAGATTGAACAGGTAGAACGTGAGTTGGCAAACTTAACGGAGCAGCGAAATGCTTTTCAATCGAAGTGGCAAGCAGAACGAGATGTAGTTGATTCTGTTCAAAAAGCAAAGGAGGAAATAGAGAACTTGAAATTTGAAGCGGAACAAGCGGAACGACAAGGTGATTACGGAAGAGTTGCTGAAATTCGTTACGGGAAAATCAAGGAAGTTGAAGATCGTTTGGAGTCATCTAAACAACAACTTTCGGAAATGCAGTCGAAGTCTAAAATGATAAAAGAGGAAGTAGATGCAGAGGAAATCGCTGAGGTTGTCTCCAAATGGACAGGAATTCCTGTGAACAAAATGATAGAAAGTGAAGTTTCGAAATTACTTCGCTTAGAAGATGAATTGAAGAAACGTGTTGTTGGCCAAACTGAGGCTATTGAAGCACTTTCAGATGCTGTTCGAAGAAGTCGTGCGGGATTACAGGATGCTCGTAGACCAATTGGTTCATTTATTTTTCTTGGAACAACAGGTGTAGGTAAAACAGAGTTGGCAAAGGCTCTAGCGGATTTCTTATTCAATGATGAAAATGCTATGACACGAATCGATATGAGTGAATATCAAGAAAAACATTCGGTGAGTCGTTTGGTTGGTGCTCCTCCAGGATATATTGGTTACGATGAAGGGGGGCAATTAACCGAGGCTGTTCGCCGCAGACCTTATTCGATTATTTTACTGGACGAAATTGAAAAAGCGAATCCGGATGTTTTCAATGTCTTGCTGCAAGTATTAGACGATGGTCGTTTGACAGATAACAAAGGTCGTTTGGTGAATTTCAAGAATACGATCATCATCATGACTTCGAATTTAGGATCCCATATTATCCATGAGAAGTTTGAAAATATTAAACCAAGTGAGTTTGATCGAGCAACAGAAAAAGCAAAATTTGAGGTTTTGGAATTGTTAAAAGAAACAATTAGACCTGAATTCCTTAATCGTATTGATGAAATTATCATGTTTACGCCTTTGACAAAGCAGAATGTTAAGGAAATTGTTCAAATTCAATTAGATCAATTAAAAGCACTTCTAAAAGAAAAGGAATTGAAATTAGTTGTGACCGAGCATGCCTTTGAATACATAGTAGATGCTGGATACGATCCGTTCTTCGGAGCCCGACCTGTAAAACGAGTAATTCAGAAGCAAGTATTGAATGAGCTTTCAAAAGCTTTGTTGGGTGGATCAGTTGATAAATCAAAAAACGTTGTGATGGACTTTTTTGATGGTAAGATTGTCTTTCGTAAACCAGTGCTAGCCGAGGAAGAATTGGAAGATTGATTTAGAATTTGATTAAAAAGAATTAAATTCTTGCTTTTCTAATATTAAATGAAGAAATATGAAATTGAAGTAATTTAAAATACAAAAATGGCCGGAAATTTCCGGCCACTTTTATTTCGTAATATTTAAATATTGTCAATTACATTTTTATAAACTTAACTGATTCAACTTGTTTTCCGCTAACAAGTTTTACAATGTATGTTCCATTAGAAAGATCATCGCAGTCAATGAATATATTATTTTCTCCTGAAGGTACATTTTTCTTACTAATCGTTTTCATTAGTCTACCTGAAAGTGAGTAAACTGCAAGATCAACATTTCCGGTTTGAGCAAGTTTAAAACTTATGCTCGTATTATCGTTAGTTGGATTTGGGTACGCTTTCAATTTTGTTTTAAACTCAGCAACATTACTATTGTTATCGTTAATACCAAGATAAGAAGCTGAACTCCAAATTCCGCGACCGTATGTGCCTATATAAATTTCACCTGGTCTTCCGTTGCCCTCATCCCATTCTCTCCATGATTGTCTGACTTCGAATACAGGTGTTCCTTCAAA
Source organism: uncultured Lishizhenia sp. (assembly GCA_964534395.1). GTDB lineage: Bacteria > Bacteroidota > Bacteroidia > Flavobacteriales_D > Crocinitomicaceae > UBA952. Next base: position 41,247 of record CAZHOW010000009.1, read on the forward strand.
ACCAGCTGAAGAATTTGTCCAAGCATTAGTTCCCAAACCACCAGTTGTAGATACAAGAACTCCATTTGCTGTGCCTAAAACCAAGATGTTCGAATTAGCTCTATCAATAATTCCATCATAACAAGCTACTCCCCCAACGGAACTGAGTTGAGTTGTTAACACACCATTGTTTCCAGCAGTTGATGCGTTACTTGTCCTTCTGTTTGAACCACTAAAGCCTGCCAATAAAAGTAAGTCATCTTCATCATTAGGATTTACAGCAATACCTTCGTAACTTGTTGATGTTATTCTTGTTGCTGTTGTAAATGTTGGAGTGGTTGCAGTAGCGCCAGTGCCCACATATGCCACTTTGGAAGTAAAATTAGGGTCTGAAGTATAAACAGAACCAAGTCCGGAAATTCTCGTAACACCAGAGCTTGTAGCTACATATAAATGTTCTAGGTCTCTTGAGAATTCTGCATCAAAATTGCTATTTAAGTTACTTCCGCTGAAATTGGGACCACCAATACCCCTTGCTATACAAACCCACTGAGGATTTGTAACAGAAAATCGCAAAGCATTTCTTGTTCCCCATAATTCACCTCCGTTGATGTTTACGTAGACAAGAAACCATGATTGAAAAGGATCCTGAACTCGAATAGTGTCCCATGCTACATTATAAATAATAGTATCAGACCCCATTTCCACTGTTTCACCAGTTTCAGGATTAATACCATAATTAATTCCATTTAACGTTAAGGAAGGATCATACGATAATTCTTCGTCGAAATAATAATCGTCTGGAGCTATAAAGTTTATTGTATCACCACTCGATAAACTTGGCACTCTAATAGTTTCACCAGCTGTAACATCTTTTCTCGGAACGAAAACAACCGAATCTTTCGAATTCAAATCATAGTTTTCGGCAAGAATAAATTCAGTATGAAAAGGATGTAAAGGACTTCCTTCAGTTCCAGGATCAGCATATGTACCTGGTAGTATGGGAGAGAAATTAGTCCAAGTTTGACCTTTGTCACCAGAACGAAAAATAGAATTGTAATAAATAGAAGAGAACATAACACGTTCGTTAAAGAATGAAATTTCACATTCAAAGCCATCTCCTCCATAAAGTTGTCTAAATTCTTGATACGTATTGAGACTATGGTCATTGTATAATGTACCGTTATCTTGTGTTCCTCCCATTACAGCTCCGAACTTATCAAACGCAATACCGTAGAATTGTGTCACGTTGTATCCTCTGTTTGCTACAAACCATTCTATCGCGTCAGGGTTAGTTACATCAACATTGTTGGAAATACTAACTCCACCGTCCGTACCAGCATAGAATCGGTCGTTATTATCCCATTTCATTTCATGTACATCAGCATGTACGTAAATGGAAGAACTTGGATTCACAAACCATTGACTAATTTGTCTAAATCCTCCAGAGGGAGGATTATTTACAGTTTGCTTCCAACGCCAAACATCTATACCACCAATTAACAACATTTCTGGATCATTTGGAGCAACTGAAGCAATTGTGTTATATGTTCCTTGATCACGATATATGTCAAAATCAGAAGGAACTTGTGTACCAGGAGTATTTGGATCTGTGTCGGGGTTACCAACAAACTGCGTCCAAGTTTGACCACTGTCATGAGAAACATGCATACCTAGAAGATTCGCATTTGTTCTCACTGCATAAATCGAATAATTACCAGAAGAATTTCTTTCGTGTGACATTGCATACTCAATTCTTGGGGCATTACCTAATACAAGGTTATTTGCTACTGATCCAGAACGATCAACAAATGAAGATCCTCCGTCATTTGAAACGTAAGTCTTGTTTGCTCCATAGGCAGCAACGATAACTTGTTCATCACCCGATACTTTGAGCGCAAAACATCCACCAGAAGGAGAATTCGTCACAGAGGTAAGCGCTGCGTCTCCCAATTGCCATTTCTTCAATCCTCCAGGAGTAGCCATCCAAGCATAGTTTGAGTAATTTCCACTTTCAACTTCGGTACAGTTAGTTGTTCCAGGTACTTTTGTCCAAGTCGCTCCTTCATCAGAAGAATACCAAACTCCGTTTCCATTCCATGGTTCATCATTGGAACCTGTAGCAACATAAAGGGTTCCGTCTTTGGTCATAGTCATACTTGATATAAAAGGACTTGCCCCTGAGTTAATGTATGAATCAACTCTTGACCACAGATTTCCACCATTCGATGTATAGTACAAACCTCCTGATACTCCTCCGGCCCAAACTTCCAGCGGATTGTTTCTATTCACTTGTATTGCTCTTGTTCTTCCTGCGATATTATCAGGACCTTCTTCCATCCAAGAAAGGGATTTTTCTTTCGGTAGTTTATTAAAATTAGCTTGAATGGAGGCAAGTTTTTCCGGGGTTATTGGCTGACCAGTCGTTACATCAACATATCGCGCTCTTAACCATAAAATAGCATCTTCAGCAGATTGTTTTTGCAACGAACTTAGTTGCTTCTTAGTGTATGAGCCTTGAGATTCCTGAAAGTTTGAAAACTGTGCGACTCCAAAAGCCAGAATTCCTGCAAAAACCACAGAACCAACGAGATATATTTTTCTATTCATAACAACGAAATATTACATTACTATTTAGTTTGCCAAGTTAACTATAAAATTCCAAAAATTCATATAAAACAATATAGTTTTTGTTTTTTAACACCATAAAAAATCAAAATAAGTGTTTTTCAGCATGATAGGAAGAGCGAACAAGTGGCCCACTTTCAACATATCGAAATCCCATCTCCAATCCTGTTATTCGATACTTTTCAAATTGCTCGGGAGTAATAAATTCAGCTACTGGTAAATGTTTTAGCGTTGGCTGTAAATATTGACCTAAGGTGAGAATGTCAACTCCTACTTGTCGGAGGTCGTCCATTGTCTCAAGAACTTCATTTTCGGTTTCCCCTAATCCTAGCATAACTCCCGATTTTGTGCGCATTCCACCTTTTTTCAATCGGAATAGCACCTCTAAACTTCGATCATACTTGGCTTGAATTCGAACTTGTTTAGTTAATCTTCTCACAGTTTCAAGGTTATGAGATACAATTTCTGGAGCAACATCAATTATCATTTGCAGATTTTCCCATTTGCCAGCGAAATCAGGAATTAAAGTTTCTAGAGTAGTTCCGGGTGATTGATTTCGAATAGCTCGAACCGTTTGCGCCCAAATTGTTGCACCTCCGTCCTTGAGATCATCACGATCTACAGAGGTAACTACCGCATGTTTAACTCCCATAATTTTGACTGAATTCGCTACCCTTCCTGGTTCGAATTCATCTACTTGCTCTGGTTTACCCGTTTGAACGGCGCAAAATCCGCAAGATCTCGTACAAATATTACCTAGAATCATGAAGGTTGCAGTTCCTTCTCCCCAACATTCACCCATATTTGGGCAACTGCCACTTTCACAAATTGTATGAAGTTTGTGTTGGTCAACAAGACTTCTGACTTTTCGGTAATTCTCCCCAGTAGGAAGTTTTACACGCAACCAATTTGGCTTTTTTAGTCTCTCAATCTTATTTTCTCGCTGATTCGATTCAATTACCATTTCAAATTTTAAAACAAATTTAAATTAACTAAGTTCACAAAAATTCTTTCGGAATTGTTTTTTCCAAAAGTTCAACAAATTGAGATTTAATTTTTTTGAGTTCTTGAACGTTTTCGTTTTTAATTATCTCAATATGAAAAAGATCTTTAATTATTGATATGCTTGTGTAAAAGCCTAACCCGAATAATCCAATCAACAAGTAATATAGTAGTCCCCACCAATTTGATAGATTGAATAAATTTTCGAAGAGAAAAATGACAGGTAAATTCAACAAGCCAATAAGAATCATTGACAATAGCATTTTTGTAGATCCCCAAAAAACAGATCTTTTAAATTTTTTTTCCACGAATTTCTTTACAAATAAATAGGGTATTGAACAATGTATGAATCCTAAAATACTAAATGGTAGTAAAAAAAAGATTTTTATAATATTTTGAGAGCTTTTTGTTCTATTGTTTTCAATTCTATAAATGTCTTCATGTTTTAAATTCTGAGCAGACAATAAATCGAAATATTTTTTAGAAACCTCTTTCAGTGGTTCGAGTTTCTCAATTGGTTCAGAATTTATCCATTTAGCCAAATTTTTAGAGTATTCATATCGACTTCTCAGACTTAAATTCCTATCATAACTTTCCGAGTTCATTCCCTTTCTAGTCAAAATCATAATCGACTCGTGCAAATCTGTTAAATGAGGGTTTTGCACATGTGTTATCTGATCTTGCATCAGTTTTTCAGCTACCAATGTCAATTCATTTATTACTTTGTTGGGATTTGCTTCGTATTGCTCCCTGTAATCATTGAGGCAAATTTGATCAGAAGTAGCAATTAATATATCGCTCCTCATTCGGTTGGGTTCCGTGTAATTACATCCTACACCAGCGATGTATATTTTTTCAGACCAATTAATATATTCCAAAGCAGAGAATCCGATGCGAATAGCTCCTTTTTTAATTGGTTTTAAACGTCTAACGAATTTATCATCCGTAAATCCTTCTGCAAATACAAGTAAGCTTCTTTTACTCTTTAAAATTTTTGAGCATTCAAGAAAAACTTCTTCATTTTTTTCTTTTGTATTTACACCGTCTAATTGGCGGTAAATTGGAAGCATGTGTACCGACCAAAGTAATGGTTTGGAAATTGGGGTAAATACATCAGAGCGAGTCATAAAAAATACAATTGGTTTTCTAAAACAGGCTACCACAAGTGGATCCATAAATGACGCTGCATGATTACTCATGTATATGGTTCTTCCGAAAAAAGACTTTGGAGAATTAACAGTTTCAATTCTTCTGTAAAAAAGTCTTAGCGAATAACTCAAACATCCCCAAATAAATAAATAAAGCGGTCGCATGAGCGCGAAGATAGTTATTTGATTAAAAAGTTTTAACAGAATTTATGCTAATAACTTTAAAAGTTCGGTGTATTTAGAAAAAGCTCTAAATAGTAATTTCGAATTGAATTAAATCAGTAATCAATGAAGAACTTTGGTGTTTTTTGTGGAGGATTTTCGTCCGAATATGATATTTCAATAAAAAGTGCGGATACGATAATTAAAAATTTCCCGAAAGAATTTCGAATTTTTAAAATTATTGTAACGCGAAATGTTTGGGAGGTTGAAATTGATGGAAATGATGTTTCTTTCGATTTGAATAGTGCTTCATTTGTGCTTAATGGTGAAAAGTTAATGCTAGATTGTGCGATCGTATATATTCACGGGAACCCCGGAGAAAATGGGAAAATCCAGGCTTATTTAGATTTAAAAAGTATTCCATATTTAAATTCTGGAGTGTTGGCATCATCATTATCTTTTGACAAATGGTATTGTAATCAGTTTTTAAAATCTTTCGGAATACCTGTCGCGAAATCACTTTTTTTGAGGTCTGAATTTGAGGTAACATCAGAATTTATTGAAGAGGAACTCGGCTTACCAGTTTTTGTAAAACCATCGGATTCTGGATCAAGTTATGGTATTTCAAAGGTTAAAACAAAATCAGAAATTCAGCCCGCTTTACAAAAATCATTTTTAGAAGGTGGAACTACTGTGGTGGAGTCTTTTCTCGATGGAGTTGAAGTAACGTGTGGTGTTTATCGCAATATTGATGGTATTCAAGCCTTACCTTTGACTGAAATTGTTTCAGAAAATGAGTTTTTCGACTTTGATGCCAAATACAATGGAAAATCGAGAGAAATAACGCCGGCTCGTATCTCCGATAAAGTCAAATTTAAAGTTCAAGAAAGGGCAAAGTACATTTATTCGCTGTTGCAACTGCGCTCAATTGCACGAATCGATTTTATGATTGTCAATGAGGAGCCTTTCGTCATAGAGGTTAATACAACTCCAGGGTTTTCATCAGCAAGTATAGTGCCTCAGATGCTTGCCTGTCATGGTATTTCAATCACAGATTTTTGGAGGCAAATAATTACTGCAGAGCTTGGAATTTGAAAAATTAATATTCTGCTAAAGCATTTAAAATAGTTTCCATTTTTCGTTTAATCTCGCCTGTTGAACAATTGAAGTCATTAACAATGATGGCGAAAGCTATTTTCTTGCCAGTTTTTGAATCGATATAACCTGCGTAGGATTTGGTGTTGTTAAGGGTTCCACTTTTCGCAAATATTCTTCCTTCACCAGCTCCCCCTTTGCAAAGAGTACTAATTGTTCCGTTTTTTCCAGCGACAGGTAAAGTTGATTTAAAATCTTCATAATTTTTAGATTTTGACATGTATTTCAATAAGTCACAAAAATGTTGAGCACTTATCGCATTCAATCGAGATAAACCAGATCCATCGTTTAAAATCAAGTTTGAGGTGTTGATTTTATCCTTCCAGAAATCTTCTATTACTTTTATACCTGAACTCGTTGAGCCATCGCCGTTTGAGTAAAAGCCAAGTAAATTGACCAATCCTTCAGCAAATAAATTAACACTTTTGTTATTTGTCCAAAAAGCAATCTCCTTAATTGTTTTGCTTTCTTGCTGAAAAAGTAATTTTAAATCCTTCTCATAATTGGGTTTTGACAATTGATTTAATCGAACTGTTTTTGTTCCATTTGTAACAGCTATTCCCTTTTTTTCAAGGGTTTTTACCAGTTCTTGGACTAACAGGTGCTCTGGATCTGGCATACTACCTTTCACAATAAATCGATCACGATTTACAGGTAATTTTCCTGTTATTTTTCTATTGAAAGAATAAGGGGTTCCAAAAATTGTTGCTTCGTCTCCTTGAACATTTGCGGCTAAAACGGAATTAGAAATAGTTAGCCCTGGAATTGTTGGAAATACATCAATTAACTGTGCTTTCGATCCAGAGGAAAAAGTTTTAAGAATGAGTTTGACAGTATTGTCGTAAAAGTTTAATCCTCCCGCAAAAGCACCATAATAATTGCCTATATCTGATTCGTGCCATCCTTTTGGTGTCCCATTGTACCCAAACTCTGATGCATCCGCAACTACCGATCCCTTAATTGTTTTAATTCCTTTTTGAATCAATGAATCAGCCCAATCTTCTATGAATTGAAGCTCTTGTGTTTCTTTCGAAAAATATTTACTCCCCAAACTTACATCTCCACCTCCACGAATCCAGATATCTCCAATAAGCTCTCCTTTCGAATTCAACTCACCTGAATAGTAAATTCTTGTTTTAGTTTTTTTATTACTACCAAGTACTTCTATCGCTGTTGCAGTTGGGAATAATTTTGTTGTGGATGCAGCAGTTAGCGATTTGTTAGCGTATAAATTTGCAATATTTTCGCCATTTTGTAGATCTATTGCCAAAAAACTGATTTTCACATTCTTATTTATTGTATCTCTTTCAAAATTCAATATTGTCTTATCGATGTTGTTTTGGGAAAAAGCGCTAAATATCAACAAGAATGAAAGCGAAAAAATGTAATTTTGCATATTGAATTAAGTTTTTACAAAAATCGTAAATCGTGCTTAAAAAAGTTTTCATTAAAATATTTTTTTATCAAAAGCATTGAGATAATTGCAAAATGTCTGCCAAAAGGAAAATTAAAATTTTACGAATTATAAATAGATTCAATATTGGAGGGCCAACCTACAATGCTACTTTTCTAACGCGATTTATGTCGAATGAATTTGAAACTGTTCTAATTGGTGGTTTACCAGAAGAAGGTGAGGCGGACTCATTACATATTTTAAAAGATTATGGAGTTAAACCTATTTTAATTCCCGAACTTAAAAGAAATCCCAATTTTTTTAGTGATCGAAAAGCTCTGAAGAAAATTAAAACAATAATCGAAGAATTTAAACCAGATATTGTTCACACCCATGCTGCAAAGGCAGGCGCTCTCGGAAGAAAAGCAGCTTTTGATTGTAAAGTACCAGTTGTTGTTCATACCTTTCACGGACATGTTTTTCATTCATATTTTGGTAAATTTAAAACGGAGGTTTTTCGAAGAATAGAGAAGCGTTTGGCATCAAAATCAACAGGAATTATAGCAATTTCGGAACAACAAAAAAAGGAGCTAAGTGAGAAATATCGAATAGCAGAAAAAAATAAAATTGATGTTATTCCGCTTGGATTTGATCTGAATCAATTTCAAGTTGATTTGGAGAAAAAGCGAAAGGAGACGAGGGAATTCCATAATTTAAATGACGAACAAATTGCAGTTGCAATTATAGGTCGTTTGGCACCAATTAAAAATCACAAATTATTTTTAGACTCGATTGAAATAGTGAATCGAAAAACAACTAGAAATCCTGTTTTTTTTATTGTTGGGGATGGTGAAACTCGAAAAGAAATCGAAGAACTGATAAATGTGATCAAAACAAGTCAAACAATCGATATTCGCTTAACATCTTGGATTCACGACATAAAAACGTTCAACGCTGGAATGGATATCATTTGTTTGACATCGAACAATGAGGGAACACCTGTGAGTTTGATTGAGGCTCAAGCATGCAATATTCCGGTCATTTCAACTGATGTTGGAGGTGTAAAAGATATTGTCAAAGAAAATGAAACTGGATTTGTCGTATCAAAAAATAATCCTGAAAAATTCGCTGAAAAATTACTTGAATTAATAGAAGATGAAAAAAAACGCGAAAAAATGTCACAAAATGGATGGTCTTTCGTAAAGGATAATTTTCATTATTCTAGATTGGTAAAAGATATGGAGAATTACTATTTGAAATTATTGAAAAACAGTTCGTTGGAATGAGAGTTCTACTAAAAATAGTATTTATCGTTTCCGTTATATTGACGTTGAATTCATGCGCTAATATAAATAGCAATGTCATGTTTAAAATCCCCAAAGGTGAGAATTTTCAATATGACTCTATTCCAATGAAACCAACTGAAGACTATGTTATCGGACCAGGTGATCGATTTACATTCTTCTTCTCAACGAACAATGGTGAACGAATTGTTTCTGGAATGTCCGGTGTTAATGGGACGGATGGACAAATATTTAATCGAAATAATCAGCAGTTTTTGCAAGATTATCAGGTTAGAAGAGATGGAACTGCGGAGTTACCTGTTATTGGAATAATCAAAGTCCAAGGATTCACAACAATTCAGCTCGAGGATATCTTGACTGAGTTGCTTTCAAAAAATTATATCAATCCTTTCGTTCAAATTCGTCTTTCAAATCAACGAATTATAATTTTTCCAGGTAGGGGACAAGCGCAGGTTGTCAATTTAAATAATGTAAATACCACGTTATTAGAGGTAATCGCTCTCGCTGGAGGACTTTCAGAGGATGCACGTGCAAATTCAATTAAATTGATTCGTAAAAATAAAAACAAAAGAGAGATTTATAAAATTGATCTTTCAACTATTCAAGGTTTGAAGCAAGCTGAAATGATTGTACAGAGCAACGATTATATTTATGTGGATGTTAAACCTAGAATCGCAAGTTCTGTGCTGACAGAGATTACTCCGTGGGTCAGTATTTTAACTTCTGCTTTACTATTATTTACTCTAACTCGCCAATAAATTGTGTCTAATCAACAGAAAAAGCTTGTAATAAACAAAGAATTTAATCCCATGATTATTGGGATTGTTGTTCAACGACATTGGAAATCCCCGATTTATTTTATTTTACTATTTAGTTTAATTGCATTTATTTATTTGCGTTACACAAAACCTGTTTACCAATCAAATGCAGTTTTACAAATAGTTGAAGAGGATAAAGTTAGTGAAGTTTTAGGAGAAGTAACGGCTGCAGCACAAGGAACAAACATTAATCAAGAAGTTGAATTTTTAAGATCTGATTTCCTCCTGGATCAAACAATTAAAAAGTTAAATATTTCAACAAATGTCTATTCAGAAGGTAAACTCTTGACAAAAGATTTATACAAGTCCACTAGCTTTAAAATAGTTCCTTTGTCACTTGTGGATTCGTCATTGTGCGGCAAGAGGATAGACATTGCATACAATGAGGGTAAAATTAATTTGAGTTATGAGAAAGGTGGGGTTCAGAAGTTAGTTTCTGGATTACCGAACAAATCAATAAAAAACGCTGATTTTGAGTTGATTATTGAAACACCAAATTTAGGCGAACTTCTAGAAGCCACAACGACTAATAAACTGTATTTTTTCTTTAATCGTCGTTCCGATATACTCAATCAACTGAAGAAAAATTTGATTGTAATGGCGATGGATTTGAATGCTAAAACAATACAAATTACCTACGATGATCATAACCCAATTTTATGTCGAGATGTTGTTGGTAAATTATTAGAATCGTATTTTGAATATCAAGAGGGAGCGAAGAAAAACAACTCTAACAAAACGATTGACTTCATCAACCAACAGCTTGATTCACTTTCAATAGTCGTAAAAAATTCCAAAAATAACCTTTCGGATTATCAGAAACGAGAGAAAATACCAGATCCCACGAGTTTAGAGGAGGAGCTGTCCACGAAAATGTCTGATTTGTCGGAAAAGATTTTGGAAATTGATGAGGAGTTGACCACCTTATACATGGTTGCTGATAAGATTAAAATTGACCCGAATCGCGTTGAACTATACAAGATGATTCCCGAGATGATTGGTAAACGAAGTTTCGAAGGTTCCTTACTACGGCAAATTGAAGATTTGAATAAACTTTTAGAGCAAAAAGAGGATTTACTGAAAGATTTGACAATGGATAATAATCAAATCAAGAACGTAAATTCTAAAATTCAAATGCGGATTTCTTCGATTAAGAAAAGTATGAAAGTCATTGAAGATAGACTCCTAAGCGATAAACAGCTTTTGGCATCGAAAGTCAATGAAATAGAAACGAACTATTACAATCTTCCAGAAAAAGCAATGGAATATGATCGTTTGAAATACATGGAAGAATTGAACAATCGTTATTTTGAATTATTTACAGAGAAAAAAGTACAATATGAATTATCGAACGCAGGATATTCTTCAACGAATAGAATATTAACACCGCCAGTCTTTCCAGATTCTCCATTGAGTCCGAATAAAAAGTTAATTTACGCGGTCGCAATCATTTTTGGAATATTGTGTGGTTTTGGGCTATTAATTTGGAGGTATTTGACGTATAATGACATCATCAATGCGCAGGATTTACAAAAGCTTTTGCCTCCAAAAACTAATTTTATCGGTGCAGTTCCTTTGTACAAGAAAAAAATGAAGTACTCGCAGGTAGTGGTCACGGAATCTTCTAAGTCTCGCATTGCTGAATCAATTAGAAGCATACGATCAAACATGAGTTTTATCAATAAAGATGCAAAAGTTATTGCCGTATCATCCTCGATTTCGGGAGAAGGTAAGACATTCGTGATCCTCAATTTGGCAGGATTGATTGCAGCGAGTGGTAAAAGGACTGTTGTAATTGACTTGGATCTTCGTAAACCAAAAGTGCACTTTGGATTTAATGCTGAAAATATTGATGGAATGAGTAGTGTAATTTCCGGAATGACTTCAATAGATAGTGTTATTCGAAAGTCGCATATAACAAATTTACATTACATTACAGCGGGACCAATTCCACCAAATCCCTCCGAATTGATTCAAAGTGATGAATTCAAGCAAATTTTGGAAAAACTGAAAGAGCAATACGATGTGGTTATGATTGACAATCCTCCCGTTGGTATCGTTTCGGATGGTATTGAAATTCTGGCAAACGCAGATATTCCTTTGTATGTTTTCAAAGCAAATTACTCGAAGCGCGTGTTCGTTCAACGTGTAGAGGAATTATTCAAAGTTCAGAAATTACAAAGTTTAAATGTTATTTTGAACGGAGTTGAAACCGGTCGATCGTTCTACGGTTACGGTTACGGTTACGGTTACGGTTACGGTTACGGATACGGATATGGTTATGGATATGGATATGGATATGGTTATGGAAATGGGTACGACTCAGGGTACTATACTGATGACGAAGATGACGTGCCATTGCATTTGAGATGGTGGAAGAAAATCAAAAAAAGATGGAGTACAAAAAAGAAGAAATCGAAGGAATAATTTCGATATTTCCAAAAATATTTGGAGATGAACGAGGCTATTTCTTGGAATCGTTTAATGAATTGAAATACCAAGAAATAATTGGTGACAACTGTAAATTTGTTCAAGATAATCTCTCAAAGTCATCAAAAGGAGTTTTGAGAGGGCTTCATTTTCAAAATCCTCCATTTGATCAAGGAAAATTGGTTTATGTGATGCAAGGTCAGGTTCTAGACGTTGCAGTTGATATTCGTAAATCTTCACCTACATATGGAAAACATATTAAAGTGGTTTTGGATTCTAAAACGAAGAATCAATTATGGATTCCTCCTGGTTTTGCACATGGCTTTTGTGCTCTTGAAGATGAAACTGTTTTTTGCTACAAATGCACTAATTTTTATTCTCCGGAACATGAACAAGCTTTGCTATGGGATGATTCAGATTTGAATATTGATTGGTACGTTCAAAATCCGATTGTTTCAGAAAAAGATAAAAAAGCAATGCAATTTAATTCCTTTTTAAGCCCTTTTTAATATGTCGATAAAAGATCTAAACTACTACATACTTTTCTTTTTCGGCGCTGCGATAATTTCATTAATTGTAAATATGATGTTATTGAGATTTTCCCAAACGCTCGGAATTAGAAACAAAAATGACGTTACAATAAGATGGAGTAATGAATCGAAGCCCTCTTTGGGTGGAATTAGTTTATTCCTCGGTTTTTTATTTTCTACAGTTCTCTTTATGATTCTGGATCCCGAACCCAATGTGTTCTCAAATTCATCCTTTGTCGGTCTATTTCTCGCAGCATCGCTAGCATTCATAATGGGCTTATCTGATGATGCATATAACACTCGACCATTGTTCAAATTGATCATTCAGATAGTTTGTGGTATAACTTTAATTTTCACAGACACGTCTATTGACTTATTTCATATCCTTTGGATTGATTACCTTCTTACAATATTATGGGTGGTAGTTTTAATGAACTCCTTGAATATGCTTGATAATATGGATGGAATAACAGGGACAACAGTATTTTTTACGCTTCTTTCTTGTTTGTTTTGTTGTTATTTCATTGGAAATTCTAACGAACCCTATTGGATTTTTACAATTGTTGCCATGTTGGGTGCGCTGGTTGGATTTTTGAGATATAATATCAATCCGTCGAAAATCTTCATGGGAGATGCAGGTAGTCAGTTCATTGGTTTTTTTGTGGCTTTCTTTACAATCAAATATTTGTGGAATTTAGGGTCAATTACTGAAAATCATTCTTGGGTGAGTTTGGTCATTACTTTAATTGCCCTTACTCCTGCTGCGGCTGATACATTGACAGTAGTTATCAATCGAATTAAGGCTGGAAAATCTCCAATGGTTGGAGGTAAAGACCATACGACACATCATTTGGTTTATGCCGGTTATTCTGATCGACAGGTTTGGTATGTTTTTGCGTTAATTGGTTTTCTTTCGTTTTTATTTAGTGTAATCATTATCTACCTTGTTCGTCATAATTCAATTTACATTACTCCGATTTTCTTATTATTTTTTATTTTCGTTTTTTATCTTCTGTATCGAAATACATTGAAATATTCCGAGCCGAAAAAAAACGATTTGTGATTAATAAACTCAATTTTACTTTTATCTTATTCTTGATTTTATTCTCGAATGGTTGTAAAGAAGCATCCTCAAAAAATAACAATCATCCCGATAAGAATAAAATCCCTTCTTCATTACCTTCGATTCCAAAATCAATGTATTTTTTTGAAGAGAAAATTAATCTTGAAGACGAAGATATTCGTGAACGATTAGACAGAGAGATTATCACAAATGTATATTTTCAAAGTTCAACCACATTTGCATTGAAAAGAGCAAACCGTTATTTCCCTGAAATTGAAAGAATATTAGCAGAAGAAAATGTCCCTGAAGATTTTAAATATTTAGCAGTCATTGAAAGTAATCTATCCGAGGTTACCAGTCCAGTTGGAGCAAATGGTTTCTGGCAATTTATGCCTTTCACAGCAAAAGAATACAATTTAATTATCAATGATGAAGTTGATGAACGGTTGAATTTAACCAAAAGCACTCTTGCAGCATGTGCTTTCATCAAAAATGCTCATAAAATATTTGGAGATTGGGTAAATGCATGCGCTTCATATAATCGTGGTATTGGAGGCGTTCAGTCGGATATGAAATGGCAGAAAACGGAGCATTATTTTGACACGGACATGAACAATGAAACAGGTAGGTATGTTTTTAGAATAATGGCGATGAAATTGATTATGGAGAACCCGAAAAGCTATGGTTTTGATATACCAACGGAACAACTTTACAAGCCACTTTCAACTAAAACAGTTAAACTGTCAAACCCCATTTCGAATTTAGCTGACTGGGCTCGATCTAAAAGAATCAACCTGAAAATTCTGAGAAAATTAAACCCTTGGTTGATATCCAATAAATTAACAATACGACCAAGTGATTTTTCAATCAAATTGCCTGCAAAGAATGAAAATCTGAAAAATTTCAATTCTTACAACTAAATCAAATGGCAGAAGATCAAACTGATTTGCTAGTTGAAAACGATCAGGAATTTATTTCTGTTTTTGGCGCTCGCGAACATAATCTAAAAAACATTGACCTTTCTATACCACGAAATAAACTAGTGGTTTTTACTGGATTAAGTGGCAGTGGTAAATCTTCCTTGGCATTTGACACTATTTTCGCTGAAGGGCAACGCAGATACATTGACACATTTTCGGCATATGCTCGACAATTTATCGGTGGTTTGGAACGACCGGATGTCGACAAAATAAATGGTTTAAGTCCTGTAATTTCAATTGAACAAAAAACGGTTTCCCGTTCTCCTAGATCCACTGTAGGGACAATTACCGAATTATATGATTTTCTAAGATTGCTATATGCCCGAGCTTCAACGGCTTATTCCTTGAATACAAATGAACCAATGGTTAAGTATTCAGATGAAGCTATTGTAGAACTCATTCAACGCGATTTTTCAGACAAAAAAGTTGTTTTTCTTGCTCCAAAAATCAAAGGTCGTAAAGGACATTATCGTGAGCTCTTCGAACAGATCCTGAAAAATGGATTTAACAAAGTTCGAGTTGACGGAAAATTGCAAGACATCGAAAAAGGAATGCGTTTGGATCGCTATAAAATTCACGATATTGAAGTTGTTGTAGATCGATTGGTTATTGGTCAAACAGATTCATCTCGCATTTACAATTCTATTGTCACAACCATGAAAATGGGTGATTCAAGTATGTTAGTAATGGATTTTGAAAGTGGGAAGATTCGTCATTATAGTCGCTCGTTGATGTGTCCTACAACTGGAATAAGTTACCCGGATCCAGAACCAAATTTGTTCTCTTTTAATTCTCCGCGTGGCGCCTGTTCAACTTGCAATGGTCTTGGAGAAATTTCTGAAGTTGATTTGAATAAAATTATACCTAAATCGGAACTTTCATTGAAGAAAGGCGGTTTTGCTCCCCTTGGGGAATTCAAAAGAACATGGATATTTGAGAAAATTGAATCAATTCTGATCAAAAATGGGATCAATGGAAATACACCCATTCAAGAATTTGATTCGGAGCTCTTGAATTTTTTGCTTTATGGAAACGAAGGTATGGAAATTTCACCGAAGTCAAATGTTGAAACATTCGAGGGAATAATTCAGTTTATGACACGTTATGCTGAGGAAGGAAATAGCGCCATCCAACGCTGGGCAATGAGTTTTATGAATAAAAAACAATGTCCTGATTGCAATGGTTCACGGTTGAGAAAAGAAGCTTTACATTTTAAAATTGGAGAGCAACATATCGGCGATTTAACGCAAATGGAACTGAATGAATTGTGGAATTGGTTTTCAGAAATAGAAACTAAACTTGATTCAGACAAGAACCACATCGCCGTTGAAATTATCAAAGAAATTCGATCAAGATTACGATTTATATTGGATGTTGGATTGGAGTATCTCACGCTAAATCGATCATCGAAAAGTCTTTCTGGTGGTGAGGCGCAACGAATTAGATTAGCCACTCAAATTGGAACTGAATTGTTGAATGTGTTATATATTCTGGATGAACCTTCAATCGGATTGCATCAACGCGACAACACTAAATTAATTCAATCCTTGAAAAAACTTAGGGATACAGGAAACACTGTTTTGGTTGTTGAGCACGACAAAGAAATGATTGAAGAGGCTGATTTTGTGGTGGATATTGGTCCGAAAGCAGGAATTCACGGAGGGCAAATTGTTTCTCAGGGAAATTTGAAACAGATATTAAATTCAGATTCACTCACAGCCCAATATCTAAACAGATCAAAATCAATCGAAGTCCCAAAAACCAGAAGAAAAGGAAATGGAAATGAACTTCGTCTTTTTGGAGCAAAAGGCCACAATTTAAAAAATGTCAATCTAGCGATTCCGTTGGGAACATTTACTTGTGTGACAGGTGTTTCGGGGTCAGGGAAGTCGTCGTTAATTAATTACACGCTTTACCCAATTCTCTTGAAACACATTTATGATGGGGTAAGAATTCCTTTGGAATACCAAAAAATAGAAGGTCTCGAACACATTGATAAAGTGATTGAAATCGATCAAAGTCCTATTGGTAGAACACCGCGTTCCAATCCCGTTACATATACTAAAGTTTTTGATGAAATTCGAACATTGTTCGCTTCCCTTCCGGAATCCCAGATTCGTGGATACAAGCCAGGCAGATTTTCATTCAATGTCGCAGGCGGAAAATGTGAAACTTGCAACGGAGGCGGTTTGAAGTTAATTGAAATGAATTTCCTTCCTGATATTTACGTCGAGTGTGAAACCTGCAATGGAAAACGATATAATCGTGAAACTTTGGAAGTTCGATACAAAGGAAAGTCGATTTCAGATTTATTAAACATGACGATTGAGGATGCAGTTCTATTTTTTGAAAATCATCCGAAGATATTCCGAATTCTAGATACCTTAAAAAGTGTAGGTTTGGGCTATCTCACATTGGGACAATCGTCAACAACCCTTTCAGGTGGCGAAGCGCAACGAATCAAATTGGCTTCCGAATTATCAAAAAAAGGAACGGGAAAAACGATTTATATTCTTGATGAACCTTCCACTGGACTTCATTTTGAGGACATAAATATGCTACTTGGTGTTCTTCAACGCTTGGTGAATGAAGGAAATACGGTTTTGGTCATCGAACATAATTTGGATATCATCAAAGTCGCTGACCGCATAATTGATCTAGGACCTGAGGGCGGTCGTGGGGGCGGAAAAATATTATTTTCGGGAACTCCTGAGAAAATGATTCAAAAAGCAATAGATTTTTCTCATACGGCGAGATATTTAAAGGAAGAACTGAAGAGTTGAACCAATTTCGATGAAGTTTTATTTTAGAAAAGACATTTTGTCAGATTTTTAACATTGGTTTTATTCTTGTAAATGAAAAACTTGTAATTTTGCTCCTTATCAACTGATAGGACTTTTATTAATTAATTTATATTTAAAAATGGCATTAGAAATAACAGACGCGAATTTTGATGAATTAGTATTGAAATCGGACAAGCCCGTAATAGTTGACTTTTGGGCAGAATGGTGTGGTCCTTGTCGAATGATTGGTCCAGTAATCGATGAAATGTCTAAAGAATACGAAGGAAAAGCTGTAATTGGCAAAGTAAACGTTGATTTAAACTCCAATGTTTCTGCTCAATTCAACGTGCGAAGTATTCCTACCGTTCTATTTATCAAGAATGGTGAGGTAGTTGATAAATCAGTTGGAGCTGTTCCGAAAGCGAATTTGGTTTCGAAATTGGAAGCGTTACTATAATCTAAACTAACTTTTTAAGACCGTCAGTTAATGGCGGTTTTTTTTTGCCCTATGGAAAATTTCTTTCGCAGATTAAAATATTATGGAATTGGCTTTGGCATCGGCTTGCTGTTTGTCATTTTCTTTTTTAAGAACAAGGGTTGCGCTTGGACACCTGAAAACCGAGTTAAAACAGCCATTTTTGAGCGATTACTTGTTATTAATGATGAAAATAAAAGTGAGCTTGAAAAATTAAATCTTTCAGATAAGGAGTTGATTCTAATTTTGAGAAATAGCGACATTGATTTCCAAAAAAGTAAAAAAACAGATCAATTTAAAGTCTATCATTTTGATTGTAAAACCAAATCAGGTAAAGAATTTACGGCTCTTTTAACTTTGGGAAAAGATAGTTTCTTGTCTGAGGTTCTATTGAAAGAGAAAAAGACAGGTCGCGCAACAAATTCTATTGAAGGAAAAGGAGAAATTATTTATTTTCCGAAAGAGCGAAATTTCCTGTATGTGGATACCACCGAAAAACTGGATTGTCAAAAAGAAGTTATTCAAATTAAAGATAACGATCAACTATTTCAACGAATTCGCAAAAATGGTTATATCGATTTTGAAAAATCGAATCTAAAAAGAAGTCCGAAGCCGGAACATTGTCTGGTTTTCAGAGATCAAAAGAATCGTGAAATTCGTGCATTTGCTTTATGGCATATGGATAAAATTGAAGTTTTTAAAATGGACTTACCTTTTAATTCATTGTGTAAATAATTCCTTGTTAATAAATTGAAGTTTAGTTTCATACTCCGATTGAAGTCTTTTTTTAATTTTGAATAATGGAATTTACGGCAGAGCAAATAGCTGAAATACTTCAAGGTGAAATTGTTGGAGATAAAACAATAACCGTCAAGGGATTAGCAAAAATTGAAGAAGGACAACCTCAAGCGCTTTCTTTTCTGTCCAATCCAAAATATGAAGAGTATATTTACACGACGCAATCAAGTATTTGTATCGTTAATAATACCTTTGAGCCTTCAAAAGAACTTCCTTCAACCTTAACTTTGATAAAGGTTGCTGATGCTTATGCCTGTTTTGCGAAACTGCTGGAAGTCTATAACAACTTGAGTAAAAAAAATCCTGAAATTGAGCCGAATAGTTTCATTCATTCAACTGCTGGGGTTGGTGAAGGACTTTATTTAGGTTCTTTTTCATACATCAGTAAAAATGCTCAGATTGGTAAAAACGTTACGATATATCCAAATGTTTTCGTCGGCGAAGGCGTAAAAATTGGTGACAATACCACGTTGCATCCGAATGTAATCGTATATCAGGATTGTCAAGTTGGCAAAAATTGCATCATTCACGGAGGAACGGTAATTGGTTCTGATGGCTTTGGATTTGCTCCAAATGAGCAAGGGGAATTTCAAAAAGTTCCGCAAATTGGAAATGTAATCATCGAGGATAACGTTGAGATTGGTTCCAATTGTTCTATTGATCGTGCAACTATGGGTTCAACGATAATTCGAAGAGGGGTTAAAATTGATAATCTTTGTCAGATTGCTCACAACGTTGAAGTCGGACAGAACTCGGCAATGGCGGCTCAAGTTGGGATTGCAGGTTCAGCGAAAATTGGCAGAAGTGTCATGATTGGCGGTCAAGCTGGTATAAGTGGCCATTTACATATTGCTGATGGCACGAAAATAGTTGCACAATCGGGTATTCCTTCCACTGTGAAAAAAGCGGAGACACTAATGGGCTCGCCAGGCATTCCTTTAGATGACTTTAAGAAATCCTATTTTGGATTTAGAAAATTGCCATACATTTTAAATAAACTAGCTGAATTGGAAAAAGAGCTAGAGGTCTTAAGAAATAAATAAATATGTCGGAAAAACAAAGGACATTAAAAGCAAGTATTTCCTTAGAAGGAGTGGGTTTACATACCGGAGAGCAAGTTAAAATTGAGATTTGTCCAGCGCCTGATAATCACGGATATAAGTTCCAACGAGTTGATTTACAAGAACAACCGATTATAAAAGCGGATGTAGACCTGGTTGTTTCAACAGAAAGAGGAACAACCCTTGAATTCAAAGGTGCTAAAGTTCATACGACTGAGCATGTTTTAGCTGCACTTTACGGTTGTCAAGTTGATAATGCATTAATCAAAATTAACGGAGCTGAAATTCCAATCTTGGATGGTAGTTCGAAGCTCTATGTTGATGCAATCTTAAATGTAGGTTTTGAAGAACAAGAAGCAGAAAGAGAATATTTTGAGCTAACAGAAAATATTCCTTGGGAGGATGTTGAAAAAGGAATAGAATTTCTCGCAATTCCAGATGTAAACTATCGCCTGACCGTAATGGTAGATTACAAGTCACCTGTTCTAGGAACACAGCATGCAAGTATGTATAACATTAGCGAGTTTAATTCAGAGATTGCTCCTTGTCGAACTTTTGTTTTTTTGAGAGAACTAGAATATTTGGCTACGCATAATTTGATAAAAGGTGGAGATCTTGATAATGCTATTGTTCTCGTTGATAAAGCCGATATTTCCAAAGATGAACTGAATAGATTGGCTAAACTTCTTGGAAAAGAGAATTTACAAGTGAATATTGAAGGAATTGGTGTGTTAAATAGTACGAAACTTCAATTTGAAAATGAACCAGCTCGCCATAAATTATTAGATATTGTTGGGGATTTGGCACTTGTAGGAA
This sequence comes from uncultured Lishizhenia sp., assembly GCA_964534395.1. Classification (GTDB taxonomy): domain Bacteria; phylum Bacteroidota; class Bacteroidia; order Flavobacteriales_D; family Crocinitomicaceae; genus UBA952. Next base: position 61,772 of record CAZHOW010000009.1, read on the forward strand.
AGCCAATTAAAGCACACATCTTAGCCGCAAGACCGGGACATTTTGGCAATGTTAGTTTCGCAAAAGTGTTGAAAGAACAAATTAAGAAACAACAAAGCGCTCCAAGAGAATTTGATTTAACGAAAGAACCACTATATAACATAAATGATATTGAGCGAATGCTTCCTCATCGCTTCCCTTTCTTGATGGTGGACAAAATAATGGAAATTCAAGAAGAGTCGATTATTGGTGTTAAAAATGTGACAATGAATGAGCCAATTTTCACAGGACATTTTCCTGGAAATCCAGTTTTTCCAGGTGTTCTCCAAATTGAAGCTATGGCTCAAGTTGGTGGCATTTTCGCATTGAGTAAAGTTGAGGATCCACATCTCTATTCCACTTATTTCATGAAAATCGATAATGTTAAATTCAAACAGAAAGTTCTTCCCGGTGATACGTTGGTATTTGAATTAAGATTATTATCACCTATTCGTCGAGGTCTCGTAGAAATGGGTGGCCAAGCATTTGTGAATGGAAAAGTAGTGATGGAAGCAGAAATGCTCGCTCAAGTAATCAAAGACAAAGCATGATAAGTTCACTTGCTTCGGTTTCTAGCAAAGCTCAACTTAGAGAGAACGTTCAAATTGACGCTTTTTCCACAATTTTTGAAGACGTAATTATTGGAAAGAATTCTCGAATTCATCCAAATGTCACAATATATCCAGGTACAAGAATAGGGGAGAATTGTGAAATTTTTCCTGGAGCAGTCATTGGTGTCATTCCTCAAGATTTGAAGTTCGACGGAGAGTATACAACGGTTGAAATTGGTAACAATACAAAAATAAGGGAATGTGTTACAATTCATCGGGGAACCAAAGATAAATGGAAGACGGCAATTGGAGATAATTGTTTATTAATGACGTATGTTCATGTCGCTCATGATTGCCAAATAGGAAACAATGTGATTTTAGCCAGCTATACTGGTCTATCTGGACATGTTGAAATTGATGATTGGGCTATTCTAGAGGGAAAAGTTGCCGCACAGCAATTTGTCAAAATCGGAAAACACGCATTTATTGGAGGCGCATCCTTAGTCAGAAAAGATGTCCCGCCTTACATTAAAGCAGCCAGAGAACCACTTACGTTCGCAGGAGTAAATTCTGTTGGATTACGAAGAAGAGGGTTTTCAGATGAGTTAGTTCGACAAATCGAGGATATCTATCGAATTCTTTACGTTCAAAATAGCAACTTGTCGAAAGGAATAATTGCGGTAAGAGAAGCCATTGAATCTTGTGAAAATCGAGATGAAATTCTTTCATTCATTGAGACATCGGATAAAGGTGTCATCCGAGGTATGATCTAATATGTTCAATCGAGGTCAAGAAGTTGAATTAGAAATTACCGATTACGCTTTTGGTGGGCGTGGAATTGCAAAAATTCAATCCGAAGAAGGTCAGTTTATTGTTTTTGTAGATAATACGTTTCCTGGTCAAGTCGTTCGAGCTAAAATTGATGTAAAACGAAAAAAGCACGCTGAGGCGAAGTTGATCGAAATATTAAATCGATCTAAAAAAGAAACTCAGACTCAATTCCAAGAAATTTCAGGTGGGCCTTACATTCGAGTTCCCGTTGAGGTTCAAGAGGAAGTTAAGAAAGAATCAACATTAGAAACATTTGCTCGTCTTTCAGGTATTCAAGATATTCGTTCAAAATTCGATTTATTTATTTCGTCACCAAATCACTATTTCTATCGAAATAAAATGGAATATAGTTTCTCGTCAATTGAACATTGTTTGGAAACGGATACAGAAAAAGACGATGCTTTTGCACTTGGGTTTAAGAGACGTGGAACTTGGTGGAAGGTAGAAAGTTTAAATAAACCTTCAGGGCTTTTTGATGAAGAGTGGGAATCGAAACTTCATTTGATTCGAAATTTTCTTGAAAAAACGGATTTACCTGCTTGGCATCCGCCAAAAAAGACTGGATTTTTCAGACATATTGTCGTACGAAAGACATTCGCTGAAGATAGACTTTTGGTGAATCTTGTTACGTCATCCGTTGGATTCAAAGAATTCAATCGAAATGCTTTTGTTGAATTTGTACTTTCCCTATTTGGTGATCGAATAGCAGGTATTCAGCATACAGTTAATGACAATGTCGCTGATCGAGCTAAAATCGAAAATGGAGAATCCAAACTGCTTTATGGAAAACCTGTGGTTGAGGAAATACTATCAGGGCTGAAATTTGAAATAAGTATGGAAAGCTTTTTTCAAACGAATCCGAAATGTGCTGAATTGCTTTACGCTAAAGCACTCGATTTTGTATTTGAAGAGGAAATAGCTACAGATAAGGTTGTGATGGATTTATTTTGTGGAACCGGGACAATTGGGCAGCTTCTTGCTAAACGAAACCCGAATGTCAAGATTGTAGGAGTGGACATTGTTGAAGAGGCTATTGAAGATGCGAGACGAAATGCGAAGAAAAACAACATCAATTCAATTTCATTCTTCGCTTCAGACGTTGGTAAATTTTTGAAAGAATATCCAAATTATCAAGGAAATATCTCTACAATTGTGTTAGATCCTCCTCGAGCTGGAATCGCACCAAAAACTTTGCAAAAAGTAATTGAACTCGGAGCCCAAAATATAGTTTACATTTCATGCAATCCTTCCACACAAGCTCGAGATGCGGCAACGTTGCGTGATGCAGGATTTGAATTAGAGAAATATGCATTGGTTGATCAATTCCCCCACACAGGACACATTGAGTCAATCGCGAAATTTAAACGAAAATGATTGTTGAAATTCTGAGTATTGGTGATGAATTACTAATCGGACAAACTATAAACACGAATGCTTCTTGGATAGGCTCCGAACTTTCGAAAATAGGAGGTCGTGTTATTCGAATAACAACAATTTCAGACGATAAAAAGGAAATCATTTCGGCACTTGAAAATCTTAATCTGAATACAAATTGCTTAATTATTACAGGTGGTCTCGGTCCAACAAAAGATGATATCACAAAACATACGCTTTGTGAGTTTTTCGAAACGGAACTTGAAATTCACCAACCCACTTTGGAGAAAATCCAAGCCTATTTTGCGGCTAGAAACCGTCCAATGTTGGAATCCAATAATTTACAAGCGGCACTTCCAATAAACTGTACTATTCTCAACAATAGTTATGGAACTGCAAGTGGAATGTGGTTCGAAAAGAATGATGTCATAACCATTAGTTTACCTGGAGTTCCCTACGAAATGAAAGGAATTATGACGGAGGAAGTTTTTCCACGACTTAAATCAAGGTTTAACCTAAGAGCCATTTATCACAAAACTGCTCTGACTCAAGGAATCGGAGAATCTTTCCTCGCAGAAAAAATCAAAGACTGGGAAGACCGCATTCGTGAAGAGGGTTTCGGATTAGCTTATTTGCCTTCACCTGGAATGGTGAAATTGAGAATTACATCCTATAATGGAGCATCTGACTCGAATAAAGTTGATTCATATTTTCAGGAGTTAAAGTCAATTATTCCTGAAGCGCTTTGGGGTTTTGAACAAGATACCTTGCCTGAAATAATTGGGAAATTATTAACTCAAAAATGTTTGACCATTGGGACGATTGAGAGTTGTACAGGAGGACTTTTAGCGAATACAATTGTCAGTAATTCAGGAGCTTCTCATTATTTTACAGGTTCCTTGATTACATACAGCAATGATCAAAAACATCGGTTGGCAAATGTTTCAGTTGACGCAATTTTATGTCACGGAGCTGTAAGTGAGCAAGTAGCAATCGAAATGGCAAACGGAGGAAAAGAGCGATTAGGTGTTGATATTTGCATCTCTACAACCGGAATTGCTGGTCCCAACGGGGGCACAGAGGAAAAACCTGTTGGTTTAGTTTGGATTGCAATTGCATTTAAAAACAAAACGATTGCTAGGAAATTTCAATTTGGTGATAACCGCGAACGCAACATGCAAATGACAGTTTTGTCTGCGCTGAATTGGTTACGATTTGAATTAGAAAATTTTTAAAGCCAACGTACTCCTTTTCTTAATTTCCCTTCTTTTCCTTCAATTCGATAGGTATATTGAACCATAATGCTTCGTGGAGGTTCGATTTTTAAAGGTCGCAACGAATAAGTTCGATTCAAGATATTTGTTCCAATTATAGCAAGTTTGTGAGATTCATTCAAATTGTAGGATAAACGAGCATCAAATATCCAATTTCCAAAGCGGTGTGACTCATAATAATCCATGTATCGTAAATCTTGAAGCCAATTTCCAATGTCAGATGTTGTATCTGTCGTTAATTCTTCGAAATCCTTGATGATTGCATCCATGTTTACAATTTTCGAAAAGTACTTCGCGCTTAATCCAACAGACAATTTTTTCTTATAAGTATACTCCGCATCAAACTTTGCATTGTGTAAAAAACGATATTTGAGAATTCGATTAGACGGATCTAATGAGGTTGTATTGTATGTAAAAATGCGATTTAGTGAATCTTGGGCGTAAACGAAATCAGGGGTTAAGGTTTTAGGAACAATGTAATTATATCCCATCAGAAAAGTTAGAGACGAATTTTCAGTCAAATTCGCCTGACCTGTAAAAGATACATCCAATCCTGTAACACGTGACTCACCCGTATTTAAAAACATAAATCCTGCCGATTGTCCCAACGTCTGCGGGTCTCCAGTCAATTGCCTCCAAATACCGAACATATATTCGATTGTATTTTGATATTGTTGCCAAAATCCGGCAATGTCCAAGTATCCCATTACTCCACCCAGTTTTAAACCTTGTTTAATCCCAATTTCAGCATTCCAACTGCTTTCAGGTTTCAAATTAGGATTTGGGAATACACCAAAATTCCCAACACCTGTTTTAATAAAACGTTCCGTAATAGTTGGAAAACGGAATCCTTGACCATAAGAAGCTCGTAGATATGTTTCTTGATACAACTTTAAACTTGCTCCTGCTCTGAAGATTGGTTTAAGTGCTGTAATTGTATCGTTCAATTGAAAGTACTCCAATCTACCACCGGCAGAAACATTCAATGCTTTATTGTATTTACTTTCTAATTGGGTATATGCTGATATATTTAGCATTTGATTGTTAGGCGTTCCTGAACCAACATATATATTGGCAAAGGAATTTGTAAATGTGGTAGTCAATCCACCAATAAAATCGAGGTTTTTTAATTCAGGATAACTTTTTTGAAACATATAGTCACCGTAAAAAGTAGTAGCGCGATTCGATTGATTGGCGCTCATTTCATTATCTACATGCATAATTCGTGTTCGAAAATAATGTTTTCCATCTGTTTGGGTGAAAAGATTTACAAAAGGGTCAATATTAAAGATGAATTGATCTTGAAGAAAAATGGCACCCGGGTAAGCACGATACAAACCACTTGAGTCATTGAGCCAGGCCAAAGGCATATTCGTATGCATCATCATGAAATTACCATTCGTACCGTAACTCAGCCCTTTTATTTTTTTAGAACGGTAACGTAAGTTGAAATTTATTCTCCCTCGTTTTGAAATCAAATCACGCTCTGAAAAGTTGGTGATTGTGTCAGGAAATACGGTTGCTACAATCGAATCCGTTTTGGGAGGGCCAATATAACCGTGATCGATGTTAATATTTCCACCAACAACCAAATCCAAATTCCCAAATATTTGTGAGTGTAAAAAATTAACACCGTAAATTCCTGGATACTGATCCCACCATTTCATTGATTTATCTTTTGGCGAGGAATAAGCACCTGAATAAACATTGATTTTAGTCAGTGGTTTCGATTTCGGATAAGCAGTCCGAATATGAACAGAGCCAGATAAAGCTGAACTTCCCGAAAGTACCGAAGCAGCTCCTTTTATAACCTCAACCTGACTTATATTCTCAACAGGAATGAATCCCCATTCAGGTCTTCCTGCATCACCCGATAGCATTGGCATATCATCAACAATGACAGCGGCTTTAGACCCAACACCAAACGTAAAACCACTTCCTCCTCTGATTTGCGGTTCGCCATCTAGAATATTCAAACCGGGAGTTTGATCCAATGCGGTTTCAATGCTACGCGTATTTTTGTTTTCAATTAATTCGGGTTTCAAAACAACCATCGTAACCGTTTGCTCCTCAATGGGTTTGTCAAACTTTCCTACTTTAATTTCAACTTGTTTTTGATTGACGATAAATGGTTGCATATTGAAATTCAATTCGAGCGTTTGATTTTCAATAATATTTACTGAAATGGTATCCGTTTTCATCCCTGTAAAACGACAGATCAATTTTGCAGGCCCAACTGGAATTGTTAACTCGTAGAATCCTTTTTCATCTGAATTTGCACCAACAGTAATATCTTTTCGATAAATGATGCCAGCACCTTGTACAGGCTGATTTGCATCGTCCTTTACAAAACCTTTGACCGTTCCTTTTTGCAAAAAAGCTGAGAACGGGAATAAAATCAGGAATGAAATGAAAAGATATTTCATTTACCTTATGGGACCAAAAACTTAATAGTTTTTGTTGGTGCTTGAACGAAATATAACCCTGACTTCAAAATCAAGCCATTTAAATCTTCAGGTTTTCCATTTTTTATTATATCACCTCTTGAGTCCACAACTTTAATGTTTGTCTCTTTACTGAAAATTTCCAATCCTGATGACACGTTGTAATTAGCATAAAACGATTCTGGGTTGTTTTCCGAAATACCAACTGATGAATTGTAAATTAACTGAATATCATCAACAAGAACTTCGTCATTGTTAGAGCCTCCACCTGGTGTTTTGTTTGTTGTAAATGTTATTAAAATAAAAGCTGAATTTAGTGCAGGTGAACCAACAACATAGTTAAATGGAACGGTAATCCTTGCCCAAGATCCATTCGTTCTTCCATAATTTCTTTCCGCTCGCCCTACGACATGGGGAATTGAGTTTGCATCTAAAGGATCCCTTAAATCATACGAGTCATGTAAAATAGCATGAACACGGGCTGAATCAGTTGCATTAGCTGCTGTGTATTTAACCCAAAAAACCAATGAATCCGGGGTTGTAGTTAGAGATTCTGAAAAATTTGGATCAGCAGTGAGTGAAATATTATAATTATTTGGATTATCTGCCGTAGTGCTACCCATATTTATTCTACCAACAGTCATATTTCCGTTAGCAACTATACCTAGCGTAGATTTTGACCAGATTCTTGCACAATATTGACCAGTAGCTCCAGTTCGTATTGATGTTGAACGCTGAAGTTGTTGAGACGCAAAACTCGTAAAACTACCTTGAGCTGTTTTAAAACTATTCCAATTTGTAGGTTCTTCATTGGCAGTACCAACATTTTCCCATAATTCCATATCTGAATTTCCTATTTGCTGTTGAGCGAAAAACGAAAATCCTGTAAATAAAAAACATGTAAGTGTAATTTTTCTAATCATAAAAGTTATATTGATTGAACAAATATAGAAAAATAGTTCATAGCCCTTTTTGAATGTTTTCCACATTCCGCTCTAAATTGTTTATTTTTGTTTATGCATTTCTCCGAGGTCGATACTTTCATTGAACTTCCAGTAATGGAACATTTTTACACCATTCAAGGTGAAGGTTTTTATGCTGGTCGTGCTGCCTATTTTGTTCGTTTGGCAGGTTGCGACGTGGGTTGTGTTTGGTGCGATGTAAAGGAAAGTTGGGATGCCTTAGGTCACCCGATTCTTAAATTAGAAGAGTTAGTTAAGGAAATATATTCAACTTCAACCAATTTTGTTGTCATAACTGGAGGAGAACCTGCTCTTTATGATTTGACAAAATTAATAGCCACCTTAAAGTTAAAAGGAATAGAAACTGCCATTGAAACATCGGGTTGTTATCTGTTGAAAGGTAATATTGATTGGTATTGTTTTTCGCCTAAAAAATTTAAAGCACCTTGTGAAGAAGCGTATGAAAAGGCAAACGAATTAAAGATTGTAATTTATCATGAATCTGATTTGAATTGGGCGGAGGAACATGCTTCTAAAGTTAATGACAATTGCATATTGTTTTTGCAGCCGGAATGGAGTAGGCAAGATCGAATTCTTCCTAAGATAATTGAATATGTAAAAGGTAACCCGAAGTGGAGAATTTCGTTACAAACGCATAAGTTCATGCAAATACCTTAATATAGATGTTAAAATTCATTCTTTCCTCATTTCTTGTTTTGCTTGTGGTGAGTTGTGCGGAATCTCAGTTTAATTATTCCACGAAAGACAAAAAAGCAATTAAACTATTTGAAAAGGCTCAAAAAGCTCCTCGTGAATCGGTTGATCCAGAGACGCAAGGTCCGAATTACAAGGAAGGCATTGTTATTGTAGAAGAAGCAATTGAAGAGGATCCAAATTTTTGGGAAGCTCATTTGTTGGCTGCAGAATTTTATGAGCGAACAAGAAAATATCCTGAAGCTATCAAACATTACGAAAGTGTATTGAGGATAAATCCGAATAGCGTAATTACTGTAAATTCCTATTTTTATGTTGCTGCCTTGCAATTGGCACTTGGTCGTCATGATGACGCCTTGAGAAATGTTGAATTATTCATTCGAAATCCAAATGCGAGTGAAGGACTTTTGAAGGACGCTCACAAAATTCGTGAAAGTGCAATTTTTGCTAAAAATGCAATAAAAAATCCAAAACCGTTTGATCCAAAAAATGTTGGTCCAGGAATTAATACAGGATTACCTGAATATTTCCCAACACTTACCGTGGATGGTAAAACATTGTTGTTTACGCGAAGAATTCCAGACAGTCGTGTAAAATATTTTGGAGAACAAGAAGATTTTTATGTTTCCGGATTAAATCAAAACGAATGGGGACAAGCACTTGCGATGCCTCCCAACGTTAACACACTTAATAATGAAGGTGCGCCAAGTATCGCCGCAGATGGAAAAACACTCATTTTCGTTGCATGTTCTGACGAGTCGGGGACTTATTATGGAGAAAATCGAATAGGTAAAGGTAGTTGTGATCTGTTTATAACTCGAAAAATTGGAAATCGTTGGACGAATCCTGTAAATTTACCAGGAGAGGTAAATACATCTAATTGGGAAACTCAACCTTCTCTTTCTTCAGATGGTAAAACACTTTATTTCATTCGTGGTATCAAAAATAGAACGGGGCAAAACGCTGATATTTACGTCTCTTATTTACGTGACGATGGATCTTGGGGTCCAGGTCAGCGCTTACCAAACATTATAAACACCCCTGACATGGAAGAATCGGTTCATATTCATCCTGACGGAAGAACTCTTTATTTTGCTTCTCGCGGTCACATTGGTATGGGTGGATCTGATTTATATGTCACACGATTGGATGATAATGGAAATTGGTCGAAACCAGATAATTTAGGTTATCCGATCAATACGATGTATGATGAGAATTCATTGATGGTAAATGCAACCGGTGATATCGCATTTTTTGCTTCGGATCGTGAGGGTGGATATGGAGGTCTTGACATTTATTATTTTGATTTACCAGAAGAATATAGACCAGTTACAACATTATATTTTGACGGACTTGTATTTGATTCGAAAACAAAAAAACCACTTGCTGGATTTTTTGAGTTGACAGACTTGAGCACTGGCAAAACAGTAATTATTTCAGAAGCCGATAGGGTAGATGGCTCATTTATGGTTCCTTTACCACTTGAACGTGATTATGCCATTCAAGTGACATACCCAGGATATTTCCCTTACTCCTTGAATTTTAACCTTCGAGGAATTCCAAATCAAAGTAGTTACCACATTGATATCCCATTGAATCCAGAAACAAGCGCAGATGAAAATGTTTTAGCCAATGTTTTCTTTGATTTGAATAAATCTACACTTCGACCAGAATCGAAAGTCGAATTGAACAAATTTGCCTTTTATCTCAAATCGAATCCGAAATTGAAAATTGAGCTTGGGGGTCATACCGATTCACGTGGAAATAAAGATGATAATCTTATATTATCCTCGGATCGTGCCAAGTCCGTTTTGGATTATTTGATTCAATGCGGGGTATCTTCTGAACGATTATCATACAAAGGTTATGGTTCTTCGCAACCAATTGCTACCGATGAGGAAATTTCGAAACTTGCAAATCCAGAGGAAAAAGAGACCGCACATCAAAAAAATAGAAGAACAGTGTATAAAATAATTCCATGATTCATTTTTTTCGACTGATTCGTATTACCAACCTCGCCATTATTGCTTTGACAATGGTGGGTGTGGCTGTATATTCCTTAAAGAGTAACGATTACTTAAAAGTTGACTTCAACCTCGTTGATTTTGGTTTGTTGGTTTTTTCTACGGTTATAATTGCGGCTGCGGGAAACATGATAAACGATTATTTTGACATTAAAGCAGATCGGATTAATAAACCAGCAAAGCTTGTCATTTCCAAGTACATGAAGAAGAGGTGGGCCATTGTAATGCATTGGGGTCTTAATGTAATCGCCGTATTAATCTCTATTTATTTGTCTGTTAAATATAAGAGCTTACTATTTGTATTCATTCATATTTTATCAATGAATTTACTCTGGTTTTATAGCACCAATTTTAAGAAAAAGCTCTTCATAGGTAATTTTGTCATCGCCCTTTTGACTGCAATGGTTCCGCTTCTTATCGTTTGGTTTTTTAAAATTTTGAATGAAAGTTCACTGCCTTACAATCCATTCCATCCAAATTCGTGGTCTACTAAACTTGATTATTCATTTGTTTATTTCCTAACTTTTTGTGCCTTTTTTCAAAATTTGGCAAGAGAAATTAGCAAAGACATTCAAGATATATCGGGAGATAAAGTAATCGCAGTTTATTCGCTACCAATGAAATTTGGTATTCGTAAAACAGGCTATTTCGTTGCATTGCTTCTTCAGTTTCCCATTCTAATTTGGTTTTTTTACAAAATAGAATTCAACATTCAAGTTAATTTTCTTTCATTTTTGTTTTTGATAATTTCTGCGTTAATTAATTTATGTTGTTTGGTATTGATCCTTTTTAAACGTGACTATCCTTTCAAATCGGTCAATTCTCTAATGAAGTGGAGTATGCTAATTGGTTTGATTACACTTTATACAAATTTCTGATGAATCTCGTTTTAGGATCTGAATCTCCCAGAAGAAAAGAGCTTTTGAAGACATTAGGGTTTGACTTTCGAACGTTAAAACCAAATGCGGACGAAACGTTATCTCAATTAGTTCCAATTGAAGAAGTTCCAATTAAATTAGCTCAATTAAAGGCTTCTATATTGATGAGTAAATTAGTTGAAGATGAAATAATTATTTGTGCGGATACAATTGTTGTTCTTGATAATCGGATCATTGGAAAACCAATCGATTTTACTGATGCGGTTTCAATATTAAAAGCTCTTTCAGGTCGAACTCATTCTGTTTATACCGGCGTACATATTCAAAGTCATCAAAAATCGAGTTCATTCGTTGAAAAAACTGAGGTGACATTTACAAAATTGAATCAAAATCAAATCGAATATTACATTCGTGAATTTAAGCCTTTCGATAAAGCGGGTGCATATGGAATTCAAGATTGGATAGGAACAACAGCGGTAGAAAGGATAAGTGGTTCTTACACGAACGTAATGGGACTTCCGACATGTCAATTAAAACTAGAGTTAGATCGGTTTTAGATTTTTATTTTATTGCCAGTATTGATTATGAGAATTCAAAATCCAGTCAAGACTCGGTTGTTAAATAATATAATTAATTGATTTAAATCCATTGAGTCAACTCAAATTGAAATTGTAACTTTACGGCAATAGCCTTATGAAAGCGACTTATTTACCAAGAAATCAAACAAATTCATTTACCGACCAGCAATTGTTGTTGTCGGAAAACCAAAATCAGTTGGATGAATTCATTGGTTTGCCTTTTTCGAAAGAGGCTTTTCCAAAACAGATTCAAATCAAGTCTGAAAATTACATTCAAGCAAATCGATTACTTCTTCACAAGGTACTAAAATCGAAATACGGCACGCTTGAAAATAATTCTAAGTCTGTCGAGAACATAGAAAAACTTTTAGATCATAACTGTTATACTGTAGTAACGGGTCATCAGCTTTGTTTGTTTACTGGACCAATTTATTTTATTTATAAAATTCTCCATGTCATAAAACAATGTGAAGAGTTAAATAAAACATATCCTGAGCATAGATTTGTTCCTGTTTATTGGATGGCCTCAGAGGATCATGATTTTGAGGAAATAAAATCGATTTCTATTTTTGGAAAAACGCTGAATTGGGAATCAAATCAAGCTGGGGCAGTAGGTAGAATGAATTTGTCTGGTATTCCAGAAGTATTAGATGGATTTAAACATTTTTTCAGCAATAACACAGCAAATGAGATTGATAAATTAATTCAAGAGTTTAATGGAAAAACATATGGAGAGGCATTTTTTCGATTTGTTCATTCCATGTTCGCTGAATACGGTTTGGTAATTTTAGATGGGGATGAAAGGGAGTTTAAGCAAGCATTTGTACCTTTTATGAAAAATGAAATTCAAACATCGTTCTCGTTTGAAGCAGTAAATCGAGTAAATCGAAGATTGGAAGAAAGAAAGTATAAAATTCCAGTAAATCCGAGAGAAGTTAATCTTTTCTATTTATCCGATAATAAAAGGGAGCGAATCATACCAAATGCTAAAAAATTTATTGTTGGAGAAAAAGAATTAAGTGAAAAAGAAATCATTGACTTAATTGATATAGAGCCAGAAGCATTCTCTCCCAATGTAATTTTAAGACCACTTTATCAAGAATTTTTACTGCCTAATTTGTGTTATGTCGGTGGAGTTGGAGAGTTGAGTTATTGGCTGCAACTAAAAGGTGTTTTTGAATCAAGTCAAATACTATTCCCATTAATTCAACCGCGTACAAGTGCTGTTTGGATTGACACCTTTAGTTCACAGAAAATAGAAAAATTTAATATAAAAATCCTCGATATTTTCAAACCAATTAATGATCTCAAGAAAAAAATTCTATTGACAAACGAGTCTGATAATTTAGATTTTGAACTTATTGATTTTCAGATTAATCAAATTAAAACTGATTTTTTTGAAAAAGCTATCCGAATTGATGCTTCTTTTAAATCAAGGGTAGGAGCAGAATTCGCTAAAATTGAAAAACAGATTGAAAATCTTAAAGATCAACTTGAAAGATCGGTAAAATCAAAACACGAAAAAAGTCTAATAGGTGTTGAGCAAATTAAAAACAAGTTATTTCCAAATAATTCGCTTCAAGAGAGAAATGTAAATTTTTTTCAATTCTGTTCGGATGGTAATTATTCTGAAAGACTCAAAGAAATTTTTGATAAAATCCAAGTCTTCAGCTCTGATTTTTTAATCCTTGAAAATGAGTATTGATTTTTTTTTTGAAAAAATGAGGAACATCTTCATCTTTACTTTTTTTGGTTTTTTGGTTTACGCATGCCACAGTCAAAAAAAGTCCAAACAGAAAATAAATAAAGGATATTCAATTACTTTTGATGAACCTCTTTATAATTGTAAAATTACCCCTAATGAGTTTGTTGCATCCTACAAAGGAGCTGATTTTATAAATGGAGCTGATATTGCACATCAATTATCTAATTTTGTTGCTGACACTTTAGGTAAGCATTTGAAAAGCGAATTCAAAAAAGGATTATATAGAAAAGTCGACTTTGATAAAACTGAAATACAAACTTTGAAATTTCATCCTGACAGTGTGTATTACACCATAAAGATGCCACTTAAGAATGTTTCAGTTTGTGATGCGTATACATGTATAGACCATCGCGGTAGTTGGATTTCTTTGGTGGAAAAGACAGATTCTGATTTGAATGAGTTTCTATCAAAGATTAGCGTTGAGCCGAACCATAAGGAAGAGGTTAAACTTTTTACAACTGAATTCGGACTTTATGAATATTGGATCCAATATAGACATCCAATTTTACAAAAGGATTGTAGATAGGTCTAATCTTTTTTAATTTGTTATCTTTATCAAAAACAACATATTATGCAAATTCCATTTGTTCTTCTCGGTATAATTTTAGCCGTAATTTTCGCGTCATTATTGACAGTTCAGCAAGGAACGGTCGCAGTTATTACTATGTTTGGAAAATACAAACGAATTCTTCACCCAGGTCTTCGTGTTAAAATCCCTTTCATTGAACAAGTTTACAAGAGAATTTCGGTACAAAATCAAAGTATTGAAATGGAATTTCAGGCGGTAACTATCGATCAAGCGAATGTTTATTTCAAAAGTATGCTTCTGTATAGTGTAATGGACGAAAATGAAGAAACAATCAAGAAAGTCGCATTTAAATTTATTAGTAACAAAGATTTGATGCAAGCTTTAATTCGAACGATAGAAGGGTCGATTCGTTCATACGTAGCGAGTCAAAAACAATCAGAAATTTTAGGTTTAAGGAATGAACTGGTAGACAGTGTTAAAAATCAAATTGACCACACTTTGGAATCTTGGGGATACCATTTGATGGATCTGCAGATCAATGATATTACTTTTGACGCTGCGATAATTGAAAGTATGAGCAAAGTCGTAGCCTCAAACAACTTGAAAGCCGCTGCAGAAAATGAGGGTCAAGCTCTATTGATTACAAAAACGAAAGCAGCAGAAGCTGAGGGAAATGCAATTAAGATTGCAGCACAAGCAGAAAAAGAAGCAGCAATGCTTCGAGGACAAGGTGTAGCTCTGTTCCGTCAAGAGGTTGCAAAAGGGATGAGTGAAGCAGCTGAAGAAATGAAACAAGCAAATTTGGACACCAATGTAATTTTATTTTCCATGTGGACGGAGGCGATAAAAAATTTCGCGGAATATGGAAAGGGAAATACTATATTCTTAGATGGAAGTGCTGAGGGAATGGAAAGAACACTCAAACAAATACAATCGATGCTTGGAAACAAGAAAAGCTAGACTTTTTCGATTAATATCAAAAGAAAAGCCGTTGGATGACAACGGCTTTTCTTTTTTATGAAAATTCAACTAATCCTCAATAATTTCGATTCGATCGATGGTATCTCCTTGACGAATGTCATCAATTACATCCAGTCCGTCATAAACTTTTCCAAAACAAGTGTGGTTTCGATCCAGATGAGCCGTATTTCTTCTCGAATGACAAACAAAAAATTGTGATCCACCTGTATTTCTTCCTGCGTGAGCCATTGAAAGAACACCGCGATCATGAAATTGATTATCTCCATTCAATTCACAATCGATTTGATACCCAGGTCCGCCAGTCCCTGGTATTCCATTTGCGCCATCTTTTGAATTCGGACATCCTCCTTGAATTACGAAATCAGGAATTACTCGATGCCATTTTAGACCATCGTAATATCCAGACTGGGCAAGTTTTACAAAATTAGCAACGGTTTTTGGGGCATCTTTATCGAAAAACTCAACTTTCATTAAACCCTTATTTGTATGAATGATTCCTTTCATAATTTTTTTCTGCAAAGTTAGTATTCAATCGAGTTGCATTGATTTTTAGTTTTTAACATTTCCAATCTCACATCTCTGTTGAAAACTTAGTTAATAACCAATTCTGTAAGAGATTAGATGATTTTAACTCTTCTTTAATTTTGTAGAGAACCATCCAAAAAAACATAAAATGTTTAGCACGATCATAAAAAAGAAACTTTCTGATAACCAAGTCGCAAATGTTTTCATTAACGCGATTTTTGATTGCGTAGATAACGGATTTAAAGAGGTTGCTTTGATGATCAATGAGGACTCGGCCTTTGTTAAGTCTCCTAATATTTCAGAGAATGATAACGGCGAATTTGGGATGATTTGTATTGTCGGGAATTTATCATTTTTAGAAAGTACTTTCGATGCTGAGCAAGCAGCTCGAGTTGAAGGATTGATTTTTGACAAACTTTCAAAAATTTATGACATGGAAATTGGTGCTTTCCGTAATTTAATTCGCGATTATCAGAATTTTATCATGCGGGTAAATCATCCCTCGAAGAATTGGATTTATGGAATGTCAAAAGCGGTATTTCATAAGTATAAATTGAATGAATTCCAAGATGAGTACTTCAAGCGTATGCAGGCCCCGAATCCCTTGTTTTTGAAACGAATGGATGAAGTAATGGCTAATTTTATATGGAATTGGGATGCTTTCTTTAAAAAGTACAGAATTTAACAGATCTAAAGATTAAATAAAAAAGAACCAAACAATACGTTTGGTTTTTTTTATTTAGTGAATTATTTAATTATTTAATGGATTGTAAAATAAGACTAAACTGTCATAATATCTTTCTCTTTTATTTCCAAAAGATCCTCTATTTTTTTAATATATGAATTTGTAATTTTTTGAATTTCCTCTTCAGCGACTTTTTCCATATCCTCTGAAAGTCCATCTTTCTTCAGGTCTTTAATCATGTCCAATGCATCTTTTCTATGATTCCTTACACCAACTTTAGCATTTTCAGCTTCGGCTTTTGCTCGTTTCACTAAATCTCTTCGACGTTCTTCAGTTAACGGTGGAACAGCTATCAATAATTGCTCTCCATTATTTTGAGGGTTCAGACCAAGATTTGCGTTCATAATACCTTTTGCGATATCATTTAACATATTTTTTTCCCAAGGCTGAACTACAATAGTGCGCGCATCCATTGTATTAACATTTGCGACTTGCTGAATTGGAGTCATGGATCCATAATATTCAACCATGACGCCTTGCAACATAGATGGTGAGGCTTTTCCAGCACGGATTTTTATTAGTTCACTTTCAAGGTGACTCAGCGATTTTTCGTTCGAAGTTTTAAATTCGTCGTAAATCAATTCCAATTCTTCAATCATCAATTAAAAATTTAGTTACTAACGATAGTACCAACAAGTTCCCCTTCCACAATCTTTTTTAAGTTTCCAGGTGTATCCATATCAAAGACTATAATTGGTAAATTATTTTCTTTACAAAGTGTAAACGCTGTAAGATCCATAACATTTAGTCCCTTTGCGTAGACTTCATCAAAAGTGATTTGATTAAACTTTATTGCGTTTTTGTTTTTTTCAGGATCTGCGGAATAAATTCCGTCAACACGAGTTCCTTTTAGTATAACATTCGCATTGATTTCTATCGCGCGAAGTGATGCAGCTGAATCAGTTGTAAAAAATGGATTTCCCGTTCCCGCACCAAAAATTACAACTCTACCTTTTTCAAGATGTCTTACTGCCCTTCTACGAACAAATGGTTCTGCAATCTCTTTCATTTCTATTGCAGATTGAAGTCGGGTGTGAACTCCTACTGTTTCTAAAGCTGATTGCAAGGCCATTGAATTAATCATGGTAGCTAACATACCCATGTAATCGCCGTGCGTCCGATCCATACCACCCTCTTCGGCTTGAACACCTCTGAAAATATTTCCTCCACCGATAACGATTGCAATTTCTATTCCCATTTCATGAATTTCTTTTATTTGCATAGCATACGAATTGATACGTTTGTTGTCAATTCCGAAATTCTTTTCGCCCATTAAGGACTCTCCACTCAGTTTTAGTAAAATTCGTTTGTAGTTCATTTGGTTAGCAAATATAGGAATCGTTTATAATTTCTAGTATACAATGCAAAAAAAAAGCTATCGATGAAGATAGCTTTTAAATATTAACTTAACGAGAATCGCTTGAAGTCTAAAACGGTAAGACCGGATTCAGTTGAACTCAAGAACTGTTCTACCGTTAATTTATTATCTCTAACAAATTGTTGGCTTAACAAGGTGTTTTCTTGGAAGAACTTGTTTAATCGTCCCATAGCGATTTTTTCAGCCATTTCAGACGGCTTTCCTTCTTGAATTGCTAAT
This sequence comes from uncultured Lishizhenia sp., assembly GCA_964534395.1. Taxonomy (GTDB): domain Bacteria; phylum Bacteroidota; class Bacteroidia; order Flavobacteriales_D; family Crocinitomicaceae; genus UBA952. Next base: position 79,562 of record CAZHOW010000009.1, read on the forward strand.
TCTTTACCTATTTCAATTTCTCTCTCTATCGTTCGTGCATCTACACCATCTTTATTGATAGCAATTGGATTCATCGCTGCAATTTGCATAGCGACTTGTCTACCAGCATCTTCAACAACTTCTGATCCGCTGTTCAAACCTACTAAGGTTGCCAATTGATTTCCAGGATGGTTGTATGCAACAACTTTATCGGCTTTTATAACGGCATAATTTGAAAGATCTAATTTTTCCCCAATAACTCCCACTTGTTCAATGATTTTCTCATCTACACTCAATTTAGAGTCATAAGGAAGTGCCTTCAATTCTTCAACAGAGGAAGGTAACTTTTCTAAAGCGATGTCAACAATAGATTGAACTAGATTTTTATAACCATCATTTTTAGCCACAAAATCTGTTTCACAATTTAAGGTTACAATCACTCCTGCCTTACCATCATTTGAAGACTGAGCGATAATTAATCCTTCTCTCGCTTCATTATCACCTCTTTTCGCTGCGATTTTTTGACCTTTTTTACGAAGAATGTCAACCGCTGCTTCGAAGTCTCCATTAGCTTCTACAAGTGCGTTTTTGCAATCCATCATTCCAGCACCAGTTTGTTGGCGCAATTTGTTTACATCCGAAGCTGTAATAGCCATGATATTAAATGTTTATTGTGATTAAATTTATTCTGCCGTGTTTTCTGTTGACTCAGTAGAAGCTTCTGCTACTTCAGTTGCTTCCTCTTTATCCCCCCCTTTTAAATTCTTACGGTCATCAAGACCTTCGCGAATTGCATTGCAAATTTCGTCAAGAACTAAAGCAATAGACTTAGTTGCGTCATCGTTTGCAGGAATTGGGAAGTCAACCAATTTAGGATTCGAATTTGTATCTACCATCGCGAAAGTAGGAATATTCAGTCTTCTTGCTTCAGCTAGTGCAATATGTTCTTTTAGAATGTCAACGATAAAAATTGCTGCTGGTTGCCGAGTCATATCTGCAATTGAACCAAATGTTTTCTCCAATTTCTCTCTTTGACGAGTCTTGAATAATTTTTCTCTTTTGTTCAATGTGTCCCAAGATCCATCTGATTTCATTTTGTCGATTAACGACATTTTACGAATCGATTTTCTAGTGGTTTGAAAGTTTGTCAGCATGCCACCAGACCATCTTTCTGTAACAAATGGCATGTTCACCTTTGACACTCGCTCTGCAACGATTTCTTTTGCTTGCTTTTTTGTTGCAACAAAAAGAACTTTTTTTCCTGATTTTGCGATTTGTTTCATTGCTGCGCAAGCTTGCTCTAAACGAACAATAGTCTTATTTAAGTCAATGATGTGGATACCTTTCTTTTCTTCAAAGATATATGGAGCCATTGCTGGGTTCCACTTTCTTTTTAAGTGTCCAAAATGAACACCTGCTTCCAATAAGGTTTCGAAATTTAATTTTGACATTTTATATTTGTGTTTACGTTCCTAAATAATTTAAAGTCAACAAAGGAGAGGATTATTAAAATCAAATGTCTCCAAAGTTTGGATGCTAAACAGCCAGTTCGATTAACGTTTCGAGAACTGGAATTTCTTACGTGCTTTCGGTTGCCCCGGTTTTTTACGTTCAACCATTCTTGGGTCACGTGTCATTAAGCCATCAGCTCTTAAAACTGATTTATAGTCTGCAGAAATTTCAACTAATGCTCTCGAAATACCTAATCTGATTGCTTCTGCTTGACCATTAATTCCACCTCCCGCAACGTTTACCTTAACGTCGTATTGACCTACAGTTTCTGTTAGGATAAATGGTTGGTTAACTTTTGCTTGTAATACGTCAACTGGAAACATTTCATTTAATGATTTCTTATTAATTGAAATATTACCTTTTCCTTTTGTCAAGTATACACGAGCAACAGCCGTTTTTCTTCTTCCTAAAGCATTAATTACTTCCATATTTTTTATTTCAGTGTGTCTAGATTTAATGTTGTTGGTTGTTGAGCTTCATGCTTATGCTCAGTACCTTTGTAAACTTTTAAGTTTCTGTAAATATTTCGTCCTAAGGTATTTTTAGGCAACATTCCTTTAACTGCTTTTTCAATCAACCTTTCAGGATGATTTTTTAACATATCTTTCGCAGCTGTAAAACGTTGACCACCTGGATAACCTGAAAATCGGACGTATTCTTTGTCTTCTAACTTAGTTCCAGAAAATGAAATCTTTTCTGCATTGATCACAATAACATTATCTCCGCAGTCAGCATGAGGAGTGTAACACGTTTTGTATTTACCTCTGATGATTTTAGCAACTTTACTTGCTAATCTACCCACTGTTTGACCATCAGCATCAACTATAAACCACTTTTTATCAGCAGTTTCTGTATTTCCAGATATCGTTTTGTAACTTAGTGTATCCACGGTTTCTCTATATTATAAAAACTTATTTACCTAAAATTAGGGGTGCAAAGATACAACTTTTGTTTTTAATAACAAGAAAATCATGAAAAAAATGAGAGAAAAATTTATTTCTTTTTAAAAGAATTGATTGCGTTTATTGTAAAGTCGCTTAAAACAAGTTTGCCGCTCATACCTGCTCGATCTGAAAGTAGAGTATCCCAATGTTCTGTACCTTGCCAAAATATTGATTTAAGCATAGCCATCGCCTCCGGATTTGATTTTGAAAGTTGATTGGCCAATCTGTTGATTTCTTTATCGAGCAAGTGTGTATCATCAAATAACTCAACATAAAGTCCTTTTCTTTTTGCCCAATCTGCGGATCTCCATTCTGTTGCATTTATCGCCAATTCGCTCATAGCTGCCAATCCAATTTTACGTTCTACCGCTGGCCCGACAACAAATGGACCTATTCCAACGGCTAACTCTGAAAGTTTAACATCCGCATTCGAGGTTGCCAAACAATAATCAACGGCAGAGGCTATACCAACACCTCCACCAACAGCTTTTCCCTGAACTCTTCCAATTATGAATTTCGGACATTTGCGACAGGCGTTGATAACGTTCGCAAATCCAGAAAAGAACTTATTTCCGGTTTCCAAATCTTTAATAGAGATCAATTCATCAAAACTTGCTCCTGCGCAAAATGCTTTATCACCGGTGGATTGAATAATAATTACCTTAACAGCTAAATTTTGTCCCAATTTTTCGATGGTTTCAGCTAGTTTTTGAAGAATTTTCCCGGGAAGTGAGTTGCTTAATGGATGACCAAAAGTAATTGTGGCGATTCCGCTCTCTGCGATAGAAAAATCTACAAATCCTTGTTCGATTGCATCAGACATAATTATGTATGTTTTTATTTTAGAGAAAAATTATCTGTTCCAATCAAAGTTCCGTCACAGTATATCTTAACCTTGTAATTTCCCTTTATTGCAGTTTCACTTTTTAAATCATAATATATGGTTACATCTACTGCTTGATTTGAATAGTCGATGTCCTTTTTATCTGAGAAAGCCATGGTTCCATTATCGGAATTGAATTTGTTGTTTGGATTCGCTTGGAACACCTCTCCATCTGGACCAATTATTTGCATATAAACCGATTTCTTTCCCGGAGTTGTGAGAGAGTTCTCAGAAATCGTAAAACTACTTCTAAACTGAATCGCATTTTTTGCTTTTTCGGTAGGTTCTGTCGTTTTATTCAATTTCATTCGCAAAGCTTCAGATTTAAATCCATAAGCTTGTAAACGACTTCCTAATTTTATTTTTTCGCCTTTTTCTTCAGCTTCTTTTTTAAATTGATCGCGTTCATTGGATGTTTCGGTGAGTTTGGTTGTGGTTTGATCCAAGTCAGATGTAAGTTTGATATTTAACGTGTTCAATGAATCGATTTGACGCACATAACTTCTCATGATTCCGCGAAGTGTTTCGTTTTCTTTTCGTAATTTATATAGTTCAGATGCCGATAACTTTTTATTCGAATTCAATTTGTCCAAAAGTGTTTGAATTTGAGCTTTTTGTATATTTAAACTGTCTGCCTTAGATTTATCTTTTTCAATTAATTTATCGTAGGTAGCCAACATATTTTTAAAATCTTTTTTCAAATCATTGGACATGTTTCCAACGTAACCTTGCATCATTTCGTTCATGCCTTGCATGTCGGATTTCAATATGATGTTTTCATTGTTACAATTGTTGAATTCCTTTCTTTTAACAGAATAAAGATAAGCGAAAACTGCTAGACATGCTAATAATAATAGTATGATTATGAGGTAAATACCATTTGAACTTCTTTCATTTTGTTGCTCGCTCATGGGAATAATTTTTTGTCAAAGTTATGAATTGTTAATCCGATTCGGTCATAAAAATTCAAAAAAGTTATGATAAGTTACAGGTTAAAAGCATTTTATTAACTCATTCGTTTGAGACAATTAACGAGACGATTTCCTTTGTTAGATGTCTTCTGGAATATTTTTCAATTTCGTAATTGTTGTCCTCTTGTTTTATGTTTTGAAAAAAATCTTGCAAAGAATTCATATGCTCCATACTATTGATTAATACCTTTGATGAGTTTTTTAAAATCTTGGCAGCATCTCCATCCTCGGGTCCAATAAAAATTATTGGTTTCTTCGCTGCCAAATACTCGAATAACTTTCCTGTCAAGATTCCCTTGTTTTCAGCTGAATTAGGAATTATCAACAACAGCGCTTTGGAATTAAGCATGAATTCTATGGCTTTTTTGTGCTCAACATATGGAATGAATTCCACACGTTTGGATAAATCCGATTTCAAAATTTGGTTCTTTACATCTTCGTATACGTTACCGATAAATCTCAATTTCCAATTAGAGTTGATATTGGTGAATAATTTAAATTCGTTCAAAAAGCTACTTATTGGATAAGATGATCCTAAATTTCCAACATAGCTTATATAATTACAATTGACTTCGGATGTTTCCATATTTTGAAAATCCGAATCATCGTATCCATTTGGTATTACTGAAATTTTGGATTCGATTCCTTGATATCTTTCAGAGAAAAGCCTTGCAATTGAATCACTAACCACAATTATATTATTTGCAAATTCCAAACATTTTTTTTCTAGTTTCCTATCCTTTTTTTCAGCCCATGTAGTTCGGTATAACTCTTTGTTGTAATAAATGTCAGACCAAGGATCTCTCAAATCAGCAATCCATTTCAATCCATATTGTAGTTTCAGTTCCAATCCAATCAATTGCGAGGAATGGGGTGGGGAAGTGGTTATTATGCAATCGATTTGATGTTTTTCAATTAATTCTTTCGCTTTAATTATTGCGAATTTGTTCCAGCCAATTCGTGCGTCTGGAATAAAGAAATTACCACGTACGAATCGAATAATTCGATCAATGAGACTTGGGTTTGTGTCCCCCGCAAATCCACTTTGAGGTACTTTTCGACCTCGAAGTTTCGAGTAAATTACGAATGGGCTTTTTGCTCGAGTTCTGTATACTTCAATTCCTTCTGGTATATCTGAAATCAGGGATTCATCTAGAACAGGGAAGGTCGCATATTCAGGATCAATTGTCAAAATGACCGGTTCAATTCCGAAATCTCGAAAATACTTTGCGAATTTAAGCCATCTTTGAACACCGCTTCCTCCGCTTGGGGGCCAATAATAGGTTATGACTAAAACTTTTTTCATGAAAAATTGAATAAACTCATTTTGAAACCCATCTTGATTCAAATTTAATGATTTAAGGTGAAGTTTCCTTTCAAAACAAAAAAACTATCTTTGTTTCTAGTTATGGGAATCATTCAGAAAGAGGCGCTTCGAATAACGTTACTTTCATATGTTGGTATTGGGATTGGAACGTTGAATCGTGCTGTTCTTTTTGTCATATGTTTCACAACAGAACAAATTGGACTCGTTAATCTTATTGTAGCTACAGGTTTGTTATTCGCCCAAATGGCTAATTTAGGTTCAGTAGCGGGTATTCTTAAATTCTTCCCCTACTTTAAAAACAATGCAAATCGACACTATGGATTTGTGACCTTGATGTTGATTTATGTTTTTATCGGAGTATTAATTTGTCTAGGTGTATTTTTGGGCTTCGATACGGCTATTCAAGGTCTTTATTTGGAACGATCACCAATGATTGTTGAATACTATTATTGGGTAATCCCAATAGGTGTTTCGTATGTTGTTTTTCAATTCTTTGAAGCCCTTTTGAGATCGCGACAAAAGAATGTTTTAGCAATTTTTATTTTTGAAGTCCTTTTGCGATTAATTATCACTTTTCTTTTGATTATATTGCTTTTAAAAGTTATTTCATTCGAGCAATTTGTTATTCTCAACAGTTCCATTTACATTATTCCGACGCTAATCTTACTGGTCTATTTGATTAAAATTGGTGAGTTTAGTCTGAGTTATAAAAGGGTTTCTATTTCCAAAAAGTACCAAAAAATTTTAATTCAATACTCCATTTTTATGTACATCAACAATTTGGGGATTCTGTTGATTACTAATTTGGATATTATGATGATAGCCAAATATTTAGGACTGTCTGAAACTGGAGTTTATTCGACCATTTTTTTTGTGGTAAGTGCGATTCAGATTCCTTTTAAATCGATCGTCAAAATTTCTATTCCAATTGTCGCTGAACAATGGAAATTCAAAAGAATGGATGAAATGGAAAGTCTTTACAAGAAAGTGAGTTCAGTTAGTTTATTGATTGGGTCTTTTTTCTTTTTGCTCATTTGGTTAAATGTAGATTTTCTTTTTGCTATTCCAGGAAAAGAATTTTTAACGGGTAAATGGGTTTTTTTCTATTTGATGTTAGGTCGTTTGACCGATATGTATTGTGGTATTAATGGTATAATTTTTTTGACTTCTAAAAAATACAAATTCGAAGCATTCTTCACTTTTGTCATGATTTTCGCGATTTACTTTTTAAATCTTTGGTTGATACCGCTTTTAGGAATTAATGGTGCTGCTATTTCTACTGGATTCACTCTAATCTTATATAATTTAGTTCGAGTAGTTTTTATTTATAAAGTTTATAAAATTCACCCTTTTGATTTGAAACAACTCAAATTGATTTTACTTGGATTTTTAACCTTTTTGGTGGGTGAATCTATTTCAATGCTGATTCAAAATGGAATTCTTTTGGTTTTTATTGAAACTTGCGTGGTTGTTTTCTGTTTTCTGCTTCCTATCTATTTTTTTAAAATTGAAGAGGAGTCGGTTAATTACGCCAACAAATTCTTAGCGATTCTAAAAAGCAAATTGGTAAAGAATTAAAAAGTCATTAAAGAGCAAGTTTTTTTACTTCAGCAATTGCCTCTTGTAGACCTTCCTTTCTCTTACCTCCTGCGGTCGCAAAAAATGCTTGTCCACCTCCACCACCTTGAATATATTTTGAAATTTCACGGATGATTTGAGAAGCATTCAAGTTTTTTTCTTGTATTAGATTTTCCGAAATAATCAAACTTAATCCGCATTTATGATCATTCTCGAAATTCCCAATAATACCAATGAAATTTTCTGTTTCCCCTTTCAGTTGAAAGAGTAAATCTTTTATTGAATTTGTGTCGAGTTCAACTACTTCTCCCAAAAAATTGATAGAACCAAGATTTTGAATTTTTGATTTAAGTTCGGTTTTCAGTCCTTTTGCCTTTTCACGAAGCAATTGTTCAACTTCTTTATTCAGTTGTTGATTTTTAGAAATCAAATCCTCGATGGCTTTAGATAAATCTTTCGGATTTTTCAATAAACCTGCAATTTCATCTAGTTTTTCTGCTTTATCACGGAAATAGTTTTCGGCTGTTGGTCCTGTAATGGCTTCAATTCTTCGAATTCCTGCTGCAACAGCAGATTCAGAGGTAATCTGAAACAATCCAATTTTTCCTGTAGATGGAACGTGAATCCCTCCGCACAATTCGACAGATTCGCCAAATTGAATAACACGAACATTTTCTCCGTATTTTTCACCGAATAATGCCATTGCCCCCATAGCTTTTGCTTCTTCAATTGGAACTGCACGTTTTTCATTTAAAAGAATATTCGAATGAATGGCTTCTCGAACAATTGTTTCAATTTCTGTCATTTCATTATCGGTAACTTTTGAGAAGTGTGAAAAATCAAAACGCAAATAGTCTGGATTGACTAAGGAACCTTTTTGTTCCACATGCGTCCCAAGAACTTTTCTTAATGCATGATGCAATAGGTGAGTAGCTGAATGGTTATAAGATGTCAGTTCTCGTTTGCTCAAATTTACCTGTGCTTCAAAAGTTCCCGTCAAATTTTCCGGAAGCTTTTCGGTCAAATGAATAATTAAATTATTTTCCTTTTTTGTATCAAAAATGGAAATAACCACTTCTTTATTTTTCAAAGTTCCTTTGTCTCCAACTTGTCCTCCTCCTTCGGGATAGAATGGAGTTTTATTTAAAACAAGTTGATAAAATTCTTTTCCTTTTTGCGAAACTTTACGGTATTTGATAATTTCTACTTCGGAGTTGGTAAAATCGTATCCGATGAACTCTGTTTCAACATCGGGATTTACTTGAACCCAGTCATCTGTTTCAACTGCCGTTGCTGCGCGTGAACGGTCTTTTTGAATTTGTAATTCTTTGTTGAATCCTTCTTCATCGATGATCAATCCATTTTCTCTTGCAATCAAAGATGTTAAATCAACAGGAAAACCATATGTGTCATACAACTCAAATACAGCATCACCAGAAATTACAGTTGTGCTATGAGATTTTAATTGAGCAATTAGGTCATCAATTCGTTTGATTCCCAATTCAAGTGTTCTGAAAAAACTTTGTTCTTCTTCTTTGATGGCTTTGAAAATCAGTTCCTTTTGATTGATTAATTCTTGATACGGATTCCCCATGATTTCACCCAGAACCACAGATAAATCGCAAAGGAAAGGTTCTTTTAATCCTAATGTTTGATAACCATAGCGAACCGCTCTTCTAAGAATTCTTCTTATAACGTATCCCGCTCCATTGTTCGAAGGAAGTTGGCCATCGGCAATTGAAAAAGCAATCGCACGAATGTGATCGGCAATAACTCGCAAGGCGATGTCTGTTTCTTCAGTTTTTCCGTAAGAAATTCCAGATACGCTAACCATATACTGAATCAGTGTCTGAAATAAATCAGTATCATAGTTACTTTGTTTACCTTGCAAAGCCATGGAAAGTCGTTCTAATCCCATACCCGTATCGACATGAGTTGCAGGAAGTGGTTCTAGACTTCCATTCGCCTTTCGATTGAATTGCATGAAAACGTTGTTCCATATCTCAATAACCTGTGGATGGTCGTTATTAACCAAAGTGAGACCGTCAATTTTGATTCGCTCACTTTCGTCTCTTAAATCCACATGAATTTCGGTACAAGGCCCACACGGTCCTGTGTCACCCATTTCCCAAAAGTTGTCTTTTTTGGATGCAAGGATTATTCGATCCTCAGCAATGTATTTTTTCCAAATATTAAAACTTTCTTCATCTTTCGGAACATTATCTTTTGCATCACCTTCAAAAACAGTGACATATAATTTGTCTTTTGGGATCTTATAAATTTCAGTAAGTAATTCCCATGCCCATCCAATCGCTTCTTCTTTGAAGTAATCTCCGAACGACCAATTTCCGAGCATTTCAAACATCGTATGGTGATAGGTATCAACACCAACTTCCTCTAAATCGTTATGTTTTCCTGACACGCGCAAACATTTCTGCGAATTCGCGACACGTCTTTCCTTTGGAGTTTGATAGCCCAAGAAAAAATCTTTGAATTGATTCATTCCCGCGTTGGTAAACATCAATGTCGGGTCGTTTTTTACAACCATTGGCGCTGAGGGAACAATTTGATGTCCTTTACTTTCAAAAAAGTCGAAGAATTTTTGTCGGATTTCAGAAACGGTCATTTTTTAAGTTTGAAAGGGCAAATTTAGGAAAAAGGCTGTTATCAATGTTGTTGGGTGGAAATTGAATTTTTATATCAATTTCTAAAAGCGCTTTAATTGGTTTTTTGAAAAGTCAATTTGAGGAGTATCTAGCGTTTCGCCAAAATCAAGATCGTACCAAGGAGATCCTTGGTCATTCGGATTGTCAAGAATTTCTATTTCCTGTGCAGGAGTAAAACTCTGGGCAAGCATAAATTTTACCTTACCTTCAGAATTAACACATTTATCTACTACAATAATCGCATGACCATACATTCGTCCTTGCCAAGGATAGATGAAAACGTCACCGATTTCTAATTTTTGAATAGGTTTGGATTTCAATTGTTCATTCAATGAGGTTGTATTCGCGACATTAAACAAAGCCTCTAGATAATTCCAAAAATTTGTTTTATTTGGTTCTCTTCCGTTTAACCAAGTCACATAATTTAATTGCTTTCCACTTGCAGTTAAAAATGAAATGTCATTGTATCTCTTTTGTAAAAACAAATATTCTGCACGAAGTCTCATTACCCCATCTGCGCACTGATGAAGGTCTTTATTTCCAATAGGTAGGTCGACAACAGCTAGGTAAATCCTTCTATTTTCCTTTACTGATCCGTCAAATAAATGAGTTAAAGATCCATTCTTTTTCAAAGATAAATTTTGGAGGTAATTTTCAAAAGAATGTGGACTATACATTTCTCGTTTGAAACCTTTAGGAACTTCGAAGCGTGAATTAATATTATTCCCCAACGGATTAATTATTGATGGTTTGGAAATTTGAGTTGGCTGATTGCTTTCCTGAGAATTGGTATGTGAACAGGAAGAAATAATGACGGAAAACTCTAAAAAAAATAAAAATCGAATCATAAATTTTGAGTAATTCTAATTATAACTCAAATTGTCAAGAAATATTGAAAAGCTGAAAGTGTTTTTATTTATTCAGTTAAGATAAAACGAATAAAAAAGGGGTAAGCTACTCTTATCGCACCGCTACAACCTCATACCTTTGCTACGTTCCCGTCCTGGAGGATTAAGAGGGAGCTGGTCGTAAAAGACTTACCCCAGCACAAAGTTAATCAAATATTCAATTTTCGATTAACAATTTTCTCGAATTAATTTTCAATTATCGCTTGATTCATCAGTGAAATCATCGCAAGCGTTACAATAAAAAGTTGCGTAGCCGTTTCTTCATCTAAAGATGTTCCGTCGTTGTCTTCGGTTGAAACTTCCATTGCCATGAATTGCGCTAAATAGGGTTGATCACAAAATGATTCGATTATTTCCTCATCTTCTTCTTCAAAATATTGGTCGAGCATATCGAAGTATGGATCTTCTAATTCATCGATATCTTCCTCCGTTACTGCTCGAACTTGAATTCCTTCTTGTTCAAAACATGAGCAGATTAAACAGAAGTAATAAATAAGTAAGCCTTCGAGTTTATCGTTGTTATATTCTGCAGGCGCCGACATCACATAGTTCAAAAGCGATTGCTGAGATTTCGCATATTTGGTTGAAATTTCTTCCAATTGTTGATCATCCAGGTTATCGACAATTTCAATTGCTTTTTCAATTGCGGCTAGGCTTACGTGTTTCATAGGAGTTAATTTTGTCAGGCAACAAAGTTACGTAACTTATTCGATTAGGGTCGTTTTCAATTAAGTGCTTTTGCCTTTTAAACTTCAATTTCTTGACAAGTTATGATATTTATCCCTTCTTTTCGGTGCTCATTTTGAGAGTTTTCCTCATAAAATTAATTTTAATTCGATTTGGTTTTTTTGCAGATATACGTTTTGATTTTCGTAATTACGTTTTCCAACGATTCATTAAATTCAAATTCTCCAATAGCAGCAGGACTTCCTAATTTATTGATATTTGTTTTCATAAGTGTTCTCGAAATTGGTTTTTTACTTTTCAAAAATGCTTCTTGATCGTTTAGGTTAATCACCAATATTTTTCTCTTCATTACGGTTTTTATTTCAAAGTCACTGATAAATTCCCACTCAATTAAACCCATCATGTTTGTATTGTTCCGAATGCCTTGCGAATCAATTACTACGTTTGGTTTATTCAAAATGACTTTAATCAGACTGATTATCGAAACAAGGATAAAAATTGAAAACAGCATTGAATTTATGAAATGGTTTTCTTTAATTTCATTAAATGTCAAAAAGGAAAAAATGAGCAACAAAAAAACAAATAGAATTCCTGATTTAATTCGCTGGGATCCCGATTTATAAAATTCAATTTTCTCCATTTCTAATCGTAATTGTATAAAAATCATTGTAAATCCAACAAAAAATCAACTCCAAACCTGTGTTCCTTCCGAGCAGTTCTTACAAATATCAATTTCTTGTCTATTGTTTAAAATCGCGTGACGAAAAGCTCGGTATTTATCTGATTTCCAAATGGATTGAAAGGAATTATTAGTGATGTTGCCCAAAATATGCTTGGCATCCTTATCGAAGCAACAAGGAACTACTTTTCCATCCCAAGTAAAAACACTTCCCGACCACATACGCCAACAGTGATTCCCGGGATTGCCTTTGATTTTATAAGTCCCATCTTTTTGTCTTACGTAACGAGAATATTTTTCGTTTTCCGGCATTAAGGAATTTCCATGCTCGTAATCGTAAAGTTGAGCCGTTTTGATTCGGACTTCGTCTATTCCAATTTCATTCGCCAACTCAAAAACTTGGGGAATTTCATGTTCGTTGGGCTTCACGGCCAAGAATTGAAAAATCAAATGTGGAGTAGCCGATTGCAATTTTCTTTTCGCCAAAGCCAGTTGTTTACTTGCCTCAATAACTTTTTCTAGTTTTCCATGAACGCGATATTGCTCGTAGGTTTCTTGTGTCAATCCATCAATGGAAATAATCAAACGATCCAACCCCGATTTAACAATTTCTTCAGCTTTTTGATCGTCGATAAAATGTGCGTTTGTGGAAGTTGAGGTATAAATTTTAGCCTGTTTCGCTTGTTTAATCAGTTCCAAGAATTGTGGATGCAAAAATGGTTCTCCTTGAAAGTAGTAATTGATGTAAAAAACGCTTTTCTTGACCTGATCCAACATGTTTTGATGAAGATTCAAATCGATTTTTCCAGTTGGACGTGTAAATTGTTTCAATCCACTTGGACATTCCGGGCAACCTAAATTACAGGCGGTAGTCGGTTCAATGCTCAACGATGCGGGATAGCCAAATGAGATTTCTCGTTTCGAGATTCTTGACAAATAATAACTGCTTCGGAGCAGAAATAAATTCCAAACTCGGAATAAGTTTAGTTGCCTGAGAATGTTTATCGAATCCTGAAATCGAGACATGTTACGAAATTAGCTTATTTCAATTCAAAAAGCACGCTTTGGAAATCTTTGTTCATTTCTTTCTTTTCGAGTCAATTCGTTTTTCTTCGGAAACAAATATCTTTGCTTACATTCAAACGCTATGCAAGTTATTCTAGATCATCGGCAAATCGACCAAAAAATTACACGTCTTGGACACCAAATTCTTGAAAATTGTTTTGAAGAACAGACTATTTTCATTGGGGGAATAGTTGGAAATGGTTCCATTTTGGCCGGTAAATTGGCAGAAATCATTCGAGCGAATTCCAACATTGAAGTGGTTTATTTTGAAATTGAAGTAAACAAGGAAGAGCCATGGAGCCAACCGATTCAATTGAGCATCGAACAAAAGACTTTGAAAAAAGGATATATCATTTTGGTTGATGATGTGGTAAACTCCGGAAAAACGATGCAATATGCCTTGATGAAATTCTTGGAACAAGCAACGAAAGCAATTAAAACGGTCGCTTTGGTTGATCGCCAGCATCGAAATTATCCGATTAAAACTGATTTTATTGGTTTACGTTTGTCGACAACCTTGAAGGATCGAATTGAGATTGATATGAAGTCCTCAGAAATGAAAGCGTATTTGGTATAAACTCTAAAAATCGATTAGAATGAAACGAATTACCGAATCCAGCTCGAATTATCACGATCTTGAAAAAATGTCAACCAATGATTTGTTGCGAAATATCAATCGCGAAGATCAATCCGTTCCGTTGGCTGTTGAAAAAGAGATTCCTGCGATAAAAGCATTTGTAGAGGCTTGTTATCAGCGAATGAAAAATGGAGGAAGATTGTTTTACATGGGCGCAGGAACGAGTGGTAGATTAGGAATTGTTGACGCAAGTGAATGTCCTCCAACGTTTGGAATTGAGCATGGAATTGTAGTTGGAATTATCGCTGGTGGGGATAAGGCTATTCGACGCGCGGTTGAGTTCGCGGAAGATGATCGGGAACAAGGTTGGAAAGATTTATTGGAATATAACATCAATGCAAACGATACGGTTGTTGGAATTGCTGCTTCAGGAACCACACCATACGTTTTGGGAGCCCTGGAAAAAGCCAAATCGGAAGGAATTTTGACCGGTGGAATTTCTTGTAATCCTGATTCGCCGCTTGCCAATCTAGCTGATTTCCCAATGACACCTGTTGTTGGACCTGAATTTGTAACAGGAAGCACACGTATGAAATCGGGAACGGCACAAAAGCTTGTTTTGAATATGATTTCCACTTCATTGATGATTAAATTAGGTCGCGTCAAAGGAAACAAAATGGTTGATATGCAATTGAGCAATAACAAATTAGTTGACCGTGGAACAAGAATGGTCGCAGACGAGTTGAAAATTGATTACGATTTAGCCGCTGAACTTCTTCAAAAAAACGGATCCGTTCGCAAGGCGGTAGATTACTATAAAAGTATTAATAAATGACACAATTTGATCCGAATGGCGTCGGAATTGCCAATGGTAATATTTTTGGATTTCCATACACAGAGAACGAGGCTGATATTGTAATTATTCCTATTCCGTGGGATGCAACAGCTTCTTATGGGAAAGGAACAAGCAATGGTCCACAAGCGATTTTGGACGCTTCCACCCAATTGGATTTCTATCATCCAGAACTCGAAAGGGCTTACGATACGAAAGTGTATATGGCACCGATTTCAAAGGAATGGAAAGAAATAAATGACATCTGTTGTGAAAAAGGTCTGCGTTACATTCATTTTTTGGAAGAAAACGGAGAGGAATTGGCTTTGGAAAAGTTCCAATCGGATGTGAATGAAATCAACGAAGCGCATGAAGCCCTTAGAGCCAACTTGAAGGAACGAAGTCTCCAATTGTTGAAGCAAGGAAAAATGGTTACCGTTCTCGGTGGTGAACACTCGACTCCATTGGGATTGATTGAAGCCTTGAACGAAACCTATTCCGATTTTGGAATTCTACAAATTGATGCACATGCGGACTTGCGGGATGCCTATGAGGGTTTTCAGCAATCACATGCAAGTATTATGTATAATGTCATTCATCGTTGTGAGAACATGTCGAAATTGGTGCAGGTCGGAATTCGCGATGTTTCGGAACGAGAAGTTCAGCTATCAGAACAAAACGCTCGCGTGAAAACTTTTTATGACTGGAATTTAAAGAATGAATCCTACGCTGGAAAAACGTGGGCTCAACAAGTTGATGAAATAATCGAATCGCTGCCAAATAATGTTTACATTTCCTTCGATATTGATGGTCTTAAACCAGAATTGTGTCCACATACCGGAACGCCCGTTGCAGGAGGTTTTGAATTACAAGAAATTAGCTATTTGTTCTTCAAGTTAGTTGATTCTGGTCGAAAAATCATCGGTTTTGATTTGAACGAAGTTGCCCCTGGTTCTGAAGGAGATTGGGATGCGAATGTTGGCGCCCGTGCGTTATGGCAATTGGTTTGCGCTGCTGGGAAAAGCCTTAGAGTTAAGGATTGAAGGGTTAAAAGTTGAAAGTGGTGAATGTAGAATTTAAAATTTAGAATGTAAAATTCTCATTCTCACCTAATTTCTTAATATCCTTATATCCTTATGTCCTTATGTCCTAAAGTCCTAAAGTCTTTCCCCAATTTGTCAAAAAGTCATTTGTCCTATTATCCTAATGTCCTAATTGTCCCAATATCATCTTACTACCAAAACTATTTCTCCCCAAACCCTTGCTCTTTCAATTTCCCTTTTTATCTTTGTCTTGTTTAAAACCATTCTAAATAAGATGAACGTAATTCTCGCAGATAGCAACGACTTGATTCGAATCGGATTGAGAACGATTCTGTCTGCACAACGTGACATTACGATCAGCGGAGAAGCAACCAATAATGATGAACTCATCGAACAACTTAATTCCTTTGGCGCTTCGGTCGTGATTATCGATTACACCTCTCCCGGATTTGATATCAATATTGTTCCAAAAGTTCAGCAGAAATTCAAGCGTGTTCGTTTCTTGGCAATTACACCAGAACAAAGTGCCCAAACATTGGTAGATGCATTGCGCTCTGGCATCATGAGTTATATTAAAAAAGATTGTGATCTATCCGAAATTGTAAATGCTGTTTCAGAGACCGCTATTGGAAATAAATTCTTTTGTGGACAAATATTAGAAGCCATTCAAAAAGCGAACATCGATGTTAACGATTTGGATTTCGATTCCTTTACCTGTGAGGCTGTTATTCTATCCGAACGTGAGAATGAGATCATCGTCCTTATTGCAGAAGGAAACACCAATGAGCAAATCGCTGAACAACTCTTTTTAAGCAAACATACTGTAAACACCCATCGCAAGAATATTATGGCAAAGTTGGGTGTGAAAAATACGGCAGGTATTGTGATGTATGCTGTAAAAACGAACCTAGTGTCTCCGAATAAGTTTTTATTTGCGCCAAGTTTGTAGTTTCAAACATTTTGAAGCGATAAAATTTCTAAAATACATTTTGTTGACCAGATTGCTTTTGTGAAGAAAAATCCTTAAATTTAGTTTATCCCAAAAGAAATTTCTTTGGAAAAAATTAACTACAAACTTATTTTAACATTCACAAAAAATGGAAAAAGACACAATTGAAAAACTAAACAAACGATTTGAAGAGTATGCATACGAGCAAGATGGTATAGAATATTGGTTGGCAAGAGAACTTCAGGAACTATTAGGTTATTCTGAATGGCGCAATTTTTTGAACTCTGTTAATAAAGCAAAAGAAAGTTGTAAAAACAGTGGTGTCAAGGTTTCGGACCATTTTGTTGACATCAACAAAATGGTCAAAATTGGTTCTGGAGCTGAGCGGAATAAAGACGATATTATGCTTACGCGCTATGCCTGTTACCTCATCGCTCAAAACGGTGATCCAAAGAAAGAACAAATTGCCTTTGCTCAAAGTTATTTTGCCATTCAAACACGAAGGCAAGAGTTATTAGAAGAACGAATACAATTGATGGAGCGTTTGCAAGCTCGTGAAAAATTGGCCGCAACTGAAACAGAGCTTTCGAAAACTATTTATGAACGAGGCGTTGATAATTCTGGATTTGCAAGAATTAGAAGCAAAGGTGATTGGGCCATGTTTGGTGGTTATAACACGAGTGATATGAAACGAAAATTGGGAATTAAAGAAAATAGACCTTTGGCCGATTTCTTGCCTACGATTACAATTACAGCAAAACAATTAGCTGCGGAAATAACCAACTACAACGTGAACAAAAATGACCTAATAGGAGAAGATAAAATTACCGACGAACACATTCAAAATAACAAGGATGTTCGAGCCCTGCTGGGTAAAAGTGGAATAAAACCTGAAGAACTAGCAATAGAGGAAGATATTAAAAAGTTAGAGCGTAGAGTTAAAACGTTGGATAAGGTAATTGTTAAGAAGAACTTGAAAAAGTAATTGACAATATTACATTCTTAGTATTCGACTGCCAACTGAGATTGAAATGTATGAATTTCGCATCGAGCGAGTTTTAACTTAAAATAGTCTTGATCACTTTTTATCTCGGAAAATATTTAACGATAGGCTGAATCATTGGATTTATCTTTCTTAGTTTTATATTAGATTTGAGTATGCTCTATAGTCGTATATTATTTTTTTGTTTTTCAATTGCATCGATTATTTCAAGCTGTTCTCCAATACTTGGAATCTATGGAATTCACCCACCCCGGAAATTAAGCGAAAAGAAAATTTGCAAATCCGCCAAACGACTTTCTATTCCAAAAAGCCAACTTTTTCAATTAGACTCAAGCTATTTTTCTTACCTTTCGTATTTGGATACAATTCAAATTGATTCACTGTCGTCATCAGAATTGATCGAGCAGAAGAAGAGTATCAAGGAACAAATTAAGAATCACATTCAGCCTCTCCAAGCACTTTACTTTAATAAAACGGGCGAATTGGTTTCATTTCAAATCAACTGCTATGCAGGAGGTTTTCCAAATTTAAAATGGGATAGAAATGAGATTTTGAAATCCTTTCCTCCCAAACTTCAAGCTCCGTTGGATTTTTTGGTAACTCCAACTTTATTGTCTTCTTTCTTGCTTCCATTTTCCGAAACTTCTAAGTTAAACTTTAAAGACACCGAAATGGTCATTTATGACTATGTTGTTTATGTGTTTTGGAGCAAATTTATGGGCCGTCAGAACAAGCGTTTTATTCGATTTATTCAAGAAAATCATCGTCTGTTTGCCAAAAGCAATGTGAAGTTTATCTATGTGAATTTGGACAATTCATACGTAGCTGCCGATATGTGGTAATTTTTCCGTTCCACGAAAATTTATTGGTTATTCAAAAATCGTCCTTGCTGAATTTACATTAATTTAGTGCACATTTTCAAAAATTCTTTATGAAAAAGATATTCGTCATCATTTCGCTAATGTCCTTTGGTCTTTATGCTCAAAAAAATACCAAAACTACCGATAAAACTGAAAAACCGAAGCCTTTGTTTGATGCCGGAAATGTTTCTTCACTTTCCTTTCGAATGGTTGGTCCAGCATTGACTTCAGGGCGAGTAGTTGACATTGCGGTAAATCCCAAAAACAAGGATCAATGGTTTGTTGCTGCCGCTTGTGGTGGAGTTTGGACTACGAATAATCATGGAATTACTTTTTCACCGATTTTTGATAATTACGGATCATATTCCATTGCTTGTGTCGAGTTGGCTCCATCAAATCCCAATACAATTTGGGTAGGAACAGGGGAGAATAACAACCAGCGTTCAGTAGCTTACGGAGATGGTATTTATAAATCACTTGATGGTGGGAAATCCTTTGTAAACATGGGCTTAAAAAATTCGGAGCACATTGGAAATATCATCATTCACCCAACGGATGAAAACATCGTTTGGGTTGCTGCTTATGGACCGCTTTGGAAGAGTGGGGGAGAACGTGGTGTTTATAAGTCAATTGATGGAGGAAAAACGTGGGAAAGAACCTTGTTTGTTTCCGATGAAACCGGAATTTCAGAAATTGCAATCGATCCAACAAATTCAGATATTTTGTATGCCGCAGCGCATCAGCGAAGAAGAAATGAAGCAACTTACATTGGTGGCGGACCTGAATCAACCGTTTACAAATCTGTGGATGGCGGTAAAACTTGGCGAGAGATTGCCTCTGGACTTCCAAAAACGGATATGGGACGGGTTGGTCTCGCTGTTTCTCCTGCTGACGCGAATTACGTTTATGCAATTGTCGAAGGTCGTTACGGAAAAGGTGGCGTTTATCGTTCTACAAACAAAGGTGAAAATTGGTCTAAGCAAGGCGATTTTAGCACGAGTGGTAACTACTACCAAGAAATCATTTGCGATCCTTACAACAAGAATAAGGTGTTTGCGATGGATACTTATATGCATCACACGGAGGATGGTGGAAAAACGTTTAAACCAACCGGAGAAACGAACAAGCACGTTGACAATCACTGCATCTGGATTGATCCTTCAAATACCGATCATTGGTTAGTTGGCTGTGATGGTGGTGTTTATGAAACCTATTCCCACGCCAAAGAATGGTATTATTACGCCAATTTGCCAATTATTCAATTTTACAAAGCCGTTACCGATAACGCATATCCGTTCTACAACATTTATGGTGGAACACAAGATAACAATTCAATGGGCGGACCGGCTGCTACGATTAATGTTTCCGGTGTCTTGAATTCAGATTGGTTCATTACGAATGGAGGTGATGGTTTTGAGTCCGCAACGGATTGGTCAAATCCAAACATTACTTACGCTCAAGCGCAATATGGTTGGTTAGTTCGATACGATCGAGCTTCAGGAGAAAAAGTGCCAATTCAGCCAATGCCGGGTAAAAATGAGCCTGCGTATCGCTGGAATTGGGATGCACCGTTGGTGGTTTCTTCACACGATGCTTCTACACTTTATTTCGCTGCAAATAAATTATTTAAATCAACAAATCGAGGAGACGATTGGCAAATGATTTCTCCAGATTTAACACAACAAATTGACCGTAACAAAGAAAAAGTAATGGGTCAAGTTTGGACAATTGATGCCGTAATGAAAAATGCGTCGACAACCATTTACGGGAACGTCGTTGCTTTGGATGAATCGCCGAAAAAGAAAGGTTTATTGTATGTCGGAACGGATGATGGTTTGATTCAAGTTTCTGAAAACGATGGTTCTACATGGACGAAATACGCAACTTTCACTGGAGTTCCGAAAAACACGCGCGTGAATATGTTGACGGCTTCTAATTTTGATGAAAATGTGGTTTTTGCCGTTTTCAATTCACAGCGACAAGGAGATTTCAAACCGTATTTATTGAAATCGAATGACAAAGGAAAGACATGGATTTCGATTGCATCTAATTTGCCAGAAAGAGGAAACGTCTATTGTATTAAACAAGATTTCATTGATCCGAATTTGTTATTCGTTGGGACAGAATTTGGAGCTTATTTTTCAAATGATGGAGGTCAAAACTGGACGAAATTAGGTGGGCTTCCAACGATAGCTGTTTATGATTTAGACATTCAAAAACGCGAGACTGATTTGATTGCAGCGACTTTCGGTAGAGGATTTTATGTGTTGGACAATTATGCTCCGTTGCGCGATTTGAAAGCTGAGAATTTAGATAAAAAGGCACATTTGTTTCCTGTGAAAGATGCACTTTTATACGTTCCTGCTGATCCGCTTGGCTTAGATGGTACCGGTTTTCAAGGACATAATTTATGGTCGGCAAAAAATCCAGAGTTCGGAGCAGTTTTTTCACTGCATTTGAAGGAAGAGTTTAAATCATTGAAAGACATTCGTCAGGAAAATGAAAAAGCCTTGGAAAAGGATAAAAAAGATGTTTTCTATCCGAGTTTTGATGAATTAAGAATAGAACAACAAGATCAAGCGGCGCAATTGGTTTGGACGATCAGCGATTCGCAAGGAAAGGAAATTCGAAGAATGACTAGTTCTCCAAGCAAAGGAATTAGCAGAACAACGTGGGATCTTCGAAATAATAATACCAATCCGATTAATTCTGGAGGAAAAGGATTTCTGGTTACTCCCGGAACTTATTACGTTTCAGTTGCTTTAGTCAAAAACGGTTCCGTTGAGCAATTAATTACAAAGCAAGCTTTCAATGTAAAGGGATTGAACAATCAAACCTTGGTTGCAAAGAATCCAGAAGAATTAAAAACGTTCCGAGCTGAGGTTGCAGAATTGAACCGAAAAGTAAGTGGAGCAGGACGTTTGATGAATGAAACGAAAGATGAATTGGATATAATCGAACAAGCGGTGATTGACTATCCAAACACAGATTTATCCCTATTACAAGAAACAAGAGCTTTGAAATTGATTTACGATGAATGCGCCCTTTCGATGTGGGGAGATAAAATTAAGGAAAAACACGAATTTGAGTTTGAACCGAGTATTTCATCGCGCTTGGGAATGGTTGAATATCAGCTTTATGACAATACAAGTGGTGTAAGCAAAACACATCGTGCGAACAAGGAAATCGCAGAAGAGCAATACAACGCCATGCGAACTAAATTGAATGATGTAATCAAACGTTTAGAAATCTTGCAAACCAAATTGGATGCGATGAATGTTCCGTATACAAAATCCAAAGGAGCAGGGTGGAAGAGGGATTAGAAAACCCTCTATCTTTTTAAGATTACTTCTTGTAAAACGGCAATTTTACCACTTTCGCTTTCACGCCTTTCTCACGTATTTCGATGAAGATTTCAGTTTCTAAAGTTGAAAATTCTTTTGCTACATATCCCAAACCAATTCCAACCTTCATGCTCGGAGACATCGTCCCAGAAGTTACTTTTCCGATAACTTTTCCGTTTGAGTCTAAAATTGGGTAATCGTGACGAGGAATTCCACGGTCAATCATTTCAAAAGCAACTAACTTTCTGGAAACACCTCCTTCTTTTTGCTTTTTAAGAAAATCAGAGTCAACGAAGTCCTTGGTAAATTTTGTAATCCAACCTAAACCTGCTTCAAGCGGTGACGTTGTATCATCGATGTCATTTCCGTAAAGGCAAAATCCCATTTCCAAACGTAAGGTATCTCTTGCCGCAAGTCCAATTGGCTTAATTCCAAAAGAAGCTCCAGCTTGAAAAACCGCATCCCAAACTTGCTCGATGTTTTCATTTTTCACGTAAATCTCAAAGCCACCTGAACCGGTGTAACCAGTCGCTGAAATCATAACGTTTTCAATACCCGCAAATTTTCCATGGGTAAACGTGTAATAAACCATATCAGATAAATTCACATCCGTCAATGATTGCATAGCTTCCGCAGATTTAGGACCTTGAATCGCAAGAAGTGAATAGTTGTCTGACACATTTTCCATTTCAACCCCTAGATCATTCAACGAAGAAATCCAATTCCAATCCTTTTCAATGTTCGATGCGTTTACCACGATGAAATATTCATTTTCATTAACACGATAAATAATCAAATCATCTACAATTCCACCTTTACCATTTGGCATGCACGAATATTGCGCCTTTCCATCAAACAATACAGAAGCGTCATTCGAAGAAAATTTCTGAATCAAAGCTAGAGCATTTGGTCCACGCAAAATGAATTCACCCATGTGCGAAACATCAAACACACCAACTCCATTTCGAACTGTTTCGTGTTCGGCATTCACACCTTCGTATTGAACAGGCATGTTAAATCCAGCAAACGGAACCATTTTAGCTCCCAATGCGATGTGTTTTTGTGTTAGTGCGGTATTTTTCATCTTTTTTAAAGTTAAGGGTGGTTAAGAGATAAAAGTTAATGGTTTTGAGATAAAAGCTGCGTGATAATAGTCGAGATGTATAAGTTTTTATTGTTTATGGAAGATGTAACTTTTAACTCTTAACTCTTCACTCTTCACTTTCACCTCACTTTTCAATTTCAGTTTTCTAGTTCTTCACTCTCTCCACGTAAACCCCCGTTCTTGTATCAATCTTAATCACTTCTCCATTATCAATAAACAGAGGAACTTTCACTTCAGCTCCAGTTGCAATGGTCGCAGGCTTCATCGAGTTGGTTGCGGTATCGCCTTTAACTCCCGGTTCTGTGTATGTAACTTCGGAAATGATATACATCGGAAGATCCACAACAAGCGGTGCTTCTTCTTCAGCATGGAATAAAATATTTACAGTCATCCCTTCTTGCAGAAATCCTGGTTTTTCAACCATTTTTAATGGAATATTTACTTGCTCGAAGGATTCATTATTCATAAAGACATAATTATCTGTCTCTTGATACAAATATTGGTATTCACGATTTTCAATACGAACCGGATCTATTTTATGTCCTGCTGAAAACGTGTTATCGATTACTTTTCCAGTTTCAATTTGACGCATCTTAGTACGAACAAAAGCAGGTCCTTTTCCTGGTTTTACGTGTTGAAATTCAATGATTTGAAATAACTTATCGTTGTGACGAATACACAATCCATTTCTGATATCTGCGGTAGTTGCCATAAAATTTATTTTGCCGCAAAGATAGCTTTTTATCTGTTTGGATTAAAATTTCTATGTCTCTACACTAAAAAACTATCCTTTCGTTGTTTTGACTATCCGTTTTGAAGTAATTGAACCATCCTTAAAAATAATCGCTAATACATATACTCCATTTTCCTTAGGAATTTTTATTGTTTTTTCGTTTCCTGAAAATTCATTAGTTAATAAGACTTCCTTTCCAAATGAATCATAGAGTCTTATAATTTCTATTCTCTTATTTTCAGATTTAATTTGAACATAATCAATAGTTGGATTTGGATAAATAGAAATCAAATTATCATCATTCAGGTCATATATTGACATGTTAAAGTCGTTATTAAAATAAATTGTTGTGTATATTTTAAAATAAGGATCTCCCAAAGCTTTTCCAGGACAAAAAACAGTTAATTCAACAGTAAACGAACCTTGTAAATTTGTAACATTATAGCTTTGATCAATATATTGTATTCCATTCATATCTTGAATCGCCCAAGTAATAATTGCTGTATCGGCGTTGATGTAGTTTATATGAGAAACCCAAGCGCTATCAACTGTTTCAAAGTCAATGTTACAATCTTCATAAATGTCCGTATGCAACGTGTCAATAATTATTGAATCCGGAAAAGGATTAAAGGAAAAAATATAACTCGGATCAGCTACATAAAATGGAAGTGAATCAATATCGCCCATTGCATCTATAATACGGACATTATAATACCCAGAACATAGCATGTTAGCCCAATCCTGGGTGCTTACAATTACATTTGCCGCATCCAATAATTCGAAGGAATAAGGAGGAATGCCACCAAATCCAAAGAATTGGGCCGAACCATCACAATTCCCATCATATGAAACATCCTGCACACTCAAATGAATACTAAGCGGATAAGAACTTCCAGTTTCCTCCACAAATGCATATTCTGAATATTGACATCCAAAATTATTCTCAATGACGTACACAACCGTCAACCCAGGGCATAAGTCATAACCGTTTTCACCTTCAGCACCATTACCCCAATAGACTGAAAAGTTACCCGTAGGATCAAGTGTCACCAAACCTGTTCCATTGCATAAACTTGGTTCTGAGGGAAATGTAGCTAGAGTAGGCGGAATAAATTGTGAAGGATTCACAATTATAGTATCAGTTGCCGAGCATCCAAGTGAATCAGTTCCTAATACAGAATAACTAGTCAAAGAACTTGGACTAACAAAAAAGTCATTTCCAACTCCTATTCCATTATCCCAGAAATAGGTATGTGCGCCAATTGCGGATAACATTACAGAGTCCCCAAAGCATAAATTCACGTCTACACCTGCAGAAATAATCGGATTTGGATGAACTGTCACAGTGGAAATTTCAGTTGTTTGACAATCTCCTAAAGTGTAAGAAACGGTATAGCTCGTTGTAATTGTTGGGTTAATAATAATTGATTCAGTCGTTTCACCTCCTGGCGACCATAAATAGGTTCCGCCTAAAAGCGATGGAATTGCCGTTAGTATCGAAGATAAACCAGAACATATAGTTTGAGAGTTTAAACTCAATGTTGCTGATGGTAAAATTGTCAAATTCAATGTAACCAAACTATCGCAGCCATTTGCTGCACCTCCTGCAATATTGAAAGTAGCAGTGTTGTTAGTCGAATCATAAAAATTACCATCTATCCAGGTGATTGGTGTGCATGAAATAATATTATCCGTTCCCGATGCCGCTGGTGAAATCGTTAAATTTAATGTAACCAAACTGTCGCATCCTGTTGCTGACCCTCCCAAAATGTTAAAAGAAGCTGTATTGTTATTTGAAGTATAAACATTACCATCTATCCAAGTGATTGGTGTGCATGAAATAATATTATCCGTTCCTGATGCCGCCGGTGAAATCGTTAAATTTAATGTAACCATACTATCGCATCCTGCTGCTGACCCTCCTAAAATATTAAAAGTAGCTATATTGTTGTTTGAAGTATAAACATTACCATCAATCCATGTAATTGGAGAACAGGAAGTAATATTATCTGTACCTGTTACTGGAGTAGCAATATTTACAGTTACATCGTCTGATGCAGTGCAATTGTAAATATTTGTTGCTTGAACGGTGTAAGTAGTTGTTGAACTTGGTGTAACCATTATAAAGGAAGAAGTTTCACCTGTATTCCAATAATAGGATTCTGAACCCGTAGCTGATAATAACACAGAATCTCCAAGACATAAATTTATATCTAACCCTGCAGAAACGACAGGATTTGGATTAACAATAACAGTAGCAATTTCATTCGACTGGCAATCACCTAAAGTATAAGAAATTGAATACGTTATTGAATTCAAAGGATTAATAGTAATTGATTCAGTTGTATCACCTCCTGGTGACCAAAGATAGTTTCCACCCGAAATAAATGGTATTGCTGTTAGCGTTGCGAATTCACCAGAACAAATAGTTTCAGAGTTTACAGTCAGAGTTGTTAATAGTGAATTAGCTAATGTGTCATTTGATAAATCTGAAGTACTATTTAAAATTGCCGGTCCTCTATATAATTCACCAGAAGTTGTGATTCCGTATATATAATCATCCCATGCAGAGGTGTAGTAAATTCCAGATATATCTTTAAAACTAACATTTTGATTAAGTTGAACTGGAATAGAACCAATCAAATCAGTTTCCCAATACCATAAAGAACCATTGTTTTTAATACCTAAAAGAGGCATATTCCCGATTACTTTTTTCCAATCAGTATCATTGCCAGCTTGAACGTTATTTTGCCAGAGAGTTCCATCGTTTTTAATTCCAATCCAAGAAAAATCATTAGTCCAAATATATTTCCAATTGCTGTCTGTTCCTATTTGAGTAAATGTAAAGCTTCCGTTATAATTACCATTCCAAATGGTGCCATCATTTTTTAATGCAATAATTTGATTTCCATTAACATGTACTTCAACCCAATTATTATCCGTACCGATTTGTGATGGTAATAATGTGAAATAACAAGGGCTGCACCAAAATCCCCAATACCACAATGTCCCATCTGACCGAACGGCAAGTGTTTGCCCTTGATGCTCAGACATATCAAGCCACCTTTCATTATTCAATTGAATTAATGTTGGTTGATAATTTGTATTTCCTATTCCTAACTCTCCATTACCATTATTTCCGAATCCCCACATGGTGCTGTCTTCAGAAATCAAAAAAGTACAAGAGTTAAAAGTTGAATAACATTTCTTCCAACTTCTATCAAATCCAAGTTGAATTGGTAAACTATTTGGTGAAAGCTGCCAAAGTGAACCGTTTGACTGAATTGCATATCGAATAGCTAATGTATCAAATTCTGATTCTAAGGATTTCCAACATTGCCCCAGCGAAAAAAAGTTGACAATAAAAAGAAAACAAAAGGTATAAATTAATCTCATTCCAATAAATTTTTCAAAAACTAAAGGTATTTAAAATCACGCTTGATTTAACGGATTTAATCTTTCTTTATTCGAGGCTAAATAATCAATAGCTTTTCAACCTAATTTCGTTCATAACTCGGATCTTTTTAATGCTTTTTCAGCACTTGTTTAAGTTAAATTTGTTGTTGGTCACATAAATAGTCAATGGCAGAAAATCAATATACCGAAGATAACATACGCTCGCTCGATTGGAAAGAACACATCCGACTTCGACCGGGAATGTATATTGGTAAGCTCGGTGACGGATCGGCTGCTGATGATGGAATTTACATTTTGGTAAAAGAAGTCATGGACAACTGCATTGATGAGTTTGTGATGGGTAACGGGAGAAAGGTTGAAATCAAAGTCAAAGATGGCAAAGTTTCCGTTCGTGATTACGGTCGTGGAATTCCTCTGGGAAAAGTCGTTGAGGTTGTTTCACGAATGAATACCGGAGGGAAATACGACTCCAAAGCATTTAAGAAATCGGTTGGTTTGAATGGAGTAGGAACCAAGGCGGTGAATGCGCTTTCATCCCATTTCATGGTTTATTCGGTTCGTGAAGGTGAATTGAAAAAAGCCGAATTCAATCGAGGTGAGCTCGTTAAAGAATATCCTTTGGAGAAAACGACAGAAGGAAATGGAACCTATGTCGAGTTCAACCCGGACGAAACGATTTTCAAGAAATATGCTTTCAAGACGGCGTATTTGGATAAAATGATGTGGAATTATTGTTATCTGAATCGCGGATTGACAATACATTACAACGGAGAACGCTACAATTCAAAGGATGGTCTTAAGGATTTATTGGAAAACAACATGGACGGTGATCCGCTTTATCCAATCATTCACCTTGAAGACGAAGACATCGAAGTTGCTTTTACACATGGAAGAACCTATGGTGAAGATTATTATTCTTTTGTAAACGGTCAACATACAACGCAAGGGGGTACCCATCAAAGCGCATTTCGAGAATCGGTGGCGAAAGTTATCCGTGATTTTTACAATAAGAATTACGAAGCATCGGATATCCGTCAGTCGATCGTGGCAGCAATTTCTGTGAAGGTCATTGAGCCCGTTTTTGAATCGCAGACTAAGACTAAGCTTGGTTCGCAGGAAATTGAACCGGGAGGAAAGTCGATGCGTGCATTCATCAATGATTTCCTAAAAGATAAACTCGATAATTACTTGCACCGCCATCCAGATGTTGCGGAAACGATTGAAAAGAAAATCAAGCAATCTGAGCGTGAACGAAAAGAGTTGGCTGGAATAAGGAAAATAGCAAGAGAACGTTCCAAAAAAGCAAATTTACACAATAAGAAATTACGTGATTGTCGCGTGCATTTGACTGATTTGAAAGATGATAAACGTGAGGCGACAACTTTATTCATTACCGAGGGAGATTCGGCAAGTGGTTCTATCACAAAATCAAGAGATGTCAATACGCAAGCGGTGTTCTCTTTGCGAGGTAAACCATTGAATTGTTATGGCTTGACCAAAAAAGTAGTTTACGAAAATGAGGAATTTAACCTCATTCAAGCTGCTTTGGATATTGAAGAAGAAATGGATAACTTGCGTTACAACAAAATTGTAATCGCAACTGATGCCGACGTTGATGGAATGCACATTCGCATGTTGTTACTAACATTTTTCCTTCAGTTCTTCCCGGATTTGGTGAAGCGAAACCACGTTTATGTGTTGCAAACGCCGTTATTTCGAGTTAGAAATAAAAAGAAAACGATTTACTGTTATTCCGAAGAGGAACGAAGAAATGCGATTGCGGAAATCGGAAAAGCTGCGGAGATTACACGATTCAAAGGATTGGGAGAAATTTCACCAGATGAATTCATTCATTTCATTGGAGAAGACATTCGTTTAGAACCCGTCCTATTAACCAAAGACGCATCTATCGATTCGATACTTTCCTATTTTATGGGTAAAAATACGCAAGAGCGACAAGATTTTATAATTGATAACCTGAGAGTCGAAAAAGACGCTGCGGAGGAAACTATCGCGGAATCTGCATCGGATGAATTAGACATTGCTTTATAAACTATGGCAGAGGACGAAATCGAAGAAACAAACCAAGCTAACGAAGAGGATCACAATCCCTTTGAGAACAAGAAGGTGGACGAAAATATCGTTCCTGTTGGTGGTTTGTATGAAAATTGGTTTTTGGATTATGCCAGTTATGTTATCCTTGAACGCGCCGTTCCTTCACTACAAGATGGTTTGAAACCAGTTCAGCGTCGAATTCTTCATTCGATGAAAGAAATGGAGGATGGACGTTACAACAAAGTGGCAAACATAATCGGAAATACGATGAAATATCACCCGCATGGTGATGCGTCGATTGGTGATGCCTTGGTTCAGTTAGGTCAAAAAGATTTACTGATTGATTGCCAAGGAAACTGGGGAAATACCTTGACTGGAGACGGCGCTGCTGCTCCACGTTACATTGAGGCACGCTTGTCGAAGTTTGCTTTACACGTTGCGTTTAATCCCAAAACCACGAATTGGTTGGCAAGTTATGACGGTCGAAACAAAGAACCGGAGCAATTGCCGATGAAATTTCCCATGTTGCTCGCACAAGGAGCAGAAGGTATTGCCGTTGGTTTAGCTTGTAAATTTTTACCACACAACTTTATTGAACTTATTGATCAGTCAATCAATCATTTGCGTGGAAAGCGAGTGGAAATTCTACCTGACTTTCCGAATGGTGGAATGGCTGATTTTACAGGTTACAACGATGGAATGCGTGGAGGACGTGTTCGTGTTCGTGCAAAAATCAAAAAGCTTGATAACAAGACCTTGATTATTCACGAAATTCCGTTTGGAACAACGACCAGTTCCTTAATTGAATCGGTAATCAAAGCAAACGATAAAGGGAAAATCAAAATCAAAAAGATTGAGGACAACACCTCGATGGAGGCTGAAATCATCGTTCACTTGTTTCCCGGTGTTTCGCCTGATAAAACGATTGATGCACTTTATGCTTTCACGGATTGTGAAGTTTCTATTTCTCCTAACTCATCGATTATTGATGGTGAAAAACCTCGTTTTTTAGGGGTTTCTGAAATTCTGAAAATCAACACGGACAATACGGTTCGCTTGTTGAAATTGGAGTTGGAAATTCGATTGGATGAACTCGAGCGTCAATGGCATTTTTCTACTTTGGAGAAGTTGTTCATCAACAATGAGATGTATATCGACTTCAAGCATTATGATAACAAAGAAGACCTTTTCAAATACCTATACAAACGTTTTGAGCCGTTTAAAAAGCAATTGATTCGAGAAATCGTTGACGAAGATTTGCAAAAATTGACACAAATCCCAATGATTCGTATCACCCGTTTCGATTCAAGTAAAGCAGATGAAGCTTTGTTGAAAATTGACGAGGAAATGAAAATCGTTAAGGAGCATTTGGCAAACTTGATCGAATACGCCATCGAATATTACAAAGATCTCAAGAAACGTTTTGGTGCCGGTAAAGAGCGCAAGACTGAGATAAAAGTATTCGATACGATTAGTGCAACCAAAGTAATCATTGCCAATCGCAAATTATATGTCGATTACGACGAAGGATTCATTGGTTATGGTTTGAAGAAAAACGAAGCTGTAAGTGATTGCTCTGAAATTGATGACATCATTTGTTTCTTCGCATCCGGAAAAATGATGGTAACGAAGGTTACAGACAAGAAATTTGTCGGCAAGGATTTGATTTTCGCAAGTGTTTGGAAAAAAGGCGATACACGAACCATTTATCATTTGTTTTACCAGGACGGAATTGGTGGTGCGACCATGATGAAACGTTTTTATGTGAATTCAATTACACGTGATACGGAATATGATTTAACGCGTGGAACAAAAGGCTCGAAAATGCTTTATTTCTCAGTTCATCCGAACGGGGAGAGGGAAGTAGTTACGGTACTTTTACGTCCGCGTCCACATTTGAAACGTCTGCGTTTTGATGTCGATTTGGGAGAATTATTGATAAAAGGAAGAAATTCTGCCGGAAATCGAGTAACTAAGGAAATCATTCAGAAAATCGTTCAAAAAGAGGTCGGTGGTTCTACGTTGGCTGCTCGCAAAATTTGGTATGACAACATTGTCGGTCGACTCAACGATGAAGGTCGAGGAAAATTCTTAGGTTCGTTTAAAGGAGAAGATAGAATTCTTACGCTTTATAAAAATGGAGAGTACCGTTTGAGTTCGTTTGATTTAGCGACACATTTCGACGAAGATATGATTCATATTGAAAAATGGATTCAAGATCGACCCATTACAACTGTTTATTTTGATGCGGAGAAGGACTTACATTTTGTAAAACGATTCTTGTGTGAAGTTACGACTGACAAGCGTGTTTCTTTCATCGGTGAAAGTGAAGGCTCATATATGGATTTGGTTTCAACAGCATATCGTCCGGAAGCTAAAATTGTTTACAATAAATTACTCAAGGAAACAAAGAACTTGCCCGATAATTTGGTTAATTTGGCCGACATGATTGATGTCAAAGGAATGAAAGCTCAAGGCAATCAAATGACAAAGTTGAAAGTGAAGGAAATTGTCTTGACCCATCCAATTGATGAAGGTAAAGAACCTTGGCCGCAAGATGAAGTTGTTGTATCTGACGCTGAAGATACAGATGTTATAGAATCAGACGAGGAAGGTGATTCACCAACAATGGAGTGGGATTTGACGAAAAAAGAGGATGACGAAGATTCCGATCAAATGAAATTATTTTAAATAGAACGAATATGCAACTCTCTCAGGACGACAAAATCAATTTTTCGAACATAGGATTGATGTTCATTACAGCTGTATGTGCCTATTTTTATCCATTTGAAACATTTCTTTTGGCATATGCATATTTGGGTCCATTACATTATTTGACTGAAATAAGTTGGTTGCATGATCGAAACTATTTCTCGAAAGGTAAATATGATTTTCTCATACTTCTTGTAGTTGGTGTTCTTCTGTCCTTGGCTGCTTTTTCAAAGGATTTTGGGGTAAGCATCGATATATATAATTATTTCGTTGAATTAAATCTTTTTGACAAACTTTTAGTTTTTGCTTTATTTAGTTCGATTCTTTTTGCTTTGGTCAAAAATCTTGTTGTTAAGATTTTAGCAATTCTTTTTTTATATGTTTTTATTTCTGGATGGTTGAGTCCTGCAAATGCACAAGATCAATCGGATAACACTGCGATTTTTGCACTTACATCATTGGTTCCAACCTTGATTCATGTCTATTTATTCACGGGACTTTTTATGCTATTCGGTGCATTAAAGAATAGAAGCAAATCAGGTTTATGGCAAATGGTTGGTTTCGTGACAATTCCACTTATTTTGGTTTTCTTTTTGCCAGTGAACTCTAAGAAAGGTAATCTAACGGAGTACGGTAAAAATGCTTATTATGCTGATGGAGATGGTTTTTTCATGACCAATATATCTATCATGGATCACTTCAAGTTAATGGATGAACCAAACTTAACAAATAAGCAATTTTTGGATTCAGTTGTAAACAAGTCCAGTTCGGGATATCCTGCTGATGTGCGATCACGAATTACAGATTCACTAAAAAATAATCTCAGTCAGGATTACATTGTCGAAAATCCAGGTAGTGAGTTTTATGGGAAGCCAATTCCAGTCAGATATGCTATTCCAGTTGATACCAAGAATTATTTTTGGGATTCCGTATTTTTCTCAACGGTAGGAATTATGTTGATGCGTTTCATCGCTTTTGCTTATCTCTATCATTACTTGAATTGGTTTAGTAAAACGGAAGTCATTCGTTGGCATAAGATTCCTAAAATCAGATTAATTGCAATTTTGATTATTTGGGTTTCTGCCAGTATATTCTACGCATATGATTATTCCTTGGGATTAAGTTTATTATTCTTTTTGAGTTTTACACACGTGTTACTCGAATTCCCGTTGAACATTGTTTCCATTGTTGGAATCGGAAAAGAATCCTGGTCTATCGCTAAGAATGGATTTTCGTTGAAGGCCAAATAATCTTACATATTCTTAATTTCTAGTTTTTTAAAGTCACCATCATCATCTTTCATTGCTAGTGGATAATATCTTTCATTACTAATGGATAATGTCTTTCATTATTATTGGATAATATCTCTCATTGATCAATGAACAATTGTCACCTTAGATCAACAAGAAGAAGATTCAAGCCTTATTGAAACTAAAGAAAGCGCCATTGAAAGGAGGAATCACTGACCTTTGTGATTAGGCTTAATTTTCACTATTTTATTGTCAATCAACAAAACTAGCTCACTATTTTTTGCTCTTTTGAATTCTAAAAGTTTTTCATATGCTTTTTCAAGACCCTTTAGAATTTTATTCTTCTCTTCTATTTGAATTTCAATAATTGTCATGATAGCTTTTCAATAATTTAAAGGTTTGTTCATTAAATATAGTAAGTAATCCATCTATTTTCTTTTCAGCCAATAATTCATGTTTTCCTGCGGAATTATCAAAAATAAGTGCGCCATCTATGATTGGTAGATAAATATCGAATAAGTTATTGATTCCCTTATAATATCGTCTATGAATAATCTCGGGATTTATATCATGTCCACCTTCTTCCACTCTAATTTTAACGCGTTCTTTGGCTAAATCAACATTTTGGAGCCAAAAAAAGAGCAGAGTAACTCGGTATCCTTTATTTTTTGCTTCAACGATCTTATTCTTGTAACTTCTGCTTGACAAGGTTGTTTCAAAAGCGAAATTTTGGTTTTCTTCAATGAGCTCATTAATTCTATTTAACATGATTCGACCCGCTTCAATTGAAACTTTTTCAGGTTGAAAGGGCGATAATCCCTTTGCAATTTCATCGGCATTAACAAATTCTTTACAATCCAAAATGTCTGGTAAAATAGTAAATGAGGCAGTTGTTTTTCCAGCTCCATTGCAGCCAGCAATTACATAAAGAATTTTGTTTTTCACAGTTGTAAATTTAAATAATATTTCGTTTCAACTGCAACTCAGCAAATACGTTTGGGATTGTAATAAAGTTAGAGAAGAAATAATCTTGGTTTTTCTTTTTGTCATTGCCACAAATAGGCCTGTCCGACCGCTGGCGGAAAAGAAAAAACTCTAGCGCTAGATTTTACTTTCTTTTTTGGCATTGCCCCAAAAAATAAACAAAAAAACTCTAGCGCCTGGAATAATGACTTACCCTTCTAAGGCTTGAATCTGAAATTTTAAAAACTCGCCTTCGCTGCGCTTCATCTCAAACAGTTTAAAATTTCTAAGATTCTTCACCAAGCGGGTCCCAAGTCATTTTTCCAATGTGCGGGGTAGGTGGGAGATGAATTTATTTTTCACTTCGATTTTCTGATTGAATGACTTCGTCCCGAAAGAAATAGTATCACTCCCACCACAACTTACATACAGCGTTAACGAAAGTCATCGCGAAGATGCGGTCCATGGAGGCGCAGCCGGAATATAAGGACAAAAGCACGCAGCGAAAAGACTGAGTGTTCCGCAGGAAACGCCTTATGAAAGTTGAAATGCAGTTTTTTGCTTACTTTTTTTCTGCTTCGGCAAAAAAAGTAAGAGAAGAATAATCTTGGTATTGTACTTTCTTTTTTGGCATTGCCCCAAAAAATAAACAAAAAAACTCTAGCGCCTGGAATAATGACTTACCCTTCTAAGGCTTGAATCTGAAATTTTAAAAACTCGCCTTCGCTGCGCTTCATCTCAAACAGTTTAAAATTTCTAAGATTCTTCACCAAGCGGGTCCCAAGTCATTTTTCCAATGTGCGGGGTAGGTGGGAGATGAATTTATTTTTCACTTCGATTTTCTGATTGAATGACTTCGTCCCGAAAGAAATAGTATCACTCCCACCACAACTTTCATACAGCGTTAACGCAGTTTTGACTGGAGTTGCGGTTCGCGGAGACGTAAGTCGGAGCAATAGAACCAAAGCACGAAAGGAAAAAACAAGTGTTCCGCAGGAAACGCCTTATGAAAGTTGAAATGCAGTTTTTGCCTTACTTTTTTCTGCTAT
>CAZHOW010000010.1:0-111857 GCA_964534395.1 uncultured Lishizhenia sp.
ATTATATCTGCGTAGAGAATCCTCCAATAGCTTCGTTCTTAACAAACCCGAATGTCTTCACTCAACCTAATCAAAGTATCTCGTTCAACAACAACTCCGTTGGGGCGAGTACTTACACTTGGGATTTTGGTGATGGAAATTCATCTTTTGAATTTGACCCGATACATTTATTCTCCAATACTTCTGGTGGATACACAATTACACTAACCGCAACTACGGCATTCGGCTGTGTAGATACATATCAAGTGACAATTGAATATGAAGAAGGTGAAATATTCTACATCCCAAATTCATTTACTCCTGATGGAGATAACTTCAACCAAACTTTCAAACCTATTTTTACTTCAGGCTTTGATCCGTACAATTTCCAAATGATAATCTTTAACCGTTGGGGAGAAATTATTTTTGAAACAAATGATGTGAAAATGGGATGGGATGGTTCTTATGGAGTAGATGGAAGAGACGTTCAAGAAGGAACTTATACCTATAAAATCACTTATAAAAACCCGAAAATAGACGAACGTAAAATTGTTGTAGGGCATGTTAACTTGATTCGTTGAAACGCTGTTAAAAAAGGTTAAGTAAAGGAAGCTACTCATCGAAAATTAATTAGTTTCGTAGGGTAGCCATGAAAAAAATTCGACTTAGCCTAGCTTCAATTCTACTTGTAATCTCGGTGTTGTGTTTGTTAATCATTCAGGCGTTTCAAATGATTCAGCTTTATGATCGAAAAACAACTCAATTTACGCATAGTGTACATACTTGTTTGGATAAAATCGCCTTTCGTCACGAAAAAGCTGAAGACCTAAGACGTTATCTTCAAATTGTAAACCGCGATTTTAGCGGTCATTATAAAGATGTTCTGAGGCAAGAGTTTAAAAATCTAATCTCTGCAAATGAATCAATTGCAATTGAAGACACTAGCCTATTCGTTAATGGAAAAATGGAGAATTATCTTGTCATTCGAGGAAAAGCATATGATTCAATTTCAGGTGTTACTGCTGAACAGAAAGTATTAGCCAGAGATGTTCGGGAAATCAGGGATTTGGTTCAACACCATGGAATAAATCTTCCAAAATCTGATACGGGCAAATTAACCATTCAACTTAATCAAAAAGTATTACAGCAAATATTCAAAAAAGCAAAATTCATCAATGAAATGATGATTCAAGCTTTTAAAGAAAATGTTTATCTAACCCCACAAACTCGAATCGATCCAATTTTTCTAGATTCAGTTATCCATATGGAATTATCTAAAGAAGATCTTCCTAAAGAATACAGATTTTTAATAGCAAATGAATTTGGAACCAAGATTAATTTCAGTATTGAGCCGAAATCTTATGACTCAAAAATCTCCTTACAAAAAACCTCAAAAACAATTCTTTTCCCAAGCAATTCACTAGACGAAAACTTATATCTACATATTTACTTTCCAAAGAAAAATGCGTACATAATTAAAGAAATGAAAGCATCTTTAGTTGTAACAATTCTGCTTGTAATTATGATTATAATTGCACTCGTGTTTATGTTTAGAACCATATTGGAACAAAAGAAGTTATCTGAAATGAAAACCGATTTCATTTCTAACATGACGCACGAATTTAAAACTCCTATTTCAACCATCGCTTTGGCTTGCGAAGCACTTGGAGATAAGGACATGATTCAATCAAATAGTCAAAGCGAAACGGCTCCATTTGTTAAAATGATTCAACAAGAGAATAAACGACTTGAATTACTCGTAGAAAGTATTCTGCAAAGTGCAGTAATAGACAAGGGAGAAATAAAAACGAACATTGAAACGATTGATTTAAAAGAACTTATTCAAAATCTCATTTCGAATGCTCAATTTAGAATTCAAGGATCAAATGGAACAATTAACTTTTTGTCAGAAGGAATTGAATTTGATTTAAATGCGGACAAAATGCACATTACTAACCTTATTGCGAATTTAATTGATAATGCAATAAAGTATAGTAAGGAAATTCCTGAAATTAATATTTTCCTTGTAAAAAACACTAAAAACTTCTCATTGAGCGTTATTGATAAAGGAATCGGTATAAAAAAAGAATATCTCCCAAAGATTTTTGACAAACTTTATCGAATACCAACAGGGAAT
This sequence comes from uncultured Lishizhenia sp., assembly GCA_964534395.1. GTDB lineage: Bacteria > Bacteroidota > Bacteroidia > Flavobacteriales_D > Crocinitomicaceae > UBA952. The sequence goes on from CAZHOW010000010.1 coordinate 2,117, forward strand.
ATTCACAATGTCAAAGGCTTTGGCTTGGGGTTGAATTATGTAAAATCAATTTGCGAAGAATATGGCTGGAATATTGAGGTCAAAAGTCAATTTGGAGAAGGATCAACATTTATTGTAACATTTAATACAAAATCAAAATGGAAAAGAAATTAAATATATTACTAGCGGAGGACGATGAAAATCTTGGACAGTTGTTATTTACCTATTTACAAGGAAAAGGATTTTCTGTTAATTTGACTCGAAATGGAAAATTAGCCTATGAAAAATTCACGGGAACGAAAACGAAATTTGACTTTTTGATTCTAGATGTAATGATGCCTGAAATGGATGGTTTTACATTGGCCAAAGAAATTCGTGAAATAGACAAGCACATTCCGATCTTGTTTTTAACTGCCAAATCACTGAAGGAAGATAAATTACAGGGATTTGAGATTGGTGCAGACGATTATTTGACCAAACCTTTCTCTATGGAAGAATTATTGGCTCGAATGAACGCCATTTTAAAACGAGTTGCTCCGGAAGTGAAAAATGTAAAAGAGCAAATTTTCATCGGAAAAATTCCTTACGAACCGGAATTAAGCATTTTGAAATTAGCCGAAGGTGATAAAAAGTTGACAACAAAAGAAAATCAGTTGTTAAACCTTTTGATAAAAAATAAAAATGAAATATTGGATCGAAATGCCACACTTCGAGCAGTATGGGGAGACGATAACTATTTCAATGGGAGAAGTATGGATGTATACATCGCGAAGCTACGTAAACTTCTGAAAGAAGATCCAAACATTGAAATCATGAATATCCATGGTGTTGGATTTAAGCTTTTGGTGAAGGAATAAGCAACTGAATGCAAAAAACATTTCTTTCTAGCTTACTCATAACGATTTTTTTAAATCTCCTTATCAAACCGCTAGCGTTATTTGGAATTGACGCGACCGTTCAAAATAGGGTTGGTCCAGAGGAATATGGACTGTACTTTTCGCTTTTGAACTTATCCGTTATTTTGAATATGCTTCTTGATCTTGGTATAAATAATTACACCGTTAAAAGTATCGCTCAAAAACCTGAAATTGCAAAACGCTACTTTGGAAAGATTTTCACTTTTCGGTTAATTCTCTTTTTGATTTATTTTTCGGCACTTATGCTATTCGCTTTTGTATTAAACTATTCTTCGAAAGCGATTTTTATAATGACAATATTGGGAATAAATCAATTTTTTGTAATGTCAACAGCATATTGCAGAAGTCATTTCTCTGGATTTCATTTTTTTAAACTGGACGCATTAATTTCCGTTTTAGATCGGTTTCTTCTCATTTTAATAGGTAGTTTATTCTTATTTTCAACATTTACAAAATTGAAAATGACAATTGAACTATTCGTTTGGATTCAGTTTTTTTGCTACTTCAGTACATTTTGTGTCGCGTTATTTTTACTACTAAAACATGTTGAAAAACCATTTATTAATTGGGATTTGAATTTCAGTTTTTCATTTATTAAAAAAAGTCTACCATACGCAGTTCTAATTGTTCTAATGACGCTTTACACGCGAATGGATGGTGTGATGCTCGAGCGAATTCATCCCAATGGAGCCTATGAATCTGGTATATTCGCTCAAGGATTTAGGCTGCTAGATGCATTGTATATGTTTGGAATGATTTTCGCCGGGTTATTGTTCCCCATGTTTTCGAAGCAATTAAAAAGTGACGTTGACGGGGTAAAACCCTTGTTAAAATCTTCTGGGACTTTATTAATGTCAGGATCAATTTTAATTGTATTAGTAACTTTCTTCAATGCAAATTATCTATTAGGATTGGTATATGACAAAGCCAGTGAATCCGTTCCGGCTTTTCAATGGTTAATGTTTGGATTTCTGGCCATATGTATGAATTTCATATTTGGAACTCTGCTTACAGCGAATGGTAACTTACGAATACTAAACATTTCTTCTGCATTTGGAATTTTACTTAATGTTGGCCTTAATTATTATTTAATCCCGGAATATGGAGCTGCTGGATCAGCTTTTGCCTCTTTCGTCACACAATCATTCATTGCGATTATCCAATTTATTTATTGTTTAAAAATCTTTAAACTAGCAGTTTCTATTAAAACTATTTTCAATTTTTCACTTTTTATCATATTACTCATAATAGCATCTAGATGGCAAACAAGCGGAAACATTCTTATTCTAACGCAACTAATCCTGGGAGTTTCCCTCATGTTCTTATTATCATTTATTGATTTAAAAAATTTAAAAGATTGGTATTAAGGAATCCTAACTTCAAATAAAACCGTATAAAGTTAGTTTTTAGTATAACTAGCGGAAAAATCCTAACTTCGCGGTGAAATTTTTTATGGAAAATAAAGATCTTAATCTCAACGAAGAACGAAATAACCTTTTTCAATTCATTTGGCAAAAAAGAAAGCCTTTAATGGTTTTCACTGGAATTGCTTTTGTGATTTCTGTAATTGTTTCGTTACTTATTACACCTCTTTACCTTTCAACTGCAATTGTTTTCCCAGCTGCATCAAGTAATGTTTCGTTCTCAGAACAAAGAAATGTGAAAGCCGCAGCGATGGATTTTGGTGAGGAGGAACAAGCAGAACAATTAGTTCAAATTTTACAATCAGCTCGAATCAAGAATCGAATTGTCGAAAAGTATGACTTGTTAAAGCATTATGAAATTGAACCAAACGAGACAAATAAAAATTACAAGCTCAACCAAGAATACAATGGACATTTTACATTTAGTCGAACAAAATACGGTTCCATTCAGATAGACGTCCTAGACAAAGACCCCAAGCTTGCAGCTAAAATGGCGAACGATATCGTGGACCTCATCGATACTGTAAAAAACGAAATGATCAACGAACGAACAAGGCCAGCATTTGAAATCAATAAACGCAAAATGCGTCAGCTTGAACATGAAAGAGATTCGATCTTGACAATCTTGGATAGTTTGTCAAACTTGGGTGTTGTTTCAACGGATATTCGCTCCAATCTCTTTCAAGCTTTAGTTGACTCCAAAAGTCCAGGCGAAAAAGCGGAAATTCAACAAAAAATTGACATGAACAGAAAATACGGTTCTATGTTCGACGCTTTGGAACATCGTAGAAATGAGATGATAATCAAAATCGAAGAATTTCGTGTTTCTTACGAACAAGCGGAATCAGATGCAAATGCTAATTTTACGCATAAATTTATTGTGGAAAAAGCAGTTGTAGCCGACCGTAAAGAAAAACCGAAACGAATGATTATCGTATTGGTTTCCACCATAAGTGGTTTTATCTTTGGCTTATTCTTTTTATTAATCAGACAGCGATTAAGAGAACTTAATCTAAATGCCTAGTGCGACTGTTGCCTCAAAACCTCGTTTTTGGAATTGCGGCATTCGTATCCGCTAGCTTGATAGCACTCTTTTTTTGGATAGATCAACCTATTTTGACTTTATTTCCAATCGGATTGATGCTGGTTTATTTTGCAATTTATCAAACTGAAAAACTATTTCTGACGATTGCATTGTTTACACCACTTTCAATTAATATTGAGGAGTTCAGTCAAAGTTTTGGATTATTTATTCCAACTGAACCCCTTTTATTTGGTTTAATGTTGCTTTTTTCAGCAATACAAATTCGAAATCCTTTTTTAGATTATCGGATTTGGAAACACCCCATAATTATTACGGTTCTTTTTTTTATCTGTTGGATATTCATCTCATCAATTACTAGTTCTCATGTATTAGTTTCGTTTAAGTTTTTGTTAGCCAGATTATGGTTTTTCATTCCAGTGCTTATCTTTGGCACCTATTTTTTTCGAAAGGAATCGAATCGAATAAATTTTTTTTGGTTATTTGTTATAGGATCTTGTATAACAATCGTTTACACCTTACAGCATCATGCTCAATATAATTTTGGTGAAAAAGAAGGACACTGGGTAATGAACCCGTTTTTCAAGGATCATACCATTTATGGTGCAATTGTAGCGTTGATCTTACCAATTTCAATCTCCTTATTTTGGTATAAAAAACACTCGATTCTTATTCAAACAGTACTAACTTTTTTGATTGGATTGATTCTCGTGGGGTTATATTTTTCATACACACGTGCCGCTTGGCTAAGTATAATCATCGCAGTCATAATTGGTTTAGTAGTTCATTACCGCGTGAATTTCAAATTTCTTATGGGAATCGGTTTGTTTTCTTTACTAATCGTGTTCTTAAAATGGGACCGCATTGAAATGGAATTGTCAAGAAATAAAAATGAACACACCACAGAGTCCTTTAACGAACGTTTCCAAAGTGCAGCGAATGTTTCAACCGACGCATCGAATTTGGAACGAATCAATCGTTGGAGTTGTGCCATTTCCATGTTCAAGGAACGACCAATATTCGGCTTTGGACCCGGCACATATGCGTTTGAATACGCCCCTTTTCAAGAACCAGAAAATCTGACGATTATTTCTACCAATTTTGGGGACTTAGGTAATGCCCATAGCGAATATTTGGGTGCACTTTCAGAAATGGGGATTTTCGGATTACTGACATTTCTAAGTGTTGTAATCGCCATTTTTTATTCGGCTGTTACTCTTTATCACAAATACCCGATATCAGACCGAAAAAATAGATCAATTGTAATGGGTATAATCTTAGCCTTAACAACTTATTTTTCGCACGCTTTCTTAAATAATTTTCTCGATACCGACAAAGCCGCTGTTCCAATTTGGGGCATGTGCGCGATGTTGATTGTGATGAGATTGGAGGTTAAAACGTCAACATTTTCCTCCAAAATGACTTAAAATCTTTTCATAGCCCTCATTTTTTTCTTATATTCAATAGAAAAAGTGAGGAATGACAAGACTAAGCACAATTGAGGAGAAACTAATTACGGTAAGGGAAAAACAAGTATTATTGGATAGAGATGTTGCGCTTCTTTATGACGTGCAAACCAAGAGAATCAATGAAGCAGTAAAAAACAATCCTGAGAAATTTCCGGAGGGATACATCATTAATTTAACAAAAGAAGAATGGCAAAATCAACTGGTCGAAAATTTCGACCAGTTCAAAAATTTAAAACATTCATACGTTTTACCAAAAGCATTTACAGAAAAAGGACTCTATATGTTGGCGACCATTCTGAAAAGTCCAAAAGCTACTGAGACAACTATCGCCATTATCGAAACGTACGCAAAAATCAAAGAACTTTCGCGAGTCATTGAGCGTGTCACAGAAGAAAATTCACCCGAGAAACAGGAAGATCTATTGAGCAAATCAACACAATTAATTTCTTCCGTTTTAACTGATAATTTGGAACTTAACGGGACAGAAACTTCCATCGAATTGAATTTGGCAATTTTGAAAGTGAAGCATACGTTCAAGCGGAATAAAAAGGAAAATTGATTCGAAAAACACTTAAAAATCTATCGCCCAACCCAAAGTTGTGGATTCAAGCACTTTGGAACGCCTCCAACAACTTGATGAATTTCAAAGTGACAAATGGAAACATTTCCGTCAGTCACAAGACTTCCAATGGCTTGTTTGGTGCTGACCTTAGATCCAATACTAACATAGGTTTCTTTCAGATTGCTATAAACAGAGCGGTAGTTCCCGTGCTTAATAATGACAACCTTTCCAGCACCCGTAATACTAAAAACACTCGTTACCTCACCTTCGAAAATGGCACGAACATTTGCTCCTTTTGAACAAGCATAGTCAACACCATTGTTATTGGTAAAAACATCAGGTAAAGTCGGGTGCGCATTTCGTCCAAAACTTTCCACAATGCTTCCTGACGAAACTGGAGCCGGCAATCGACCTTTATTCGATTCAAAGTTTTTGCCTGCAACAGAACCTTCTGAGGTTTCAACGAAAACAGGAGTTTTAGGTCCGTCAGGTTCTTTTTCGGGAGTTTTTTCAGGTGCTGTAGTAGTAGATGGCGTTTTTCCTTTTTCCTGTTCTTTGTTTTTTCGTGCTAACTCCTCTTGTTCTTTCTTCTTCTTCGCATCAGCATCTCGTTTCTTTGCTGCTTCCGCTTCTTTTTTGGCCCGTTCAGCCTCTTGCCTAGCAATATCAGCGCGAATTGCCGCATTAATCTTTTGTTTTAATTCTTCCTTCTTACGCTCATCTTCCTTCAATTGCGCATATAACTTTTGCTCCTCCTGTTTGAATTTCTGATAGGTCTTTTCTTTGGTTAATTTATCTTTGGAAATTTGCTCACGCTCGATTTTCTTTTCTTCCAAGGCCTTAGATTTCGTTTCTTTTTCTTCTTTAATTTGATTTAATTCTTTGTGGATCAGGGATCGATGTTGTAAAATCAGAGCCATTTGTTTCTTTTGTATTCCGGCTACTTTCTTCAAATATTTCGTTCGTTTTGAAGCCTCATTATAATTATCTGAGGATAAAATAAACATAATTTTTCCGTAGTTATTTCGGTGCTTATATGCATACAACAACATCGATTTGTATTGTTTTTTCAATTGAATCAAACGAGCTTTCAATTGATTGACCTCCTGCTTCTTTTCAACCATTTTTATTTCAGCCACTCGCACCTGATTATCGAATACACGAACCAACGCTTCACGGCTTTTAATTTGATTGTCAATTAATTTCAATTCATTAAGGGATGCTTGACTGCTTGATTTCACTTTATTCAAGAGCGCTTTTGTATTCGAGATTTTCTTCTCTAATTTTTGTTGCTCTTTCTTAAGTTTATCGCTACTTGTCTGACTATGAGCGATTCCAATAAAAAGAAGTAAAACCACTAAATTAATCGCACTTTTCATAATTCTCAGGTATTACAATGATGAGTTCTTGAGGTTCATTTATTTCGATTTTCTCGTATTCCAAACGAACATAAATCTTGTTTCTTGGCGTTTTAATATGAATCAAGACATTTTCTGGAACCTTTATACCTTTGTCAAGTTGAAAAGATAGATAATCAACAGATATTTCGGTTGTATCACTTGGACTGAGTATGGTAGTTTTTTTCAATTCCTTGGCGTCATTCGTTAGGAAATAATTAATGATAATATCCTCCTTTGCCTTGCGTTCGAAGCGCTTTTTCTCCCTTTTGCGATGTGAAGAAATTTGATAACGGTATGGATCGTTAATGACAAAATATTTTTGATCGACCTTGTAATCCAATGGGCGACCTAGAAATAATTCTTCGATGTTGTTGTAAGTAAAGTCAATACCAAAATTCTCCTTTATATAATTCAACGTTTGAATAACGTAACATTTATCCTTACGATTGACCACTTTAATCGTGTCTTTGGTTATCATTGTCGTTACAATCGGGATTTTGGCATAGGTGATTATGGCATTAACTGCGCTATCAGAAACAATTTTAAGCGATGTTTTGAATGAAATTTCTCGAGTTGTATCTTTATAATCAACGCTTAACTTCGAATAAAACGTTTTTGGTTTTACCAAGGCAAGGCTATCCAATGTTTCCACTAGCTCTTTGTCTTTTTTCTTAGGTAATTTTTCTTGAGGAATCGTTTCATTAATCGATGTAACGAACTTAGGCGCACAGGAACCAAGCCAAAACAGCCCAAAAATGGAAAATACGAGTTTAATAAATTGGGTCATAATAGGCTTGGTTTTGGATTTTTTTATCCAAGTTTAGGTTTGTAGACTTAAGTTCTTTCGCTTTTAACCAATATTCCAATGCTCTATCTTTTTGACCGAGTTTGAATGCACAATCACCGAAATGCTCTACTATTACCTTATCAGTTGGGGCAATCGCTAAGGCTTGATTAAAATAATCTTGTGCTGTAGAATATTTTCCTTTCATAAACAAGATCCAACCTTTTGTATCTAAAAATCGAGCTTGGTTTTGGGCAGCTAGCAGTACTTCATCTATAAGCTTTTCAGCTTTCTCCAGTTCATTAGTTTGAAGCGCGAGACAATAAGCGTAATTGTTTTTCAAAATCAAGCTTGTTGGTTGTTTTTCAATTGCTTTCTCGTAAAATATTTTACCATTTTCAAGATCCTTTAATCCAAAATTCGCTTCACCTATCTGTCCGTATATTTCGGCTTCAAGCGCTGAGTCATTGAGCAATAAGTCAAGTGATTCCTTGAGTTTGACAATCGCTTCGGAATATTGTTTCTTTTGATTTTTCGCAACTCCACTAAAAAAATAAGGGACGGGTTGAACCGGGAAAAGCTCAATACACCTATCACTATCAACATTCAATGAATCAAACCATTGATTTTGATATTCCAGTACTAAAATTTGATTCCAAATTGGAAATAAATTAGGATTGAATTCAACCGCCTTTTTATACGATTTCGTTGCCTCTTCGAATTTATCGACTTTGAAAAAATAATCTCCTCGAATGGAATGTGCTTTTGCTTCTTTTGGGTAGCGTCCAACCATATATTCCACTAGGGACTCCATATCCGGATCACTCGTTTTGTAATTCTGAATACTAATCAAAATCTCCATTTTTTGATCCAAGGTTGCTCCCTCTTTTTTAACCGCTTGTTTAAGATTATTCAATCCAGCTTGTTCTTGTCCAATTTGCATTTGCATATCGCCAAGCATATACATTGCGAGGCCGTTTTCAGGATCAGCAGTAACTAATTCTTGTAGCATTTTCATTCCTGAATCATACTGCTTTTTCTGCATGTAATAATCAACCAAATTGGCAATTATGTTAGGCTCGTTGGGATACTTCTTTTTCGCTTCCAGCAAACCATCCAAGGCCGCTTTATCTTGTCCCGCTCCAAGTAATAGATGGTAACGTTTAATTTCAATTTCAGAATTTCCACCAAGGTGCTTTTCAAGATTTGATAAGGTTTGTAGCGCTTTATCCCGTTTACCTGCTTTCACCCAATTTTCAAATGATCCGTAATAGTATTCAGGATTTTGTAGATTAATTTTAGATAGTTTATCAAAGATTAACGCAGCTTGTTCATATTCTTTCAACTCCTGGTGCATAAACGCCAACTCAGTTTGATAATACAGATTTTTCGGGTCCGATTCCGAAGCTTGTTTGGTATGAAACGATGCCTTCTGTATATCATTTTTCATCAAATAAAGCTGCGCAAGTGCGAAATTTGCTGCGTCATCAGTTGGATCTTCCTTCAAACACAAATTAAACTTATCGATCGCCGGATCTATCTCGAAATTTAATTTCAAACGAACTCCTTCGTGAAAATTCTTGATAAATGATGAGGAATGAACAATCTTTTTCTCCTTCGCTGTTCGACAAGCAAAAAGCGACAAGGCTACTAAAAGAATAATAAAGCTTTTCAATCGCATTAACTGATGGTGGTAAAATCGCCCAGACTTAAATCCAAAGCTTGTCCTTGATAAACAACTTTCGAGCCAATCATGGAATCGGCCAAAACCACATTTTTCAAACTCGAATCTTGCTGTATGATTGAATTACTTATGTTACAATTTACTACTTCCGTTCCTTCTCCAAGCGACACGTGAGGACCGATTACTGAATTTATTATTTTAACGTTTTTCCCAACATAACAAGGCGGAATAATAACACTATTTTGAATTTCAAGAGATTCATGAACCAATTGTTTTTGCGCTTCCCAATCGAATTCAAGTACACGCTGATTTGTATGAACAGTTACCTCTTTGTTACCGCAATCCAGCCATTCATTTACTTCACCAGGTTTAAAAACATATCCCGCTTCCGTTAATCGTCGCAAGGCATCAGGCAATTGATATTCTCCGCTTTTGATGATGTTGTGATCTATCAAATACTCCAGTTCTTTACGCAATTTTTCACCGTGTTTGAAGTAGTAAATCCCGATCATAGCAAGATCTGAAACAAACTCCTTCGGTTTTTCTACGAAATCAATAATCTCTCCTTTTTCATTCATTTTGATTACACCGAAAGCGCTTGGATCATCAATTTGTTTAACCCATAAAATTCCTTCATCCTCTTGATTAATTTTAAAATTGGCACGAAACAAGGTGTCTGCAAAAGCAACCACAACAGGGCCACTTAATTTTTCAGCGGCACATAAAACAGCATGAGCCGTACCCAAAGGTTGCGTTTGATAATGAATTGACCCTTTTGCACCTAGTTTTTCAGCCACTGCCAATAATTCATTTTCGACTTCTGTTCCAAAATCGCCTACGACGAAGGCAATTTCCTCTATTTTTTCAGCACAAACAGCAGCAATATCTTCCACCAAACGATGAACAATTGGCTTTCCTCCTACAGGAACTAATGGTTTAGGAACAGTTAATGTATGCGGCCTAAGACGACTTCCTCTTCCGGCCATTGGAACGATTACTTTCATTTCTTCTTCTTTTTAATTTACACCCGTACTTCCAAATCCACCGGCACCGCGATCGGTATCGGAAAGCACATCTACTTGAATAAATTCTACGTGTTCAACTTTGCAAAATACGAGCTGTGCTATTCGTTCACCATCTTGAATTTCAACATCTTCATTTGAAAGATTAATTAAGATTACACCCACCTCTCCTCGGTAATCAGCATCAATAGTTCCTGGAGTATTCAATACCGTAATCCCTCTCTTCAGCGCTAAACCACTTCTTGGCCGAACTTGACATTCCATACCATTTTGCATTTCCAAATAGAGTCCGGTTTTTACCAGAGCTCTTCCAAATGGTGGAATAATTATTGGATCTTCCAAATTTGCCCGAATATCCATTCCTGCTGAACCATTTGTTTCATATTGCGGAAGAGGATGTTTCGATTTATTGGTAACTTTAACAGACATTCGAATTTGTTTGAAAATCAAAATTACGAATTTCACTATGGGATTACCTGATGTAATTAAGGATTAATCAACAATTCAATGAACATAACTTCGATTCAAAGTTTGTTGAAAACTAGGGAAATCTTGGAATGTAACTCGCTCTAAAAAAGTCTATTTTTGCTTTCATGACACCAAAGGGGAAACTAATAATCATTGGAGGAGCCGTAGATAAAGGCAGTTTTACGGAAAGTAATTTTGAAGATCAAGTAGAGAAAAACCTCAATTTCTTTGAAAAAGGAATTCTTCGTAGAATCATTGACGAATCAAAAAAAGGTACCGACTCTCGCATCGAAATTATTCCAACTGCTTCAAAAATCCCAGATGTTGTTGGACAAGAATATGCGCGAGCATTCAGTTTTTTAGGTGCTGATAATGTTGGTGTTTTAAAGATTGAAAAGCGGGAAACAGCCCTTGCAAAGGAAACTTTGGATCGAGTGAATGCTGCCGATGTAATTTTCTTTACAGGTGGTGATCAACTTCGATTGACTTCAATAATTGGAGGAACTCCGATTCACGATGCAGTAATGCACAAATATCAAGAGGAAGATTTCATCTATGTTGGCACCTCTGCTGGAGCTCATAGTGCGTCAAAAAGTATGATTTATCAAGGATCAAGTCACGAAGCTCTATTGAAAGGAGAGATAAAAATTACGAGTGGTTTGGGACTTATTGATCACGTAATTATTGACACACATTTCGTTCAACGCGGGAGAATAGGCCGTTTATTTCAAGCTGTCGTTAGCAATCCAAAGACTTTGGGAATCGGACTAGGCGAAGATACAGGTTTATTAATCAAAGAAGGAAATGAAATGGAAGCTCTTGGTTCAGGGCTTGTTATTCTGGTAGATGGGAGAACTGTTTCAGACACAAATATTACCGATGTTTCTCTTGGCGAACCAATCTCTATTCAAAATATGGTTGTTCATGTTATGAGTGAAGGCGATCATTATATGTTGAAAGAACATAAAATGACCATTCACAACAAAGTTTCCTCTAAATAATATCTGAAAAATGAAACTATTGATTCACGGAGGATTTTTTAGTGAATTCTCACAATCAACTGAGACTAAGTTGGCTAAACAAGCTGCAATGGAACGAATTGCTAAAAAGTCCTTCGAATACCTCAAAAATCACTCCGCTTTAGAAACAGTAGTTTTTGCGGTGGAGCAACTTGAAAATGATCCTTTGTTTAATGCTGGCATTGGGTCTCAAATCCAAAGTGATGGTGTGATACGGATGAGTGCTTCCTTAATGGATGGAGATTCAAAAAAGTTTAGTGGTGTAATCAATGTTCAACAGGTGAAAAACCCGATTCGTATAGCCGAGCATTTGTTGGGTGTTGATGATCGAGTTCTTGGCGGAGAAGGCGCAAATAGCTATGCTACTAAAAATGGGTTCGAAGCATTTTCAACTGAAATCCCTGAGCGTCGAGCTGAATATGAGGCGAAACGAGCATCGCTCGGAACTGGAACAGTTGGATGCGTAGCTTTGGATGGAAATGGAAAATTGGCTTCTGCTACTTCAACAGGAGGAAAAGGGTTCGAAATTCCTGGACGAATTTCCGATTCTGCAACCGTTGCGGGAAACTACGCAAACGCAGATTGTGCGGTAAGTTGCACTGGAGTTGGTGAGGATATCGTCAGTGCCGCTATCGCCTCAAAAATTGTAACACGTGTTTCAGATGGTTTTTCAATTGAGAGCGCATTTAATAAAACGTTCAATGAGTTAAAAGAATTTGATGGTTTCGCAGGGGCAATCGGATTGGATAGAAACGGGAACATGTTTTGGCAAGAATCTCACCCGAAAATAGTTTTCGCGGCCTATGATGGTGACTTTTTCAACGTTTTTCAATAAATCTTCTATTTCCTGATAATATGTTTTAAAGTTGATTCAATGGTTTTATGCTGAAAATTAAATCCTGCTTTTAAAATTTTCTGGTTTGAAACCTTTGTCCCCCCAACTAACATAATTGCTCGTTCACCTAGAAAAAAATAAAGTAACTTTTCAGGGATATTTGGCATAAAAAATGGTCTTCGAAGAGCTCTTGATAACGCACGAGAAAAATCAAGATTCGTAGTGCATGCTGCAAATGAATTGTATGAGCCTTCCCATTTATATTGAATGGCTAAGGAAAATAAACGGCATAAATCATCAAGGTGAATCCAAGGCATGTGTTGTTTTCCAGAACCGAGAGCGGAACCAAGACCAAGTTTGAATGGAAAAATCACTTTTTTTATTATACCACCGTGTTTGGCTAGAACAACTCCACTTCGAATTTTAGCAACTGGACAAATATCCGAAAATTTGTCGCTGGCTTCCTCCCATTCATTAACGATTTGAGATAGAAAATCTTCTCCAAATGGGTCTGTTTCCGAATGAACCTTGTCTGATTCCGGCCCATAACAATTAATTCCCGACGCTGAAACGTAATATTCCAGATTTGGCATTTGATCAGCCAATATTCTTAGAAAATTTGTGGTTTTAACACGAGAACTTATTAACTCCTTTTTTCGTGATTCTGTCCATCTCTTTTCAGCAATGTTTGCTCCTAAAAGATTAACAATCACATTAACCTTAGGTAAATTTTTAGAATCAATGGTTTGAAGTTCAGGATTCCAATGAATGTAACCTCTTCGACTCGTTTTTTTTCGTGATAATTTGTAGACACGAAATCCACGTTCTTTTAAAACTGAACTTAATTTTCGTCCGACAAATCCAGTGCCTCCGGCTATTAAAGCGGTTTTATACATGAGTGTAGGTTAGTTTGATAAGATGAATACAAAGAAAAGAAAAAAGTTCAAATGATACTTGTATTTTTTCATACTATCCTGCTGTGAGTCTACTTTAACTAATTTAAAGTTGAATTTACTCTTTTTAGATTTTATAATTAAAATGAGAAAACCTCAGATAAATAAAATCAAATAAAAAAATTTCGATGCCAAGATAGGACGATCACGGATTAATTGCTTGAAAATTAGGATAAAGATTATTGACTTACTTTTTCAACCCAATCTCCATGTTCTTTGATTAAATCTACCAAAGCCTGAACGGCCTCGTTTTCAGGAACATTTTTACGAACCACCGTTTTTTCTTTATATAAATTAATTTTTCCCGGTCCTGTTCCGACGTATCCATAATCCGCATCGGCCATTTCACCTGGACCGTTTACAATACATCCCATAATTCCAATTTTCACACCTTTCAAATGAGAAGTTCGTTCGCGGATTTTAGCAGTTGTTTCTTGTAAATCGAATAACGTTCGACCACAAGAGGGGCAAGAAATATATTCTGTTTTTGAAATCCGTGTGCGTGTTGCTTGTAAAATTCCAAAAGCAGTAGAATTCACCAAAGTAGCTGGTTGTTCCGCTGAAATCCAAAGTCCGTCGCCAAAGCCATCAATCAAAACGGATCCTGCGTCACTTGAAACATATAGTTGGAAGGTTTCGGCATCTTTTTCATTTGAATCCAAACGTAAAATAACCGGTGAAACTATTTTTCGCTGAACAAGTTGAATAAAGAAATTACGAAACAATTGCGTCTTGTTCGAGTAATCGGCCTCTAAAACAAGAATCAAGTTCTTGTATTGTGAAAGTTCGAAAGGAATTATTTCCTCTGCTTTAAGCACACAAAAAGCTACTTGATCAAAGTCAATTTCATTTAATCTCCCAACTTGTACGAATGGATAAAATCCTTGTTTTTGAGAATAATTCGCTTTCCAATTCTCGAAATCACAAATAACGCCAAGTGTTCCTGGAACCTCAAAATCCAACCTATTTTGCCCAATATAAACGTAATCAGCAGCTATATCTTGAATGTTCCATTTATCCAATTGAATGGAATAATTATAACCAAATCCATAAAAATTTACAGGTGAAATCTTTTCTTTTTTAGAACAATCCGCAATTACAACTGGAACGTGTTTTCCTCCGATATTATGGATTTCTTTTGAATTTCGTCTCTGATAAGCGAATGGACTGTATGGAAGTTCTTCTTCAAATTCAGGGAGGTCAAAAACATTCGAATGATTAAATTTTTCCGCTAATTTCCGGGCCACAGGAATCTCAAATTCAGGTTCTTCCGTCAAAGAAACGCGTATTGTATCTCCCAGGCCATCCTCTAATAAAGCTCCAATTCCAACTGCTGATTTTATTCTTCCATCTTCACCATCACCTGCTTCCGTAACGCCTAAATGTAAGGGATAGCATTTGCCATTTTCCAACATTTGGGCTGCCAGTAAGCGATACGCTTGAACCATGACCAACGTATTACTCGCTTTCATGGAAATCACCAGTTGATGAAAATCGTTTTTCTCACAAATTCGTATGAATTCCATTGCTGATTCTACCATTCCTTCTGGGGTATCGCCGTATCGACTCAAAATCCGATCCGAAAGTGACCCATGATTGGTACCAATTCTCATCGCAGTTCCATGTTCTTTGCAAAGCAAAACCAATGGCGTAAATTTCTCTTCGATGCGTTTTAATTCAGCTTGGTAACTTTCATCTGTATATTCAATTTCCTCAAACTTCTTTTTGTCTGCATAATTCCCTGGATTGACACGTACTTTCTCAACCAATTTCGCAGCAATTTCTGCTGCATTAGGAGTAAAATGAATATCTGCAACCAATGGCGCGTTGTAACCCAATTTATTCAATTCTGCTCGAATTATTCCTAAATTTTCAGCCTCATTTTTGCTCGGTGCCGTTAAACGAACCAACTCACAACCTGCGTCAATCATTCTAATAGACTGTTCAACTGATTTCTGTGTATCCATCGTATCGGTCGTAGTCATTGATTGTAAACGTATCGGATTTAATCCACCCAATTTCAATTTTCCAATTGTAACCTCCAAAGTCGGAAAACGCTTTCTAGTCAGTAAATCAACGCAATAAGACATAAATTTTTGATTTTAACAAAAGTAATTAATGTTTGTTCGTGAATAACAACGTGAAAAAAATGAATTATTAATACATCTTCAGTAATAGAATTTTTTAACATAAAGGCAACTTTTAATTCGTTTATTTCGTTTAAGTTTGGATATTCATAAACTATATTCCTTTGATTCATTCTTAATGCCTCTATGAATTTAACTTTGTTTTCATTTAAAACTTCACTATTTATTTGGGTTATTTTCTGTTTCCAATTTTCATATTCCCAGATAGTTTCTCCATTCAACATTCGACATCAAGTTAATCAAAAAGGAAATATTACATTATTATCAAACGTTGCGATTACATGTAATGCGAGTAATTCCTTTTGTGGAGGCTATCAAAATCAATTACCCCCGAACGGTAATCACAACCAAGATGGTGGAGTTGTTTTTGATTATGTGGATACGGACAATAATTCTTCAACATTTCAATCGTCAAGTGACAGCTTAACATTACCTAATTGCTCTGAAATCACCTGGGCAGGACTTTATTGGAGCGCCAGAATAAATACGAATACTACAAATTACACTGACCGCAATAAAGTAAAGTTAAAAACCAACAACGGAGCATATCAGCAATTGACAGCAGACCAAATTTTGGATGTTGCGACAATCCCTGGTAATGCAAATTTTTCAATGCCCGGCTATTACTGTTTCAAAGATGTAACTGGTATTTTACAGGCTGCTGGAACAAACGCCCGTGTTACAATTGCTGATATAGTTTCACAAACTGGTTCGAACAATCTATTTGGTGCTTGGACAATTTTTGTTGTTTACAAAAATACTTTGCTTTCAATGAGAAACTTAACTGTTTTTGACGGAATGGCATTTGTTAGTAATGGAAATACGCTTGATATTCCAATAAGCGGTTTCAACACTCCAAGTTTGGGGCCCGTTAGCTTTCAGCTTGGGATCATGGCTCATGAGGGAGACAGAAATATTACAGGGGATCGACTTCAATTTAATGGGAACGGTGCATTTATAGATGTTCCTGATGCCTTGAGGAATGCAAATGACTTTTTCAATAGCACCTCTACCTTGAACGGAGTATTAAGTCCATTTAGACTTCCAAGTTATAATAACAACTTAGGATTTGACTCTGGAATATTTAATCCAAATAACGGAACATTAAATTACCTATCAAATGCTGCCTCTTCAGCTACAATTCGCGTTGTTACCTCCCAAGACGCGATAATTCCGAGAGCAATCTCATCGGCAATTGATATATATGAACCAGATTTAAGATCTTCTGTTAGAATTAATGACTTAAATGGAGGACTAGCTCAGCCAGGGGATATACTTGAATATACTATTGTTGGTAAAAATATTGGTTCAGACATTTCGGTTGGGACATTTATGACTGATACTTTGGATCCGAGAGTTACATTTTTACCTGGAACCATTCAAATAGTTCATGGACCAAATGTTGGAAATAAAACAGATGTAACCGGTGACGATCAAGCTGAATATATAGCAGCGTCTAAAGTTGTCAGGGTTAGAATTGGTACGGGTGCCAATTCAACATTGGGAGGACAAGTTGTTAATAGTCCAACAGGTGCAGACAGTACAGTAGTTAAATTTAGAGTGACTGTAAATAACGATTGTCTTTTGTTCTCCTGTGATAATACTCTAGATAACGTAGCCTACATTTTCGGTGAAGGTAATATTTCTGGGAATTCATACGATAATGATGGTTTAACTGATGCTTTTGATGCAAATGGTTGTCCTGCAGCAACAAGTAACCAAGTTCCAATTAGCATAACACAATGTCCACCATTTTTCGTAACTTCAAACGGACCTGTCTGTCAAGGCGATAATCTTGTACTATCTGCAACAACATCTCCAACGGGAATTTACAATTGGATAGGCCCAAATGGATTTACATCTATTTCACAGAGTCCTGTGATTTCGAATGTCACAACCGCAGCGACTGGTTTATATTCCCTCTCTATAAGTTACAATGGATTAAATTGTGTCATTGATACCTCAATTAACGTTGTGGTAAATTCCAATCCCATTATTACCAACTCAGTAGTTACAAACATAACATGTTTTGGACTAAACAATGGTAGTATTGCATTAACAGCATCTGGAAATCAGCCTCTAACCTACGTTTGGTCCAATGGTTCAAACACCTCGAGTATTTCAAATTTAGCTCCCGGAAGCTACACAGTTACCATTACCAGCGCTAACGGTTGTTCAATCCAAAATTCATATACAATTACTCAGCCGTTAATTATAGGTTCGACTGCTATTGCTACGTCCAATTTTAATGGATTTAACATTAGCTGTTTTGAAGGAACTAATGGATCCGCAACTGTTACACCTTCTGGCGGAACTGCTCCTTACACTTATTTATGGTCAACAGGAGCCGCCTCTCAATCGATCACTGGTATTACAGCTGGATCTTATTCTGTAACTGTTAGGGATGTAAATAATTGTACAAGCACAGGAACTGTTGTTCTATCTCAACCAACAGCTCTTTCAATAAATCCGACTTTTACTTCCAATGTAAGTTGTTTTGGAGAAGGAAATGGTTCAATTAATTTGACTGCAAACGGGGGAGTAACTCCATATTCTTATGCTTGGAACAACGGGGCGAATCAAGAAGATTTATTTAATTTAACTTCAGGAAATTACACGGTTACAATTACCGATGCTAATGGTTGTTCCAATATTGGCTCATATGCCATAACACAGCCGACAAATGAGTTATCCTTTGTACATACTCAGAATAACGTGAGTTGTTTTGGTGGTACAAATGGCTCAATAAACATATCAGTAATTGGTGGAACCGCTCCATATTCTTATACATGGTCAAACGGCAGCAATGATGAAGATTTAACAAATACTGCTGCTGGTAATTACTCATTAACAATAACTGATGCAAATGGATGTCAAGAAACTGGCAACTTCGTTATTACTCAACCGGCACAATCGATTGATGCTAGTAGCAGTATTACCAATGCTTTTTGTTTTGGAGGTTTATCAGGAGCTATTGATATTTCCGTGCAAGGTGGAACTGCAAGTTACTCTTACAACTGGTCAAATGGGGCAAATTCAGAGGATGTTTCGGGGCTAGCTGCGGGATCTTATTCTGTATTGATAACAGATGCAAATGGATGTACATTTAATCAAACATACATAGTTGCTCAACCCGCTCAGGAACTCTCAATTTCAGAAAGTGTAACAGCTGTATCTTGTAACGGTGGAAATGATGGGGCTATAAATGTAATTACTCAAGGGGGTACAGCCCCTTATACTTATAACTGGTCAAATGGTTCAACGACTTCTAGTTTAACAAACCTACAAGCTGGTACATATTCACTAACTATTACTGATGCAAATAGTTGTCAAACGAGTTCAATTTTTCAAGTAACACAACCTTTACAGCCAATATCAATTACCGAAACACATACTTTAATTTCTTGTAATGGGGCAATTGATGGGGCAATTGATTTGTCAATATCTGGGGGAACATCTCCCTTTTCGTTTCTATGGAGTAATGGAGCAAATTCAGAGGACGTGAGTAGTTTGTTAGCTGGAACATATTCAGTTAACGTTTCTGATGCTAATGGTTGTACGGCGAATACTAGTATTAATATTTCTCAACCAAATCCATTATCCTACAGCGGCGTAATAACAAATATTTTATGTTTCAGTGGGTCAACGGGAGGCATTGATGGCATAACTTCTGGAGGTACTTCGCCTTACAGTTATTCATGGAGTAATGGAGGCACGCAAGAGGATTTATCAAATTTGTTTGCGGGAAATTACTCGCTAGTTATTACTGATGCCAATGGTTGTGTTTTTAATGGTGATTATATCGTTACTCAACCATTACAACCTCTTCAATTAAATTCTAATCAAGTTGATGTTTTATGTTTTGGAGGCGGAAATGGTTCAATTGACTTAAATGTGTCAAATGGCACAGCACCCTACTCATTCAATTGGAGTAATAGCGCAACAAGTGAGGACCTATCGAATTTAACCGCAGGAACATACACTGTTAATGTTTTGGACGCAAATGGCTGCTCAGCTCAATTAAGTGCAACAATAAATCAAGCTGAATTTCCTTTAACGATTTCTACGAATCAGCTAAATGTTCCTTGTTTTGGTCAAAGTGCTGGAAGTATCGACCTAACTGTTACTGGAGGTACAATTCCATATACATACAATTGGTCGAATGGACAAACCACGCAAGATTTGTTTAATCTTTCTGCCGGTAATTATGTTGTAAACGTATTTGACTTCAATGGTTGTACATTAACATCGAATTTTACTATATCTCAACCTAATTCGCCTCTAAATTTAACAGAAGTGCATCAAGACGCTGTTTGTTTAAATTCCCAAACTGGTTCAATTAACCTCAGTGTTTCAGGTGGAACTCCATCTTTTATTTATCAATGGAGTAATGGTTCCAATAGTCAAGACATTTCAGGTTTAAGTGCTGGAAATTACACAGTGGTAGTTACTGATGCCAATGCTTGTAGCCAGAGTCTTTCAATAGTAATTCTTGACCCAACAAATTCAATTTCATTAAGTGAAACTCATCTAAACGTAAGCTGTTTTGGAGGGTCAAATGGAAGCATTGATTTGACTATAAATAGTCCGAATCCAATAACTTCAATTAATTGGAATACAGGCTCAGTCAATGAAGACGTTTTTGGATTAAGTGCCGGTAATTATTCAGTTACTGTTACTGACTTGTCAGGGTGTTCTTCAGTTTTAACCGTTTCAATAACTCAACCTAATGAACCTTTATCAACAAGCCCGTTTGTTTCCAATGTGTCTTGTTTTGGACAAACAAATGGAGGCGTAAATTTAACAACCACCGGTGGAACCCCTCCCTATATATTCAATTGGTCTAATGGAGAAACGACTGAAGATATTGGGAATTTAAGTGCTGGAAATTATAGTGTTACAATTACAGATGCTAATGGTTGTTTTACAATTTTGAACGTGACAATCACTGAACCGACAAGTCCTTTAAATGCAACAAGTAGTTCAACATCAGTTAGTTGTTTTGGAGGGAATAATGGAGCAATCGATTTGACAGTTTCTGGAGGTTTATCACCATATAGTTACAGTTGGAATAACGGATCAATTGTTCAAGATTTAGCAAGTCTATCAGCTGGAAATTATTCCGTGATAGTTCAAGACGCTAGTGGATGCAATTTTACATTAAACACATTGGTTGTTCAACCTCTACAACCACTCAATAATTCCGGTATCGTTTCAAACGTCAATTGTTCAGGGATAAACAACGGAGCGATAAATTTAACAGCGGTAGGTGGCACTCAACCTTATTCTTATTTATGGAATAACGGAAGTTCATCAGAGGATCTAAATAGTTTATCTGGCGGAGTTTATTCTGTATTAGTTTCTGATGCAAACGGCTGCACCTCCGTTGGAAATTATCAAGTTACTCAACCAACTGCCCAATTGTCAGCAACCATTTCTGTAACAGAAGTTATATGTCACAATGGCGCAACTGGTACAGCTCAAATAATAGCTACAGGAGGCACTCCTCCTTATGTTTATGCTTGGTCCAATGGAGAAAATACATCATTCGTTGATAGCTTATTGGCTGGTAATATAAGTGTGATAATTACCGATGCCGCTGGATGCAATGCTACTCTCAACTCATTCATTTCTCAACCAACCCCTGTGGTTGCCACAACTATCAATACAAACAATGTTTGTTACGGGCAAAGTTCTGGTAATATTACTGTAATTGCAGGAGGTGGTGTTGCACCATACACTTATCTATGGAACACTGGTTCAACGAATACCTTTATAAATAATTTAATAGCAGGCCCTTATTTCGTTGAAATCACAGATGCTAATGGTTGTCCAACAACTTTTTCTGATACTATATTTCAGCCTTCAAATGCAATAACAGTAGCTTCAAATGTAATAGATAATATTTGTTTTGGTGAAGCAATTGGAGCAATAGATATTACAATTGTAGGTGGAACAGCACCTTACCAACATCTTTGGAATACTGGTGTTATTACTGAGGATTTATCAAATTTGTTAGCAGGTCAATATACTGTTACTGTAGTAGATAACAATGGTTGTTTAATGATGCAAACAATTTCGGTAAATCAACCGTCTGGGCCAATAAATATAAGTGAAGGAGTTACATCTGTAAATTGCAATTCTTCAAACACTGGAGCCATAAATATTAATGTAAATGGTCCAAACCCTCCTTTTACCTTCCTATGGAGTAATGGTTCAATCAATGAAGACCTTACCAACCTCTCAGCGGGAAACTATTCTTTGACAGTTACGAATTCAAACGGATGTATTAATACTGCATCGTATGTTGTGAATGAACCACCTGCTTTGGGAATCACTGCTTCAATTCAGAATGTTACATGTTTTAATGGGTCAAATGGATCAATCAATTTATCTATTTCTGGAGGAACTAGCCCTTTTTCTTACAGTTGGTCAAATGGGCAATCCACAGAAGATTTAATAAATATTTCGAGCGGCGTATACACGATAAATGTTATAGACGCGAATGGATGTTCAATCTCTGCAAGTTACACAATTAATCAGCCAGCAAATTATTCAGTTAATTTAGCTGCACAAAACGTACTTTGCTTTGGGGGAAATACTGGACAAATAATTTCTTCTGTTAATGGTGGAACAGCTCCTTTCACCTATTTATGGAGTAGTGGCGCTAATTCACCAAATTTAGTTGGTTTATCAGCTGGAAATTATTCTTTGTCGGTTATAGATAATAATGGATGTGTTGCTACATCAAGTACAACATTATCTCAACCTCCTTTTGCAACAACATTAAGTGCCGTAATTACAAATGAAACTTGTGCTAATTTGCCAACTGGTTCAATCGATCTTTCTGTGAATAGCCCAACACCAGGATTTACCTATTTCTGGAATAATGGTGCATCTACCCAAGATATTATTGGAGTTACTGCAAACAATTACACGGTATCAGTAACTGATAATAACGGATGCGTAACAACAAGTGCTTTTCAAGTTAATCCTGCTATTGCGATTACAATTTCTTCAACCGTAACACCCGTAAATTGTTTCAACAATGCCACTGGATCAATAAATATCACGCCAAATGGTGGTGCAGGAAATTATACTTATAATTGGAGCAATGGTGCTACGACAGAAGATAATTCAAATCTTACGGCTGGAACATATTTTCTTTTGATTGAGGATCAAAACAGTTGTTCTCAAGGTTTTTCTTTTAATATTTCACAGCCAACATCTCAGATTCAATTAAGTGGATTAATGTTACCAGTAAGTTGCGCTGGAGGTTCTAATGGAGGAATCGATTTATCTGTTACTGGAGGAAGTCCTGGTTACACTTATTTATGGAGTAATGCCTCATTTGGTCAAGATTTGTTAAACGTTACCGCAGGATCTTATTCTGTAACAGTTACAGATATTAATGGTTGTTCGGATACAGAATCTTTTATTGTTGCTGAACCTGTGCCACTTGGCCTAGTTGCAGAAATTGAAAATGTAACCTGTTTCGGAGGGAATAATGGAAACATTGATTTAACGCCGACCGGCGGTATTGAAAACTACACCATTACATGGTCAAATGGAGCTACTACAGAAGATATTACGAACCTAACAGCAAACATTTATCAAGTAAATATCACTGATAATAATGGTTGTTCAACTAGTTCAACTTTTACATTGACTCAACCAAACTCTCAAATCAGTATTTCATTAGTTGCATCAAATGTTTCAT
This sequence comes from uncultured Lishizhenia sp., assembly GCA_964534395.1. Lineage (GTDB taxonomy): Bacteria > Bacteroidota > Bacteroidia > Flavobacteriales_D > Crocinitomicaceae > UBA952. The sequence goes on from CAZHOW010000010.1 coordinate 25,542, forward strand.
GTTTCGGAAACAACAATGGTGCTGTAGATTTAACTATTTCAGGCGGTACTCAACCCTACTCTATTAACTGGAGTAATGGAGAAATTACAGAAGATATCCAAAACTTGATAGGTGGGACATATTCCGTTACCGTTACTGATGCTAATGCGTGTTCAACAAACGGAACTATGAATATAAGTTCACCTATTGCTCCACTTACATTGACAGCATCAACACAAAACGTTACTTGTCTCAATGGAAGTAATGGACAAGTGGATGTTTCTGTTAGTGGTGGTACATCTCCCTACACATATTCATGGTCAACGGGTGCAGTTACCCAAGATCTTAACAACGTGATTGCAGGGAATTATTCCGTGACGGTAACGGATGATGAAGGATGTTTCATTGCGGGAAGCTACGCGATTTCTCAACCTAGTTCATCAATTTCAGTTGCTGGCAATATCACTCCTGTTTCATGTTTTGGAGGAAATAATGGTGCCATAAACCTTACAATAAATGGAGGCATTCAACCATACTCAATAACTTGGTCGAATGGTTCATTAAGTGAAGACATTTCTTCTTTAACTGCTGGGAATTATACTGTGAATATTGCAGACGCATCTGGATGTTCATTCTCCTCTAGTTATATTATAACGCAACCGATCAGCCCGCTAAGTATTTCAGCAAATATTAATACCGTAAGTTGTTTTGGTTTTTCAGATGGTGCTATTGATGTTACTGCCTCAGGAGGAACACCTTCCTATACTTATTCATGGTCAAATAATTCGTCATCGGAGGATATTCAAACACTGAGCGAGGGAGGTTATTTTCTATTAATAACAGACGCAAATGGATGTCAATTAGACACGACATTTTCAATACTTCAACCAGGTTCTCTAACTGCATCCTCAATAAACACGAATGTACTTTGTTTCGGTGCCTCAACGGGAGGAATAAATTTAAATGTAATTGGTGGAATTTTACCGTACGTTTACAGTTGGAGCAATGGTGAGACTACCCAAGATCTAACATCCATTCCTGCAGGATCTTATTCTGTTTTAATTTCAGATGCCAATGGATGTGACTTAACTTATTCAACCAGTTTGACTCAGCCCAATCAACCCATCACTTTGACTGAAACACATCAAAACGTAAATTGCTTTGGTGCAAATAGTGGATCAATTAATCTTTCAGTGATTGGTGGAACACCAAATTACACATACAGTTGGAGTACTGGTGCAACGTCCCAAGATATTTCTAATCTAATCGCGGGAAATTATACTGTAAACGTAACAGATGCTAATAATTGTTCATCTAGTTTAACGACAACAATATTTCAACCATCTGCACCCCTAACTATTTCATCTAATTTAACCGATGCTAACTGTTTCGGACTATCCTCAGGCTCAATTGATATAACAATTAGTGGTGGTACTGCACCATTCACTTATTTTTGGAATACTGGTGCTGTATCTCAAGATTTAATCAATATTCCGGCCGGTCAATACACATTGGCGGTAACAGATGCAAATAACTGTGTAGCTTCTACCATTTACAATTTATCTCAACCTTCGAGCGCACTGAATGTATCTGTTGCAAATGTCACCGATGCAAGTTGCTTTGGTTATTCTGATGGATCTGCGCAAATAAGTATATCTGGTGGAACTCCCGCATATGATGTTCAATGGAATAATGGCTCCATGTCTTCTTTTATAAATAATTTAACTGCCGGTATTTATACAGCAACAGTTACGGATGCGAATGGATGTGAAAATATTATCAATATTCAGATTAATCAACCAGCAGGAATTACCCCAACATTTGTTTATGAAGCTACTGGCATTTGCTCTCCAGTAAATGTTGTTTTCACAAACACAAGTAACGGAAATCCGACAAACTGTGTTTGGCAAATGGGAAATGGTCAGACGATAAACAATTGCAATAGTTTTTCATATAGCTATACGATGCCAGGTTGTTATTCGGTTACATTGACAACCTCGCTAAATAATGGTTGCGTGTCCAGTGTTACTCTAGATAGTATTATTTGTGTTCAGCAAGGTCCTATAGCTGATTTTGTAGTTGCACAAAGCAGTGATGTTTATTATTCAGGAAATGTTCAATTTAATAATAGCTCAGTAAATGCTGATTTTTACACTTGGAATTTCGGCGACAACTCACCAGTATCTAACGAGGTAGATCCACTTCACACATACACAGGAATGTCCCCTAATACATATCAAGTTGAACTTATTGCTGAAGATTCAGCGGGATGCGTTGATACTGCCCTCATAGTTTTTACTATCGATGAAGATTTTATGGTTTATGTTCCAAATTCCTTTACACTAGATGGAAATGATGACAATGAAACTTTCATTCCTGTTTTCTCAAATCCCGCAGATGTTAAGAAATATCACTTAATGATTTTTAACCGATGGGGACAACTTATTTGGGAGTCATATGATAAAACAAACCCGTGGGATGGTAGGTCAAAAGGAAAAAACTGTCAGGATGGAACTTATACTTGGAAATTAGACTTTACAAGAGAAAATAAGATCAGAAAGATAATGATAGGACATCTTAATTTATTGAGATAACAAGTAACTCAGCCAAGAAACATTTGAAACACAATAAATCAGTTGATTTTCTTCGTTATCATTAATTATTTTTCACTAATGTCTTATGAAAATACAAATTAATCATTTCCATATCCGAAAGGTTTGATTATACAAGATCAAAATCTTATTTTCGAAAGTAAGACACGCTTTTTTAAGAACCGCTAAATTTAAAGTAAATTTGAATGTCGAATTTTTCAGCAACACTTTCTCTGGGTTTTTCAGAAATTTAATTAAATGAAGTTTGTTTAACAAGTGAAGTTTACAGAAGCTAGCAAGATTGGAAAATACATCTTTGCATTAACTTTTTTGTAAATAACGGTAAATAGCAGGTTCGTAATGAGCACGAACTAATCTGTATTTTGGTGGAATTTTCATAGTCGTCTATAAACTTTTGACTTTAACAAAATCAGTTAATGTTTGTTCGTTAAAACTAAAGTTCTAAAAAGAATTAACAACACTGAGGATTTGATGTTTTTAAACAAATATGAGAAATAAATGATAATTTTTGGGCCAACAAAAAGAAATTAAACTAATTTCACAAAAAAAAATTTCGGGGCATATCAAATTGGCTGCATCAACTTGAAAACCCCGAAATTTCTTAAATTAGTCTATTAATCTTCTTGAATAATTTCTAAATCTGCTGTGAGTTTTACCTCATCTGAAAGTCCGGGACCAACCTCGCCAACTCCATAATCGGATCGTTTAACAACTCCTGAAATTTTTAAACCTGCAGCTTGACCACCTTTAGTTTTAGCGGTACCTGTATGTATGGCTGTCAATTTTACTTTTTTCGTTACTCCCTTCATTGTAAAATCACCTAGAATCTCATATTCATTGTCCTTTAACTTCTTTACGGAAGTACTTTTAAAATTCAATGTTGGGAATTTTTCAACATAAAAGTAATCTTCCGCTCTCAGGTGCTCATCGCGCATGGAAATTCCTGTATTAATTGATTTGGACTCAGCAGTCATCTCAATAGAGGCATCCGAGAAATCCGCATTTGGTTGAGATATGTTTACTTGAAATTTACTGAACTCACCATGCACATCTGTAATTCCTCTGTGATTGATAGTAAAACCTAATCTAGAATGAGAATCATCTAATGTCCATTTCGAAACTTCATTAAGGATAAAGGCTGATACCAAAATAAAAGTTAACGATCCTAAAAGCAATTTTTTCATTGTACAATTTTGACAAATTTGTAAAAATGAACTGTGTATTTCCCTTAACATAAGTTAAGACTATCGATTATTCTTTGGTATTGTTCGAAAAATGTGATCCCAAAAAGTATTCGAAACTCCATATCTCGCATTCGAATTTTCATAATGATGTTTTCCATGATGAAGCCATAATTTATACATAATCCCTTTTTTGTATGGTTTCAAATGAACAGAATAATGAATCATTGAATAAACCAAATAACCGAATTCAAAGCCTGGAAAAAGGAAAAATGCAAACTTATTCATCAAAAGAAAAAAGAATGAAAAGAGAAAAAAGGAAATCACAAGAACGGGAATAGGTGGCATAAAAAGGTGATTTGAGTCAGTTGGATTCTCGTGGTGGTGTCCGTGTAAAGCATAATGAATCACTTTTAATATTCTATTCTTACTTTTCCAATGAAAAACAAATCGATGAATGATATATTCCGCAAAAGTCCAACTAAAAATTCCACAAACGAAAAGTATTACTTGATTTTGAATACCCACTTTAAAATTCATGAAACCATAATATAAAACCAAACTAATTAACAAAAGATGAAGAATTCCAATTATTAGCGGATTGCTTCTTGATAATAGTTCAACAAGCGGGTTATCGAACATGACTTTCTGTTTTCGCATTCTAAATTTTAAAATGCAATTATACTATCCTTGATCAATTTGATTTTTGCGTAAAAAAAGAAAGAATTTACATTTATTAAATTCAAAATTGCTAAGAAATATTAATTCACTAAATCGAAGAAGCTCTTCAACCGTTATTCAAAGAACCGTTTGTGTGATCTTCATTAATTTTCGATCTGAATAAATTGACAAAAATGCGATGCATTTATTCATTCGCGGCACTATTTTTGCTAATAATTTAACCAATGAATTTCATCATCAAAATTGTCGCCTCGTTGGTAATTTTATTTGTCGTTCCAAGTGATATCCCATATGGTACACTTGAAAAAGCAATGGAATCAAACGATGCGAAATCAATCATAAACTTTGGAACCGAAAAAGTATTATTAAATATTTTAGGTAAAGAAGGCGCATATACGCAATATCAAGCACAATTAATTCTAAGCGAATTCTTCACAAAAAAACCAAAAGGCACTTTTGCATTCATCTTTAGGGGCAAGGAAACTTCGGATGGTATTTTTGCAGTAGGCAATTATGTAGTTAGAAGCGAATCTTTTAGAACAACCTTTCATTTTAGGACAATCAAATCGGAATCGAGACTGGAGAGCCTTACGATAAGCAATTAACTATTCCTTCAATTTTACATATCCACTTAAACCGTGCATTCCGCCTTCTCGACCAAAACCACTTTCCTTGTAGCCACCGAATGGCGATGAGGGGTCGAATTTATTATATGTATTTGCCCAAACCACCCCGGCTCGTAGCTTGGTTGTAAGATTGAAAATCCGAGAGCCTTTATCTGTCCAAACACCAGCAGCAAGACCATAGGGGGAATTATTTGCCTTTTGAATGACCTCATCCACGGTTCTAAATGTTTGAATGGTCAAAACTGGCCCAAAAATTTCTTCCTGAGCGATGATATTTGATTGTGCGACATTCGTGAAAATAGTTGGTGGACAATAATATCCTTTTTTTGGTAAATTACATTTTGTTTGGTACATTTCTGCACCTTCGTTTTTACCGATTTGAATGAACTTGTTAATGGTTTCCAATTGTTCTTTTGAATTGACCGCACCGATGTCCGTATTCTTATCAAGCGGATTCCCAACGTATAGGCTTTCCATTCGCTGTTTCAATTTACGAATAACTTTATCAGCGACATTTTCCTGAACAAACAAACGCGAACCTGCGCAGCATACATGACCTTGATTAAAGAAAATCCCATTTACAATTCCCTCAACTGCTTGATCTATTGGAGCATCATCGAAAATGATATTGGCAGACTTGCCTCCTAATTCCAAAGTTGCTTTTTTATTCGTTCCTGCTATTGTCTTTTGAATAATTTTCCCAACCGCCGTTGAACCCGTAAATGCGATTTTATTGACATCTGGATGATTAACTATTGCTGCGCCAGTATCCCCATAACCCGTTACAATATTTACTACACCCGCTGGTAAGCCAGATTCCTCAATAATTTCAGCTAATTTTAACGCTGTTAAAGGCGTGGTTTCAGCCGGTTTCAAAACTACAGTATTTCCCGTAGCAAGTGCCGGAGCTATTTTCCAGGCTGCCATCAATAAAGGAAAATTCCAAGGAATAATTTGACCTGCCACACCGAGCGATTCAACTTTGCGATTTGGAAAAGCATACTCCAATTTGTCAGCCCAACCCGCATAATAAAAGAAATGATTGCACGCCAACGGAACATCTATATCTCTTGACTCACGGATTGTTTTCCCTGCATCCAGGGTTTCAATGACTGCAAATTCTCTGGCTCGTTCTTGCATTAGTCTTGCAATTCGATAGATATACTTTGCTCGTTCCGACGCAGCCATTTTCGACCAAATATTCGTATATGCTTTTCTTGCTGCATTCACAGCAAGGTCTACATCGGTTTGATCTGCTTGGGCTACTTCTGCCAATACTTCTTCATTCGCTGGATTAATGGATTTGAAATATTTTCCGCTTTTTGGCTTTACCCATTGTCCGTCAATAAACAAATCATACTTTTTCTTTAGTTGAATATGAGCTGTTGACTCCAAAGATGGGGCGTATTCCCAAGATTCGTTATTATTTTTTTTTGCCATTTTAATCAATAGTAAAGTAATCGGGTGACTGATAAACCCCAGTTTCCGTTTTTAATATCTGCATGAGCACATCATTTGCCAAACTACTAGCCCCAAATCGGAACCATTGATTATTCAGCCAAGCGTCGCCCAAAATTTCCTTAACCATTACCAAATTGTGAAGAGCTAGTTTGGAAGTAGAAATTCCTCCCGCAGGCTTCATTCCGACCATAATACCCGTTTCATCAAAATAATCACGAATGGCCATCAACATCGTGTATGTAACTTGCATTGTTGCGGCCGGTTGTATTTTGCCCGTTGATGTTTTGATAAAATCAGCACCAGCATAAATAGCTATATCGCTTGCTTTCCGAACGTTATCCAAGGTTGCTAATTCACCTGTTTCAAGTATAACTTTTAGCCGAGCATTGCCACAAGCCTCTTTAATGGCAGCAATTTCATCGAAGACAAAATTATACTCACCAGACAGAAATTTTCCCCTAGAAATCACCATGTCAATTTCATCCGCTCCTGCATCAACAGCAAACTTGGTGTCTGTTATTTTAACTTCCATTGGGGCTTGCCCGGCGGGAAATGCTGTTGAGACGGATGCAATTTTAACAGAATTGTTTTTTAATTCTTTTTTTGCAATTGGCACCATCGAAGGATAGACACAAACAGCCGCGACTGTCGGTAAATTGGGGTGCAAGTCATGAAGATGTTGCGCTTTATAGCACATTTGTTTGACTTTTCCTGGTGTATCCTTACCTTCCAAAGTCGTTAAATCAATCATATTCAAAACCATCTTCAGGCCTTGAAGCTTTGATTCATTTTTGATACTTCTCGTTTGGAACCGAGCAACACGTTCTTCAACACCCACTTTATCAATGGAAGGTGGAACTGGCAGATTTGAAAATAAAAAGGGTTTCATAAACACAATGAAACCCAAATTTACTAAAGATATTTATATCGATTCAATTAATCGTCATCATCCTCATCGTCATCTTCTTCGGGTTTGTCGTAATCATCTTCCTCGTCATCGTCTTCCTCGTCTAACTCATCGTCCTTAATACCTGGAACTTTATCAAGGTCGTCTTCAAAATCATCGTCTTCATCCTCAACGACCGGTTTAGCCTTGGGTACGATTTTGTTTATTTTAACCAGGTAGATTACTTCATCAGTCTCCCAAATCAATGCATCCAACACTTCTCCTGTAGGGGTTTTTATAGTAGTTAAATGATTAATATACCCATCAGGGTAATCCTTCAAGATTTGTTTTTTCTGTTCAATTGTTAGTTTGTCGTAACTGATTATAGCTCTTCTTTTTGACATATGAATCAAAATTTTTTGTGTCGCAAATTTATATTTTTTGTTTTTCCGAAATAATTAAGAAGTAAAAAAAGTAAAAAAAATTTTCAACTCTCTTTCGTTCATATTCTTCCTTGACATGGTTAAATTGGTTTTTATAATTTTAACCACAAATTAAAAAGTGTGACTGAAAAAAACCTAAATCCATTCTTATTAAGCTTTTTACACATTTTTACTATTTTGTTTTTATCGGTAAATCTACGTGCGCAAAATTATGAGCTTCCTAAAAATTCAATCAAGGTTAGTGTTTTACCCATTTTTGTTGGAGAGGTCAATATAAATTACGAGCGAATTCTATCGAAAAAGATTTCAGGAGAATTAGCAATTGGTTTTGTAACTGACAATTACCTAATGAATTTTTTATCCGAGTCTAACTCGCCCTCCGCAAACAAGGTTCTAATGGGGCCATCCGCAGGAATTTTATTCAAATACTATCCATTCATTGCAGGGGATGAACTTTACCTTGATATCGAATTCAAATACAGGAGATATAGAAAACGATATTCACAAGACGCTGGTGCGTTTCAATTTAATGAATACAATGAAAGATTCATTCCGCGAATAGGTGTTGGATACCACCATTTTTTAGACGAAAACCTTTTTTTTGATATTTCAGGAAATTTAGGGCTTGTTTTTCAGAATACGCTTCTCTTTTCTAATGAAAACGTCAATCAAACGATAAAATTAAATTTCGGGTTGGGATTAAAATTCGGTTATGTTTTCTAAAATCATTAATTTTAAATAACCGATGTCGAAAGTTAAATCCTCATTCTTCTGCCAAAATTGCGGTTATGAATCACCAAAATTCATGGGGCAATGCCCTTCTTGTAATCAATGGAATTCCTTTGTGGAAGAAATTGTGCAGAAGTCAAACAAAAATGTAGTGGCATTTTCATCAGATTCCAGAAGTGCCACTCCTCAGTTGATACAGGATGTGATTAAGGAACTCGAGGAACGTATTTCAACTTCAGATCATGAATTCAATCGGGTACTTGGTGGAGGAATTGTGCCGGGTTCAATCGTACTGTTAGGTGGGGATCCAGGAATCGGAAAATCAACGCTACTCCTGCAGCTTGCTATTTCAGAATCACTTAAAGTACTTTATGTTTCAGGGGAGGAAAGTGATCGTCAAATTCGGATGCGCGCTGATCGCTTGGGTTTAAAAAACGAGAATTGCTACCTATTGACAGAGACTAATTTGGAACAAATACTGCTTCAAGCCAAAGAATTAAAACCTGAACTAGTTGTGATTGATTCAATTCAAACGTTGTTCTCTTCAACCATTGAAAGTTCACCGGGAAGCATATCACAGGTTCGAGAATGTACCGCTCACTTGCTTCGTTTTGCAAAACAAACTGCAATTCCAGTATTTTTAATTGGTCACATTACAAAGGATGGGTCAATTGCCGGGCCAAAAGTGTTGGAACATATGGTGGATGCCGTTTTACAATTTGAAGGAGACCGAAATCACGTTTATCGTTTGTTGCGCGCAATTAAAAATCGCTTTGGTTCAACGAATGAGTTGGGCATCTACGAAATGCTTGGGGCTGGACTTCGTCCAGTTGAAAATCCATCAGAAATATTGATTTCAAATTCAAATCAAAACTTGAGTGGAATCGCAATTGCTTCGACAATAGAAGGTATGCGCCCCTTATTGGTGGAAGTGCAAGCCTTAGTGAGCAGTGCAGCTTACGGTACTCCTCAGCGCTCATCAACGGGATTTGATTCGAAACGACTCAATATGCTATTAGCCGTTCTAGAAAAAAGATGTGGTTTCAAATTGGGAGCTAAAGACGTTTTCTTAAACATCGCAGGTGGAATAAAAGTGGATGACCCAGCGCTTGATTTGGCGGTCGCAATGGCTGTTTTATCGTCTAATGCAGACTTGGCAATTCCCAAAACAATCGCTTTTGCAGCTGAAATTGGGCTTTCAGGTGAAATAAGAGCTGTCAATCGCTTGGAGCAAAGGATTTCTGAAGTTGCCAAATTGGGTTATGAAAAAGTTATTGTGTCTAGTTTCTCAAAAGGTATAGACGTTAAAAAAAATAAACTTGAAATCATCCGTTGCGCTAAGATTGAAGAGGTGGTTAAAAATGTATTTTCATAAGAATGCCAAAAATTAATTTCACTTCAGCTCAGCATGTTGACATTGAATTTGAAATAGCACCTGCTGTTTTGCGAATTGCAGCCTATGTTATCGACACAATTATTCTGAGTGTTTATCTATTCATCGTGTTTATGGCTGTTCAATTTGATGATTTTTTCACAAATTTCGGAACTTGGTTGTTTTTCATGTTGCTTTTGGCAAAGCTACCATGGATTCTTTACCAACCTGTAATGGAATATATAACTGGTGGTCAAACAATAGGAAAAATGGCACTTGGTATTCGCGTTGTGCGATTAAATGGTGAACGAGTTGGATGGAGGGAAGTAATTACCCGCTGGTTACTTCGTGGTGACTTTCTATGGATTTCTGCAAGTTTCTTTATTTTTTTAATTCCTTTTTGGAATGTATTTGATTCACTAATCGTAATGCTTTCGAGTCGTCAACAACGAATTGGAGATTCATTAGCGGGAACGATTGTAATCAAGAATAAATCCAGCCAATATTACAAACTCAATGATGTTTTGAAAATCAAATCTCACGAGAACTATACCCCAACCTATTTGAATGTGGTTCAATTCACAGACGAAGATATGATTTACATTAAAAATTGCATTCAACATCGAAAAAGATACAAAGGAGCAGAGATTGATACCTTATTGGATCGTTTGACCCATGAAACTATACTTTTATTAGGAGTAAGTGAAATTCCAACAGATCGCATTAAATTTTTAGAAACAGTTTTAAATGACTATGTTGTCTTAACCCGATAAAAAATGTCGAAATTGATTTTAGTACCGACTCCGATCGGAAATTTAGAGGACATTACATTGCGATCTATTCGTGTTTTACAAGAAACGGAATTGATTTTTTCAGAAGATACGCGTGTTACGAAAAAACTACTTGATCATCTTGGTATTTCAAAAAAATGTCTACCATTTCATGCCCACAATGAGCATCGTTTTTTGGAGAAATCCATTGAGATGATTCGTAATTCAGAAAGTGCTGTTTTGGTTTCAGACGCGGGAACACCGGGAATATCAGATCCAGGATTTTTATTGGTAAGAGCGTGCATTCAAAATGGAATAGATGTGGAGTGCTTACCAGGTCCAACAGCATTTGTCCCTGCACTTGTAGCAAGCGGGTTTCCTTGTGATAAATTTGTTTTTGAAGGATTTTTACCTCATAAAAAAGGACGACAAACACGTTTGAAATTGCTTGCTGAAGAGGAACGCACCATCATTTTGTATGAATCGCCTCATAGGCTTTTGAAAACTCTAGAGCAAATGACTGAACATTTTGAGTTGACTCGTGAAGTATGTGTTGTCAGAGAAATAAGCAAAATGTTTGAAACTTATCACAGAGGACAGCTACAAGATCAACTGAATTACTTTCAACAAAACGCTCCAAAAGGTGAAATCGTTTTGATTATCAAAGGAAAAGATTAAAAAATATCTTTCTTTTTCTTTTCAATTTCCTGCACTTTGCCAGTTTGCGTTTTTATCGCTTCCTTGTTTTTTTCCTGGGTGACTTTATTCTCCTCAATTTTCTTTAAGTTGTCGTCGATTTGCTTTCTGTAATCTTCAATCTCCTTTTCTAAATCGGATTTATCTTCCTCAAGCTCTTTTTGCTCTTTTTCCAAACTTTTCAATACTTTATTTTCTTTTTCCAAAAGGCTATTGATGTAATTTGACGCACACGTTCTGCCGAAGGATTCAATGGATTTTTTAAACAATTCATATTGCGCTGAATGTTCCTTACTATTGAGAAAAGCTCCACCTAAATCTATCGCAAACGAAACATTAACGGGATTATCATTTTTCTTTTCATATCGAGCATAAATATCAAAGGTCTTTTTACCATATTCTTTCCATTCACCAAGCAACACGCAATATTCACCTTTATTTTCCTTGCACTTTCCCCAGTCCTTCAAGAAACTTTTTAATTCATCTTGAAAAAATGATTCGTCAACAAAAGGAATTTCAATCGACAAGGAATTTTGTGAACCTTTTGAAGTGCTAATACTACCCTCTTTGACTCGCATTGACTGACAAAAAACGACTCCTGAGATGAAAACCGCAAAAAGTAGGTGAGATATTTTCATAAATGTTCTTTTATCGAATAAAATTAATTCTAATAGTTTTATTACGAAGACTTAATTTGCAATTTTATTAACTTTGATTGTGAAATTTACAGATGTCATTGGTCATGAGTCGATAAAGACTGAAATCCGCAAAGAAATTCTCTCAGGCAATATCGCACATGCTAAAATGTTTTGTGGAAAATCAGGTTTTGGAACGCTACCATTGGCTCTTTGTTTCGCTCAATTCATTCTTTGTGAACAAAAAACGAATCAGGATAGTTGTGGAGTTTGTCCTTCTTGTAAACGAGTGCAAGAATTTAATCACCCAGACGTTCATTATGTTTATCCAACTGCTAGGAAAGAAAAGGTAACATCAACTTCACTGATGAAAGAATGGCGGGAACAACTTTCCAGCAACCCTTATTTCGATCTTTCAACGTGGTCTGATAAAATTGATTCAAAAAACATTCGCCCTATTATTCGTGCGGATGAAAGTGATGAAATCATCCATAAACTTAGTTTAAAATCCTACGAAGGAGGTGCAAAGGTTATGATAATATGGATGGCGGAGGAAATGAATTCTCATTGCTCAAATAAGTTGCTTAAAATACTAGAGGAACCCCCAAGAGACACTTATATAATTTTAGTTTGCGAGAACATTGAAAACGTTTTGGTCACTATTCAATCAAGAACTCAAAAAACAAATGTTCCCAGAATTTCACAAGACGAATTAAGCAACTTTTTGATGCAACATTTTCAGTTGAGCCGAGCTGATGCAGACACAGCTGCGACCTTTGCAGAGGGAGACTTTTTGGTGGCGCTAGATTATTTGAACGCTAACGAAAATCAAGCCATTTACAGAGACCAATTTATACAAATGATGCGTGTGAGCTACAAAAAGGACGTGATTGGAATGATGGATTGGGCCGACAAAATGGCAACTGAACCAAAGGAACGACAGAAATTTTTCATTGTTTACTCGCTACACATGTTTCGTCAAAGTATTATGGCAAACTACATTGGTCCGGAAATGATGCGTGTTTCAGAAGAGGAGGAGAAATTTCTTAAAAATTTCGCCCCCTTTATTTCAGGAAATAACATTCGTGAGTTTCAGGAAACGTTCGATAATGCGCATTATCACATTGATAGAAATGCCAACATGAAGATTCTTTTTACACAACTGTGTTTTCAAACAATGCGATACATTCACGTAGCCTAAAATTGAAATCTGAAAAGGATAATTGTTACCTTTACACTTAAAATTAAAAAATGGGATGTGCTTCTTGTAGCAGTGGTGGTGGAACCCCGAGGGGTTGTAAAAACAACGGGACCTGTAGTTCAGGTGGGTGCAATAAGTTAGAAGTTTATGATTGGCTAGCTAATATTGCGCTTCCAGCAGGACAGCAAGTTTATGACATAGTTGAAGTCCGATTTAAAAATTCTAGAAAGAGTTTCTATCGAAATTCTGAAGGTTACCCATTGCAAATTGGGGATATCGTAGTTGTTGAAATGTCACCAGGCTATGACGTTGGTGTGGTTTCTGTGGTTGGAGAGCTGGCTCGAATTCAAGTTCGCAAAAAAGCGCCGAATTTGAAACCAATGGAAACACGAAAAATCCTTCGAATTGCGAATCAAGAAGAAATCGATAAATGGATTAAAGGGCGCTCTCTTGAAAAAGACTTAATGTACAAGGCTAGAACATTAGCTTTGAACTTAAATATGGAAATGAAAATTTCCGATGTTGAATATCAGGGAGATCTTTCCAAAGCAACGTTTTATTATACAGCTGAAGGACGCGTTGATTTTAGGCAACTCATCAAGGATATGGCGGACGATTTTAAAGTCCGTATTGAAATGCGACAAATCGGTTCCCGACAAGAATCTTCACGTTTGGGCGGAATTGGCTCTTGTGGACGTGAATTATGTTGTACGACTTGGTTGACCGATTTTCGATCTGTATCTACTTCTGCGGCTCGCTATCAGCAACTTTCGTTGAACCCACAAAAATTAGCGGGTCAATGTGGTAAATTGAAATGCTGTTTGAATTATGAATTAGACATGTATCTTGATTCGATCAAATCTTTTCCAAAGCCAGAAACACGTTTACAAACAGAAAAAGGCGATGCTTTCCATTTCAAAACTGATGTTTTCAAACGGTTGATGTGGTATGGTTACCAAGGTGAAAATGGCTTGATCGCTTTGACTCCTGAACGTGTAAAAGAAATCGTGAAACTCAATAAGGAAGGTATAAAACCTAAAGATTTGAAAGATTTTGAAATCGTGGAGCAAAAAGAAGTTGAGGTCGGATATTCAAATGTGGTTGGGCAAGACAGTGTAAATCGTTTTGAGAAAAACTTCACCAAATCAAAGAATCAAAATCGTAAGAAGAAGAAAAATAGAAATACCCAACAAGGAAATAAAAACTACCCTGTAAGTTGATGAAAAACGTTTTATTTTTAATGACTTTACTGTTTTTCTTTGCAAGTTGCGATGAACCAGCATATTATCAAAAGTCATTCGGATTTAAGAATAACATATGGAGTCAAGATGTCAAACCGAAATTCGTAGTTGAATTTCAGGATACAACCAAAATTTACGACTTTGTTTTAACGCTGCGAACAACAACCGATTACAAATACAGCAATCTTTGGATTTTCTTGAATTCTACACCGCCTGTTGGTGAATCCGTTCGTGAACCTTATGAAATAAAAACGACTTTTCCTGACGGTAGTTGGATCGGAAAAGAAACCGGAACGATTGTAGAACATCAGCTCGTATTCAAACGTCGTCGATTACCGTATAAAGGAAAATACAAGTTTGCAGTGGAACAAGCCATTACCGAGAAAACAGTAGATGAGGTTCTTGATATTTCACTTCGAGTCGAAGAAGTAAAAGAATAAATGCGTTTCAGATTGCTATCCCAGGAAGAGCTTCAGCATTTGGAGGCAGAATTCAAACAATTTTTGATTGTCAATCACATTCATTCTGATGAATGGAAGAAAATGAATGAAAGTGAACCTGAAAAAGCAATCGCATTGGTCGAATTATTCAGTGATACCGTTCTCTTGAAAGTTTATGAGAAGGTTGAATACATGGAGTTTCGGTCAAAACAACTATTTTCGGTTTATTGTATTCATTCAGATAAAATTGAAGCGATTCATGTTAAGTCTGAGGATGATGCTTTGAGTTTGGAAAAAGACGATGAAATTTCGCTTGCAATTAATTCAAATCCCTCAAAAATATCCATTTATCGCGCTGAAAAGAAGGTTAATCCTTTCAAAGAAGATGAAGTTCATCGCCTCGCAGAAAAAGGCTGTTTGAAGTCAACAAATGGCGTATGGAAGCAATTCAATAAATTGATTAAAACATCAGCATAGCTAAACCGCAGCCAATCAGAATACTGATAAGTTTCAATAAATTAAACTTGTGATTCTCTGACGTTTCAAAAATAATTGTGGTCGAAATATG
The DNA here is from genome assembly GCA_964534395.1 of uncultured Lishizhenia sp. GTDB lineage: Bacteria > Bacteroidota > Bacteroidia > Flavobacteriales_D > Crocinitomicaceae > UBA952. Next base: position 41,063 of record CAZHOW010000010.1, read on the forward strand.
AAGAAACATTCCCACAACAATAGCCAGAATCACATGAATATCAATTCCGATTTGTTCGGGTGAAATTTGAAATCCTAATATTACTCCGATTGGATTCATCGCTGCAAAAGCCAATAGAACAAGCCACGCTTTCAGGTGCGATAAACTCGTATTAACCAACAAGGTCATCAATGCAATCGAAACAGGTATCTGATGAAAAATAATTCCCCAGAAAAGTGAACTGTGTTCGTGTGAATGATTAGAAATAATTCCTGCGAATTGGTTTCCCAAGGGAATTCCCTCAATGATTGAGTGAACAGAAAGTGAAAGAAACAATACCCAAGGCAAGGCCTGTCCTTTGTGAATGTGAACGTGTCCATGTTCGATTCCACCTGAGAAGTATTCCAAAATTAATTGAATTAAAAATCCGAGTAAAATAAACAAACCAACTTGTGTTCCTTTGTCCTGATAAATATCCGGAAGCAAGTGCTGAAAAATGATAGCTAATAGAAATCCTCCACTGAAAGCAAGCGAAAGCTTAATAAATTGACTTTTATTGGTCGCTTGGAGGTAACTCACGACAAGTCCACCTGAAATGACGGACAGAAACAAACCAATAAAGACAAAGGTCAAACTCATTATTTTCGCTGGGCAATGATGATTAATCGATCTGAAGATGAAGCATCAAACGGTTTTAAGTCAAAGGTGCCAAAGGTATGAAGAATTCGGAATTGAGCGACAAGTAAAGCTTCAAAGTCTTTCAATTTCAGTGCTTGTACTCGCTCTGTGAAATCATACTTTTCTCCCCGATCTTCAAATTGTATACGTTTGTATATGTGTTTTCCATCGCAACGACGGGTGATGTGAAAATCGAGATTATCAACTGTTTTCTCTTCCTGCGCAACCAAATTCGCAATCACTTTTTCCGCATTCATGAAATCAATTACCAAGATACCGTTTGTATTCAACATTTCAGAAATTGCTCTACAAACCCGCTCGTTATCAGCTGTTTCATCGAAATAACCAAAACTGGTAAATAAATTAAAAACCGCATCAAACGTCTTACCTTGAATTGGCTCACGCATGTCATGCACTTGAAAATCCAAATACTCGTTTTTCATCTCGGAAGCGATCGAAATACTGTTTGGAGACAAATCGACACCCAAAACGTCGTAGCCAAATTCATTAAGCGTTTTCGCGTGACGACCTTTACCACAGGCTAAATCGAGAAGTTTGGCGTTTTTATCTAATTTCAGAAAATCCAACAAATTAGAAATGAATAATTTGGCCTCTTCCTCATTGCGATTGTTATACAATTGATGATAATAACTCGTATCAAACCAACTTGCAAACCATTCTTTTTGTTCCATGATGTAAAGTTACGAATGATTTTGGGCTGTTGAACTTAAGAAATTACTTCAATACTTTTGCCAGCATTTCTTTGAGATGTGCAACCTCTGATTTTAACGAATCGATTTGATCTTGGTATAATTTGCGTTCGTTTTCGGTTATTCCATTTTGGTCAATATGACTAAACACATTACCTCCATATGGATTATTCGAGATATTAAAAACCATTTGATCGTTGAACGAAATGACTTCTTCTGGTTTCATTCCCAAAACATCGGAAATTCGCTCCAATCTGCTGTATGTTACTTCCGATTCACCCAACTCCATCTTGCTGTATGCACTTTGTGTGACTCCAAGTTGCTGAGCCATGTGCATTTGTGTCAAATTTTTTAGTTCCCGTAATTTCTTGATTTTTTGACCGATATGCAAGGAGCGAAGATCATCCATAATCGTTTGTTTAGTTTAACAAATATAGGGATTTATTGAAAATGACGATTTATACCACAAATCATTTCCCTAAAACAAAGGCCCAGCTTTAAAGTCTTCAAAAATAGCTCTTAAGAAGCCCAAAATAGTTATTATTCGATTAAATTACAAATTTCTGGAATAAATTACAAATTGAAAATAAATTCACTTAAGTTAAAACTCAAGAAATTTGCAATACTTAACATTATTTGTGTAAACATTATGTGAGTCACGGATTCCGAAAAGTGTTTGAGAGTAGGAAATGTTTAATTTGATATTTATGAAAAAAATTTTATTTGCAATTTGTTTAGGAGTTATTTCATTTTCTTCTGCTGCTCAAGGATTTGATGTTGGATTTTCGACCTTAGCATCATTAGCCAAAATAGAGGCCAATTATAAAATAAATAACAGACATGACGTTGGAGCTTTTTATGGACTAGGAGTCAAAGGTCTCGGTTTCCCACATTACTTTGGAGGTTCATACAAATATCAATTTCAAAAAACAAGTAATAATAAAGGAACTATTGGTGCATATGTTGGCGGATCCTTAGGTCTATCTTATTCTCCAGCATACACTGTAAACGTTATCGATTGGACCGGTGGTTCAACTCAAAATTATGCATCTGTTAAAAAATTCTGTGGAACAGCATTTATCGGAACAGAACAATACGTTGGTAGGTCTGAGAAGTTTTCGAGTTTTGAGGAGATTCATTTAGGATATATGCCAAATTATTTAGCATATGCGTTGAGAGGCCTATTTGGAGCATTAAAGGGTGAAGGAGATACAGATCCTAGTAAACATGCGTGGTGGGCAATTCAAGTTGGTTTTAGAATTCATATTGGTAAATAACTACAGTTTTATCTAATGAATATAGTTAAAAAAGTTATTCTTTTTTTATTTTTTGCTCAATATTTCTTTCATACGGCTTTTGGGCAGCTTTTTAAAAATGGTCAAGGATTAAAGGATATAGACCAAAACGAATATAAAACCATATTAATAAACAATGAAGAATGGATGGCCCAAAACTTAAATGTTGCTCATTTTAGAAATGGAGATCCAATTGAAGAAGTTAAATCAAATGGTGAATGGGTAAAAGCTGGAAAAGAAAAAAGACCAGCATGGTGTTATTATAATAATGATCCATCATTGGCTTCTTATGGTAAGCTTTATAATTGGTATGCTGTAATAGACCCAAGAGGACTTGCCCCTGAGGGCTGGAGAGTTCCAAGTGATGAAGAATGGACGCAATCCTCATTTTATTTTGGTGGAGATAATTACACGAAGATATCCAACTATGTTAGCTTTAGCGATGAAATATTCATTAAGAACAATAATAAAGTTGCCAAAAATTTAAAAAGTACCTCTGGGTGGAAGAAAAATCAAAATGGCACAGTTGAATTAGGTTTTTGTGCTTTGCCTTCTGGATCAAGATCGTTGAATGGCAAATTTATGTTCATAGGTTCACGAACTGGGTGGTGGAGCACAACCCCTTTTGGAAATTATGATTCTTGGGTTCGATATATAAATTATAAAAAAGATCAATTAGGTGCTTTCTATTATAATCAGGCAAGTGGGTTGTCAGTTAGATGCATTAAGGATTAAGTAGATTATTGAATTAACTCAATACAAATCAAGCATGAAAAAACGAATTTTTCAATTTTTATTATTCTCAATTCCATTTATCGGAATGTCTCAACTTTACACACCTGAAGCTGGTGTAACAGACATTGATGGAAACACTTACCAAACAATTATTATTAATGGGCAAGAATGGATGGCTGAGAACTTAAGAACTACTAAGTATGCTGATGGTGATCCAATACCCAACGTAACTGATGCAAATCAATGGTCAAACTTAACCACTGGTGCTTGGGCGCATTACAACAACGACAGCCAATACGAAAACCCGTATGGTAAATTGTATAATGGGTATACAATCTCAGATCCAAGAAACGTTTGTCCTACAGATTGGCATATATCAACAGATGCAGAATATTCGCTTCTTTCGGACTATCTAGGCGGGCAAGGTGTTGCAGGAGGCAAAATGAAAAGTATTGACTCACAATATTGGTCAGGCCTGAATTTGTATGCTACGAACGAAAGTGGTTTTTCAGGTCGGCCTGGTGGTATGATGCACCCTCTCGGCACCTCCTAGGGTCTTGGTGAAATTGGGAATTGGTGGAGTTCTACGGATACAAATTCAACATTTTTTATTCGCACAGTGTTTTATTACAACGAATTTTTAAATAGAAACGCATGTCCAAAAGGTTATGGTCACTCTATTCGTTGCTTAAAAAACATCACGTCAGATGTTAGCGAAATAAAGCCTTTATCAAAGACATTAATCAAAGTCTTTAACGTAATGGGAATAGAAACCCCTATTTGCGCAAATGAACTTCAATTTTATTTGTACAGCGATGGTAGTATTGAGAAGAAAATGGTCATAGAAAAATAAATTAATATCCTAAATTCTAGTAAAATGAAAAATGTAAAAAGTTTAACAAGAAAGTTCTTAAATCTCACATTGGCTGCAATGATTGGAGTATCCTTTTTAAGTTGTAACCCCAACAATCCTCAGCCTAATCCTCAAAATATTACACTTCAATGGACTGCAACAATTGGTGGTCAAACGTATTCATGGCAAGGATCATACCCTGATAATCATGGTACAACAGGAGATGCAACAACAGCAATAAATCAATCAGATGGAACACTAAACATTGTGCTTGTAAATCAAACTGGGCCAAAATCACTTACAATTAAACTTCCAAATGCGAATATTGGGACAAGCGTAATAAGTGGGGGTTCCGCTTCAAACCCAAACGTATTAGCTGTGTCATTTGCTAGTAATCAAACAGTATCACATAGCACATTGGCTGGAGGGCAGGTTACGGTGAACCTCACTGAATATGCCACATCGGTTTATGGATCTGTCAAAGGGAATTTTTCAGGCACAATTGGTGTTTTTCCTGGAGGAGGAACTGTTCCAATTTCTGGATCTTTTCAAGCCGTTAGATATAATTAATATTTCCATATTCGCCTCCGAGCTGCGTAATGGGCGATTTTTTTGAAAATATTTTTTTTGAAAACACCTCTCTGGGGTGTTTTTTTTGTTGTGAGGATGTTGGTAAACTCTGCCTGTCTGTCAGACAGGCATTGAAATGGTTGGGGAATGCGTGGCTAAACCCCATAGGTGCGGGATTATTTATCGACCGAAACGAATGTGTTGGTGGAATCCCGCACCTATGGGATTGATTGTGGTATTATAACAATCGTTTCAACGATTTATTCATCACATAATTTCACATGATCAAACCCATGCAATTCCATGAATTTAATGTATTCTATTTCGAACGTTCGTTTTACTTTTGACATGAATCTCCAGCTTTTCCAGCCAAATTATATAAATGGAATAAATCACAATTTGATACATTTCATAGCTATCTAATTTAAAAATATGTTAAACATTTAATCATTTTATCAATCAAAACGAACTCTTCTCTTTTTGTTTTGTTTATGAAATAATATTAAACGTTAAACAAAAAATTATGAAGAAAAAAAGTTTTACATTATTAAGTGCACTTGGATCGATATTATTGGTTGGTCATAGTGCAATTGCTCAAACAAATGTGTTTGACAATGTGATTGCAACAAGTCCAAACCACACGTATTTGGAGGCAGCACTAATTCAAGAAGGATTGGTAAGTGCATTACAAAATCAATCCGCCACGTTAACTGTGTTTGCCCCAGATGATGCTGCATTTACTGCACTAGCTACTGCGTTAAATACAGATATTAATGGTTTATTGGCGCTTCCTAACTTGGACGATATTCTTTTATACCATGTTTTGGGAACAACAGTTCCTTCAACTGCCATAACAAATGGTGCAATTGTTCAACCATTAAGTCCAACAAATACATTAAAATTGACGTTAACAGGTTCAGGTAACGTGTTCGCAAACCATGCGCAGGTAACTGCTGCGAATTTAAATGCAAGTAATGGAACGGTGCATGTTACAAATGCTGTTTTATTGCCAGTTGAAACGGTTGCTGACGTTGCGATTGACAACGGGTTCAGCACATTAGTAACGGCGGTAGTAACAGCAGAATTATTGCCTGCATTAACAAATCCGTTAGCTAATTATACGGTTTTCGCTCCAACAAATGCTGCATTTGATAATCTTGCAACAGCGTTAAATACAACTGTAAGTGGATTATTAGCTTTACCAAACTTGGCTGATATTTTAACTTACCACGTTTTAGGGACAGAAGTTCCTTCAACAGCAGTAACGAATGGTGCGATTGTACAGCCGTTAAGCACGACTAACACACTGAAATTAACAGCCACTTCAACAGGCAGTGTATTTGTAAATCAAGCTCAAGTAACAGCAGTGGACATCAATGCCGATAATGGAATCGTACACGTATTGAATGCTGTAGTTTTACCAGTAGAAACAGTTGCTGACGTTGCGATTGACAATGGTTTCAGCACGCTAGTAACAGCAGTTGTAACTGCGGAATTATTGCCTGCATTAACAAATCCGTTAGCTAACTATACTGTTTTCGCTCCAACAAATGCTGCATTTGATAATCTTGCAACAGCGTTAAATACAACTGTAAGTGGATTATTAGCTTTACCAAACTTGGCTGATATTTTAACTTACCACGTTTTAGGGACAGAAGTTCCTTCAACAGCAGTAACGAATGGTGCGATTGTACAGCCGTTAAGCACGACTAACACACTGAAATTAACAGCCACTTCAACAGGCAGTGTATTTGTAAATCAAGCTCAAGTAACAGCTGTAGATATCAATGCCGATAACGGGATTGTTCACGTATTGAATGCGGTTGTTTTACCAGTAGAAACAGTAGCTGATGTGGCAATTGACAATGGGTTCAGTACATTAGTAACGGCGGTAGTAACAGCAGAATTGTTGCCAGCATTAACAAATCCACTTGCTAACTATACAGTTTTCGCTCCAACAAATGATGCGTTTGCTGATTTAGCGGATGAACTAGGCACTACGGTAAATGCACTTCTTGCACTTCCAAACTTAGCTGATATTCTAACATACCACGTTTTGGGAACAGAAGTTCCATCAACGGCAGTAACAAATGGAGCAATAGTTCAACCTTTGAGCACAACGAATACATTAAAGTTAACTGAAACTTCAACAGGAGATGTTTTTGTTAATCAAGCACAAGTAACAGCAGTAGATATCAATGCTGATAACGGAATTGTTCATGTTCTAGACGCTGTAGTTCTTCCAATTGAAACAGTGGTAGATGTTGCAATAGACAATGGGTTTTCAACGTTAGCAACTGCTGTATCAACTGCAGAGTTACTACCTGTTTTAACAGATCCTTTTTCTGAATTCACCGTATTTGCTCCAACTAACGCTGCCTTCGAAGACCTTGCAGCATCTTTAAACACGACAGTTAATGGATTATTAGCATTGCCTAATTTAGCTGATATTTTAACCTACCACGTTGTTGATGGAACGGTATTATCAACTCAGTTAACAGCAGGTCCGGTTGCTACAGTAAATGGTGAGGATGTAATTGTATCTCTTACTAACGGTGTTCAAATCAATGACGCAACGGTTACGTTAGCTGATGTTCTTGCTGACAATGGTGTGGTTCACGTAATAGATGGAGTTTTATTACTTCCTACAGTAAATTTGATTGAGAATGCTACAAACGAGATAACTTATTATCCAAATCCATGTGCTGATGTTTTACACGTTGAAACTGAAGTTCCTTCTACGATTACATTGAAAGATTTGAATGGAAGATCAATTTTTTCAAAAGAAGTAACTTCTACTCTAGATGTAAATGTGAGTAATTTGTCTCAAGGTTCTTACTTGTTGAATATTTCAAATTCAGCTGGAACGCAAACAAAAACGGTTGTAAAGTATTAAGAAAACAACTATAAAGTTTCAAGGCTATCTCAATTGAGGTAGCCTTTTTAATTCAATCTAAATTAAGGAATCTTCAATTTTTGACCTGGACGAATCATATCGCTCCTCAATCCGTTATGCGACTTCAATTTCGCAAGGGAAACATTGAATTTATCAGCTATTTTCGACAAAGAATCGCCTGATTTCACTATATATGTTTTTTGAACGCGAACAGGAACAGGTTTTTTTGGAGTAGGATCCTTGTGAATAACATTACTTTTAATGCTAACCGAATCCGAATCTATTGATACCAAGGAATCAATAGGTGGTTTTTCAAAATAGTTTTTTCCAGGTATGTTATATGAAGAAATGGAATTATCTTTTTTATATAATTCATAGGTATTCAGAAATGATTTATAAATCATATGACCTTTAATATCATAGCCTTTTTTCGTAAGGTGAATACAATCTTTTTGGCAGTAGCCCTCATCGTACCAAGTTCGAATAGTTTTTAACCCACCCGCTAAGTCATACCAATTCCAAAAAAGACAATCATTTTTCTTAGCAATTGAATCCATTAGGTCACGAAACTCAACTCCAGCAGTGATGTATTTTCCTTTGTAGAATAAATCTTGCGTTGAAGTCAGTACAATTAGAATTTCAGGATTTATTTCTCGAAACTTTTTAATTGCTTTTTCAATTTGATTCTCAAGTTCTACATCAATTTTATTTGTGTATAGAATATCGTTTGTCCCGAAGTCCAGCAAAACGACATCTGGTTTCAAAACAGCCGCTTGTTCAGGTAATTTATCTAAAATCAACATCGCTCGATGCGCAGCAGCACCAACACCTGTCGAATGGTAAACAATCCCAGAATTCGTTTCATTTTCAATAGACATTCCATAGAAACGAAAGCGTTTTCCTCCTGTTTTTGGTTTGACGTTTAAATCAATTGTTTTAATGGAGTCATTCCACAAAAAAGTTAATCCAAAGGAAGTGTAGCTTAATTGTTGAAGAACTGGATCGATTTGTCTCGAGTTGAAGAAAACGCTAATATCATTTGAAATAGAATCATTCTCATAGAATAGATAAACACGGTGTTCACCGGGAGTAATTTGGTTCTTAAACTTGAAATTCAGACTTGCATTGGTATCGGAGGATTCGACCGTCATACCACAAACGCCAAGAGGAATATCCGCTTTTCTTCCCTGAAAACTTTTATTGAATTTCCATTTTCCTTTGAAAGTTGAAGCATAATTAATCGAAGAGTAGGTGTTGGCCGCGCCGTAGTTAAAAATTAAACCCCTGCCTCCAGAACCAAATCGCTCGTGGAAATTCTTTCTGGCCACTGTTGTTGGGTATTCCGCTTGTATGTGACTTCCACCGTAATGGATGAATACCATTTTATCTCGCGACACATTGTCGAAGTGTGTTGCAAGTTTTTTTACTGTTTCGTTCGAATAAAACTGAATATAAGCGTAGGAAGTATCTACTTTCAGTGAAGTTGGGTATTCTAACCTCTGAGAAAAGACAAAAGCAGAAAGAGAAGTGAAGAAAAAAAGTTTTATGCATTTCATCCAGTTAGTTTGAATTAGTTGTATCTGATGGAGTTTGAATTGGCTCAACAATGGTTGAATCCTGTGGTTCAGTAATTATAGGTTTTGGTGGAACAAATATCCCACTTTGCTTTCCTAAATTTCGCATCATATTAATTGTTCCTTTGCTCATTGCTCCATACATCCCCATCGCAAAAATCATGTCATTAATTTTATTTTTTCGAATGGTTTCGATGATGTTTTGTTTGGAATAGCGAAAATCAACTACCCATACCTCCTCGTAATGGCTTATTAGATAGACTACAAAAGCATTTCCGTATGAATTTTTTATAACGATGGCCTTTTTACCATTTTTAACGTTTGTATTGATTCGCATCATGGGTGCATCACCGCTTATGAAGGTTGAATAGGTGTTCCCTCCAGAAGATGAATGCGCGAAAACTTGCGATTTAGATTGCTTGTCATAACCATAATCAGAAAAACGAACTGCAGTTGTTGAAACCTTAGGAATGTAGTATTCCATTGTATCGGGGTTATTCCTAACGGATGGATCAAGTGTATGTTGATATAAACTTCCCAAGAAATTGTATTTCGTTCGCTTTTCCATTTTATTTATCGGAACAGCTTCTAATCCTGCAGCTTTGCAGAAAGCGACGTAGGCATAGTAAGCTCCAATTGGTTTCCAATGATGATCCGTGCTGAAGTACATTTTTTCACCTGAATGTTTATTCATTTCTTCAAAGACATCACAAAAAATGGCACCGTTAGAAAGGTTTGATCCTATTGCTCTCAGTGTATTTCTATTTTGCGTATTGTAATGTTTGTATTTCTCAACTGGAATAAAAGCGGAGGAAAGCGGAGCGACAGCTGAGAATACACGACACTCCCCTTTAAGTTGCTCTGCGTATTCACTAACCATTTTGGCAAAGTGCTTTGACATCGCAGGACTTCCGCCTCCCATTGGATAGACTGAACCATTGATGATCAACATACTTCCAGAATACGCTTGTTCAAATTCATCCAAGAAATTCATATCGGATTCCGTGGAATCTTTCTCTGACTTATTTTTTTTAACTTTTGGTTTTTGAGAAACGAATATTTTTTCTTGTTCTTTTAAATGAATGCCCTTCAAAGATTGAAATTCAACGGCCATATCCACCATTTCGGTTCGAAATGGAAAGTGATCATCGATATATGAATCCATACTATCCGCCCAGGCGCCCTTGATGTAACTCTCGTAATTCAATTCCGGAATAATAGCCAATTTCCTTTTTTCACCAACGGATATTTTTTGTTTCGGCATTACGAAATAAAGCAACGGGATACCAAATAGCAAGGAGAAAAACAGGATGGTATTTAGCTTGCTCGACATCAAAAACGGGTATATAAAAAGGGATTATATGTTGAATTAACCAATAGTATCGTAGCCAACAAGAGCATCGTTACATTCAAGATTGGTTTAAAAGTTTCGTAAACTCGCCCGGCTCCCAAGGCAACTTTTGTTTCCTTCGTGTAAATTTCATCCCATGGAATACAGAATAAAATTACCAATACAAACCAGAATACATGTTCCATTAAATCCGTCGCAAAGCCCACTCCAATTGGATTGTCGGAAGAAAACAAATTAACAACGAATAATTTCAATTTTTCAAAATCCGTGAAGTAAAAGATTGCTCGACTAAAAACGATGAGAATTAATGTGTAGGTATGTCTCAATATTCTTGGTGTCTTGGCAAGAACCTTTTCCAATAACTTTTCGACAATCATCAAACAACCAAAGTAAAAGCCCCAAAGTGCGAAGTTCCAACTTGCTCCATGCCAAATCCCGGTTAAAAGCCAAACAATCATAATGTTGCGTAATTGATTGCTTCGGTTTCCTCCCAATGGAATGTAAACATAATCCCGAAAGAATTTACCCAAAGAAATATGCCAACGACGGTAAAAGTCTCCAACTGATATGGCCGCATACGGGTGTCGGAAATTCTCATCGAAATGAAATCCAAATAACTTTGCAAGGCCTATGGCCATATCAGAATAACCACTGAAATCGAAATACAATTGAACCGAAAACATCGTAATTCCAAACCATGCTTCGTAACTCGATAAATCATCGAAGCCAACGTCCAAATACTTTTTGACTAAAACACCTGCAACGTTTGCAATTACTACCTTTTTGAAAAGACCTAGGCAAAATCGTGATACACCTTCACTCAGCGTTTGCCAATTTACAGTTCGCGCATCCACTTGATCTGAAATGTGTTTATATCGAACAATCGGTCCTGCTACTAAATGCTGAAACAAACTGATGAACATCAAGAAATTAAGCGGATTTTTCTGAGCTTTTAACTCGCCTTTATATACGTCCACAATGTAGGAGATGACCATAAATGTGTAAAACGAAATCCCTACAGGCAATGAATTCGTCGGACGATCGAATGGAAGCGGAAACAGGTAACTTAAATTATCGTGAATAAATCCACCATATTTATAAGAAATCAGTAAAGCAATGTTTACAATAACCGAGAATGTCACAGCAATTTTTGAACCAATCTGACCCCGCCATCGCTCGACCAAAAGCGCCATGAAATAATCGAACATCGCTGTGAAAATCATGAGGAAAATCCACATTGGCTCTGCCCAAGCGTAAAAAATCAAGGAGAAAATCGTTAGGGTGAGATTGCGAAATAGGTTGTTTGACGTGACATAATGAAAAATCAAACTTAGTGGTAAAAAAAGGTAAATAAACGTTAAACTGGAAAATACCACCCTTGAAAATTTGTAAGATTGCTTAATTTCGTTCGGGCGAATTTAATAAGTATTCTCGATAATTTTACAAATATTTTGGCGACAACTCAACCTAACAACCTCATCTCTGAAACATCTCCTTACTTACTGCAGCACGCCTACAATCCTGTTCAGTGGGTTTCTTGGTCGAATGAAGCATTTGAAAAAGCGAAGAACGAAAACAAACTCGTTTTAATAAGCATTGGTTATTCTGCTTGCCATTGGTGTCACGTGATGGAGCATGAATCCTTTGAAGACCAAGAGGTCGCTGAAATCATGAATAAGCATTTCGTAAATATCAAAGTGGATCGAGAAGAGCGTCCGGATGTGGACCAAATTTACATGACTGCAGTTCAGCTGATGACTCAACGTGGAGGTTGGCCGTTGAATTGTTTTACGCTTCCTGATGGTCGTCCTGTTTATGGAGGGACTTATTTTCCCAAAGAACAATGGATTCATATTTTGAGATCACTTGTTCATACAAAGGAGCAAGATCCTGAGCGCGTTTCGGAATATGCTCAGAAGTTACAAGAAGGGATTGCACAAAGCGAATTGATTGATATTCCGCAAGAAATCGGTCAGTTTTCGGAAGAAAAGTTACATGAACTGGTTCTGCGATGGTCGAGGCAATTTGATAATTTGGAAGGAGGGATGAACAAAGCGCCAAAGTTTCCTATGCCAAACAATTATTCATTTCTTTTAAACTACGCAAAGAGGTTCGATTCTGAAAAAGTTTCGAATCATGTTAACCTGACGCTTCAAAAAATGGCGTTTGGTGGAATTTACGATCAAATTGGTGGAGGTTTCGCTCGTTATTCGGTGGATATGATTTGGAAAGTGCCGCACTTTGAGAAGATGCTTTACGATAACGCCCAACTTATTTCCTTATACTCCAAAGCATTTCGGGAAAAACCAAATGATCTTTATAAGGAAACCGTTTTTGAAACGATTGAATGGTTGCAACGTGAAATGTTGGATGAATCTGGAGCTTTTTACAGTGCTTTAGATGCCGATACTGAAGGGGAAGAAGGGAAGTTTTACTGTTGGTCTGAGGAGGAACTTGAAAATGTACAAGATTTGGATTTGAAATTTGTCCGCGACTATTACAATGTCAATCAATTTGGATTTTGGGAGGATGAAAAATACATTCTTTTGAGGAGAGAAACGGACTCTGAATTCGCTAAGAAAAAAGGGCTATCACTCGATGAATTAAAATCAAAGGTTTCCAATATTAAAAACAGACTTTTTGAAGAACGAAAAGCACGAACGTTTCCAGGTTTGGATTACAAATGCTTGACTGGATGGAACGCGATGACCATTCGTGGTCTATGCGATGCTTATGTAACTTTTCACGAGGAACAATTCTTGATTTTAGCACGAAATTGTGGGAAATGGATTCTTGAAAAGCAATACAAAGAGGGGAAACTCAAACGCGTTTTCTCAAAAGGTGAAACGAAAATCGAAGGATTTTTGGAAGATTACGCGCATACCATAGATTCATTCATCGCTTTGTATCAAGTCACAGCTGAATTGCATTGGCTTGAATCAGCAAAAGAACTCGCGGAAGAAGTTGCAAGAAATTTTATGAACGCCGAAAGTAAAATGTGCTATTTCACTTCTTCCGATTCCAATCTAATTGCCCGAAAAATGGAATTAAACGACAATGTGATTCCGGCTAGTAATTCGGTGATGGCAAGAAATTTTTGGAAGCTCGGACATTATTTTCGAAACGATTCTTGGATTTCCAATGCCAAACAAATGCTTGCTAACGTATACGAAGGAATGGAATTTTACGGCTCCGGTTATTCGAATTGGGGACAATTGTTAATTGACATTTTAAACGAACCTATTGAAATCAATTTGGTTGACATGGAATTCGAGCGCGATCAAATTTTACCATTCATTCAAGAGAATGTTGTTATATCTTATCATCGTGAGGTTCCTATGTCAATCCATTACGAAAAGCAAGGAATTTACATTTGTCATAAGGGAAGGTGTTTGGCTCCTGAGTTGGATTTTGATGGGGCTTTGAAGCGTTACTCTGAGCTTATTTCTTTTTCCACTTCCTCCAACTGCTTGTAAAAAGTTTCGCCAAAAGCTCGAGTCAAAGGCTCTTTAAGAAAGCGATAAACGGAGACTTGTAATTTCTCTCCACAATTGCAAGCGGGCTCGCATATTTTCCAGCGGTCGTAATTTAAGGCGGTGTATTCACCAAATTTCTTGACCCGAATGGGATAAAGGTGACAAGAAATCGGTTTATTAAAATTAATTTGTTTTTCACGATAGGCTTTTTCTATTGAACATTTTGCGATTCCTTTCTCATCTTTGTAAACAAATGCGCAATCACGACCATTCAACAGTGTTGTAACAGGTTCGTTGTCTTCATCGAGGTAGCTTACTCCATTTTTTTCGACTTCGGATATTCCTTCTATCGTCATAAATGGTTTAATCTTATGAAGATTGTTCTGAATCAAATCGACTTCTTCGGTAGTTAATGGCGCGCCATTGTCTCCTTCCACACAACAAGCTCCCTTACACGCGTTCAGGTCACAAACGAACTTTTGACTAAAAATCTCGGTAGATATAATTTTGTCTTCTATTTCAACAAGCATAAGCAAAGTTAAGTTAAAAAATTGCGAAATAATTTTGTCAGTTTAAATATTCACACTACTTTTGTATCAGAAATTTAGATAATGAAACGAGAGGGGACGAAAGTCCCCTCTTTTATTCTGGAAATGATTGGTAAAGAAACGATACTGAAATTGGCTGAAGAGCGCATGGCGGAATTAAACAATGGGTTATACATTGTGGAGCTTTCTATTTCTGCTTCAAACATCATTCATTTGGAACTTGACAAGTTGAAAGGTGGCGTAACAGTAGAGGATTGCGTTTCAGTTTCACGAAATATCGAGCACAACATAGATCGTGAAAAGGAAGATTTCGAATTGCATGTTTCCTCGGCAGGTTTAGATAAGCCGTTGCGGCATATTAATCAATATATAAAAAATATAGGAAGGAATTTAAGTGTGGTTTTAAAGTCAGGAAGCAAAGTTCAAGGTGAAATCATTAAAGTGATGGACGAAAAACTAATCCTCGAGAGTAAAACCATGCAAAAATTGGATGTTAAAAAAAGAAAGGAATTGGTGACCGAATACCACGAGTTGCCGTTTAGTGATGTAAAAGAAGCAAAAATCGTCGTATCTTTTAAATGATAAAATATGAATAGCTTAGAATTAGTAGACTCGTTT
Organism: uncultured Lishizhenia sp.; assembly: GCA_964534395.1. GTDB lineage: Bacteria > Bacteroidota > Bacteroidia > Flavobacteriales_D > Crocinitomicaceae > UBA952. Next base: position 56,346 of record CAZHOW010000010.1, read on the forward strand.
TCGGAGTTTAAGGAATTAAAGAACATTGACAAACAAACCATGCAGCATGTCTTGGAAGATGTGTTTCGTGCGATGTTTAAAAAGAAATTCAATACAGATGAACACATCGACATCATTGTAAATATCGATAAAGGTGATGTTCAAATTTTCTTGAACAAGGAAATCGTTGATGACGGTGAGGTAGAGGATCCAAATACGGAGATTGCCTATTCTGATGCTATTAAAATTGAACCAGATTTTGAAATCGGTGAGGAAGTAACAGAGGAATTCAAGTTTGTCGATTTTGGTAGAAGAAACATTTTATCACTTCGTCAAAATTTGATTTCACGTATTTTAGAGCTTGAGAAAGATCATTTGTATAAAAAATACAAAGAGCGTGTTGGTGAAATTGTTACAGGTGAAGTTTACCAGGTTTGGAAGAAAGAAATCTTGGTTATGGATGATGATGGAAACGAGTTAATCCTTCCAAAATCGGAACAAATTCCAGCTGACTTCTTCAAAAAAGGTGAAGCTGTTCGTGCGGTTGTTTCTAAAGTGGATATGAGAAATAGCACCCCTGTTATTATCTTGTCGAGAACTGCACCTGAATTCTTAGAGAGATTATTTGAATTGGAAGTTCCAGAAGTATTTGACGGGCTTATCACAATCAAGAAAATTGTTCGTGAACCAGGAGAAAGAGCTAAAGTTGCTGTTGAATCGTATGATGATCGTATTGATCCTGTTGGAGCGTGTGTTGGAATGAAAGGTTCTCGTATACATGGAATTGTTCGTGAATTGCGCAATGAAAATATCGATGTAATCAACTATACTACAAATAATCAATTACTTATTCAACGAGCCTTATCTCCTGCTAAAGTTTCTTCAATGGAAATTTTAGAAGAAGAAGGACGTGTGAAAGTTTTCTTGAAGCCAGACCAAGTTTCGCTTGCGATTGGTAAAGGGGGTAACAACATCAAACTGGCTGGTAAATTGTGTGGTTACGAAATTGATGTATACAGAGACGGAGAAGTGGATATCGAAGATGTTGACTTAGAAGAATTCGCGGATGAAATTGATAGCTGGATTATTGATGAATTGAAAGCCATTGGATGCGATACAGCTAAATCAGTATTGGAAATCAGCGTGGATGACCTTGTTCAAAGAACAGATTTAGAAAAAGAAACGATTGAAGAGGTATTCAAAATCTTAAGAGCAGAGTTTGAATAAATTTATTAATCGATATAATTAGTAAAAAAGAAATATGGCGGGTAAACCAATTCGATTAGGTAAAGCGGCCGGAGAATTAAATGTTGGAATTCAAACATTGATTGATTTTCTCCAGTCTAAAGGGATTAAAATTGATACCAATCCGAACACACGTTTGGAATCAGAGCACTTTGATTTGCTATGCCAAGAGTTTGCTGCAGATCAAAATTTGAAAGAACAATCAAAATCTGCGGCAAGAAGGGAACGTCGCGAAAGTATTTCTTTAAAAGACAAACCTGAGGATTCCCCAACTGTTGAAACAGAAGAGGAAGAGGATGATGTTGCAATTAATATTGAAGAAATAAAGCAACAGGTGTTCACAGAGGCACCAAAGGAGGTTACAGTTGCTAAAACAGAATCCTCTGATGATACAAGTGACATAAAAGTTCAAGTTGTCGGTAAAATAGATTTAAGTTCGATAAATCAAAAAACCCGACCAGACAAGAAAAAACCTGAGCCTGTTCAACCTGAAGTCATAAAAGAAGAAGTTAAAATAGAGGAAAAAGCTCCTGAAAAAGAGGTGGAACCTGAGATTGAAACAATTCGTTTTGAACGACAAGTTCTTTCTGGTCCAACAGTTTTAGGTAAGATTGAACTTCCTGTAGAGAAGCCGAAGACCCCCTCAACACCCTCTTCAAGTACAGAAAGTGCTGATTCTAAGCGGAAACGTAAACGAATTAAAAAGGTAGAAATAAATCCCGGAACGACAACGGCTAAACCTGGAGGTCAAGGGAAGTTTACTCCAGGACAGAAATTTGAAAAGAAAGAAATTTCAGAGCAAGACATTCAAAAAGAAATCAAAGAGACTCTCGCAAGACTTTCAAATCAAGGAGGAAAATCAAAAGCCTCAAAGAATAGGAGATCAAAACGTGATTTGGTTGCCCAACGTCGTCAAGAAGAACTCGAACAGGCTGAATTAGCAGAAAAAATCTTGAAACTAACAGAATTTGTTACTGTTTCAGAATTGGCTTCTATGATGAGCGTTCAGCCGACTCAGGTTATCTCAGTTTGTATGTCTCTAGGGATCTTCGCCTCAATCAACCAACGTTTGGATGCAGAAACCATTCAAATTGTGGCTGATGAATTTGGTTATGAAACGGAATTCGTTAGCGCTGAAGTCCAAGAAGCAATCCAAGTCGTTGAAGATAAGGAAGAAGACTTAGTGGATCGACCGCCAATCATCACCGTAATGGGTCACGTTGACCATGGAAAGACATCTTTATTGGATAAAATCCGAAACGCGAATGTTACTGAAGGCGAGGCAGGAGGAATCACGCAGCATATTGGTGCATACTCCGTAACTCTGAAGGATGGTCGAAAAATGACATTCTTAGATACTCCGGGTCACGAAGCGTTTACTGCGATGCGTGCTCGTGGAGCTCAAGTTACAGACGTTGCAATAATAATTGTTGCGGCAGATGATGATGTCATGCCACAGACGAAAGAAGCGATTTCTCATGCCCAAGCAGCAAATGTTCCGATGATATTTGCAATCAATAAAATTGATAAGCCAGGTGCAAATTCAGACAGAATTCGAGAGCAATTGTCAGCAATGAATATTTTGGTTGAGGATTGGGGAGGAAAATACCAATGTCAGGAAATCTCAGCCAAACAAAATCTAAATATTGATTTATTACTCGATAAAGTTTTATTGGAAGCTGAAATGTTGAATTTGAGAGCTAATCCAGATAAAAATGCTGTGGGTACTGTAATAGAGTCCTCTCTCGATAAAGGGAAAGGTTATGTTACAAATATGCTTGTCGAATCAGGAACAATGCGCGTAGGTGATGTGATTTTGGTTGGACGATATTATGGTCGTGTTCGGGCAATGCACGATGAGCATGGCAAGAGTTTGAAAGAAGCTGGTCCGGCACAACCGGTATCGGTATTGGGAATTGGCGGAGCACCGAGCGCAGGGGATAAATTCCATGTGCTTGACGACGAAAAAGAGGCAAAATCAATTGCACAAAAACGCGAGCAACTATATCGTGAACAAGGTTTACGTACTACGAAACATATTACACTTGATGAAATCGGTCGCCGTTTGGCAATAGGTGACTTTAAGGAATTGAACATCATTGTGAAAGGTGATGTGGATGGATCAATCGAAGCGCTATCAGATGCTTTATTGAATTTAAGTACACCTGAAATTCAGATCAACATCATCCACAAAGGTGTTGGAGCTATTTCAGAAGCCGACGTAAACTTGGCTTCCGCTTCCGACGCGATTATAATCGGATTCCAGGTTCGCCCTTCTGTTAGTGCAAGGAAACTAGCTGAAAATGAACAGATTGATATAAGATTGTATTCTGTAATCTACAAGGCAATTGAAGAAATCAAAGCTGCGATGGAAGGAATGTTGTCACCAGATATTGAGGAGAAAGTTCTTGGTTCTGCTGAAATTCGCGAAACATTCGACATAACAAAGGTTGGAACTATTGCAGGTTGCTATGTTCTTGATGGAATCATTAAAAGAACATCCAAAGTACGCGTAATTCGCGATGGAATTGTTGTTCACACTGGCGTTCTTGGATCTTTGAAACGCTTTAAAGACGATGTAAAAGAGGTGAAAAACAATTATGAGTGTGGTTTGAATATTGATAAATTCGACGACATACACATTGGTGACATCATTGAAGCATTTGAAGAGGTTGAAGTTGCAAGAAAGTTATAAAGCGTTAATTTCGAAAATTTGTAGAAGTTATCGGTTTATTTTCGTTAATTTTGAAATTGAAATTAATTAATTCATCCATATGTTACTTTTCAGCGGACTAATTCTAGCAGGCATCGGGCCGACAGAAATCATTTTGATTTTGGTTATCGTTTTGCTTTTCTTCGGGGGTAAAAAAATTCCAGAGCTAATGAAAGGTTTGGGACAAGGGATGAAAGAATTTAAGGATGCTTCGAAAGGAGAAGATAAGAAAACGACAGCATCAACAGAGGTTAAGCCGGAGGATAAATAATTCCCATGTATCGTTCAATAAGCCAAGTAAAGGAAGCGTTGCTATCCGGAAAATCGGTTTTGGAAATAACTCAAAGCTACTTGAGTCTTATTGAACAAAATTCGCATCTGAATGCTTTTCTAGAAGTTTTCAAAGATTCCGCTCTTGAAAGTTCAAAGATCGTTGATCAAAAACTAAAAGATGGATCTGCTGGTAAATTAGCAGGTGTTGTCATTGGAATCAAAGATAATATTTGTTATAAAAACCATCGTGTTTCAGCCTCATCGAAAATATTGGAGGGCTTCGAATCAATTTATACAGCTACAGCATTGCAAAGGTTGATTGACGAAGATGCAATTATTATCGGACGATTAAACTGCGACGAATTTGCCATGGGAAGTTCAAATGAAAATTCTGCATTTGGACCGGTAGAAAATAATCTCAAAAAAAATTATGTTCCAGGCGGTTCATCGGGTGGTTCAGCTGTTGCAGTTTCTGCTGGACTTTGCACAGTCTCTTTAGGGAGTGATACAGGAGGCTCTGTGCGTCAACCTGCTTCTTGGACCGGAACCTATGGTCTGAAGCCAACTTATGGAAGAGTTAGTAGATTTGGTCTTATCGCTTACGCTTCCTCTTTTGATCAGATTGGAACGTTTACAAATAATTTGGAAGACACGCGTCTTTTGCTTTCTATAATGGCTGGGAAAGATGAATTTGATTCAACATCATCATCAACCCCTCTTAAAAGTAAAGTTCAAGTTTCAGAAAAACCAAGAATCGGAGTAATTAGTGAGTGTTTAAATCACCCTGGTTTGGATGAGGAAGTAAAATCATTTTTGAATCAAAAAATAAACGCTTTAAAATCTGCTGGAAACGAAGTTGTGGAATTATCCTTTCCATATCTGGATTACTTGGTCCCTGCTTATTACGTATTGACCACAGCGGAAGCTTCATCGAATTTAGCTAGATTTGATGGCGTTCATTATGGATATCGCAGTCGAAATGCTGTTGGTGTAGAACAAACTTATGTTAATTCTCGTTCGGAAGGTTTTGGTGCTGAGGTGAAAAGAAGAATCATGGCTGGAACATTTGTTCTTTCTCATGAATTTTATGATGCATATTATACCAAAGCACAAAAAGTACGAAGAATTCTGAAGGATAAAACAGATGAAATCTTTTCAAAAGTTGATTTTCTATTGATGCCAACAACTCCTTCAACGGCTTTTGAAAAAAATGCAATCAAGGATAACATACAAATGTATTTGCAAGATATTTTCACCGTTCATGCAAATCTTACTGGAAATCCGGCTATGAGTATTCCATTGGGAAACCACTCGAATGGATTGCCATTTGGTATCCAAATTATGACGGATTGTTTTAAAGAAGGTGAACTTTTTGAATATGCTGAGATTATTGAAAAAATATAAGCGATTTAATCACCTACTTTTCTTAGCGTTTTTAACCGTAAACGTTTCATTTGGTCAACAATCGAGGAATGCCCGACCGTCCGATACGCTAAATTCAGAGGCATTTATTAATACGGTTCAACAAAGTTTGCAAATGTTTTATGCAGACTATATTAATGATACGAAGTACGATTCAATAATTAACGCGTTGAATTATGAGCCAGGCGAAATCCCTAATTTTTCAAATGAAGAAATATGTGAACGATTGCAAAAAATGAATGAAATGACACCGTTTCATCTGGATTGCAATGCCGCAACTATTTCAACCATTCGTTTTTTTGCTCGAGAAAGGAGAGGTTTCATTCGTATTGCCATGGGTCGATCCGCGCTCTATTTCGACATGTATAAAGAAAAAATGGCTGAATATGGAATTCCTATTGAGCTGAGATTTTTGTCTGTCATAGAAAGTGGATTAAGGCCTCAAGTAAAATCGAAAGCGGGTGCACTCGGGCTATGGCAATTTATGTATAAAACAGGATTGTATTTTGGCCTTGAAGAGAATTCTTATATCGATGAGCGCATGGATCCTGAAAAATCAACTGATGCCGCTTGCCGTTACCTCAAGCAGTTATATGGAATTTATGGCGATTGGAATCTCGCACTTGCTGCTTACAATGCTGGACCAGGAAATGTCAATAAAGCCATTCGTAGATCAGGAGATAAAAAAACATACTGGGAAGTCCGTCCCTATTTGCCCGCTGAAACACAAGGCTACGTGCCAAATTTCATCGCCGCTGCATACATGATGACTTACCATGCCGAGCACAATATCATACCAATGGAGGCTAAAATCCACAACGCCCAGCTCGATACGATGTGTTTCACTGAAGGTGTTCACATGTCTACAATTTCCAAATTGATCAATTGGGAAGTTGAAGATATTCAGTCCTTAAATCCTGTCTTTAAAACAACATTTATTCCTAAATCTAAACCGGCTCGTTGCATCACTGGCCCCTTAGAGAAAATCAGTTTACTCGTAAGTGTTCAGGATTCACTTTATACGCTGGAAAAGTCGATTTACTCTCCTGCGAAACCAACACCTCAAATTGAAACACCAATCGCGCAAATTGCCGATTCTACAGATAGCACAAAAATCAAAGTTCAAGAAACCATTTCTGATTCGATTCCAAAAAATGAAAATTTGCAATACCACAAGGTAAAAGCAGGAGATAATCTTAAAAATATAGCATTGAAATTCAATGTGACGATTGAACAAATAATGGAATGGAACGCACTAAGAACAGGCAATATTTATGTCGGTCAACGTTTAAAGATTTATTCGGATCAAGTTGCGAATAATAATCCAGTTCAGACACCAAAACCTCCAGTTAAAAAATATTACATTGTGCGAAGTGGGGATACGTTTACAAGAGTGGCTCAAAAACACAACTTGACACAAGCTCAATTGCAAAAGCTAAATCCGGGAGTTCGTGTTAACCGTATAACTATCGGACAACGATTAAGAGTTAAATAAAAAACTGCTTTAATGGAATCCCTGTCCGCAGTAATCATCACGTTTAACGAAGAAAAAAATGTCGAGCGATGTTTGAAATCGTTACAAAATGTTGCGGATGAAATTATTGTTGTAGATTCCTTTTCAACAGATAAAACAGAGGCTATTTGTCAATCCTTTAATGTCAAATTTTATAAAATGGAATGGGAGGGTTATGCGAAAACAAAGAATAAGGCACAAGCATTAGCCAGTTCAGAATATGTCATTTCTATTGATGCGGATGAATGTCTTGATGAGCAATTAATTCGTGAGATTTCTCAGTTGAAAAAAAACGGATTTAATGGGGTGTACGAGTTAAATCGTTTAACCAATTACTGTGGCTCCTGGGTATATTATTGCGGGTGGAATCCAGATTGGAAAATTCGAATCTATCCTAAATCTCTCGTAAAATGGAATGATGCGATTGTACACGAGGAATTGAACATCCCTAACGAATTAAAAATAAATCAATTGAAGGGCAGACTTCATCATTATTCTTATTTTTCCACAAGTCAACACCGTTCAAAAGCCGATCAGTATTCCAAATTAACGGCTATCAAATACGCTGAACAAGGTAGGAAATGTTATTTTTTCACCCCTTTACTTAGCGCTATTAGTCGTTTTTTATCCATGTACATTTTGAAATTGGGATTTTTGGATGGAAAAGTAGGTTGGAATATAGCAAGAATTAGTGCCGAATCAAATGCTTTCAAATATCGTGAACTGCGAAGATTAATTAATAAAACTCAATGAATCGAATTATAATTTCAAGAACGGATAGCATTGGTGACGTAGTATTGACACTTCCTCTATGCGCATGGCTTCGGGAGAAATTTCCTGAGGCGAAGTTGACCTTTCTTGGAAAAAACTATACAAAAGATGTTGTAGCTTGCTTCGACTGCGTTGATGAGTTTATTAGTGTTGAAGAAATTGAGGCACTTCCAGTCATAAATCGTTTGAATTTTATCAAATCGGATGTTTTTATTCATGTTTTTCCAAACAAGGAACTCGCCGCTTTGGCCAAAAAAGCCAAAATTCCAATGCGAATTGGAACCTCTCATCGTGTTTATCACTTGTTGACATGCACACATCGTTTGAATTTCAGTCGGAAAAATTCAAATTTACACGAAGCACAATTGAATTTTGAACTAGCCAAGCCCTTGGGAATCAAAGAATTTCCTAGTTTAAAAGAAATAAACAGTTATTTAACCTATTTTAATATACCGAATGTCCATTTACCTGATTTTCTGTCAGAACTTGATTTTTCGAATACGGTAATTTTTCATCCCAAATCCCAAGGAAGCGCGATGGAATGGCCGCTTGAAAACTACTTTAAATTGGCTGAACATCTCGTTGAAAATGGCAAAACTGTTTGTTTCACTGGTACTGAAGTTGAAGGAGAACTATTTCGTTCACAAATCCCGTCTCATAAGCGCATTATCGATTCGACAGGAAAATTGACTTTAGCGCAGTTAATTAAATTATGTGCATTGTCTGAAGGAATTGTAGCTTGTTCAACCGGACCATACCATTTGTCTGCTGTTTTTGGAAAAAAAGCCGTTGGATTATTTTCTTCTCGTAAACCGATTCATCCGGGTCGCTGGGCTGCTTTGGGGGAAAATTCAAAAGCCATAGTTTACGATGAAAATTGCCCTCAATGTAAAAAAGGAAAAAGCTGTAATTGCATAGAGAATATTGAGGTTGACCGCATATTAAGATACTTCCAATGATTTCAAAATGGCTAAATTCATTCGTTCAAAGCCATCTTTTATTAGCTATTTCCTCATTTATCTTTTCATTTGGTTTATTAAATCCAAGTGAGATATCCCTTTATTTTTCAGTGGCTTTGGCACTTGCTGTTTTCGGCATTTACAACCTGAATCGATTAAATAAATTAAGAAAAAATTTACTTCCCTTTGAAATGCGATTTTGGTATGAGAAGAACTCGATAATTCTATACTTTTTTACTCTATTGTGTCTAGCATTGTCCTCTTTTCTTTATTGTTATCTTTTAGGATTAAAGCCTTTTTCATTATTGATGCTCGGTTTAACGGGATTGATTACAGCACTTTACATTTTCAGGATAAAACAAGTTAATCTGCGGCAAATTCCTGGAACAAAAGCGTTATGGATTTCAATAGTTTGGACAATAATCACAGTTATTATTCCTAAATTAACTTTGGATTCATTTCGTTGGTTTGACCTGCATTATTTCATCCTGTTTTATACACTCACTATTCCAGGTGATATACGTGATATGAAATTCGATAATTCCAAAATGATTACAATTCCACAATTGATTGGAAGTCGAAAGGCAAAAATTATGTTTTATTTGCTTTTAGTTCTTTTTCTGATTACAAATTATATACTGGAAGATAAAGAACCAATTGATTTCATTGTTGTTTTCATTTTTAGTTTAATTCTATTTTCAAAACGGTTTTCTTATCGTCACGAATTGATGGATGGAATTCTTTTGATTTTGGGATTGTCCAGTTTGATTAACTTTTAAAGTACGATCAAAAACTTACCAAAAGGTAACTTGCTAAAAGTTAGGCTTAAAGGAATATGAAACATTTTTTCATTCATTTAGCCAGACCCGAAATGAACTTTTATCTTTGCACCCTAAACAAAAACAATGGATTACGATTTTAGAGCGATAGAAAATAAATGGCGGAAATTTTGGGCGGAAAACAAAACATTTAAAGTAGCGGAAGATCAAAGCAAGCCAAAATTCTATGTTTTAGACATGTTCCCATACCCATCTGGTGCTGGTTTACACGTAGGACACCCGCTTGGCTACATTGCCTCTGACATATACGCACGCTACAAACGTTTGCAAGGATACAATGTGCTTCATCCTATGGGTTATGATTCATTTGGTTTACCTGCAGAACAGTACGCAATTCAAACAGGTCAGCACCCTGCCATTACAACCGAACAGAATATCGCTCGTTATCGCGATCAGATGGATAAAATCGGATTTTCTTTTGACTGGGATCGAGAAGTTCGAACATCTTCACCAGCATATTACAAATGGACTCAATGGATTTTCATTCAACTTTTCAATTCTTGGTATAACCCAAGAACAAATAAAGCCGAGGACATTCAAACGCTTGTTGAAATTTTTGAAAAACAAGGATCTCAAGGCGTGAATTTGGATATGTTAACTGGTGACATCGAAAAAGACGTGATTCCATTTACAGCTGAAGAATGGAGAAATTACGACGAAAATAAAAAATTGGAGATTCTAATGAATTTTCGTTTGGCCTACCTTGGAGAATCCTTTGTGAATTGGTGTGCGGCTCTTGGAACAGTTCTCGCAAACGATGAGGTTGTAAATGGAGTTTCAGAGCGTGGAGGTTATCCAGTAGAACGTAAACTAATGAGGCAATGGAGCATGCGCATCACGGCATATTCGCAACGCTTGTTGGATGGACTAAATGAAATTGATTGGTCTGAAAGCATAAAGGAAACGCAACGAAATTGGATTGGAAGAAGTGAAGGCGCTTCTATCAACTTCCCCCTTTGGAGGGGGACCGAGGGGGAGGACTCAGCAGGTGGTAATAATATCACCCCTCTTGATCTCCCCTCAAGGGGAGAAACTTCAATTGAAGTATTTACCACACGCCCAGATACTGTTTTTGGAGTTTCGTTTGTAACGCTTGCCCCAGAGCATGATTTGGTTTCGAAAATAACGACCCCAGAACAAAAAAATGCGGTGGAAGCCTACGTAGAAAAAGCAAAAAATCGCAGTGAGCGAGAACGTCAAGCAGATGTGAATACGATAAGTGGTGTGTTCACGGGTACGTATGTTGAACATCCATTCACAAAGGAACCTATTCCAATTTGGGTGGGTGATTATGTGCTTGTAGGATATGGAACTGGAGCTGTAATGGCTGTTCCTGCCCACGATGAACGCGACTATAAATTTGCAAAACACTTTGATATTCCAATCAAACAGGTGATATCTCCTACCAATGAAACACATGACATGGAAAAAGGAGCTTGGATTGAGAAGGAAGGAAGCCTAATAAATTCAGACTTTTTAAACGGACTTGCTGTTAAAAAAGCCATTCCAAAAGCCATCGAGGAAATTACTAAAAACGGATTTGGAAAAGGTCGTGTAAATTACCGCTTACGAGATGCTGTTTTTGGGCGTCAACGATACTGGGGAGAACCCATTCCAATCTATTATAATGGAGAAACTCCTTATACACTGAAAGAAAGCGAATTACCATTATCTCTGCCCGAAGTCGATAAATACTTGCCAACAGAAGATGGAGAACCACCGCTGGCTCGTGCCAACAACTGGAAATATGACAAAGAGTTTGAATACGAACTTTCAACAATGCCAGGATGGGCCGGAAGTTCGTGGTACTTTTTACGTTATCTGGATCCGAATAACGATTCTGAGTTTGTTGGAAAGGATAAAGTCGATTATTGGCAAAATGTAGATTTATACATTGGTGGGTCAGAGCATGCAACCGGACATTTATTGTACGCACGTTTTTGGACTAAATTCCTGCATGATCGAGGTTATATTCCATTTGATGAGCCCTTCAAAAAAATGATTAATCAAGGAATGATTTTGGGCCGGAGCAGCTTTGTTTATTTGGTAATCGGTGAAAATAAGTTTGTTTCGTATTCGCTTAAGGACAACTACGTTTGCGCTCCTATTCACGTAGATATTTCATTGGTAGACAATGACAAGCTGAATATTGAAGCTTTTCGCAACTGGCGACCAGAATATGCCGATGCTGAATTTGTTTACGAAGAGGACGGCACTTATTTGTGTGGATACGAAGTTGAGAAAATGTCGAAATCCAAATACAATGTGCAAACTCCTGATGAGTTGGTTGAGAAATTTGGTGCTGACACCTTGCGCATGTATGAAATGTTTCTAGGCCCTTTAGAACAAACAAAGCCTTGGGATACAAAAGGAATAAATGGAGTTTACAACTTTTTGCGCAAATTATGGCGTTTGTTCCACGATGCTGATGGAAATGTACTTTTATCCGAAAATGAACCATCAAAAGAATCACTGAAAACTTTACACAAAACCATCAAAAAGATGAAAGACGATTTGGATCGTTTCTCCTTCAATACAGGTGTTTCCAATTTCATGATTTGCGTGAATGAGCTAACGGATCAAAAATGTAACAACAAAACAATTTTATGCGACTTGGTTATCATGCTTTCGCCTTATGCACCTCATATTTCAGAGGAACTATGGGTTCGTTTGGGTAATGAACCAGGGACAATTAGCACTGCCAAATTCCCAACTTTCAATGAAGCATTTTTAGTGGAATCTACTTTTGATTATCCCGTATCATTCAATGGAAAAATGCGATTTAAGGTCAATTTAAGTTTGAGTATGAGTCCTAAAGAAATTGAGGATCATGTTCTTTCTCTTGAGGATTCTCAGAAATGGTTGGAAGGCAAAGTTCCAAAGAAAGTGATTATTGTTCCCGGGAAAATTGTGAATGTAGTGATCTAACCTTGTTTTCAAATTATTGATATTTTTACTCTAAGAATGGAAAATCAAAACAATCTTCAGATATACAATAGCCTTTCCGGTAAAAAAGAAACATTTGAACCGCTTCACGATAATTTCGTTGGAATGTATGTGTGTGGGCCAACTTTATACAGCGAACCACACATGGGCAACATGCGCACGTTCATCAATTTCGATTTGATTTATCGTTATTTTCTGCATCTTGGTTACAAAGTAAAATATGTTCGCAACATTACAGATGCCGGACACATTACCAATAGCGCAGGTGATGAAGAGGATAGCATTGGAAAAGCAGCTCGTTTGGAACAAATGCAATCACTTGAAATCGTATACAAATACAATGTGAAATTTCAAGAACTGCAGCGAATTTATAATTTACTTCCTCCGTCGATTGAACCCACGGCAACCGGGCACATTCAAGAGCAGATTGAAATCATCGAACAAATTTTGGATAATGGCTATGCTTATGCCGTTAACGGGTCCGTTTATTTTGATACGAAGAAATACATGCAAGATTTTAATTATGGAATCTTAAGTGGGCGCAAAGTCGATGAATTGGAGAATGAAACTCGTGTGCTAAATGCACAAGAGGAAAAACGATTTTTCGCTGATTTTGCCTTATGGAAAAAAGCGAATCCAGAAGATATGCAAATTTGGCGCTCACCTTGGGGTGATGGAAATCCAGGTTGGCATATCGAATGTACGGCAATGAGCACGAAATACCTTGGAAAACATTTTGATATTCACGGAGGAGGAATGGATTTAAAATTCCCACATCACGAAGATGAAATCGCGCAAAGTTGTGGTTCATTTGGTTGTAATCCTGCGAAATATTGGATGCATGCAAATATGCTGAATGTGAACGGACAAAAGATGAGTAAATCCTTAGGAAATTATTTCTTGCCGAAAGAAATTATCGAAGGAACAACCTCCCTATTCAAAAAAGCTTATCCTGCAAACGTTTTGCGTTTTTTCATGATGCAAGCGCATTATAGAAGCACGCTTGATTTCACCGAAACAGCATTGGATGCAGCAGAAAAAGGGTTTTCACGCTTGACAGATGGATTGAACCTAATTGAAAAACTAAATACCTCTGATACTTCATCGGTTGATGTTCAATCGCTTGTTGCCAGTTTCTACTCAGCCATGAGTGATGATTTCAATGCGCCAATTCTAATAGCTAATCTTTTTGACGCGGTCAAACAAATAAACCTTGTTAACGACGGAAATGTCACCATTTCAAAATCCGACAAAGATTTACTAGAAACTGAAATGAAAGCGTTTGTTTTCAATGTGTTGGGACTTGAAATAGCCTCCTCAAACAATGATTCGAAGCTCAAGCCCGTTATGGATCTTGTTTTGGATCTCCGTCAACAAGCCCGAGCGAATAAGGATTGGACAACATCAGACAAAATTCGCGATGGGTTGGCTGCTGCCGGAATAGTTGTGAAAGATGGAAAAGAGGGCACTTCTTGGAATTGATTTGAGCTATAATAAATCTTAGAATTCGTTTTTTAAGGAAAGATTTTGTAACTTAGGTTTTAACCTATCTAAATGAAATTAATTTTTATCCTTATTTGTTTTTTATTTTGTTTGAATGGTTTTGGTCAATCAAATAAAGCAAAGATTGATAAATGGAACGCATTGTTTTTCGAAACCTATGATCAAGACCTAGAAAAAGCATTTCAAATTGCAAAAATGGCTCTTAAAGAGTCACAAAAACTTAATTATCTGGCAGGAAAAGGAGGAGCGCTTTACCGAATTGGTATTTATTACGATATCAAATTGAGGAGCGATTCAGCAAGAATCTATCTTTTCAAGGGAATAAGAATTTTAAAAAAAACAAACGCTTTTGCGGATTTAGGTGACGCACTCAATAATCTTGGTGCGCATTATTACTATCAATTTGAGTATGAGAAAGCAATTTCTGCCCATCAAGAAGCCATCACTTATTTTAATCGAGCAAATCAGCCGGAAGGAGCTTCAAAAGCGCTCAATAATATTGGTATTTGCTATAAAAACTTGGGCAAACTTGATCTTGCTCATTCCACGTATAAAAAGTCGTTAGCCCTGGGAATAAAACACCGGGATTCTTTAATGATTTCAATCGCGCATGCAAGTATTTCAGGTTTATATATCGAATTGAATAAACTTGATTCTGCGCTTTTTTATAATGTTTTAAGCGAACGATTTATTCCAAAAAATGACAACTATACGTTAATTACAATTTGGTTTTCAAGAGGTGAAATTTATAAGGAACTTTCACTTTATAAGGAGGCGGAGATAGCTTATAAACAAGGATTGAAAATTGCGGTTCAAACATCAAATAAGGAGCGAATACAATATTTTTATCAATCACTTGCCAAGTTAAAAGAACTGCAAAATGAGTATAAAGAATCTATAATATGGTATAACAAGTATGATTCATTGCGTGATTTTATGTACAACAAGGATCGGAATGATTTTATGGCAAAATATGAGAAGAAATTTAAACTTGCTGAAAAAGAACAATCGATAAAGCAGAAGAATATTCAACTTCTCAAACAAAAAAACAACATACAAATTGCTTTAATAATCATTATACTCCTTATAACAATGTCTATCATTTTGTTTCTGGCATTCAGGCTTAAAAAGAGAAATCACGAAATCGCTAAAAATAAGCTAGCAGAAACGGATTTACTATCGCGTGAATTGCATCATCGGATTAAGAATAACTTGCAGTTAGTTTCAAGTTTATTAACGATTGAATTGAACCACCTTCAAGGGGGTGATAAGGAAAAGCTTATTAGAATTAAAGACTCTCTTCAAGTAATCGCAAAGCTTCATGAAAAACTTTATGAATCTAAAAAGTGGGAGAAAATTCGGCTTTCAGAAATTTTAGACGAACTTAAAAGTCAATCTACAAAGTTACTTCCATCGTTAAAAATGAACTTGGACTTCGAAGATAAACTTTTTGATATTAATTCAGGAATTACGCTGGGGATTGTTTTAAATGAGTTGGTTACAAATTCGCTTAAACATGCATTTCATGAAATTGATAGTCCTCAAATTATTATTTTCATTTCTGAAAGAGACGGAAAATTAGAATTGAATTATAGCGACAATGGAAAAGGCTTTGAACACGAAACGAACAAAAGTTCTTTTGGCTCTGAGTTATTGACTGTTTTATTAAAAAAAATCGGTTTAAATTCTCGATTTACAACTGAAAATGGGTTTAATTTGTTTTCCCATTTAACCATTCCTTATTCCAAGTATGAAAATCATATTGATTGAAGATGATCCGTTAATTCAAATAGAATTAAAACTATTATTGATTGAATTAGGTCACGAAGTTGTTGGGGAATTTGACCGATATGAACAAGTCAAGGAAAATTTAGATGAATTCTCAGATGTAGATCTTGCATTTATTGATATTCAATTAGCAAGCGCATTTGATGGAACCGACGTTGCGGAGCTTCTTCAAAAAAATCACCCGATGCATTTGGTGTTTCTAACATCAAAGATTGATGAGCGAGTTTTGGCAAAAAGTAATCAATTAAAAATAGATGACTTTTTAGCAAAACCATTTCGAACAGAAGATATTTTAATATGCCTTGCAAGATTACCTAAACGAGAACAACTACAAAAATTAAATGAACTGTTTTTGAAAGACGGTCACTCGTTCTTTCGAATTACGATTGACGATTTTCTTTGGGCTAAAGCAGAAGATAATTACATTACAATTAATACAGAAAAAGAAAAAAGACTTGTTTTGTTACCTTTGAAGGAATTCGTTTCGAAATTCACAAATCCAAATATTTTACAAGTGCATCGATCGTATGTAATTAATGTTTCAAAAATCGAATCTATACAAAGTTCTGAATTAAAAATTGGGAAAAATGCCATTCCGATTGGTGATTCATTCAAGGCGAAACTTTTTGATTTACTAAATATTTCGCACTAGTTATTTACGGATTCACCCGATAAACTTTTTACTTCGCCCAATAATTTTCTACAGCTAGTTAGAATAGAGTATTCTTACGGAAAAAAAATTATGAAAAACGTTTATCTAGTAGTATTTTGTTTCCTGACTTTAGGATTTAACCCTTTATTCGCTCAGTGGACATCAGTTGGGCAACCTGATTTTACAAGCTCGGGAGTATCAGATGTAACTATGGACATTAAGCAAAATGGTAATCCCGTTGTAGTATATAAAAACACCAACAATGATTCGATTTATGCTTTTGAATATACAAACAATCAATGGGTTCAGCTTTCGAATTCAGCAGTAAACTCGACCTTCGGCTTCCAATCGGAATTGGCATTAGATAACAATGATGTTCCTTACGTTCTTTATTGTAATGCTGGTGATAGTCTTATTATTAGGAAATGGAATGGCTCATCTTGGGAAAATTTTGGTGCCTCAACTGGATTTGTTGGAAGAGGGTCCAATGCTAAGCTAAAATTCAGCCCAAACAACGAACCTGTTGTTGCTTTCAGTAATCGAGCTATTTGGCCATTTCCTGCGTCAGTAGTTCGATGGAACGGGAACAATTGGGGTAACGTTCTATCGCCTTCTGTTTCTAATTTTCAAGCAGGTGACATAGATTTTGAATTCACTACAGACAACCAAATTTACATTGCAATTACCAATTCAAATGGAGGAGCTTTGTCCGTATACAAAACGGATGTTTCATCTTGGGTTCAAGTTGGTTCTTCATCAAATATTTTCGGTGGAGCATGTTATTTTGTTGAGTTGGAATTAAACACTTCTAATGTTCCATCTATAATGTGTGCTGAGGCTAGTTTAAATAATGCTGCTAGTATGAAAACTTGGGATGGAAATAATTGGGTTTATGTCGGAAATCAAGGTTTTTCTATAGATCCAATTGGTTATTCAGATTTTAAGATTGTCAACCAAATTCCTACAGTTATATTCCAAAATGGAACATCTCGAGTTATGCAATATCAAAATGGTTCTTGGTCAACCTTAGGATCCACTTTAGGCTTAGGAAATTCACACGCACTTGCGATAAGAAATGACAACACCATTTTTGCAGCACATAATAATCTTTTTAATGGGTACAAATTAAACGTTAAAAAATTCTGTGTTGCGGAAACATCACAAGCAATAGAAGCAATTTGTCAAGGCCAGACTTATTCATTCGGTACTCAAACCATAAATACAACTGGTTCATACAGTGAGGTTTTTATAAATTCAGATGGGTGTGATAGTACAGTTAACTTAACTTTAACAGTTATTCCAAATTTCACAATTAGTCAGTCATTTACCCTATGTGCTGGAGATAGCATTCAAGTGGGCAGCTCGTTTTACAATCAGTCTGGGAACTATTCAACTACCCTGACTTCTCAATTCGGATGCGACAGTACAATAAACACAGAATTAATTCTTCTTTCTCCCATTGAAACAGCTGAAAATCAAACAATTTGCGAAGGAAGTGAATTTATATATAATGGCGATACATTGATTTCATCTGGTAATTATTCCTACAACTTCGCAGCACAAAGTGGATGTGATAGCACACACACAATACAATTAAATGTTGTTCCAGCAATAGTTCCAATCATTTCTGAATCAAATGGCGTTCTTTCAACCACTTCAACTGGACAGGCTTATCAATGGACTGATTGTAATCAAGGAAACGCTCCAATTGCAAACGCGGTTTCCAATCAATTTACTCCAACTATAGATGGAAGTTATGCAATCGAAATAACGTCTAACCAATGTACGTGGAGCTCTGATTGTTTTGAATTTAGCACTTCTTCACTAGAAAATGAGGTTGGAAATTCGGATTTCGAAGTTTTTCCAAATCCAGCATTCAATTATCTAAATTTAAATTTCCAAAACAAAAAAATTAAATATATCTCGATTCATAACATAAATGGACAGTTAGTTAAACAATCTGGAAATGAGCAAATTGAAACAACTATCGATATCCAACACCTAGAGAATGGGGTCTATTTCTTAACTATTATAGCAGAAGATAAGACAACTCAATCTATTCGATTCCAAGTGATGCATTAACATCTAACATATCGAGTTTCAAATAGAATAAGAGCCGTGAGAATATATTTCACGGCTTTTTTGTTGACTCTATATTCGTGAGTTATATTTCTCGGAAACATTCGAATAAACTATACATTTGGAGATTATAAATCAATAAAGCAAAACTTTTAAATGAAAAAACTATTCTTTATTTGCCTCCTTATTAGCCATAATTTCTTCGGTCAAATTACAGGTGAATGGCACGCAGCGTTTTCCGTAGCTGGACAAAGTACACGTATGGATTTGTTTATCGATCGTGTTGGTCGTGATGGAACATTGAAAATTGGATTACCTGATGTTTCTGGATTTGAACCTAAGATAATTGAGAATAGCACGATATCAAAAGACTCTTTGGCTTTTAGTTGGGGGAATATTGGTTTGTCATTTTCTGGAAAATATGAAGCTAAAGGAGACTCCTTATTTGGAACGATGAAACAATCTGGATTGGATTGGAAAGTTACATTTAAAAGAGAAATTCAGGTCGCCAAAAAAGTAAATCGACCTCAAGAACCGAAACCAAAATTCGCTTATGATATTCAAGAAATTGAAATCAAAAATGGAAAAAACGTCATGGGCGCTACACTAACTTTACCGAAGGGCAATACAAAATTTCCTATTGTAATTCTTTCTTCAGGATCTGGGCCACAAAATCGCGATTGTGAAATAATGGGGCATAAACCATTTTGGGTCATTGCAGACTATCTGTCCAATAATGGAATAGGAGTGCTGCGCTTCGACGATCGTGGAGTTGGAAAAAGTAATGGGGAATTTTCAAAAGCTTCACTTTTTGATTTCGCTTCAGACGTAGAAGCATGTTATAAATATGTCAAAAAGAAATTTAAAGGACATAAGGTTGGTTTGGCTGGTCACTCTGAAGGTGGAATGCACACGTTGATTGTAGCATCCAAAAATCCGAAACTTGATTTTTTAATTCAATTGGCAGCAGTTGGAACCAATGGTAGAGATGTTTTAGTTGAGCAACAATATTTGATTCCTTTATCGTCTGGGAAATCTGAGCTGTACGCAAGGGCAAATAGTATGATTTATGATAGTGTCACGAGTTTATTGACAGGCAATGACAACAAGGTATTCCCATCCAAAGTCAATGAATTTTTGAAAAGAAACTTTGACCAATTACCAGAGGACTATAAGAAAGAAGGTACAATGGATGAATTTGCGGCATCTTTAACGAATTTCCTTAATACTGATTGGGCGAGGCAGTTTATGGAATTCGAAACACGTGATTATTTATCGAAGATCTACTGTCCTGTGCTCGTTATCAATGGATCGGAGGATATTCAAGTGCCACCAATTAAAAACCAAGAAGGTTTTCGAAAGGGATTTTCGAATCAAAGCAAAAGTATCAGTCGCTCTAAAATCTTGTTGATTCCTGGCTTGAATCACTTGTTTCAAACTTGTAAGAAATGTAATGTTTTGGAATATGGAGAACTTGAAGAAACAATCTCGCCTATTCTGCTGAAAGCTATGGTTGATTGGATAAATGATCCAGGTCTTTTCAAAGAGTATTGAGTTTTCAATTCTGATTTTAAAAACATAAATAATACCATTTAATGTATAAATAAAATATGTTATTTACATAACGAACATAAATGTATTTAAATGAATTTTTCAGCGCATTTTTGTAGAAAAAAAGTATGACTAAAATAACGATAGCTAAGGGTGATGGAATTGGTCCAGAAATCATGGATGCCACTCTAAAAATTCTTTTTGCTGCAGGAGCAAAAATTGAAGTTGATGAAATCGAGGTTGGTGAAAAAGTATACCTATCAGGAAACACCTCTGGAATTGCCAATGAAAGTTGGGATGTAATTCGACGAAATAAGGTTTTTTTAAAAGCACCAATTACTACCCCTCAAGGTGGAGGATACAAAAGTTTGAATGTAACAACAAGAAAATTTCTTGGACTTTATTCCAATGTTCGTCCATGTAAAAGTTTGCATCCTTTTGTTGAAACAAAACATCCTGTAATGGATGTCATTATTGTGCGCGAAAACGAAGAAGATTTGTATGCCGGAATTGAGCATCAACAAACGGATGAGGTTGTTCAATGTTTGAAATTGATTAGCCGCCCAGGATGTGAAAAAATCATTCGATATGCATTCGAATATGCCAAGCAACAAAATCGTAAAAAGGTAACTTGTTTTACGAAAGACAATATCATGAAGCAAACAGATGGACTTTTTCATAAAGTTTTCGATGAAATCGCCGCTGAATATCCAGAGATTGAAAACGAACATTGGATAATCGATATTGGTGCAGCAAAACTCGCAGATACACCTGAAGCTTTTGATGTGATCGTTATGCCAAATCTATATGGCGATGTTTTAAGTGATGTTGCAGCACAAATTACAGGATCAGTTGGTCTTGCAGGTTCGGCAAATATTGGGGAGGAATGTGCTATGTTCGAGGCTATTCATGGTTCCGCGCCTCGAAGAGCCGGACAGAACGTTGCAAATCCATCTGGATTGTTACAAGGCGCCATTATGATGCTGAATCACATTGGAGAGACAGATGTTGCTGAAAAAATTCAAAACGCATGGTTACGTACTTTGGAAGATGGAATTCACACGTACGACATCTACAAAGAAGGAGTAAGTAAAGCGAAAGTTGGAACCAATGAATTTGCTGACGCTGTAATCTCAAATTTGGGGAAAACGCCCGAGAAATTAACAGCGGTCAAATATGATACTACATACCAAATGGTTCTTCCAAAATACAAACGAAAAGCTCAAGCGACAAAAGAACTTGAAGGGGTAGACTTATTTGTTCATTGGTCAGGAGAAAATCCGAATGAACTTGCTGAAAAGGTTAAAAAACTTGCTGACAATAACCTTCATTTGTCAATGATTACAAATCGAGGAATAAAAGTTTGGCCAGAAGGATTTAAGGAAACATTTTGTACCGACCATTGGAGATGTAGATTCAAGCCTGTAGAAGGGAATGTTATCTCCAAGGAACAAATCATTAATATGCTTAAGAATGCTATAGAGAACGATGTGGATGTTATTAAAACTGAAAATTTGTATCGTTTTAATGGCGTTTCTGCATATTCACTTGGACAAGGTCAATAAACCTTCAAAAAGTAATCTATGAAAATTGAATTGATAAATGGCACGTTCTCTAAGGAGGACGCAATGGAGCTTTTGTCTAATCTAATCACGACGAAGATTAAATTCCATGAGAAGAAAATTTAACTTTCTGATCAATTGGAAGATATCCAATTTCGCGAGAAAAAGATCAAGAATTTGTCGGAAGTATTAAAACAAATTCGAACAGAGACCCTTTCAAGTCATCGATTAAATTTGATTGGAGAGATACGCATTGATACGACAGAGTAAAGCACAAATATTTTATTTTCATGACATTAGTTGTAAATCTATAAAGTCAGTGAAGGGGAAGTTTATGGAAAAAAATTTAGTTGTTAATTGCTTTTTTCGAGTGATTTTTAAAACGAGGTGAAAGGATGAATCAACAGTTATTGTTTGATAATTTAACCAATCCTGCACTCTTATTTTTTGCTTTGGGTATTTTGGCAGTTAAATTAAAAAGTGATCTTGAGATTCCTGTAACAACATCCAAGTTTATTTCTCTTTATTTACTTTTTTCAATTGGATTTAAAGGAGGTCAGGAATTATCACACAGTGAATTTTCTGCCGAAATTTTACTAACGATAATTTTTGCCATTCTTGCCGCTATTTTAATTCCTGTATATGTGTTTTTCATTTCAAAAAGGAAACTTGGGGTAGAAAATGCTGGTGCAATTGCGGCTTCATATGGTTCAGTGAGTGCGGTGACATTTGTTACCGCACTCAACTTTTTAGAAACGTTAAGTATTAAGTCTAGTGGTCACATGGTCGCTGTAATGGCCCTAATGGAAGCTCCTGCTATCATTGTGGGTGTTCTCTTGATTCGAAGTTGCAGTCAAAAAGTAGCGCATGATCAAAGTTTGAAGAGCATATTTGTTCATTCTTTAACGAATAGTAGTGTTTTGTTAATTTTAGGAAGTTTAATAATTGGTTATTTGGCAAATGAAAAAGCAGCGGAAGGAATTAAACCGTTCACAAATGACTTGTTCAAAGGCTTTCTGGTTGTTTTTCTTTTGGATATGGGGATTAACAGTGCCCGTAAGTTGGAAGACTTCTTTAAACACGGTTGGTTTGTGTCATTGTTAGCTATCATCGTTCCACTAATAAATGGTTGTATCGCTGCATATCTTTCACAGGTTGTGACTTCATCTGAGGGGAATCGATTCATTTTAGCCATTTTGGCCGCAAGTGCTTCCTATATCGCCGTACCAGCTGCTATGAAAATTTCGGTTCCAAATGCAAATCCAAGTATTTATGTCCCGATGACATTAGCAATAACATTCCCTTTGAATATCACTTTGGGAATGCCTATTTATTTAGCCATTATTCAATTTTAATTTGTTTAGAAGGGTATGAAAGAAAATAATCTATGATTTTCAGTATTTTGGCTAATCAATTTAGAAATGAAAACACAGTTTTATTTGCTTCCGTTGTTTGCTTTTACAATTTTTATTTCAAGTTGTAATTACCATCCTTATGCCCGTTTTACTGTAAATGGCAGTTCGTTTTCAGTTGGTGATACTATTACTGTATTAAATAACAGTAAGTTTTCTAATGGTACGAGATGGGTTATTTATGAAGGAGCTGATACCACAGGTAGCATGAGTTCACACGTTGAAACAATTTCCGGTGGACAAGCATGTGATATGCAATATTCATTTACAATTGACACAGTTGGAATATTCACTATGCCGTTGAGGGCCTATAATTGGAAAAGAGGTTGTGAGAAAGGTGAAAGTGGAAATTACGCAGATTATACAATAAAAATTCAGGTTCAGTAGGTTGAATTAGTTAAATCGTAAAGTATAAATTTCAAAGACTTTATAATCGTTTTATCAATTCAATAACCTTTTTCGAGTTTTCAATATGGGCCATATGTCCGACATTTGGAATGAAAAATAGTCGTGAATAATCTTTCATTTTTGACGTAAAGTCTTCTAACGAAATCAAGCGATCGTTTTCACCATGAATAATGAAATAATCGGCAGGATTCGAATTCACTTCTTCTGAAAAATCCGTTCGTTCCCTCATTGCCAATGAAGCATAAGCAATTGCCTCGGAACTCATTTCCATTGCTTCTGATTTCAGTTTATCGATTTCTTTAGTAAAATCAGCAGGATTACCAAATAAATTCGGAATAGCTTCATTAATTAGTATTTTTTTGGCTTTGAAAGCGATATCTGCCATTCGAACTCGATCTTTTTTCTTGAGCTCGCTGTCAGACCAAAAATTTGAATTGAGTAAAACCACTTTATCGCATCCAGGAACTTGCTGTTTTAAAATCAAAGCAACGTATCCTCCCATGGAATGTCCGACAACTGAAAAACAATCAATTTTTAAATGATTTAAAACCACAAGAACTTCATCAGCGAAAAATTGAAGAGAAGGAGCATCAAAATTTGTCTTTAATTCTGACTTTCCGTGTCCAGGTAAATCGATGAATACTTTTTTACATTGTAGGTCGATCAATTCCAAATAATCCCACATGGAGATGGATTCAAGAAATCCATGCAAAAATACAACTGTGTAACCTTCTCCTTCAACTCGAAAATTAAGCACGGACTATGAATTCATTATTTCTTCGATTTCCTCAGCTTCGAGTGGAATGTCTTTCATTAAATTGAATGGTGAACCCGATTCTTGAATAACCAAATCATCTTCCAGTCGAATCCCCAATCCTTCTTCTGGAATGTAAATACCTGGCTCACAAGTGAAAACCATTCCTGCTTGAATTGGCTCATACCACAATCCTACATCGTGAGTATCCAATCCCAAGAAATGCGACGTCCCATGCATGAAGTACTTTTTATACGCAGGCCACTCTGGTTTTTGATTCGCAATATCTTGTGTGGTGATAAGACCAAGATTCACTAATTGTTCTTCCATTAAATGTCCGACTTGCTTGTGATATTCGGCCATATTGGTTCCAGGAACTAATAATTTTTCTGCCTCTTTTTTTACGTGCAAAACAGCATTGTAGACCGCTTTTTGTCTTGGTGTAAATCGGCCATTAACAGGAACACAACGGGTTAAATCTGAAGAGTAATTAGCATATTCAGCGCCCACATCCAATAGAATTACATCTCCGTCCTTACATTGTTGGTTGTTTTCAATGTAATGTAAAACACACGCATTTTTTCCGGAAGCAACAATTGGTGTATATGCAAACCCTTTAGAACGATTGCGTAAAAATTCATGTGCCAGTTCGGCTTCAATTTCATACTCCCAAACTCCAGGTTTGATAAACCCAAGTAATCTTCGGAAGCCGGATTCAGTAATTTTACACGCACGTTGCATTAATTCCAGCTCAATGCTCTCTTTTACCGAGCGTATTTTATGCATGATAGGAGCCGACTTATGGACTTGATGTGCGGGAAAATCTGCTTTGATTTTCTTGATGAAACGATCTTCTCGAGTCTCAACTTCAGTTGAGGCGCGTAAATGCTCATTGGTATTCAAATATATTCCTGTTGCCTCAGCCATTAACTGTTTGAAAATCGTTGGAAATTGTTGCAACCAATAAACGGTTTTTATACCAGCAGTTTCAAAAGCAGCTTGCTTAGTCAATTTTTCACCTTCCCAAATGGCAATTAACTCGCTTGTTTCCTTTAAAAAAAGTATTTCTTTGTGAACAGAATTGCTTGCATTTGGAAACAATACCAATATAGATTCCTCTTGATCTACCCCAGACAAATATAAAATATCTCGATGTTGTTGAAAAGGCATTGTGCTGTCAGCACTAATTGGATAAATATCGTTTGAGTTGAACACAGCCAACGTATTTGGCTCCATTCTTTCAGTAAATTTTTTTCTATTTTTTATGTAAAGTGCTGAATCAATGCGATCGTATTTCATAAAATCTAAATTTGTGCTAAGATACACAAAACCAAATTGAATTTAAGTGATAGATTTCAATGAAATTCGCAAAGAAATAGGTGCTATTTGTACAAATATGGCTTGATGTTTGAAGTTTTACTTCACCCAACTAATAACAGTTATCCTTTCTATTGACAAGAAATGAACCAATAAACCTAAATGTCCTTTATAAGAAGGACAACAATTTAAAAGTCCCAATAATTAAATATTGAACGAATTAATTATTTGACTCAAGATTATTTTAAAGCTTGATCGGATAGATTTTCAGTTTTAACCTTACTGTATGCGTCACAACCTGCTTTCCCAGATTTACAAGCAAATAGAGAAATTAAAATTGCTGTAAGAATTAAACTTGTGGTAACTTTTTTCATTGTGATCAACTATTACGTAATTAAAAATAAGGTCTAACAACAAATATAACTAAAAAAATTGATTATTGTTCGTTTTTTCAAATCATACTTCCTTAGTCCTTAAACCAACTAGAATATAGTACGTAATTATTTGCAATTCGTTGCACTTCACCCTGAAATAATTCAGGAGAAAGGGTTTTAACTTTTTTAGCGGGTACTCCAGCGTAAATACTCCAGGATTCTACGCGTGTTCCTTCTAACAAAACCGCACCTGCAGCAATAATACAGTTCTCTTCGATGTGGCAATTATCCATTACAATCGCCCCCATTCCAATGAGGACATTATCTTCAACGGTACAACCATGAATCAGAGCGTTATGTCCAACTGAGACATTATTACCTAAATTAACTTTCGTTTTTTCATAGGTACAATGAATAACTGCGCCATCTTGAATGTTCACTTTATTCCCCATTCGAATGGAGTTTACATCGCCACGCACAACTGCATTAAACCAAACAGAGCATTGGTCCCCCATTACAACATCACCAATAATGGTTGCATTTTCAGCAAACCAACAATCATTTCCAAATTTTGGTGAAATTCCTTTGCATTCTTTTATAAGTGCCATGATGTAAATTTAAGAAAAGTAAAGCGTAAAAAATAAATTACGAAAGCTTGAAAACTAGTGGAATGACTGTTCTGACGCTAACATTGTTTCCATTATTTTTCCCTGGAATCCAATTGGGCATTTTTTGAACAACACGTAGGGATTCCCTATCGATAGAAGGGTAAACTTTTTTAATAATCTTAAAATCAGAAAGATGACCATCTTTATGAACAATGAATTCAATTAACACTTTTCCTTCAATACCTATTTCTTTTGCATCCTCAGGATATTTGGTGTGCTCTTTTAAAAATTTCATCATTTCATTCATGCCGCCGTTAAACTCGGGATTAACTTCGACGACAGTAAACACTTCTTCCTCAACGAGTTTTTCGATAGTAAATTCATCACCATCCATCGGTGGATCAATTGAACTATCAATTCCCAAGGATGGATCGCGCGGCATAGGATCTATATAGCTTGGATCGAAAACAACCTGAGGCGGAATATACTTTTTTTCTTTCTTAGTTGAATTTGCAGTCTGTTTGGTTTTAACTTGACTTTCTTTTTCAATGTCACTACTCTTATTTTCCTTATCAAAACCACTTTTTGATTTCTCCTTTGCTAGTTTATTATCTTCCCTTTTGTTTGTGTCATTGCAACAATATAATCCAATTGAACATATGGAATAAAGAGTGATTATTTTAATCTTCATTGGACTTTGTTTTAGATCAAATTTCTTTTAATTCAAGACCTTGAATTTCTTTTAATTGCATCATTAACAATTTATTAGAAATAGAAAATCTGATTTTTAAAACGCATTTCTGATCAATAAATTGTTCCATTATGATACAGTTATGACTTTTTAGGTATTTCATTACAAATGGCAGATGCTCATAGTTAAAAGAAATTTGAATTTCAATTCGTTCCTCGTCTTCAATAATTTCAGCATTTTCTATTGCTTCCTTCGCGGCTGTCCGATAGGCATTAATCAATCCTCCAACTCCTAGATTTGTTCCTCCATAATAACGAACCACCGCTATCAAAACATTGCTTAAATCAAACGATTGTATTTGTCCTAATATTGGAGGCCCTGCTGAATTTGATGGCTCTCCGTCATCACTAGCTCTATAAAGTTTTTTATTTGAACCAAATCGAAAAGCATAACAAACATGAACAGCCAAATGGTGTTCCTTTCGGAGTTTATTCAATATCGATTTAGCTTCATCCTCAGTTGAACAAGGAAAAATAAAGCCATGAAACTTAGACCCTTTTTCCTTATAGAGTCCTACTCCAACATTTCTTACTGTTTTGTAAACAGACACCGCAAAAATAAACTCGTTTTAATTAAGGTCTCAGTCAAAACGGATTTCAATTTAATATTAGTTCTTGTTAATCAATAGTTTAACAGTTTCAATTTTAGAACCATTATCAAGAATCACAAAATATATCCCATCAGAATAATTCTCAAGATTTATTGTGCTCTCGAATAGCTGGTCTTGTTTGTTGATTGACTCACTGTAAACGACACGACCATAGGAATCTTTTACAGAAACAGAGTAGTTTCCTGTTGTTTGAGAATCTATTTTGTAATTGAAAAACCCTTTATTTGGATTAGGGAACACTTCGAAAAACGAATTCTCAGATTCACTCGTAATATTCTCTCCTTCACCGTTCAGCTTGAATGCCGTGCTTGAAATATCAGCTCTCAGAGTGTAGCATGCACTTGCGTTGAATACACCATTGTATCCGGTTACTCGAATGTAGTATGTTCCCACGGGTGCGTTGTTATATTTAATTTGTTCAGAGGCATTCCCTCCATTTGCAGAAGTGGACAACAAAGTTCCTGCGCTGTTATATAGTCTTAAATCATAATCGGCTGGAAGATTTGATAAGGTCACACGAATGTTCTTTGCAGTTGACGTATTCGAAAATTTAAACCAATCAACGTCTGTGCTTGTATTTAGCAAGGCCGTAATGTTCGCGTTAACCGCAATTGATTTGGCGGCAGAAAACGAATTATTGGTTTCATAAGCATCAGTACATGTTGTTGAAATTGTTGCTTGAGTTGTAAAATTAGCTCCTGTGGTATATGCGCTACTTCCACTTGAACAATTTGTCCGAACCTGCCAATTGTAAGTTGTTGATGACGACAAACCAGTCAAATTTAAATTAGTTGCTGTCGTAGAAGTGGATGTCCAAGACGTTGCTGTTGATTTTTTGTATTGAACGGTGTAGTTAGACGCCCCTGAAACAGCAGACCATGAAATAGCAGCTGTGGTGGTTCCAACATTTGAATTTGCTAACCCACTTGGGGCGCCACATGTTGTTCCAGTTGATCCAGCTTGAATAGAAAGCGTGTAATCTTCAACTTCTCCATAAGTGAAAGATTCACAAGGACCCGTAATCGCACCGTCTTTCATCATGACACGCATTCTAACATTTCCAGTAATTGCAGTTGTTGGAATGGTAATTGAAGCGTTAACTGCAGTCGTTGTGCCTGGTGATGAATAAACTAATTCACCTGCATCCGCAAAATCCAAATCGCCATTATAGTCAATGTAAACGTTGAAATACTCCGTATATGCGGTACTTGCAAAAGCTGGTGTCAAAGTAAGTGTATATGCAGTTCCTCTATTTACAGTGGTTGAAATCGAAGTAAAATTGGAATAACCCCCTCCACCTATCGATGAGTTATTAATTGTATTGAATTTCACATTTGAAATCCATTCGTATTGGGTATTGCTTCCTGTAGTAGCGCAATATGCTGGAGTGGATGTTCCGCCTCCCGAAGTCCCAGAACAACCAGGGGATGTTGCCAAACTTGCTCTTGCTCCACCCGAAACAAAAAGCGCTCTCATTCTCGATTTTTGTCCATTGGAAAACATTTGCATACAAGCGTCATCAACATAATCCATGTAATTCATAAACATTTCAGCCGAAGTTCCACAAGAATTAGAACGAGGATGAGAAGGACAACCATAATTCGACGTATTGTGAACTGGAGTATCTGAAACTAAATCGTTTCCACAAGTAGCATCTCCCCAAATATGACGTAGATTTAACCAGTGACCAACCTCGTGCGTAGCTGTTCTTCCTTTGTTGAAAGGTGCCTGAGCTGTACCCGTTGTTCCAAAACAAGTGTATCCGATAACGACGCCATCAGTAGCCGCTGATCCCCCTGGGAATTGAGCATAACCCAAAATTCCACCACTCATATTACAAACCCAAATATTCAAATATTGATTTGTAGGCCAAGCATTACTTCCTCCTGAAGACGCGAACTTAACCCCGTCATTTGTGGAAAAGGAAGCTTGACTAGTTGGCACTCTCAAAATTCCTGAAGTTGGATTACCACTTGGGTCCCTATTAGCCAAACAAAAGTTGATTTCCGCATCCGCAACTAAGCTCGTAAAAGTTGAAGGAACTAAATTCAAATCCGTATTTAATTTTCTAAAATCCTTGTTCAATACATCCAGTTGGGATTGAATTTGAGCGTCAGAAACATTTTGAGCAGATGTGTTATAGACAACATGCACAACAACGGGGATAGTTATAACAGCTTTGTTTTGATTTACTTTCCCAGAGCTAATAGCATGATTTGTAAATTCTTCAATTTTTTGAATTCGCTCAAAAAGATGAGGGTCCTCTTGCAACAAGCGCTCGTGGTTCTCCATCGTATGACAGGAACGTTGTTGAGCGTTAAGAAGAGA
Organism: uncultured Lishizhenia sp.; assembly: GCA_964534395.1. GTDB lineage: Bacteria > Bacteroidota > Bacteroidia > Flavobacteriales_D > Crocinitomicaceae > UBA952. The sequence goes on from CAZHOW010000010.1 coordinate 86,703, forward strand.
AAAACCAAATAAAATAAAGAAGAACAAGATAAACTTTTTCATAACTAGAATTTATAACGATCAAATATAAAAATTTGGTTTGAATTATTTGTTAAAAACTAATTGACCATTTTCCTCCAAAAATCGTTCAATTACGCGAGGTATAGGATAATTCAAAATCTCAATGTTATTTACCCATAATTGAGAATCTTTTCTTTTTTCATCATTTCCTTTCGAAATCACAAAGTGACAATATAAATGTTGGTGACTTAATACATGTTTTACTTCTGGTGAAATAAATTCGTAATTATTGTTTTTAAGAAATTTCATCTTTTCTGATGAATCTTGAAATTCAACTAACGGAAATTGATACATGTTTTTCCAAATGCCCAAATCAGTGCGTTTTTCTAACAATATTTCCCCATGATTTTTAAAGATTTGAAAAACAAAATATTTCTTGGTGATTTTAGTCTTACCAATTTTGACAGGCAATTGCCTGACTGAATTCTTCGATTTGGCTTCACAAAGGAAATTCATTGGGCATAGGTCGCAATTTGGGTTAACTGGCACACATTGAATCGCCCCAAATTCCATTATTGCTTGATTATGCCGAGCTGGATTTTCCTTATCGAGCAATTCGTTAGCGAGTTCTTGAAATTCTTTCTTGCCAAGAGGAGAATCTATGGGTGTCTTTAGGTGGAACAAGCGACTTAACACCCTAAAAACATTACCATCCAAAACTGCTTTAGCTTCTCCAAATGCAAAAGAGGAAATTGCTGCAGCAGTGTATGAACCGATACCCTTTAATTTTATGATTTCGTCATATGCTGAAGGGAATTTTCCATCGGAATTTTCCATTATTAATTTGGCGGTTGTATGTAAATTACGTGCACGACTATAATATCCTAATCCTTTCCAGAGATTCAAAACTTCCATTTCATCGGCTTCAGCTAAATCTTGAATGGTTGGAAAAACAGTTTTAAATTTCAAATAATATTGAAGTCCCTGATCAACACGTGTTTGCTGTAAAATGATTTCACTTAGCCAAATTAAATATGGATCTTTTGTTTCTCGCCAAGGAAGCGTTCTTTTTTTTTCTTCGTACCACTGAACTAAAACAGCTTGAAATTGTTTCATAAACAAATTTCGTTAAAAAAAGAACGAAAAATATTATTTTAATATGGGATACAATTATTTTTGCACCCTAAAAACTTGAACTAGTAATTTAAAACAAACTAAATATGACAAAAGCAGATATCGTCGCAGACATTGCAGAAGAGACTGGATTGGAAAGAGCTGAAGCGCTTAGAGCAGTTGAAGCATTCATGAATTCAATTAAAAATTCACTATCAAAAGGACAAAATGTATATTTACGTGGTTTTGGAAGTTTCGTTGTGAAGGAAAGAGCTGAAAAAACAGGAAGAAACATTTCCAAAAAAACAACGATCATTATCCCAGCTCACAATATCCCTTCTTTTAAACCAGCAAAGACTTTTGTTGAGGACGTGAAGAAGAAAGTTCAGGTAAAATAAATTGCTTTTGTTTTTTTGAAAATTTTATTTAACTTTGCACTCCCTTTTTAGGGGGTGCTTTTTGTTTAAGATAAATAATTAAATCATAATATTATGCCAAGCGGTAAGAAAAGAAAAAGACATAAGATGGCGACTCACAAGCGCAAAAAACGTCTTAGAAAAAATCGTCACAAGAAGAAGAAGTAATCTTCTGATTTCAAGAAAAGGAGGCTCAGTGAATATTCATTGAGCTTTCATTGTTTAAATATCTTAAAATTTAACTTGTGAATCTCGAGTTAGTTGTAGACGCAAGATCAAGCGGAATTTGGCTTGGATTGTTGCGTGACGGAAAATTAATTGAATTACATGAAGAACGGGGGAATTCCGACTTTGCAGTAGGTGATATTTACCTTGGAAGAGTTAGAAGAATCGCTCCTAGTTTAAATGCCGCATTCGTTGATGTCGGTTATGAAAAAGACGCTTTTCTTCATTATCTGGACTTAGGTCCACAATATAATTCATTGAGTCGTTTTGTCAAAGACACCCTTAACGGAAAGCAAAATGTCGCCGACTTAATGTATTTCAAGTTGGAAAAAGATATTCCCAAAGAAGGAAAAATTAGCGACTTAGTATCATCATCGCAACCAATCCTAGTTCAGGTTGCGAAAGAACCTATTTCATCCAAAGGCCCAAGATTGTGTTCTGAAGTGACACTGGCCGGAAGATATTTGGTATTGGTTCCGTTTTCAGATAAAATTTCTGTAAGCCAAAAGATTAAAGATCAGGAGGAAAAAGATCGATTAAAAGAATTGATGGATCGGATAAAACCAAAGAATTTTGGGGTTATTATTCGAACTGTAGCTGAACATAAGGCAACATTAGATTTAGAGCAAGATTTGAAAAGTCTGCTTGAAAAGTGGAAAACGATGCATGCTAACATAAAAGGTGGACATCCGCCGAAGCGTGTTTTGGGTGAATTGAATACAACAACATCCATTCTTCGCGATTTATTGAATGCTGATTTTACGAACATTCACGTAAATGACCCTGGTCTTGTGGCCGAAATGAAGGAGTACGTTCAAAGTATTGCGCCTGGTAAAGAAAAAATCGTTCGTTTATATGATGGTAAACTAGATATTTTTGAAAAATTCGGAATAAATAAACAAATCAAGACTCTTTTCGGGAAAAAAGTGCCTTTGCCTAGTGGTGGCTATTTGATAATAGAACATACCGAGGCAATGCACGTGATTGACGTAAATAGTGGAAACCGAAAAGGATCTGATGGTCAAGAATCAAACGCTCTTGCTACCAATATTGAGGCTGCTGAGGAAATAGCACGTGTTTTACAACTTCGCGATATGGGCGGAATTGTTTGCGTTGATTTCATCGATATGCACGAAAAAGAAAACAATCGGATTCTTTTTGAAAAGATGAAAGAATTCATGAAATCGGATCGTGCCAAACATAATTTAATTCCTCCATCTAAGTTTGGTGTGATAGAAATTACACGTCAACGAGTAAGACCCGAAACTGATATCCAAACCGCTGAAACATGCCCAACATGTAATGGAAGTGGCGAGGTTCAAGCGAGTATTTTGTTTGCTGAAGAAATTGAAAACAATTTAAGTTATCTATTGACAGATCGAAAGGAGAAAAACGTCTCGTTACTTGTTCATCCATACTTGGAAGCTTATTTTAAGAATGGCTTAATAAGTCGCCAACTAAAGTGGTTTTTCAAGTATAAAAAATGGATTCCTGTTCGTGGGATAACTGCTCATCACTTGCTTCAATATTCCTTTGTAAACAAGGAAAATGAGGAAATCGCATTATAGTAAAAGTCGTGACAATCGATGATTTAATCCTAAAACTTGAATCTTATTGCGCTTATCAAGAGCGTTGTCTTTTCGAAATTCAAAACAAGTTAAATCAGCTAAACGCTTCTGAATCAGATACCAATAAAGTAATTGAACATCTCAAAAATGATCGTTTTTTTGATCAAAAGCGGTTTGCTCAAACTTTCGCACAAGGTAAGCTGCGCATAAACAAGTGGGGGAAGGCTAAAATAAAAGCGGCGTTGATACAAAAATTCGTAGATAAAGAAACAATTAAAGTTGCTTTAGAATCAATAGATTACAACGAGTATGTATCAATTCTAAATGGCTTAATCAATCGAAAAAGTTCAGAGCTATCAAAAGAAAAGGACGAATGGACGAAAAAACAAAAAATCCTCAGGTTTTTAAGTTCCAGAGGATTTTCTTATGATGAAATTCAGGAATTTCTCTAAATCTTATTTCCCAGTTATAAAGGCATTGGCTCCATTGATCCAATTCTGGGCACCACCTGCTACATAACCAGTTTGGCCGAGCTTATCAAGATTCACTTTTCCTTCTTTTGTTTTCTCAGGTTTAACAAACCAAACTGTTGGGTATCCCCGAACTGAAAACTGTTGTTGTAGTAAGTTGTTTTGTTGACGAGTTTCATCCGTTTGCTTTTTATATGCCTCACCTTTTGAACTTGGGAAATCAACTTCAACTAATACCACATTCTCTTTAGCCCATTTTACAAATTCTTCTTGGTAAAATACTTCTTTCTGTAGTTTGTGACACCAACCACACCAATCGCTTCCTGTGAAAAACAACATCATTGGTTTTTTCTCTTTTTGAGAAACTGATATCGCTTTTTGTAAATCAGTATGCCACGTTAATGCTTCTTTTTGTGAAAAAGAAACGACGGTTATTAGGGTAAATACAGTAAACAGAATATTTTTCATACGTTTATTTTAGATAAAATTAATAATATTTCCTCCACTTTTCAAAAACCGTGCAAAACTTTAAAAAAGCGCGTGTTTAATTATAAATCAACGAAAAAACTTAATTTCGTTAAAAATAGATTTATGAAAAATTTGTTAATTCTCGTTTTCTTTTGCGTAACTACATCGCTTTTTGGACAAGTTCCAACTCAGACAGTACGAGGAAAAGTTTATGATAGCGAAACAAATTATCCGCTTTATGGAGTGAAAATTGAAATTGGCATTTCTGAAACCAATACCTTGCGTTGTGCATCTATTGAAGATGGCTCCTTTGAAATTAAAAATGTTCCGGTAGGTAAATATGATCTTTCCGCTACGTTGGCTCTTTACGAAAGTAAAACAGTTACAATTGAGGTGAATTCAGGTAAGGAGATGATTGTTAACATTCCATTATTGGAGCGTGTTTCTGCTAAACAAGAGGTTAAGGTTGTGGGACGTAAAAAGGGAGAAGTAATTAATGAAATGGCTTTGATTTCTGCCCAACAATTTAGTGTGGAGGAAACAAATCGCTATCCAGGTTCTCGAATGGATCCTGCTCGGATGGCATCCAATTTTGCTGGTGTGCAGGGTTCAGACGACTCACGAAATGACATTGTTGTTCGCGGAAATTCACCACTAGGCGTAATTTACAGGGTTGAAGGAATCGATATTCCAAACCCTTCTCACTTTGCTATAGCTGGAAGTACCGGCGGTCCTGTTTCGATTTTGAATAATAAAATTTTGGGCAATTCAGACTTTTTCATGAGTGCGTTCCCATCAGAATATGGAAATAGTACCTCAGGGGTATTTGACTTGAAATTACGAAACGGAAACAACAATCAGCATGAATTTACAGGTCAATTTGGATTGTTTGGAACAGAATTACTCGCAGAAGGCCCAATGGATAAAACTGGAAACTCAAGTTACTTGATTATGGGACGTTATTCTACTCTATCCATATTTCAGACACTTGGCTTAAAAATAGGAACCGATGCTGTCCCAGTATATGGAGATGCGGCTTTCAAATTCAATTGGAAATTGAAAAATGGCGGTAATTTATCTTGGTGGGGAATGGGAGGAAAAAGCGACATCGACATAATGATTTCTGAACAAACAAAATACTCAACAGAATTTTATGGCGAAGGTGATCGTGACCAATATTTTGGAACAAGCATGTATGTTTCCGGACTCACTTATAAAAAAACATTAAATGAAAAAACATACATCAGTGCAACATTAGCCGGCTCCCGCGAAGAGCAGAATACGGAACACATATATTTACACAGAAGTTTGGCAATCAATAATGCTGATACCTCGATCCGAGTAGATAGTATGTACAATATGATGGGGTATAATTTCAGAACCTTAAAATTGTCTGGATATTTCTCGGTTAATCATAAAATAAATAAACATCATTTGATAAAAGCGGGTGTGATTTTAGATGCACTTTCCTTCAATCAACAAGATTCAGTGCTTGCTGACTTAGACAATCGATCTAGTTGGAAAACTCGTTGGAACAACAATCGGAAAGGTATTTTAATGCAGACATTCGTTCAATGGAAATGGAAAATTACCGACCAAATGGATTTTACAGCTGGAATCCATTCACAGTTTTTTTCAATGAGTAAGAGCTTGAGTCCTGTGGAACCACGCTTGGGCTGGAAATATAAAATGGGAGGAAATCAAGCCATTTTTGCTGGAGCCGGAATGCATAGCCAAACACAACCGTTTTATACGTATACATATGACCCAGATAATGACGGAAAACCACATAATTTAAAAATGGACTTCATGCGTAGTTTCCACAGCGGATTAGGGTATGAAAAATCGTTTGGACCTGGATTGAATTTTAAAACAGAAATATACTATCAGTATCTTTATAATCTGCCAATTAGCTCTTCACCGAACGCATTTTCGCTCGTTAATGCTGGTGGTGGTTTCGCTCGTGTATTTCCAAATGACACGCTCGTTAATGAAGGTAAGGGTTATAATTACGGTATGGAGTTTACACTTCAAAAGTATTTCAGTAAAACCTTTTTCTTCATGGTTTCTGCTAGCGTTTATGACTCGAAATACTTGGCGAGTGATGGAGTTTGGAGAAACACGGCTTACAAGGGAGCGAATATTTCTGACAAAATAGATTTATCCTACGTTTGGAATGTTTTAGCAGGTAAAGAATTTATGATAAGTGAAAGGCAAATTATTGGTTTAGGATTGAAGGTAACGCAAGCAGGAGGGAGAAGATATGGACTTGTTGACATTGCACAGACGAATGATTCAAAAGAACTAATTTTTCAAGACAGTTTGTTCAACGAATTAACGTTCAGAGACTATTTTAGATTGGATTTAAAATTGAGTTGGAGGTTGAATACCTCTAAACTGACCCATGAATTTGGTCTCGACTTAGTAAATGTGCTTAACACGAGAAACCTACTGAGTTTAGCCTACGCACCTAGATTGGACCCGAATGATACTTCTGATCCAATTGCTGAGAAAGCTCAATTGGGAAGATTGCCAATCTTCTACTATAAAATAGATTTTAAAGTAAGAGGCAAAAAATAAAGTTCTAACTTAAAACTCTGCGTTCTGAGGAGTCCTCGGGAATGGAATGACGTCGCGGATGTTTGACATTCCAGTAACGAACATCACCATGCGTTCGAAGCCTAAACCGAATCCTGCGTGTGGAACCGATCCGAATCGACGTGTATCCAAATACCACCATAATTCGTCGGGATGGATTCCAAATTCCTCGCATTTTTGACGAAGAATATCATAACGTTCTTCTCTCTGAGAACCACCAACAATTTCTCCAATTCCTGGGAATAAAACATCCATTGCCGCAACAGTCTTCCCATCTTCGTTCAAGCGCATGTAAAACGCTTTGATTTTCGCAGGATAATCTGTTAAAATTACTGGGCACTTGAATTCTTTTTCTACTAAATAACGCTCGTGTTCACTTTGTAAGTCAATTCCCCATTCAACTGGGTATTTGAATTTCTTCTTTTTGTAATGGTTGGAATTGATTAAAACATCAATAGCTTCGGTGTATGTTAAACGCTTAAATGGATTATTAACGACAAATTCCAGTCTTTCCAAAAGCGACATTTCGTTGCGCTCATTTTGTGGTTTTTGAGTCTGCTCTTGTGCGTCACGCTCACTTAGAAACTGAACATCCACTTTGCAGTTTGTCAGGATATAATTACAGATGTACTTCAAAAAATCTTCTGTCAAATCCATGTTATCTTTCAAATCGTTGAAAGCTACTTCTGGTTCAATCATCCAGAATTCCGCAAGGTGACGTGACGTGTTTGAGTTTTCAGCACGGAAAGTTGGCCCAAATGTATAAATTTGACCTAAAGCCAATGCCGCCAATTCTCCTTCAAGTTGTCCGGAGACGGTCAAATTCACTGATTTACCGAAGAAATCTTCCTTAAAATTTACCGAACCATCTTCATTCAGAGGTGGATTTTTTGGGTCTAAAGTCGTAACGCGAAACATTTCTCCAGCTCCTTCGGCATCTGAACCAGTAATAATTGGTGTATGAATGTAGTAAAATCCTTTGTCGTTAAAAAACTTGTGAATAGCATAAGCTACCGCGTGGCGAATTCTGAAAACGGCTCCAAATGTATTCGTTCTGAAACGCAAATGCGCTTGTTCCCGCAAAAAATCCAAACTATGTCGCTTCGGTTGCATTACTGTTTTTTGAATGTCGTCCGGATTTGCATCTCCTAAAATTTCAATTTCAGCAACTTGAAGTTCTACGGTCTGTCCTGAACCTTGAGATTCAACTAATGTTCCTTTTACTGAAAGTGCCGCTGCTGTTGTAATTCGTTTCAAAAGCGCCTCATCAAATTTCTCAAAATCAACCACGGCTTGAATAGATGCCATGCACGAACCATCATTCAACTGAATGAATCGATTGCTTCGAAAAGCACGAACCCAACCTTTTACCGTAATTTCTTCATTGATTAAGGCTTGTCCCTCTTGACCTAAAATTTGACTAATTCTCCAGCGTTTCATTGAAAATTGAATTTAAGGTGCAAAAATAATCGTTTTCCAACTAATCCTACACTTTTCCGTTTTCCCCGGTTTGTTGAAGCAGGGATTTAAGATGTTTGGATTTCTAATCGCCCTCAAATCAGTAAATAGGAAGCTGAGAATAAGTTTACCAACCCAATTAAAACAACCAACGAATCAAATCATTCCCATTGGCATAAATCATGAGGCCAAGCAACAACACAATTCCAACATATTGTGCGTATTCCAAAATTTTCTGTGGAGCTTCTTTTCCAGTCATCATTTCATAAAGTAAAAACACCACATGACCACCATCCAAAGCAGGAATAGGTAAAATATTCATAAACGCAAGAATGATAGAAAGCAAAGCGGTATTTAGCCAAAACGCTTGCCAATCCCAAACGGGAGGAAACATATTTCCAATGGATGCGAAACCTCCAATGGACGAAGCTCCTTTTTTAGTGAATACAAACTTAAATTGTGAAACGTAATCAGTCAGCGTGTTGGTTCCGTATGAAAACCCTATGGCTATGCTTTCACCAAATCCATAACTTTTTTCTTGAATAGCATTCGAATCAATCAAAACTTTTGCATTCGTTTGAAATCCGATTGTTCCCTCTTTTGTGACATCTGATTTCACATTCAACGTATCTTTTCCTCTTAAAATAGTGAGCTCGGCTAATTTACCTTTACAAGCGTATAGTTCACTTTGTAAATCATCGAAGAATTCAATTTGCTTTTCATTCACTAAAAGAATTTTATCTTCTTTTTTCAGTTTTGCTTTCTCAGCTGGTGTTCCTGGAACGATATCAGCAACTACATTCGCTTTTGAACGCAATCCGAATGCCGGCATGGCTCCTGCTTGAAACAACTCTTGGTCAACCTCTTCGGGTAACGTGATATTTTCTATTGAACCATCTGCGTGTTTAACTCTAAGTTTTCGAGCGTCACGAAGCATAATCCCTTTATTCAAATCATCCAGGTTTAATACCTTTTGTCCTTCAACGGATAAAACAATATCACCGGATTGAATGTGGTATTTTTTTAAGTAAGGATGAACACTTAATCCTGCTTGCAGTTTATCTTGTTTCAATTCGGTTTGTCCCCACATGAAGATGACACCAATGTATATGATGTAACCAAGAATTAAATTTACTGTAACTCCACCAATCATGATAATCAAACGCTGCCAAGCCTTTTTTGAACGAAATTCCCAAGGTTGAGCCGGCTGTTTCATTTGCTCGGTGTCCATGGATTCGTCAATCATTCCAGCAATTTTCACATAACCACCAAGCGGAAGCCAACCAAGTCCCCATTCAGTTGAATGTTGGTCTTCATTCCATTCTTTTGGTGATTCTTTCGTAAACCAAGATGTTTTTTTAACACCATTTACTTTTTTATAACGAAAAATCGAAAGCCACGGATTAAAGAAAAGGTAAAATTTCTCAATCCTCGTTTTAAATAACTTAGCAGGCAAAAAGTGCCCTAACTCGTGAAGGGTAACTAAGATTGCTAATGATAAAAATAATTGGGCGGCTTTAATCCAAAAATCCATGTGTAAAATTTTGAAAGACAAATATAAGGTTTATCTGTGAGGTGGGTTTTTGAATTTGAATGAAGTGGTTGGAATTGAGTATAATTAACTTAAAAATTATAATTGTCAGACAACAAGAAATTAACTTTCTTTCTTCTCATTTTTAAGTCTTTCAACCTCAGCTTCTAACATTTTAATATATTTTTCTTTATAATCATCTTGGTGATTTTCTTGATTATGGTTTGTTTTCTCTAATTTTTTATCGCTTGTAACACCAAAATCTTTAATACATCTTAATGAGCATGCAACATCCTTTGATATTTCAATTAATATTGTGGAAGAGTTATCAAGAAGTCCGAAATGATATGCGTCATTGTCTGAATCTTCAGTGGCAGTCCAAAAAAATGCACTTTCACCTAAGCCAGACCATATCATCGTATTATCATCAATAAAACCCATTCCAGATGGATAACCGGTAAATCCAGAACTATTTCTTCCACCGAAATTATTTTTCCATCCCAATCGACTTTTCAATTCAAAACCGCTTTTATGCTCTCCACCGTAGTATTCATCTATATCATTGAAATTATCCCAACTTGGAATTTTCCAGCCTTTTGGAGCCAAGCAACGAGGGTCATTAACAGCATACCAATTATACAGCTTTCCATAGAGCTGTCCAAAACTTTCATCAAAGTTATAGTAGCATGAGGCTGGTATTTTTCTATCACTCGCATTTTTCCATTCCATTGCGGATTGACATAGTAAAATCGCATCACCATTCTGAAAAAAACTTATATTTAAATTCTTTTTCATCCATATTTGCTTATTGATTTCAACTTCAAAATTATTGTCTTCCTCATGTTCAATTCCTGCAGCATACAATAATGTAGCTTCTTCAAGTTTCTCGGATCGTCTATTTAATCTAACGAAATATACAATTAAAAATATTGTAACTAAAATTGAGGAAATTTCTCCAGCATTATCAATCAAAAACAATTTTATCTCTATATCACTCATTAAAGCATAACTTACAGAAACAAATATAAACTTTTTAGGAACTTAATTATCCAACGCCAAGATCAAATACGTCGTGTCCTCATCAACTATCAATTTGATGTAATATCTGCTAATGGTCAATGGGAGTCCAAGAGAATCTAGATACTCCAATCTTTCTTTAATGATTTCCTCAATAGATTCTTTTCTTGGCATTCCATCGGGTGAACTAATTGAAAAATGATAATGCGCCTGCCCATCTACCCAAGGAATTTTTTTCGATTCTGTTTTTTCTTTGACATAATTGACACAACCAATGTCAAAACCAGGGTCAATTTTCATATGAGATCCATAATGTTTCTTTACCATCGCATCGACTAAATCAATTTCTTCTTGATACATGGAGTTCAGTAGCGTGTTTGAAAAGGCCATAATGGATTCATAAGTAATATTATTATCTACTAAAATGCCATATCTAACAAGTCCGCCATACTGCTTAGTTGCAACAGCGGAGAAGTCAACGAAGTATTTTTTTATCATTTTTTCTCCAAAATACGGACTTTCATAGAGGTATTTTTTATAATCCTGAACGATCCTTTTTGCTTCTAAGAGCTCATCATTTTTTACATTGACCATGCCTCCTTTTTTGGAGTGGTAACACACGGGGAATCCTGCTTCTTGCTGAGATCTTGCCCTTGCCGCAAAATTGTTCGTTGTGTCTTCAACCATCCAAGGAAATGTTCGAGACATTTCAAGCGTTAAGTGTTTTTGAAACACATTCACATCAAATTCTTCACTCAAATCAATTCGATCTTCATCACTTAAATGGTTGATTTCTGAATCTTGCGCTTTTAAATTTGCGGCAAATAAGAATGCTGCGCCAAAAATTAACTTTTTCATGGGGTTAGTTTAAAATGATTAATAAAATGGAAACTTAACTTAATGTATCCTTCGTGATCAACTACGAAATGAAAAAACAGCTACCTTTTTCAAATAGAAATCAATTGTGAAAAATAGATTAAAGTAGCGGTGTTTTATAGAACTGGTTTTTTCTAATAATAACCAAATTACAATTGGTTACAAAAAAGTAATTAATTCTCAAACTTTTTCAGATAACTCGTATCCGTAAGTGATTTCAAGAAGGCAATCAGTTGCTTTTGCTCAGTCGCACTCAACTGAAATGGTGCAATCGCTTTGTTCTGTTTTGCATGTTTTTGTCCACCTATTGAATAATGAGCAATTACATCCTCCAATGTTTTCAAACTCCCATTGTGCATATATGGAAACGTTAATTCAATGTTGCGTAGACTTGGAATTTTGAATTTACCAATGTCGTTTGAATCTAGGTGAATACGAAAACGCCCTTTGTCGGCAATCGATTCGTAATCGTTATACAAACCGTTGTTTTCTGCGACGAACGTCGTAAAATAAGGCGCGGGGTGACATTGAGTACAATACAATTTTTCGGTAAAAAGTTTGAGTCCCGCTTGTTCTGTTTTATTTAAAGCACGTTTGTCTCCTCTCTGAAATTGGTCATATCGACTATTCATAGAAATTAAGGTTCGTTCGAAAGCGGAAATACTTCTTGTTAATACATACGCATCAAAATCACGATTGAAAATCTTTTTAGCGGCGGATTGATATTCGGGAATGGAGCGCAATTGCGGAATTAGCTCTCTCATGTTATGTCCCATTTCTGTTTTTTCTTGAATCGGAACGATAACTTGTAATTCCAATGTCTGTAAATGTGCATCAAACATGGCAGTTTTCAAAAAACCGGAATTGAGTAAAGAGGGCGAGTTGCGTTCTGTAGTTTGACCATAAATTCCTCTACTTGTCGTAAGCTGATCTGTAAACGCTTTTCGGGGGTCGTGGCAAGTGGCGCAAGCGATGGTGCCATCTCGTGAAAGTCGTTTATCAAAAAATAATTTTCTCCCAAGTTCCGCTTTTTCCTGTGTTGTTGGATTGTCTTGGGGCGCAGGTATTGAAAGTAATTCAGGTGAGAAATACGATTTATTTGAACAAGAATGGAAGACAGAAAGTACTAGAAAAAAAACAAAAATTAATATTGAAAAATTCTTTTCTTGCATGATTAGTGAACCGCATTCAAGCTCCCGATTATTCTATTGTTTTGGTTATAAAATTGAACAATGTAATATCCGTTTTGTAAATCGTTCAATTGAATGTTACCACTTTCCAAATTTGATTTTACCGTTTTAATTAAGCGCCCATTCAAATCAGTAACAACTATTTGACCAAGATCTTTAATTTCTTTCCAATTAATTGTCATACCACTAGATAGATTTTGAAAATAAATCTTAGAATTTGAACTATTAATTTCAATCCCGGCATTTGCAGGCTGGGTAAAAACATTTTCGGTGATCACATTTTCCATGACAGTTTTATTCAACCCAACCTCGTCATGCATGATTCCAACCGTGCTAATTGGTATGTTGTTGATCCAACGATCCAATTGACAATTAATATTTAGATTAATTTGATTCGTTGAAACATTGGTTTGAATGATGTTATTCAATTCAACCGTTTGTTGATTCGTATTGCCAAGATTGTGAAGTTCAAAATAGGACTCCAAACTACCATCACTATTATCGTCCGCGAAACCTCCGATAATCATGTGCATATACCCGGCTTGCCAACCCCAATACATAGATGGTGATTGAAAACTCAATGGGTGGCTTTCAGGATACAAGGATATATCTTTCGCATCGATTCCAGCTTGCGTATTGAGTGGTTTTGGAACGCCTATCAAAAAAGTGATTTTTTCGATTTGATTGATATTAAAATTCCCTAATAAAAGTGTGTGATTTTGCGGTTCAACAAGAAATACGGAGTCAATCAAAATCGTTTGCCCGCCGTCGTATGTCAGCTCAACGTTGGATAAATAATAATCAAAATGGTCCAATTTAAACGTTTTTCCATTCCAGGCTGTGTAATTGACATTCATTTCAAGGTTTGAATTTTGAAACATCGGAGCGACGTCCATAAAAATGTTTTTCTGAGCTTGCATAAAGAACGCAAACTGAATAGTCACCGCTAAAAGAAGTAGTTTATTCATTTAAAACCTGGTTGATTAATCATTAAAATTAGGCTTTTTAGCGATGTAAAGCAATTCGTCCTTAATCAATCTATAGCGCTCAATTGTTTCCGAGTCGAATTTTTTGGTAATGTCATAAAATTCAACTTTAAAACCAGCTTTTTCGAGCCATTGCGGATAATCCCTGCCGAACAAACGCACATGATCCTTTTGCCAAAAATGTATTTCTCTATCCTCCGGCGTTATAATAGTTGGATCTTCATACGTTATCTCGCGACTCATATCTTGTGGGACTTGCATGATCGCCCAACCACCCGGTTTCATTACACGAAAAAGTTCCTTCATGCATTGAATTGGATCATCGACATGCTCCATAACGTGATTGCAAAAGACAACGTCAAACCGATTATCTTCCAAAGGAATATGGTGTAAATCAAAGTGCAAATCAGCGATTGGTGACTCTAAATCTCCAGTTATATAGTTCAAGTTTGTTTGTGCTTTGAATTTCCCATGAAAGCACTGCTCGGGTGCGATGTGAAGCACTTCCAATTTGTTAGCCGTAAAGAAATCACTTTCATTTTTTAAATATAGCCACATGAGGCGGTGTCGCTCCAATGTTAGGTCAAAAGGGCATAGGACATTTTCTCTGTGCGCCACCGTTGAACCGTAGGATAAAAACTTTGAAAATTTTCGTTCACAAACTGGACATTCAACTTTATTCCCTCTGTATAGCATGGGAGCGAAGATGCGAAAAACATAACTTAAACGAATTAACAGTGGTCGAGGAAGTTTGTTAAGAAGAAATTTATAAAGCGTTTTCACATCTCAAAGTTAAGACAATCGTTGAAGATATTATGTAATTTTGAATCCAAATCAAAAGTATGTGGAAATTTATTTTGGTTACTAAACTTTTAATCGTCAACAGCATGTTTTCTCAAACGCAAGAACCTACAGCCAAGAAAATTACGAAGAAACTCAGCAAGCACAACCACGAGCGCATTGATGATTATTATTGGATGAATGAGCGCGATTCAAAGGATGTTTTGGATCATTTGAATAAAGAAAACGCTTATTGCGAGAAGTATTTTGAACCTCTAAATGGTTTAGTCGACAAACTTTTGAAGGAGTTCGATCAGCGCATCAATCCCAACGATGTCAGCGCTCCATTTATTTTGAATGGAAAAACCTATCAAGTGAAAAACTTGGAGGGAAAGGATTACCAACAGATTGTTCAATTGGAAAAAGGAAAAGAAACGATCTTTTTCGATGAAAATGAACGCGCAAAAAATCAATCCTTCTATGAACTCGCAGGTTGGTCTCCATCTCCAGACAACAAACTTTTGGCATTAACGGAAGACTTTGTGGGTAGAAGAAAATACGTTGCTACTTTTCGCGATAATTCTACTGGTCAATTTTTGAAGGATAAAATTCAAGATGTTAGCGGTGAAATTGTATGGGGGAACGATAATAAAACGGTTTTTTACGTCAAAAAAGATCCTCAAACGCTCCGTGAATTTCAAGTTTTCCGTCATGTATTGGGAACAGATTCTAAAAATGATGCGCTTGTTTACGAGGAAAAAGATGAAAAATTCAGTTTGGGAATAGGGAAAACAATTACGGACAAATACATCGTGATTCAAATTGGTAGCTCGACAACTTCGGAAACATGGTTAATTGACGCCAATCAAGCCAATACAAATCCATTTGTCTTTTTAAAGCGAAAACAAGGTCATTTGTACGACATCGGTCATCATGAAAATGGATTTTATGTTTTGAGCAATTCAAACGCTTCCAATAAACGATTGTTGTTTTCGAAAGATGTTCCCAAAGAAATTGAGTCTTGTTCGGAGATAATCGCACACGATTTGAATACTCTTATAGAAGGTGTTTCGGTTTTTAAGAACTTCTTATTAATCGAAGAGCGCTCCAATGGTTTACTTAAAATGAAAGTAAAAAATATTATTACTAGCAAGGAACAGTTCGTTCGATTCAACGAAGAAACCTACTTCCTTTCACCTGGATTAAATGATAATTACGATTCGGATGAAATATTCTACGCTTACAATTCATTGACAACTCCTTCAACGGTTTACAAATACAACATGGCGACCGAGGAAAAATCGATTTGGTTTCGTAAGGAGTTGTTGGACAAGAATTTTAAGTCTGATGATTACGAGTCAAAACGTGTTTGGGCAACTGCCAATGATGGAACGAAAATTCCGGTTTGTTTGGTTTATAAGAAAGGTTTAGACTTAAGTCAAGCTCCTTGCCTGTTGTATGGTTATGGTTCCTATGGTTATACATTGCCCGATGTATTCAGCGCCACGCGTTTGAGTCTTTTGAATCGTGGAATTGTATATGCTGTGGCGCACATTCGTGGAAGTAAATACATGGGTGAACATTGGTATGAAAATGGGAAATTCCAAAAGAAAATCAATACGTTCACAGATTTCATAAATGCGGCCGAATACCTCGGTCACATGGGCTATTGTGATAAAGGAAAAATATATGCGCAAGGCGGAAGTGCAGGAGGTTTGTTGATGGGTGCTGTGACCAATATGGCTCCTTATCTTTGGAAAGGAATTGTATCTCAAGTGCCTTTCGTGGATGTGGTAACTACCATGCTCGATGAAAGCATTCCACTTACAACTGGCGAATACGAGGAGTGGGGAAATCCAAATGATCCGGATTACTATTATTACATGTTGAAATATTCGCCATATGATAACATTTATAATATGAACTATCCCGCGATTTATGTCACGACTGGGTATCACGATTCGCAAGTTCAGTATTGGGAACCGATGAAATATGTTGCTAAACTCCGCGAATATAGAACCAATAAAAATCCGCTAATCTTTGACTGTAACATGGATGCAGGTCATGGTGGTGGTTCAGGACGAAGCGCTGAAAGAAAGGAAATCGCAAAGGTGTACGCATTCATTTTAGGACTTGAAAACATTACTGAGTAAATTATTTATTCTATTTCTTTGTAGTACTTGTCTTGCTCAAAAGGACAGTATTTTCCTTGAGGATTTTTACGGAAGTAAGGTTCTTTATTCTGATATTGGTTTCAATACCGCGCCTTTTAGTTTCCATTACGATTTCCCGAATGGTCTCGAAAAATTGAGTTACAAAAATAACTACAAGCCATTTTTAGGTATTGGGTTTGCTTACAAGTGGTTTTCACTTCGTGTCGGGCTCCCCATTCTTGGCTACTTTCGTGATAAAGAGCTGTTTGGAGAAACAAAGCAGTACAACCTAGGATTCGATTTTGACATTAAAAAAATTCATTGTGATGTGGAATTTAAATCAATTTTAGGTTATTCTATTCAAGATGCCAACCGCTGGGATTCAACACTTACACCCCAACTACCAAATTCAATTCAATCAAATACTGGTTCCTTGAATTTGGCTATGAACGCTTGGTATTTTAACAATAAAGAATTTAAAATCAAAGGATTGCACGGGAAAAGAGCGCATTACAACAAACCTGTTCAAACGTGGTATGTGAAAGGAACTGTCAATTTGTTTGGAGCGGATAATGCAGGTACAAGCATCATTCCTATTCACGTACAAGACCCAAACAATTCCAAAACATCCGCTTCGCGCTATTCTGCTTTTGATTTCGGATTGATCCCTGGATATGCATATGTCAACCGAATAAAAAACTGGCAGTTCTGCGGTTGGTTCGGACTTGGGGGCGTTATTCAATCCAAGTTTTATCGGTTGGATCATCAATCTCGGGGATTTCTCGGTTTAGCTCCTCGTTATGACGTCCGAATTATGGGTGGGTATTCCGATAAAAAGTATTTCGCCTTTTTAATTGCCGATTTTGACAACAAATCGATTCGTTTTTCAGACTTGGTATACCGTCAGTTTTTTTATACGGTTAAATTAACTGGGGGAGTCAGACTTGGAGGGAAGAAAAAGAAGTAACCCCCTAAATCTTAATTGAAATTTGCGTTTTTAGCAATCCAAGTTGGATTTTCAACTGATAATTCCCTCTTGAAAAATTCGAGAGATCAATCGTATTTGACACAACCGATATTCGTTTTGAATTATTCTTTTCATCAACGAGTTCTAAAACCAATTCTTGGGATAAATGGCTGTTATATTGAATGAAATAGACACGTTCACTTTGAGGAACTAAAGAAATAAACCCGTTTTCATTTTTTAAACGCTTTTTCGAATAAATGTGTCGAACCTTTCGTTTGATTTTAGTGTTTGGGGATCTTGAGATTTCCGAATTGAAAGATTTGTTGTTTTGTGAAAAACTCCATTTTTCGGCTTGATTTTCCGCAGGATCATTTACGGGTTTCCAAACACGTATGTAATCAACTAAAAATTCGTTAGGAAAGACAGTGTTTTTATCTGGTCCAGGACTAAATGGGCCATTATCGCGAGCGGCTGCTAAATTTGCAACGACATTCATTGGTGTATCAAAATCACCATCAAAATGAGAAACTGGGATACC
This sequence comes from uncultured Lishizhenia sp., assembly GCA_964534395.1. Taxonomy (GTDB): domain Bacteria; phylum Bacteroidota; class Bacteroidia; order Flavobacteriales_D; family Crocinitomicaceae; genus UBA952. The sequence goes on from CAZHOW010000010.1 coordinate 105,057, forward strand.
ATTTACATAATAGGTCAAGGAATTAGGTAGCCAAACACCAGAGAAAATTACCCAATTATTCGTGAGTTCTTCTTCCATTTTGACCCATCCTCCCCAATCTTTTTTAATGCCTAAAAAGCCTGGTGTTTTATCACGTTTATTTGGAAGATGAATGTCAACATGGGTTTCATTTTGCCGCTCACCTTTCATTTCCATAATGTCGATTTCATCTTTCTGATTTTGTCCGAACAACCAAAACGCTGGCCAAAGACCTCTGCCTGCAGGTGCTTTACATCGACATTCGAAATAACCATATTTGAAATTATTTTTACTCCAAACGCATGAAGTAATATAATCAACCTGCATGGCGCCATCTCTGACTTCAATCCCTTTCCTTGCTAAATCTGGATTTACGAGCCATTCGGGAAGTTTTTTCCACTCACTAGTCGTGTCAACTTTCAACCGCAATAAACCATCATTTTGCGAAACCATTTCGGGAGCCGAGTAAATACGTTGCTCTGGTATGAATCGCCCCCAAGGATATCCATCATACCATTTGTCAAGATCTAACTTATTAGTATTGAATTCATCTCCAAACTGATAGTTCCACTGAATAATCGTGTCTTTTTTTAATTGAAGTAAAATCGGCTTGAGCTGAGCATTTAAAGCAGAACCGAAAAATAAAAAAACAATTAAAAATCTCATTCTAGTATTTTATAAAAATGTTTTTTGCTTCGGTAAAGAAACGCAATGCCTCCCAACCTCCTTCTCTTCCTACTCCAGAGGCTTTTACGCCCCCAAAAGGTGTTCTAAGATCTCTTACCAACCAAGAGTTTATCCAAACAATTCCAGATTGAAGTTGATCGGCAACCCGATGAGCACGTTTTAGATCAGATGTCCAAATTGTTCCAGCTAAACCATATGGCGTTGAATTTGCCATCATCAAAGCTTCTTCTTCAGTTTCAAATGGTGTAATCGTTACAACTGGCCCAAAAATTTCTTCTTGATTGGTTCTGCAATCGTATGAAAGTCCTTCGATAATGGTTGGTTCAATGTAATAACCTTTATCGTGAGGAGCATCCAAATGAACGCGTTTTCCTCCAGTTAAAATGGTTCCACCTTCTTGTTTTGCCAATTCAATATACGAAAGGATTTTCTCCATGTGAGGCTCTGAAACAACGGCGCCAAGATTTGCTTTTGGATCTTCCGGAAAGGAAACTTTCGATTTTGAAATTTTTTCTACAAACGCCTCTTTGAATTTTGGATATAGTGATTTTTCGATGAAAATTCTGGATCCACAAAGGCAAATCTGTCCTTGATTGGCGAAAGATGATCGAATGGTTGTGCTCAACATATCCTCAAAATCACAATCCGCGAAAATGATGTTCGGGTTTTTACCGCCTAATTCTAAGGAAAGCTTTTTAAACATGGGACCTGCTGTTTTCGCGATGTATTCCCCAGTTTTCGTGCCTCCCGTAAAAGAAATTGCTTTAATTTTCGGATGCTTTACAATGGCATCTCCGACTTTGGGACCAGTTCCGTGGAGTATGTTTAAAACGCCATTGGGCAAACCGGCTTCCTTAGCTACTTTTCCCAATAAATAGGCTGTGTAAGGTGTTATTTCTGAAGGTTTCGCAATGACGCAATTTCCCGCTGCTAATGCTGGCGCAATTTTCCATGAAAACAAATAAAGTGGCAGGTTCCACGGTGAAATGCAACCAACAATTCCAATCGGTTTGCGCGTCGTGTAGTTTACTCCAACCCCTTCCATGTAATGAGATTCAGAAGCGAAATGTAAAATGGCAGTGGCAAAAAAATGAAAATTTGAAACAGCCCTTGGGATATCTACATGGCGAGCAAGTGAGATTGGTTTACCGTTATCCTTGCTTTCAGCCGCCACAAATTCATCCATTCTTTTTTCAATACCTTCAGAAAGTTTGACTAAAATCTTGCTTCTTTCCTCCACAGACATGTTTGACCAAACTGAAAATGCTTTTTCAGAGGCTTCAACGGCTAGTTCAACGTCATCCGAATCCGAGTCGGGAATCCAAGAATAAATTTGGCCAGTCGCTGGTTCGAAATTGTCGATATAAAGACCATTTTTCGGATCCAAATAAGCTCCGTTTATGAAGTTCTGAAGTTTTTCCATGTACTGAATTGAATAAGACAAATTTCGAAAAAAGAAATGGAAAACGCGACTTATCTTTCTAACTTTGGAGAATGGAAATCGCTGAGGTACAAAAAATTGTTGATAGTTGGATTAAAGATGTCGGTGTTCGATATTTCGACGAACTTACGAATACTGCAATTCTAATGGAGGAAGTAGGCGAAGTAGCGCGCATCATGGCAAGAAGATATGGTGAACAAAGTGAGAAGGAAAGTGACAAAAAAAAGGACCTTGGAGATGAACTAGCAGATGTGATGTTTGTCCTAATTTGTCTGGCCAATCAAACAGGAATAAATTTAGAAGAAGCGCTTATCAAAAATCTTGAAAAAAAAACAAATCGCGATAAGGATCGTCATTTTAATAACCCAAAACTTAAATAAATGGCAGAAAATGAAAATATCGTTGAGGTATTAAAGTTATTGGGCTCAGGAAAATCTGTTTTTGGAATCGCCCAAATGGAAGAATATGAATCATTTATTCCTAAAATTCTTTTGGAATTTATCCCTCATCCGGAAGAGGGATCCCCTCGTGCTATAGTGGTATGTAAAGATGATGACACCGCAAAAAGGATTCATACACTAGTATCAAAAGATTTGAAGCCTTTTGATTTAACTATCGATTTGATAATTGAAAAAGGAAATAAGTTAAAACAACGAAACGACTTGTTTGATGGGACCGAAATAATCATTGGAACACCCAAGCGTTTGTGCGAATTATATTTCCAGAATGGTTTTAACATTGGGAAACTTAAACTATTTGTTATTTTAGAAATGTACGATCAAATGAGAGCTGGGTACAGAGGTTTTATTTCGAGAATTGCAGAAAGTTTACCGAAATGTAAGCAGCTAGTTTTTACACGAAATGCAGAGGAAGAAAGAACAAAATCATACATAAGTCAATTTGTGAATACGGTTTCAGAGGTTTATTTTAAAAATGTTCTTAATTGAAAAAAATCAAAAACCAATCATACATTTAATACACAAATACAATATTATGATACAGGTAATTTGTCCATTGCAACCAATAATCATACATTTACGTCTTCAATTTTAAAGATTTTTATGAAAAAATTAGTTGTAGCCACGTTTTTTCTATTACACTTTCTGCCTTCATTTTCTCAAACAGGGTGTACAAATTCTGATTTTGAATCTGGGACATTTCAAAATTGGACAGGTCAAACAGGCAGTTGTTGTGATATTAGCACACCTACCAATGGATTAGCGACGGCACCGATGAATTCACCTACGAATATCGGTCAACATGTAATCATGTCAGGAAATGCACTGGATCCCAATTCATGCGGACAAATTCCGGTTGTTGCACCTGGAAGCACTTATTCTGCTCGTTTGGGTAATTCCGATAGTTGGTATGGAGCGGAGAGATTGCGTTATACATTTAACATTACACCGGAAAACACTTTAATAATCTACAAATACGCTGTCGTCTTGGAGGATGCTGGTCACCCTGCCAATGATCAACCTAGATTCGAAGCAAAACTTCTCAACCAAAACGGACAAACAATTCCATGTACCTATTACTACGTTGCTGCAGGCCCGGGATCAGGTTTTCAAAATTGCGGAGGAGGAATTCAGTATAAAACTTGGACGACAATTGGTGTTGATGTTACACCCTACATTGGTCAAACGGTAACGCTCGACTTTGCTACAGGAGACTGCGGTCAGGGGGCTCACTACGGTTATGCTTATGTTGACGCGAGTTGCGCTCCATTTTTAATAGATTCTAGATATTGTGAAGTTCAAAATGGGTTGAATATTGCCGTACTATCCGCACCGGCAGGTTTTCAAAGTTATCAGTGGAGCACAGGAGGAACGGGACCAACTACAACAGTGGTCAACCCTCAACAAGGTCAAGTTGTTACATGTCAAATAACTTCTGTAAATGGTTGTGTCGCAAACTTACAAGCGACACTTACTCCATCTGATGCAACGGCTTCATATATACCAGAATCTGTATGTGCAGGGGATACGGTTAATTTAGTCAATACAAGCATTTATGAAAACGCGATTCAAGATAGTGTTTATTGGACATCTTCAGATGGATATACCTCCACCGCAAATGAATTTGAACATGTATTTACCTCACCTGGAACATATCAGGTTGAATTATTTATTGAATCCGATGCCGGTTGTGTCGATTCAGTTACTCAAACAATTAATGTCTTTAGTATTCCTGTTGCCGATATTTCATCTTTTGATGCCTGTGTGGGGCAGAATACGCTTGTGTCAAGCTCTTCAACTATTGCCGATAACTCAACGCTTTCGAATCTTTGGTCAATTGATGGTTCCACTTTCAATGGTCCGTCAACTTCTCTTCCTACGAGCATCGCAGATACTATTAGTGTTCAACTTATTTCTACATCTCAAAACAATTGCAGTGATACGATTACGGAGAACTTTATTGTATACAATAATCCAATCGCAGGGTTTTCATATAACGAGGTTTGTGCCAATGCGCCAATGACTTTTAATGATACATCAATCCTTTATTCTGCTCAAAATACGTTTTCTTGGCTGTTTAATAACCAAGAAGTTGGTACCACCGCAGATTTAACATACACCTTCCCTTCTTCAGGTAATAACTCAGTAACCTTGATTGTGCAAGACAATTATTCGACTGTAAGTTGCAGCGACACGGTGACTCAAACATTCCTTGTGCATGGAATTCCTGTAATTTCCTATTCCGGTGACACCACGCAGTGTGAAGATTTACCTTTCACATTCACAAACAATTCATCTAATCCAACGGGAGAGTCAATGAATTATGAGTGGTTCGTTAATAGTATTTCAGTTTCAACCTCACCAAATTTGACTTACACTTTAGATAACGCAGGTGTTTACCCAATAAGTTTAAATGCAACATCATCTTTTGGATGTGAGTCGGATACAACATTTGATATGTATATTTATCCAACTCCACCTGAACCAATTTTAACAGCAACTTCACCTATTTGTCCGGGAGACCCAATTACATTTAGCGCTGACGCAATACCAAATTCAGTCATAAATTGGTCTGGGCCAAATAATTTAGTTTCTACTGATTTCTCCTTCAGTATTCCAATTTATGAAGATCAAATGGGTTATTATACAGCTTTTATAACTTCAGAATTTGGATGTGTTTCAGATACGGCAAATGTTTTTGCATCTATATTGAATATTTATGGTTTTGATGATTTTGATTTCCCAAATGTAATTACCGCGAATAACGACGGAACAAATGATGAGATTAATCTTTTCGAAAACTTTAAAACATGTGAGGAATATACCCTTTATATCTTCAATAGATGGGGTAATTTAGTGTTCGAACAAACGTTGTATTCTCCTCAGTTTAAAGGTGAAACTTTGAATGGCGATAAGTTAGAAGAAGGAGTATATTTCTATAAATTGGTTATTAAGGATGCCGCTGAGGATAAATCCACTAAACATGGATACATACATATTGTAAAATAACTTCATTTCACTTGAATTTCATCGAATCAAATTTTAGAATCTTTAGCTAATTTTGGTTTATGCGCTTTTATATCGATGAAAACAATTTTATTGAAACGAATTCACCTATAGATCTTTCTATTGGATTAAGAAATAGTAGTGAAAATGTAAGAGCCTGGTATGTTGATCCACCGAGATTTGAACCTGTGCGCGCTAATGGTTTCCTTGGAAGTGTTGAAGAAGGCGGTTCCGTTAATTTTCGTGATGTTTTCTTTAACCCACACGGCCATGGAACACATACTGAATGCTGCGGACATATTACAAAGCAGATTCACTCGATAAATCAAAACTTTAAAAAATTTTTTTTCAAAGCAACTCTTGTTACGATTTCACCTGATAGAATTGAAAACGGCGATTTTGTCATTTTTAAGCATCATTTTGAGCTGTTAAGACAAAAAGATTTTTTGGAAGCAATGATAATTCGAACTTTACCAAATGGAATCGAGAAGAAATTTATGAATTACTCTGACACAAATCCTCCTTACTTTGATTTGTCAGTGATTGATATAATCAATGAGTTCAATGTCCAACATCTTTTGATTGATTTGCCATCTGTTGATCGCGAATCAGATGGAGGTGAACTGGCATTTCATCATGCTTTTTGGAATGTTCCTTTCAAACCAAATCTTGAGAAAACAATAACTGAATTAATTTATGTTGAGCCATCAATAGAGGATGGTCAGTATATTTTAGAATTGCAAGTCGCTCCTTTCGAGAACGACGCTAGCCCAAGTCGACCTGTTATTTACAAATTGGAAAAAAAGTAAAGGACTCCTGCAAGAGTCCTTTTTAGTGGTAGATTAAGAAGTATGAGTGGTTTTTCAGTTTAACAGAGATGCTTCTTATGTAAATTCGTGAGAAAATGTCGACTAAAAACTATAAAACTCTTATCAAACTAAAAGCTGCCTCTCCAAGCAGAATGTCGACTTTTACATAAGAAGCAACCTGTCATCTCCTTATTTCATTACTAATATACGTTGAGATTTTGAAGAAAATTGCGTGAATGAATATTCGATGATATTCATTGAATATTAATAGTCCTTTAGATAATATTCTATTTTTTTAATCAACATTGCATTGAAAGAGAGGGGTTCGCTTCGCAGGTCTTCGCTACGCTTCGGCACGAACCCGAGGGTTCTCATCCCTCAA
>CAZHOW010000011.1:0-106211 GCA_964534395.1 uncultured Lishizhenia sp.
TGAATGACTATTTTTTGTCTTCTTATTCGGTTGAGAAATACTTTGGAAATCTGAATAAAAAAAATGAAGAACTTGAAATTCCTTCGATGCTAGAAATGGGATTCAATGATGAACAACCTTTTCCATTTCCAAACGATGTTGCTCCGAATGAATTAATTAAAAACTACGACTTAAGACGAAATTTTCCAGCCGTTGAAGGAACTTCTCGTTTGAGTGTTCACCTCCGTTTTGGAACAATTAGTATCAGAGAATTGGCAAGGCAAGCAAAGAATTTAAACGAAACATTTCTCAACGAATTAATTTGGCGTGATTTCTATCAAATGATTATTTACCATTTTCCACATTCTGCAAAAGATGCATTCAAATCGGCTTATGACAAAATTCAATGGGAGAAAAATGATGCTCATTTTCAAGCTTGGTGCGAGGGAAAAACGGGTTATCCGTTGGTGGATGCAGGCATGCGCGAATTGAATAAAACTGGATTTATGCACAATCGCGTTCGGATGGTTGTTGCCAGTTTTTTGACAAAGCATTTGCTCTTGGATTGGCGTTGGGGAGAAGCTTATTTTGCTGAAAAACTGATGGATTTTGAATTAGCTAGCAATGTTGGTGGTTGGCAATGGGCGGCAGGGTGTGGCTGTGACGCAGCGCCTTATTTTCGGGTTTTCAATCCTGCATCGCAACAAGAAAAATTTGATAAGAAATTCGAATACATCAAAAAGTGGCTTCCGGAATTTGGAACTTCGGATTACCCTGAACCAATAATTGAACACAAATTTGCAAGAGATCGTGTTTTAGAACGATTTAAATCTGCTTTAAACGAAACGATATGATACAAATTGGAGATAGTTGTCCTGTTTTTAAACTGAAGAATCAATTCGGAGAAGAATTCAATTTAGCAAGCTTATTAGGAAACAAAACACTAGTAATTTATTTTTATCCAAAAGATGATACACCAGGATGCACAAAGGAAGCATGTTCGTTTCGAGATCGCTTTGAAGAATTTAAAGATTTGGGTTGTGAAGTCATCGGAATTTCATCTGATTCGGAACAGAAGCATAAGGAGTTCGCTGAAAAACATAAGTTGCCATTTATTCTATTAGCTGATACAAAACAAGAAGTTAGGAAGTCGTTCGCTGTTCCAGGATCTTTATTTGGATTAATCCCTGGGAGAGTAACTTACATTGTTGGAAAGGATAAAAAAGTTAAAGGTATTTTCAGTTCTTTATTAAATCCAATTGGTCATATTGATCATGCTTTACAGTTGGTAAAAAGCTTGTCCATTTAATTTCTCTGTATTCGCGAAATCTGAAAATATTTTTGAGAATAAACTTTGTGATTGAAAATAAATAGCTATTTTCAACTTTCAAACTAATTATTGTTATTAGTACAATAATAAAGTATACGTAAATATAACGTGTTAAAAACGATTAAAAGACGCAATGTATCGTATTGATTTTTCTGATTTCTTTTCTTCAGCTTTTTCTGTTGACTGCATCATTTTTGGTTATTCTGAGGATGCGATAAAAGCACTTTTAATCAAACGCTCAGTGAAACCATTCGAGAATTATTGGGCGGTTCCAGGCGATTTAGTTTATCCGGATGAAGATCTTCCTCAAGCGGCTGAGCGTGTGTTGTTTGAATTAACAGGATTGAAAAATGTTGAGATGCATCAGTCCGAAACTTTTGGTAATCCAAAACGACATCCAGAAGGCCGTGTTATTACAATTAGTTATTTTGCATTGATTCGCATTGAAGACTTTGAAGTGAAGGCTTCTTCTTGGGCTGAAGAGGTAAGTTGGGTTTCAATTTTTGAAGTCCCACAATTGGCATTTGATCACAATCATATTCTAAATTCTACTTTCAATTTGTTGTGTCAGAAACTTCAAAATGAGCCTATTTGTTTTGATTTGCTTCCAGAACGTTTCACGCTCAATGAATTTCAGAAATTATATGAATACGCCTTTCAAGTTGAGATGGACAAAGCGAATTTTCGAAAAAAAATAAAAAACATTCCACTTGTTGCACACGAGGAAAAGCAGAAGAATGTTAAACATCGTCCTGCCAAATTATTTTCATTTAATAGGGATACTTTTGAAAAATTGACAGAGCTCGGTGATTGTCGTTTCAAAATGTAAAACTAGTAATCAAGAGGTGTAGCGAAAGTTAAACTTTTTAACGTATTTTTTGTTTTAAATTAATTACTTATTGTTCTTTTTACAATAATTACAAAAAGTTTTATAAATTTACCAAAGAAACCTGCTAAAAAATGACAAAAAAATTACTATTTTTCTTTCTGATTCTTCTGTCCTACAATAAACTTTTTTCTCAAAAAGAAAATGTTACTGGACGGGTGAAGAACGAAATGAATCTTGGCCTGCCATTGGTGAAAGTTCAACTGAAAGGTCAAAATGTTGGAGTAACAACCGATTCAGACGGTTTTTTTGAATTAATTGTTCCAGACAAAAATTCAGCAATTCTTGTTTTTACATTGATGGGTTACGAAAAACAAGAAATTGAGTTAAAAGGTCAACCGAAAATCGATGTAATTTTAAAAGAGGTATTAAACGAAAACCAAGAGGTAGTTGTTGTTGGATATGGTTCGGCAAAAAGTAAAGAGTTTACAGGAGCAAATTCAAAAATTAAAGGTGAAGATGTTGAAAAACTGAATATTACCCGTGTTGACCAAGCCCTTCAAGGACAAGTTGCTGGAGTGAGTATCTCTACCAATTCTGGTTCGCCGGGAGGTTCTGCAAATATACGTATTCGTGGACTTTCAACTTTTGGCGATAACGATCCATTAATTTTGGTAGACGGCATCGTATATGACTCTGAAGGTTTAAATGCATTGAATCCATCCGATATCAAATCAATTAACGTTTTAAAAGATGCAACGGCCGGTATTTATGGTGTTCGTGCGGCGAATGGTGTAATCATCGTTGAAACAAAAAAAGGAAGCCTAAATAGTAAACCTCAAATCGAATACAATGCTTTTTATGGAATACAACAAACAACACGCAAGTTAGACTTACTAAACGCTACTGAATATGCTGTTATCAAAAACGAAATGTTCGGTTTAGGCGGTCAACCTATGCCGTTTAATAATACAAATTTGGGAGTTGGAACCTCCTGGCAAGATTCGGTTTTTCAGTCAGCTCCTATGCAAAGCCATAACCTAAGTATTAATGGAGGAACTCTGAACACAAGATATTCGATTGGTTTGGGCTACCTATCGCAGGATGGAATTGTTGGTGGACCAAAAGCAAATTTTTCACGATTTAATGCGCGTTTAAATTTCAGTACTGATTTGTCAGCTAAGTTGAAATCGAATTCTGTATTGCTTTATTCAAATGATGCACGAAGCACACTGCCAGAGAATGGAATTGGATCTGTTCTCTATAATACAATTAACGCGTTTCCGAATGTGCCGATTAAAAAGCCAAACGGGCAGTTTTCATACATGGAGGAAGTAAGTGACATCATCAATCCAATCGCTCAAATGCAAAACCAATATAATTGGAATACGGCCAATAAAATTGTGGGAAAAGAGGAATTTATTTATCATTTTAACGAACATTTTTCATTTACAAATCGCATAAGTTATAACGCTGCGATTGTTGATGGCAAAGTATTTTCTCCATTAGTTTGGTACGGTGATGGAAAATATGCAAATACGGCAATCAATGAAGATTTAGAATCACCAACTGTGGAAATTGCTCCAGATACTGAAATTGAAAGAGGAGCCGCTGTTTATGAAGAGAGGTCAACATTCGTTGATTTGACCTACGAGAGTTTTTTGAACTATGAACAAACTTTTGATTCAATACACAAAATTAAAGGAACAGCTGGAATATCTGTTTTTGAACGAAAAGGTAGTTCTTTGAACGGAACTGCATTCGGTATTCCAAACAATTCGATTGAGTACGCTGATATTTCTGCAAATACAGCTCAAGGAGGATTCCTCAACAATGTGAACTCTTGGGAATTTAAAGAGCGTCTGGTTTCTGCCTTTTTAAGAGCAGAATATAGTTTGAAAGATAGATACCTTATCTCAACTATTTTAAGACGCGATGGATCAAGTAAGTTTGGTCCAAATAGCCGCTATGGTTTTTTTCCAACTGTATCTGCAGGTTGGATTCTTTCTGATGAATCATTTTATAAAATCAAGTTCATTGATTACGCTAAAATTCGTTTGAGTTATGGTGTTTCAGGAAACGACCAAATTCCGAATTTTGCTTATCGTGGCTTATTGAATGGAGAAGGTGTTTATGTTTTTGATGATTTAATAACGCAAGGTGTTGCAATTGGTCGTCCTTCTAACCCGGATTTGAAGTGGGAAACGACTCGACAATTCAATCTTGGTTTGGATCTCACATTCTGGAGAAAATTAGATTTTACAGCAAATTATTTTATTAAAAATACATTTGATTTATTATTTCAGCCCGATGTTACTGCTATTTTAGGCTCTTACGGTCCAGGTGGATTTCCACCAATTATTAATGCTGGAAATGTTTCGAACAAAGGACTTGAGTTAGAACTTGCTTACCACTTGAAAAAGGTAAGAGATTTTTCTGCGGATGTAAATTTCAATGTAACAACACTTACTAACAAAGTTACTAAAGTTCCAACCGGGATTGATTATATTCCGGGGGCTGCATTCAGTGTGGGTGGAGATGTAGCGACTCGTTTTCAAGAAGGTTATGAAATTGGCTATTTCTTCGGTTATGAAACAGCTGGGGTTTTTCAAACACAAGAACAGATTGATAATGCCTCAGTGGTTCAAGAAGGTGCAAAACCTGGAGATTTGATTTTCGTTGACCAAAATGGTGACGGGGTGATCAATTTCAATGATGATTCGGATAAAACAAATTTAGGATCCCCAATTCCTGATTTTACATTCGGACTTTCACTCAATATGAAATACAAGGGATTTGATGTTTCGGCTATGATTTATTCAGCCATTGGTCAAGAAATCATCCGAAATTATGAGCGCCAACAGCCTTTTGCGAATCAATTGGGTTATGTGATTGACCGATGGACCGGTCCAGGGTCTACAAATGAACACCCGCGGTTAACAACAGAGGCAACACGAAATAATATTTTTTCATCTTATTTTGTTGAAGACGGATCATTTGCTAGATTGAGAAATATTCAGATTGGATATTCTATACCTGGTAAAATTTTGAAGAAAATCAAGGTTGAATCTTTACGATTTTATTTAGCGGGAAACAACTTGTTTACTCTCACAAAATACCAAGGATTCGATCCGGATATTAGTTCTCCGAATGCACTTTCAGCAGGAGTGGACTATGGATTTTATCCGCAGGCTAAGAATATTATGGGTGGTGTTCAATTAAAATTTTAAAGATGAGAAAAGCAATTTATTTTGGGATTTTAATTATTTCAGTCGGTCTTTCTTTTGGCTGCAAGAAATTTTTAACGGTAGATCCACCTTATTCGCAAGATGTGGAAAATTTTTTCCAAACGCCTGAGGATTATGATCGCGCTCTCACTGGAGCTTATGACATGCTTCAAGGTTCCTTTATGACACTTTGGATTGGTGAAATTGCATCTGACAACTCAATTGCAGGGGGTGAAAGTGTAAATGATACACAAGGCCTTCATCAAATTGATAATATGACCCACGGCGGTGTCAATAATGAATTACGAAATGTATTGAGATGGAATTATACTGGAATAACACGAGCCAATTACATCTTAGAAAATAAAGATAATATTGATTTTGTTGGAAAAGATCACATTTTAGCGGAGGCAAAGTTCTTAAGAGCTTACTACTATTTCGAATTAGTTAAATATTTCGGTGATGTTCCGTTAATCATTGACAAACGACTTGGAATCGATGAAGCACTTCAAATTCCTCGCGCTCCCAAGGCAGAGGTCTATGCTCAAATAGAAAAGGACTTTTCTGAAGCTGCCGAAGTTTTGAATCCAATTGCATCTCAAAAAGGTCGTGCGACAAAAGGAGCGGCATTGTCCTTTTTAGGTAAAGTTTATTTATATCAAAACAAATTTGCTGAGGCGGCTACTATTTTCGATGAGGTAATTAATTCCGGAAGTTACAGTCTAATTCCAAATTACAATGATTTATTTACAGTTGCAAATGAAAACAATTCTGAAACCATTTTTGATGTTCAATATACTGGTTTAGAAGGTGGAAGTTATGGCTGTTTGATTTGTCTTGAAGGAAATGCTGCTGTTGGTTTTCAAGGAATTCGTCAATACAATGGTCCAGTTTACGGTGACGGAAATAGTTACAACCTTCCAACTCAGGATCTTTACGATGCCTTTAGTCCTATTGACCCAAGAAGAGGAGCAACAATTTTAGACATTGAAGCATTCATTGCTGCTCAACCAAATAGTTCGTCCATAACGTATGCTCAAGGTGCAGGAGGTCATACTGGATATTACAATAACAAATACATAAAAAGACAAGGAGAAATTGGACTTCCTGACAATGATTTGACAAGTCCAGTAAATTATCGAGTTATGCGATATGCAGATGTTCTTTTGATGGCAGCTGAAGCTCATTATCAAACTGGTAATACTTCAAAAGCACAACAGTTAGTCAATCAAGTACGTGTTAGAGCTGGAGTTCCTGGATTAGCTGTTAATTCAATTAATGTAATTTATAAAGAAAGACGTTTTGAGCTTTCAGGTGAGGGTTTACGTTTCTTTGATTTGGTGCGAACGGGACAAGCGGCCGATTTTATTCAAGGATTTATTCCTGGTAAACATGAAGTTTTCCCCATTCCTCAAGTAGAAATTGACCTCGCCGGAGGGTCATGGCCTCAAAATCCTGGTTATTAAAAATTAAAATTATGAAATCGAACTTACTACTATCTTTATTTTCTTTGTTTGTATTCATTTCCTGCAAAAAAGAAGAGCCAAAGCTTGGTCCCCCTCCAACGGTTTGGGATGCTTCATTTACTTTTGCTGAATCTGCAAGTAATGCAAATATTATTGACTTTTCGGCAAATAATCAAAATGTTCAATGTATATGGGATTTTGGAAATGGAACAACCGCCAAAGGATCAAACGTATCATGTCCATATCCATATGCTGGGACGTATACAGTAAAGTTGACTGTTTTTGCCTCTGGTGGAAGTAAAAGTACAACGCAGCAGGTAACTATAGCTCAAGATAATTTAGGTTTATTAAACAATCCAATTTATACGTTTTTAACAGGTGGCGTTAATGGTCCAGGTTTTAAAACATGGGTTATTGACTCGTTAAGCTCCGGTCATTTTGGTGTTGGACCTGATCCCATCAGTGCTCTGGGGAATATTCCTGAATGGTGGGCTGCTGGTGCAAACGAAAAACCAGGCTGTGGTCTATATGATGATCAATATGTATTCCATTTGAACGGATTTAAATTCGATATGATGAACAATGGAAATGTATACATACACAATTCGTTGGCTGCTCAGTTTCCAGGTTCATTTCAAAACTTGGGAGATTTTACGGCACCGTATACAAATCAATTGAATGAATCTTGGAATTTAGCTGAAGGTACGGATACTACGATTACAATTTCTAATAACGCATTTATTGGATTTTATACAGGTGTGAAAACATACAAAATAATTGACATTACTGACTCTACAATGTTTTTGCAGTATAAGCATCACGCTGGAGGACTAATGTGGTATCTTAAATTGAAAAGTCTTTAAACGAAACAATATGAATAAAATGTATTTCATTTCTATCCTAATAATTGGATTGATATCTTGTAAGAAAACTGAATCACCAGAAGTTGTATTGCCAACTAACCTGGTAACAGCCATCAATGTAAATGGTTCAGTAATCAGTGTTCAAGCAACTGCTGATAATGCAAATTTTTACACTTTTACTTTTGTAAGAGGAAATGACTCTACTACAATAGAATCAAATAGTGGAACTGCCGATTATACCTGTTCGGTTTCTGGAACCTATGTTGTTAGAACACGTGCGAATACTACTTACACGCATTTCATTTCAAAAATTGATACGGTTGTTGTAAATGTTTCAAGCAGTACATCAGGTGCACCAACAACTGGTTTTACCTCGCCATTGACTTATCCTGGTTTATCCTTAGTGTGGGATGATGAATTTAATGGAAATAGTCTTTCCCCTGATTGGGTTTTTGATATTGGAACTGGAAGCAGCGGTTGGGGAAACAATGAACTTCAATATTACACGAATCAGAATCATTCTGTTAACAATGGATATTTAGAGATTACTGCGAAACAAGAGGCGATAAACGCACAACAATATACTTCAACGAGAATAAAAACGCAAGGAATCAAATCATGGAAATACGGTCGAATTGATATCCGTGCTGCTTTACCTTATGGTCAAGGAATATGGCCGGCATTCTGGATGTTGGGTGATAACATCACAACTGTTGGATGGCCTTCATGCGGCGAAATAGATATTATGGAGATGATTGGTGGGGCAGGGGCAAACGATAGAACGGTCCATGGAACGGTGCATTGGAGTCAAAACGGCTCACATGCACAATTTGGCAATAGTAAATCGCTACCTTCTGGAAAATTTGCGGATGAATTTCACGTATTTTCAATTGTTTGGAATCAAAATTCTATAACTTGGTATTTGGATAACGTTCCTTACAACACGGTCGATATTTCTCCCGCAAACATGAATGCGTTCAAGGAAAAATTCTTTTTGATTTTCAATATTGCAGTAGGAGGAAATTGGCCTGGTAGTCCAGACGGAACAACTATTTTCCCGCAGAAAATGTATGTAGACTATGTCCGTGTGTTTCAATAGGAGATATGATTATTAAGCCATTAAATTCATTAAAATTCGGGTTGCCTATTTTTACTGCTGTCATTTTCGCGGCGTGTAAAAATGCCGAATTCGTTTCTTCAACGATCAAGACTCCAGAATACAAAGCAATAAATGATCGGATTGGACAAATGTCCTTGGAGGAAAAAGTAGGTCAAACATGCCAAATCACCTTGGATGTTATTTTGAAGACAGACGAAAAAGGCGTTCCCGTAAATCCAGCGTCTATTGATACCAATAAATTAAATGAAGCTATTTTCAAATACAAAGTTGGATCTGTTTTAAATGTTGGCTCACACACTTTAACACGTGCTGAATGGAAAGGGATTTTGTCTTCAATTCATGCACCTTATCTTTCTGGTAAATCAAAAATTCCAGTCATTTATGGTATAGATGCCATCCACGGAATAAATTACACAGTTGGTGCAACACTGTTCCCACAAGAGATTGGTTTAGCAGCAACTTGGAATCCTGAATTAGCAAAACAATTTGGAGAAATTACTGCTTACGAAACAAGGGCTTCGGGAATTCCTTGGAATTTTTCACCGGTTTTGGATTTAGGTCGACAGCCACTATGGTCCAGGACTTTCGAAACACTTGGGGAAGATCCTTACTTAGCATCAACAATGGGAGCTGCAATTGTTGATGGTTATCAAGGTGGTAAAAATCCGGATAAGTTTCATGTTGCATCTTGTATGAAGCATTTTGTAGGATATAGCGCTTCATTAAGTGGTCGCGATCGTACACCTGCTTGGATACCAGAAAAATATATGAAGGAATTATATTTGCCTTCATTTAAAAAAGCTGTTGAGCACGGAGCCTTGACTGTCATGATTAATAGTGGTGCTGTGAATGGAGTTCCAGGTCATTTAAACCATAAACTAGTTACAAAAACACTTAAAAACAATTGGGGATTTGAAGGTTTTGCCGTTTCAGATTGGGAGGATTTTATCATGGTGCATTCTGTTCATCGAACAGCTTCAACACTTTCAGATGCATATATCCAAGCCTTCAACGCAGGAGTGGATATGAGTATGGTTCCGCTTAGTCCGCAATACAAGGAATATTGTGAAATTATGATCAAAGCGGTAAAAGAAGGTAAAATTTCTCAAGAAAGATTGAATGATGCAGTAAGAAGAATATTATTGGTAAAGTCAAGACTTGGTTTATTCTCTGACCCCTTGCCGAATCTTGATCAATATTCCAAATTTGCTAGTCAAGAATTTAAAAATAAAGCAAAGCAAGCAGCTCTAGAGTCCATCACGTTATTAAAGAATGACAATAATACCTTGCCTTTAAATTCAAATCAGAAGGTGTTAATCGCTGGTCCAACCTCTAACAATTTGATTTACTTAAACGGTGCTTGGACCCATACTTGGCAAGGAGTTGATACTTCCTACAATACAAAAGATTGTCCTAATGTTCGTGAAGCATTTGAAAATGAGCTAGGAAAAACAAATTGTATGTTCGCTCAGGGTGCAGAGTTAGTGCTTGAAAATGATTTTGAAGCAACTCGTTTTAAGAATTTGGAGGATTACAAACAAAAAGTTAAGATGTCTGATGTTGTAGTTCTTTGTTTAGGCGAGTTACCGTCAACTGAAAAGCCTGGTGATATTCGCTCATTGAACTTATCAAACGAACAACTTGAATTAGTGCGTATTGCTTCGGCTGAAAAGAAGAAAGTCATTCTGATACTTTTAGAGGCTCGACCAAGAATTATTCATGATATAGTAGATGACGCAAGTGCAATAATTCAAGCTTATTTGCCAGGCGACTATGGTGCTGAAGCCTTGGTTGATTTAATTTATGGCAAAAGCAATTTCAGTGGGAAACTCCCATATACGTATCCGAAATATGACGGAGTAATAGAGTTTTATGACCATCCAGCAAGTGTCGATAGAAGCAAAAGTGGACAATTCAATGCATACGATCCAGAATGGGACTTTGGTTTTGGGTTGAATTACAGCAATATTAAATACGAGAATTTGATTTTGGATAAAAATCAGCTAGTGGGAAAAGATTCATTAGAAATAACAATTGAATTAACTAATAACTCTAGTATTTCATGTTCTGAAGTTGTTCAGTTATATCTTTCAGATGATTATGCGAGCTTGATTCCAACTGGAAAGTCACTAAAAGCATTTCAAAAAATTAAACTAGAAGCAAACGGAAAGACAGCTTGTAAGTTTTTCGTTTCGAGAAGTGATTTAAAATTTGTGGGCAAGGATGGAAACTTCATTGTCGAGGATGGTTTTTTTACAATTAGAGTTGGAAATTTGGAAAAGAAATTTGAATATAAAAACAAATAAACTATAATTTTGTTACTTATTGTAAAAAATACTATATTTATGCTTTAAAACTAATTACTATGAAAAAAATCTATTTATTTACAGCAATTGTATTCTTCACGTGGAATGTTATTGCTCAAATTGAAGGAACCTGGCGCTTAGCTCCCGCTGCTGGTTCTTTGGCTGTTGGTCCAGCACAAGGTGACTACTCTTGGTGGTCTAATTCAGCAGGTGATGTTTCTGTTAGAGCGTGCTTATTCGATGACTCTTTAACTTTTGGTCCTAACGGTGCTTTAACACATTACATGGATGGAAGTACATGGGTTGAAGGATGGCAAGGAGCCGCAGCTGACGGCTGTGCATCTCCAGTTGCTCCTCACGATGGATCAACAAATGCACCTTACTCATATAACTACAATTCAACTACTGGTGAATTAACAGTAAATGGTATTGGTGCTCATATCGGATTGTCAAAAGTTGTAAACGGCGGCGAATTGGCTAGCCCTGCGAATGCTGCTTCAAGTATTACTTATTTGTTGACATTTTCCAACAACAATAATACGTTGACAGCTGAGATAAGTATTGGTGGAGGATGGTGGAAATTTGTCTATCAACGAACAAATGCTGTAACTATTCCAGACCCCAACGTAACTTTCCGTGTTAATATGAGTAACTACACGGGAACTATTGCTACGGGTGTATTCGTTAATGGATCGTTCAATGGTTGGTGTGGAAGTTGTAATCCTATGGCGGATTTAGGTAATGGCATTTGGCAAGCTACTCTTCCAATTCCAGCAGGCAACATTGAATATAAATTTACAGTTGATGGTTGGAATGATCAAGAAAACTTTACTGCAAATGATGCATGTATTGATCCTAACATGGGTGACAATTTCTACAACAGATACCTTCAAATCACAGGAGACGTTGTTCTTCCTGCAGTTTGCTTTAGCAGTTGTACGCCATGTCCAAGTAATGCGACGCAGTTAATAGGTACTTGGAAGTTAAAACCAAGCGCAGGTTCATTGGCGGTAGGTCCAGCACTTGGTGATGGCTCATGGTGGTCAAATGATGTAGCCGCTTTGACAACCAGAGCATGTTTGTTTGATGATTCGATAAAATTTGAACCAAATGGAACAATGACTCACTATATGGATGGAAACACTTGGTTGGAGGCATGGCAAGGCGTCGCTTCTGAGGCTTGTGGTACTCCAGTTGCTCCGCACAATGGCGTTGGTCCTTTTACGTATACATACAGTGCTGGGGAATTAACTGTAAATGGCACTGGTGGTCACATTGGTTTGGCCAAAGTTTACAATGGAGGTGAGTTGACAAATCCAGCTAATGCACCGAGTTCAATTGCTTACCAAATTTCATTTGCAAATAATGATAATACAATGATTGCCGATATAAATTTCGGTCCAGGATGGTGGAGATTTATTTATGAGAAAACACAAATTGTTCAATTGCCAGATCCAAACATAACCTTTAAAGTGGATATGTCTGAATACACAGGTACAATAGGAACAGGTGTATTCTTGAATGGAAGCTTTAACAACTGGTGCGGTAGCTGTACGCCGATGACAAATACATCTGGTTCCGTTTGGGAAGTTACTCTTCCCCTTGCAGCTGGACCGATACAATATAAATTTACTGTTGATGGATGGGACGATCAAGAATTCTTCGTTGGTGGTGAGTCTTGTGTAGATACAATTGCAGACGGTTTCTTTAATCGATATTATGTCGTATCTGCAGATGCAACTTTGCCTGCGGTGTGTTTTGCAAGTTGTGCGGCATGTCCGACCGCTTCTTTAGCGAAAAATGAGCTAAATTTAAGCATCATGCCTAATCCAGCAAATGATCAATTTACTGTTTCATCAGATCAGGCAATGAATAGAATTGAATTAATTGATATGCTTGGTAAACAAGTAAGAAATCTAGAATTTAATTCAATTAATTCAGCATCTATCGATGTTAAGGATCTAAATAAAGGAGTTTATATGATGATTGTTTATTCTGTAAATGGAAAAAACACGAGTCGTGTAATGGTTGAGTAATTTTTAGTTTGACAAAAGAAAAGAGGTTGCTAATTTGGCAACCTCTTTTTTTTAAATACACTTTTAAAACAGTGGTTCAAAGAAAAGTGAAATTTCACTTCAACATCCAAGAGCCACCAACTGAAAGGATGTTTGGTTCGTTAAGATAATCTTGATGAGTTTCTTCGGAGATACCGCCAGTTGGACAGAAGGAAATGTTAGGAAATAATTGACCAAACGTTTTGATGGCTTGAATTCCACCGAAAAGATTAGCGGGAAAGAATTTGAAAAATCTAAAGTCTTCTTCCATTCCTTTCATAATATCACTAACTGTTGAAACTCCCGGAATGAATGCAATACTAGATTGTTTGAGATGTTGTGCTAATTTTGGTGTCAAGCCTGGTGATACCATGAAATCAACTCCAATTTCCTGAACTTTTGCTATTTGATCGGCACGCGTAATTGTTCCAACACCTATTTCAAAATTTGGTAAATTCTTAGCTTTAATAATCTCTAAAGCTTCATAAGCAAATTCAGTTCGCAACGTTACTTCGATGCAATGAATATTTGCTTTTAGAATTTTATACAATATTGATTCTAACTCTTCTTTATCTCGAATAGTCGCAACCGGAATTACCGGATTTTTCTTTAATATCTTTTCAATTCCGTTTTGAATCATGACTAAATTAAAAATGATGCGCCTTCTTCACTCGTTGTTACTTGTTGACGCAGGTTGTTAAATAATTCCCTTCCGTATCCTTGTTGATTCATTTCTTTGCTTCTTGCTGGTCGACTTAAGAAATTCTCTTCTAAGCAATCTAATTGACCGGTATGTGCATTGAGTCTTACTATGTCACCCGTTTTAATCTTACCAATGTCACCCCCGTCTTTAGCTTCTGGAACCATGTGAATGGCAGCAGGAACTTTTCCGGAAGCACCCGACATTCTTCCATCCGTCACCAGTGCAACTTTAAATCCGCGTTTTTGCAACACGGTTAGGGTAGGAGTTAATTGATGAAGCTCAGGCATTCCATTTTGTTTGGGTCCTTGAAATGGTATGACAGCAACAAAATCTTTTTCCAATTCTCCTCGCTTAAATGCTGTAATCAAATCTAGCTGTTCGTCGAATACGACTGCTGGTGCTTCTACTATAAAATGTTCCTCTGAAACAGCCGCAGTTTTAATTACTGATCGACCAATGTTACCTGTTAAAATTTTAATTCCCCCGTCGTTAGAGAAAGGATTGGTAGCCGGACGAACAATGCTTTCATTCAAGCTTGCTGTTGGTCCATCAGCCCAAACTAATTCGTGATTGTGGATTTTAGGTTCTTGTGTGTATCGTTTAAGACCTTTACCAACAATAGTCATCACATCCTCGTGTAATAATCCGTTTTCTAATAAAGTCCTAATAACGAATGCCATTCCGCCAGAAGCATGAAAATGGTTAACATCAGCAGCACCATTTGGATACATGCGTGTCAATAACGGAATTACCTCAGATAAATCTGACATGTCATCCCAATTGATAATGATTCCAGCTGCGCGCGCAATGGCGATCAAGTGAATCGTATGATTTGTAGAACCTCCTGTTGCTAAAAGTCCTATTATTCCATTTACGATGGTTTTTTCGTCAAATAAATTCGCCAACGATGTTTCAAATCCTTTCAATGAATTGTTTTTGGCAACTTTAACGGCTTCTTCATTTAATAATTCACGTAACTCCGTTCCTGGATTTACAAAACTGGAACCTGGTAACTGCAGTCCCATAATTTCCATTAACATTTGGTTGCTATTGGCAGTTCCGTAGAATGTGCAAGTTCCAGGCGAGTGATATGAATCAGATTCTCCTTTCAATAATTCGGCTCTACCAATTTTTCCTTCAGCAAACTCTTGGCGGATTCGCGCTTTTTCATCGTTACTAATTCCAGAAGGCATTGGTCCTCCTGGAACAAAAATAGCTGGTAAATGACCGAAACGCAGTGCTCCCATCATCAAACCTGGGATTATTTTATCACAAATCCCCAGATAGATTCCCGCGTCAAACATATTGTGTGTTAAACCAACAACTGCAGAAAGCGCAATAACGTCTCTACTGAACAACGAAAGTTCCATTCCAATTTGACCTTGCGTAACGCCATCACACATGGCTGGAACACCGCCAGCAACTTGAGCTACCGCACCATGTTTTGTGGCGAATTTTCTCAGTTTTTCGGGGTAGTTCTCGTACGTTTTATGGGCAGAAAGCATGTCGTTATACGCCGTAATGATACCTAGGTTTGGTGTAACATTTTCCGATAATTCACTTTTCTCGTGTGACGAACATCCTGCGAAAGCATGTGCTAGATTTCCGCAATGTAAATTTTTACGCGTTACGCCATCTTCGCAAGCTGTTTTCATATCAAACAAATATTTCTCCCGAGTTGGTTTGCTTCGTTCGATAATTCGGTTTGTTACATCAATGATTTGTTGGTTCATGTGCATTAATTTGAGTAATAAATGTTCATTTTTTCATCAAACAAATAGGATATCGGATAGTTTTTATCTTTCGATTCATTCAGAACCTCTTGTTTGTTTATACCTGTTATAAATAGATAAGTTTTCGATGCCTTTTTCAAAAAGGATAAAGAACAAGTAATCCGATTGGTTGGGTAATTTGGCGCTTTAGTAGAAACGATTAATTCATTTGATTTAAGGGCAATTTCTGATTCGGGATCATTTGGAAAAATTGAGGCGGTGTGCCCATCATCTCCCATTCCAAGAACAACTGCATCAATTCGACTGAACTTTTGATATGCTTTTCGAACGAGCGCTATGTTCGTTTCTTCGTTAATCTCATCAAAGACCATGGGGATAAAAGTTACTTCACTTGCCTCATTTTTTAAAAGCGTTTCTCTGATGAGTTTTTCATTAGAGTATTCACTTGAATTAGCGACAAATCGTTCATCAACAAGTCCAATTGTCGTATTTTTCCACGGGAATTTTCGCTCACTTAATTTCTTAAATAGACCTGTAGGAGTTGATCCTCCAGAAACGAGAAGAATTGCGTTTCCATAATTTTGAATGGCTTCTCCAAGGACTATCAGGAGCTCGTCTGCTAATGAATCCTCCAATAATTCTTTCGTATCAAATTGAATCATCATTCTTTCCATGTTTTTGTAATCCATGTAGACCCATCGTCCATAATATCATCTCCTGGACCCCAAGTTCCAGCCTCATATAAGATATTATTCATTCCAGCCGATTTCCAATTACTCGTTATTGATTCGATCCATGTCCAAGCCGCTTCTAATTCATCTTGACGCATGAACAACGTTTGATTTCCGCGAATCACATCAATAATTAGGCGTTCATATGCTTCTGGGAAACGTTCTTTGAAGGAATCCAAGTAGTCAAGTTTCAAGGCAATTGGTTTGTAACGATAACCCCCAGGTCCAGGAATTTTAGTCATTTGAACCAGTTCAATTCGCTCTTCAGGTTGAAGTCGAATAATCAATTTGTTATTATTCAATTTTTCTTTTGACGGAAAAATATTGTGTCGAACCTCCTTGAAATTGATCACAATTTCCGAATAACGCTTTAACATGCGTTTTCCAGTTCTTAAATAAAAAGGAACTTCTTTCCATCGCCAGTTATCAACATATGCTTTTATGGCAACAAAGGTCTCAGTTTTTGAATTGAATTTCTCAATATCCTCTAGATAAGATTGAACTTCAACACCTTTTACAATTCCTCTTGTATATTGTCCTTTTACCGTGTCAGTTAAAACGGATTTCTTGTTAAACAAACGCATGGCACGAAGTACTTTTAATTTTTCATTTCGAACTTCATCTGCTTCAAGCGTATGCGGTGGTTCCATTGCTACTAAACACAAAAGTTGCAACAAATGATTTTGAACCATATCTAAAAGAGCACCGCTGTTATCGTAATAGGAGGCTCGTTTTTCAACTCCTAAACTTTCGGAAACGGTAATCTGAATATTATCAATGTGTTCGGAATCCCAGGCACGTTCAAATAAATTATTCGCAAACCTAAGAACCATTAGATTCTGAACTGTTTCCTTACCTAGATAGTGATCGATACGATAAATTTGTTTCTCGTTAAAGGCTGAAATAATATCTTCATTGATTGATTTTGAGGATTCCAAACTGTATCCTAACGGTTTTTCAAGAACAACCTTACTTGTTTCCTTAACTAATCCAGAACTTTTTAGAGCCTGTGCGATTGGACCAAAAGCAGAAGAGGGTGTCGAAAAATAATAGATATTTTGGAAATTCGGAAAGCTATTCAAGAAAGCGGATAATT
This sequence comes from uncultured Lishizhenia sp., assembly GCA_964534395.1. Taxonomy (GTDB): domain Bacteria; phylum Bacteroidota; class Bacteroidia; order Flavobacteriales_D; family Crocinitomicaceae; genus UBA952. The sequence goes on from CAZHOW010000011.1 coordinate 17,435, forward strand.
CAGAATACCCCTCAACGGAAGCTTCGGGAGCAGAAATTAATTGAACTTTTTTAAGAAATTCATCGATTTCGTAATCTATTTCAATATCGTCCGTACTTTCTTTCAAGAATCGAAAAAGATCATTGTAAAATGTTGTCTCATTAGGGTCTTTTCTTGTAATTGCAATTACATTGTAGTCGCACAATAACTGCCCGTCAATTTGCCTATGGAAAAGTGCAGGATAAATTTTCCTCAAAGCCAAATCACCGTCTCCCCCAAAAACCACAATATTAAATGGATCGAAAACTTCAGTGTGTTTGGATTTTTTTCTAGAATTGTTATTCATGTTTATTTTGAATGTGTCAAAAATACACTAAGTATTTTTTATTTCCAATTGTTTCGTAACTTAAATTCGTGAAAAATTCAAAAAAAAATGAAAAAAAAAGTAATATTTTTTGGAAAATAAAAAATGTACGTATATTTGAACTTGTCAAAGTGACACTAAGTAACTAAAAACTAAAAATTATGAAAAAACTGTTTACTTTAATTTCGGCGTTTGCTTTTAGCACGCTAACTTTCGCTCAAACAATGGGTATTGTTGGGCAGTTCACAAACTGGGGTACCGATCCAGATATTCCAATGACTTCATCCGACGGTGTTGTCTATGAGGCGACTGGTGTTGTAATTGGTGTTGATGGAGGATTAAAGTTCCGATTAGACAGTAATTGGGATAACAACTGGGGATGGGACCAATTATCTCTAGGCTTTCCAACGGGTGTTGCTGTTCCTGGAGGATTTGGGAATGATATCCCGGGTGTGGCTGGTACTTATGATGTAACCTTTAATACCTCAACTTTGGAATATTCATTTGTTGAAGCAGCAACAGGTTTTGACGAAATTGGTTTTGTTGGTGGATTCAATGGATATACCGCAGTTGAATCAATGTCAACTATAGATGGTGTTGAATATTTTAAAACAGATTTCTTCTTCGGTGAGCCGAATGTATTATTTAAAAGAACGTCTCCAACTGAAACATTATGGGGTGGAACAGGGTTTCCAGCTGGCACTGCAGTTGCGAACACGAATGATATTCCGTTAACAGTTGGATATTATAATGTATCTTTCAATAAGAACACATTGGCTTATGACTTTGATCAAGTTTCTGTTGGCTTGATAGGTTCAGCAATCCCTCCTTTCGATTGGTCTGTTGATGTTCCTATGACTTCAACTGATGGAGGTATTACACATTATCTGTATAATTTCACAATTAATGACGGTGTGGCAAAATTTAGAGCAAATGGTGGTTGGGCAACAAATTGGGGTGGTCCGGCTGAATTTCCTGCAGACACCGCATTTTTAAACGGTCCAGATATCGCTGTAGCGGCTGGAACTTATGATACTATTTCATTTAATCGTTACACAGGGCAATTCAGTTTTGGTGGTTCTGTTGCTCCTGGTCTAGGAATTAATGATTTGGAAAAATTCAATGCTTCTGCATATCCAGTTCCTGCTGAAGACATCATTACTTTTGTTGCTGATGCGAAAGATTTTGAAGTAATCATTACTGATTTAACCGGGAAAGTGATGATGAAAACAACAAGCAACACTGTTGATATTAGTTCTTTTGCAACAGGTACATATCTTTATCAATTAAAATCTGGAACCAAAGTTGGTTCAGGTAAATTGATTAAGAAATAAATTAATTTTTAACAAATAGAAGGCCTAGGTTTAAAAACTTGGGCCTTTTTTTTAAAAACAAGTAGTCATGAAGTATCCAGTTTTGGTGTTTTCAATTTGTTTGTGCCTATTTGGTCAGGCGCAAGTATTAACGGTTAGTCCAGCTTTTCCAACTGTGAACGACGCAGTTACAATTACATATGATGCAACAAAGGGCAACGCTGCGCTGCTCAACCAAAATCAAATTTATTGTCATACCGGACTGATAACATCAACAAGCACGTCTCCAAGCAATTGGCAATATGTTCAAGGTACATGGGGAACCGCTGATCCTGATGTTCTTATGACCAATATTGGAAATAATAAACATCAAATTACTATTGATATAGATCAGTTTTATGGAGTTCCTGGAACAGTCACTGTATTAAAATTGGCATTTGTTTTTAGAACAGCGAATGGCTCCATCGTTGGAAGAGATGTTGATGGTTCTGATATATTTTATGATATAGTTCAGCCAAATTCAGGTTTACAAGCTCAACTTTTTAATCCAAACAATAACTCGACTATTTTAAATCTTGGTGAAACAATTTTGATTAATGGACAATCTAGTCAGCTCTGCACATTGTCTTTATTTGAAGATGGACAACTCCTAACTTCCACATTGAATTCAAACATTCTAAATTATAATTTAGCAGCGACCACTCAAGGAACTCACCTTTTGAAGCTAGTAGCAGACAACGGTTCAGAAATAGTTCAAGATAGTGCGTATTATACCGTTAACCCTTCAATTACTATACAAGATCCACCAATTAGCACAAAAAATGGTATCAATTACATCAATGATTCTACAGTAGTCCTTCGTTTATTTGCTCCTGAAAAAGAGCATGTTTACATAATAGGTGACTTTAATCAATGGATCCCTTCTGACGACTACTACATGAATTTGTCCTTAGATTCAACGACATGGTGGATTACAATCAGTGGCTTGACTTCAGGTCAACGTTATGGTTATCAGTACCTAATTGACGGTAATTTGAAATTAGCAGATCCATATAGTACTCTGATTTTAGACAAAAATAATGACGCTTCAATTGGAGCCTTAACTTATCCCAATCCCCATCCTTATCCAAATGGATTAACAACTGGATTTGTAACGGTTATGCAGCCAGGAGCTCCCGAATACACTTGGCAAAACACTGGTTTTACAGCCCCTGCAAACAAAAATTTGTTAATCTATGAATTATTAGTACGAGATTTTGTTCAAAAAAGAAATTATCAAACTTTAATCGATACACTCGATTATTTGGATAAATTGGGAATAAACGCAATTGAATTGATGCCTCCTGGAGAATTTGAAAACAACGAAAGCTGGGGATACAATCCTTCATTTCATATGGCTTTGGATAAATATTACGGTACCCCTGAGAAATTTAAGGAGTTTGTGGATTCTTGTCATGGACGAGGTATTGCAGTAATTGTGGATATGGTTTTCAATCACGCTTTTGGACAGAGCCCAATGGTTAACATGTATTGGGATGCAGCAAACAGCCGCCCTGCAGCAAATAATCCATGGTTTAACGCTATTTGTCCTCATGAACCATACTGCTGGGGGTATGATTTTGATCATACACGTCAAGCTACCAAAGATTTTATGGATCAGGTAAATGCCTTTTGGCTTCAAGAATATAAAATTGACGGATTTAGATTTGATTATACCAAAGGTTTTATTAATAGCCCAAATGGATTTAGTACGGAACGAATAAATATTCTTAAACGAATGGCCGATACTATTTGGTCCATTAAACCAAACGCATATGTAATTTTAGAACATTGGTGTGATAATGCAGAGGAAAAGCAATTAGCGGAGTATGGTATGATGCTTTGGGGTAACTTGAATCACGCCTACAACGAAGCGACTATGGGTTATACTTCTACATCCAATGTGAGTAGTGCAATATACACAGCAAGAACTTGGACGGTTCCACATTTGGTAACCTATTTGGAGAGTCATGATGAGGAAAGACTTATGTACAGAAACATTACATTCGGAAGTACGGCTAATCCAAATCATAATACCAAAGATGAATACATTGCTTTAGGTAGAATGCAAACAGCTGCGGTAATATTTTTCTCACAACCAGGTCCGCGAATGATTTGGCAGTTTGGAGAGTTAGGTTACGATGTTTCAATTGATGTCCCGTGTCGTGTGTGCAATAAACCGATATTATGGAATTATTTCACCGAAGCTCGTAGAAGGCAACTGTACGATGTTTATGCAGCCATGATGCATCTAAGAAATACGTATAGTACGTTTACCACATTGAATTTCAACTATATGCTTTCTGGTGCTGTTAAGCGTATGAAACTTAATGATTCGTCCATGAATGCCCTGGTTCTGACAAATTTTAGCGTGTATAATCAAGACGCAACTCCTTCTTTTCAACATACTGGAATTTGGTACGAGTATTTTTCAGGAGATAGTATTGTTGTTACAGATGTTAATGCCGTTTTGAATATGACTCCTGGAGAATACCGCGTATATACAGATGTGAAGCTAGATCAACCCCAAATTACCGATGCGCCGGCTTCCTTGGATGAAATCGTTCACGATGAAACATCATTATTAGTTTATCCAAACCCTACTTCAGAATTTGTCAAATTGAAGTTTGAAGGCAAATCAAATTCAGCTGCTTTTATTCAAATAATTGATGGGACTGGAAAAGTTGTCTGGAATAAAAAAACACTTTGTTTAATGGGTGAAAATATCGAAGAAGTTAATGTAGATAGTATTCCTTCAGGAATATATTCTGTAATCATTCAACAAGGAAATCATTATCAAACAGCACTTTTGAATATCGTTAAGTAATGCGTTGGTTATTCCTTCTTGTATTTATTCCAAAAGTATTTGGTCAAGAAGTTCATCCTTTGGATAATGAAGCTTTTCTTCAAAATGAGGTTGCTTCAATTTATATCGAATTACCAAATAGCCAGTTGCAACTGCTTCTTGGAGATAGTTTGTATACGGATCATGAATTTTTAGCTTCGTTTCGTTACCAAAGTTCAGTGTTTTTCGATACGATTTCTCAAGTTGGTTTTCGCGTTAGGGGAAATACATCTCGCAGTGCTGGAAAAAAATCGTTTAGTATTGATTTCAACGATTACATCCCTGGTCAAAAATTCAAGGGATTGGACAACATGAATTTGGTTGGAAATCATAACGATCCTTCCCAATTGAGAGCATGGTTGAGCACTCAGATTTTAAAATCAGCGGAATTGACAGTTTCGAGAAACAGCTTCGTTCGACTATACATTAACAATGAATACAAAGGGCTTTATTTGAATAACGAAGCGATTGATGATGAATTTATAAAAGATCGTTTTCTTGGAAATTCATCTGGTAATTTATTCAAATGTTCGTGGGGTTCAGATTTGACATACCTAGGAAATAATCCACAAGCCTATCAAGAAACATATGATCTTAAAACCAATCAGGTTTTAAATGACTATTCAGGTTTGATTCATTTTATCGAAGTGTTGAATAACTCAAACACAAGTTCATTTCCATGCGCAATTCAGGAAGTTTTTGATGTGGATCGATACTTGAAAACGCTTGTATATGAGATTTTAATAGGTCATTGGGATGGCTATGCTGGAAATAAAAATAATTATTACCTCTATCAGCGTCCTTCAGACGGGAAGTTTGTTTTCATTGAATACGATATGGATAATACGTTTGGTATTGACTGGTTCAACGAAAATTGGTCCGTTCGAAATATTAATAATTGGCATTTTGGCAATCGACCACTTATTCAAAAATTGTTTGCGGTTCCTTATTTCAAGGATCAATTTAATTTCTACATGAATCAAGCTCTGAATTCTATTTTCAATCAAGATTGGCTTCAACAATTGGAAAACAAGCAAAATTTAATTTCACAAGCTGCTTTTGAAGATTCATACAAACAGTTAGATTATGGATTTACAAATTTAGATTTTACGGCATCTTTAACAGATGCCTTTGGTGCTCACGTTACCATGAGTATTTCTGATTATTTGGATGCGCGTTTACAAAGTGCACTAGCTCAAGTTCAGCCCTTTCAAGGTGTTGAGAATCCTTGTCAATTGGCAATTGAAGAAAACGAAATACAAATAACGGTTATAGGAAGACTTGATTTATTGGGGCGACCGATCATTACAAAGCCGAGAGCCAATCAAATTGTAATTGAAATTTTATCAAATGGAAAAACTAGGAAAACTATTTTTGTCGATTAGCCTTATTTTATATTTTGGGTCAGGATTTTTAGCCCAAAAGAACTATAAAATTGAACATGTGGAACCCATGAATTGGTGGGCTGGAATGAAGCATTCTCAAATTCAACTTTTATTACACGGTGAAAATATCGCACGTTTCACTGTTGAATCCTCAAGCTTTCCAATATTAGGTGTGGTTAAAACAGAAAATCCAAATTATTTATTTGTAACGATTGAAACTAAAGACAGAAATTCAGGTAAATACGCGATTCGATTAGTTGATAAAAAGAAAGTTGTTGCTACTATTGATTATGAGCTGAAAGAAAGACAATACGGTTCTGCTAATCGAAAAGGATTTTCGTCAGAAGACGTGATTTATTTATTGATGCCCGATCGATTTGCCAATCTTTATCCCGGTGGCGATACGCATCCTGAGACGGTAGAGAAAGCAGATCGCTCCAATCCAAATGGAAGACATGGTGGGGACATTCATGGAATTATTCAGCACCTCGACTACATCAAAGAGCTTGGAGCCACGACCATTTGGACGACCCCTTTACTTGAAGACAATGAGGAAACTTACTCTTATCACGGCTATGCACAATCAAATCTTTACAAGGTAGATCCGCGTTACGGGAGTATTTTTGATTTTCAATTCTTGGTTCAAGAAGCACACCGCAAAGGATTGAAGGTTATTAAAGATGAGGTTCCAAACCATTGGTCAAGCAAGCATTGGATGATTAAAGATTTGCCAACTCAAACATGGATTCATCAGTTTCAAGAATTTACACGTTCAAGTTATCGCACAAGTACGCAGATGGATCCGAATAAGAGTGAGAAAGACAAACGTGCTTCAGAAGATGGATGGTTTGATACGAGTATGCCCGATTTAAATCAAGCAAATCCGCTGGTGCTCAATTACTTGATTCAAAATACAATTTGGTGGGTTGAGTTCGCAGAATTGGACGGTCTAAGAGTCGATACTTATTCTTATAATGATAAAGAAGCCATTGCGAAATGGACCAAAGAAATAATGCTTGAATATCCCAATCTCAATATGGTTGGAGAAGTTTGGATGCACGACCAGGCGCAAATTTCTTATTGGCAAAAAGACAGTCCTATTGGTTCTCTTCAAAGTTATAACTCAAACTTGCCAGCTGTAATGGATTTCACTTTGCACGATGCGTATACGCAAGCGTTTAATGAATCGGAACAAGGTTGGGATAAAGGAATGTTGCGATTTTATGAGAATTTCGTTAATGATTTTTTATACAAGGATCCGAACAATCTTCTTGTCTTTTTTGAAAATCATGATACACAGCGATTTAATGAGCTTTATCCGAAATTTGAGGATTACAAGTTAGCAACGACTCTTCTAGCAACGACTCGTGGAATTCCCCAAATCTATTATGGATCAGAGATAGGAATGAGAGGTGATAAAGGCAAAGGTGATGCCGATATTCGTCGAGATTTCCCGGGAGGTTGGCCTGATGATTTGAACAATGCTTTTACTGAAAAAGGCAGAACAGCTGACCAAAAACTTTACTTCGATTGGACAAAGAAACTTTTCAATTGGCGAAAAACGAAAACAGCCATTCATCATGGTAAATTGATTCAGTTTATACCACAAAATAATGTTTACGTGTATTTCCGTCAACATGATTCAGAAACTATTATGGTGGTGCTCAACAATTCTCCGAAAGAGGAAAAAATTGAATTTGAACGATTCAAGGAAGTTCTAAATGGATTTGCTTTCGCGAATGCCATTTTTGAAGGCGAAAACCTTGATTTCAAATCTATAAAAACTCTTTCAATTCCTTCAAAATCTGTTCGGATTTACGAGATGAGAAAATAATTGAGTTAACTTAGTGTCATATTAACACTTTCTTTTATATTTGTAGTGGAAACTATAAACTGAAAGCTATGATACGTATTGGAATCAATGGTTTTGGGAGAATTGGTCGAATTGCTGCCCGTATTATTTCTGAACGAAGTGACTTGAAACTGGTCGCAATCAATGATTTGTTGGATGTTGATTACATGGCTTACATGCTCAAGTACGATTCAACACATGGGAAATTCAATTTACCTATTTCTCATGAGGAGGGAAACTTAATTATTGGCGAAAATAAAGTTAGAGTTTCCAATCAAAAAGATCCACTTCAAATTGATTGGAAAGCTGTCGATGTTGATGTTGTCCTTGAATGCACTGGACTTTTTCTGAGCAAAGAAAGTGCTCAACTGCACTTAAATGCTGGTGCCAAGAAAGTCATTCTATCCGCGCCACCCAAAGACGATACGCCCACTTTTGTGATGGGAGTGAATCACAAAAACTTAAAGTCAGATCAACTAATCATTTCCAATGCATCTTGTACAACGAATTGCTTGGCGCCAATTGCTAAAGTTCTTCACGATGAATTTGGAATTGTAGAAGGATTAATGACGACCGTTCATGCTGTTACCGCGACTCAAAAAACGGTTGATGGTCCTAGCGCTAAAGATTGGAGGGGAGGAAGAGGAGCAAGTCAAAATATCATACCTTCATCAACGGGTGCAGCAAAAGCAGTTACGATGGTTATACCAGAATTGAAAGGAAAATTGACAGGTATGGCATTTCGAGTTCCAGTTCCTGATGTTTCAGTAGTTGATTTAACCGTTCGTCTGCAAAAAGCAACAAGCTACCAGCAAATTTGTGATGCGATGAAACGATATTCAGAAACAAGTTTGGAAGGAATTTTAGGATATACAGAAGAGGCGGTTGTTTCTCAGGATTTTATTTCAGATCCACGAACGTCTATATTTGACGCTTCAGCGGGAATTTCATTAAATAATCATTTCGTAAAAGTGGTGGCTTGGTATGACAATGAATACGGATATTCTTCCAAGTTAGTCGATCTTGCAGCTTATGCGATGAGCTTATCTTAAGATTCTACAAAAGAATTTTTAGCTTTGTTTTTCTCACTTTCAAATTATTTTCGAATGAAAGCACTTTTTGGTTTTCTATTATTTTTTAGTTTTTGTGCTTTTGCTCAAAACAATCAACGTCAATTTCTTGCCATTCAAAAAACGGATTCGTTCGTCAAATTGACTGTTTCGGATGGTGAGTATGAAATCAAAGCTTTTTCGGATAAAATAATCGAAACAAGTTTTTCCCCATCAAAAATTAGAATTTCTGAGCCTTCTCACGCTGTTGAAAATATGTCGAATGTGAGTAAAAAATTCAAGCTCATTGAATCGACGGATCAATGTAAATTGGTTATAAATAATTTGGTTGTTCAAATTCAAAAAGTTCCGTTTCGGCTTTCTTATTTCTACAAGGGAAAATTGGTTACATCCGAAAAATTGGGCTACCATAAAACTTCTGAACTTGAAAAGATTTCTTTCAACTTAACAAACGATGAAATTTTATACGGTGGAGGAGCACGAGCAATTGGAATGAATCGCAGGGGTTACCGTTTGCAATTGTATAACAAAGCGCATTATGGTTATGAGGAACATTCCGAATTGATGAATTACACAATGCCATTGGTCCTTTCTAATCGTTTGTATGCTATTCATTTCGATAATCCAGAAATTGGATATTTAGATTTGGACTCAAAAAAAGACAATACATTGGCTTACGAAACCATTGGTGGAGGAAAGACTTATCAAGTCATTGTCGGAGATGATTGGAAGGACTTAGTTACGAATGAAACTGCCTTACTCGGAAGACAGCCGATGCCGCCAAGATGGGTTTTTGGAAATTTTGCTAGTCGATTTGGATACCATTCGCAAGCCGAAGCGGAAAAAGTAGTTAATGCATTTCGAAAAGATTCCATTCCACTTGATGCAATCGTTTTTGACCTTTATTGGTTTGGAAAGGAAATTCAAGGAACGCTTGGGAATTTGGAATTTTACCGCGACTCATTTCCGAATCCACAGAAAATGATTTCTGATTTTAAGTCGAAAAATGTCAATACGGTATTAATCACAGAACCATTCATTCTAACGACCTCTAAAAAATGGGACGAAGCTAAACAAAATAATTTATTGGGAACAGATAGCACAGGGAAACCATTGACATACAATTTTTATTTTGGAAATACGGGATTGTTGGATGTTTTTCAGCCGCACGTAAAAACATGGTTTTGGAATGAGTACAAAAAACTTATTAATATCGGCGTAAGTGGTTTTTGGGGTGATTTGGGCGAACCTGAAGTACATCCTGCAGAAATGTTTCATGGAAAAAAGAAGGCAGATCAAGTTCACAACATTTACGGTAACGAATGGGCGAAATTAATCAACGATGGTTATAAAAAGGATTTTCCTAAAGCACGTCCTTTTATTTTGATGCGCTCAGGTTATTCTGGATCTCAGAAACATGGTATCATTCCGTGGTCGGGAGATGTAAATCGAACTTGGGGTGGGCTGAAACCTCAAATGGAAATTTCTATGCAGATGGGCTTGCAAGGAATCGGTTACATGCACTCGGATTTGGGTGGTTTTGCAGGTGCAAATGACGATACGGAATTGTATTTACGTTGGCTGCAATATGGTATTTTTCAACCGGTTTTTCGCCCACATGCGCAAGAGGAAGTAGCTTCAGAACCTATTTTCAAGGATATGCAAACGAAAAAATTGGCCAAGCAAGCCATTGAACTTCGCTATCAAATGTTACCTTATAATTATACCTTGGCTTTTGAAAATCACAAGCTTGGAACCCCATTAATTAGACCAGTTTTCTTCAATGATTCCTCAGCTCATTGGACGGAATCAAAAGCTGATTTATTCATGTGGGGAGATGCCTTGCTCGTTTATCCCATTCGAGATAAAAAGGCTTCTGATTCAATAACAATTCAATTGCCAGGCAATCATGTTTGGTTTGATTTTCATTCAGGAGAAAAAATTAAGTTACCATTGTCCAATTCTAGTTTTTTCGAAAAGAAATTAGAAAACACTTTAACCCAAATTCCGGTTTTTGTAAAAGCTGGATCTTTTGTTCCAATGACTAAAACGATTCAATCCGTCGCAGAATTCGATCCCAATCAAACGCAAGTGCATTTTTATTTCGATGAATCTATCAAATCATCAGAAGGGAAGTGGTATGATGACGATGGGTTAACCCAAAATTCATTTGAAAATGGAGAATTTGAATTGGTAAATTTCATTTTTAATGGAAGAGAATCCAAAAAGAAAACCATTTGCATTGAAAAAGAAGTTGGTTCGAATTATCAATCAAAAATCAATAAAATAGAATTAGTTATTCATGGTGCAAATGCAATTGATGGAAAAGTGAAGGTTGGTAAAAAAACATACAGTACAGACAGAATTCGAAAAGAGGATTTGTTGATTATTCCGCTCAATTTATCAAATCCAAAAATTAAAATCGAGTTGATTCCTTAAAAATTTTGTTTGTGTCATTTTGACATTTATAAAAATAAAAATATATTTACACTAAATTAACATAGGTTCTAATCTAATTTTTATGAAAAATAGTTACAGAATATATTCATTTTCAATTATTTGTTTTCTTTTTACAACTTTTTCGTTTGCCCAAAATGGAACTGTGAAAGGAATCGTTACAGACACAGAAGGAAATCCAATTTTCAATGCTACTGTGACACTGGAAGGGAAAAATTTAGGATCGAAAACAGCTGAATCAGGTTCTTACGAAATTGGAAATATTCCTCCTGGAACATACGTTTTGGTATGTAAGTATTTTGGGTTGGAGACCTTCACTGAGAGTATTTCGCTTACTGCAAATCAAGTTCTTGAAAAAAACATCTCTCTTTCAAAATCAAAAGAATTAGAAGAAGTTGTAGTAATCGGTTATGGAACGACACGCACCAAAGATTTGACAGGTTCGGCTGTAGTTATAAACGAAAAGAATTTCGCACAAGGATCGATGTCAACACCTGAGCAGTTGATTATGGGTAAAGTTTCAGGTCTAAAAATAAACACCAATGATGGCGCTCCGGGATCAGGAAGCACACTCAGATTGCGCGGTGGGACTTCTATCAATGCGAGTAATGATCCATTAATTGTTGTTGATGGAGTGCCACTTGATAATGGTGGAATCGCGGGTGCAGCCAACCCACTTTCATTAATTAACCCAAATGATATTGCTTCATTTGTAGTTTTAAAAGACGCTTCCGCAACAGCAATCTATGGTTCTCGAGCAGCCAATGGCGTCATCATCATCACAACTAAAAAGGGTAGTTCAGGTAATGCTCCTCTGAAAGTTGTTTTTGATACAAAACATTCACTTTCAACGGTTGCGAAATTTGCAGATGTTTTGAGTGGTGATAGTTTGAGAAACCTAGTAAGCCGAATCGGAAACCCTGCTCAAATCGCATTGTTGGGTGATGCAAATACAGATTGGCAAAGAGAAGTATTCAGACCTGCATATGTTGTTGATAATAATGTTTCATTAACTGGTGGTATTAGAAATTTGCCTTATCGTTTGTCTTTTGGAAATAGGGTTGAAAATGGTTTGCTCAAAAGGGATCAGTTTATGAGGAATTCTGTTACACTAAATCTAACCCCTTCTTTTTTTGACAATAAGTTGCAACTGGAGATTAATAACAAACTTGTAAATACGCGTTCGTTTTTTGCTAATCGTGCCGCTCTTGGAGCAGCCTATTTTGATCCTACACAACCTGTTTATTCAGATACAAATGCTTTTGGTGGTTATTATGAATGGATTGATAATAATGGTAAACCGAATACCTTGGCAGCAAAAAATCCATTGGGGTTATTAATGCAGCGTGAAGATCAAAGCGATGTTTGGCGATTAATTGGAAATGCAAAAGTTACATACAAGATTCCTTTTCTTAACGGCTTAAAGGCCGTTGTTAATGGAGGTATAGATCAATCTGAAGGGTCTGGAACTGCAACAACTGCAGCTTCGTCAGCATCAGGCTTTTTTACTCAAGGTTCATTTAGTCGTTACAGAAGTAACAAAGGAAATAAACTACTTGAAGCATATATGAACTATAATAACAGCAAAGGAACTGGTGATCAGTTTTTTGTTATGGACTTAACAGCTGGTTATTCATATCAAGATTGGTATACATCAAGTCCAAATTGGCCAACCTACAATGAAAATCAGGATTCAATATTGCCTGAATCCGTAACGGAATTTCCTTTCTACACTAAAAATTCAATTCTATCATTTTATTCTAGAGGAATTCTCACAATCAAAGATAGATATGTCTTAAATGCCTCCCTTCGCTACGATGGCTCATCACGTTTCAGCCCTGAGGCTCGCTGGGGACTTTTTCCTGCTGTATCTGCTGCTTGGATTATTTCTGACGAATCTTTTTTCAAAGACAAAATCAAGAATGTTAACATGTTGAAAGTTAGAGCTGGTTATGGTGTTACCGGTCAACAAGATGGTATAGGTGATTATGCATACATATCGAACTATTTTGTCGGAAGTCAAACTGCACAGTATATTTTTGGACCTGATACACTATTGGTGTTCAGACCATCTGGATTTGATGCCAACTTGCAATGGGAACAAACCAGATCTTATAATATAGGAATTGATTTTGGAATTTTAAAGGATCGTTTTTCTGGTTCAGTTGAATTTTATCAAAAAATCACTTCTGATTTACTTGCTGTTGTGCCAGTCGCAGCGGGAACAAATTTCACCAATGAAATTCTTACAAATGTTGGAAGTCTTAGTAACACAGGGGTGGAATTCTCATTTAATGCAGGGGTTTTTGCAAATAAGAATTCAAGACTTGACATCATGGGAAATGCATCTAGAAATATCAATAGAGTTATAAAACTTTCTCAAATTGAAGATGAAAATTCAGTTGGTGTTCAAGTTGGAGGAATATCAGGAGGAATTGGGAATACAATTCAAGTACACCGAATAAATTACCCAACTTTTTCATTTTTAGTATATGAGCAATTATATGATGCTAATGGATCTCCTATTCAAGTTGGTCAACAAGCTACAATTGACATTAATAATGATGGCCAAATTACGACAGCCGACAAGTGGAAAGATATTCATGCATACGCAGACAGAAACGGAGATGGTGTTATTAATATTAAAGACAGGTATATTAATAATCAAGCCATTGCTGATTGGTTTTTTGGTTTATCTTTCAACTATCAATACAAAAAATGGACCGTTGGAATGTCAATGAGAAGTGAAATAGGTGGTTATATATACAATAACATACATTCGAATGCAGGCACATTTCAATCCGTAAATGGAACACAAGGTTTTCTGAATAACATCAGTTCGTTATACTATGAAGATGAAATCCAGAAGATAGCAACCAACCAATTATTGAGTGATCATTATTTAGAACGCGCAGACTTTCTAAGAATTGATTATTTTAATGTTGGTTATAATTTCGGCAAATTAAAAGCTTTTAATAATAAGATTGGATTAAATGCAAACTTGGTAGTAAATAACGTGTTTGTATTTACAAACTATTCCGGATTGGATCCTGAAATCGGTGGTGGAATAGATAATAATATTTATCCAAGACCACGCATGTATTCATTGAATTTAACATTTGATTTCTAATAAAATAAGTTATGAAAAAGTTTCTTTTTTCTTCAATTCTAATAGGTGCTTTAGCCACATTAGCTGTTTCAACTTCTTGTAAAAAACAATTGAATCAAACTCCAAAGTACGGTTTGAATGCTGAGGTTGTTTATAGTGATCCAAATAATTACATCAATGTATTGGCAAAGCTTTATTCCGGGCTTTCAATGACAGGTCTTCAAGGGCCAGCGGGAGCAGGCGACATTGCTGGTATTGATGAAGGATTTTCTGCTTATGTTCGGGTTCTTTGGAATTTACAAGAACTGCCTACCGATGAAGCGGTTTGTGGATGGTCAGATCCAGGTATTCCCGCAATGAATAAGAGTGAATGGACAGCAGATGATGGTTGGATTAAAGGAATGTACTATCGTATGTACTACCAAATCGCCTTGTGTAACGAATTTATTTGGCAAGCACGAGATGAGAAATTGGATGAAAGAGGATTTTCCCAAGCAGATGTAGAAAGAATAAGAACCTACAGAAACGAAGCAAGATTTTTACGTGCCTTGAGTTATTATCATGCCATTGATTTATTTGGGAATGTTCCTTTTGTAGACGAAAATGATCGAGTAGGGGCATTTCAACCGGAACGAATTGATCGTGCATCGCTATTCGCTTATGTAGAGTCGGAGTTGAAAGCGATTGAGGGTGAATTATTAGCTCCAGGTGCTGTTCCATATGGAAGAGCATCTCAATCAGCTGCTCAAACTTTGTTGGCAAAAATGTACTTAAATGCTGAAGTTTATACTGGCACGGCACGATATGCCGATTGTAAAACATATTGTGAGAAAGTTATTAATTCAGGAGCACATCAATTAGATGATGTTTATCAAGATATGTTCTTAGCTGATAATCACACTTCTCCTGAAATTATATTCCCGGTTGTATACGATGGACTTTACGCTCAGACATGGGGAGGTACGACCTATTTAGTTTGTGGAGCTCTAGGAGGAACGATGAATGCTGCAGATTATGGAGTAAACGGAAAATGGGGAGGCTTGAGGGTTACTCCTCAATTCGTGGCCAAGTTTACTGACTCAATAATTGATTCTAGGTATTTGTTTTATACGAATGGTCAACAACTAAATATTACAAATCTTGCACTATTTAACCAAGGTTACGCATTTCCAAAATTTAAAAATAAGACGAAAGCCGGACTGAATGGATCGAACAGCGCGAATTCCGCCCATGTTGATATTGATTTCCCGATGTTTCGTTTAGCCGATGTCTATTTGATGCTTGCAGAGTCAGCTTTTAGAACAGGAGATCAAGCAACTGCTCTTCAATATGTTAATCTAATTCGTTCAAGAGCATACAATACGAGCGCGTTTAATTTCACTTCAATAACTGCTGATGATATTTTAGATGAACGTGCACGAGAATTAAGTTGGGAGGCAACTCGTAGAACTGACTTAATTCGTTTTGGGAAGTTCACAAGTGGAGAATACTTATGGTCGTTCAAAGGTGGCGAGGTTGATGGCGTTGCGCTTGAAGCTTTCAGAGATTTGTACCCAATTCCAAACGCGGATATTATCTTAAATCCTAATTTGACTCAAAATCCTGGATACTAATTTAAAAAGTTAGATTTACTAAAATCCGAAGTTATCAAACCCATCTTGAGAAAGTTCAAGGTATCGTTCTTCGTTGAATTTATATAGTTCAGATGGTTTATGTGGAACGCCCCGTTGCTTTTCTTTGAGATTAGTTAGTATTCCTAGCTTTTGTACTTTTCGTCTGAAATTTCGTTTATCAAGCGGTTTATCTAGAATCGATTCATACAAGCGATGTAATTGGCTAAGTGTAAACTTTTCTGGTAAAAGATTAAATCCAATCGGTTGAATTTTGATTTTTCGTTTCAATTGCTCCTTTGCAGCTGTAAGAATTTCGAAGTGGTCAAATGCCAATTCGTGGATTTCATTGACTGATGCCCATCCGGCAGATTGCGCAAAAGATGATGCGTGAGGAATATAATCTGAAATTTTAACTAATGAAACATATGCAATGGTAATAACTCGAGCTTCAGGTTCTGCTCTAATTGATTTTAACCAGGCGCGATCTGATTCCTTACAAATACGGTTTGGATCCCCAAATGCACCGAGCTGTTCAAGATAAATATCTTTTAATCCAGTTAATTCTTCGAGCACTCGATTCGCCGCTTGATCTAAGTTTTCATCATTATAAATAAGATTTCCCGGTAATGCCATTCTCGAACCAGGAACTTGATTTTCGCCACGATCAATCAATAAAACAGTGAGGTTTTCCATGTCAAAACCAAAGATCACGCAGTCGACGGATACATTTGGATTTAATTCTGAATTATTTTTTTTTAACATATATTACCCTTTTCTTTGTAAAATCATTATATTTGAAAGTGTAAAAATGACACTTAGAAATAAAAAATAGATCAACATTATGTTTTTTGTAGTAGAAAGTGGTTCAACGAAAAGTGATTGGGTTCTCATTGAAAACAAAAATAGCCAAAGTTTTTATTCAACAATGGGGTTCAACCCTTATTTTCATTCTTCTGACTTGATTGAAAGTGAATTGAGAAACAATTCTGATATTATGCGAGTTGCCGAAGCAATTGAAAGAATTTACTTTTATGGCGCTGGTTGTTCAAGTAAGGAACTTAATAAGATTGTCGAAAATGGATTAAATCGGGTTTTTCGAAACGCACAAATTGTAGTTGAACATGATTTATTGGCATGTGCTTATGCAACTTACGGAGGGAAACCAGTAATTTCATGTATCATTGGAACAGGTTCGAATTCTTGTTATTTTGATGGTGAAAAATTATCTGAGGAGGTTCCTGCTTTGGGATATGTACTTGGAGACGAGGGGAGTGGAAGTTACTTTGGAAAACAATTGATTTCAAACTTTTTATATAAAAAATTGCCTGTAGAGTTAGCAAATGATTTTTTTGAAACGTATCAAATGGGCAAGGATGAGTTAATTGACCGAGTCTATAAGCAAAGCAACCCTAACGTTTTCATTGCATCCTTTATGCCGTTTATAGCTAAACATAAAAACCACGAATACATTAAAAATATGGTTCGCGAAGGTTTTAGAAAATTCATTGAAATTCATGTTTGTTGTTTTGAAAATTGTCGAGAAGTGGAGGTTAATTTTGTAGGTTCAATTTCTGATATTTTCGAAGAGCAATTGCGAGAAGCAGCTAGCGATTTTGGAATTCAAATTGGAAGAATCATTCGAAGACCAGTCGATGCTTTAGTAGATTATCATTTGAATTATGTCTTAATTGACAATTTCTAATCTTTTAATAAACGAAAAATCGAATTGCAATGATCAAACATATCTTTTTTTGTCTATCGTTCTTGGGTTCATTATCTATTTTTGGACAAAATGTAGCTCCCGATTGGTCCAAAAACGCCACTATCTACGAAGTCAATATTCGTCAATTCACACCCGAAGGAACGTTCAAGGCCTTTGCAAAACATATTCCTAGATTAAAGAAAATGGGTTTTGATATTCTTTGGTTGATGCCGATTCACCCAATTGGTGTGAAAAATAGAAAAGGTTCTTTGGGCAGCTATTACGCTGTGCGTGACTACGAAGCCGTTAATCCTGAATTTGGAAATATGAGCGACTTTAAGGATTTGGTTAAGTTAGCTCATGACAATGGAATGAAACTCATCATTGACTGGGTTGCGAATCATACGTCGCCAGATAACGTTTGGGTCGATCAAGGACATAAAGATTGGTATACATTGGATTCAACCGGAAATTTACAACCTACGATTGGAACGGATTGGTGGGATGTAGCCGATTTGAATTACGACAACAAAGAGATGCGAAAAGCAATGATCAATTCCATGAAATTTTGGCTGACAAATGCGGATATTGATGGTTTTCGTTGTGATGTGGCAGGTTGGGTTCCAATTGACTTTTGGATAGAAGCACGTAAAGAATTAGATGCTACGAAAAAGGTTTTCATGTTGGCAGAGGCGGAGGAACTTCAAATGACGAAAGCATTCGATATGACTTATGGTTGGGAATTGCATCATATCATGAATGGCGTTGCTCAGGATAAAAAGAAAGTATCTGATTTGGTCAACTATTTCAAAAATGACAAATATCCAGTTGATCATTACAAAATGAACTTTACCTCTAATCATGATGAAAATTCCTGGAACGGAACAGAAATGGAACGTATGGGAAATTCATACAAAACATTTGCAGTTTTCGCTTCGTTGATTGATGGAATGCCCTTGGTATACAATGGCCAGGAGACTTCTTTTAATAAGCGACTTCGTTTTTTTGAAAAAGATACAATTGAATGGAAAAAAATGGATTTAGTTTCATTTTACACTGATTTGTTGAAACTTCATCAACAGAATCCGGCTCTTTGGAATGGTAAATATGGTTCAAAGCCAACTTTTTTACTTGCAGACGATAATCAAAAAACTATGGCATTTATAAGAGAGAAAAATGGAAATCAAGTTTTATGTCTATTGAATTTTTCAGATAAAAAACAAACGATAACAGTGAAGTTAGATTCTCTCAGCGGAAAATATAAAAACCTTTTTTGCAACAAATCAAAAAAAATAAATTCGACTTACACTGTCGAATTGAAGCCGTTTGGTTATCAAGTATTGTATAAATAAATCCATCGTCATGCTAGAAAATAAACCTAAACTTTCATTTTGGCAAATCTGGAACATGAGTTTTGGATTTATGGGAATTCAATTTGGGTGGGGGCTCCAAATGGCCAACATGAGTTCCATTTATGAAAATTTGGGGGCAAAGCCGGAGGAAATTCCTGCTTTGTGGTTGGCGGCGCCGTTAACAGGTTTAATTGTGCAGCCGATAATTGGTTTTTTAAGTGATCGAACTTGGCATCCTAAATGGGGTAGAAGGCGTCCTTATTTCTTAATCGGTGCAATATTGAGCTCGATTTGTTTGATTCTCATGCCAAATTCATCTACACTTTGGATGGCTGCAGGTTTACTTTGGATTTTAGATTCTTCCATCAATATTTCAATGGAGCCTTTTCGTGCATTCGTTGCTGATAATTTAGCTGAAAATCAGCGAGCGAAAGGTTTTGCCATGCAAAGTTTTTTCATTGGTTTGGGAGCGACCATTGCTTCTGCTCTTCCATGGATTTTCACAAATTGGATGCATTTATCCTCTGTTAGTGCAAGCGGTCAAGTTGCCGACAACGTAAAGTGGAGTTTCTATTTGGGAGCAGTTGCATTTATTGGAGCCGTAATTTATACAGTTTTCACTTCCAAGGAATATCCTCCCACGACTTTGGAAATAGAAGAACGAAAAAAAGAAGAATCCAAAGGTTTTGGTGCTGGTTTTAATGAGATTTTCGACTCATTGAAAAATATGCCAAAGCGCATGAAAAAATTGGCACTCATTCAGTTCTTAACTTGGCCAGGATTATTTTTAATGTGGTTTTTTTATACACCAACAGTTGCGGTTGAAATTTTCGGGGGTGAACCCGGATCAAAAATTTATACGGAAGGTCAAAATTTAGCCGGATTAACTTATTCTTTTGAAAATGTCGTTACCTTTTTGTTTGCGCTCGCTCTGCCATTATTAGCTTCAAAAATTTCCATGAAATGGACACATTTTATTTGTTTAATTACGGGTGGAATTGGCTTGATTATGATCAATTTTGTTGGAGGTAAAGACAATGTCTGGATGCTCTTCCTAATTATGGGAATGGTTGGAATTGCTTGGAGTAGTATTTTATCCATGCCTTATGCCATGTTAACTGGGTGTTTGCCACAAAATAAAATAGGCATTTATATGGGGATTTTTAACTTCTTCATTGTATTGCCGGAAATTCTAGCATCTCTTTTCTTCGGTAAAATAATGGAACATTGGTTGGATGGTTCTCGCATGGCAGCTGTAACAATAGGTGGAGTATTGATAATTGTTGCAGCATTTTTTACATTACGAATTAATGAAAACGAATAGCGAATACAAGGGTTTTATTTTTGATTTGGATGGTGTTTTGGTTTCTACCGAACACAACCATTTCATTGCATGGCAGAAAACCGCTAACTTAATTGGTATTGATTTCTCAGAGGAAGAAAATGAAAATTTAAAAGGGGTAAGTAGAGTGGATTCATTGAAATATATTTTGAATCTTGGAAATGCAGTTCTCAGTAATGATGAATTCAATAACCTTCTTGATTTCAAGAATGAATCTTATTTAAATTCTATTCAAGATTTAACACAACAAAATTGTTTAAAGGGTGTCGTTGAAACCTTGTCAAGAGCAAAAGAAAAAGGAGTAAAATTAGCAGTAGGCTCTTCCAGTAAGAATGCAAAACGTATTTTAAAACTCATCGAAATTGAAGGTTATTTTGACACAGTCATTGATGGTTCTATGGTTGAAAATTTAAAACCCAGTCCGGAAGTTTTTCTCAAGGCAGCATCAATGCTTGGATTAGAACCTTCAGAATGCCTTGTGTTTGAAGATGCGGCAAGTGGCATTCAAGCGGCAAAATCGGGAGGCTTCACGGCTATTGGAATTGGGAATAAGAACATTATTCATTTATCAGATCACTATTATAACGATTTAACGGAATTTACTTTTTAGGCAATGATCAACTTATTCGAAATAGACGCGTGGAAAATTATTGAAAGAGGATTTGATCCTTCGAAGCAAAAACAAGCGGAAAGTATTTTTAGCATTGGAAATGGTTCGTTCGGTCAACGAGCAAATTTTGAAGAAAAATATTCGGGTGATTCACTTCAGGGAAGTTATGTCGGTGGAGTTTATTATCCAGACAAAACGCGTGTTGGATGGTGGAAGAATGGTTATCCTGAATATTTCGCGAAAGTATTGAATTCATGTAATTGGATCGGAATAAATATTGAAATCGACGGAGAACAATTGGATATAAACAAGCAAGAAGTTCTTTCATTCCAACGTGAATTGGATATGAAAACCGGAACGCTAACCCGCAAAATGAAAGTTCGATTCAAGAATGGAAAAGAAATTGAAGTTGAATCGTTACGTTTTTGTTCGATGCATGAGGAGGAAATTGCCGCGATTCGTTATGCCCTGACACCATTGAATTTTTCAGGAAATGTAAAGTTCACTCCATATCTCGATGGAAACGTAATGAATCACGATTCGAATTACGACGAGTTTTTTTGGGAGGAAGACAGTCACAAAGTGGATGTAAAAAAAGGTTACATCTGCTCAAAAACCAAGAAAACGAACTTTACGGTTTCTACAGCAATGCGCTTTTCGTTTTGGAAAAATGATGAATTATTGGAAATACATCCTAATCACATTTCAAAAGCTTTCTACGTTGAAAATAATTTTGAGCATTATGTTGAGAAAGGTAATCGCTACACGCTAAAGAAATACGTTTCCATTGTTTCAACAATTTCGCACTCTGAGTTTTCGGTCATTCCAAGATCTATTAACAATGTTCGTCAGGCATACATGAATGGTTTCGATTATCTCCTGAATAATCACATTGCAGCTTGGGAAGAAATTTGGTCGAAGGCAGACATTGAAATTTCAGGAGATGTTGCTGCTCAGCAAGGAATACGTTTCAATATTTTTCAACTTTATCAAACATATACTGGAAAGAATGAAAAATTAAATATTGGTCCAAAAGGTTTTACAGGCGAAAAATATGGAGGAGCGACTTATTGGGACACAGAAGCTTACTGTTTACCTTTCTATCTAAAAACTGCAGATCCGAAAGTTGCTCGTCAATTATTGATTTACCGATACAATCAATTGGATAAAGCTATTGAAAATGCTGAAAAATTAGGATTTACAAATGGCGCAGCGCTTTATCCGATGGTAACAATGAACGGCGAAGAGTGTCACAATGAATGGGAAATTACTTTCGAAGAAATTCATCGTAATGGAGCTATCTCCTTTGCTATTTATAACTACATACGCCATACAGGTGACCGTTCCTACCTTGAAAAATATGGTAGACCGGTTCTTATTGCAATTGCGAAATTTTGGGCACAACGATTCAATTGGTCAGAAGCGAAGAAGTCATTCGTAATGCTTGGAGTTACAGGTCCGAATGAATACGAAAATAACGTCAACAACAATTGGTATACCAATTACATCGCTCGTTGGTGTATTCAATATGCTTTGGAAGTTGAAAATGAGTTAGCTCCGAAAATTGGAGCGTCATTAACAACCGATGAAATTAAATCGTGGAATCACTTGGTAGAAAACGTTTATTTTCCAGTTTTAGAGGGAACACGTGTATTTCTTCAACAAGATAATTTCATGGATAAGGAACAGCTAGCAGCGTCCGATATTCCAGAAAAAGAGCGTCCAATCAATCAACATTGGTCATGGGATCGAATTTTGCGTTCTATTTTTATCAAGCAAGCAGATGTTCTTCAAGGCTTGTATTTATTTGAAGATCATTTTGATAAAGAAACGATTCGAGAAAATTTTGATTTCTACGAGCCGAAAACCGTTCATGAGTCTTCGTTGTCTCCTTGCGTACATGTCGTTTTGGCGGCAAGTTTAGGAAAAATGGATAAAGCTTACGAATTGTACATACGTACATCAAGACTGGATTTGGACGACTACAACCATGAGGCAGATGAAGGACTTCATATTACGAGTATGGCGGGAACTTGGTTGAGTATGGTAGAAGGATTTGCTGGAATTCGAATTCAAGATGATAAATTAGTCGTTAATCCACTGATTCCGAAAGCATGGACGAAATATAGTTTCCAAATTTTATTCAAGAATAACCCCATTGTTATTTCAGTGACTCATAAAGAAGTGGAAATAGAAAATCGAGGAACGTTACCGGTTAAATTAATACTAAATAATCAAATGCGTGAAGTTCACCCAAGGGAATTGATTGATTTACAGTTAAACTAAATCTAATATCTATGAAACAAAGACTTTTTTTATCGCTTATTTTTCTACTAATTAGTTTGTTAACTTTTGCCCAAACTATCAGTATTATTGGGACATTTACCAATTGGGCTACTGACGTGAATATGAGTTCTACTGATAATATAAATTGGACTTTAACCCATACTTTCAATTCTTCAGGGCAACTTAAGTTTAGACAAAATGCTTCATGGACAGTAAACTGGGGGGGGTCAAGTTTCCCATCTGGTAACGGATTTCAAGATGGACCAGACATTCAAGTTCCTGCTGGTGAATATAACATTACATTCAATAGTGCAACTGGAGCTTATAATTTTGAATCAACGAGTCCGAATCCGCCGTCTAATATTAATCCAACGAATAGACAATTGGTATTGCAGGGATTTTGGTGGGACTACTGGAATAATAATTATCAAAATGGATGGGCAAACTATCTTACAGAACTAGCACCACGATTGAAATCATTGGGTATTGATGCCGTTTGGATACCACCAACAATTAAAAACACAGGAACCAATAGTGTGGGTTATGCACCGTTTGATCATTATGATTTAGGTGACAAGTGGCAAAAAGGTAATGTGAAAACTCGCATGGGTGATAAAGACGAATTGTTGCGAATGATGGCTGTTTTCAAAGCGAATGGTATTGATGTAATTCAAGACGTTGTTTTAAATCACGTTGTTGGTGCAGGAAGTCAAACTGGAAGTGGAGGTCAAGACCCTGCAGCAATAGATGATGGGCAAACAAGTAGGTATAAAAACTTTAGATATTCCTGTTTTTCTACACCAGGAAATAATGAAACATCCTTGAATTATTTCGCTAGAGCGGGAAGATTTCCAAAAAATTGGCAGAATTTCTATCCAAATCCAAACAATCCATGTTGTACAAATGAAATAAACAGTCCTTATTGGGGGCCTGATATTTCTTATGAAAGTAATGCATTTGGCCAGAGTAGTAACGCTACAACCTTTAATCCCATTCAAACATCTGATTACATGCGCACGGGTATGCGAAATTGGATGATTTGGTATAAAAAGCAAATGGGTTGGGATGGCCTAAGGTTGGATGCTGTAAAACATTTTCCATCAAGCGTTTCTGAAGATTTGTTATGGAATTTGCAAAATAATGCTGGTTGGGCAAGTGCTGGAAATGATATGTTCTGCGTAGGCGAGTGGGTAGGGGGAATTTCGGATCTTGATAATTGGTGTAATGCTGTTCAGAATCGTTCAGGAACATTTGATTTTTCGCTACGTGGAAATTTATCCAATATTGTTATGGGCAATGGAAATTATGATTTATCTGTTCTTCCAAGTACCCAGCAAACGAATCGTCAAAGAACAGTGCCTTTTGTAAATAATCACGATACTTTTAGACCGCAACTGAATACACAAGGAAATTATGTTGGCTGGAATTCTGCATTAGGTGTTCAGATTGAACCGAATGATGGTAGAAATAGTATGGTACATGCAATAGCTTTAGCCGTAGATGGTGCACCGCAAGTATTTTTTGAGGATTTATTCAATATTGGATACAATGGCAATCGATTTACGCACGATCCTAAAGTTGCTTCCACCTTGCCAACAAGAAGCGATATTGAAAATTTACTTTGGTGTCATCAAAACCTTCGTTTCAAAGAAGGAGCTTACCTTGTAAGATGGCAAGCAGCTGATGCATTAGTTATTGAAAGACAAGCTAAGGCTTTGGTAGCTGTTACAGATAGCTGGACGCAATGGCAGAATTTAAGTGGGGTTCAAACTTCATGGGCAGATGGGACAGTTCTTGTTGATTATTCGGGTGCGAATGGTACAGCTCAACGTACGGTTTATGGCGGTGGAAAAGTTGATATTTCTATTCCTCCGTGTGATGGAACTGCCGCGCAAGGTCGAAGAGGATATTCCGTTTGGGCTCCTCAAGGTATTACAGAGAATTATGTTCGACCTGGAAAAAATATAGTTCAAGAGTGGGAAATGGCGGATGATTTAGGTGATTCCCATATTTCATCTTTACAACAGGGGGGAGCGCTTCCGGCAAATTCAAAAGAATGTAGAACAGTTGGTAAAATTTATGCGAAAGCAGGAACTGATATGATTTTTTCTGTTTTTCCAACGGACACAACAAGCGGAATAGAACTCGTTATATTAAACAAAGACTGTCAATCCATTGATTCCATTTCTCAGTTGGGTCCTTATGACTTCACTGTTACTGCAACTTATGACGGATGGTACACCATGCGAATTCGAAATGCAACAGTTACTCAGCCGGGACAAAATTGCTGGGTAAAAGCGAATTATAGAGCTCCTGAAGTTGTTTTAACAGATGAGGTAAAAAATAAATGTGCATGCACGACCTCACCTGTGGTAAGTGCAGTTGAATTGGAAAAGAAGGTGGCAATTTTTCCAAATCCCGCTTCGAGTTCAATTCGCGTGTTCTTAGAGGAAAGCTTTAGCGTTTGGGAAATAACAGATTTGAATGGACGGATTGTAAAGTCAGGGTCAGATATTGCAACGGACTTTGATATTAATATTTCAGAGCTTGAGTCTGGATTGTATTATTTGAATTTAATTTCCAATGATACACGTGTTCACAAGAAATTTATGAAAGGAGACTTTTAAAACAAAAAAGAAAGGCTACCAAATTTGAGTAGCCTTTCTTATGAAATAAAAAAATCTGAAGTTTATTGTTTGATTAATTGAATTTCACACTCCAATTTAATTTCATCTCCAACAACAACATTTCCTGCTTCTGTTACTGCGCTCCAAACAAGACCATAGTCACTTCTTTTGATTTTTCCTGTAATTGATAAACCAGCTTTCGTTTGACCATAAGGATCAACTGCGATGCCCGCAAATTCTGCTTTCAGAGAAACTTGTTTCGTAACTCCTCGAATTGTCAAGTCTCCTAAAATTTCAAGCTCGTCACTAGTCAATTGCTTAACTTCAGAGGAGTGAAACAACATTTCAGGATAATTTGCTGCGTCAAAAAAGTCAGCTGATTTCAAATGCCCGTCACGATCAGCAACACCTGTGTTAATGGTGTCGATTGCTGCTTTGAAATTGAATTTGGCAGTTGAGAAATCTTCTCCTTGTGTAATTGCCTCTGCTGAGAAGTTTCCAAATGTTCCAGATACGTTAGAAATCATCATGTGTCTAACTTTAAATCCGACAACACTATGCAAGTTGTCTATATTCCATTGTGTTTCCATAATTATTTTTTTCTGCAAAGCTATCTCATATCCCAAAAAGTTTGCTTGACATGAGTTAAGGATATTCATTGAACTTTTAGAATCAAATTTATATCTTTGAGGTATGAAGTATTTAACACTTTTATTTCTGTTTTTTACCAAACTTTCATTTTCACAATTGGTAAGTATTTCTGAAGAAAAAAAGAAATCCAACGACAATGATTCAAGTTCTTCCGTTTATCTGGAGGCGGGAATTTTTTCGGTTAATCGAACATTGGAGTCAAATCCGGAGTTTTTAAATAAGCCTATTGGAGAGCGCGCAAATGAGACGAAAATCAATTTATGGTCATACTCTATTGGAGTGGCCGCACCAATTTCCAAGAATTTTGTTTTTGATGGTGGACTTTCATTTATTCAAAATGGTGAACAATATGCTTGGCAATCCTCCACAAGTGATTCTTCTTTCAATTATGAAACAAAATACCGTTACATTGGAATGCCATTGCAAGTCAAATTTCAAACTGGAAAGAATTTTCAGTTTTTTATAGGCGGCGGTCTTATTCCGCAAATGCAAGTTGCTTACCTTCAAACTCAGAACTGGACGGATTCTCTTGGTGGACAAGATGATGCAAAGATTAAGACGTATTCCAATTTGAATTCATTTGTTTTAACTGCTGTTGGATCAGCAGGAATCGTGCTAAATTTCCAAAATAAATTTGGTTTACGACTTAGTGCTCAATATCGCCGTCAATTAACAGATAGTTACACGAAGTACAATGGATATTTGCACAATACTTCAGCGATTGGTTTCACATTTGGTTTAACTCGAAAATTATAAAATGAAAATTGCTGAAATCCTATTGTATTTGGAGGAATCCTATCCTTTAGCGCTACAAGAGTCTTATGATAATTCAGGTTTACTTTGTGGAAGAAAAGAATGGGAAGTTACATCCGTACTCATTTGTTTGGATGCAATAGAGACCGTTATTGATGAAGCCATTTCACTGGGAAGTAATCTTGTAATTGCCCATCACCCCATCATTTTCAAGGGTTTGAAAAAAATTACAGGTTCGAATTATGTGGAACGTGTAATTGAAAAATGTATTCAACATAAAATTGCGCTATACGCTATTCATACGAATTTAGACAATCATTTTTATGGTGTAAACCGCGAAATTTCCAATCGACTCGGGCTTCAGAATTTGAAGATTTTAAGCCCGATAAAAGCAAACTTGCTAAAGCTAGTTGTTTTTGTCCCAAAGGAATCGTTGAATCAGGTCGATCAAGCGATTTTCAATGCGGGAGGAGGGAAAATTGGCAACTACGAAGAATGTCATTTTCGTACTTCTGGTATTGGTACATTTAAACCAAATGATTTGGCGAATCCAAGTATTGGTGAAAGTGGGAATAAGTCAGAGGTTGAAGAATATCGCGTTGAATATTTGGTAAGTAATTATCAAATTTCATCTGTTTTAGCTGCCATGAATAAAGCTCATCCCTATGAGGAGGTGGCTTTTGAAGTTTATCCGATTCAAAATGAAAATCAATATGAAGGAGCAGGAATGATTGGGGAATTGGAATATCCATTGGATGAAATCGAATTTTTGAGTTTGTTAAAAAAGACCTTTCACTGCGGCACCATTCGACATACAAAGTTATTGAACAAAAAAATCAGTAAAGTTGCAGTTTGTGGTGGAGCTGGAAGTTTTTTATTAAAAACAGCAATGTCCCAAACAGCGGATATTTTCATCACTGGAGACTTCAAGTATCACGAGTTTTTTGATGCCGAAGATCGAATCGTAATTGCCGATATCGGACATTATGAAAGTGAACAATTTACATCAAAAATAATTGCTGAGAAACTAAAGGAAAAATTTACTAACTTTGCAATCCGTTTAACAGAAATAAATACAAATCCGATAAACTACTTTTAGCACATGGCAGCAACTGCAACTAAAAAGGAAGCTACAATCGCAGACAAATTGGATGCGCTTTTTGAACTTCAAAAAATCGATTCTAAAATTGACAGCATTCGCACAATTCGTGGTGAATTGCCATTAGAGGTTCAAGATTTGGAAGATGAAATCGGTGGTTTGAACACGCGAATTGCGAAAATCAACGACGAAATTAAAGAATTAGAAACTGAGATTTCTGATCGTAAGATTGCTTCAAAAGATAGTGAAACTGCTATTGCAAAGTATAAGGAACAACAAAACAACGTTCGTAACAATCGTGAATTTGAATCACTTTCGAAAGAAATTGAATTTCAGGAATTGGAAATCAAATTACACGAGAAAAAATCCAAAGAGGCTAAGTTAAAAATCGAAAGCAAAAAAGAAGTTTTAACTGAAGCGACTGAAAGATTAGACATGAAAGTTGCTGACTTAAACGTTAAAAAGTCGGAGCTTGACGCGATTGTCAGTGAAACTCAAAAAGACGAAGACAAGTTGTTGAAAGCATCTGATGATGCTAAAAAGAAAATCGAATCGCGGTTGGTATTTGCATATAACCGTTTGCGTGAAAATGCAAAGAATGGTTTAGCTGTTGTGCAAGTAGTTCGAGATTCTTGCGGAGGATGTTTTAACAAAATCCCACCTCAAAGACAATTGGATATCGTTACGAAAAAGAAAATCATCGTCTGCGAGCATTGTGGACGTATTTTGGTTCCTTATCAAGGTGAGGAAAACCAAGATTAAGATTTTCCCTGTATTCCATTTTTTAAGTTGATTCATTTTAAATGACCGTTTAGGCATTTGCTTATTTATTTCACTTGAATGAAAGTCGTTTTCTTTACGGGATCTGGTATTTCTGATGAAAGTGGTATTCCAACTTTTCGAGAGCGGAGTGCTTTGTGGGAAGATTATGACCCTGAAATCGTTGCCTCAATTGCTTCTTGGAAAACGCATCGAGCGGAAATGCTTCATTTTCACAATGAATTTAGAAGATTGGTTCAGGAAAAAATTCCGAATGCAGCGCATCATTTTATTGCTGATCTCCAGGAAAATCACGAAGTGGTGGTAATTACTCAAAATGTTGATGATTTACACGAGCGAGCAGGTAGTCGAAACGTAATCCATTTGCACGGAAATCTCTTAGAAGCTAGATCAACACAAAACCCAAATTTGATTTATCCTTGTCACGGAGACCTCAATATTGGTGATAAATGCGATAAAGACAGTCAATTAAGACCTAATGTTGTTTGGTTTGGAGAATATTTGAATGAAAAGGTGGTAAAGCTGGCAGAAAACCACATTCGATCTTGTGAACTTCTAGTAATTATCGGAACTTCTTTAGTTGTTGAACCTGCAAACGAAATGCCTAACCTAGTTGACGATGATTGTCGTATCATTGTTGTTGATCCAAATCCGCCATCTGAATTTGTCAATCGCCGTAATACACAGATTATTCAAAGTACTGCTGCAGAAAGTTTGGAGGAGTTGAGGGGGTGGTTATGATTTGAATTGATTCGTTAGAAAATTAGTTTTGTAGAGAGTATAAAAGTTTCAACTTTGAAAGAACCTATACAGTATATTAAGATCATTGTTAGTATTCTATTCTAATCTATTGATAACTCTTTCATTATGCCAGTGAATTAATTCTATATTAATAATGTGTTCCTGATCATTTGTAATATTATTAGGGTTAATTTGTATGTATGCATAATCTAATTTTTTATGACAGTTAGGACATACACAAATCATATTAGACATTACATCATCTCCGTTATGCGGCAATCCTAAGGGTTTTATGTGATGAACTTCTGAGTAATATGTGCTTGTTCCAATTTGAAGTGTTTCTTCACAAATTTGGCACCTATTTTGTCTTATTTCCTTAATTCTTTTTACCAAAATACTATTTCTAATCCTAGCATTTATAATTCTCTCATTCCTCCGGGGCAAAGGATGTATTATTTCTCTATTTCGCTGACCAATAATATTGTTAAATTGTTGATTTAAATTAAAGATCTGTTCTTCTGAAAAATTAGTTTTGTATGCTTGAGTATTCCTTCCAAATAAATCGTCTTGGGTATTAATAAAGTTAGAATCATCTAACCATTCAATATCAGCAACTTCAATACAACCTATATTTTGATCATAGTTTCTTATGGTGGAGTACATGTCAATTATTGCATCGTAAAAATCTCTAAAACTGGTATAGCCGTTTCTTTCTTCATAAATTGCCCATGCATCTTGAATTGTTCTTTCTGTAAAGTTGACATATATTCCCCTTCCAACAATTTGATATGTTCTAGTATTCATAAAGTAAAAATAATGGCCATTTTCAAAATTAAATCTTCTTGTATCTTTTCTAAAGAAATTTACTCTTTCGGTAATACCAGAATTTCTTAGATTTTGAATCCAATTTGGATTAGTTCTATATATACAAATCATAAATTATTGTTTAAAATCATTTACACTCAGACAAATTTAAAAAATTATCTTACCTCTTCCCGTTGTTTTTCGAGACAACCTTATCCAAAAAGTTTAGCCGGCCGAGAATGAGCAAATTCTCTTCGGTAATTCGTTTTTGCTCTGTTCTCAAATAGCTATTTTCTTCCTGAAGTTTGAGAATGGCTCCTTCTGTTTTTTCTTGCCAGTGTTTCCATTTTGTTTCATCAGGCGAACCTTCCGTTGTTTTGAGTGTGAAAACTTTTGGCTCGATCTCATTTGCGAAAAAATGGTTTTCAAGTTCAGATACTTTTTCTTTTAACTGATTTACTATTTCGCGCAACTCTGAACTGTCAACAATGTAATTTGAACGTTCACTAAAACGCTTTAGCTTATCGATTGAATCAAGTGAACGGTTAACCACTTTCAAGCCATAATCGATAAATCTAGTTCTTCTCTTATCCATAGTAAAAACTTTAATTTTCAAATTTAATAAAAAAAAAGTTATTAAATACTTGCATATATAATATAAAATAATTAAATTTGATATAAATAAATCATAAATATATGAATGTGATTCGAAAAACAAAGAAAAAATTAAATCTTATTCACTTAACGTATGCGGCTTTTGTGTTTCAAGATTTATGTGTTATTGAAAGGGTGTTGCATAGAAGTGGTTCTTTTATCGGAATGAGTTATTCAAAGTTTATGATGTTTTTGCGTTTGGAGTTTAATAAAACGGATGATGAAAGTTTCTTTAATACGGGTGGTATGTTACGCCAGGGTCATATTGACATTGCGGATTTTTTGGGAAATCGATGTTTCGTTTTTTACCATGTTATAAATAATAAACGAAAGATAAGTCCTCTTTTGTTTATTCCAGATGAAGAAGGCAAGCACATTGTTTCAATTAAATTTTCTAGAAAGTTTACAACGGAGAAGAATTTTCTTAGACGAACGAAGCAGTTTAAAGGAAATGATGGGAAAGAATTTAACTTGTTGTTTAAAAATTAATGTGAGATGAAAAAGTTATTTCTTGACGATGTACGTTCGGTAGATTCTGTATTTATGAATACAATTGATCCGATCTATGAGAATAAAAATGAGTGGGATATAGTGAGATCTTTTGATGAATTTGTTTCATACATCGAAGAAAAGGGTCTTCCTGAGTTTATTTCTTTTGATCACGATCTTGATTTTGACCATTATAAACTTGAAAATCAACAGGATATTGATTATGATAAAATGGAAATTAAGAGTGGTTTTCATGCGGCCCAATGGCTAGTTAATTATTGTTCAAATAACAAGCTGAAGTTACCCAATTACAAGGTTCATAGTATGAATATAGAGGGTAAAATAAATATTGAACGAATACTTGATAATCATTGATGTTTGCAAAAAAGGCAAAATCGAATCGAAATATACAACTAATATTTAATCTAAATGAATATACAAAAAATCATTAATGGGGACACATGGATGCATCTTATTTGGTCTTTTGAAGAAGGCAATTTGAATGAGGAATTGGTTGCGCCATTGTATCAATTTATTATTAATTCAGGTGATGTTTGGAACCTTCAGGGTTATCATGGTTCAAATGCGATCATCTTGATAGAGCAAGGGTTATGTGTTTATGGAGAAAAACCGTTCAAAAGTGCATACGGAATGCTTTATCCTTCAAGGTTCGACTTACCTGATGATGAACCAGGATCGCTCGCGTATCAGGAGAAAATGGGGCAAAAGCTTATTAACGTTTAAATAAAAGTGAATATGTATAATTTAATTATGAATTTGAAAGCCAAGGAATCAATGTGGTATCCTTCTTCTGGCGACGATTTTAGACCGGTTCACCATGTCGCGTTTAATAATCTATACATCGATCCAGACATTTTAATTTTTAACGATGTGGATATGAAGGTAGACCCGTCAATCATTTCGGCAATAGCGGGTTGTGAAGTGATTGCTAAAAATAGACTTAAATTCAATGGGGTTGAGTTATATGTTTTCAAACTAAAGGTCAGTTTTGGTCGTAAAAATCGAATAAAGGAATTATTTTTCTTTCATCTTTCGAATAAAGAAATGTTTGAATTTCTTTCAAAATATAAAATTTCACCTCATAGTGTTCTGATCCATGGTATGAACGAAACACAGGATTACATGGAAATGGGTTGGCTTACAGCTATTCAGCAATTGGGGGTGAAATATTGTTACACCGATAATTGGTACTCCTTATCATTAAATATGGAGTTAACATTTCGTGAAATTCTTGTTCGAAGAAACATTCGGTACATAAGTAAGCAATCCTATTTTGGATTTAGTTTTGGTAAAAAAATGGATACCAAGATAAAATTGGCGATTAATAATTGTTTCGCAAGTATCATTCACTTGTTTGAAATCCCTTCGGCTTGTACTAGTTGAATTATTAACCAATTAGTTACCAATTATTTAGAGTCAATTTATAGTTAGATTTACTTCAAATCAATAACTGGATTTTCTGTTACAATCTCCTTGTTCAATTCACTTTGAGGAAATTTCTTCTCCATAGCTGGGAAGAAAACATGACCGAGAATCAAAGGATTAAAAGTAAAATACTGACATTTTACTAAATCCCCATTTGGGAGTTCACACCAGAATTTATTCATGTCCATATCAACTATTTCGCCAAATTCATTGCGTTGAGGAGTTGAAGAAGCAATTCTGAACATCTTTAATCTGGTTGACTTACCAGTTATTTCTTTAACTTTCAAGATGCAAAAAGGAACCGTTTTTTTTAGGCTGTCACATTGTTTTTTATTCAACTCATAGTTTGCTAATTCAAAGTGAACCTTTCGATATCCTTGCAGATAACGAAAAATGTTCGAGGTATCAACATCCGATAATTTTTCTCCATTTTGTTTAACAGTAAACTTCATCTTTTTCTGCGAAATAGTAAAGCTTCGATAGGGTTCTTTTGGAAATGAGATAGCAACCTCAGCGATTTTTTCAAGTTCCAAACTAAAGATGTTTGTGCAAATCCATTTTCTATAATCAGCGAAAAAACGAGGTTCGATAATACCATACATTCCTTTAATGTGCATCATTACAGGATAGTCACTTTTTCCATAGTCAGCTGTTTCCAACAACATGATTTGTCCCAAGTGATCCTGCGCAGGAGGACCAATATACCACGTTTTTGTCCATTCTCCATTTTGGAAAATTTCAACTTTCGTGTGACTAGTTGCCATTAGTTCAGTGAATTTTTTTTGTGCCTTTTCTGGCAAGTATCCCTTGAAAGAAACTTTATTAATGGCTTCGAGAATAAAATGTACGTTTGGTTGAGAGATACAACCTCCTTTACTATTAGTCCAAAGATCATCATTTTTCAGCAACTCCATTTTATTGGAAAATGGATCAGTAATAATGATTTTATCAATACTAGTCGTGTCCTCAATGGCAAATTCAATAAATTGAGAATCTGATGCTCCATCCTTGCTAAGCAAGGATTTTGTGTATAAACCTAGTCCAACAAGAATTGAAATTCCAACAACAAGAATCACTATTTTTTTTGCCATAACTATCGTTTCTTAGGGTTTTGAGCAAATCGTTTTTTCCGAATAAGATTCAATCCAAAAGCTAAAATGAGGATGCTTCCAATAGGTGCTATTAAATTGATTAGTTTGTAGTAACCTGCATGCAGTTTGATTTTTTCTTTATCGATTTTCTTAATTTCAATTTGTCGGCTTCGAATATCCAAAACTGAATTGTCCCCCATCATGTAATCTACGATATTCTGGAAAAACTCCTGATTCCCGTGATATAAATTAACACCTCGCTGCACGAGTTCAGGATCCATTTTTAGGTCGTTATACTGGCTTGGCATATAAACATATCCCAATCCTTTTGGATTTGGCATCGAATCGTATCTATTGAATATGAATTTACCATTTCCAACCACCAAAACTTTACCTTCTTTATCACTTTTGCTTTTGTAATGATATTTCTCAGGGATATTTTCGTTATTGAGGCGATTTACGAATTCAGGAACAACCCGGTTTTCAAAGTGAGAACGAAAAAAACCTTCCGCTAGACCAGAAACACAGATTTTATTAATCTCGTCTTCAGGATTCTGCACAAGTTCTGGATTTCGACCGAAATTCATTGGAAAACCTAAACTCACCAGTGGAGCAAGACCTGTTCGATTGGAGTTTGTTGATGTTGTTAAGACGGGTGTTAAAGCTAAATTCCCAGTTTTAACAAATTGAATTTCGTTGGCATATTTCAAATAAACAGGCTCAATGTTTCTCGTTATCGGATGAGCAGAAGGCGTTGCCAAAATACTGAAGAACCAAGGAATATACGTTTGATCAGCATAAGGAACAATTTTTGGCGCACAATTAACGTCAACAACGTAATTCTCATTGATTTTTAAACCATAGTCGTACAACATACGATCCAACATCAAATTTTTTCTAGTTGTGTGACATGTTCCACTTGCCATTAAGGTATCTTCATTGATGGCGAGCGTGTTCATAAAACACATTAATTTTCCTCCTCGCATTACATATTGGTCAATTAAATACAAGTCACGGTCAGAAAATGGCTTTTTTGGATCGGCGATAACAAGACCATCAATATCATCGAGTGCGGCAATAGAATCATTCAGTGAAACGTCTGCGATTGAAAAATAAGGAGCGATTAAAGCTCTTGCTCGCTGTGTTTCGGCGTAATTTAACTCGCCATGACCTTGAAGAAATCCAATGCGTTGTTTTTCGGTTTGAGTTAAGCGACGCATATTGGAAATGAGGTTGTACTCCAAATTGTTCAATCCCATCTCAATCATATCCGTCATTCCGGCCAAATTGTATGGTCTTCCTGGCTTGGTACCTGGTAGAAATTGAACTACATTTTCTTTTACGATTCCATTTGCCGAATAGGTCATTTTTGCTCCCGGCCAAAGCATCACTTGTCGTTGTTCTCCATCTTTGGTGTAAAGAATTTCCATTGGTAAAATCCCTCGACCTTGATCGTATAATTGAATTTTTAAATCTTGTTGTTCTTCTTTTGAACCGTTATTTGGATCAATGAAAACATATTCAATTCGATTTCCAGCGATATATTTAAAGTCCTTAAGTTTATCCTTAAGTGCATTCTGAAAGCTTTTTAATTCCGCAGGAAGATTTCCTTCTAAATAGATTTGAAGACTAATTCTATTTTCAATATTATCTTTTGATTCTAGAAATCGTGTTGTTCCAGAAGCCAACGAATATCGATGATCTTTGGTCATATCGATGCGCTTTCCAACGATTGAACCGATTATATTTATGAGTAACAAACCAATAAGAATGAAACTCAATAACGTCCAATTAAATAAGTTTTTCGTTTTTAATTGAGGGAATTTCATACTTACTTTTTTAAGGTTTTAACAACGGTTAGAGAAGCACTTATGAAAATCACGATGATGGACAAAAAGTAAATAATGTCGCTTGTATCGATAACGCCTTTTTTTATGGAATCATAATGGAATGCAATTCCGATATATTGAATGATGTAATCAAGATTTCCAATTTGGCTGTAATTCCCAAGCAAATTGAATCCATCATAGAAAACCCAGCAAAGGAACATAGCTAAAATGAAGGCAACAATTTGACTGCTTGTGAGCGAAGAAGCAAAAATACCTATCGCCACAAAGACTGAGCCCAAGAGAATTAGACCAATATATGAAGTGAAAGTAGCCCCTGAATCAATTATTCCGATTGGTTGCCCCAAATAATACATTGAGATATAATAAATGATCGTTGGAAGAATCGCGATTACAAGGAGTGTTACCCCTGCAAAATACTTGGCTAAGATCATTCCGAGATCAGAAATTGGTCGTGTCAATAATAGCTCGATTGTTCCTGTTCGGCGTTCTTCTGCAATAGATCGCATAGTTATCGCCGGAATCAAGATTAAAAAGATTACAGGAGACAAATTAAAGAAAGGAATCAAATCGGCTTCAGTCCCTTCTAGTAAATTGGTGTTAAAAGATAGAACCCAGTGAAAAAGCCCTGAAGCAATCAAATAAATGACGATGAAAACGTATCCAATTATGGAACTCAGAAAACTATTAATTTCTTTTAAATAAAGTGCGCGCATGAAATTATTTAAGCATTCAAAATTAAGGTTTTCACATCAAAATGAACGAAATTTTTATGAGTTATGGGTTGTTGATTACTTTAAATTTTCCTAAAACAAAAAAAGTTCCGCTTGAGGCAGAACTTTTTCGATTAGTTAAGTATGAAATGATTTATGCTTTTTTTACATTAATTGCATTCAAACCTCTTCGACCTTCTTGAAGATCAAATTCAACTTCATCATTTTCTTTGATTTTGTCGATTAATCCTGTCACGTGTACAAAGTGCTCTTTGCTCGTGCCTTCTTCAACGATGAATCCAAAACCTTTGGTCTCATTAAAGAATTTTACTGTTCCTTTACTCATTATTAATAATTTAATTTCGGTAAAAGTACGCTTATTAATTGACAACAAACAATAAAATGGAATTTTTGTAAAATTTTTAGATTTAGAATAAATTTATCTACCTCCAAAAATCGAGCTTCCGACCCGCACAATCGTACTTCCCTCCTCGATTGCTATGGTAAAATCTCCACTCATTCCCATAGATATTTCTTTAAAATATGAATCTGTAGAGAAGAATTTTTCTTTCAAAAAATCGAAATCTGATTTAAGTATTTTAAACTCAGATCTGACTTGGTTGGAGTCTTCAACAAATGAAGCCATGCCCATAACACCGATAATTTGAACATTTTGACACGCTTTGAATTCATTAGAATTCAATAGTTCAATAACTTCATTGCGATCCAAACCAAATTTGGTTTCCTCCTGAGCAATGTGAAACTGAAGAAGAATTGAGATCACACGATTATTTTTTTTCGCCTGTTTGTCAATTTCAAGGAGTAATTTCAAACTATCAACCGAATGAATCAGATGAACAAAAGGTGCGATGTATTTAACTTTATTCGACTGCAAGTGACCAATTAAATGCCAACAAATATCATTTGGCATCGCTGTGTGCTTTTCGCACATTTCCTGAACTTTATTTTCTCCAAAGTGACGCTGACCGGCGTTGTACGCGATCATTAAGTCTGAAACAGGTTTTGTTTTCGAAACTGCTACAAGGCATACATGTTCAGGAATTGTTTTTTTTAGTTCAGAAAGATTTTCAGCAATCATTCGTTGATGTTGTATATTGTTAATCCACTTCGCAGTTTTGGTTCTACCCACGTTGATTTAGGGGGCATATTCATTTTGTTATCTGCAACTCGTTTTACCTGTTCAATGGTAGCTGGATATAGAACAAAACCGATTTCAAATTTACCAGAATCAATTTTTTCCTCTATACTCGAAAGTGATTCATTTCCGGGAAGAAATTCTATTTGGTCACTCGTTTTCAGATCTTCAATTCCCAATAAGGGCTTTAGAATCAATTCGGTAAGTAAATCCGAATCAAGCGATTTAACAGGATGATCTTTATCAATTAGATATGAATCAATTGTAAATTCATACCATTTACTTTTGATATACAGATGAATTTGATGTTCTTCTTGCGGTTTTTCTGCCTTTGAAATTTCTTTTACTTGGCCAAGTGCCTTCAAAGCATGTAGAAAAGTTTCTGAAGAATATCCATTCAATGTTTTTACCAAACGATTAAATTCCAGGATTTTCAAACGTGATTCCTCAACAAAAAATGCTAAGAACGAACTGACATTGCCATTAACCGACTTACCAGAATTGAAACGTTCAGTAAATAATCTTGCTGACGATGCAGATCTGTGATGTCCATCAGCAATGTAGGTAGCTTCAACATCTTCAAAGGCATTTTTTAATATCAACGTGTCATTTTCAGATAGAACCCATAATTCATGTGAAATACGATCAGTAGTGGTAAATTCATATTCCGCACGAACGGACGTTAATTGGATTAGAAGCTCTTCAATATGTTGGTCTCCTTTATAACTTAAAAGCACGGGTTCAGCATTGTAACCAACAATGTCCAAATATCTCGTAAACATAGCCTCTCTTGAAGTAAGCGTCGCTTCGTGTTTTTTAATCAAATCATTTTGGTAATCTTCTACACTCGCACCCGCAACTATTCCTGTGTATGCATGTCCATTGTTTGTTTGACGATAAACATATAGTCTTGGACTTTCATCTTGAATCAAAATTCCCGCATCAATAAATTCTTTGTATTTCGATTTGACCAGTCGGAAGCGTTCATCCGAATTGGGTTTCGTTTTTGCTTCGTTGTTGAATTCCGGATTTATTATTCTTAGAAATGTGTATGGATTATCTTCTAATTTCGCCTTGAGTACATTTTTCTTGTACGAGTAATAGGGTCTTGTAGCAACTAAATGCACTTTATCCCGCACCGGTCGAATAGCTTTGAACGCAGCAATTTTCGCCATACTTAAAATTTATAACTCAACCCAAAGCTAGGTAATATTGGGAATTGATAAATTTTCTTGGATGTTGTTCTATTCACGTAAAAAATGTTATTTCGGTTGTACGCATTGGTAACACTCGCAACAAGTTCTAATACATCTTTGTTTTTGAAATTGAATTGTTTTTTAACAGTGATATCCAAACGGTGATAAGAAGGTAATCGCTGGGAATTGAAGCCGCCAAGAATAGTAGAAATATTACTTGGATTGTTCGTTACATAATCCGTAGTCAAGCCATTCGAGAATGTTTCAGCTTGATAGTTACCTGCTGTTGGTGTAAATGGCAATCCAGATCCAAGATTCCAACGTATGTTTGCTTCAATGTCTTTGTTCTTTCCAAACATATAAGAGGCAACTAAGTTGATATTGTGTCTTCTGTCAAATACTGGGAAATAACTTTGGAAACCATCCCATCGCGTGTTATAGCCGTAAGAATAGACTCCCCATAGAAATAATCTGTCTTTGTTATATTTTGCCAAAACATCAAATCCAAATGATTGACCAGACTCAATAATGAAATCCTTTTTGAAAACGTCATCAATGTTATCAAATTGAGCTATGTCGGCGTACAGCTTATTTTGGTTGATGTTACTTAATTGAGAAAAATACTTATAATAACCTTCAAGTGTTAATGTAATACTTTTTCCAAGATCATATTCCGTCCCGAGTATGGCGTGCCAAGCATATTGCAAACCGTTTTTTGTTTCTTTTGCATTGTTGAATTCATTTACAAACTGTTCTTGCACATTCGTTGGTGCCGATAATAAACCATTGAATAGATTTACAACATCTTTGTCTGATGACGCTGAGGTAAAGTTTTGAGAATAGCGTCCTCCGGAGAATTTGAATCGTAAATTTTCAGTGGCATTATATTTTAGACCCAATCTCGGTTCAGGTGAAAAGGTGGCCAAAGAGGCATATAACTGACCACGGATTCCAACTTGGAAAACCCATCTTTTGGTTACTTTCCTGTAATTGTAATATGCGCCAATTTCTGTTGTGAAATTCTCTGCTTCAATTTTGGTTTTAGCTTCGTTGTAAGTAACGAATTGCGTGTTAAATCCGCTTAGATTGAAGCCGTAGTTCATTTCTCCTTCATTTTTTAAGAAATAAGAGAAATCAAAACCTAAGTCAAATCCGCCAATTCTTGAGAAACGAGGCTGCTGTTCCACTTCCGTAAATGACGTTTCATAGTTACTTCCGTTCACGTGACCGCGTATAAAAATTGGCGAACCGCTCGGAACTAAAAGAAAATTTACACCACCACCTGATGCCAACCAGCTTAAATTTGCGACATCATAATTCACTGAATCACGATTATGAAATCCGAATGCACTGAATTTGGAACCACCATCCGAACTGAATGTAATTTTACCATATAAATCTGTGAAATTGAATGGAAGTCCATTTCCTTCGTTGACTTTTGGATACAAACTATTTGAAGTGTAATCCAATAAACTATGCTTTGCAGAAAATATGTAAGAACCTGATCTTGGAGAATCACCATTTTTTTTACCTAAAGGACCTTCTAGTACTAATTTCGCTAAAAAAGGAGAAGCAGAAACTTTTCCTCCAAACTTTTGTTTATTTCCATCACGATACGTAATATCCATTACAGAAGAAATCCTTCCACCATATCGAGAATCGAAACCTCCGGTGTAAATGTCCATGCTTTTAACCAATTCTGTTTCAAATACGGAGAAAAATCCAATTGAGTGAAATGGACTGTATATTGTCATCCCATCAAGTAAAATTTTATTTTGAATTGGAGTTCCTCCACGAACATACAATTGCCCACCTTGGTCACCTGTAGTAATTACACCTGGTGTAACTGAAATACCACCAACAATGTCATTTTCAGCACCATAACTTGGAATTTTTTCAAGTTCCTTCTTACTTAATGTAATTTTACCGTTGTCGATTTGCGTTTTCTCTTTCTTCGCTCTGATCGTTACAGTTCCCAATTCAACTGACTTATCGGGAATATCAAGGTCGAATCGAACGTCGTTGATGTATTTTTTTTCAACTAACTCAACATTCAAATAGGTTAGGGCGTATTTAAAGTCATCAATTTTCAATATGTACTTAGCCTTCGAGAGTTTCGGAATGGCAAAGAAACCACTGATGTTCGTCATGGCTTGAGCGGCAATAGTGCTGTCAGCTCGGAGCAACTTTACTTTAATGTCGCTGATGGGTTCACCATTCGATTTGTCGTAAACGAACCCTCGTATTGAATATTCTTGAGAAAATCCGAACCCAATGAAGCATCCGAAAAATAGGATTGTAAAAAGTTTTTTCATGAAATAAGGCAAAATTGCTTTGCCGAAATTACGAAATTATTCTTTGATAAAACGTTTTGTAATGCTATTTGCTTCATCCGTTATCACAACAAGATAAATTCCTTTTTTCAAATAGGAAATATCAATAGAATGGATAGTCGAACCATCATTTTTTTCAAATATCATTCTTCCATTGATATCCAATACAGCAACGTTCACTATTTGCATATTTGATTCGATAAATAAATGATCCTTTGCAGGATTAGGGAATAATTTAGTAAGAAATAATAGTTCATTTAATCCTGAAGAACCAAGTGTTTGATTGTTACTCACAGCACACCCATAGTCATAAGAAACCTCTAAATAATAAACCCCATCTTGTGTGGCTTGATAAGTGGATGATGTTGCTCCGTTAATTGCACTTCCATTCAAATACCATTGGTATGAAATTGTATTCCCAGAAGATGTTGAGCTAAGAAGCATTCCATTTGTGGAAATTGAAATTGTTGGTACGGATGGACAACTCGTTTCATTCACAGTTTCTGGAGTCGATTGAATTGCTAATTTAAAAGCAGCATATGACTCACAAATTCCTTTCAATTTAAAGTCTAACCAAGGGTCGAGAATAGCGAAAGTTGCTGTTTGTTGTTCGGGTCTAGTAATTGAAATATTTGGTGATGATGTACTTTCTCCAAAATCACAATTAAAGTTCGTATTAGCATAATAGCAATGAGCTCCACCTGTAATAGAAACAAAACTCTTGCACGGACTTGTCAATCCTTGATAAATTGGAATATGATGATCCGCAGGTGGAGTAACGCCATCTGCGCTTCCTGAAAAAATCAACGCCGGAACAGATACATTAGCAGCTGCAGAAATTGCGGAAGGATTAGTCTCTGCAGGAGCTAAACCAATTACCGTTTCAATGTTCGAATTATTTGCAGCAGCAAGGAATGAAGCTCCTCCTCCCATGGAATGACCAATAATAGCAGCTTTCTGAAGGATTTTACCATTGAAAATAGAACTAGCGTTTGTGTTTAGCGCAAGCATTTTATCTGAAACTTGCTTTAAATCTGTTCCAAAATCTCCATGACTAGGTCCGGGAATTAATCCACCTTCGGTTCGGGGAAATGCCAATATAAATCCTCTCGCCACATAATGTTGCCAAATATTCGTATAAGCATCCCACGCCATAGCAAAACCATGACCAAAAGTTATGACTGGAAATTGACCTGATGCGACTGCCACATTATCTCCTGTTGAATTGGCTGGATAGTAAATCTCAGTTTGTATTTGTCTTCCCGCTCCTCCACCTGATCCAAAACCACCAGTTCTTGCTGGATCGTTAAACGTGATGGTGGTATGACCTACTTGATATTGAGCAATTGATAAGAAACAATAAAAGGTGAAATTTAAACAAAATAATGTTCTCATAAGGGAGTATTTTGCGTTGAAATTAATTATTTTTTTGAGAGACTGCTTAATTCATACTCCAATTGTTTTTATCTAAACTTCGATATTGAATGGCTTCAGCTAAATGTTGTGCCTCAATTGTTTGTGATTGATCCAAGTC
The DNA here is from genome assembly GCA_964534395.1 of uncultured Lishizhenia sp. Classification (GTDB taxonomy): domain Bacteria; phylum Bacteroidota; class Bacteroidia; order Flavobacteriales_D; family Crocinitomicaceae; genus UBA952. Next base: position 60,667 of record CAZHOW010000011.1, read on the forward strand.
AGCAATGGTTCTTGCAACTTTTAATATTCGATCATAAGCTCTTGCGGACAATCCCATTGAATCCATTGCCTTTTTTAAAATTTGATTTCCTGATTCGTCCAATTTGCAATGTAAGTCAAATTCGTTCTTGGTCATTTGCGCATTGCAATGCATGCCAATCCTATTTTTATACCTTGTTTTTTGAATGTTTCTTGCGGACTCAACGCGCTTTCTAATGTCGATGCTTCCCTCGGATGGAACTGAATTGGTCAGTTCTTCAAATGAAACCGGTGTAACTTCTATGTGAATATCTATTCGGTCTAGGAGAGGTCCCGAAATTTTATTCAAATACCGCTGAACTGTTCCGGGAGGACAAACGCAGTCTTTTTCGGGATGATTGAAGTAACCACATGGACAAGGATTCATGGCGGCGACTAACATAAATCCAGCGGGGTAATCAACTGAGAATCGCGCTCTTGAAATGTTAACTGTTCGATCTTCCAACGGCTGGCGAAGCACTTCAAGAACTTGGCGTTTGTATTCAGGTAATTCATCTAGAAATAATACTCCGTTGTGTGCAAGTGAAATCTCACCGGGCTGCGGATAACTGCCCCCGCCAATTAAACCGACATCTGACACCGTATGATGTGGTTTTCGAAATGGACGTTGCGTAATCAAGCCAATTTCTCCTTTAACTTTTCCTGCAACGCTGTGAATTTTGGTTGTTTCCAATGCTTCTTCCAAGCTCATAGGAGGAAGGATAGTTGAAAGTCGTTTTGCTAACATCGATTTTCCAGCGCCGGGAGGTCCGATGAGAATTACGTTGTGACCTCCTGAAGCCGCTATTTCGAATGCACGCTTGATATTCAGTTGACCTTTAACGTCTTTGAAATCGAAATCAAATGTTTCAATCATTCGTTCAAATTGATTAATGACATCAATTTTTTCGAGTTTCAATGTTGTTTCTTCGGAATTCAAAAATGAAACTACTTCCAAGATGTTTTCTGCGCCATAGACTTCTAAATCATGAACGACTGCTGCTTCGGCTGCATTTGTTTTCGGAACGATAATTCCTTTGTAACCTTCTTTTTTTGCTTGAATGGCAATGGGTAGAATTCCCTTTGTTGGTTGGATGGAACCGTCGAGGGAAAGTTCTCCAATCAAAAGATATTTGTCCAAAAAGTCGGTTTTAACTTGTTCGCTCACAGCTAAAATTCCGATAGCAATAGGTAAGTCAAAAACAGATCCTTCTTTTCGGATATCAGCTGGAGCCATATTGACCGTAATTTCTCTTCCTGGAAATTTTAAGTCGTTGTTTTTAAAGGCTGCCTTGATTCTTTGTTGACTTTCCTTAACCGCGCTATCGGGCAAACCGACTAAATAAAAATTGATTCCAATTCCTAAATTGACTTCTATTGTAATGGTGGTGGCATTGATTCCAAATACCGTGCTTGAATACGTTTTGACTAACATAAGTTTGTAGATTTTTAAGGTTATTTTCTTTAAGTTAATCAAAAAGTGCGTTACTTTCACAACATCAAGATGAGGAATCTAGTCTTTTTTTACTTTTTTTTCTCGATTTCCTATGCCCAGGATTTGAAAATTGCTTTTGGTTCTTGTGGTCATCAGGATAAGTCTTTGTCAATATTAGAAAATGCAGCATCACTCAAACCAGATTATTTTATTTTTCTAGGCGACAATGTCTATTTGGATACCCGTGATACTTCCGTGATGCGAAAAGAATATGCTAAATTGAATGCGAATAGCTCTTTTCAAAAATTAAAATCCGCAACAAAAATTCTTGCTACTTGGGACGATCACGATTACGGAGAGGATGACGCTGGGAAATATTATCCCATGAAAACGGAATCGAAAACGATATTCTTAGATTTCTTCGAAGAACCAAAAAATTCAGAGCGATACAAGCATGATGGTATTTTCACTTCATATATGATAGGAAAAAAGTGTAAGAGAATTCAAATAATTCTGTTGGATACAAGGACGTTTCGTTCCGATCTTAACCGTTTTATAGTGGGAATGTCCAAAGATTCGATCTTCAACTATGATTTGCAATACATTCCACAAATAAATTCAGATTCAACAATCCTTGGCAATGAACAATGGGTTTGGTTGGAGTCTGAACTTCAGAAAAAAGCGGATATTCGAATAATTTGCTCTTCAACACAATTCGGAATCTCTTTCAATGGATATGAATCCTGGGCAAATTTTCCAAAAGAACAAGAAAAAATGCTTTCGTTGATTCAAAAAACAAAGGCAAATGGCGTTTTCTTTATTTCGGGCGATGTTCATTATGCCGAACTTTCGAAATGGGAAAACCAATTTACGTATCCAATTTATGATTTAACAGCGAGTGGTTTGAATCAATCTTGGCACCTCGCGACACCGAATAAAAATCGAATTGCTGGTCCAGTTATGGAAAATCACTATGGCTTGCTTGATTTTAATCTGAAAAGAAAGAAGGTTTCTCTTAAAATCATTGATCGAGATAATCAAGTGAGAATTAATCATATTCTTGATTTGAAAGAATTAAAGCAGTAGGTTGGACTTTAGTCTTTACAAATGGTATAACCTAAAATTTTAAAACTTTAAATAGTTTTTTGCCAAACTCATTTTCATTACTGTTATCTAGTTTTAACTCTTATTTAAAATGAATGAAATTTCAGTTTTTCGCTACGATGATTTTGGTTTTACTTGCCTGCTCAAAAAAACGCGAATCGATAAAACCACATTACGAAAGTATGATTGAAGCGGTTTATGCGTCCGTAACGATTTTGCCCGAGGGTTTTTACAAAGTAAATGCTTCGATTTCAGGTTATTTGGACGAAGTAAAAGTTCAGGAAGGGGATCTAGTCAAAAAAGGTGATTTACTTTTTGTTATTTCGAATAAACCAATTCGATTGAATGAACAAAATGCTGAACTGACGTATCAATTGCTGAAAGATTCCTATTCCGGTCAGGCTAATTTGATTGATGAGCTAAAGTTGAGTTTGAGTTCGACACAAGTAAAAATGCAAAATGATTCCTTGAATTATAATCGATTTTTGGAACTTGATCGGAATAATGCGTGTTCCAAATCAGAGTTCGACAATGCGAAAATGATGTTTCAAACGTCGAAGAACAATTATTTGAGTCTGAAAAAGCAAATTGCCCGAAAGCAAATTGAATTAAAAAACCAATTGACACAATCCAAAAATAATTTAAGTGCCTCCTCCCTTCGCACTGGGGATTATTTCATTCGATCAAATATAGACGGGAAAATATTTCAAGTCAACAAGGAAAAAGGAGAAATGGTCTCTCTACAAGAACCTTTGGCGATTATCGGTGATCAAAATCGTTACTCAATCGAAATGTTGATTGATGAAGTCGATATTTCAAAAGTTGAATTAGGTCAAAAAGTGTTAATTACGCTTGAAGCTTATAAAAATCAAGTTTTTGAGGCTGTTTTAACTGAAATTTCTCCCAAAATGGATGAGAAAACTCAAACTTTTAAAATCATGGCAAAATTCACGAAACCTCCCAGAAAACTCTACATGGGGTTAACGGGAGAAGCAAATATTGTAGTTAAAGAAGGAGTGAGAGCGCTCGTCATTCCTGCGGATTATTTATTGCCTGGAAACGTGGTAGAAACTGAATCAGGCATGGTCAAATTGGAAATTGGTCTTACGAATTGGGACTTCGTTCAAATAATTTCAGGTATTGATCAAAACACAGTTATTTTAAAACCCGAGAAATGAAGTTGAAGTTGCTGCTCTCCATTTCCAAAACGCATTTGCTTTCGCGTAAGAAGCAATCCATAACGGCTGCAATGGGAGTTATGTTTGGCATCGGAACCTACGTCATCATGATGGGTTTTATGGAAGGCTTGAATGGATTGTTGGATGGGTTAATTCTCAACCGAACTCCACATATTCATTTATACAATGAAGTTTCTCCAACTGCCATTCAACCAATAGATCGAGCAACTGATTTTGAAAACAAAATTCGATTTATAAATTCCATAAAACCAAAAAAGGCGCAATCAAAGATTCATAATGCATTGCCAATAATTGATTATTTGAGTCGTCAGTCTGATGTATTAGGAATTACTCCACAAGTCAAAGTACAGTCATTTTATCTTGGTGGTTCTACCCAATTGAATGGTGTTTTAATTGGAGCGGATGTGGAAAAGGAAAAGTCATTTTATCATTTATCAGATTATATTCTAAATGGCACTGTGGAGGATTTGACGAAAACGGATAAAGGAATTTTATTGGGTGTAGGAGTAGCGAAAAAATTGGCTTTGAAAGTGGGGGATTTTGTTCAAGTAACCTCAAGAACTGGTGAGATAATAACACTTAAAATTGTAGGATTTTTTCAAAGTGGAATGTCGGAAATTGACAATGTTCAGAGCTACGTTAATCTTAAAATGGCTCAACGAATTTTTGGTGAATCGAAAAATTACATCACAGATATAAACATCAAACTCCTTGACATTGAACTCGCTCCTGAAGTTGCAAAGAGTTTGTCTAAAAAGTTTGGTGTAACAGCAACTGACATCCAAACCGCAAATGCTCAATTTGAAACAGGATCAACGGTTCGAACATTGATATCGTATGCCGTTTCAATTACGCTTTTAATTGTAGCTGGCTTTGGAATATACAACATTCTCAACATGTTGATTTTTGAAAAAATGAATGACATTGCCATTCTGAAAGCAACCGGATTTTCAGGTCTTGACGTGCAATGGATTTTTATGAGTCAGGCAATTATAATTGGGTTGGTGGGAGGTTTGGCTGGCTTGTCACTTGGGTATGGTGTTTCCCTAATTATTGATAATACGTCATTTGAAACTCCTGCGATGCCTACCATAAAAACGTATCCCATTGATTACAGTATAAAGTTCTATTTAATTGGTGTAACGTTTGCTCTGATTTCAACTTTTTTTGCCGGTTGGTTTCCATCTCGCAAGGCTCGGAAAATTGATCCGGTTGACATAATTCGAGGACAATAATGGAAACAATTTTAGAAGCAAAAGGCATTTACAAGTATTTTCATATTCCCGATGAAGTTCAAGTGTTGGACAACGTTTCGTTTTCGATGAATAAGGGGGAATTTGTCTCGATAATGGGTAAATCAGGTTGTGGGAAATCCACTTTGTTGTATATTCTCTCTACGATGGATAGCGATTACACCGGAGAATTATACATTGACCAAAAATTGATAACAGGTCAAAGTCCAAATCAATTGGCGAATATTCGAAATGAAAAAATTGGTTTTGTATTTCAGTTTCATTATTTGCTGCCTGAGTTTTCAGTTTTAGATAATGTGATGCTCCCAGCAAAAAAACTTGGTCTTAAATCCAATCAAGAAATTGAAAACGATGCCATGGAGAAATTGAAGTTACTTGGAATTTCAGATCAAGCCATGAAATTGTCTTACCGCATTTCAGGAGGACAGAAACAGCGCGTTTCCATTGCAAGAGCATTGATTAATAGTCCAACGATAATTATGGGCGATGAACCTACCGGTAATCTAGACAGTAAGAATAGCGACATTGTTTTCGATATTTTCAAGGATTTAACGTCTAAGGATAATCTTTCCTTATTGATCGTTACGCATGATCAAGATTTTGCGAATCGAACAGATCGGATTATTCAAATGGGAGATGGGAGGATAATTGGTTGAAGTTTTTAATTTACCTGAAGAAAAATCGGCGAAATAGAAATTTTTCAATCCCTTTGAACGTATTAATAATAAAACCTTTGTTATTAAACATTTAGCAAGGACTCTTTCCTAAGTATACCTTCGTTTATATGAACAACAATTAGGTAATAATCTGTTTAAATAACTTTAAGTTTTATGAATAATTAAAATTTCCACTTTTTTGGTAATGGATAAACATATTTGTTAAAAGTGTTTTGATCTTTGTCTAATGCATGAAATGTGGCGTCAAATCTTATTTCACCATTCTTGTGGTCAATTGATAAAATTGAAACAATTGTCGCAATATTATATTCAGGACGAGATATCGCACGTTCATGCGAAGGGGAATGAATCCAAGATTGAACGGCTTTTTCAGCAAGTTCTTCAAAATTACCATTATAAATTTTTTTGATTATTTCATAGGATGAAAAACCAGAAGCTGAATAATGATAAAGACATTCAGCATTATTCCAGTATCCAACGCTGTCTGAGTGCAAAGGGATTTTTTTTCAAAATTTCGGTATGCCACTCGGGTGCAGAAATCCCTCATTAATGAGTCTTCAAATACAACAAATGGTTTTGCCTTTTTTGTGATTCTATACTCATTGATTTTCTTCCAAATAAGGCTGTCTAGCTTAGTAGATTCTATTCTTTCAGTTTGTGATATAGAAAAGAATGAAACGAGGATAAATAAAACAACTATACATTCATGGAGTGCTTTATTGCAAACGATTAGCAAGAATGAAAACATAACATTTAAGTTTGGTCTATAACTAATATTCCCATTTGTCTTCCTTCGCAAACTTTTTTAATTTGAAAATTAATCTATCCTTATAAATCCATTTCATTTCTCCAAACTCAAGCATTAATATCTTGACATTTAAATTCAATTTTTTATTCGGATAAAAGTAGATTCCTGAAATATTTCCAATTGAAATAAAATCATTTAAATTAAGCTCATTTTTTTTATTCGCGAAATCATAGTTTATGGTAACATATTGACTTTCTCTGTAACCTATATATATGTAATCGTTTGTATTTTGCATTTCATCTAAAAACAATGGTTTTAATATTTCTGAAAATTCTGTTGAATAATAAGTCCGATAGGTTTTATCAGAGTTAAAACGAATAAAATTTGATTTCTCAAGACTTGGATTGAATTTTGTTCCAGTTTGTAAATCTTCAACTTCTATTATCTGCCAAACACCTTTATTTACTAGCCTTCCTTTTGCTGTATATGAGGAAAAAAACTTGTCTTGCTCATATTTTTTACAAGAAGTTACAGACGAAATAAATAAAGCTATAAAAAAGATTATTCCAATTTTTTTCATAAAACTATTTTACAGATGAATATTCAATTGTTCTCATGGTTAGCCAAGTTAAAATTGCCAAAGATCCTGTTCCCCTTGCTATTTTCATTCCCAATCTGGAGCTAAGCTTGTTTTCAGAATCTCTAACTAATTGTTCTTCTCTTACAATTTCAGCACCATTTACCTTTAGTAATTTTAAATCATGCCTAACTTTCCAATATTTTCCGTTTGGAACTTGATTATTATTAACTACTGATATTTGATCCCTAAACACACTTGCACTCAAGAACGTTTTTTTAAAATACTTATTTCCGTTTTTACTTATCCGAATGTTCGGTGAAACCCAAATGTCATAATACATTTTATTTGGATCCTGTATTTGTTCTGTTGTAAGCTGAAAAGTGCCTTTTGATTTGCAATAAACCTTAAAGGCACCAACTTCTTTTAGTACAAAAGGTTTTCCATTTCTGATTTTGCAAGGAACATTATTTATTGATCCATTTCCTTTTTGGTCAAAAAGTATTTCAATATTTTGAGTATTTTCTTTAAACATTTCTTTGAAGTTTTCGCTATTAGAGAGTATGATGCTATTCATATCTTCTGAGCTTATAATTGCAATTTTTGTATTCGAATTATTTAGTCCATTTTGAATTATATCTCTCTTGCTAATTAAAACGGCATCATTGGCAAATCTCCCAATACTTAAATTTGTGTAAAGTAAAGCGGCTTGTTCAAAGTCTTTATTCGAAATGTATGTTTCCAATTTATCAAAGTCTGAATCAAATAACTCTTTTTCCTTTTGTTCTTGTTTTTTAGTTTCTAAATATTTTTTTTGCTCTTCGGCATCATAGATTTTCTTCCATTTATTAAAATCATTTTCAATCGGGTCGCATACTTTTAGCATATATTGAAAGTTAATATATTGACCAATGTATTTACTTCTGCTAACATTGTTGAGTTTTTGAGTTTCAAGTTTAGGTAATTCAAATTCATACCATGAATGAGAACTACAATTGTCTTTACAGCATGAATTCTTTTACTCCATAATCTTCATTTTGCTCAATTGCTTCAAAATATAAATGTGGTAAAAACTTATAATCACCGACACTAAAAATCTTGCTAAGTCTTTTTTCGAAACATTTAAGAGAACATTTCGAGCATTGATAAGAACTAGTTTTAAATTCAACTTCTCCGTAAATACTTTGAGCAAACAAAAAGCTATTTGATAAAAAGTAAATGAAAAGAAAGAATGTATTTTTTTTCATTAATAGATACGTTTTAAGTTTAATCTTTGTGCGCTTGAAAAGTTCAGTGTGATTTAACCACATTACTCATTCGGTTATAAAATGTGAATTTTACACAAAATTATCTTCAAACCCAAGAATTATCTTCCTTTATTTAGGTTTATTTAGTCTGTTTTAAACTAATTTGCTACTTTTGAGGATAAAATGAACTAAAATGAAAGAAGCCATTGAAAATATCAAGAAATTCAGAGAGTTGAAAAACATGACGCGTGAAGACCTTGCGGATCGTTTGGAAATGAGTCTTTCGGGCTACAGCAAATTGGAGCGTGGCGAAGTGGAATTAACCGTCAACAAACTATATCGAATCGCTGAAATCCTTGAAATATCAGTGTCTCAGATTTTGAATTTTGATGCTTCTCAGATTTTTAACGTTCGAGATCATGGGGTTGCAAATGTTGATATTAAATCACAAACCAATAACTACCAAGACGAATACAAAGACAAATACATCAAGCTTTTGGAGGCGGAAGTGGAGCGTTTAAAAAGTGAGAAGTGAGGGTGTGATGTCCTTGAAAGTGGTAAGAGTGGATTGGCAGATTGTAGATTGGCGGATTGCGGATTGCGGATTGGTGGATTGGCGGATTGCGGATTACAGATTGGCGGATTGTGGATTACGAATTGCAGATTGACTCCAAAATGTAAATCTCATTTGTCATTACCTCCTAAGATCATAATATCCTAGAATCCTAAAGTCCTAATATCATCAAGTCATTTGTCATTCCCTCTTAACATCATAATATCCTAAAGTCCTAATATCATCAAGTCATTTGTCACTCTCCTAAAATCATCAAACTCCGAAACATCAATACAAAAATCCAAACAACCACAAGGGAATTTTATTTCCAAAACCTATCTCAATTTCATCAGAAACCACATACGCATTACTTTCATTCATTAGTTGCTTAAATCCTTTGTTTTTTCCTCCGATTTCAAAAATAAACTTCTCATTGACCATAAAATCGCCGACTTTCGAGTAGTAAACTTTTTCTGAATACGATACTTGGTTGTAAAAAAATGTCTCACGTTGGGTGCCAATTTCGGCATGATATAATCCAAGTGCATACATCAAATTGGTGTTGTTAATCAATATTTTTTCCGGCTTTTGAAATTGTTTGTTTCCTTTGGAATTACTTCGAATCATTTGTATTATTTGAGCTTCATCTAACAACTGCAAATACTTCATTAAAGTCCGGTGATCAGTTACTTGTATCAATTCCGCCAATTTGTTCATGTTTGGCATATACGGAACAGTTGAACTTATTGCACCCAACAATCGCTTTAATTGCTCTTTTCCACTTTGAGAAATGGCAGATAAATAAGGCAAATCGGTATCAATGATTAGATTAATAACATCTTGCAATTGGCGAAAATAAATTTCTTCCTTACCAGAATAAAATGGATAATACCCAGTTTTTAAATAGTTTTTAAAATGCATGAGCGGTTTGATTGAAGCACATATTTCCGTGGCAATGGAGTTGTGTTCTTTTAATAAAGATTCCAAAGAAATGGCTGAGTGTTTCATCACCTTATTCAGTTCCAAATATTCCCTAAAAGACAAGCCATTCATCAAGTATGATGCTTTTCTTCTACTCAAATCGCCTTGCCCTTTATACAAATGTAGGATTGATGACCCTGAATAAACAACTTGTAGATCTGGAAAGGAATCAGTTATATTTTTCAATTCGAGTGACCAATCTGAATCTTTGTGTTTTGATGGATAGCGATGAATTTCATCAAGAAATAGGTAGTTTCCTCCGTGCTGGGTGAATTCATTAACAAAATCAAATAAATGCTTTGTGTAAAAATATGGCAAATCCAATGAGGCATACAATACGGATGCACCAGTTTCACGAATGCGCTTTGCTTGTTGAAGCATTAATGTCGTTTTACCAACGCCACGTGATCCTCTGATTTCAATTAATCGCTGCGACCAATCAATTTCGTGAATTAGTGATCTTTGAAAATTAAAAGAGACACGGTTAATTAATCGATTACTAATATTGAATAATTCTTCCATTATTTAATTTTAAGCGAAGTTAACTATTTATGTAATTGATTACAATTATAAATTGAATATGTTGTAATAGATTACAATTAAAAATAAAAAATGTTGTAACTTTAACCAATTATATTTCGTTTTTTATCAAAAATTTAAGAGTTAGGAACTAAAAGTCACGAACCTTAAAATTGCGAATAGGATAGTTTCGAATTACGAAGGTTTTAGTCATAAACAATTAGCAAGCGTTTCGCTAATTCTGAGTTCATAGTTTTCCTAAAATCCTATAGTCTTTATATAATTTATCATGTAGTCATTAGTCATTCTCTCCTAAAATCATAATATCCTAAAGTCCTAACATCATCAAGTCATTTGTCACCAAGTCGTTTGTCATTCTCTCCTAAAATCCTAATATCATCAAGTCATTTGTCATCCAGTCCTTTGTCCTCAAGTAATTCCCTCAACAAGATCTTCAACTTTAAAAAGGACAATATTTTAGCTATATAAATCAAAAAAGCGTATATTTGGTTAATATATTATCCAAAATGACTCAATTTTCTATTGATAAAAACCCAACTGACATTCGTTTGGAACTAGCTCAACGAATAAGAGCTCTTCGAAAACAACATACAATGTCGCAAAGTGAACTTGCTCAACGCGCCGATGTTTCACTTGGGAGTTATAAACGATTTGAATCAAGCGGTCAAATTTCATTGGATTCATTGTTGAAAATCGCATTTATTTTGGGTAGATTAACTGATTTTGAAACGCTTTTTCAGTCAAACAAACTAAAAGATATCGAGAAATTATTCAAGTAAATTGAGATGGGTATAGAAAGAATCAAAGTATCGTTGGATTTTGGAACTTCTATTGTTGAGGTGGGAATGCTCGTGGAGCAGAATCAGCAAATTTATTTTCGATTTATCCCCTCATTTTTGGAAACCGACTTGGATATTTCTCCTTTTAAGTTGAAGAAAACGACAGAAATAATTCCTGCGCTAAAAGAACCATTCGACGGGCTATTTGGTGTTTTCAACGATTCAATTCCCGATGGATGGGGAAGGCTTTTGTTGGATCGAAAATTAATAGAGAGTGGACGAAATCCCAAAGAGATGGGTGTTTTGGATCGGCTTTCAATGCTTGGTAAAAGTGCTCATGGCGCTTTGATTTACGAACCTGAATCCGAAGATGGAAAAGCCAAGAATGAACTTATCAATTTAGACTTGATTGCCCAAGATTCCGAAGAGTTGTTAAAAACAGGAAATTCCTCATTTTTAGATCAATTGTATCATCTAGGAGGTAATTCAGTTGGGGCTCGACCTAAAATATTGGTGAATTATAATCCAAAGTTGAATCAGTTCTTGACTCAATCCAAAGAAGAATTTGAACCCTGGTTGGTAAAATTCCCTGCGCTAAATGATTTAAAGGATGTTTCACGAATTGAATATGCGTATTACAAAATGGCAATTGCTTGCGGCATCGAAATGAGTGAGTCAAAATTGTTTTTTTCTGAAAAAGAGAAGGTGTTTTTTGGAACCAAGCGTTTCGATCGAGATAATAATAATCGCTTGCATTTGCACTCTGCATGTGGTTTATTGCATGATGATTTTCGATATAGCACAATGGATTACGGCCATGTAATGGATGCGGCAAACAGATTGGAGAATAATTTAACGGCTTGCGAAAAAGTATTGCGTTTGGCTGCATTCAATGTATATGCCTCGAATATGGATGATCATAGTAAAAACGTGGCATTTTTAATGAATGAATCAGGAAACTGGTGTTTGGCTCCGGCATTTGATTTAACTTTTTCGCCATCTCCTGGAGGTTATCACAGTCTTTCTGTTGCAAATACGTATCGTGAAATTGGAAAAGCCGATTTGTTGAAGTTAGCAACATACTTTGGAATACAAAATGGCAATGAAATCATTGAGCAAGTTAAAGAAACACTTTCTAATTGGAAGCATTTCTCTTCCGAGATTGGAATCAATAGAAAAGAGGATCTACTCATTGAAAAATCAATAAACGAAAATCTCAAAAATTAGGAGTTAGCAATAAATTGAAGAGTGAAGAACTAAAAGTTGTAAACTTTAAAATTGCGAATTAGCTGGCGTTTTGCGAATTCAGATCATTTGTCAAACAGTCATTTGTCCTCAAGTCATTCATCATCCCCTCCTAAAGTCCTAGCATCCTTTTATCCTAAAGTCATTTGTCACCAGGTCATTTGTCCTCAGGTCATTTGTCCTCAGGTCATTCATCATTCCCTCCTAAAGTCAAATAGTCTAACGCGCTTTTCTAATTTTCTGAATCAATTTATCACAAACCGGATATTTTTCAACGTGATTCAAAATCAAGTTTCGTTTTTTCTGAGATAGCGATTTCTGTCGATCTTTCAATTCACCAATATCCTTTTTCCAAAAGTAAAATTCCTCTTTGTTCGGAACCAAATTCGTCCGGAATAAATAATGCCAATCCTCACTGCAAACTGATAGGCCGGTATTGAAACTCGCGACTTGGTTGTTGTTTAGCGAAATAATCATACGATCTTGAGGAATCGGTTTTAATAAACTATAACCGGTAAAATTGGATTGAAACGTTTTGAGTTTAGATTCCTTTTCAAGATTTAATAAATCAACAATTGTAGGCGCAATATCAATATTGGAAGTTAATCGATTCAAATTCTTTTTCAATTGAAGTTTTTCATCGTTTGAAATAATGTCATCCGGAATGTAAGCCAAAAGTGGTATACTAATCGTTTCTGTATAATTGCTTTCTACATGTCCAATATTATGGTGTTCCGTCAGTGATTCCCCGTGATCAGATGCGAAAAGAACAATTGTATTTTTAAGTAATCCTTCTTTTTTAAGGTGTTTGAAAAAATCGCCAATAATCGCATCTTGATAGCGAACGGCGTTGTCATAAGTTCCGCTGAATGAGTTATTCCATTTTTTATATTTTTCAGGAACTTCATACGGATAATGCGTTGTATTCAATTGCACGACCCCAAAAAATGGTTTATTTGAAAATTTCGAAATAGTTCGATTCAGCTTTTTGATTGTCAACTCATCCTTGATTCCCAAGTCGTTGAAGTAGGGGAGGCCTGAATTGTCTTTGTTCCACCAAACATCCAGTTTTTCCTTTTTGTAGAATTCATTGAATTTATACCATTTCAACGTGTGGGAGGAAAGAAAAAACGTTTTATAATCGAAGATTTTGGCGTATTCCCAAAGTAAGGGTTGCGAATATAAGACACTTTTATCCTGATAAGGTCCGATTCCCGTTAAAATTGCCGGAACTGCCAACATCGTAGTTGAAGAAACAGAAACGGGTTGTTTGAAAATATAAAAATTCTCAGGGAATTCCTCCTGCATTTTTACAAAATTGGGCGTCGTTTCATTCTTATTTCCGTAAATCTGTAAACTTCGTTTCCGTACCGATTCAAAAATGAAAACAACCACATTGAACTTTTTGGGATTCTTTTTGAGCTCAATGTCTGGAGGATTCCGTTCTTCAAGTCCTTTGCCTTTGAACTCAGAATGATCGTCCCAAGTAAACGCATGTCGTTGAACACAGGCTGCGAAATTGGCATCTACAATTGCGCATTGGTCATATTTCTTGTGAAATGAAATGAGTGTCTCAAATGCCGAAAATTGAATAATCCCGAATAGAAACAACCATTTAGTTTGGATTCCAGCCACGTGTTTTTTAGTATACCATCGTATCGCAGTGATAAGAATTAGCATCCCGACTAAAATCCCAATCAATTCCTTCCAACCACTGACATCACGAATAATCATCATGGCGCTTTTTGGTTCTGTCTTGAAATAAAGTAACGTATAGTAATTTGGGAAAATGCCATTTAAAGAGAAGAAGGCATAGGATCCTAAAAATGAAAAAAGTAGCAACGGGAAAACGATTATGGCAATTCCAAAGTAAAAAATGGGTTTTGTTTCCAGAGATTTGAGTAATAACAAAATGAACACAAAAAATCCAATTGAAATCAACAAAGAACTGGCATAGAAAATCAATTGATTATCACTATATCTGTTCAAAAGCTCCCAACGCATAAAAATGTCCAAGAGACAAAGCAAAATGGGAATGAGGAAAATTTTTAAAACAACCTTCACCTCAATTAATTCAAACGAAATTCAATGTCCATTTTGGCGAGTTCCTTGAAAAGTTCATTGCTCGGTTTTACACGCATGGATCGGGATGGCATGTTTACTTCAATTCCTTCCATAGTGTCAAAAATCGTAAATTGGATTGGGCATGAGCCTTCATTTTTTGTAAACAAACCATTTAATTTATCAATCATCAATTGATCCAGCGATTTACTTGATAATTTCAATTGCAGGTTTTTCGTCCGTTTTTCACGAAGGTCATTCAAAAGCTCGATGCTATTCACCACAAATTCTACGTTTGTTCTATGACGAGGAATTTCCACCCGACCTTTTATCACAATAAACGTTCCCGGTTCCATGAAATGTTTATAGCGGAGATAATTCTCTTTAAACAAGTTCAATCTGAATGAATCATTGTAGTCTTCAATTATCAAAGCCCCAAATCCGTCTCCATATTTTGTGAATCGATGTTCGCTCGATGTAACGATAGCTGCAATTAACAAATCTCGCCCTTTATGCGGAGTCAGGTCATTTAGCATGGACACGTTTCCATTACAAAACGACTCGATTTCAATTCGGTGATCGTCGAGTGGATGCCCAGAGATGAAAATCCCGATGACTTCTTTCTCTTTGTTCAATTTGTAAATACTTGGCCATTCTTCGCATTTTGGGAATACAGGTTCTGGAATTACAGCATCAGAACTATTTTCGAAAAGATCTGATTGCATTGAATTCGAATCGTTTTTTGAACTTAATCCATATTTAAGTGCAATTTCAATATATGATAATTTACCTGAAGAATCCATTGCAAAATACTGAGCTCGATGCACGGAGGTAAACGAATCCATGGCTCCTGAGTATACTAAACTTTCCAAAACCCGTTTGTTGCATGCTGTTGAACTTAAACGAGTTGTCATGTCAAAAATAGATGTAAAAGGTTGATTGGCTCGCTCCTCGATAATAGCATCTACTGGGCCGCTACCAAGACCTTTTACAGCCCCAAGTCCGAATCGAATCGCACCGGCTTTGTTGATGGAGAACGTAAGGTTTGATTCATTAACGTCTGGACCTAAAACCGCAATTCCCATTCGGCGACATTCTTCCATAAAAAAGGAAACTGATTTGATGTCACTCATGTTGTTGCTTAGAACCGACGCCATATATTCCGCGGGATAATTCGCTTTCAAATAGGCTGTTTGATAAGCAACCCAAGCATAACAAGTGGAATGCGATTTGTTAAAAGCGTACGAAGCAAAGGCTTCCCAGTCTTTCCAAATTTTTTCCAGCGTTTCAGATTTATGTCCCTTTCCGCTCGCTCGCTCGATAAATGTCGGCTTCATTTTATCCAATACTTTTCGATCTTTTTTACCCATCGCTTTTCGTAAGGTATCCGCTTCACCTTTTGAGAAATCCGCTAATTTTTGGGATAGCAACATTACTTGTTCTTGATAAACCGTGATTCCGTAAGTTTCTTTCAGGTATTCCTCACAATCAGCAAGGTCATAAACGATTTCCTCCTCACCATGCTTACGCTTGCAATAGGAAGGAATATACTCCATTGGTCCTGGACGATAGAGCGCGTTCATAGCAATTAAATCCGCAAAAACGGTTGGCTTCAATTCTTTCAAATGTTTTTGCATCCCAGGAGATTCGTATTGGAAAATACCAACAGTTTCTCCTTTTTGAAATAACTCGTAAGTTTTCGCATCGTCAATCGGAAATTTGTCGGGATCTAAGTCGATTCCATGTGTTTGTTTCACGTATTTTACAGCATCTTTGATTAGAGTCAAGGTCTTCAATCCCAAGAAATCCATTTTCAAAAGTCCTGCTGATTCTGCAACCGAGTTATCGTATTGCGTGCAAACCATGTCGGAGTCCTTGGCTGTAGCAACTGGAACAAAATTGGTCAAGTCATCTGGCGTAATGATTACTCCACAAGCGTGAATACCTGTGTTTCGTACGGAACCCTCAATTTGAGTTGCCTTTTGAAGTACTTGAGCTTGTAAATCAGTTCCTGAAGCTATTCTTCTTAATTCTTTGGCATTAGCTACGGCTTCTTGATTTTTTAACTTATCAATAAGTTCTGGCTCATCCATACTGAACAATTTTTTCAGGGAGATATCCGGAATCATTTTAGCCAATCTATCCGCCTCGGGCAACGATAAATTCATCACGCGTGCTGTATCTCGAATCGCCGATTTAGCCGCCATTGTTCCGTAAGTGATAATCTGAGCTACTTGATTCGCACCGTATTTATTGATTACGTAGTCGATTACCCGACCACGACCCTCATCGTCAAAATCGATATCAATATCGGGCATCGAAATACGATCTGGATTTAGGAAACGCTCGAATAGCAAATCGTATTCAATTGGGTCAACATTCGTAATTCCAATACAATAAGCAACGGCAGAACCTGCGGCAGAACCACGTCCAGGTCCGACTGCAACACCCATATCGCGTGCCGCTTGACAAAAATCCTGAACAATCAAAAAGTATCCGGGATATCCCGTTCGTTCGATTGTAGCTAATTCAAAATCAATTCGTTCGCGAATTTCATCTGTCATTTCAGGATAGCGTTTTTCAGCTCCTTTATAAGTTAAGTGACGTAAATAATTGTTCTCTCCGCGTTTTCCACCATCAACTAAATCTTCCAGGGCTTTGAATTCTACGGGAATATCGAATGCAGGTAACAATACTTCTCTTGCCAATCGATACGGTTCACATTTTGAAATGATTTCTTCGACGTTCAGGATTGCTTCAGGAACATCGGCAAAAATGGAAACCATTTCCTCGGTCGATTTGAAATAATATTCATCGTTTTCAAGCCCATATCGGAAACCGCGACCACGACCTTTGGGTGTTTCCATTAATTCGCTATCCTTCACGCATAGTAAAACATCGTGAGCAAAAGCATCCTTTTTATCGATGTAATAGGTGTTGTTCGTAGCGACCAATTTCACTCCGTATTTTTTGCTCAAATCAATTAAGGTCGTGTTAACCATGTCTTCTTGTTCGAGACCGTGACGATTCATTTCCAAGTAAAAATCAGCTCCAAATTGCTCCTTCCACCAGACTAAAGCTTCCTCGGCTTGATTGAGTCCTACGTTCAAAATCAAATTTGGGATTTCACCATATAAATTTCCAGATAGAACAATTAGATTCTCCTTGTATTGCTTGATAACTTCTTTATCGATTCTTGGAACGTAATACATTCCTTTTGTGTAGGCGATTGAAGCCAGTTTGATAAGGTTTTGATAACCGTCTTTATTCTTCGCTAAAAAAACGACTTGATATCCATTATCTTTCTGTGACTTGTCCTCCAAGTTGCGACAAACATTGAACTCACAACCAATAATCGGAAGAATTTCCTTCTTAATAAATGGTTCCCCTGCTTCTTCCGCCTGTTTTCGTTCTTCTTTGATTTTGTCATTGTATGCACTAACCGCTTTTTCGAAGTGAAACGCAGCCATCATATTACCAGTATCGGTAAGTGCAACAGCTGGCATATTCAAATCGATTGCTTTCTGTACGAGTTTTTGAACCTCCGCGGTCGATTGAAGAATCGAATATTGGGAATGGTTATGTAAATGAGCAAACGAGACATCACCAAGATTAGGTGTTGAGGTAGGAATTGAAACCTTTGTTGGCTCCTGTTTTGGCTTATTGGCCTCACGCAATTTTTCACTTTCAGCTTTCAGATTTACGTGGCTTAATCCTATCGGTTGAATCAGATTGGGATTGACCTCCTTGAATGCTTCCAAATAGCCGTTTTGCTGAATTAATTGTTCTAGCGAAAAATGTTCTTTTCGAATTAATTCCAGGAAACAGCGTGTTGTTGCTTCGACATCCGCAGTGGCATTATGTGCTTCTTCAAATGGTGTTTGAAACAAATACTCATGAAGCTCTGTTAATGTTGGCAATTTGAATTTACCTCCTCGTCCACCTGGCAGCTTTAAAAGTTCAGCAGAATTTTCAGTGCAAGTATCCAAGACAGGAAGTGTTAGAGGAGTTTCTTCTCCTAAACGAAAGAATTCGCATCCAATTACATTATTATCAAAAGTAACATTATGTCCAACGATAAATTTTGCTTTTTGAAGCGCTTTTTTGAAAAGGAAAAGCACATCCTCCAATTCTTCCCCGCCAAGGTTTGCAAGTTCGGTCGAAATACCGTGCACTTTTTCTGATTCAAATGGAATGTTGAATCCCTTTGGACGAATTAAAAAATCTTTATGCTCCAGTAGATTTCCCAATTCGTCGTGCAACTGCCAGGCTATCTGAACCACTCGCGGCCAATTGTCGGTATCGGAAATGGGAGCGTTGTAGTTTCTTGGTAAACCGGTTGTTTCAGTGTCAAAAATCAGGAACATAAGTTGAAAAAATTGGCAACTTAAAGTTAAGGAATTTAAAGCCTATGTTTTTGAATTGTTAAAAAATATTTTCTTCCTTTTTCAATTCAATTTCATTTCAAAATATATCGTAATATTGCAATAAATAAATTAAATAATGGGATTTACAAAAATCGAACATTTCGAGGATGTTTTTATCGAGGAAGCACGGATATTCAAGGCGCTTGGACATCCTGCCAGGTTGGCAATTGTAAAGATGTTGTTGGAAAAAAGAACTTGTGTGGGAACCGATTTCACTGTTTCCATTCCCTTGGCTCAGCCGACAATTTCTCAGCATTTACGTGAATTGAAAGATGCTGGTATCATACGAGGCAGGGTAGAGGGAACAGCTGTTTGCTATTGTGTCAACATTGATGTCATTGATAGAATGAAATCCAGTTTTCTCCCAATCCTCAACGATTTTATAAATAGCCAAAATTGTGATTGTTAAACGAAATAATAGATAAAGATGAACCTAACTCTTTTCAAACAGATTTTAACGAATGCAGAAGGAATTAATTTCATCCTTCCCAATGGAGCCTATGTGGAACCGCATTTTCATATCACCGAAATCGCATTAACTGAAAAGCAATTTGTAGATTGCGGTGGAACGTTGCGAAATGAAAAACTTGTTGGTTTTCAACTTTGGTTGGCAAATGATTTTGAACATCGATTAAGTCCTCAAAAACTGCTTCAAATCATACAAGTTGGAGAAGAAAAATTAGGTATATCCGACGAAGAAATTGAAGTGGAATACCAGGGTGAAACTATTGGTAAATATGTCCTTTCGTATGATGGAGCCAACTTTTTGCTTCAAAATAAATTTACGGCTTGTCTAGCTGAGGATAGTTGTGGAATTCCGCCGCAAAAACAACGTGTTCGACTTTCTGAAATTAATTCATGTAAACCCGGTTCAGGTTGTTGTTAAAATGTTCCTGTATGAATCAAGAAATAAAGTCTTTTTGTGACCAACTTTTACTTTCCGTTGATGAAATCTCGGAGGAGCGAAAAGTGATTTTGAATCGTTTGTCTGAAGCTATTCAGCAAAGTATCAATCAACACAATAAGGTAAAACTAATTTATGTTTGCACGCATAATTCGAGAAGAAGTCATTTTGGTCAAATTTGGTCGAAAGTAGCAGCTTCATATTTTAACATTGATGTTGTTGAGACCTTTTCTGGTGGCACGGAGGCGACTGCTTTCAATCCCAATGCCATTCAAGCTTTACGGAGTCAGGGTTTTGAAATTGCAACGAATGAATTGATTAGCAATAATCCGGTTTATTTGGTCAATTTCGGTGCAAAGGAAAAAATTGTTTGTTTTTCAAAGGTGTATGATCACGAAGTCAATCC
This sequence comes from uncultured Lishizhenia sp., assembly GCA_964534395.1. Lineage (GTDB taxonomy): Bacteria > Bacteroidota > Bacteroidia > Flavobacteriales_D > Crocinitomicaceae > UBA952. The sequence continues at coordinate 80,820 of CAZHOW010000011.1, forward strand.
GAAAAGTGACTTTATTGCAGTTATGACATGTTCCGATGCGGAGGAAAATTGTCCGTTTATACCAGGTGTATCTTTTCGCATAGCAACTACGTATGAAGATCCCAAAAAGTTTGATGATACGCCTCTTCAAGAAGCGAAATACCTTGAACGCAGTCGACAAATAGCGTTGGAATGCATGTATGTTTTCTCTAAAATTAAAACTAATGAATAAACGATTGAATTTCTTGGATCAGTATCTTACGTTGTGGATTTTTCTAGCCATGGCTTTGGGCGTAGGAATCGGGGTTTTATTTCCGAATTTGACTGCAACCAATCAAGAGGACTCGATGAATTTACCATTGGCGATTGGTTTGATATTGATGATGTATCCGCCCTTGGCTAAGGTGAAATACGAGCATATGGGAAAGGTATTTTCAAATTTCAAAGTGCTCGCAATATCGCTTTTGCTGAACTGGATTGTGGGTCCGATTTTAATGTTTTTACTTGCTATTTTTCTACTGCAAGATTTACCGCATTACATGGTTGGAATCATCATCATTGGTTTGGCGCGTTGCATTGCTATGGTAATTGTTTGGAACGAATTGGCTGATGGTGATCGCGAATACGCAGCTGGTTTGGTCGCATTAAATAGTATATTTCAAGTTCTGTTTTTTAGTCTTTATGCATGGATTTTCCTAACTCTTTTACCAGGTTGGCTGGGAAAATACAATCCAGGATTTCAATCTGTTCAAATTGATATTAAAATGCTGGATATTGCTAAAACGGTTGGGATTTATCTCGGGATCCCTTTTTTGATGGGAATTATTTCGAGGTATTCGCTGATTGCCTCCAAAGGAGAACTGTGGTTCAATCAAAAATTTGTCCCAAAAATTTCACCTATTACTTTGATTGCTTTGCTTTTTACGATTGTTTACATGTTTAGTTTGAAAGGTCAGTTGATTACTCAAATTCCTTTGGATGTGTTTCGAATCGCCTTGCCTTTAGCGATTTATTTCTTGATCATGTTCTCAGTGAGTTTCTACCTTTCTAAAAAATCAGGCGCTAACTATCCTCAGACGGCAGCAATCTCTTTCACGGCTGCAGGTAATAATTTTGAGTTGGCAATCGCGGTTTCCATTGGTGTTTTCGGTATCAATTCAGGAGAGGCATTTGCAGGGGTTATTGGTCCACTCATTGAAGTTCCTGCTTTGATTTTATTGGTGAAATTATCAAAGTATTGGAGAAAGGGGTTTTGAATTTTATGTTAAGTGTCCTAATTCCCTAATCCCTCTCTTTGATTTTATATGTTTTTATTCACTTGCCAAAAGTGTCAAAAAATAAGAGATTTGGCAAGTGAATAAATTTGAATTTTGAGCCAATTAGCCTTAATTCTTCCACAAAAGACTGCCATCACCGAAACTGAGGAAGCGATAATTGTTCTCCAACGCGTGCGTGTAGATTTGTTTCCAATCTTCACCTACGAAAGCATAAATCAAAAGTAACAGGGTTGATTCAGGTTGATGAAAATTGGTAAGAATGGCATCAACAGTTCTGATTTTATAGCCAGGAGCGATTAATAGTTGAGTTGGTAAAACGAGTTGCGTCATGTTCTTTGATTTCATCCAATTTTCAAGTGCTTGGAAAACGCTTTTAGTTGGAATGTCTTGCTTTAGTTCGTACGCATCCCATTGCGAAATTTTAATTTCTTCCAAACTGATATTCGGATTGTTCATCGCTTTCACTCCCATCCAGTAAAGTGACTCTAAGGTACGTAAGGAAGTAGTTCCAACACAAACCTTAGTTTCATTATGCTTGAGAAATGTCTGAATAAATTCAATTGATACATCCAAAAATTCTGCATGCATTTCGTGTTCGCCAATGGTTTCACTTTTCACGGGCATGAATGTTCCTGCGCCGACGTGTAAAGTGACAAAATCTGTTTGTATGTTGTTTTTTTCTAAACGATCGAGCAGTTCATCTGTAAAATGTAAGCCTGCTGTAGGAGCTGCTACTGAACCATCTTGCTGCGCATAAACAGTCTGATAACTGGATTCATCTTTTTTATTCGCCTCGCGCTTGATGTAGGGAGGAAGGGGAATCTTACCAAAAATATGGAGGATTTCAGCAAATGAAATGGTTTGGTCGTTCCATTCAAAATACAAAACAGATGGATTTTGCGTTACGTCCACTTTTTTGACTTGAAGTTCAACCTTTCCAATGGTCAGACTTAACGTCTCGTCTTTCCATTTTTTTGCTCCACCAATCAAACATTTCCAGTAAACACTTCCTTTTTGAGACATTGCGCTAACGATATCTGCATAGCGATTATCTGGTTCTAAACAGAAAACTTCAATTTTGGCACCTGTTGATTTTTGAAAATGCAGGCGTGCTTCAACTACTTTCGTATTATTTGCAATCAAAAGTGAATTGGGAGGAAGATGGTCGTTAAGTTGGAAATAATGATAATCGGAAATCGCGCCATTTTTATAAATCAACAATTTACTTGAATCTCTCGGTTCAACGGGAAAATAAGCGATTCGCTCGTCGGGTAAATCGTAATTAAAATCTACAATTGATAACGCTTGAATTTTATTCTTTAACATACGCAATTATTGAAAATAATCCCAAATAGTTTCCGATGGAGTAGGGGCAACAATGCTAATTTCTTCCTTTGTGGTTGGGTGAAAGAAACTTATTTTTCGAGCGTGTAAGGAAATAGACCCATCGTCATTCGAACGTTTAGCTCCGTATTTCACATCTCCTTTGATGATACAACCGATAGCTGCCAATTGTGCTCTGATTTGATGATGACGGCCTGTTTCTAATGAAATTTCCAACAGATGATAACGCTCGCTCGAACTAATTAATTGATAGGATAAAATGGCTTCTTTCGCTCCGTTTGATTTTGAGTCGACAACGTAACTCTTATTCTGGCTTTCATTTTTCCGAAGGAAATGAACCAAGCGGCCAGATGCTTTTTCGGGCTTGTTTTCAACGACAGCCCAATAGGTTTTATTGGTTTCTTTTTCTCTAAATTGGGCATTTAAGCGTTCCAAAGCTTTGCTCGTTCTGGAAAATATAACGGCTCCACTTGTCGGTCGATCTAAACGATGAACTACACCACAGAATACGTTTCCAGGTTTATTGTATTTTTCTTTCAGATAAGCTTTTATGGCATCGGGTAGGGTAGCGTCTCCCGTTTTGTCGCCTTGAACGATTTCAGATGGAAGTTTATTGATGACAATGACGTGATTGTCTTCGTAAAGTATCCGATCTTGAATCATCACTTATTCGCTTTGTTGTATTGCTTATTTCTAATTCCTGCGATTACAGTATAAATCACCATGACAATTATTAAAATTATCAACCAACCAGGAAAGTTTCCAATTCCATCGCCTTGAGCATATGAATGCAATCCAACTAGCATGAAGTTCACTCCAAAAAATGTAAACAAGATTGCCGAATAACCCCAAAAGGATACAACATTAAACAAAAACTTTCCTTTCAAACCTGGAATTAATCTCAAATGCAAAATCACCGCATAAACCAATACTGAAACCAATGCCCATGTTTCTTTCGGATCCCATCCCCAGTATCTTCCCCACGATTCATTTGCCCAAACGCCACCCAAGAAAGTCCCTATAGTTAGCATAAACAATCCAATCGTAATGGACATTTCAGAAATGTAAGTCAATTCACTGATATTTAAAGTCACTACTTCACCATTTTTCTTATTTCGGAAAATATACAAGGTCAGATTCAGCAACCCGAAAATGCACCCCAATCCGAGAAACGCATAACTTGCTGTAATAATTGCCACGTGAATCATTAGCCAATAAGATTTTAAGACAGGAACAAGCGGTGTGATTTCAGGATCCAATAAGTTCATCTCTGAAACCATGATCATAAGCGAAGAAAGAATCGCAGCTCCTGCAACAACGACCTCATTTTTTCTTAGGAATGCCAATCCAGCCAAAACAGTCATCCATGCAATGTAAACTAAAGCTTCATATCCATTACTCCATGGCGCATGACCCGAAATGTAAGATCGAAATCCAAGTCCGATTCCGTGGTAAACGAAAAATACAATCAACAAAAACAACAACGATTTTTGAATGATTTTCACGGTACGACTTGGCTCGCTTCTTTTGGTTCGGAAAATTTGGGTGAAAAATAGAATCAATAAAGCAAATCCTATGGTAATATAACCTCGAAATGCGTTTTTGAAAATCGTCATCTTGTTGTAACTGATTTCAACATTCACTTTCGTTTCACTTGGGACAACCTTTTTACCGATTTCACGCTGAAACGATTTGATTTGTTTGAGTAAGTCGCTCGCCTCACCAAACGAATTGTTTTTTGCTCCTTCATCCAATGCAGAAAGATACTTGAGTGTGGTAATCGATGAAACTGTATCCACTTGTATCAATTCCATATTCATGGGAACATACCACGTATTGTTTTTGTCTCCTTTCTTTGGAACAATTCGCATGTAAGACCAAGCAAAAATTCCTTGAACTACCTCAAATCGTTCATTCAATTTAATGAGTTTTTTGTCAAATTCATCGCGTTTCGATTCAGGTTTTTGGTGCGCTGCTTTGTATTCATTCAACCATTTAAATGAACCGTCTTGACTGGAGAGTTCTTTGGCGCTAGCGTAGCTTCCAAGTTTAAGACGTGATTGCAAGTTACTTGAAATCTTTATCATTTTTTGCTCCATCCAATACTGCGGATACATGTGCATGCTCATAATTGTTTGAACCGCATTGTAATCCTTGTAGCGATTTGCCTGATAGAATTTCCGGAGCAATTCATCACATAAGGTATGCATTGGAACAATACGACCTTTAAAGTCCTGAACGAGCATCGAGGCCAATTCGTCTGAATGTTCCTCGGACATTACGCGGTAGATTCCTTTGGACGGATGCTGGTGATTTTTATGATCTTCTGCAAAAGTTTGATTCGTAAAAGAAAAGAACATTAATAAAGCTATGGCCGCGGAATTAATTCCTTTCTTACGTTCGTTTAATTTCTTGATTTTTTCATTCAAATCTCGGAATCGACCAACAGGAGCAAACAGAGATAAAATCATTGCGATACTCATGAGCAAATATCCGACATAAGTCACATTCGTTCCTAACTCATCATGGTTAACACTTAGACGTGTTCCCTCTTCATTTTGTGGTGTTGACGGATTGTCCAAGTCATAGCTGGATTGAAAGAAACGGTAACCGTCGTAGTCCATTACATTATTCATGAAAACTTTTTGATTCCGTGTATATTTATTTCTTGGATCGTTAATAGTCAATTCACTTTCAAAAGAGGACGGCGACTCGGAGCCTGGGTATTTATCCAATTTAAAATCACGGCAGAAAACCTCAAATGGAATTGGTTTGCGAATGGATCCATACTCGAGTTGGTAAATTAATCCATTGAATTCAAAACGAGTTGGGGTTGGGATTTGCCCCATTCCTCCTTCTAAAACTATGTTTTTCGAAGATTTTCCGTCAGAAAGTTTCACCGTCAAATAGTCCATTCCAACATTTTTCTTGCCTGAAGGCATCAACATTTTCTTAGCGTTATTGATCAGACGTTTGAATACAAATTGTTGATTTCCTGATTGATACAAGGTTGTCGTTTTAAAAGTAACCCATTTATTCAATGGGATTTCGGTAAACATTGAATCAGAAGGTGAAATTCCAGATTGTCGTGCTTTCTGCATTTCAGCCATTGGTAAGTATCGAATTGGAACATTGGTTTTAATTTCCATTGAGTCTCTATTCTTGCGGACCTCAATTCCAGGAGTTTCTAGTTTCTTCTCGAATGAAAGTGGAATTCCCCCAACCATAAAGATTTCACCAGGTCCAACATAATTGGATTGCATGCCATCGGTTACCAAATCCAAGACAGCAGAATTGAACGAGGAACGAATGACAAGTGAATCAATCATTTTGGATTGAAAATCAACTTGTGAAATTGAGATATTTCGGTTTTCAAATGAAAATTCGTGTTCGAAACTATTATCGGTGATTTCCGACATGTAATGTTTATATGCCTCTGTTGTATTTTTTCCCGATTTTGGATTTTCCACATGAATTAACAAATGCGGGTCCGAGGTGAAAATGAAATTGGAAGAAGTTCCTTCTTTGATGACCATCAATCCTTCAAAACTGATATATCTGGTAATTGCTGCTCCAAGTATAACAATCAAAAACGATAAGTGAAAAGTTAACATCGCGATCTTTTCTCGCTGAAACATTTGGTATTTGAAAATATTTGAAACCAAGTTCATCGAAAGATACAGTAGCAAGACCTCAAACCATGTGGCGTTGTAGATAATTATTTTGGCGCTTTGAATTCCATAAATTGATTCAATAAAGGTCGCAGCTCCAATACCAACAAGGAAAATGATCATGGCCACAGTCATTAATTTCATCGAAAAAAAGACCTGTGCGAATCGTTCAAAAAGTGTTTGTTTCATCTCCTTGCAAAAATACGCAAAGGAGACAAATGATTTGACTTAATTAACCAAATGTTTAATTACCTCCGAGAAATATATTTCGTTTGAAACTTGAATGAAATAGATCCCTTTTGGAAATTTTATCGTTGAGAAATCGAATATGTTTGTGCCAGATTCACATTGAATTTTTTGTTCCAAGACAACCTCACCTATGGAATTTTTTAGTGTGATCGTGCATATGCCAACAAGTGACACATCATTTATAAATAAATGAAAACCAGTTTCATCCGGATTTGGCCAAACTAAAATTTTAAACGGACTTTCATCCTTACAATCCAACATCACAGGATCATAAATTTTTTGTTTTCCATCAAAATCTTTTTGTGATAGTCGATAATAATTCAAGCCGGAAATTCGAATGTCATTAACAACATAATTTAACAGTTCGTTTGAAAATCCTGCAGCTTGAATTTCCTCTATTTTGATCCATTCAATGCAATTTTCAGATTTTTCAAGTAAAAATGATTCACTATTAAATTCAGAAGCAGTTGTCCATTTAAAAACTACGTTATTTTCATTACAATCTAAATTCATTGAAACGAGTTCCACCGGTAATGGATCACCTTCGCCACCTAATCCCCAATTACTCCAACCTTTTGCATTAATTCGAGAAAGAATAGGGTTGTTCGCTGTCCCAAAATTATCCAAATGAGTACCTGATAATGTCCATTGATTATTCATATCACGCTTGACTGCTGTCAAATAACACGAATTGCTGAAATCAGTCAAATTATTTGCCGATAACGTAATGTTATATTGTTTATTTTCTGAATTAGTTATCCCATCAGAAGGCATTAAATTCCAATATCCTGATGCTGTATTTGAAATCGTGAAGGTACCATTACAATTTGTAAGAATTGGTTGACTCGTAACTGTGTTTCCCATAGCTTCATTGATCCACTCACCAGTTATTGTTCCTCCATCAGTTGGCTGTTGGTATTCTATTTTTGCAAAACGCATTTGACCATCCAACACATTTCCAAGTGGGAACAAACCACTCTGATTACCCGTATTAGTTCCAGAAAACCAACGTTTTAATTTTCCTAAAATAAAACCTGACATATATTCCAAATTTCCTTTGTTTGTTATGGACGCTCCCAGTTGCATTTCATTTTGACCATTCAGAATGTTTCCTCCTTTCATCGTTAATGTTCCACCGACAAGTATTGGATTTTGAATAGTTGTAATTCCAGTCAAACCATTGTTGATAATGAGGTTATTTAAAGTTAACGATGGAATATTAGTTGATGAAATCGATGAATTCGAATTGGTATATTCAATTGTGCTCACATTGCCGATAATTCGAGTTCCCGACATGGCATAATGCTCATTGAAAGTGCCCGCTTTTAAAATGGTTTTTCCATTCAGTTGTAGATTACCTATTCCTGTAAATTTAATACTTGGATTTAGAAAGGTCAACAATCCATTAACGATTACGGTTCCTAAATTACCATTTGAATTGTCGGTTAAAAAATTAGATTGCAGCTCCACCCCGTTCGGATTTGATATGACCAAAGAACCTGCTCCAGGACCATTGCCAATCATTCTAAAATTTCCAGTTCCAGAAATCGTTTGTGGATTGGTGCCATTCATAACGATTCTCAAGCCATTTCCTCCATTTCCACCTGTACTGATCATAGAACCATTATTAACGAAATTTCCCCCGATATTGATATTATTAACCCCGGATTGAGACCAATTTATTTGTTGCAACGTTCCTCCATTTTGAATCAAGAATGTTTCATTTACGGTTAACGTTTGACCGTTTCCATTTGGTGGACTAAGATTCGCATTGGTTTCAATCACAAGTGATTTTACAATTGGATTCCCGCTGAAGTAAACCGAATTACTACTGTTATAAATGCCATTTTGATAGGCTCTAATGGTTATCATTGCGCTTCCATCATTGGGTGGTATGGTGTTACATTCCCATGCAGACGGTTGATTCCAATCCATTAGACCAAAAACAGTGGGGTTGGTACGAAATTGATTGGCGGAATTTAAACTTATCGTAATAGTTCCAGATATTGCTGTTCCGTTGGCAAAGCCATTAATTACTGCGTTTCCTGTATTTCTTACTAATGAATAAGTACCTGAGCTTGTTGCTCTAATTCTTAATCCGCTTAAAGTTAAGACATCTAACTTATTGGTTCCGTTACAATTAAATTGGATAGTCAAACTAGTGTTCGTCACAATTAACAATTCACTCGAAATATTACGACCATTTATTACAGAAATAGTGCCTATTCCGCTTTGAAATTCTAATCCTGTTGGCGCATTAACGACAATTGTTCGGTTCGTTCCGATAGAAAAATCTCCGATTTGACTTTCCGTTAATACAAGATTACCCAAGGTAAAATAGGATGACGGAAATGAACAAGCGCCCACATTCAAAGAAGGTCGGATAATTGTAACTTGCGCCTTGAAAAACGAAATTATTAACGTAAAAAAGAGTAGGATTTTATGTTTTGTTTTCATATTCGAAATGTTGGTTTGATATCGCTGAAAATCAAAATTAGAATGGCAAAACCCAAAATTTCGTTAATGGAAATATTTATACAAATGATAAGCAATGCTCGCAAGCAACTTATGAAAATTAAAAGCCCTTGAAAACAATTTTAGTAGTTTTTCAGTAGTTAAAGCTACGTGTTAATACGTAGCTTTAAAATAGCCTTGTTCGAATTGGCTTTGTACAGCATAAAATTTTATAACCTTGTTAAAAAAATTAAATATGCTGAGTTTTTATTCCGCTAGTACGAGAATGGTAAATACCCGAAGAGGGGTTATGGAATGCATGGAAGTGGCAATGGGCGAAAATTACGATGATGCCGATTTGTTGATTTTTCATGCAGCAATAGGTCATGATTTTAATGAGATGGTTTCTCAAGCGCATAAAATGGCGCCAAATGCTAGAATTGTTGCTGCCTCGTGCTGCGGTGTAGTTGGTCGAGAAGGAGTGAGTGAATCCATGAAAGATATGGCCTTAATGGCTGTTAAAGGAACAGAATTCGTAATTGGAAGTACCGTTGAAATTTATGGTCATAATTCCTACGAAAGGACGTTTGAAATGGCTCAAAAAATGAAAGCTGATAATCCCGGAGTAAATATGGTTTATTTCCTTGCATCAGGAATCGATATTGATAACGACAAATGTATTAAAGCACTTGAGGAAGTTTTTGGAAAACACGTGACCATTTTTGGAGCAACTTCTTCCGACAATATGAGAGGATTTACAAGTTTCCAAGCAGTTGATTCATTGGTTACAGAACATGGGGCTTATGCAATCGGATTTTCAGACTCAACTTTGAAATTAGAAACGCAAGCCACACATGGTTTTGTCGCAGTTGGGGATCCTCTAGTCGTGACGAAGTCAAACGGTCATATTATTGAAGAATTCAACGGTAAACCGGCTTGGGAAGAATACTTACAAAGGTTAGGACTTCCATTAGATTCCAATTGTGGGGATTCCATTCCGATTGGTGCTCTTGGTGAAAAATTAGCGCCTGAATTGGCAAAAGAATACGGTAATAATCACCTTTTAAGAGTAGTAACAAAACATAACGGATCGGCGATGCATTATGCAACAACAATTAAAGAGGGAACTGAACTTTGGTTGACTAAACGTGATGAAGATTTGATTTTTAATGAAATGGATCGTATTGTAGGTGAGCTATCTAAACGAATTGGAAATAAAGAAGTAGTAGCTGTCTTCCACGCGGACTGTTTGGCCAGAGGTCGATTTTTATTCAACAGAATCATTAAAGAAGAACTTGTTGCGAAAATGCAAAATCCATTTTTTGTGAATGGCGAATGCCCACCTTGGCTTGGCATGTATGGATTCGGTGAATTCGCTCGACTCGGAGGAGCGAATGTTTATCACAACTATACGACTGCACTTTATGTAATTTACAGATAATATGATTCATGTCTTATTCAAAAAGAGATTTTGAATCTCTGCTTAAGGAATATAACGAATTACAATTGCGCGTAACTCGGTTTTCCACAACTGAGCAAGAACTCATTAATGCCAAAGATAAATTAGATCAAGAATTGGTCTCGCATCGCAGGTTGAATGATTTTATTCAAAATGCCCTTAATTCCTCATCTAATATAGATTTTGTTCGTCTAGTAGCAGAGTCAATTATTGATATTCTTGAAATTGAGGCTGCGGTTGTTAGTTTTTCAAAATTAGGTATCAATGGAAACGACATCTATCTTAATGAAGGGCTTTTTATCGATTCCTTAGAGGAATCTTTTTTAAAAGATTTTTTGTTTAATCAAAAAGATAATTTTCAAAAAGACAAAACAAAACTATTCAAAGAAAAAGATTTTCCTGATCAGCTAAAAAATATTCTTGAGGAGTTGATGTTTTTTTCGTTCAGAAATGTGGATTCTGAAAGTTCATTTTTTGTTGCAGCAATCAATACCAAACAGAATGCGCCTTTCTATAAACGTTTGGAATTGAGGCGTGCAACTATTTTTTCGTTGTTTTCTCAGCAAGTTAAATCCATTTACCTGAACCGTCAGAAAAGCATTAAAATTGAGGAACAAATTGAATTTATTTCCAAGTCCGAACTTGAACTTCGAAAGTTATCCCTTATTGCTACCAAAACCAAGAACGGTGTAGTTATTTCAGATAGTTTTGGTAGAATCGAATGGATCAACGATGCATTTAGCAATATAACAGGTTACACCCTTGAAGAAGTAAAAGGTAAAAAACCGAAAGAGTTTTTACAATCCGAACAATCTGATTTGCAGGTTCTTTTGCAGTTAAAAGAGGCTCTTCAAAATAAAAAACCGATTGAAGTTTCTATTAAGAATGTTACGAAAGATAAACGAATCTATATAAATCAACTTGAAATTATTCCTGTATTTGACGAATTAGGAAATCATACCAATTTTATTGCGCTTCAAAAAGACATTACCTCGGAAACATCCTTTAAGGAAGAGTTGATTCGTGTTAACTCCCGATTCGAGTTGATTACCGAAAGTTCAAAAATAGGAATTTGGGAAAAGGATTTTAGATTCAACAAAATTATCTGGAATGACATTCTCTACGACCAATATGGTTTGTCAAAAGATTCGAATGAAGATTTGTATCAATATTGGATCAGTTCTATTCATGACGAAGATCGCGAACTCGTAATGATAAATACAGGTAAAGTTCATTCCAAGGAAATGGAATTGGTAGAGCAGGAATATCGAATTAAAGTAAAATCTACTGGTCAGATAAAATATTTGAGTTGTTTAACAATTGCGGAAAAAGATCAATTAGGTTCAATTATTCGTATCGTTGGCTCCTCTATTGACATAACAGAACGTAAAATTAACGACGAAATTATAGTCGATCAAAACGAAAGTTTAAAGCAGAATTTGATTGAAATCGAAAGAGGTAAGAATGAGATTGAGCAGATTAATCAAAATCTGGAAAAACTCATTCAAAATGCAACTAAGAAAAACCTGCAATTAGCAAAATCCATTTCTGATCAGGAAAAATTAGTAACAATAGGAGAGATTGCTTCGGGAGTTGCTCACGACTTGAACACACCTTTAGGAGCCATAAAAATTGGAGCTGAAAGTATTCAAATCAGTTTGGAAAAACTATTGATTGAAACCATTGGAAAATGTACTGAAGAACAAATTCGTATTGCATTTGAACGCTCTATAAATAATGAGACCCCATTATATATTGGAGGTTTGCAGTTAAGAAAAGAAATGCAAAGCTTCAAAGAGTTTTTAGCGATTAATTTCTCTCAAATCGATGAATCGGAGTTGAGTAAAATTGCGGAATTACTCGTTAAATGTAATTTCAAAATACAGCAGCAAGGTGTTATTTCAAATATCCTTCAAGCTCCTAATCGAATTGACTTTTTGAATCTCTTTTATCAAATCCAATTGATTCGTTCGTTCATCCAAACAATCATGAATTCCGGTGAAAAAGCAGCCAAGATTGTTCAGGATATGAAATCCTTTGTTAAGGATCAGAAAAATTATGGCCTATCTAAAATCGATTTAAAATCGAATATCTCATCGGTTCTGAATATCTTCAATTACGAAATTCAAAAATGTTGTTCGCTAAAATTTGAGGTTCAAGATAATTTAATTATCGAAGGTTTTGAAATTCGCTTATTTCAGTTGTGGTCCAACATCCTTAAAAATGCAATTGAAGCTATAGAGGAATCGGGTAAATTCGGTGAAATTGCTATACTATCAGAGTTTAACGAAACGAATATTCGAATTATTTTGCAAAACAATGGACCAAAAATTCCTGAGGAAGTGCTTTCCAAAATGTTCAAAAAATTCTTCACAACAAAGGCAGAGAAAAATGGCTCTGGTATCGGTCTTTCCATTGTTAAGAAAATAATCGAAGAGCATAAAGCAAATTTATCGATTGAGTCTAATGATGCTGTCACTCAGTTTATAATTGATTTTCCAAAAATAATTAGTTAGAAAACGAATTTTGGATATTCTTATTATTAATTTTGTTTAAAATCATGAAAGAATGTATGGACTTGTAAATAAAGCAATTAAAGATTTAGTGGTTACCAAATTTGGTGCTGATAAATGGCAGGAAATCTGTGAGTTAACTAACTTTCACGATGGTGAATTTGTTTCTATGAATCCCTATCCGGATAGTTTGACATATGATTTGGTTAAAAATGCTGCACGTGTTCTAAAAGCTGATGCTCCAGTTATTTTGGAGGCGTTTGGTGAATATTGGATTCTCTACACTGCAGATGAAGGTTATGGAGATTTGATGGATTTAACTGGTTCATCATTTACTGATTTTTTGGCGAATTTGGATATGCTGCATTACCGAATCAACAACATAATGCCTGAACTTGCGGCACCCCAGTTTTCAATTCGTAACGAGCAAGAAAATTCTGTCGAATTGGAATATCGCTCTCATCGAGAGGGATTAGTTCCGATGCTTTATGGCTTGATTAAGGGGTTGGGAAAACGATTCGAAATGGAGGTTTCAGTTCAGCATATTCAAGAGAAAAACGCTGAAAATGATTGTCACGTCTTTTTGATAACTTGGTAAACTCAATGGAAGATAGAATTGGTCTTGATGAACATAAAAGGCTTAATGCTTTAAAAAGTTACGAGATACTTGATACCTTTTCAGAAGAGGAGTACGATGGAATTACTCGCTTGGCTGCGCAAATTTGTGGAACCAAAATTTCATTGATTAGTTTAATTGACGAAGATAGACAGTGGTTCAAATCTAAATATGGAATTGACGCGTCCGAAACACCAAGAGAATTGTCTTTTTGCAATCACGCCATTCAAAGTCCAGAGTCAATTTTCATCATAGAAGATTCAAGCAAAGATGATCGATTTAAGGATAATCCATTGGTAATAGGTGGGCCTAAACTGATTTTTTATGCGGGAGTTCCTTTAGTTGACAAAGATAAATGCGCACTAGGAACACTTTGTGTTATTGATAATGAGCCCAAAATACTTTCATCAGAGCAAATTGAAGCGCTGAAGACTCTTTCAAAGAGTGTGATCAATTTATTTGAGCTTCGTCGCAAAAACCTAAAATTAGCCGAGGAGAAAAGTGTGCTCTTAGATACACTTGAATTCAATAACCCATTTTTTCTTATTCTAAATCATGACGGAGTAATTCAAAACTTTGGAAGGAATATTCGAAAAATTAATAGTTTCATTGAGGTCGGTCATTCGTTTTTTGATTATTACAAATTTCAATCTCCCTTTGATTATAAAAATTTCATTCAATCCTCTGATAATCTCTCGAAAAGATTACAATTTTTCGAGTCAATAAATAATCAACAGCGATTTAAATTTTCAGCAAAAAAAACAGGTGAATTCGTAATCTTGGCCATAAGTCCTGTGATTAATGCAAAATTTCACATTCGAAATTACAACCTTACATTAAACGATTTTGTTTTACACGATTACGTTTCGGAATATCTATTTCTTCAGCAAACCACGGATAGATCATTGAAAGAATCGAAATCTGTTTTAGATTCAATCCGAAAAAAGAATGATGAATTAAAAGAAGCGCACGAGAAACTTGATTTGATTGCCCGTTTTCCGGCAGAAAATCCCAATCCAATTATCCGATTGGATTATAATTTTTCATTGACATACAAAAACTCAGTTTCAGAAATTAACTTTCTTTCGGATTTTTCGTTTGAAAATCAAATTTTAGGTGACGGAGAGCTCAAAAATGAATTGAATCGACTGATTCATGAAAAAAATGAAACAGCAAATATCATTCTTAAGAGAAATAACCGTACCTACAATATTGGTATTCGTAATATTCAAAATTACGGTTACATTAACATATATGCTGCCGACATAACAAATTATGTTAATCAACTTGAAGAGAAAGAAAATGAGGTCATAAGTTTGAAGAACTTCTATGAATTCATTTTAAATAATATTCCTTCTGATATCGCTGTTTTTGATAAGAATCATAAATACATATTTGTAAATCCCAATGGAATTTCAAACCCTGAAATAAGGGAGTTTATGATAGGTAAAGACGATTATGATTATTGTCGTTTTCGAGGTATTTCATTTGAAATAGCAGACAAAAGAAGAAAAATATTTAATTCGGTTCTTCAGAATAAAGAAACAACTGAATGGGAGGACAACGTAAAAGATGCAAAAGGTAACCCAAAAGTAGTTATTCGAAAACTGGCTCCTATTTTCGACGAAAAAGGAGACATAAATTTTGTAATTGGATACGGAGTTGATATAACGCTAAGAAAAATTGCAGAAGATAAATTAGTTGAGGCGACAAATCGTTTGCAGTTATTGGAAAAATTTCTTGATCGAACCACCGATGCAATTCAGGTTTCTGATGAAAACGGACAAATGGTTTACGTAAATGACTCTGCTGCAAATCGACTTGGGATTTCGAAAAATGAAATTTCAAACTATCGAGTTGAGGACTTTGAAAAATTCTTTGAATCTGAAGAAGATTGGGCAAATCACGTTCAGTTTTTGAAAAAAGAGGGAATTTTTCAAATTGAAAGTGTAAATAAGAACATTAAAACCGGACAAATCACCAATGTTGAAGTAAGTGTAACCTATGAGGAATTTGATGGAATAGGTTACCTAATCGCAGCCGCTCGTGACATCAGTGAACGCATTAAGGCTCAACAAGAGATATTAAAACTTTCAATGGTAGCCAAGAACACCAATAATGGTATTCTAATGATGGATGTTAATCGAAAGATTACATGGGTCAATGAAGCAATGGTGAATCGATCAGGTTATTCCATTGAGGAATTAATTGGTCAAAGTCCGCGCATGTTCCAATTTGAAGGAACAGATCCTAAAACGATTGAATATGTTTATGATCAATTGGTAAAACTTAAGCCTGTTACTACGGAGATTTTACATCAATCGAAATCCGGAAAGTTATATTGGATTAATTTGAATGTGCAGCCAATTTTTGATGACAAACAAAACCACATTGGATATATGGCTGTGGAATTTGACATCACTGAAAGAAAGGAATTTGAAGAAAAAATTGCAGAGCAAAACAAAAGCCTTCGTGAAATTACAGATGCATTGGATCAAAGCTCCTTGGTTTCAATTGCGGATACAAAAGGTAGAATTATTCGAGCCAACAAAAAATTCTGTGAGATTTCTCAATATTCGGAAGATGAACTTATTGGTCAAGATCACAGTGTAATAAACTCGGGATATCATCCAAAAGAATTTTGGTCCGACGTTTGGAAGACAATCACCTCAGGTTTCATTTGGAGAGGAGAGGTCAAAAACAAAGCAAAAGACGGAACCTTTTATTGGGTAGACTCAATCATCTATCCTGTAATGAATCTTGATGGAGAAATCATTCACTATTTATCGATTCGTCACGAAATTACAGAGAAAAAAATTGCTGAAGAAGAATTAAAAATCAAGTCAGTGTTTCAGGATTTATTGATGGAAATTTCATCCAAGTATATTAATTTGCCTATTGATCTATTGGAAACTTCCATCAATGAATCTCTTGCCAGGCTGGGTAAGTTCGTTCATGTCGATCGTGCTTACATATTTGATTACAACTACGAAAAGAGAACGACATCTAACTTATTTGAATGGTGTGCGGATAATATTGAGCCTCAGATCGAACAATTACAAAATATTCCTTTCTCGGAGGTTCCTATTTGGGTTGAAACTCACAATAAAGGACAGGAAATCTATGTACCTAACGTAAGTAAACTAAAACCTGGAAAGTTTAAAGATCTTTTGGAAATACAGGATATCAAAAGCATCATTACGTTACCGATGATGGATAATGGAACTTCAAAGGGTTTTGTAGGTTTTGATGCAGTTCAGGAAGTCCGTGAGTTCAATGACGATGAAAAAAATCTATTACGCTTGTATGCAGACATGCTCGTAAACGTTGGTAATCGAACAGAGTACATTCGTGCAATCGAAAAAAATCGATCAGAAATAGAAAAAATCAATCGAGATCTGGAGAGGATAGTTCAAGAGAAAACAATGAAAAATCTAGAGCTTGCCAAATCAATAACAGATCAAGAAAAATTGGTTATGGTCGGTGAAATAGCTTCAGGAATCGCCCACGATTTGAATACACCATTAGGAGCCATAAAAAGCGGTGGAGAAAGCATTCGTTATACCTTGGAGGGTATTTTTAAGGAAACAATTTGGCAATGTTCAGCCGATCAAATCAAATTTGCGTGTGGTCGAGCTGTAGAATCGAATTTCGATCTTTTTGTCGGGGGTCTCCAATTGCGCAAAGAATCCACCCAGTTCAATGATTTTCTTGCCGAAAAATTTCCGAATATGGAATCGCAAAAACGAAAAAAGTTGGCTGAATTGTTTGTGAAATCTCGCATTAAACTTACCGAAAAAGAAACCATTGAGCGAGTGATTAATTCCGAGAATCCCGAGATATTTCTCAATTTAATTTATCAAATTCAAATGACCCGAACTTTTGTTGATACAATTATTAATTCAGGAGAGCGGGCTGCGAATGTGGTTCAAGATCTTAAATCGTTCATAAAGGATCCAAAAAATTCCGGAAAATCGACAGTCAATTTACGTAAGAATATCGCATCAGTTTTGAATATCTTCAATTATGAGATTCAACGCAATTCTGAATTGTTTTTCACAGTTGATGACGGATTGGAAATTGAAGGGTATGATATTCGGTTATTTCAGCTATGGTCGAATTTGATTAAAAATGCATTAGAATCGATCGAAGAATCTGATGTGCGTGGGGAATTAAAGATTTTTTCGGAAGAAACCGATGAAGAGATTGCAATTTGTGTAGAAAATACTGGTAATGCAATTCCTGAGGATGTGATGAATCGAATTTTTGATAAGTTTTTTACAACAAAAGCAAATAGAAACGGATCAGGATTGGGATTATCAATTGTAAAAAATGTTGTTGACGAACACCATGCTCGAATTGCCGTTAATTCAGGAGATAAAGGGACTTGTTTTAAAATATTTTTTCGAAAGTGAACATGACAGGAATACAATTTATTTTCATGGAGCTTTTCTGTTCATGTTTAAATTATGAAAGATGATTACAGGGGAAGAAAAATTTAATAATCTACTTGAAAATTCAATCGAACTAATTCATCAGTTAGATGAGGCAGGTAACATCCGTTGGGTAAATCGCTCTTGGCGACAAAATTTGGAAATCGGAGATGAAAATTTGACAGGTCAGCATTTGATGCAGTTTTTGACGGATGAGACTATGATGGAGTTTAAGGAGGTATTTCCTTTACTTCAAAAAGGCCAAGAGGTTGAAAATTTGAATTGTACATTTAAAACGAGGACTGGAAAAGTTATCAATTTGATTGGTCGAACAATTCCAATTTTTGATGGCGATAAAGTCATTGGAAGTCAGGCATTTTTGCAGGATGTTACAAAGCTATTGGCTATTCAATATGAGATTAAGCAAATCCACGATTTGCAACGTATTCTTATGAATATTTCCAATCGATTCATTAATTTGAATTTTGAAGAATTAGATGAAGCAATTGATCAATCTCTTCAGGAAATTTCTTATTTTTCGGCTGCTGATCGGGCGTATGTTTTTAGATATGAAAAAGAGGATAACTTATGTCGAAATACACACGAATGGTGTGCGCCGGGTATTCAACCTCAGTTAGAGGAACTCCAAGCCATTAAACTTGATGAAATGCCTTATTGGTATGGAAAACATTCTGAAGGTGATGTAGTAGAGATACCCGATGTTTCAAAACTTACTGACGTGCGTATAAGTTCAATGCTCAGAACAGAGGGCATACAAAGCCTATTGACAATCCCGATGATGGACGGAATAAATGTCATTGGGTTTATCGGTTTTGACGTAATTCGTAAGCAAAGAACCTTTCGATCTGAAGAGAAGGAAATCCTTGGCCTATTTGCTCAAATGCTGGTAAATGTGATTAATCGTATGAAAAATTTGGATGAGTTGAGTAAATCCAAACTTGAAATTGAGCGGATTAATGAAAACTTGGAGAATAAAGTTATCGAGAATACAATAAAAAATCTGTCTTTGTCAAAATCGCTTGTCGAACAAGATAAATTAGCTACAATTGGAGAAATTTCAGCGGGTATTGCCCATGACTTAAATACGCCTCTGGGAACTATAAAAGTTGGTGCGGATAATATCCGATATATTTTTGATTTGGTGTTAAGATCCAAAGTTTCAAATTTCAACTCCATTGAGTTAAACCAAATAATGGATCGAATTCAGAATTTTCCTGTAGAAATATATGTTGGTGGATTGCAACTCAGAAGAGAAAAATCAGAGATGATTGATATTTTGGAAACAGAATTCAATCTCCCATCTCACGAAAGAACAGACAAGATTGCCGAATTGTTGGTGAAATGCAGAATCAATAATTCAGAAAAAGAACTTATAGATCAAATACTAAAAGTTAACGATTCAATTGGTTACCTTGATTTATTAAATCAATTGCAATTAGCCTGCAGTCAGTTGGAAACAATTAAAACTTCGAGCGATAAAGCGGTTAAGGTAGTTCAGGAGGTTCGTTCGTTTATAAAGGGAAACAATATTCCCGAAAAGGTAAACGTTAATTTGAAACAAAATATAAGTACCGTGTTGAGTGTTTTTAATTACGAGTTAAAAAAAGATATCGATTTAAAATTCACTATAGGGTCGAATATTGAGTTTTTGGGATATGATATAAAATTGTTCCAGCTCTGGTCAAATATTGTCAAAAACGCCATTGAAGCGATGGACAGTCAAGAATACAAATATCTCGGAATTCATGCGAATTTGGAGGGAAATAAGTTGAATGTCATATTTGAGAACAACGGACCACTAATTCCTGATGAAGTTCGACAAAATATGTTCAAAAAGTTCTACACTACAAAGAGTAAGCGCAATGGAACAGGTTTGGGTTTGAGTATCGTAAATAATATATTGACTGAACATAAGGCTAAAATTAATGTTGAATCGAATGAGTCAATTACTAAATTTATCATTACATTTGATATATGAATGAAGTAAAATATGCCGTAATTTGTGTGGATGACGATCCGTATATCCTTCAAATGCTTGGTTTTCAACTTGGTAAAATTGTGGATCAAACCTTTACTTTGGTTGAATATTTTACCGACCCAAGTGTTGCACTACAAAACATAGACGAATTAATTGAAGAGAATATCAAAGTCATTTTTGTTATTGTTGATTACCAAATGCCGAAAATGACGGGTGCTCAATTGATTCGTGCAATCAAGGAAAAATATCCTACTTTGAAATGTGTTATGCTGTCCGGGCAGGCCAATCGAATTTCTGTTGATGAATTAGTGTCTGAAAACATGTTGGAGACTTTTATAGCCAAACCATGGAATGAAGATGAACTTTTTAATGCCATCCGACCAATTATAGAAAACAATAACGAATAAGTCAAATCAGGCGAAATGTTATTTTTTCACTTAACGTTTAATCAACTTTATTTCTTGAAATAGATAATTAATGAAAACGATTTTAATTTTGGGGGCGGGGTTATCAGCATCTTCAATGATTCGTTATCTATTAAACCATGCTGAAAAATATGATTGGATCCTCAGAATCGTTGACCAAGATAAGTCGTTGGTTGAAAAGAAAATAAATGGACACAAAAGAGCTGTAGCATTAGATTTTAATGCGCTGGAACCCAATGAAAGAAGACCTGAAATTGGTCATGCTGATTTGGTCATTTCGATGTTACCGGCTCGATTTCATGTTGAAGTAGCAAAAGATTGCATTGATTTAAAAACAGATTTAATCACCCCATCTTACATTTCTCCAGAGATGAGGTCACTTCATGAAGATGCCAAATCCAAAGGAATTCTTATAATGAACGAAATTGGCGTTGATCCTGGTATAGATCACATGAGCGCCATGAAAATCATTGATGAAATTCGTGAAAAAGGGGCGCAAGTCACAAGTTTTAAATCATTTTGCGGTGGTTTGATTGCTCCTGAATCAGATAACAATCCATGGCATTATAAATTCACTTGGAACCCTCGAAATGTAGTTCTTGCAGGTCAGGGTGGAGCAGCTTCATTTATTCATAATGGTGAGTATAAGTATATTCCTTATAATCGTTTGTTTGACCGCTTAGATAGAATTGATGTTCCGGGTTATGGTAAATTTGAGGGATATCCAAATCGTGATTCACTTTCTTATCGTGAAACATATGGATTAGAACAAATTCCTACTCTTTACAGAGGAACGCTACGTCGACCAAACTACTGCAAAGGCTTTCATGTTTTCGCTGAATTAGGAATGACAGATGATTCATACAAGCTATTTCAGTCGGAGAATGTGACGCCAAGGGCTTTTCTAAATGCATTTTTACCTTATCGAAAAGGGGTTAGTGTTGAGGAAAAGTTTAAAATATTTTTGCGTGAAGACCGCATGTATTTGTATGATCAATTTGAATGGTTGGGAATTTTTGAGAAAGATGAATCATTCGGATTTCCAAATGCAAGTCCCGCACAATTGCTAGAGAAATTGTTAGTCCGAAAAATGAGTTTAGAGGACAACGATAAAGATATGCTCGTTATGTATCACGAATTCGAGTATCATTTCAAAGGCGAAAATCGAAAAATTGTTTCGTCAATGATCAACATTGGTGAAGATGAGGTTTACACGGCAATGTCAAATACCGTCGGACTTCCTGTAGCCATTTGTGCAAAGATGATTCTCACAGGTAAAATTCAGGAAAAAGGAGTAACTTTACCTGTAAATAAACCTGTTTACGAACCTATTCTCGAAGAATTAAGGGCTTACGATATAACCTTTGAGGAACACGAGTCAATTCTTGTAGATTAATTATGGAAAACAATCAAAACGAAATGAACATTGAGTTGTCAGAGGAATTGGCAACTGGAGTGTACTCGAATTTAGCTATCATAACGCATTCTCCGGCTGAGGTCGTTTGTGATTTCGTACAAATTATGCCTGGTATGCCCAAAGGAAAAGTGCGTTCACGAGTGATTATGACTCCTCAAAATGCAAAGCGTTTTCTTCAAGCCCTTAATGATAATATTCAAAAATACGAACAAAATTTTGGGGTTATTGATGACCCACAAGGAGGATTGCCTCCGATGAATTTTGGGACACCAAGTACGATGGCTTAAATCAAATGCTCTCAATTTGTATTCCAACATACAATTCGGATGTTTCTGAATTAGTATCTTCCTTGCTGAATCAAATAAAAGAGCTCGATTGTCAAATTGAAATTTGTCTGATTGATGATGCTTCCACCAAGCAAAAATTTGATGTATTAAACTTTAATCACCCTCAAATTATTGGTTATAAAAATTCGAAGAATGCTGGTAGAGCAAAGATTCGAAATCAATTTATCGACATATCTAACTATTCATATCTCCTATTTTTAGATGGCGATTCAAGAATCATTCGAGACGATTTTCTGAAAACTTATTGCCATAGTTTAAAAATGTCGAAAGTTGAAGTTCTTTGTGGTGCAAGTGTTTATCAATCAAATAAACCAGCTAGATCACATTACCTGCGTTGGAAGTATAGTACTACTCGAGAAAGTAAGTCATTGGAAGAGCGCAAGCAAAACCCAAACTTGGGATTCAAGACAAATAACTTCATCATTCATCGAGAAATTTTCGCACGAATTAAGTTTAACGAATCATTGACCGGATATGGTCACGAGGATTCACTATTTGGGTTTGAATTAAAAAAATCAAATATTAAAATTGATCATATCGACAATCCAGTTTTGAATTTTCATTTGGATGATAACATCACTTTCCTAAAGAAAACGAAGGAAGGTGTTCAAAATTTAAAGCGCGTTTTACAAATTGTTGATTTCGATGAGCAGTTTTTAGAATCAAGTAAGTTAAGTCGAATATGTGTGTTAATCAAAAGATTAAAGATTCGTAGGATTTTTTATTTGTTGATTTCTATTCTTCATCCGATTAATACTTTTTTCTTAGCAAAAGGTATTTTTATCCTTCCAATGTTTGATATTTATAAGTTATTTTTTATACTTAAGAAGTCTAATCTTTAATATGCAGAAAGTAAAGGTTTTAGATTACAGTTATTTGTCAGAGAAGGAAATAGAACTATTTAATGGGATAACTGCAGATTTATCTTTGTCTGAGCAGCTTTGGTTTATCGCATTATTGTCAGATGATAAAGTAAAAATTTTTATTTATCTTAATTACGAAACAGTCTTTTTTGTCCCTTATCGGACAAAATTCGGAGTAAGTTATGCTTACATGCCTCCTTTTTTGCAGAAACTATATTTCATTGGTTCTAATTCAGGTGTAAATACAATTATGAATACATTGTGCAAAACGTTGCGCTTTGGTGAAATTTCTATTTCTGACCCAATAAAGGAAGGTGTAAGTGCAAGTTTTGAATTTGGAGAAAGAATAAATTACAGGCTTTCATTAAATAGCACCTATGAAGATATAAAGAAAAATTACGCTTCAAATCACATTAGGAATTGTAAAAAAGCTAATAAAATTAAAGTGTTTAAAGGCAGTGACTTAAAAGGGTTAATTTCATTATTTAAATCCGAAAAGAAAAATGTATTTCTCAAAAAACAATTGGACGAAATTGTTTATAACTTGAACAAAATAGAAAAATCCAAACGAATTAAAAAAAATACTTCGATATATAACGCATTTGAAAATGATAGATTAATCGCATCCATGTTAATTGTTGATTACAAAGGGGTACTTTATTATCTTTTAGGGGCATCAATCAAATCTGATGTTACTGTTTCCTCGTTGGGATTATATAGACTTTTTGATTATTTAATTGATTTTCAATCAAATCAGGACTTAATTTTAGATTTTGAAGGAAGTGATCATGCGGGAATATCAAGATTTTTCAGAGGATTTGGTGCGACTGATTTCAAATATTATTTTACCAAATGGAACAATCTTCCTTTCCCTTTAAAGTTAATCAAAAAGTAAATGAGTTAATTACTCGATATCTTGAGGTTCGTGTCAATTACTGTATGTATTTAAAGATCTTTAATTAATTCAGCTAATTTCATTTTTTCATGTTCCCAATTTTCTATTTCAGCCGCCTTGATACAATTAAACTTGTACTCATTTAGTTTATCTGGATTTTTGATCAGGAGATTAATACTTCTAGCAATTTCTTCAGGTGTGACAGTTTCTACAAAACAACCAATTTCATATTTGTCAATTATTTTTCTTAATTCAATTAATTGTGAGCTCAAAACAGGAATTCCTGCCTGAATGTAATCAAATAATTTATTCGGTAAGGAATATTTATAATTGTCGCTCAATGGTTTATCTAGGGTTAATCCGAGATTCGCATTAGAGGTCAATTGCATCATTTCTTGATAAGGTCTTTTATCAAAAAACTTTACTTTGTCAGAAAGTTTTTCGCGATTTACCATTTCTTTAACTTTTGGTATCACGTCACCGTTGCCAACAATTAATAATACAGCATCGTCTATAAATTGCATCGACAACACGGCCTCTTCAATCCCTCGATCTACGTTCAATCCGGATCCTTGAACGATTAGGATAAATTCCCGATTAGGTAGACCTAATTTTGATTTTGAAAGTGGATTTCGATTTTCATATTTTTCAGGCACATTTCTTACCACCAGTATGGATTTACCGTATTTCCTCTCAAAAATTTTTGCAATTGATTCGTTTACTGTGATAATGTAATCAAGTTTCGGGAAAATAAATTGTTCTATTCTCAGCCATGTGTTTTTGGCAAATTTTTTATTTTCCAGTTCTGGAACCTCAGTGAAAAGTTCATGTGTATCATAAATTAGCCTTGATCTCGGTTTGAGTTTTGAAGCAAAATAATTTGCTGGTAATGTATCCAAATCATTCGAGTAAAGCACATGAGCTTTTTTAAAAATTAAAAAGAGATAAAGTCGAATATTCAACTCGGCATAAAAAAGAGCACCTCTATCAAAAAAAAGTTTAAACCTTTTAGTCTTGTAGTTTCGAAAATCGAGCGGTAAACTTTTTTTTCTTAATCTACCAACTAGCAGGACCTCAAATCCCATCTCATTGAACAATGTGCATGTTCGCTTGACTCGATTGTCAGTTACAAGGTCGTTCGAAACAGAAACAATGACTCTTTTCATTTTAATCAAACGGCAAAATTAACTTTTTGTTGTTACGGAATTTCGAATGAATTCCAATTAACTGGATTAAATTAGAGTGATTATTACATGAAAGATTTAAATATTTTTACTGAGAAGGATATTTTTTAAGAAAAATCTTTGTAATCAAAAAAAGTTTTATAAATTTGCAATCCCAAAACCAGTTTTAGGGGAGAGTTTAAAGTTCTTTTTTTATTGTTTTATCAACAACATGCCGATGTAGCTCAGTTGGCCAGAGCAGCTGATTTGTAATCAGCTGGTCGGGGG
>CAZHOW010000012.1:0-29882 GCA_964534395.1 uncultured Lishizhenia sp.
CGCTCGTGTTGGAATTCTTTGTTATACAAAGCGGATAATTCAGCTTCGTCCAAAATTTCTCGAATAACGGCGTGCGTGCTGCATTTGAATTGCGCGAATGGATTTCGTGGTAACCAGTCATTTAAAACGGTTTGATTGATGACTTTTTTAACGTTTCGGATGTATTTCATGGCGGTGTTGTGCGCAATGCCTTCCGTTTTTAAATGATGTTCAAAGTCGGTGATGAATTTATAATCGAGCTCCTTTAGGTAAATATCGGACCTTTTGTATCGTTTCTTTAGGAACTCACAACATTTTTTGTAAACGGTTTCGAATTTGGTGTGGGTGGATTTTACAACATCGGAACCGATGAGTTCTTTCATCTGGTCGTTGTGGTACTTAAATGCTTCCAGGAATGTTTTTTCTTTTTCGGTGTTTCCGAGAAATTGATTTTTGAGTAAATCGGAAGTGATGAACTTCCCCATGGAGGTTTGTTCGACGTATATCCGATAAATGGATGTTCGGATGATGTCTAACTGATTGTTGATTATTCGAGCTTCTTCGGATGAGCCTTTGACCATTCCTGCTGTCTTAATCCATTTTTCGGGATCGACAAATCGTTTGACGGATAGCTCCGCTCGTTTACCGTTTACGGTAATTCGGCAGTAGATTGCTGCCTTTCCTAATTGCATTCTTGAGGTGTTCAACCAAAAGAGAAGCGAGTAGTTTTGTTTCATCTTGTTTTAATTTGTTTGATTTTGGTCACCTATCCGCTCTGGAGAGGTGGAAAACGAACATCAAAACCGTACAAATTAAACCAATCTAATCAATTAACTTTCAACGTTTTAAGCGTTAAATCGGTTAACAAAATGCAAGTATAATACATGTTAACCGATATGTTCACTTTTTTTTTGTTTTTCTATGAGTAAAATGAATAACTCCTAGAAACAAAAAACCCTTTAAATCGTGTGATTTAAAGGGTTTTAAGTGCTTTTGTGTTTGTTTGCGAAACACTACCAGCGGTCTGGACGGGACTCGAACCCGCGACCCCCTGCGTGACAGGCAGGTATTCTAACCAACTGAACTACCAAACCGTTTTTTTATCTTTTCAGACTTTCGCAACAGCGAAATTCAAAAACGTGTGTGCTTTCGTTAAAAGCGGATACAAAATTAAGCATTCTTTTGAGAAATACAAGAAATACATGAAAAAATTAATTCCTTAAAATTTTACCGCTTTTTACAAGGCTTTCCAATCGTTCCAATGTTTTTCTTTCAGCGCACAATTCTACGAATGCTTTTCTTTCGAGGTCAAGCAAATATTGTTCGCTTACTAAAGTGTTTTCGGATAAATCTCCTCCACAAAGCACATAGCCTAGTTTTTCTGATATAACTTTATCATGTTCCGACATGTAATTCCCTGATAGCATAGAATGCGCGCCAACGTATACAATTCCTAAGCCTTCCTGCCCAACAACCGTAATGTTTTTTCCACGTTTTGGAGCAACATAGCCTTTGTTTGCTAGCTCGAGACATGCTGCTTTAGCTCTTGTTAGATGAAAATCTCGACTGACAACAACTTCATCGGTTCCTTCTCGCAAATAGCCTAAATCGAATGCTTCATATGCTGATAGAGAAACTTTTGCTTGTCCAACAGTGAGAAAACGGTCACGTAAACGATTGATTTTAATGTCACCATCTCTGAGCTCATCAGATAAGCGTTTTGCAAATTCCTTGGATCCTCCTCCTCCTGGAATGAGTCCAACTCCAAATTCAACTAAGCCCATGTATAATTCGGCATGTGCGACCACTTTATCAGCATGCATAGACATTTCACATCCTCCTCCGAGTGCCATATTGTGTGGAGCAACAACCACAGGAATGTTTGAATAACGAATACGCATCATGGTATCCTGAAATGCTTTCACAGCGAAATTCAATTCATCAAAATCTTGTTCTACCGCCATCATAAAAATCATTCCAACATTTGCTCCAGCTGAAAAATTCTGTCCCGTATTTGATATTACAAGTCCTTTATATTCTTTCTCAGCGATATCAATTGCTTTGTTAATTCCTTCAATGACTCCACCTCCAATGGTATTCATTTTTGTATGAAATTCCAGATTAAGAATGCCATCTCCAATATGGACTAAAGTTACATCTGAGTTACCCCAGATTTTGTTTTCAGATCGCAATGAATCAAGATGAACAATATTTTCTGTTCCAGGAATGACTTGATATGATTTACTCGAAATATCAAAATATAGTCGCTGTCCTTTCTCTGTTTTATAAAACGAAGTAAAACCGCCAGCTTTCATTTCCTCAACCCAAGCTGCTACATTTTTATTTTGGTCCATAATTAATTTCAATCCTTGATCAAATCCAAGAACGTCCCAGGTTTCAAAAGGTCCGAGTTCCCAACCAAAACCAGCTTTTAGGGCATCATCAATTTTATAAAAGTCGTTAGAAATTTCAGGAATGCGATTGGAAACATAGGCGAAAAGTCCTCCGAAAATTTGTCTGTAAAACTGTCCAGCTTTGTCCATTCCCATCAAAAGCATTTTTGTTCGTTGCTTTAAATCCTCAATAGGTTTGGCCATTTCTAAGGTTGGAAATTTCACTTTTTCAGCAACTTTGTATTCCAAGGTATTTAAATCCAAGGATAAGATTTGCTTCTTGCCATTTTCATCTTTCGATTTTTTATAAAATCCTTGTCCCGATTTAGATCCCAACCAACCATTTTCAACCATTTTTGAGATGTAATCTGGAAGTTCAAACAACTGTTTTTCCTCATCATTTGGGCAATTTGCTTTCAATCCATTTGCAACATGTACTAATGTATCTAGTCCAACAACATCACAGGTTCTAAAAGTTGCTGATTTTGGTCGACCTAAAACGGGACCTGATAATTTGTCTATTTCATCAACGGTAAATCCAAGTTCTTTAACTGCATGAAAAAGAGCCATAATCGAATAAACACCAACCCGGTTGGCAATGAATGCAGGGGTATCTTTACATAGAACTGTCTTTTTCCCCAAGAAACGAATGCCATAATCCATCAAGAAATTGATTATTTCCGGATTTGTATGTGGAGTTGGAATGACCTCCAGTAACTGCAAATAGCGGGGAGGATTGAAGAAATGTGTTCCACAAAAATGAGCTTTGAAATCATCACTTCTTCCATCGTTCATCAAGTGAATTGGAATTCCAGATGTATTGGAAGATATTAATGTTCCTGGCGTTCTGTATTTCTCAACTTTCTCAAATAATTGCTGCTTGATATCCAAACGTTCAATCACGACCTCGATAATCCAATCACATGTCGAAATCTTCGCTAAATCATCATCAAAGTTTCCTGTTTGGATGCGAGAAGCAAATGATTTTCTGTAAATAGGAGAGGGGTTCGATTTTAAAGCAAACTGCAATGCTTCATTGACAATTCGATTACGAACAATATGAGAATCATTAGTTAAACCTTTTTTCGTTTCCTCAGGAGTGAGTTCGCGAGGAATAATATCTAATAATATTACTTCGCAGCCAATATTTGCAAAATGACAAGCGATTCGGGATCCCATTACCCCAGAACCGAGAACGGCTACTTTTCGAATGTGTTTATTCATGGTCTTATTTTTGTTCTTTTTCAATTTCTTCGATTAAGTTGTCCAAGGCATTCATTACCCTGTGAAACCCTTGCAAGTCTTTATGACTAATTTTTCTTTCCAATTCCTCATTAAATGATAATAATGAACTTCGAATTATTCTTCTTTTCTCGAGGCCTTTTTCAGTTAAAAAGATCAGAACTTTTCGTTTATCTTTTTCGGATTCCTTTCTAAGAATAAATCCTTCATTCTCCATTAATTTTAGCGTTCGCGAAAGAGACGTAGGTTCCATTCCCATCATTGGACCAAGTTTGGTGCTGGGAGTTCCTTCCTTTTTTACCATCATCAAAATAAATCCGTAGGACATGGTTATGCCGTGAATTTGAGCTTTTTGATTGTACATCCGCGATATTCGGTGCCAAGCATGTCTAATGGTAAAGTCGATTAATATTTTTTTTTGTTCTTCGCTCACAACTACGAATATACGTAAAATAGTTATGCGTGCATAGAAAATAAGATAAATACAAAGAAACTTACCTTACCATTGTTTCTCTGAAATATATACAGTTCCTTTGAATATGGCTACCAATTCATTTTTCTGATTATGGACGCCAATCTCATAGATTCCTGTTTTTTTATTTCTTGAAATTTCGCGAGAGGTTGCAGTTAAATGATCATCTAAAGTCACCTTTTTAATGTGAGAAATAGAGGTTTCGATACTCACACATTGCAGTCCATGGGAATTTGAGGCAAAAGCTAAACAAGAATCTGCAATCGAATAAGAAATACCACCATGAGCAATGTGAAAACCATTTAGCATGTCGGGTTTAACAACACATGATAAGGAACAAAATCCTTTTTCGATAGAAATTAGTTCAATACCCAGCCACTGACTGAATGCGTCTGAACGTATCATTATTTCTACAATTTCCTTTGGCGATTTCATTTAAATCGAATCAAATGAAAATGTTTCCTTTAATCGAATTCCTTTTTCGGTTTCTTGTAATGTACAACATTCATTCACGCTATCGTGCTCAAGGAACAATACATATTCTTTGGTGGCGGCATCATTTAGAAATTTCGCTTTTTCGTCAAGAGTAATTAAAGGTCTCGTGTCGTAACCCATCACGTAGGGTAGGGGAATGTGACCAACACTTGGGAGTAAGTCCGCCATAAAGACTATCTTTTTTCCCTTGTACCTAATCTGTGGTATCATCATAGATTCAGTATGCCCATCGACAAAAAGTACATCGATATTTGGGAAAGCATTTGGTGTAAAATCACCCAATCTTTCTATAAATTTTAACTGTCCACTTTCTTGAATAGGGAGAATATTTTCTGCTAAAAATGAGGCTTTTTCACGAGGATTTGGATTGGTTGCCCATTGCCAGTGATTTTCGGTGCTCCAATAAGTTGCATTTTTGAAAACGGGTCTGTAACCTGTTTTTTCATGATTCCATTCAATTGCACCGCCGCAATGATCGAAATGTAAATGTGTTAAAAAAACATCTGTTATGTCATCTGCGTGAAAGCCAAGTTTGGCGAGATTACCATGAAGTGAATCATTTCCGTGCAAATAATAATGGGAAAAGAATTTTTCATTTTGTTTGTCTCCAATTCCTGCGTCAATCAGCATCAATCGATTTCCATCCTCAATTAACAATGAACGAAGCGCCCACGAACACATATTATTTTCATCGGCTGGATTGGTTTTATTCCAAATTGTTTTTGGAACTACGCCAAACATAGCGCCACCATCTAGTTTGAAATAGCCTGTATTGAGAACATGTAATTTCATCTTTATTTTTTAGGATTAACGAAGGCAGTGACAGTTAATACACTCATGCTTGGTTCTGTATTGGCAGTAACCGTTACTGTTTTGGTCTGCTCATTCAATTGACCAACTTTTGGATGAAATACGACTTCGATTTTATCACTTTTACCTGGTGCAATAGGCTTTTCGGGTTTGGTTGGTGTAGTGCAGCCGCAACTTGCTGAAACCGATTCAATAACAAGCGGTTTTTTACCAGTGTTTTTTACAATAAAAGTTGTTCTGTTTTCACTGTCTTCCAAAACTTTACCAAAATCATGTTTTATTTTGTCAAAACTCATGGTTGTAAAGGTTGCTTCCAGTTCCTTTAATCTTTTTTGTTCTTCTTTATCAATTTCCTCAAGCTCTTTTTTTAATTCACTTTCTGAAAGAGGATCTGCTTCAATTTTCGATGAAATCGTACCTTGACTTTTATTGGAGTTATTCTCAGAACATGAAAAGAATAAAACAAAAATTGGAATTAAATATTTGTACTTCATAGGTTTAAATTTTATAAACAAATTTAGTTATCATTTATGAAAATTAATTTTAATACTCATCTAAAATTTCAAACAGAAAATTGATTTAATCAATTGAAAAAAAATAGTTATTTCAAAAACTCAGTTTGCTGAAAAATTCGACTGAAGTTAAAAGAATAAACAAAACTGTAGTTTATATTTGGGGAAAAATGATTTGAATTTCTTACGAATTCTATTTTTGTTTATTGTGACCTCGCCAGGAATCGAACCTGGATCAAAAGTTTAGGAAACTTCTATTCTATCCGTTGAACTACGAGGCCTTTTGACAAATTTAAAAATTAAACGGCTATCAAGTTTTTAATAGTTCTTCTATTTCCTCCCAAACCAATTTCGCTGCATTATCCCAACTATAAACGCGGCTTCTTTTCAACGCTTTTTCTTTCAAATCCGATCTTAAATTTTCATTTTCCAAAAGACAAAACATTCCATTTGCGATTTCCTCTGGGCTGAATGGATCACAATAAATAGCTGCATCACCAGCAACTTCAGGTAAACAGGTCGCATCCGCTGCGAGTATTGGTACTCCGCAATACATCGCTTCAACTAATGGGATTCCAAATCCTTCAAAGTAGGGGACATAGGTCAATGCCAAAGCACTTGCCATCACTTTAGTCAATTCTGATGTGTCCAAATGCCCAGTAAAAACAATTCGATTTTCAATTGATTTTAAAATTGGTAATTTTTCATCTTTCCACATGGCGCTTCCGACAATTATTAATTGAATTTCGGAGTTCTTTTTTGAGACTATTTCGAAAGCTTCTATCAAACGTTTTACATTCTTTCGCGGATGCAATGAACCCACAAATAGAAAAAAGGGTTTTCCATTGGTGTATTTTAATCTAATTTCTTGTTTTTCAATATTTTCAATAGGTTTATATGAATCATTTGATCCATTGTAAATTACCTTGATTTTTTCTCTTGGGACTCCATAAACTTTGTGGATATCATTTTTTGAATATTCAGAAACAGTAATTATTTTTTTCGCTTTTCTTGCAAATTTTGGAAAGAAAAACCGAAAGTATCTTGAAACCATCCATGGTAGATCTTTTGGATTGTGTTCAAAATTTAGATCGTGAATTGTGGAAATTTGTGGCACATCGGAACTGAGGCTACAAAATCCATCCGGCGACCAAAATAAATCTATTTGATGTTTTTTTAATGCTCTTTTTAATGAAATTTCAAACCAAATCACATAGAGTAATGGGTGTCGAGCAGGAGGGAAGAGCGCAATTGGAGTGACATTTTTACTGAAAACATATTTTGAGTCGAAGGCTCTATCAAAAAAAAGGAAAAATTCATGTTCGGGATGATTTTCACAAATTCGTTTTGTTATCTCCAACGTATATTGTCCAAAACCCTCTAGTTTATTGGAAAGTAAATTCCGCGTATTTATTCCAATTCTCAAAACTAAAATTGATGTATGTAATTGAACTGCTTTTCTCTTCCAATTGTTGTTTCTGGACCGTGTCCACAATAAACGGTTGTATCGTCAGGTAATTTAAACATTGTTTCAAAAATTGACTTTTTCAATGTTTCTATATCACCACCTGGCAGGTCGACTCTTCCAAAACTTCCTTGAAAAAGAACATCTCCATTGATTACGAATTTACATGATTTATTATAAAAAACGACATGTCCGGGGCAGTGACCCGGTGTATGAAAAACCATCAATTCGATATCTTCAAATTTTAAGGAATTTCCGTGCTCTAGTTCAAATTCAGGATCAGGAGAGGGCTTGTAGGCTTCAAAACCATATATATGCGCATAGCTTTCGGTCATTTTTAATGTTTTATGATCGTCCTTGTGAAGATAAATTGGAATATTGAAGCGATTCGCACAAAATTGGTTACCTAAAACATGATCCAAGTGCGCATGGGTATTTAAGATTGCTAGCGGAATTAATTCATTATACTCAATGAAATCAGTTAATTCTTTTTCCTCTTGGGCAAGATAACATCCCGGATCTATGATAACAGCATGCTTATTGTCTGAGTGCAATATGAAGGTGTTTTCCTGAAATGAGTTAAATTGAAATGACGTAACGTGGATCATGCGACAAAGGTAAAAAGTCTAGCGCAATAAATTAACGTGACCAGTAAGTTCATATCTTCGAATCTGAAAATCGTTATAAGTTAACTTCCAAGTGTAGGTTCCATCTGGGCATTTTTCGCCTTTGTATGTTCCATCCCAAAAATCATCAGTTGAATGCAATGTGGCAATAAGTTCCCCCCAACGATTGAAAATCAAGCATTCCATTTCCTTAATGTTACCACCATAAACTCGAAAGACATCATTTAAGTCATTATCATCGGGAATAAATGTATTCGGGACATATACAACAGCATCATAGGTAATGTTAACGTAACTCGATGAAGAACAGCCATTAATATCGATGAAGCTAACAAAATATGTTATGTTTTGATTTGGGGTCGCAACAGGATTAGAACAATTCACACATGACAAATATTCGGGTGGACTCCATGTGTACGAACCTGGGGTATGTGCTATTGCCTCAAGTTGAACTTCGTCTCCATAAAACGCATTTACGTTGGGTGTAATTTGTAATGTGGGATTGGGAAATAGAGTAACTTCGACATATGCTGTGTCTTTGCAGCTATTACTATCAATTCCAATTACCATGTAGTTTGTGCTCTGTGAAGGCCTAACCTGAGCAATGTTTTCATTTACGGATACAACAGAATTAGAAGGATACCATTGGTAAAACTCTCCACCAGAGGCCCATATTGTTGCGGTTTCACCCGGGCAAACAATTGTGTCATTTCCTGCAAGAATATTGGCCTCTACTAATTGAACGAATACCGAATCTGTGACCGTTCCGCATGCGTTCGAAACATCACAAAAATACCATTGATTTGATGGTGGATTGACGGTTATAAGTGGTCCGCTGAGTGTGTTGATAAATAAGTTAGGATACCACGAATAGGTATCTCCACCAGATGCTAAAATTGATAACGAGGAACCTCTGCATAAATTCAATGAATCAGGAATTACAGGGACAGGTGGATTGTAAAATACGGAAATGGTTACGGAGTCTTCATTTAAACAGCCATTTGGACTTACCGCACTAACTGTGTACGTTATAGATGAAGTGGGAGTAGAAATTGGGTTAAGGCTGTTTGGGTTATTGAGAAAAGTTGATGGACTCCATGTTACTGTTCCGTTAGTTACAACTTCTAATTGAGCTGATGCTCCAATGCAAATACTTGTGTCCGGTGAAACAGAAATTGAGTTTTCAAATACTTCAAGCGTTACTGGAACTGTAATTGATCCACAACTATCCGAAATTACGACATTAAAAGTTGTTGTTGTGTAAATTGTTGCTGTTGGGTTAAAAACATTTGGATTATCGAGCAGGTTGGCTGGTGTCCAGCTGTAGTTCGCTCCTCCGAAGGCTTCAAATTGAAATGATTCCCCCGGACAGATGGGACTTGAGGGTTGAACTACTCCACCTTCAAATGCCCCTATGTTAACTGTTATGGTAACTGAATCTGAACTAAAACAGCCATTTGTGTCAAAAACTACCAAAGTAACATCATAGATTCCAGGCTCAGAATATTGGTATATTGGTTCAAATTCAGTTGAAGAATTCCCATCTCCAAAATCCCAAGAATATGCATTTCCATTTGTACTGTTATTCTGAAAATAAACCGATTGAGGAATACAAATCAAAGGTGCAGGTTGAGCAGCCGCTGCCTCTATTGTACTCAATTCAAATTTAAAGGTCGCCATATTACAATTAGCGCTATTATTCGTGGGAGACCAACTTCCGGGAGTACTCGTAAAACCAAAATCATTTCCTCCACAACCACCACAAACTGCATGATAAATTCTTCCGGATTTATCAAAACGACTTGTACCTCCATCCACGTGATTGTAGCTACTATTTGTACCTCCCATAAACGTCGCGTATTTCAGGGCGCTTGCATCCTGGTCTAAAACGGCTAAGTAAAAATTATTTCCGTTTGTAACGGGTTGAAAGGCGTCCGGTGTACATTGGAACCCATTACTTGTTGAAGAAGAAGCTTGCCCGCTCTGATTTAGAATTCCTCCCCAACCGGCTAAATAAATGTCATAGCAATCTGATACTAAAAATGCCGTTGGTGAAATTTCAACATTACCAGATCCAGCTCCAATCATGGTAGTCCATGAAACAGTTTGTAAATCAGGTGAGTATTTTCGAACGAATTGACCAGAATTTGGGGTCCCATAACAACTCGGTGAAATGCTCCAATTTGATTCAGTTTGACCATAAACGTAAACAAAGTTATCAATATCCGTATCCACAAAATACGTTTGATCATATTCACCAAGACCCATATAACTTCCAGAATTGAATTGACCATTCGATTGGTTTAATCGCAATACATATCCGTCAGAAAGTCCTCCGTTGTAATTTAAATCATTTCCTGAGGATATTGGAATTGAAAATGAGGAAGTTCCACCTGCAACATAAACTGACCCATTTGCCGAAACGGTTATCGAATTTCCTGTTTCCAAGCCGCTCCCACCAAAATAGGTGCTCCATAATAAAGAACTTAAATTTGAATTAAGCTTCAAGATTACGGCGTCCTGACTTCCTGAGAGCATTGTTTGAGCGGCTGAAACCATTGGGAAATTAGAGGAAGCTGTTGTACTTGCGATGTATACGTTTTGGTTATTATCCAAAATGATTTCACCACGAAACTGATCTCCATAATTGTAATCCAAGCTATTTGTGTTTAGACCATCAGTATTGTTTCCACCAATGTATGTTGACGACAATAGCGTTGTTCCATTCGGACTGAGACGAGCAACGTAAATGTCTGCTCCATTAAATTCGAGAGAGTTTTCTAATTCATTTGGTCCACCATTATGAGAATTGTCATATGGAGATCCTGCCATTGGGAAATTAACAGATGATGTTATTCCGTAAATATAAAGTTCACCATTTGGAGCACAAACAATGGAATGAGGAGTTTCATTTCCACTTCCCCCAATGTATGTGGAATAAAGTATGTTCGTTCCCGAAGCATTGTATTTTGTGATTCCAACGTCCATCGGAAATGTTCCTGTTCCTGAATTAAAACTTACATCATAAGCACCAGTGGACAACGGATAGCCAGTTCCAAAAACGATTCCACCACCAAATAAATTGCCATTTATGTCCGGTGTTGCCGTAAATCCCCAATTGTCGGCCGTTGATCCTGTAAATGTGGAAAATGTCAAACTTGGATCGATTATTAAGATTTCATCCTGATTATATCCATCGGATAGGTAAAATCCAACAACGTCATTTTCAATTTTAAATGAACATGGTACAGCACGTTTGGCACCTTCATCAGTTATATTCCAAGCAACAGGTTTGGACTGAATTATTTCACCGAAGCGATGCTTGATTCGCAAATTTCCTTCCGAGTCTATTGTAATTGATTCAGCTCCGGGGAGCGCAAACTTTATCAGATCTGGATTACCAGTTGGAAAAACTCTAAAGTTATAAGAAAGCTGATCTTTATCAGTTGAGTAGAATAAATCTATATTTGAATAAAATTCAGAATAGGTAACCACTCCAAACGAATAAATGTTTGATTTCCATTTCGAACTATTTGAACCAATTATGTAATTCTTATAATGCTTAGAAGAATTATTTTCGATTTTTGAACAATTTGAATTAGCCCCTTTAAATTCTTGTTTTATCACATGATATGATATGCCATTTTTTTCATTTTCACTGTGATCGTGTTCAGCGTGATTGTGTGAAAGCGCATCCGTGAGATAATAGGTAAGCCCTGTTTCTTCTAAGTATAGCTTACCTTGGTTTAGATCCATACTATATCGAATGCGTTCATCCCATTGACCCTTATTCGGTGTCATCCAAACAGATTGTGACACTGAATTTAGTGAAATCAAAAGAAATGGTATGATCA
The DNA here is from genome assembly GCA_964534395.1 of uncultured Lishizhenia sp. Classification (GTDB taxonomy): domain Bacteria; phylum Bacteroidota; class Bacteroidia; order Flavobacteriales_D; family Crocinitomicaceae; genus UBA952. The sequence goes on from CAZHOW010000012.1 coordinate 11,849, forward strand.
GAGCAGATTTCAAGTAAGGTAAAAATACAATTATACTACGTATAAAACAACTAAAAAGTTCTTTGGTTGCCTAAGTAGTAGTTTGTTTGAGAAAAACAGCCAACATAATTTGAGATTAGGTTTATTTTATAATTCAATTTTTCGTAATATTGAAGGCTAAACAGTCAACTATGAAAATCTTCAAATTGTTTTTATTTTTTGCTTTTTTTATCTCGATGAGCTCTTATTCTTTCTCTCAAAATTATTCTCGAGTTAAAGTTTTTGGTACACAAGAAGAGCTTTTAAAACTAAGTAACTTGGGGGTTACGATGGATCACGGAATTCGGAAAGAAGGTGTGTTTTTCATTTCAGATTTTTCAAAAGAAGAAATTTCAATCATGCAAGTCTATGGCTATGACTATGAAATTCTTATTGAAGACGTTGAAAAACATTATGTAGATCTTTTGAATACACCGAGCAAAGAATCTCAAAATATCCTAAAAAATACCAATTGCACCGGAACAGGCGGAGGAGGATCCTCTACATTTTCTCCTGCAACACCTTCCAATTTCAATTTAGGAACAATGGGTGGTTACTTGAAATACAATGAAATGCTCGCTGAGTTAGATGCCATGGTTGCACAGTACCCAAATTTAATTACTACGAAAGCGCCTATTTCAACCTTTTTAACAGTAGGAAATAGACCGATTTATCACGTTCGAATTTCTGATAATCCAAATACGAATGAATCTGGCGAACCTAAAGTCTTGTACACAGCAATTCACCACGCCCGTGAACCAATGAGTTTGATGGAAACTATTTTTTACATGTGGTATCTATTGGAGAACTATGGAACAAATGATGAAGTAACTTACCTAGTGAACAATACCCAAATGTATTTTGTGCCTTGCATTAATCCGGATGGTTATGTGCACAATGAAACTACCAATCCGAATGGAGGTGGAATGTGGCGAAAAAATCGTAGAAATAATGGAAACGGAACATTTGGAGTCGATTTAAATAGGAATTATTCATACGGGTGGGGAACAACTGGAACAAGCTTTACGCCAAGCAATGATACGTATTGTGGACCTTCTGCATTTTCAGAACCTGAGACACAAGCAATACGATGGCTGGTTCAAAATAATGATTTTGAAATGGCTTTCAATGCTCATACCTATGCTGAGGATATTCTTTTTCCAATTGGCACGACTACAGCGGAATTTGCACCGCATCACGATTACTTTCAGGACTATACGAATCACATGACTGAATTGAACGGATATTTTGCTCAAAAATCTTCTGGTTTGTATCCTGCTTCAGGTGATTCAGATGATTACATGTACAAAGTGGATGTGGGAGTCAATCAAAAAGACACCGTTTTCGCTCATACACCAGAGGTAGGAACAGCGTTTTGGCAACCATCCTCTCAGATAGTTTCAACGTGTCAGGAAATGGTTTTCCCAAATCTTGTTTTGGCTCATTTGACCAGAAATTACAGCATCGTAAAGGACACAGATCCGTCATCTGTCGCAACCATTTCTGGCGACTTCAATCACTCGATAAAAAGACTTGGAAGACAAGGAGGTCCCGTAGTTGTTTCGATTGAGCCCCTATTAAATATAGTTTCTGTAGGTAATTCAGTGACTTACAATTTGAATAGCCAGCAAACATCACTTGGTTCAATTTCTTATTCGTTAAGTCCAACAATTCAATTTGGTGAACAAATAAAGTACATTCTTAAAACCGACAATGGACTCTGGACAAAGCGTGATACAATTGTAAAAACGTATGGAGCTATTACATTGCAGGCACTTGAGGACGCGACTTCTGTAACAAATTGGTCTGGGAATTGGTCTACAACTACGTCAACTTTTGTTTCTCCAACACGATCATTTTTTGACGGATCCACCGGTAATTATTCCAATAATGCAAATAGAACTTACACGTATGTTCCAACAATTGATTTGACACAAGCCACATCTGCAATGATAACTTTTTATGCTAAATGGGGGGTCGAAGCAGATTATGATTTTGTACAATTTCAAGTTTCAACAGATGGCGGAACGACATGGATTGGTCAATGTGGAAACTTTACCGTACCCGGAACAAGTGCTAATGGAAGTGTTCAGCCCAATGGGGATCCTGTATATGAAGGGACGCAGCAATCTTGGGTTTTAGAAGAAATTAATCTAAGCGACTATTTAGGGCAACAAATCAGAGTTCGCTTTCAGTTAAGATCAGATGTTGAAGTAACAGCAGATGGGTTTTATTTTGATGATTTTAAAGTGTTTTATTCTGTTCCATCTAATAACCCTCCTGTGGCCTCTTTTACTGCACCAAATTCCATTTGCGAAGATGCAACATTTACATTTACAGATTTTTCAACTAATTCGCCTACCTCATGGTCCTGGGACTTTGGCGACGGCAATAGCTCCAATCAACAAAACCCTTCACACACCTATGCTGCAGGTTCATATACTGTTACATTGACTGTTTCAAATAACGCAGGAACAAATACAACTTCACAAAACATACTTGTAAATCCAAATCCGGAAGTAACACTTTCCTCAAGTGATTTGGATAATGTGGTTTGTAATAATGAAGGGTTGATTCAATTGACGCCAACGCCTTCAAATGCTACATTAACGGGCACAGGAGTTGCAAATTCAACTTTTGATCCTTCTTTGGCGAATGTAGGAGTTAACACGATAAGTGCCAATTATACTGATGCCAATGGATGTCAGGGAAGTGCTCAACTTTCAATTATTGTTGAAGAATGTGCATCATTGGAATACCAAACGAATTCTTCAGTAGCGATTTTCCCTAATCCTACAGCTGGTAGCTTTAAAATGACTGGATTTGACGAGAATTCTTTGTTCCAAATTACGGATTTCAACGGAAAAGTTCTCCTACGTGGAATTTCTTCAAGTAATCTTGAAATTCAAATACCGGAAATCAGTTCAGGGTTTTATTATTTGACAGGTCTTACTAAAGGGCAACTTGTTAGTCTGAAAATTGCAGTTTTGAATTAAAACTAGTTCGTCGCTTATTTATTAAAATTTGCCCCATTCATTTGTAAATTCATTCTAGTTTGAAACCTTTAGTTTTGAGCTAGAAAATGAAAAAAATTGCACTATTGACTTCGGGAGGAGATGCTCCAGGAATGAACGCTGCCATAAGTTCTATTGTTCATGCAGGTCAAAATCTCGGTGTTGAAGTTTATGGAGTTCTTAGGGGTTTTGAGGGCTTAATTGATGGAGATTTTTTGAATTTAAATTACGATTCAATCAAAAATATTACTCAGAGAGGAGGAACAATTTTAAAAACTTCTAGAAGTAAGCGTTTTTTGCAAAAATCAAATCGTAAAGTTGCTTTTGAACATTTGAAATCAAAAAAAATTGAAGGATTAATAGTAATTGGAGGAGACGGAACTTTTAAAGGGGCTTCTGTTTTTTCAAAAGAATTTCATATTCCCGTTGTTGGCATTCCTTGCACAATAGATAATGATTTGGCGGGAACAGACTTTAGTATTGGTTTCGATACGGCAATAAATACAGCAATGGATGCCATAGATCGAATAAGAGATACGGCTGAATCGCACAATCGCATGTTTTTTGTTGAAGTAATGGGGCGAGATTCAGGCATGATAGCAATGTTAAGTGGCATAGCTGGTGCAGCGGAGGTTATATTAATGCCAGAAACGAGAATGAGTATTGATCAATTGGTTATTGAATTAAAAAAACAGATTAAAAATAACACCACCTCCTTAATTGTTGTCGTTGCCGAAGGCGATGAGGAGGGAGGAGCAGAATTCATTTCTCAAAAAGTCAAACTCCACTTCCCTGATTTGGATATACGAATTACTGTTTTAGGGCATATTCAACGTGGAGGTAAACCAACTTGTATGGATCGCTTTATTTCCATTCGTTTAGGAATTGCTGCACTTAACGGATTAAAAATTGGTTATTCGAGACATATGGTAGGAATAATAAATAATAAAGTTGTTTACTCATCTCTAGAACGTGTATTCAAAAAACAGATGAGATTGAGTCAGGAAATGTTTAAGTTTTTTGAGTCTTTTCTTTTAAATAGAACTATTTAACTCAATTCAAATTGTTGTTATTTTGAGTTCTAAAGTACATCTCGAAGATAGTCGAGTTTTCCTCTGATTTTACTCGAATTGAACCTCCAAATCCTTCAAGGATTGTTTTTACTGTGCTCAATCCCAATCCTCGGTGATAACTTTTATTTTTTGTAGTAAAGAACTTGTTGAAAATCAAATTTAAATGATCTTCCTCTATTTTTGGCCCATTATTTTCTATTACTAGAATCTCAAAATCACCTTCTGTGTAATTTGAAATTCGAATATTTTTTTTGTTTTTTTGGTTCTCGAATGCTTCAGTAGAATTTTGAATAATTAATGAAACAATTTGAATGAAACTAATTCGTTCAAAATGAATTAACTTAGATTTTTTTATATTTAAAGTGGTTTCAATTTGATTTTCTTTTAGTTTAGAATTTTGCTCAATTAAATTTGCAATAACGGCATATATATTGAAATATTCAAAACCCTGGAAACTGGTTTGGTTTTCAGCTAAAATTTTCATTTCTGACACAACCTTTTTTGTGCCTTCAACAGCAAAATCAATTGAGAATTCGAGCTGTTTCATCTTTTTTAATTCCAATAAGCAATTTATGAAGTCAATTGGTCTATCTATCGTTTGTATCAATTCAACAAAATCACTCGTTTTATCTTCTAAATCAAGTTTTGCGGTGTTCATAGATATTTCTTCCAATTCCATTTCTGTGATGTTGGAGTTTTCTTTAAGTTTATCATAAATGAAAATGGCATTTTTTCTTAACCCACGTCCATTAAGCGGTTTATCTTCATTTTTATAAATATAAGGAATCCAATATTGAATTTGTTTTTTGTATTGAGTATTGATTCGTTCGTCTAAAAAGAAATTATTAATGCGATTAATCGATTGAGTAAGTTCCTTTGTGCCAGCAAAAATTACCCCTAAAGGAGTATTTAATTCATGAGCAACAGAGGAGATGGTTTGAGAGAAAATAGATTGTTTTTCTAGACTATCTATCTGTTTATTTAATTTTTGATTTTCAATTACAACATTATTGATTTTCCGTTGGGTTAGGTATTTTTGATACAGCAAGTATACAACGATGAAAAATGAAAGAGTTAAAATAATTCCAATCCAAATAATATTTTTAGTTTTTGCCTTTTGTTTTTGTAGCTGAAATTCTTTTTCACTTTGTATTTTTTTGTTTTTTAATTCGTTAAGCTCGTATTTACGTTCAAGTTCATTTCGGATTATCAATTTAGATTTATCTATATCGAGTAAACTATCTTTTAGTAGGTGGTATGTTTTTAAGGATGTTAAAGCTTTATCTTTGGATCCGTTTTTTTCGTAAATTTTACTTAAAATCAGATTTCCATCTCGAATTATGTGAATCAATCCGAATTTTTTTGAAATGTTCAGCGATTCATTCGCAATAGATAAGGCCTCATCGATTTTATCTTGATTTAAGAGAATTGTCGACTTAATTACTAATGAATTACCAATTCCTTCATTTTCCTGAATAGCGTTCCTTAGATTTAAGCTGCTATCAATGTGTGAAATTGCTAAAGCATATTTTTTAGTGGCATTGTAAATTTGTGCCAAATGTTGATGTATTTCAGCAATTCTATAATTAATCCCTAGTTTTCGTGCAATCGAAAGGGCTTTCTTTTGATAATACAATGCTTTCTTATAATCTGCTTCCATAAAATGAATATCGCCGATATTTGTCAAACGTCCACTTATACATTGTAAATCACCAATTTCGTTGCAAATTTTTAAGCTTTTATTTTCGTATTCAAATCGCTTTTTTGAATCATTTAATTCGGTATAAACCTTATTCATATTCAAGTATGAATTTGCCAGTCCTCTTTTATCACCAATCTCTAATCTAATGATGATGCTTTCATTCAGCAGTTCAATAGCTTCGGAATATTTTCCTTCATGCGAATAACATAGTCCCAAAAATGAAGAGGTCGCAGCCAAATTGATTTTGTCTTTTAATTTTTCACTTATTTTTTTTGATTTAATTAAATAATTGACAGCTTCTTTGAATTCCCCAGTTTCTGATTTAAATACGCCTAAATAGTAGTAACAAGATCCAAGTTGATATTTATTATTTGAACTTTTGGCAAGACTAGCTGCCATTTCAACAAGTTTCAATGCATTTTTATTGTCTCCTAATGCCGAAATTGCTTTTGCTTTATAGTTTATTGCTCGTATGTAATAACCATTTTCTTTATTTGTTTTTAATGCATTCAAAACAGAATCACATAAATCCGAAGAAACTTGATAGTTGCTTTTAATATATTCGATAACAGATGAATAAGTCCATAGTGCCGGTTTTAATCGTTGGTTTGAATTATTATTTTGAATTAGTTTGACAGCAGATTCATAGTCACTTAAAATAATGTATTCATGGATTTTTTGTAGCTGATTTTGTTCATATTTTTCTTTGGCAAAAGGTTTTATTAAAAAATCAAATTCGGTTTGATTAATTTTTTGACCAAAAGCAAACGAAAACAAAAATAGTATACTAAGTAAATAAAATGAGGATCTATGTATCATCGGGTTTTGCAAAGATATACACTTAAAATCAATTGATTAATGCCAATGTATTGATTTTAATACTTGGTTAAGATCTCTTTTATTAACCCCATCACAAATTCCAATTGCTCTTCTCTTGAAAGATTGGAATTATCAATCTCAATTGCATCAGGTACTTGAATTAACGGACTAATTTCACGATGAGAATCGATATAGTCACGTTCTTTTAGATTAATTTGTACTTCTTTAATAGAACTATTAATTCCTTTGCTTATCAATTCATCATATCTGCGTTGCACACGAACTTCTTCACTTGCGGTAACAAAAAGTTTCAACTCCGCATTTGGAAAAACCACCGAACCGATATCTCTACCATCCATAATGATTCCTCCGTGTTCTCCCATTTTTCGTTGTTCAAAAACTAGTTTTTCACGAACTTCTCCAATAGCCGCTACTTTCGATACGATTTGTGCGACCTCATTACTTCTGATTTCAATCGAAACATTTTCATCATTCAAAAACAAATAGGTTTCGTCTTTTATTCGTTTGAATTCAAGATTTATATTAGGTAATGCCTTTTTAATTTCATCCAAAATAGGTATGCCATTTTCTACTAAACCTTTACGCAAGCAATAGAGTGAAACTCCACGATACATTGCTCCTGAATCAATAAAAATATAATCAAGTTTTTCCGCTAGATCTTTTGCAAGCGTACTTTTTCCGCAGGCGGAATATCCATCAATAGCAATCGTGAGCTTTTTCATTTTGGGTAAAAGTAATAATTCTTTTAAAAAAGAAAAGACTCCTTTTGGGAGCCTTTTCAATATTAATTTATTCATCTTTAGTAATAAATCGCACGACGAACTTTAGAAACATATTTCGCCAAACGAATTACTTGTTTCGTATAACCAAATTCGTTGTCATACCAAGCATAAAGTACAACGTTTTTACCATCCTTTGAGACGATTGTTGCGTTTGAGTCAAACACGGAACAACATGTATTTCCAATGATGTCACTTGATACAAGTTCTGGATCGAAAGAATAGTATATTTGATTCACCAAATCACCGTTTAAAGCTGCATCCTTAATAGCTGCGTTGACCTCTTCAACCGATGTCGATTTATTCAATTCGAGACTTAAAATCGCCAAAGAACCATTAGGAGTTGGAACACGAACGGCATTTGCCGTAAGTTTGTCTTTTAGCTCAGGTATTACTTTTGTAACTGCATTTCCTGCACCTGTTGAAGTGATGACCATGTTAATTGCTGCAGATCGACCTCGACGCGGTTTTTTGTGCATATTATCCAAAAGATTTTGGTCATTCGTATATGCATGAACCGTTTCGATGTGACCTTTAACAACACCATATTTATCATTAACAACTTTCAATACAGGTGAAATTGCGTTTGTTGTGCATGACGCGGCTGAATAAATTGTTTCATTCTCGATATCTAAAGTCCCTTGGTTAATTCCGTAAACAACATTTGGGATTTCTTTTCCCGGAGCTGTCAATAATACTTTTGAAGCACCTTTCGCTTTTAAATGTCGAGATAACGCTTCGCGATTCGTAAATACACCTGTATTGTCAATAATTAAAGCATTGTTAATACCATATTTTGTATAGTCAACATCTTCTGGTGCAGGAGCATCAATCATTTTAACGATTTGACCGTTGATAATTAGAGCCTTATTTTCTAGATCTTCGATAACAGTTCCTTTAAAAGCACCATGCACTGAATCATTGCGTAGTAAAGAAGCACGTTTTACTATGTCTGCATCAGAGGACCCGCGAGTTACAATAGCTCGTAAACGTAACTGTTGACCTTTCCCTGCTTGCTTTATTAATTCTCTTGCAGCTAATCGTCCAATTCGACCAAAACCGTATAATACGACGTCTCTAGGCTCGATTTCATTATTTCCATCACCTTTCAAAGATCCAAGTCGGTTATTAAGGAATTCTGTTTTTGAGGCATATTTTCCATTTTCTGCCAGCCACTCACTCGCTAACTTCCCAATATCTAATTTGGATGCTGGAATGTCAAGCGTAGTTATTATTTCGGCTAGTTCAGATGTTGTAAAAACATCGATGGGTTTATTTACAACTTGCTCTGCATATTCAAGAAGATTTAAGATTTCTGAAATAGTTACATCAGTTAAATGATTTCTGAATAAAACCAATTCAATTCCTTTGTCGTAAAGTAACTCTCCGACTTTGCTTTGAAGTTTGACAGCCGCTCGTTCCTGTTCAATATGCGACTTCAATTCTTTCTCGTAGCCAATTGCTGTTTCCATTATTTATTGATTAATTTAAAGTTTGCAAAAGTAAGAAGCAAAAAAGGCTACCGGTTGCCTTACCGATAGCCTTTCGCCGTGTTATTATCCTAGATAGGATTTTAGAAGTTTATTCCGCGAGGTATGTCGTAACCTTCGGATGGCTTTTTCTTTAATTTGACGAACTCGTTCACGTGTTAAATTGAACTTAGCTCCAATTTCTTCAAGAGTCAATCCATGATTCATTCCTATTCCAAAAAATAGACGAATGATTTCTCGTTCTTTATCTGTCAATGTGCTTAATGATCGCTCAATTTCTTTTTGAAGAGATTCTGCCATTAATACATGATCTGTTTTTGGAGCATCTGTATTGGCCATTACATCCATCAAGGTACCTCCGTCTTCATTGGTTGTTAAAGGCGCATCCATTGATACATGTCTTCCTGAAACATTTAAGCTTTCCTTTATTTTATCTTCTGGAACTTCAAGTGCTTCAGCTAATTCTTCTGCAGAAGGCGGTCTTTCGTATTCTTGTTCAAGTCTTGAGAATGCTTTGTTTATTTTATTTAACGATCCTACTTGATTCAACGGAAGTCGCACGATTCTTGCTTGTTCTGCCAACGCTTGCAGAATTGACTGACGAATCCACCAAACGGCGTATGATATAAATTTAAATCCTCTCGTTTCATCGAATTTTTGAGCTGCTTTTATCAAACCTAAATTCCCCTCATTGATAAGGTCAGGAAGTGTAAGGCCTTGATTTTGATATTGCTTTGCAACAGATACCACGAAACGTAGGTTCGCACGCGTTAATTTCTCCAACGCTCGCTGATCTCCGGCTTTAATTTTTCTTGCTAATTCTACCTCTTCCTCTGCTGTAATTAGTTCTTCTCGACCAATGTCTTGAAGATATTTGTCTAAAGATTGACTCTCACGGTTTGTGATTGATTTGGTGATTTTTAGTTGTCTCATTCTGACTTTACCTCACTGTTAAAAAATTAATAAATAAATCTAAAGAAATAGGGGAGCAAAGTAACACCAAAAATAGCGAACTGAAAAATTTTTTTTCTACTTTTTTTACTTTTTTTTCAGCACTTCACTTGCACCAAAAACTGTGCCTTTTAAAAATCAAAGACCAAATCCAACATAATCTTTTTTGCCACTTTCAGACATGATTTCGAGTAAAATTCCACGGTTCATTCCGTTCAATTTAGTGGTCAGTTGTTCTACGCTTTCGATCGCTTCGTTATTTATTTTTGTGATAATTGTTCCCTCTGTTAATCCAAGCGATTTCAGTTTGCCTGCCGCTATCGTTTTTATTTTAACTCCGTACGAAATATTTAACTCTTTTTTCTCTTTGGCGGTTAGTTCGGCAAAGGTTGCTCCAAGTGCTACGTTCTTCTTTATCTCCTCTTTGGATACTAACGTTGTCTCTCCTTCTTTGTTACGCAAAACTAGTTCTTTGATTACTTCGTCGCCATCTTTTTGACGAATGGTTATGTTCACTTTATCCCCAGGACGACGTTTGCCTATTTCTTCTTGCAATGAGGCAACAGAATTAACCTCCTTGTTTCCTATTTTCAGAATTACATCTCCGTCCTTAAGTCCAGCCTTATCTGCACTTCCGTCCTCTATTACTTTTGCAACGAAAACACCTTTCAAGTTTGGAAGTTTATTCTTCTCTTTAATTTCTTGAGAAATATCAGATATTTGAACACCAAGATATCCTCTTTGAACAATTCCATAATCGATCAAGTCGCGCATCACTTTTTGAACCAAATTCACAGGTACCGCAAAAGAGTAACCACTGTAGCTTCCAGTTTGAGAGGCAATTGCTGTGTTAATCCCAACTAATTCCCCACGTGTATTTACAAGAGCTCCGCCACTGTTACCCGGATTTACGGCAGCATCGGTTTGAATAAATGATTCAATCGGAACGATTTCTTTACCAGTTCTTTCACTTAGTAAATTTATGTTCCTCGCTTTTGCTGAAACAATTCCAGCGGTTACCGTTGACGTTAAGTTGAACGGATTTCCTACGGCTAGAACCCATTCGCCAATTTTTAAATCGTCACTATTTCCAATAGGAATTGGTTGAAAACCACTGCCTTCAATTTTCAATACCGCAATGTCTGTTGCTGGATCGGCACCAACTACTTTTGCAGAATATTTCGAATTGTCATTCAAAATAACTTCTATTTCACTGGCATTTTCGATAACATGGTTATTCGTAACTATATAACCTTCTGATGAAACAATAACTCCAGAACCTGCACCTGATCCATATTGTTTGAACTCACGACCACCTGCGCCCGGGCCATAAAAGAATTCTTGAAAAATATCTCGTTGAAAAGTAGTTTGAACCACTTTGGTTGTAACGTGAACTACCGAATTGATGGTATTCTCTGATGCTCCAGTAAAATCCACGTTTGGATCTATTCCAGAAAGACTCGCAGGTAAAGCATTTATTCGATTACCATCAATAACTTGATCTGAGAGTTTTGATTTACTCGTATTCATTACAACATAAGTTGCCAAAGGAAGCGTACCCCCAAGGATACCGACACCAAAAATTTTCAAATAAGATAGATAATTCATAGCGCTTAACATTTTTAATTCATGCAATTTTAACGCAAAGAAGAATAAAAATTTCTTAATCGCCGTTAAAGATTGTTAAGCAGCTTAATATCGCAATATGTTTTATTTTTGTGAGAATTATGCAAATTAAATTCACGAAATACCAAGGGACTGGAAATGATTTCTTGCTGTTGAATAATCTCGATGGAAATTATAATGATTTGACTATTCAAGAAATTCAACGAATTTGTAAAAGAAGATTTGGTGTTGGAGCTGACGGATTAATTAAAATAAATCAATCTAAAAAATCAGCTTTCTACATGGACTATTATAACGCCGACGGTAGTCAAAGTTTCTGCGGAAACGGCGCTAGATGTGCTGTTCATTTTTCTCGAGAAATTGGGATTGATTTATCTCAAACAATTGAATTTGAGGCTATAGATGGCCTTCATGAAGCATCCATTTTTGGTAATTCGGTGAAATTAAAAATGATTGATGTTGAAGAAATTGAAAAAAAGGAAGAAGCATTTGAGCTTTACACAGGATCTCCTCATTATATCGAGTTATCTGAAGATATATCATCAAAACACGTAATTTCATTAGGGCGTTCTATCCGTTTTTCGGAGCCTTATAAAGAGAAAGGTGTTAATGTAAATGTATTGAAAAAAATCGATTCCAATCATATAGCAATTGCGACTTATGAGCGAGGAGTTGAAGATGAAACACTTTCTTGTGGAACTGGTGCGACTGCATGTGCTTTGCTGTGGGATTTTCTTTCTGTGGATGCTTTGAATGAAGTTTTTGTTAAAGTAAAAGGCGGTGATTTATCAGTTCAATTTGAACGAAAGGATAATGGTGGTTATTCAAACATTTATTTAATCGGCCCGGCGACAAAAGTTTACGATGGAATCATTGAATTGTGATTTTGAATTTGAATCGATTGATCGAAATTTCGAAAATTTAAATTATCAAAAGACGTTAATTTGGATCTTACATGCAGACAAAATTCCACCTCATATTGGGATTTCCGTAAATGATTATTTTTTCAGTTTAAAGGTTCGAGGAAAGGATGAGTTTTGTCCCTTATCTAAATTAGTCGCTCTATTAAAAGTAAAGAAAATTTCAACAGTTACTATTGTATTGAATAAAAGTTTGTTATTAGATGATTTAGAAAAGAAATTTAAACAATTCAGTAGAGCTTACGATTTGGAAAGCAGCTGTTTGGTTCCAATTAAAGAAATTCTTCTTCCTAACGAACGGATTGAACGATTGAAAGATCTTTTAGATAATCTCCAAGAAAAGAAACTCATAAATCAAGTATTTGGCTTAAATTTGGGCGAAACTTTCAAAGGGATACCTCATTATACCACTGAGCAGATTAAATGGAGATTGGAAAAACTAAAGCATGTTGAAGGGTGATTCCATTTATTTAAGAATAGTTGAAGCGGACGATTCGACAAAGCTTTTCATTTGGGAAAACAACCCCGAAAACTGGAAAGTTTCGAATACTGAAGTTCCATTTTCAATGCATTCCATTCATCAATTAATTGAGCAACAATCTAATATTCGTAATTCTGGTGAAATACGTTTTATGATCTGCTTGAATGACGGGGGAAATCCAATTGGAACGGTTGATTTATATGACGTGAATTTCAAACATGGTTTTGCCACAATTGGAATCATAATAGCAGAAGAATCGGAACGCAGAAAAGGCTTTGCAGCTGAAAGTTTGTATCTAATTTCGGAATATGCCAGAGATATTTTGGAGCTGACAAATTTGCAGTGTACCATTCACGCAGACAACGAAAGCAGTATTTTACTTTTTGAGCAAGTCGGATTTACTCGTGTTGGAATCAGAAAAAATTGGTTGAGTTTTAAAGGAAAAAGAATTGACGAAATAAGTTATCAATTATGTCTAAGAGAAACGTAATTATTGGTGGGATTGTTCTTTCCCTCGTATTAGTCGCAATCGCGGCTCCAAAGATCATGTTGTTTCTTGCGGGAAATGCGAAAAGTGTCAACAATTCTCCTACGGAATTTTACATCAAAGAACCTATCGATTTGAGTCAATTAGCGGATCAATTGAAAAACAAAGGAATAATTGACGACACGAAAGGTTTTATTTCTGTTGGAGAATACAAAGGATTAAACAAAGATAAAATTGCTCTCGGAAAATATTTGATTGAAGAAGGAACAAGTTTTCGATCGTTGTTAAATGGTTTCACCATCAATGCCAACAGCAACGGAAATGCTGAACTCGAAGTAGAGGTAACGTTTACAAATTGCAGAGATATCTATCAAATGTCGGGTAAATTATCGAAGATTTTAGCGTTGGATAGTGCACGTTTAGTGACGTATTTGTTAGATGGAAATACCTTAAATCGGTTGGGATTTACGCTTGAACAACTGCCAGCTTTGTTTATTCCTGATACCTACAAAATGTTTTATGATACAGATGTGGAGCTTTTTGTCGATCGAATGGCTGCTGAATTTAAGGGATTTTGGACTGCAGAGCGAAAATCCAAATTGAAATCAATTGGATTGGAATCTCCAAGTCAAGCTGTAACATTAGCAAGTATCGTTTATTCTGAGCAATCCGTAAATTCCGATGAATGGCCAATCATTGCAGGTTTGTATTTAAATCGCGTAAATCAAGGAATGAAACTTCAATCGGATCCAACATTTAAGTTTTGTTGGGGTGACAAGCTTAAGGGCGTTCAACGATTATTGAATATTCATCGTGATATTGATTGTCCATACAATACCTACAAAATCAAAGGCTTGCCTCCAGGACCAATTTGTTTGCCTTCTCCGAAAGTTGTTGATGCGGTTTTGAACCGAGCAAATGTGAATTACATATACATGTGCGCCAAACCTGATTACACAGGGCGTCATAATTTCGCTGTGTCAGGAGCCGAACACATGAAAAATGCGGATATTTTTCAGAAATGGTTAGCAGCTGAATTACGCAAAAAAGAAGGACGATGAAAAGAAGATCATTTTTCAAATTGGGAGCAGTAGCGGGAGCACTCTCTGTTTTCAAACCTGTCAAAGCTTCGAATTTGCTTAGTTCTTCTTTCGAAGGGTCTGTTGAAGGTCCTATCATCTTATCAACTTGGAGTCATGGGTTGGAGGCGAATCGAGCAGGGTGGAATGTATTAGCGAAAGGAGGTAAAGCAGTGGATGCTGTTGAACAAGGTGTTAAGGTAACAGAGTCGGATTTAAAAAATAGAAGCGTGGGAATCGGTGGAAGACCTGATCGTGATGGGCATGTAACCTTGGATGCTTGTATTATGGATGAGCAATCGCGTTGCGGTTCTGTAGCTTTTTTGGAAGGAATCGCTCATCCGATATCAGTTGCGCGAGCTGTGATGGAAAATACACAGCATGTTATGCTTGTTGGTGCAGGTGCGAAGAAATTTGCACTAGATATGGGTTTTAAAACGGCCAAAACGCCACTTCCCGAGGTTAAAAAAGATTACGATATATGGAAAAAGGAAAACAAAAACCTTTTCGCAAAACCTGAAATTAATCATGAAAATCATGATACGATTGGAATGATTGCAATGGATTCCAATGGTGATTTGAGCGGTGCATGCACAACGAGCGGATGGGCTTATAAAATGCACGGTAGAGTAGGAGATTCACCGATTATCGGAGCTGGATTGTTTGTGGATAATGAGGTTGGAGCTGCAACCGCTACTGGTATGGGTGAGGCTATTATTAGAATTGCGGGAAGCCACACAGTTGTTGAACTTATGCGTCAAGGTTATCCACCCAAAGATGCTTGTAAGGAGGCTGTGCGAAGAATAATTTCAAAACATAAAGATTTGACAAATTTACAATGTTGTTTTCTTGCAATTGATAAAAAAGGAAATTATGGTTCATATTCGGTGTATTCCGGATTCAATTTTGCTTTAAAAACGAAAACACAAGATTTATTAGTCGATTCAGAATTTGATCGAAATTGGTAATTATCAATTTCTTAGTGTTTTTAAAAGTCGTTAGGATAATTCTTCTATGTAGTTCAAATCCTTACCGAATGTTTCTTTCAACTTGTAGATGCTAAATAAAGCAAGTGCTATGAAAGTGAGGCCAACAATTAATGCTGAAATTCCATCGCTGACATTGTTTGAAACCAAAAAAGTAAAAAACAAAACTACCAAATTTACGGAACCTCGAACAAAGTTCGGAATCGTATTTGCTGCAGTAGATCGAATGTTTGTACCAAATTGCTCAGCTGCAATCGTAACAAAAATCGCCCAATAGCCAGTTGATGCGCCTAGTAAAAAACAATAGAAATAATAAGTTTCTAAACTTATATTCTTAGAGCCAAAAAGAAAAAGAGAAGTTACGATAATGGTCATAGTAAGAAATATCATAACCACTTTTCTTCGACTTTTCAGCATTTGACTTAATAACCCAGCTACCAAATCTCCAACTGCTAATCCGATATACGAATACATCAAGGCATATCCATTTTTTACGTTGTTCAATCCGAGCAATGGACCAAAGTTGTCCTCGGAATTCATAATGATTAAACCTATGACAAACCAGATTGGAATGCCAATTACGATGCATTGTATATACTTGATTAAATTCGATTTTTTAAAGAAAATCAGTTTTAAATCACCGCGTTTTACTCCATCTTCGTTCATCTTATGAAACATTCCTGATTCTAAGGTCCCCATTCGAATTAATAGAAGCAATAGTCCGAGAACTCCACCTACTATGTAAGCAATTTGCCAATTTACTAAAGAAACTCCAAAAATTGATTTTACAAATAGACCTAAAGTATCTCCGTTTTCCTGAACGATTTTTGCCAAAACAGCTCCCAAAGCTCCGAAGCAAACAATAATCATTGTGCCGTAACCTCTTTTTTCTTTTGGCATCAATTCAGAAACCAAGGTTATTCCCGCTCCTAATTCTCCTGCCAATCCAATTCCTGCAATAATTCGAATAACACAATAAGATGGAATATCAGTCACAAAAGCGTTAGCAATATTCGCAAGAGAGTAAAGTAATATTGAACCAAAGAGAACCTTGACTCGTCCTTTTTTGTCTCCTAAAACTCCCCAAAGCAATCCGCCAATAAACATTCCGATCATTTGAAGATTAAAAAGCATTTTACCAGTTGAACTTCTAACAGCGTCTGTTGCTTCAGGTAAAATTGTCTTAACGCTATCGGTTTTTACAACACCAAACAATACCAAATCATAGATGTCTACAAAATATCCGAGTGATGCTACAACTACTAATAAGAGCGTTTTTCGGTTAAAAACTGAATTTTCCATAGATGTCGAAGGTAAGTAAATTTTATTTTTCGATTATAAAAATGTAAAACCAAAATTAACTTGACTATTACAGAAAGATTTGTTTCTTTGTAGAAAGCTAACTTTTAATTATGGATATTCAAGTTGAAGCGCAACCCACTGAAAAAAAACCTTGGTATCGTTTACTTTATGTTCAAGTAATATTCGCAATTGCTATCGGCGTTATATTAGGTCACTTTTGGCCAGAGCAATCACAATCTTTGAAATTATTGGGAGATGGTTTTATCGCTTTAGTTAAAATGATAATCGCACCTGTAATATTCGTAACTGTTTCAACAGGTCTTGCTTCAATGAATAATTTAAATGCCGTCGGACGTGTCACTGGTAAAGCAATGCTGTATTTCATTACTTTTTCGACTCTTGCTTTGGTTGTCGGAATGGTGGTGGCCAATTTGGTTCAACCCGGACACGGAATGAATATTGATCCCGCCTCTATAGATCCCAAAACAATTAAAGATTATGTCAATGCAACAAAGGAACATACGCTTACCAATTTTATTTTAGATATAATCCCTACCTCTTTGATGAGTTCGTTGACAGGTGATCGAATTCTTCAAGTACTTTTTGTGGCAATCATTTTTGGAATAGGGTTGTCAATGACACAAGAAAAAAGCAAACCTGTGATCGATTTCCTTCATGCATTAGCACATCCGATATTTAAAATAGTTGAAATAATTATGAAAATGGCACCGGTTGGAGCCTTTGGCGCGATGGCTTTCACAGTTGGGAAATATGGTTTGGCAGTTCTATGGAATTTAATTGGTTTGGTAGGTACCTTTTACGTAACAGCGATATTCTTTATCGTTGTTATTCTTGGTTTAGTTGCAGCATATAACAAATTCAATATTTTCAAACTTTTGAGATACATAAAAGATGAACTTTTTTTGGTTCTTGCAACTAGTTCATCAGAATCAGCCTTACCAAATTTGATGCATAAATTGGAAAAATTGGGTTGTTCAAAGCAAGTTGTCGGATTGGTCGTGCCTACTGGATATTCATTTAATTTAGATGGTACTAATATTTACATGACTTTGGCTGCTCTGTTTATTGCCCAAGCTTGTAATTTTCCGCTTTCTTTAAATGAGCAAATCTTAATTCTTCTAATTGCTATGTTGAGTTCAAAAGGTTCAGCTGGAGTAACAGGAGCTGGTTTTATAACTTTAGCGGCTACTTTAGCGGTTGTGAAAGGATTTCCTGTTCAAGGTATTGCACTAATTTTAGGAATAGACAAATTTATGTCTGAATGC
>CAZHOW010000012.1:29982-97194 GCA_964534395.1 uncultured Lishizhenia sp.
TTAGGGGTTTCAGAAGATTCAGTGCTAGAAGAAAATCCTGTATTGATTACAATTTTAAGAGCAGGACTTGCAATGCACAGTGGTTTACTTCGTTACTTTGATCGTTCTGAAAGTGCTTATATTTCAGCCTTTAGAAAACACTCGACAGCTGAGGACTTTGAAATTTACGTAGAATACATCGCAGCTCCAAATCTCAATGGAAAGGTATGGATCATAAGTGATCCGATGTTGGCTACAGGAAATTCAATGGTAACTGTTTATAAAGCTCTTTTGAAAAGTGGAAAACCTTCCAAAATTCATATTGCTTCGGCTATTGCAACTCCAGATGCTATCGAATTGGTAAAACGAAATTTTCCAGACAATACAGAGATTTGGGTTGGTGCAATTGATAAGGAATTAACAGCTCAATCTTACATAGTTCCTGGATTAGGTGATGCAGGGGATTTAGCATTTGGAGTTAAGGTGTAATATGAACTGGGCAGGATTATCGAGTATCTTTTTAGTTGCGACGTTTAAATTTATGTTCTCGCCATTTGCGGGACCTCACATTGGATTACATTTTTATGAAACGTTTTTTGCTGCGTTCACAGGTGGTTGTTTCAGTGCGGCCATTTTTTATTTTGCAAGTGATTTTTTTATGGAATGGGCGCATAAAAGGAAAATTAACAGAGAACAACAACTTCTCGACCAAGGCATTAATGTTCCACACAAAAAGAAATTTACCAAGACTAATCGGATGGTTATCAAATTGAAAATGAGTTTAGGTAAATACGGTATTTGTTTTTGGGCACCGTTTTTCTTTTCTGTTCCGATTGGAAGTATAATTGCTGCTAAATTTTACGGTAAATTACGAGAAACTTATCCGTTGATTGTACTTGGTATGGCCATTAATGCTACCATTACGACTTTTTTAGCCTATGTCGTATTCGGATAAACATTTGTTCTTTGATCTAGATCGAACCCTTTGGGATTTTGATAAAAACTCTGAGTTCGCTTTGAAGCAAATTATTTCAGAGGAAAAATTAGAGCAAAGAGTAGGAGGTTTTGATGAGTTTCACTCCATTTATATCCAAGAAAATCATAGACTCTGGCAATTATATGGACAAGGTAAATTGTCTAAAAGTATTTTAAGATATAAACGTTTTCAAGATTCCTTGTCGCATTTTGGATTGGATGATATTGAATTAGCCAAAAGGATGGGTGATGCCTATGTAGAACTGTCTCCTCGTCAAACACAACTTTTTCCAAATGCAATAGAGTCATTGCAGGAACTTCAATCAATTGGATTTCAAATGCACATAATAACAAATGGTTTTTCGGAAGTGCAATATATCAAATTGGAGAATTGTGGGTTAATTCAGTATTTTGATGTTATTATTTGCTCCGAAGTAATCGGAAAGAACAAGCCAGATCCCTTGATTTTCGCTCACGCTTTATCAGAAGCTAAAGCGCATCCTAGTAAATCATTAATGATTGGCGATGATTACCATGCAGATATTAACGGAGCGATTCAATCTGGAATGCAAGCTTTGTTATTTGATCCACACGAAAAAGAGCAAACGAATTTCGAATATAAAATCAAAGATTTATCAGAAGTTCCAACTTTTGCTATAAAATTGCTTCGATAGTTAACTATAAAGCTCTTGACGTAATTTTTCGTACAATACCATTCCCGCTGCAACGCCCACATTTAAAGAAGAAATCGAACCTCGCATAGGAATTTTGGCTTTGATGTCAGACATATTAATTAAATCTTGGGTTATTCCATTCTCCTCCGATCCCATTATTATTGCCACTGATCCACGCAAATTAACCTGATAAAGCGGAGTCGCCGATTTTTCTGTACAAGCAACAAGTCTCAAACCACTTTGCTGCAAATAAAACAAACTGTTTTTTAAATCATCTGTTTTACATACCGGTATTCGATTGAGCGCTCCTGCTGAGGCTTTCATAGCGTCAGAAGTAACCAGAGCCGAACCTTTCGAAGGAATTAAAATTGCGTCAACACCTTCACATTCTGCCGTTCGTGCAATTGCACCAAAGTTACGAACATCAGTAATGCGGTCTAAAACAAGTATTGTTGGCTTTTTCCCTGCTTCGAGCATTTGATCAACTAGAGATTCTATTTCTTGATATTCAATTGGTGTTACAAATGCAATTACGCCTTGGTGATTTCCAGAAGTTAAAGAATCTAATTTTTGATTTGGAACAAATTGTAGTTGGAACTGCTGTCCTTTGAGCGCATCTCTTAATTCATTAAAGGTTTCCTTTTGAATTCCTTTTTGAATCAAGATTTTATTTATCGAACGTTCAGCTTTAAGAGCTTCAATTACAGCATGAACACCAAAAATTAAATCAGTTCGTTCTTTTCGCGTATAGTTTTGTTTTCTTTCCATTATATAAAATTAAATTCCATCTCCACGTTTCCATCGAGCGTTTTGGCCACAGGACAGGCTTTGCCTGCTGCGATTACTTTTTTTCTTGTTTCTTGGTCCCAATTATTATCATTTAAATCGATGTTCAAACGAATTTTCTCGATTCTTCTTGGGCTTGAAGCCATAATCTTTTCCACCTCTACAGAACCCGAATTAAATTCAATTTCGTGATTTTGACAATAAATCCCTATTATTGTCAACATGCATGAAGCTAACGAGCTTGCAACTAAATCTGTTGGTGAAAATGCCTCTCCTTTTCCGAAGTTATCCGTTGGTGCATCTGTTATTATTGAAGTTCCAGAACTTAAATGAATACAAGAAGTTCTTAAATCGCCAAGATATTTTATTGTAGCAGTCATAAGGATTATAATATACAAAGGTAGCCTATTTTTTTAGCATTCAAACATAAGTTAACGGTGCATTAAGGTTGCGTTAATTTGTTTAATTTTGATTGCAACTAAAAACAAATTATTCTCGTCAAACCAAAAAAGAAACAATGAGAAAAATAGTTCTAACACTAATCATTTCGTATTCAACCGTTTTCAATATATTTAGTCAATCCATTCCTTGCCCTTTTGTGAATGCCGGTACTGATCAAACTGCTGATTGCTCATCTGCACAAGGATGTTCAAACTTAATAGCATCTTTTTTAGATATTCGGGAAACATCAAGTTATACTGTAGAATCCATTCCGCACGTTTTACCAATACCGTATAATCAAACTGGTGGAACTCAGGTTTCTGCAAATACAGATGATGTTTGGAGTACAATTATTACTTTACCATTCCCATTTTGTTATTATGGTCAAACTTACACGACATGTAAAATTGGTTCGAATGGTGCCATTTTGTTCGGTCCTGCAACCAGTGGAGGTGGTCATCCTTGGTCATTCACGGCAAGTCTTACGAATAACACAGGTATAAACGGAGCAGGTCATGTTCTTGGAGTTTATCACGACATTGATCCATCTGTATGCGGAACAATTAAATGGTATGTTTCTGGCACAGCACCCTGCAGACAATTTATAGTTTCATACAATGAAGTATGCCATTTTTCATGCACATCAATTAAAAGTACGCACATGATGGTACTAAATGAGACAACCAATTACATTGATATTTATGTCCAATCCAAACCTACTTGTTCGGGATGGAATGGCGGTAGAGCTGTAATTGGACTTCAGAATATTGCCCAAAATGGAGGAATAATTGCGCCAAACAGAAACACAACTCCTACGTGGAATGTAACTACACCAGAAGGTTGGAGGTTCAAACCTGCTGGAACTCCTCTTTACACAATTGAATGGTTTCAAGGTACAACATCTTTGGGTACAAACGATTCAATTACAGTTTGTCCAAGTTCTCAAACAACTTACACGGCTCAGTTTACATATACAAAATGTGGTTCAACAACTCCGACCGTTCTGACAGATGAAGTTACAATAACACCTGCTCCCGGTCAAATTACTGCAACGGCTACTCCTGTTCAATCCACTTGCGGACAAGCAAATGGTTCCGTTTCAATTAATGCATTCGGAGGTAGTGGAACATTATCCTATTCCAATGATAATGTGAACTATGGTGTAAATCCAATTTTCTCTGGTCTTTCAGCGGGAACTTATACCTTTTACGTTCAAGATCAAGGTGGATGTACAGTTTCTTTACCTGTACAAATTACCGATTTGTCAACATTAACGGCATCTGTCGTTTCTCATATTGATGTGAGTTGTTTCGGTGGAAATAATGGCGAGATTTCAGTATTGGCCTCAAGTGGAACGCCTCCATATTCTTATTCCATAAATTCACAACCGATTCAAACAAGTGGAGTATTTAGTAATCTAACAGCTGGAATTTATGTTGTTTCTGTCACAGATGCCCAAGGGTGTAATTACTCAATAAGCGATACACTTTCACAACCAACTGCATTAGTGATTACTGAAATTAACAATGACTCAACGACGTGCAATTTGTCTAACGGTTTAATTGAAGTTTCCGCTTCAGGTGGTATTCAAAACTATTCTTATTCAATAAATCAATCAGCCGGACAGACACAAGGACTATTTTCATCCCTTAATCCTGGAGATTATACGATCACAGTCACAGATCAAAATGGTTGTGTCGATTCAATCAATTCAACTATTTATGCAAATCCTTCAATTGATCTTTCCATTGTGGCGGTGAACAATGTAAGTTGTATAGGTTCAACGGATGGTATTGCATCTGTTTTCGCTAGTGTTGGCCCGAGCCCGTATGAATATTATTTGGCGAATGGATCTCCTCAAGATTTTTCCGTTTTTTCAAACCTTTCTCCAGGAACCTATACTATTTTTGGATCTGATGCAAATGGATGTGTAGATTCTGTTGATGTTACAATCTTGGAGCCAAGTCCTGTCATTTCACAAGTTGACCCAACAGCAGAAGTGTGTGTTGGAAATTCGGTTGAATTATTTGCTTCTGCCTCAGGAGGAACAGCTCCATATACGTTTAATTGGGTTGGGTTAACAGGAAATCCAGCCACAGTTACTCCTACAACTTCCGCTACTTATCAAGTTATTGTTACAGATGCTAATGGATGTACCGATACGAATGAAGTTAATACTGTAATCTTACCTTATCCAATTGCACAAGCGACATGTTCACCTACTTCTGGAGGTGTTCCACTGCAAGTAACTGTAACGAATCAGTCTCAATTTTCAAACGCATACAGTTGGAATTTTGGCAATGGAAGTACAACTCAAACCTCTGATTTATCAGCCGTTAATACAATCTATTCTAGTGATGGTACTTTTATCGTTGAATTAATTGCTTCGAACGGGTTTTGTCAAGACTCTTGGTTTGATACAATTGTTGTCGTTCCAATATTACCTCTTGAAGTTGATATTCCAAATGTTTTTACACCAAATGGAGATGGCGATAACGAAGGTTATTTTGTCTGGACCAAAAATGCCGCTTCAATTGAGGCAGTAATTGTCAATCGTTGGGGAAATACCATGGTAATAATCGATGATTTAAACTACAAATGGGATGGAAAAACTCCAAACGGGATTGAAGCAGGAGAAGGAGTTTACTTCTTAAAATATAAAGTTATTGGTTTGGATTCGTCAATAATTGAAGGTCATACTTTTTTTCATTTGATAAGATAGATAGTAATTTAATTCTTAGTAATTTTTATTTATACTATTTCATTAATTCTGTTTGGTTATGCTCTAATATTCAAAGCTGATAAAAAAAACTAGAGGATATCAAAGTTGGATGGAAGTTCGATAGATATGCATGTATCTTCCTCTGAAACAATTGATAGCATCCCTTTGTGTTCAGTGATGATTTTTTTAATCATGCTTAATTTACTGATTATTGTCTTATTTGCATTATTGATAATCGGAGTTACATCAAGAATGTTTGAAATTGTTTCATCGCTAATTCTCTTTCCGTTAAAATTGATTTCAATGAAAACAATCGATTTTCTTAATTCAGAAGAAATACGAATATACTTTTCTCCATTGACATCCTCTAATTGATTTGCAGCTAGCAATAAGGCATTTTTCCAAAACTGAAATAAATTAATTTCACTACCCGAAATTTCAATATTTTTCGGAACGTTCAATTGAATAGATATTGTTTCGAGCATATACTTATAGACCGAAAGAACTGAATTAATATTTTCAAGCAAGTTAATATTCGTGATGTCAATAGTTTTTGATCCTATTGCAATTTTTGTTAACTCTTTAACAATTAAAGAAGCACTAATACTTGTATCAAAAATTGTATTTGATAATATCATCGTTTTCTCAAGAAAATAGATGATATCAAGGATTTCTCGTCGTCTTTCTGTGTTTAAAATGTAGTTTATATCCTCGATATCATCGATATTAAATTTTGCATTAACAAATGATTGAGCTAATTCAATTGATTCATCTGAATCAATTGAATTTGAAGTCAGATATTCTTTGATTTCTAAAATATCTTTTCGCTTATTTCTTCCTGTTACTAGAGGAATATTTATTTTTTTAGTGGCAAAACTAAGGGCAAAGTTTAAATGTAGATTGTTAAATCCGCCTTCAATAATCCGCTTTATTAATTCCGAAATCCCACTATTTACCTCTTTAGCTCCATTTGAAATAATTCCGAATGGTGTATTTAATTCATGCGAAATGGAGGAAGCTAATTCCGCAAGAAGTGAGAGTTTTTCATGTTCTAGATATTTATGTGTCAATTCTGTAATTTTCTTCGTTTGTAAATTAACTTCTTGTTCAAGTTTTTGATTGATTTCATAAAGTTCCTTCTGAAGTTTTTCTTTTTGAATTTGTTCTTTTAATTTATCCACTCGATTTGATAATAAAGGTGCGATAGTCATTAAAAATCGAATGTGGTTTTCATCAAAGAAACCTTCGATAAAATGCCCACAATTTATAACTCCAATTAGATCTCTTCCAACCTTCAATGGTATTGAAAGTTGGGATTTTATTTCACGTGGATTTATGAACTCTGATGAATCTGAAGTAAGAATATAACCTGATCCATTTAGGTTGGATAACAAATCGAGTTTTGTAAAAGTATCTGCTTGTTGACTAACTATTTGAATAAATTCACCAGAAGTTTCATCTTTTAAATATATTGTGGTGGTGTAAAACTTGAGATCTTCAATACTCATTCTAACCAACTCGGATAACAAATCTCGGTAATCGTTTTTAGACAAGATGAATTGTGAAAAATGATTTATTCGTGTTTCAATTTCTAAATCTATTAGTCGTTTTTTTTCAGCAATTTTATAATGTGTGACATTACCGATAAATGCAATTCCCTGAAATCCATTTTCTGTTTTCGTTCGGGTAAAAGCAACTTGAAAATACTCTGTCAGATTTTTATCACACAATTCAAATTTTAGTGATTCAAATCTTTCAATTTTAGGATTAAACAACTTTTTTAATATTTTTTCTAAGCCTGTTCCGTCCTCGTTAAAAAGTAAATCTCCTAATTTGTATTCGGTCAATACATTTGGTTTGTGGAAAAAATCACTCGCCTTATTGTTGTGATGAATAACATTACCATCTGAATCAAAAATAATTACTGCATCGATCGCATTTTCGATGATTAACCGATTATTATTTTCTTTGGTTTTAAGTTCCTGAAATGTTTTTTCAAGTTCCTTCGTTCGCTCCGCAACTAATTTTTCAAGCTGTGTGATTTCATAACGCAATTTAACAGTTTCAAATTCTTTAGTATGCTTAGCATTAATTAGAATTTTTTCTAAAGATTTCGATTTTTTTGTTGCCCAAAGTGCCGTTTGAAGATCACCTGTTTTCTCACAAATCTCCGCATATAATTGATAAATTTCAACTTCGATATTGGTAGAAGACTTAATAATGGAGTCTGCTTCATCAAAATTCGTTAAATAAACTAGCTCTTCACGTTGTGTATTTTCATCCTCAAATAATTGAACTCCACACTTAAGTGTTTCGATTGCTTTTTCATTATTTTCCTGAGCAGAAAAAACTTTAGATAAAAGTAAAATTGCCGTAGATTCTACCGCGTTCGAATTGATTTTTCTAGCGTAATCAAGACTTTTCGACAAATTATCTTTTGCCTCTTCGTAATCTTTTTTGATGAAATAAACTTCACCGATATTACAGTAAACAACCGCAAACATGAAGTAATTGGTTGGTTGAATCAATTTAATACATTCTTTAAATGAATTCAGGGCATCTTTGTAATTTCCAAGTTGAATGTAATTGTCTCCCGTATTATTCAAAGAACGAATCATTCCATCAATATCATTGATGATAAAAGAATATTCCTTGCTCTTTAAATTTGCATTTAATCGATTATTCTGTTCGTTCAAATGATCGTAAATGAAGCCCAACGTATTATACACATGAGCTAAATTCTTCTTGTCATTTTGTTCATCAAATAACCGTAATGCTTCATTTGCGAAATCTAAACCTTCTTGAATAAAACCTATTGATTGAGAACAAAACGCTAAATTCCTAAGGGCTTCTGCTTTGCCTTTTTTATAATAATTAGTCTCAGAAAGATCTAAAATCTGCTTTGCTTCCTGGAAAGCTTTTTGCGGATTAGAGGTGCTTAATTTAAGTATATTACTATTCTGAAGATCAATTTCAGCCTCATTCATAATTGCTGCGTCGCCATTGTAATGGACTAAGTTATAAAAAATGGTTGTTGCTTTTCGTTTTTGTTAAATTCTTGATAGATTTGTTTGTAACTTATCTGAATAATTGAATAAAGATCATTTTGATTTGAATTGCTTTTCGACAAATGAGTTTTCTTTTTTATTAAAATGAGCAAATTTTAATTCGCGTTTATTCATTATTATTTTAGGTTATCTTTATGAAAATAATTTAAATATCAACATGCGCTTTTGTATTTTTTCATTGTTCCTTTTGTTTTTTTTATCCAATAGTCTGACACAAGTTAATTGGAAATCCGAATACAAAAAAAGAAGGGTTTTCATACAAAATAAAGGTCAATTTGATGAATTTTCAAATTCCAAGATAGGTAAGATTAATTATGCAATTGATTTTGGAAAAACTAAAGTTCTATTTGGAGAAAATGGAATATCCTATTCGTTTCTAGAGTCAAATGAAATCGCAAAGGAAAAACGTCAAGAAGTTGCAAATAACTTGAAGGTTAATTCATTGACGGATCATAAAAATAGGGAGAAATTAGTCGGCAAATTTCTTTTTAAAACGGATGAGGTGACGATGGTTTGGGGAAATTCTCAAGCTTGCAAAATAAATGCATCCGGCAGAACTTCTGATTACCATAGTTATTCATATAAAAATCAATCAGGAGAAATTGTTAATCTATCCGACATTCCTGGTTTTGAGCAGTTGACGTACGAAAATATTTATCCAAACATTGACATAACGTATACGATTCACCCCGAATCTGGAATTAAATACGCCATAATATTGAGACCCGGTGCAAATCCTTCAGATGTAAGAATGTTGTATGATAAGGCCGTTAAATTGGAAGATGATAAAATAAAAATCCCTACCATTTTTGGAGACATTACGGATCATGAGCCTTTTACTTTTTATTCACGAGGACAAGAAATAAAATCTTCTTTTTTACAATCTGATTCAAAAACAGTGCAATTCCAACTAGAAAATTATGATAAAAATCGATTAGTAATAATTGATCCGTGGACTCAAATGCCTTCATTTCCAACTAATTGGGATTGCGTCTGGGAGTGTGATAAAGATGCTTCTGGAAACATATTTGTTTTAGGTGGAATTATGCCTATGCAAATTTTAAAGTACAATTCAACTGGGGCCCTTCAATGGACATATAATACTCCATATGATACATCGAACGTTTGGTTGGGGACATTTGCGGTTGACAACCTTGGAAATTCTTATGTGACGGCAGGTTCAACAGCACAAATTCAAAAAGTAAATTCATCGGGTGCTTTGGTTTGGAATAATGCAAATCCAGTAGGAGCATTCTCGAATGCAGAGTTTTGGACGATTTCTTTCAATTGCGATCAATCGAAACTTGTTGTTGGGGGAACCGGTGGTTCTGCTCTAACTTTAAAAGCCACAGTTTACGATATTAACGTGAATACAGGAGCAGTAATAACAAGTGCTGATTTTTCTCAAGGAAATGCAACATCTATTCCTCCGACCATCCAAGAAGTACGAGCAATATGTGCCTCACCAAGTGGTAAATATTATTTTATGACTCAAGATACAGTTGGAGCGTTTAGTCAAAACTTCAATTTGTGCTCAGGTAGTCCACTGTTGTATAAAATTGACAACTCCTATGATCTTGGCTATAAATGCGAAAATTATCGCTTTGATAACTCAGGAATATGTGCCATCAAAGCTAATAACAGTTTTTATTACACCCAAAATGGATCAAGTGTTCACAAGCGAAATTTACAAACTGGAGCTATTGTTACCACAGCTGCAATACCTGGGGGAGCGGCAACAACTTCATTGGGAGATTTTTCGGTAAGCAACAGCGGAATTGATATTGATAATTGTGGTAATGTTTATGTGGGATCATCTAATGGCGTTGTGAAATACGATGGAAATTTGACACAATTAGCAACGTATCCAACCGCATTTAAAGTTTATGATGTCCATGTTTCCACTTCAGGAGATATTATTGCCGGAGGAAGTACCGGTAATTCTTCAAATACGACACGGACAGGTTACATTCAATCGTTTGCTGCTGCTGCATGCGCACCTCTTGCTACAAATTGTTGTGACGCCACTATTTGTCCCGTTCAAAGTGTTTGTCAGAATGATGCATCTTTCACTTTGACAGCTGCAACTGCTGGAGGCACTTGGTCTGGTCCTGGAATGAATTCTTCAGGAACATTTAATCCAGTGACTGCAGGTGTTGGCACACATACCATTACATACACACTTGCCTGTGGATCTGAAACTACAACTATAATTGTTAGTCCTTGTCAAGCATTAACAGCATGTACTGAAACCAATGGAAGTATTTCTGTTTCAGGTGGAGTTGCTCCCTACACTTGGGCTTATTACCAAGCCGCCACGAGCACACCAATTACAAATCAAGCCCAATGCAGCGCATGCGGTGGCACATGGACTCCCTTTATTAATCAGTGTTTAAGTGGTATCACTCCCATAACTTCTTGTAATACACCAGCTCAGTGGGTGAATTTTGCAACTGGAACAAATGCAACTCCACCTGCAGGAGCCACACAAGTTCAAGTAACCGAC
Organism: uncultured Lishizhenia sp.; assembly: GCA_964534395.1. Lineage (GTDB taxonomy): Bacteria > Bacteroidota > Bacteroidia > Flavobacteriales_D > Crocinitomicaceae > UBA952. The sequence continues at coordinate 41,134 of CAZHOW010000012.1, forward strand.
AATTCAGGGACGGTAACTGTTTTTACAATTTCAAACTTATCTGCTTGTAATTCTGCTCCTTGTCCTACAATTACGGTTACAAATTCATCTCAGAATAATGTTTCATGTTACGGTTGGTCAAATGGATCTGTTACAGTTTCAGCTTCTGGTGGAACGTCTCCTTATTCTTTTTCTTGGTCGCCAGGTAATTTAATTGGTGCTACTCAATCAAATTTAGCAGCTGGCACGTATACAGTTATTGCAACAGACAACGCCAACTGCTCGGGAACGTTTACGGTTGACATTACGCAACCAAGCCTACTTCAAGTCACTCAAGGTTCAATTACTCCCGCTTCTTGTGGAAGTAGCAACGGGGCTGCAAATATTTCTGTTTCAGGTGGCGCAGCTCCTTATTCTTTTGTGTGGAATCCAAATGTTGGATCTACTTCCAGTATTACAAATGTCGCAGGTGGAAATTACTCAGTTCAAGTCACGGACAACAATGGATGTCAACAATCACTTAATATTACTATTACAACAACCGGTGGACCAACGATTTCAAGTGTAACCCCTACAAACCCGACATGTAACGATCCAAATAGTGGTCAAATAGTAATTAGCGCTTCCGGTTCGGGAACCATACAATATGCTATAAATGGAGGTACGCCTCAAAATACTAGCACTTTTACAGGACTTGCATCAGGAAATTATTCTATAACCGTTACGGATGCGAATGGCTGTGTATCGACTTCTTCAACTTCTTTAACAAGTCCACAAAATTTTTCACTTAGCCTTGGAAATATCGTTTCGGCAGATTGCGGAAGTACAAATGGTTCAGCATCTGTTATAGTTACTGGTGGTTCAGGTAGTTTTCAATACTCATGGAATCCTTCAAATTCATCAACTTCCAACGCAACTAATTTAGCCCCTGGAAATTACACTGTCACGGTAACAGACATTGCAACCGGTTGCGTTCAAAACCTTCAAATCACGGTTCCTGCTAATGGAGGGCCTTCAATTACTAATATAAATGTTACTGGAGTTTTATGTTTTGGAGAGCAAACAGGTAGTTTAATTGTGACCGCAACAGGCGGAACAGCTCCATATTCATATTCGTTGGATGGAGCTTCTGCTCAAAGTTCAAATTCATTCACAAACTTATCTGCTGGAACATATTTGGTAACTGTTGTTGACGCTACAAATTGTCCAAATTCACAATCGGTTAATGTTTCAGAGCCTCAGCAATTAATTGCAAATGCAGGTTTAGATCAAAGTGGTTGTGCAACTGATATGTTTAGTTTATCAGCCAGTGGTAATGGAGGTATAGCTCCTTATTCTTATAATTGGATTGGCATTCAAAATACGCAAAATATTCAAGTTTCTACGTTAGTTTCTACAAGTTATACGCTAGAAATAATTGATGCGAATGGATGTGTAAGTTCAGATAATTTAGTTATTCAAATAAATCCATGTGGATCATTAACTATAGATGTACCAAATGTTTTTACTCCAAATGGCGACGGCAACAACGATTCTTACGGAATCATTTCTCTTAATGCTATTTCTCAAGAAGCTATAATCGTTGATCGCTGGGGAGTGAAAATGGCAGAACTTAATTCGCCTAACGCAACTTGGGATGGAACATCTAATGGCAGAGATGCAACAGATGGTGTGTATTTTATCAAGTATCGAATTATTGGACCTAATTATTCAGAGGAGATTGGTCATACTTTCTTTCACCTGATTCGTTGAGATAATAATTAAATTCATTTTGACTTATAGGATAGCTATATTTTTATTGTTGATTCAGTTTTCTTGCATGGGCCAAGCGAAGGAGGATTTTAAAGAAATTGATCGATATGCACGAAATGCGCCGAAGAACATTCAAAATATCAATGAATTGGTTTCCTATTTTTCCTCAAGACAATCAAAACCCATAGAGAAGGCTCGCATGATATATGTTTGGTTTACAGATAATATTTCGTACGATGCTAGAGCTTACAATTTAAAAAATCCTGGTGATAATTCTCCTTCTACAGTTTTTAAATCGAAGAAGGCTGTTTGTGCAGGTTTTGCCAGTTTGTACACTGAACTTGGAGAAAAAATGGGGTTGGAAATTGAAACTATTTCAGGAGTAGCTAAAGGTTATGAATATGAAGAATATGTTTCTGATGATCTTGAGGAATCTGTAAATCATGCTTGGAATGTTATTCGCATCGATGGAGAATGGCGTGTTTTTGATGCAACTTGGAGGGAAGGCTATGGTTCATCAAATAAAAAAGGGAAATTGGAAAGCACTAAAAAATTTGACGAATCTTGGTTTAATGTAGATCCTTATCATTCAATTTTCAGTCATTTTCCCATCGATATGAAACAACAATTCTTAGAAAATCCGATTCCTTTTAAATCATTTTTGACATTACCTTATTTGATTCCAAGTGTATTCAATTCAGGTTGGCAAAATCCACAAGAAATTCTTTTAAAACAAAAGGAAAACAAAAAGATTGATATACCTGAATTTTATAGTCCGCTTAATGATTTGAAGTTAACAGCGCCGAAAGAGCGAATATTAAAAAAAGGAAAGCCAAATGAGTTTATTATTGAATCGAGTCAAATTGAGCAGGTTTATCTTTTGGTGAATGAAGAAGAGTACATATTATTCAATCAAAATGGAAATAGATTCGATTATGTTTTGAATTCAAAACTTCCAGGCGAATTTGTAATAGCAGTAACCAAGAGCGGAGAAACTTATCCTTTAATTCAATATGTAATTGAGTGATTATAGCGCTAAAATTAACTCATTGAATATTCTTTTGAAAATCAATGACTAAGTTTTTAAATTGCTCTGAATTTTTAAGTTCATTTACACTGAATTCGATAAATGATGGCGTTTCGAAAAATAGTTTCTCCATTCTACTTCTGTAGGCAAAAAGCAATTCTTCTTTAGAAATTCGAGCGTCTGTATTTCTTTGAAATTCATTATACCAACCCGTTAAAAAAGCATTACTCGTTCCCTGAAATAACTCCATCCATTTTGGATCATTGGAATAAGCATTAGACCATTTTTCGGGTACTTTAACCGGATCCTCGATTAATATTGGATCTTTACTTTTTAATTTTTCATTTTTTACTTTTATCTCCGCTCCCTTAACTTTTACTTTTTCACTTATCTCTTTTTCATCCTTAACTTTTAACTTTCCACTCTTATCTTCCAACTTTTCACTTTCAGCTATCAACTCTTCACTCTTCACTCTCAACTCCCCAGATTTCAAATCGTTTGAAGAATATTTATGAATTGTCTTGTTTTTAATTACGAAATCTCTTTTAAGCTTCGTTTTATTGTTTGACTTGCTATCTTGATTCGTACATGCCGAAATGATTAGGACAAAACTCAACAACCTTATTAATTCTAAATTCCTCATTTTACATTTTAATTTATGACAACCCTAAATATCTAGGAAATTAGGTTCTGTTATCTAAAACGATCCTTTTTTTATTAACAAACAGAAATTGAATCAAGCCAAATAAATGACTATCTTTGCACCCAAATTTATAAGAAAAATGGCTACAAATCGCACTTTTACAATGTTAAAGCCTGATGCAATCGAAAACGGGCACATGGGGAAAATCCTTGACATGATCATTCAAGCAGGATTTCAAATTAAAGCAATGAAGTATACACGTTTGACTGAAGAGCAAGCGAAAAAATTCTATGAAGTTCATGCAGAACGTCCTTTTTATGGTGAACTGGTTGAGTACATGACTTCTGGACCAATCGTAGCTGCAATACTTGAAAAAGAAAATGCGGTTGCTGATTTTCGAGTTTTAATTGGTGCAACAGATCCAGCTGAAGCTGCTGAAGGAACCATTCGTAAAGCTTATGCTGAAAGTAAAGGTCGTAACGCAGTTCACGGTTCAGATTCTGACGAAAATGCAGACATTGAAGGGAAATTTCATTTTTCCGCTTCTGAAATATTTTAATTAATTTCATAAAACATAAGAAAAGACTGCCTTGTGCGGTCTTTTTTATTGAATACGAGAATGAAGAACCAAGAAGCCATAGAAAAACGAAGAACGTTTGGAATCATCTCTCACCCAGATGCAGGAAAGACGACTTTAACAGAAAAATTACTCCTATTTGGTGGGGCAATTCAAACCGCTGGCGCAGTAAAAAATAACAAAATTAAAAAATCAGCGACCTCGGATTTCATGGAAATTGAAAAACAAAGAGGAATTTCTGTTGCTACTTCTGTTATGGCTTTTGAATATAACAATAAGCAGATCAATATTTTAGATACGCCGGGTCACAAAGATTTCGCTGAAGACACCTTTCGGACTTTGACTGCAGTTGACAGCGTAATTTTAGTTATCGATGTCGCGAATGGGGTAGAGGAGCAAACTGGAAAATTGATGGAGGTTTGTCGCATGCGGAAAACACCTGTGATTATCTTCATTAATAAAATGGATCGCGACGGAAAAGAATCGTTTGAATTGTTGGACGAACTTGAAAAATCGCTCAACATCAAAGCTCGGCCGCTTACATGGCCAATAGGAATGGGAGATCGCTTTCAAGGCGTTTACAATATTTACCAAAAAGGATTAAATCTTTTTTCAGCTAACAAAACTAAAATTTCAGAGGATGTAGTTTCAATTGATGACATTTACGATTCTCAGTTGGATCAAATAGTTGGTGAAAAACCGGCAGCTGAATTGCGGGAAGAACTCGAAATGGTTGAAGGTGTTTATGATCCGTTTAATCGTGAAGATTATTTGTCTGGAGATGTGGCTCCTGTGTTTTTTGGTTCTGCAGTCAATAACTTTGGTGTAAAAGAATTGCTTGATACCTTTTGTGAAATATCTCCTTCGCCGCGTGGTCGTGAAACGGATAAACGAATGGTGAATCCAACGGATGATAAATTCTCAGGATTTGTATTTAAAATTCATGCGAACCTGGATCCTAAACACAGAGACCGAATTGCCTTTTTACGAGTGGTATCAGGTAAATTCGAACGAAATAAATTCTACCATCACGTGCGCTTGGACAAAGATTTGAAATTTCCGAATCCTACTTCTTTTATGGCTCAAGATAAAAGTGTTATTGATGAAGCCTTCCCAGGTGATGTTGTTGGTTTGTATGATACGGGGAATTTTAAAATCGGTGATACGATGACCGAAGGAGAGGTGATGATGTATAAAGGAATTCCGAGTTTTTCACCAGAGATTTTTCAGGAATTGGAGAATTTAGATCCAATGAAATCCAAGCAATTAGAAAAAGGAATTCGACAATTGATTGATGAAGGTGTGGCCCAGTTGTTCATTCAACAACCGGGATATCGTAAAATTGTTGGAACAGTTGGTCAACTTCAATTTGAAGTAATCAATTATCGTTTAATCCACGAATATGGTGCAAATTGTCGTTTTGTACCTCGTAATTTTTACAAAGCATGTTGGATTACAACGGATAATCAAGAGCAACTTGAGAGCTTCAAGCGTTCAAAAGCCAAATACATCGCTCTTGATAAGGATGATAATTTGGTTTTTTTAGCCGAGACATCGTTTTTATTATCCATGGCGGAGCAAGATTATCCGGAGATAACATTCCATAAAACTTCTGAATTTAAATTGCAAGTAGCAAATTGAGAAATATAATTTTCATATCGATTCTTACCTTAGTTGTTTCCTGTTCCATTGATTCAAAAAAAGCAAAATTGGAAGAAGTGCAAAAAGTTCCTTCGCTTGTAACAGGATTGAAGTATATTGAGATGGAATCTCGATTCTACGAAAAAACCACATTTTTGAACGGCGACCCAATCGAACAAGCACAAACTTCATCTGAATGGAAAAATGCCTGTTTAAGTAAAGCTCCGGCTTGGTGTTACGCAGATTCAAAATTAAAGCAAGGAATTTTGTACAATTATTACGTGATCTCAGATAGCCGTGGAATTGCTCCAAAGAGTAAATATTTGACTAAGGAGGAAATTGAAATGTTTGAAAAGGAATTGACTGATAACGCAGAATCAATTAAGTTTAATTGGTCAAAAGGTTCATCAATAGAGCGATCTTTTGTCGGAACTAATTACGATTTGAAATTCGTTAATTTTTGGATTAAAAATGATTCTGAGTCCTACGAAAAAGTGAATGTTGCAGTTATTGATCAAAAAACGAATAAACTGAAAATGGAATCCGTGAGTCCTAATAATGGTTATCGAATTTGGTTAAAAAAATAAGTTGATATGAACAGAAGTCTAATTATTTACTTTTTACTGGTTGGTGTTTGCTCTTTTGCCCAGGTTGTTCACATTCCTATTGGTCAGAGGTCTACTGGAAATGGCGATGTTTCTTTGGAGTTGATAAATCGTTATCAGCATTATAAAAGCAAGACAAAAAACGAAAACGATTCATATGATTCTGCAATCAATTCTCCAAAATCGGTAAACTATTCAATGGATGGAAAGAAGTTTTATGTTCAATCGTTGGAAGGTTACACTACAGCTGTTTACGACGCTAAAACCAAAAAGAAAATTAAGGTAATTAAACACGTTTTTGACAAAAGCAACCAAAATTTATTCAAGAATAATGAGACAACAGCCTTTGGATATGAATTCCTTGTTAAGCGTGATAACTTCAATTATTTCAGTGGTAAACCCGTAGAAAGTTGTTTCTCTCATAACGGAAAATATCTTTGGGTCACTTATTATCGACGTGATTATGATTCAAATGCATCTTGTCCATCTGCAGTTGCAATAATTGATACAGACAAAGATGAAATAGTGCGTGTTATGCCTACCGGACCGCTGCCGAAAATGGTTGCTTGTTCACCAGATAATAAATTCATTGCCGTTACGCATTGGGGCGATAATACTCTGGGAATCATCAATATTCAATCTCAAGATCCTATGGATTTTTCATATCACAAACACTGCGTGGTCGACTATCAATTGAAAATGGATTTCGACGACAAACATGTTAATCGTGATAGTGAATGCGGTTACTGTTTGCGTGGAACGGTCTTTACTCCCGATGGAAACTTTCTTTTAGTCGGAAAAATGGGAGGTGCTGGTGGTGTTGCAGTTTTTGATGCAAATTCCTACGAGCTCCTAGGAACAGTGAAAGGTATGGAATCGAATGTTCGTCATCTTGTAATTAATGGTGATTATTTATTTTTGAGTGCTAATTCTCCAGGCAAAGTACAAAAATGCGATTGGCAATCATTTGTTAAGGCTAGAATTCAAAATGAAGAAAAAGAAATTCAATTTAAGGAGTTTGAATCCGTTTTTGTTGGCTCTGGAGCACGCACGATCGTAGCAACATCTGATGGTAAATACGTTTTTGCGGCGGTAAATAATGGCTCAAAAATCGTCGCGGTAAGAACTTCAGATATGAGTATTGTTGCTGAAATTCCTGCAGATTCATATCCTGTTGGGATGGATATTTCGAGTGATGATTCCGAATTAATCGTAACAGCTCAAGGCAAAAGTAACGGAGGAGGTAATTCGGTTATGGTTTTTAGTTTGAAGTTCAAATAATTAAATCTCCGTAACTAAGTTATGTTTCTCAATCATCTTGCGAATATTGATTAATGCATAACGCATTCTTCCTAAAGCAGTATTGATACTTACATTTTCAGCCTCAGCGATTTCCTTGAATGACATGTCTTGAAAGATGCGCATTTCCACTATTTCGCGTTGAACCTTAGGCAAATATTGAATCAAATTAATCATTTGGCTTTCCAATTCTTCATATGATTTGGCCTCCACATAATTTTTTTCCTCGCTTGCAATTTTATAAAAAATCGAATACTCTTCGTCGAACGAGCTAGATTCTGAAATCATTCTTACCTTGTTCTGTTTACGAAAATGGTCAATTATTAAATTATGGGCAATTCGCTGTGCCCAAGGGAAAAACTTACCTTCCTCGTTATAATTACCAGCTTTTAAGGTATTGATTACTTTGACAAAAGTATCCTGAAAGATATCGTTGGAAAGATTTGAATCTTTTATCTTCTGTTTAATATAACGGTAAATTTTGTCCTTGTGACGAAGTAAAAGAGTTTCAAAAGCCAACTCATTACCTTCAACGTACATTTTGATTAGAACGCTATCTTCTATTTTTGAGAGTACCATAATTTACAATTTCTGTCGTATGTCAACAATTAAAGGTAAATTTGGTCAATAGGCGTGTTTTTAAAGTTTTGGCTAATTTAAGCTATTTTCTTTAATAGGCAATTCTTGAATTAATATTTCTCATGTTTGAATGAATATTCGTCGTAAAATGCTTTTTTTAGGCTGGATAACCCTGTTGGTTTTTCCGATTCCTGCATTTCTTTTTCGATTCTATTTTGAACAAGTAAGTTTTCTCGATTTTATTCAACTTGAAAATTTTAAAATTCTTCCAATTGGTCTGGGTTTGGAATTTGGTTTTACCTATGCTTTTCTTTGTTATATCCTAATGCAAACTCCTTTTTTTGATCAGGTTCCAACCAAAATTGACTCCATAATTGCACAAATGAACTTGAAAGTTAGTGATGGAATTTTTCTCTCAATATGCGCTGGAGTAGGAGAGGAGTTACTATTTCGATCTGGAATTCAAACCTATTTGGGTTGGCAAATAACTTCCGTTTTATTCGTGGCGTTGCATGGTTATCTGAATCCCTGGAATTGGCGTTTTTCAGCATATGGGCTATTGGTTTTACCGTTTATTTTTCTTATTTCGGTTGGTTTTTACCAATTCGGATTGTGGTTTGCAATTGCCGCGCATTTTGCATACGATGCTGTTCTTTTTACAATTATGATTAAAGAAAAGCGTTCCGAATCAATTCATTAAATTTGTCTGATGAAAAAACTATTTTCAAGTGTTTTTTTCTGGATAGTTCTTCTTTTTTGGATTTTTGGATTCATTTTAATTATCAATACCGATCAATTGGAATTGCACAAAAAGCTGAATGGGTTTAATGCGTCTTTTCTCGACATAATTGTTCCCTACGCTACTTACATTGGTGATGGTACTTTTGCGATTCTTTTAGTCGTGATTTTATTTTTTGTCAACAAGAAACATTCACTTATCCTTTTGTTTTCTTTTTTAATTTCCTCAGGAATTACCCAGCTTTTGAAGCAAGTTGTCTTTCCACATGTAATGCGACCAATTCATTATTTTCAAAACGATGATTGGTTTCACCTTGTTAAAGGTATTTTGATGCATACGCAAAATAGTTTTCCGTCTGGACATGCTACAACGTGCTTTGCCATATTTACGACTTTCGCCTTGTTTTGGAGGCGTGATAAATTATTACAAACGATTTTCGCGATTAGCGCCATTCTTTTTTCACTCACTCGAGTTTACCTTTCTCAGCATTTCTTGGAAGATGTCCTTGCTGGTTCATTTATTGGAGCAATAACAGCGTTGCTCATTGGCATTTATCTTCCTGAAACTAATCTTGTAAGGAAACTCGAATAATATTGCATGATTTTGTAGCCACTGCTCTACGATCAACACATAATCCAACACAAGCCAATATTTTCTCATCATCACAAATAACGAATTGACCTTGACGTTCTGAGTTTGGGATTTTGGCATCAGTGATAACATCAGAAATCAATTTAGAACCTTTCATGCCTATTGGCTGAATGCGATCGCCTTTTTGCCAAAGTCTAATTTTTAATGAACCACTTATTTTTTTAGAATCAAAATAAAAACTGGTTTTGTCGAAATTTTCAGGAAGAACGTCGATTTGCTCTATTTTAAGACTCGGAATTCCATGTCTTTGTTCAATTTTAGAGAACGAAAATCCATTTGCTTCTCTGATAATTTCGTAAAATATACCACTAGAATTATCCCATTTGATTTTACTTCCTTTTTGCGAATTAAATAATTTCACAAAGGGTTTGACTTGATGAATCGGGATGGAAAGAGATCTGAATAATTCCACGATTTCAGTGATTTGAAATTTGGAAATTATGTCCAATTCAATTTGGTCGGTTTCAATTATCTTATTTTTAACTTCAATTATTTTTCCAGAAATTTCATTTATATTCTCTTGAAAAATCTGTTGTAAGAGTACAACGGAATCACAAATAGTTAGAATTTCTTTATTCAAAAATGGGATCAACTCGTTACGCCATCTGTTTCGCTGATAATCTACAGAAGAATTGCTTTTATCTTCTCTCCAAGCGATACCATTTGAAATGGCATATTGAATTAAGGCAGTTTTAGGAATTTTAAGAAATGGTCTAACATAGTTTCCACTAATCTTCTCCATTCCGGCCATGCCTTTTAGTCCAGAACCACGATAGAGTTGAAGCCAAAACGTTTCAATCTGATCGTCGAGGTGATGTGCAATCAACAACTTGCTATTTTCTATTGAGTTCAAATTTGATTTAAAAAAATCATAACGAATTTTTCGGGCTTCATTTTGCAAGTTGCCTCCACATTCACTCAATTGTTCTTTCAAGTGAACATCATGAACTGTAATTGGAATCTTGTTTTGTAGACAATAATCCTTTATAAAATTTGCATCTTCAGTGCTTTCTTTCCCTCTAAGATTATAATTAACATGTAATACGTGGGTTTCCAATTTGAATTTCTTGGCCAAATAAATCAAAACCATGGAATCAACTCCACCGCTGCACGCAATAAAAAAATACTTCGATTTCAATGAATTGATGACCGATTGAAATTTGCGTTCAATTTCCATGATTTCGCAATACGGAAAGCAGTTTATCTACTTTAATTTGACATTCTTCAAATTCTTTTTCTTCATCAGATAGAATAGTAATAGCGCTTCCAACCGAACATGACAAATATTTATTCTTTGAGTTATAAATCAAACTACGAATCACCACGTTGAAATCAAAATCACCATTTGGGGAAATGTAACCAATTGAACCTGAATATAATCCACGGTTAAAGTCCTCAAGTTCGTCAATAATCTTGATCGCACTTATTTTTGGCGCACCCGTCATGGAACCCATTGGAAATGTAGCTCGTATTATATCTGTAAAACTAGTTCCAATTATAGGAGTGCAACTAATAGTAGAAATCATTTGATGTACCATTGGAAAAGAGTAGATTTCACATAATTCATCAACTTGAACTGAATTTTTTGTTGCAATTTTTGATAAATCATTCCTGACTAAATCCACAATCATTATGTTTTCAGATCTTTCTTTCAGATTATTTTTTAAGTTTAATTTATTGGTTTCATCTAATTTTTTGTCATCATTTCGAGCCGCTGTTCCTTTAATGGGTTGAGTAATCAGTTTTCCATTCTTCATTTGAATGAATCTTTCGGGGCTATTACAAAAAACTTTGAATTCATCAAATTTTAAAAAACTTGAGAAAGGAGCCTTTGCTAATTGGTTTAATTTGAAATATAAATCTAACTCGAAGGGTATTTCTATGTTTTCAGCGAAAAACTCTTGACAATAATTCACTTCGTAGATATCCCCTCGTTGCAGATAGGATTTAATTTTTTTTAGGTTAGAAATATATTCCTCTTTTGAATTTCGAGGTTTGAGATGTTTATTGTAATGATGAAAATTTAAGTCCGTTTCTTCCTCCAAAAATTCATTCAAGAAAGAAAAACTCGTTTCATTTTTTTCACCTTGGACAAATTCAAAATGTTCATTTTGAATTTTCACGACATATTTCGGAATCCAAAATAAAACGGAGGGAAAATCGAGATTGTCTTTTTTTTTCGAATTTAAATCAAAAATTTCATTTTTGAGGTTATAATTGAGTGCACCAAAAATGTAGTTTGTCTTGTTTGAGTCGATAAAATTTTGAAGTTTAGATAGGCAGGGTAAACCTTGAATTCTTAGGTGATCTACAACCCCAAATCCCACTAATCCAGATCCGTCATTACTATTAAAATAACAAATTTCATTCATTGAGACAAATTTACCTTTTATTTAAAGTCAAACTCAATGACAACTGAAATCAAAAATTAATACAAATCTTTCCTAAACCCTATGTTTAAGGTAAAAAACAATGGTGAATACAATTCAGTTGATATGTTGTTATTGCTGGGTTGACCAAAAATTGAATATTGTCCATTAACATCAAAGTAGAAAGTACCCGTAGCGGGAATAGTATATTTCATTCCACCTTGAAGCCCCATTGCAATACTAATAATTTTTCCATTTGCTGGTTCATTTGTTGGAAGTTGGTAGTTTTCTTCCCACGTGTAATTGCCTGTCGCATCCTCCTTTTCATAATCACGTTTGACGGAATTGAAATACAGCATAAAATTTCCTCCGCCATAGAGAGAAAATCCATTGTCGTAGTCATTACCGAGGTAATATCTCGTTCCTCCTTCAATCGTTGTATAATTCATTTTCGATTGATAATTAACACTTAGTTGATAGGGAATTGTTGTGAAATCCGTGGCAGTAACGAAAGTTGAATTGACTTGGTCATCAAATCTTGGAAAATAATGTCCGATTCGACCATAAAACGTCACATCATTACTTCTTGGCATTTCAATTCCAGCATTAAGACCAAAAAATGATTTATCTGAAGTAAATCCTTTTAACATACCTGTTCCCGCATTAATGCTAACTTGGGAATGTGACATGTTTGATAAAAAAATAGAACTTAAAATGAAACAAAATACTTTTTTCATGTGGATCGATTTTCGTTCAATATTGAAGCTAATATACGACAAATTTAATCTCTTTTTTATGAAAGTGAGGAATTATTTAAGTTGCTTCAAAGGCTTGTTAAGTTGAAGCAAATGATCACTGTTCAACATCAATACTTTAAAGAAATGAAATGTTTTGAGATAACTTGATATTAACACGTATTTCGAATAAGGAACACACTGCATTATATGACCATTCTTATCGATCAGAAATCTAATGTTTGTGATTAAATCCTGAATTTTAAATTTATCTGTTGTATTAACCGATGTTTAAAGAAAAATCCCCAACTTGGGAAAGCTAGGGATTATTTTTGTGACCTCGTAAGGATTCAAACCTTAAACCTCCAGAGCCGTAATCTGGTGCTCTATTCAGTTGAGCTACGAGGCCAATTATGGCGCAAAGATATTTATTTTATTTCAAAATCAAACTTTCAGCTGAAATACGAGCAAAAAATAATTTTCAAATTTGATTTTTTATCTGATAGAACTATATTTAAAATAATGAAAGAATTCTTTTTTTCTTGTTTCCTTCTTTGCTCATATATATTAATTTTTGCTCAAGGAAAAGCTTATAAGCTCGTTCAAAAGGGAAATGAATATTTGGCAAACCAAAACATATTAAAAGCTCAGGATTGCTACGACAAGGCACTTTCAATTGATTCCATGTGTTTTGAGGCTTAGATTCAAAAAAGCGATTTGGAATTTCAAAAAAGTCAATTCGTAATAGCACTTTTATACATTAACCTAGCAAGAAAATATGCTCAAATCAGAAATGAAGACAATGAATCAATTGCTCATATTTTATCAATCAGGTCGTTTATTTATTTTAACTTGAATAGTTATGAAAATGCTGCAAAAGACATGGATAGTGTCATTGCGTTGAATGATCAAAACTCGAGTTATTTTTTCATGCGCACATTAATTCGAAGGATGAATAGTGATCTAAAAGGGTGTTGCTCTGATTTAAAAAAAGCAAGTAATCTTGGACTTGAAAAAGCAAAAGAATCATTGGCGCTTTATTGCAAGTAAATTGCCTGTTTTGAATATCTTTGTCCAAAGACATTTTTATGCGATTTAATCTTTCCGAAATTAACGAATTAATAAAATCCAGAAGAACAATCTACCCGGAACAGTTTTCGGATCGAAAAGTACATAAAGAACAAGTTGAGTTGATATTGAATAATGCTCAATGGGCGCCAACACACGGAAACACACAACCTTGGCGTTTTCACGTATATACTGATGAAGGACGTCAAAAGCTCAGTACTTTTCTGGGAGAAACTTATTTGGAGTTAACAAAAAAAGAGGATCAAAATGATTCTAAGCTTGCAAAGTTGATTAGAAGGCCATTACTTTCCTCTGTTGTAATAGCTGTTTCAATGAAAAGACAGCCAGAAGAAAAAATAATCGAAATAGAGGAAATTGAAGCTGTTGCTTGTTCTATTCAAAACATGCATTTGACATGCACTGCTTACGGTTTGGGAGGATTTTGGTCAACACCAAAACTAATTTATTCTCAAAAAATGAATGAATTTTTAGGACTTTCGCAAAAAGATAAATGTTTGGGCTTGTTTTATATTGGTTATCCATCCATAGAATGGCCATCCGCACATAGAAGGCCTATAGAATACAATACTTCATGGATCAATGGTTAAGCTAATAATTCGATTTTTGAAGTTCCTCTTTTTTATGTTGGTATTTACAATTTACTTTCATGTGAGGGCACAGGTAGGTAATGATTCAAAAATACCATATTATTTTGGATTTCAAGTTAAACCATTGTTTCCTACAAAGTTCATAGGTGAGTCTAGTTCCACTCTAATAAACGAAGGATATGAAGTAAAAATTAGCCAACAAGTTGGATACTCGTTTGGAGGAGTAGTTCGAATTGCATTGACTGATTTAATTGGAATTGAAACTGGTTTAAATTTTTTTCAACGATACTACAAGATGGATATGCGATTGATCGACTCTAATGTTACAGCTTCTGATACGTTCGGTTTCATTCAATATGATCTCCCTATCAATGCGCTATTCAACATTAAGCTATCTAAAAAATGGTATGCTAACGCTGCAATCGGAGGCTCAATTTGCTACAAGCCATCAAGCGTTGGTTCCATCAGTCAGCCCGTTGGAAAGCACGAGTTTTTTAACATCGGGCTAGTAGATATAAAAGATAAGGTCAATTTTGATTTAAATGGAAGTGTCGGATTTGAGTTTCGAACGAACAAATACGGTTTTTTCTACCTTGGCGGATGTGCTAGAATTCAAACAGCTCCTATATTTAATTTGCTTTCGCGTTATCGCTACGGAACTTATGAAGTTGATAATTATGGCCCAGTTGGAGGATCTTTTTTGGCAATTGAATTAAAATATTTTATACCTAATACTGGTGGAAATGGACAAAACTTTGAGCGTGGACCAATTGAATAATCGCACGAAAGAATTAATTGAAGAATTGGAACTGAAACCACATCCTGAAGGTGGCTTTTATAAAGAAACTTACCGTTCAGTTGATAGTTTAGAGGGGAAAAGATCTTTGATGACGTCCATATATTTTTTGTTAACATCAGAACATGTCTCTCATTTTCATCGAATTAAAAGTGATGAACATTGGTATTTTCACGAAGGTTCCTCACTGACGGTTCACCTGCTAAATGATAAAGGACATCAAGAATTAAAACTTGGCTCCGATCTGAGTAAAGGTGAGTCATTTTATCATCTAGTTCCAAAAAACACGATTTTTGGAAGTACAGTTTATAATCAAAATGGCTATGCTTTGGTTTCTTGTGCCGTAGCTCCTGGATTTGATTTTAGAGATTTTGAATTATTAGACTCGGAATATTTGCTCGAACGCTATCCGAATGATGAAAAAATAATAAGGAAACTAACTTTTAAATAACGGACTCTCTGCGAATCTCATTAATTTTTGCATTTCATTTTTTTAATCAATTAGCTTTGGATCAAGTTAATGATGTGGAAATTTTTGGGCATCGTGGTTTTCGAGGCATGTATCCTGAAAATAGTATTATTGGTTTCCAAAAAGCAATCGAACTTGGAATTACAGGAATTGAACTTGACGTTGTCGTAAATAAAAATAAAGAACTGGTTGTTTCGCACGAGCATTTTTTCCAAAAAGAATTCTGTTTTGATTCGCTTGGAAGAGAAATTCAAAAGGAAAGCGATTACTTAATTTATAATATGACACAAGAGCAAATTTCTAAGTTTGACTGTGGTTCAAAATACTATTCTAGATTTCCCGATCAAATAAAGCTAAAAACGACAAAACCACTTTTTCAAGATTTTATTCAATCAATCAACCTTACAAAAAATGTTCTGTTACTTGAAGTTAAATCGAATCCGAAAGAATATGGGATTTCTCAACCTCAACCAAAGGAATATTGTGAAATTATCTTGAATGAACTTAAAAACTACCCATTTAAATCGAATGTTCGAATTATGAGCTTCGATAATCAAATTCTTGAAGAACTTCATAAATCAGACTCATCTTATCCGTTAATTTACTTGACCTACCTTCCGAAGTCAACAAGGTATTTTCTGAAAAAATTATCTTTTACTCCATACGCATTAGGCATGTTTTATCCAACAATAAATAGACGAAAAGTGAATGACCTTAAAAATGCAAAAGTCAAACTCTTCGCTTGGACCGTAAATTCCATAGAAACTTCGGAAAAATTGCGTCAAAATGGAGTCGATGGAATTATTACCGATTTTCCGAATTTAATAATGGACTCTCTAAAATAATCTTCAGTATAACTTATTGAATAACAATTCTAAAAGAATAGTTTCCAATTTCCAAGAAATAAACTCCGCCATGGAAATTGACAATATCTATAACTTGATTATTGGAGTCAATGAGCTTTTGAAACAGTAATTTACCGTTTAAATCTTTAATTGAAATATTCGAACCAATGAGTAGATTGGGAATCGTTGAAATGAAAATTTTTTCCGCAGCAGGATTAGGAAAAATAATAACTTCCTCATTATTAAGTTCACTTTCTGATGTCACTTGTAAAAATCGCCATGTTTCATTAAATCGGGTATCAGTTGATACACCTGTTTAATAATATAAATCATTGTTAACAAAATATAAAACTCCTCATTTTCGAGGAATCGAAGAGAAATTTGTTAATTGATTTATTGAAAAATCGCTTAGATTGATTCGTTCTACTGATGTTTGAATTTGATCCGATGAATCAACTCCACCAAATAAAAAAAGCAAGCTGTCCTATTGTTTATAAATTACATATGAGCGTTTTCCTTGGTTTAAATTTGGAACAATTTGCCAAACATCAGAAGTAGCCTCATATTTTAAAATATCGAAATTGAGATCTGTTTGTTTGTATAAATTGTATTTACCCAAACCAATAAATGCGTTGTTTTAAAATTGAAATGAAATGCCCTTCCATATTCCATTCGATGGCAACATGTTTTTTTGAGCCCATATCTGAGTAATAAAATTAAATACCCAAACCTCATTAAGAATACCTTAGTCATTTCTTCCACCAACAAGGTAAAGGGTATCTTGAAGAATAAAGTGAACAGATCCGGCCCTTCCTGATGAAGATAAACTAATTGTTTGCGACCAACTATCAGCTGCAGGATAATAATTCCAAAAGTCATTTTGATAAATTCCAGCGCAATCTGCACCACCAAAAAGATATCCGTTTCCATTATACGAAAAGGGACTTGCATATTGTCTTTCTTCACCTATTGGAAGAGGGCAGGAGGTGTTCCAACTTAAAGTGGAATCATCGAAATAGTAGAAATCGCGCGTACAGCCAAATCTAACTTCTCGTCCCGTTCCAATGAAGTGTTTTGATCTAATTTTAAAATAGGACGAATCGTCTCTCGGAGTTCTGGAAAAGGTTGATGTTTCTTCCCATGATTGACCTTAAGAATATCCAATCATGCAAATCATAAAGAAAAAAAGAAAACCAAGAAATTTCAATTGGTCGTTTATAGTTAATCTCTAATAAAACGAATAAGATTCAATTAATTTTAGTCGTTATGATTTAGAATCATTACTGTATCGTTCGATAAGTCTATAATTCTGATAATTAGAATTAATTCCTATTTTCTGTAAAAAATCTTTAAAAAGATCCTTAAAACTTCGTTTGTTTCTTGAAATATCAAAATCAAACTTCCAATTTTTTCTCTTAATTCGATCTTCCATTAATCGCGGATGACTACCATCAAAAACTTTTAATTGAGAAATATGTTCTTCGTATTCAAAAAAATCTGACTTTACTATGTTTTCCTTCATCCAATCATCATTGTGCCAAAGCTTATTGAATGATTCCTGCTTCAATTGCATTGCTTTAGGTTCTTTTACCCAACCATAATGATAGACAAATGCCGGAATTTTTACAACATTGAGTTTTTGATTTTCATTCTTTCGAAATCCTTGAGCATCTTTAAATGAATAGATGTTTTTGTTGTTTTTAATAACGCGAATTTCTTCGCCATACCAACTGGTTGATGCTCCTACATAATCATAGGAGCCATAAAAGTGAAGGTAGTTTAACAACAAGCCATCAATGTCACTTCGATCTTTATAATGAACCAAAGCGCTTTGTATAGTTTCGAGGTATTGTTCATGAATGACTTCATCTCCTTGAATGTAAAACGCCCAATCACTTTCTTTTCCAATGGCTTGAAATGCCTTATTTGTTTCATCAGCAAGAACTGCTCCGTTTTCTCTTAACGAATCATCCCAAATAGTCTCTATAATTCGAATTTTCGCAGGGTCAATTGATTGAATCAGTTTCAATGTTTCATCTTCTGAATCCCCAACTGCTACAACAAAATCATCACAAATGGGTAGAATGGAATTTATAGCCTCTACGATCGGATAATCCAATTTAATGGCATTTCTTATAAACGTAAAACCGGTAACTTTCAACGTTTATTTATCTAAAACTTTTGGAATTCGAAAATAATCTGAATCTCTTTTAGGTGCATTCCTCAAAGCCTCCTCATGAGATATTGTTATGCTTGGTACATCGTCTCGAAGTCGATTTAGTTCGTCTGACATGAAAATGAGTGGTTCCACATTGTTCGTATTTAATTCATTCAGCTTACCCATGAATCCAATGATTTTCTCCAAGTCGGCTTTGATTGATTTTTTTTCTTCTCCAACGAATTCCAGTCTCGACAAATGAGCGATATGTTCAATTACTTCATCACTAATGTTCATGTGTCAAAATTAACATTAATCTTTTAAATGGGGATGCTCAGCAAGAATTGGTTCATTAATACGATCAAAACAAAGCTTATTTAAATCTTTCACTTCCATCTCTTCAATTTCTTTCTCAGAGACATATTTATGGATGTATACCCTAGCTATCCCAGGACATGCGGGTCCTAAAATCTCAGTTGGATCGGAAAATAGTTTGTAATTATTAGTGAAAGATAATGGAACAATAGGAATGTTTAAGGTTTTTGCCAATTTGAAAGCACCATCCTTGAACGGAATCATTTTTGGACATTGCTTGTCTGGGATACCTCCTTCGGGAAAAATAACAATAGACCAACCTTCTTTTACCGCTTTCGCTGCTAAATTATAAGATTGACCAGCTTTACTTTTGTCTCCTCGAAAAACTGGAATATTTAGGTTTTTAAAATAGGTTCTAATGATCGGGTAGGTGAGGATTTCACTTTTTCCCAAGAAGACAAATCGATGTTTAGGTAAGATCGAATACATCAAAAAAATGTCTAAATAAGAGCTGTGATTTGCAATAATAATGTAAGGTCCTTCGGGGAGCTCTGAATTTTTGACTTTTCGAACTCCGTAAAAACAAAATAGGCGCATTAACCAACTCCAAACAAGGAAAAGATTAAAACTCCACTTTTTCCAATTTGGATTAATAAGAATTATCAAAAAAAAAGGGTAGAAAAAAATTGCAAATATGGAAAAAACGAGTGCAATGTATAATTTCCAAATTAACCCGAATAAACCAGAAACGATTCGCATGTTCAAATATACGAACTAAACAATTCTCTTGACTTTTCATGTTGGCAGAATTGCTAATTTTGAGAAAAAAAACAAATGTCTCGCATTCTTACCGGAATCCAAAGCACAGGAACTCCTCATCTTGGAAATATATTAGGTGCAATCATACCAGCAATAGAACTCGCTTCAAATCCTTCTAATGATTCGTTTTTATTTATTGCAGATATGCATTCGTTAACTCAAATTAAAGATGGAAATGAATTGAGAGCCAATACCTATGCGACGGCAGCAACTTGGATGGCATTTGGTTTGGATATTAATAGATCTGTTTTTTACAGACAAAGTGATATTCCTGAAGTTACAGAATTAATGTGGTATTTATTATGTTTTTATCCATACCAGCGAATGACTTTGGCTCATAGTTTCAAAGATAAAGCTGATCGTTTGGAGGATATAAATGGCGGATTATTCACATATCCAATTTTGATGGCGGCTGATATCTTATTGTATGACGCCGAAATTGTACCAGTTGGTAAAGACCAAAAACAGCACATTGAAATGACCCGGGACGTAGCTAGTCGATTTAATCAAAAATATGGAGAAACATTAATTCTTCCGGATGAACAAATTCAGGAGGAAACAATGTTAATCCCAGGAACTGACGGGGAAAAGATGAGTAAATCGAGAGGGAACATAATTGATATTTTCTTACCGGAAAAAGAACTTCGAAAGCAAATTATGTCCATTGTTTCAGATAGCACGCCCTTGGAGGATCCAAAAAATCCGGAAATGTGCCATGTTTTTGCACTTTATAAACTTATAGCAAGTCAGGAACAAGTGAATGGAATGAGGGAAAATTACCTTCGGGGAGGATATGGATATGGTCATGCCAAACAAGCGCTATTTGAACTCATATTAACAAAGTTTGAAATCCAACGTTTGAGATTCAAAAGTTTGATGTCAGACACAAAGCAAATCGATGATGTACTGAAAATTGGAGCTGAGAAAGCTAGATTAGTGGCCAACGATGTTTTGGAAAGGGTGCGATCTAAAGTTGGGTATTAAATTACCTATTTTCAGCAGATCGTTTAATGTCGTACATCGTCTTTTCTATGGTTTCGTATTTACCGTTTGGAGAAGGTGCTAATGCTGGTGATGCAAGCAAAATCAACGATTTATCCAACAGCAGATAATATGGGAAATTATTAATTTTCAAATCTGTCCATATATCATGATCAGAATCCAAACCAAATTTATCCCATAGTATCGCATCCAAATTTCTTTGTTCTATTGCTGAAAAACCAGATGCTTTCGTTTGATAAATTGTTAAAAATGTAATATGTTTTCCATATTTCTCATTGAGTTTTTTTAATGCTGATATCTCGGATAAACATTTTTGATTATTTGGGTCAAAAAAATGAATATAAAGGTGTTTCCCTTGATAAAGATTTAATGAAACACTTTGATTCAGTTTAAAATCCTTTACTCGTGAACCAACTTTCAACTCATTGTAACTTTTTAAAATATTTCGTGCAATAGCTTTTAATTCTTCATTTGAAACCATTAATTCAAGTTGCTCGACAATTGCAATTGCATTGGATTTTGGAAATTCTTGCGTATTTAGACTCTCGTAAAGCATTTTCAACGCCACAAGTTCGGTCAGTTCTGTACTTTTTAAATATTCGTCAGAATGAAGCGTATTAAGAAATGTTTTAGCATCGCTTCTGATTACAGCGTCGTAAATAGCTTTTCGGCTTTCAGAATTTAAACTGAAATAGTAGCGATTGAAAAATAGGTTTACGTATTCCATGTATTTATCGTGGTGATATAATATGGGAAGGCTTTCTAAATAGAATAAATATTTATCATTAATTGAAGGTGATCCTAAATAGTTGATTTGATCAACATTTAATCCAACAGAATACTTAACGTAATCACGAAAATAAGAGGAGGTGTCTTTATTATATTCAATTGAAACTTCATCTTTGAAATTTCTGACTCGTTTAATAAATTCTGCTTGTTGAGCATCTTTCAATACAAAAAGTTCTGCTATTTCAGAATCCATCCATGATTCGAAAGCCAATATTTTATAGTTGATGTCATTGCTATCCAGATAGAAAAACTCCATTTCGATTTCATTGTCCTTCAAAAAACTGGAGTAAGTCAAACCATCATCGGAAAGTTGAATGAAATACCTTGATTTCGGTTGAATGTACATCCAACTGAAGTGTTTTTTATCCCTAAGGATTATCTTTTTTATCGCAACAACAGGTAAGTCGAAAGCGAAAATACCATTTGAATCCACTGAAACAGATAGCAGTTTTCGTTCCGTATTCGTAACATAATCAGATACTTCGTAAACATCAATTAAATCTGTTTTAAATGCCGTTCGTCCTTTGATAGTTGTTTGTCCATATGTTTGCCCAAGAACAACAAACAATAAAAAGATTAATACAGGATTTTTAAAATGCATATTGAAGTTTATCACAAATGATACCAAATTAAACGAGCAATTCAGGCGAAGTTACAAATGGTGAAATGTCAGCCTGATTCAAATGCATTTCGCGGATAATTGAGGAATTAATTGCTCCGTGTTCCTGACTGGTTAAAAAGAAAACCGTATCAATTCCAGAAATAGCTTGATTCATGTGTGCTATTGATTTTTCATACTCAAAATCTTTTGAATCACGAAGTCCACGAATAATGTGTGATGCATTAATTTCCTTACAAAAATCGACTGTTAACTTTTGATATGTTTGTACACTTATCTGCGGAAATTCTTTGAATAACGTGGAGATGTGATCAATTCGCTTTTCTAAATCGAATAAATAGTTTTTTCGACTGTTAATACCAATACCAATAATCACTTCATCGAAAATTGAAAGCGACTTTAAAACAACACCTTCGTGACCTTTCGTAAATGGATCAAACGATCCCGGAAACAATCCTTTTTTAGTCATTTGTCTCTAAAATTTGTTCAAAAAAACTGAAATAGACATTTCCAAAATTACGACAAAACTTGAAGCCTTTCAAATGTTCCAATTTTGTTTGTTTTCCGTGTTCGATAATCAGAATTCCATTTTCGTTGAGCAATTGCTTTTCAAAAATTTGTTGAACTAGTTGTTCGTGAAATTTCAAATGAAAAGGAGGATCCGAAAAAATAATGTCAAATTTCTCAGGGGCATTCTTGCAATATACGATGCAATCAGACTTATAACAATTCATTTGAGCATCAATTCCCAACTGTTTGATATTACTTCGTAAAAACTGAATGCACCTCGGATTACTATCAACAGCTAATAAACTCGTAACACCTCTAGAAATAAATTCAAAAGAAATATTTCCTGTTCCCGCGCACAAGTCCAAAACTTTTTTTTCTTCAAAATCAATTTGATTTTCCAATACATTAAAAAGACCTTCTTTTGCAAAATCTGTTGTAGGTCTAGATGGAAAATTAGGCGGTGTTGAAAAACGTTTACCCTTGAGAAATCCTCTGATTATGCGCACAAAACTGAATTAAAGTAAGTATTGCTATCAATTAGCTCAATCGATAAGTCACTTAATTCTTGAATCGAGCTAGAAAGTTTAGTAAATCGATCAAAATTGACTTTGGTTGAATTGCAAAACAATCGAAGAGAACTTGATGAAGGTAAATTTAATTTTTGAACAACCGAAAGCAGGAAGTAAATCACATCATCTTCATTTTGAACCTCATATTGATTTGCTAAAAGTAACTTACCACTCGATTTAACAAACACATCCATTTTGTCATTTTCGATTGAACAAGTAACTAGGTTAAGTGATTTATTTTCATTCTGCAAAATAAGATTCCTTCCAAGGGTTGTCTTCACATCCCCAAAAGCGTTTATTTCGCTCTTCAAATCAAGAATCCAATTTGGAATAGAATAAACAACGACCGCGCCGATTGGTAAAACAGACTCAGACAACACCTTATATTCGGAGTTATTAACTTCAAAATTCAAATGAAAATAATCTGCAGTTTTACTTGGTAAAAATACGGATGAAGGAATCAACGTATATTTCTCAGGACAAAAATAAATTCGAATCAATTCAGGATGTTGGTGGTTTTTACGAATGAGTTCCTTTAAATTTTCTAAGAAAAAAGATGCCGAAGATTCTATTTTAATCTCATCAAGAGGAACTGAATTTCCTTCGTTAGACCGAAAAAGCCTTACGTTTGAAGAATCAAAAACCAAATTTAGAAGTTGCGACATATTAATTTAAATCCTAAAAAGGGATGAATTTATACCGATACAAAGCTAGTATAATTAATTTTATGATAATCAAATCAATCGGAAAGATAAATTAGTTAATGGAGTTGGAAAATCAAAAGGAAATTGAGTCGGGTATTGTTACTAATTTAGGGTTTTTACCAACTAATAATCAAGCATCGACAATTAGTTTATTCTGTCAATTTTTGTTTTCAGAAAATCGATTTGATTTATTCCTTTTATCTGGTTACGCTGGAACAGGAAAATCTTCTTTGATTGCAGCCATCGTTAAAACACTCAAAGCGAACCGTATCAAAACGCGCTTGTTGGCTCCAACGGGAAGAGCAGCGAAAGTATTGGCCAATTTCGCAAATGAATCCGCTTTTACCATACACAAACAAATTTATTTCTCAGGAAATGAAGTCGTTGGACAAAAAGTTACGTTAGCTAAAAATTTATACAAAAACACCTTCTTTTTTGTTGATGAAGCGTCCATGATTGGAGGAACGGATGCCAATGAAGGAATAAACTTACTTGAAGATTTGTTGAATTACGTTTATTCAGGTGAAAACTGTAAACTAATTGTTTTGGGTGATCGAGGTCAGTTGCCACCTGTTGGACAAGAAGATTCTCCAGCCTTGTCAGTTGATTATTTAAAGCGTAATTATTCAAAACTGAATGTCATTCAATCAACACTTTCAGAAGTAGTTCGAATTGATAATCAATCGTCTGTGTTGGCTAATGCGTCTTATTTACGCACACTTCAAGACTATCAAACGCCTTTGATTGTTCAAACGGATTCTAAACAAACGATTCGAATTACTGGATTGGAATTGAAAGAACAATTAGAAAGTTCTTATTCTGAAGTTGGAATGGATGAAACGATTTTATTAACACTTTCAAATAAACGCGCGAACAGATGGAACCACGAAATTCGAAATCGAATTTTGTATCGGGAAGAGATGCTCGAGCGAGGTGACATTTTGATGGTGGTAAAAAATAATTACTATTGGTTAGACCCAAAATCAAATATTGGTTTCATTGCGAATGGTGAATTGGTGAAAGTGAAACGCGTTTTGAATTCTGAACAAGTGTATGGATTCAATTTCACGCATTTGGAAATTTCATTTATTGATTATCCCGAAGAATCAGATTTGAAAATTATTGCGCTTACAGATTCCATTGATGCGGAGTCTCCGAATTTATCGCGAGATAAGATGAAAGAATTATTTTTTGCGGTTGAGAAAGATTATCAACACGAAAGAAATAAGCAAAAACGCTACCAGTTAATTTTAAAAAATCCCTATTTTAATGCGGTTCAGGTGAAATAT
Organism: uncultured Lishizhenia sp.; assembly: GCA_964534395.1. Taxonomy (GTDB): domain Bacteria; phylum Bacteroidota; class Bacteroidia; order Flavobacteriales_D; family Crocinitomicaceae; genus UBA952. The sequence goes on from CAZHOW010000012.1 coordinate 66,289, forward strand.
GCTTATGCGGTTACCGTTCACAAGGCACAAGGTGGACAATGGTCGCATGTTTACATTGATTACGGCTTTATTCCCGATGAAATGAAAACAGCGAATTATTTGAAATGGCTATATACGTCTATAACTCGTTCGACAGAAAAAGTTTACTTATTGGGCTTTCCTGATGAATTGATAAAGGACTCGAATTAAAAACGGAAATCCTTCATTCGAAGCGATTCATTTCCAACTTGAATCGTTGATTTTTCAATTGAATTATTGAAATTATCAATAATGATTTTAGCACGATCTTGCGGTAGGTATTGACTGCAAAGAATATGAAATTCAAGTTTTAATTGATTCAGAACCGCAACACTGCGGTAAGCGCTTAAAATATCATTCTTTGATAATTTTTTCTTTTCGACAAAATCTTGAAATTTAGCATTTTTAAGAGCAAGATTTGAAACGACTGGATCCGTAAAGGATTCAATCTTAATGGCAATATTTCGATCAGCTTTCAAAAAAAGTTCCGTTTTTCGTAATCGCTTATATTCTATAGATGATCGAGCATTTAATCGCTCTTCTGCAGTATTTCCTAGGTAAGCAGCTTCTTCAATGGCTTCAAGATCCTTGATCACCTTTTTTCCATCCCATTTACCAATTCCATTTCCTCTAATTTCAAATGAAATTTGTGGACTTAGTTTTTCAAATTGTTTGAAGAAACGTTTCAGTTTTGTTGAATCTGTACTTTGAAAAATTTTCCCGTTAAAAGTATAATCATCTGAGGCAAAAACGTCATTCAATGTTATTCTAAAATCGGCATCATAAAAAGGCTCAACGTCTATTTTACTAATGTGGAGCATGACTTCATCAGATGTCTCACCAATCAAATCGTCTGGAATTGAGATCAAACGAACTTCAAAACTGCTTGTGTCATTTGACGCTGGAAATAAAAATTCTTGAGTTCGGATGTCAAAAGTGCTCGAATCTTCAAAAATATAAAACCCATCAATTTCCTTATACTTCATCCATTTCAAACCCATTTGTTGCTTGTAATTATCAAGCACTTTTTTTTTCATTTCATACTCTTCGATGTAGGGTTGACGTTCTAAAATCGTATTCTTTTTATCGACTTCTAGCGCTTCATAAATTTGATATAACTCCACTAAATCAGCTTGTTTCCTTGTTCGTGCTTTTCGCTTGGACTTCGTAGTTGGAGTAATGTTTGTTGGTCCAATATCCTCGTTTTGTTTCTTTAGTTTTCGTGCAGCACGAGAAGGACGTTTTTTTGTTTTAAAATTGGATTTTGTCAATTCCCCGTATGAAGCCTCTTTTTCTTGAATCAAAAGTAGTGTTTCACTAAGTTGGCGATCGATTTCCTTGATTTGGTCATTGTACCCATTTTTTCCTTTAATGGTTTTTTCAAGTTCATTAAATGTATTTCCACTTAAATCATTAATTATTTTTTGAAACGTAACGCCTTTTGAAAAACTGGAATCAGGCGATAAAAAACGTGTTTTTTCTGAACCGAATAAATGATAGGTAAAACCATTTTTTTCAATAACTACTGTAGTTTGTCGATTGGTATTGTAACCCCAAACATCAAAGTGCAAATTCGTTTGTTTTCCGTTTCCAACTAAAGTCATTACACGATTACAAATTCGTTCTGGAACTAACTCATTTTCTTTGATTTTTAAATCGTATGGAAACAAGCCGACAGCTTTGGGTAAACCCTTGTTCCAATTTCCTTCTTCGTCTCGTTCTCTTTCCTGAAGTAATCCTGCTGTATAGCTCCCATCTCCCGCTGCAATTAGGTAATTCTCAAACTCTTCCGATACACCGCCCAAATAATTAAAAATTTCCAAGGCCTTTTTTTCAATAGTTTTGTTAATGGCTTTGTGCTGGGCCTCAAAAATTGATTTTCTGTCCTCAATTGAATTTACTCCAAGCGAAATCAACATAAGGTTTCGATCATACATTGAAAGATTGCTGTTAAAAATTGGACTAATCGAAGGATTAAAAAGACTATTGAAATACTTAGCACGAATTATCGACTTCGGCAGGGATTGATTAAAAAATTCAATATAGTCTTTAAAAACGTCATTATCTGATTCATTTATTCGTAATTGAATACTTTGCAACGTTTTATTTAATATCCAAATGGATGTTTTATTTGCTGCCTCCGCGATAAGTCCTTTTGGAGCTTTTGCTATTTCCTCCTTACGAATAACTAATAATTCAGGAGAATTTATAAGTATGGTTTCAGTTGAATCATAATTAATTGATTTATCAGGCAACAAAATAGATGGGCCCATATATTCAAAAGCATAGCCAATGTTATTTTCTAAAATTGGGCTTTTTCGAACAATATGAAACAAATAAGCTCGAACTTCAGGAGACAAACGATCAGCAACTTGGGAATAACCAAATTGAATGTAACATAAAAATATGATTGTTATTGAACGAAATGCCATTTATGAAATATTCACATTTTTAGTTTTTTAAGCAATAAAAAAACCGCTCTTTTGGGAGCGGTTACATTTAAAATTCAATTCTATTCAGTTGAATTCGATTTCTTGCTTGATTTCGCTTTTTTGATATTTACGATTAATTCTTCTTTACCATCTGCATAGTCCAATTGAATGGTATCCCCCTCAACTACATTTGCCTTGATAATTTCCTCTGCAAGTGGATCTTCAATAAATTTCTGAATTGCTCTTTTTAATGGTCGTGCTCCAAATTTTTCGTCGTGACCTTTGTCAACTATAAAATCTTTCGCTTTTTCAGTCAATTCTACTTGATAGCCCAAGCTATTGATTCGATCATATAGTTTGCTCAATTCGATATCGATAATTTGAAGTATTTCATTCTTGCCGAGTGATTTAAACATAATCATATCATCTACACGATTCAAGAATTCAGGAGAAAATGCTTTGCGAAGTGCATTCTGAATTACAGCTTTTGCATTATCGTCACGTGAATCTGATTGAGCTTTTGTTCCAAAACCTACACCTGTTCCAAAGTCTGCCAGTTGTCGAGCGCCAATGTTGGACGTCATAATCAAAATCGTATTCTTGAAATCGATTTTTCTTCCCAATCCATCGGTCATGTGACCATCGTCCAAAACCTGAAGTAATAAATTGAATACGTCAGGATGTGCTTTTTCAATCTCATCCAAAAGAACTATGGAATAAGGCTTTCTACGAACTTTTTCAGTAAGTTGACCTCCTTCCTCATATCCAACATATCCCGGAGGAGCTCCAACTAAACGAGAGATGGAAAATTTCTCCATGTATTCAGACATGTCAATTCGAACTAAGGAATCTTCTGAATCGAATAAAAATTTCGCCAAAACCTTCGCTAGTTGTGTTTTACCCACACCTGTTGGGCCTAAGAAAAAGAAAGAACCGATTGGTTTATTTGGATCTTTCAAACCAGCTCTGTTGCGTTGTATTGCTTTTACAACTTTCTCAACGGCTTCGTCTTGACCGATCACTTTTCCTCGAATAGACTCAGCCATTTTCACCAGTTTACCTGTTTCCGATTCAGAAACTTTAGTAACAGGTATACCACACATCATTGAAACAACCTCTGCAACGTGTTCTTCGGTTACCAAAACTTTGTTATTCTTAGAATCTTCTTCCCAACGTTTTTTGGCATCTTCTAATTGTTCTTGTAGCTTACGCTCCGTATCGCGTAATTCAGCGGCTTTTTCATATTGTTGCGAGCGAATGACTTCTGCTTTTTGTTCTTTTAGAGCTTCCACTTGAGCTTCAATATCAACGATTTCTTTTGGAACATTGATGTTTGTTATGTGAACACGCGAACCAACTTCATCCAAGGCATCGATTGCTTTATCTGGTAAATGACGATCCGTAATGTAACGCTCTGTCAATTTAACACAAGCGGCAACAGCTTCAGAGGTATAAACCACAGAATGATGATCCTCGTAACGTTCCTTGATATTGTTTAAAATTTGAATGGTTTCATCAATCGTGGTTGGTTCGATGATTACTTTTTGGAAACGTCTTTCCAAGGCGCCATCTTTCTCAATGTATTGGCGGTATTCATCTAAAGTTGTGGCACCAATTGCTTGAAGCTCACCTCTTGCCAAAGCCGGTTTAAACATATTTGATGCATCCAAAGATCCACTGGCACCACCAGCACCAATTATCGTATGAATTTCATCAATAAAAAGAATGATATCCGGATTTTTTTCAATTTCCTGCATCACAGCTTTCATTCGCTCTTCAAATTGTCCGCGGTACTTTGTTCCTGCAACAAGTGATGCTAAATCCAACGAAATGATTCGTTTGTTAAATAACACACGTGAAACTTTGCGTTGAACGATTCGAAGTGCCAATCCTTCGGCAATTGCGCTTTTACCAACTCCCGGTTCTCCAATTAATATCGGATTATTTTTCTTTCTTCGGGATAGAATTTGACTTACACGTTCAATTTCTTTTTCGCGACCGACTATTGGATCAAGACGTCCAACTTCAGCCATTTTCGTTAAATCCCTACCAAAATTGTCTAATACTGGAGTTTTCGATTTGGGATCAGAAGGTTTTTTTTGTGCCGAAAATGATTCGTCATCATCGTTATTATTTCCTGGAAATTCGGAACGAGGTAATTGCCTTTCTTCCATAATTGCTTCGTATTCGTCTTTTGCGTTTTCGTACATAATTCCGTATTTATTTAAAACCTGGCATGCCGCAGCATTTTCATGCTTTAAAATAGTCAATAACATGTGTTCAGTGCCAATTATGACAGCTTTAAACTGCTTTGCCTCTAAGTATGATTGCTTGATAATATTTTCCGTTTGCTTAAGTAAAGGCAAATTCGTATTCAATAAATTGCCGACAGTAGATTTTTTTAGAACCTTCTCTAAGTCAGTTTTAATTTGATTCAAATCAATCTGAAATTCGTTCAGAATATTTATTGCCGTTCCTTCATTTAATTTTATCAATCCAAGCAATAAATGCTCAGGTGTCACGAATTCATTGGATAAACGAACCGCTTCATCACGACTGTGACTGATCATGTCCTTAACCCGAGGTGAAAATTTCGCTTCCATTGAAGATTTTATTAATTCTTACAAATATAACGCATAATATTTCGTTTGGATATGGATTTATTCACAATTTATTACAGTATTTTGTTAGTAAAAAGGGATTCTGAAAAGCTATTCTCATCTAGAATTCGTTAATTTTGGAAGCTTTTATAATTACGTAAAACTTAATTTAATCTAATAGTATGGCCGACGGCGAAAAAATCATTCAGATTAATATTGAAGATGAAATGAAATCAGCCTACATCGATTATTCGATGTCGGTAATTGTTTCCAGAGCTCTTCCTGATGTGCGAGATGGATTCAAACCGGTTCACAGACGTGTTTTGTACGGAATGCAAGATTTGGGAGTATATTCTAATCGTCCGTATAAGAAGTCTGCGAGAATCGTAGGAGAGGTTTTGGGTAAATATCACCCGCACGGTGATAGCTCGGTTTATGATACAATGGTTCGTATGGCTCAGCCATGGTCTTTGCGCTACCCACTTGTGGATGGACAAGGAAACTTTGGTTCAGTTGATGGTGATAGTCCAGCAGCGATGCGATACACGGAAGCTCGTTTGCGTAAGATTGCCGAGGAAATGTTGGATGATTTGGAGAAAGAAACAGTAGATTTCACTCCGAACTTTGATGATAGTTTAACAGAGCCAAGCGTTTTACCAACAAAGATTCCAAATCTATTGGTGAATGGTGCCGCTGGAATTGCTGTTGGTATGGCGACCAATATGGCTCCACATAATTTAGGTGAAGTCATTGATGGAATAGTTGCCTATGTTGATAATCCTGAATTGGAAATTGAAGAACTTCTGAAATACGTAAAGGCACCTGATTTTCCAACGGGTGGAATCATCTATGGATACGAAGGAGTCCGTGATGCGTTTTTGACGGGAAGAGGAAGAATTGTTATTCGCGGAAAAGCTGAGATTGAAGAAGTTCAAGGGCGTGAGCAAATCATTGTGACTGAAATTCCTTATCAAGTCAACAAGGCGGAAATGATAAAGAAAATCGCTGAACTTGTTAACGATAAAAAGATTGAAGGGATTTCCGATTTAAGAGATGAATCGGATCGTAACGGGATGCGAGTTGTCTTTGAAATCAAACGTGATGCAATTGCCAATGTTGTCTTAAATAAATTATATAAGTATACAGCGCTACAGACTTCATTTTCAGTTAATAACATTTGTTTAGTTGATGGCAGGCCTCGAATGTTGAATCTGAAAGATATGATTCATGAATTCGTTAAATTCAGACATGAGGTTGTTATCAAAAGAACAAAGTTTGATTTAAGAAAAGCCGAAGAACGTGCTCATATTCTTGAAGGATTAATCATTGCATCAGATAACATTGACGAGGTAATTGAAATCATTAAAACTTCTGCAAGTCCAGACGATGCGCGTGAAAGATTATCTACACGATTTGGATTATCTGAAATTCAAACGCGTGCTATTGTAGACATGCGTTTACGTCAATTGACTGGTCTTGAGCAAGATAAGTTACGTGCTGAATATGATGATTTGATGAAGTTAATCGCTGATTTGAAGGATATTTTAGCAAACGAGGAACGAAGAATGCAAATCATCAAAGATGAGCTTCTTGAAGTTAAAGAAAAATATGGTGATGCACGTCGTTCCCGAATCGAATATTCCGCGAGCGAAATGCGTATGGAAGATTTGATTGCTGACGAGGAGGTAGTTGTAACAATTTCTCATGCTGGTTATATCAAACGAACAAACTTAGCAGAGTACAAGGTTCAGAATAGGGGAGGAATGGGCTCAAAAGGTTCAGCGACAAGAGATAAAGATTTCTTGGAGCACCTTTTTGTTGCTACAAATCACAATTATTTGTTAATCTTTACAGAGAAAGGTCGTTGTTTCTGGATGCGTGTTTATGAAATTCCGGAAGGAAATAAATTATCAAAAGGAAGAGCTATTCAAAACTTGATTAATATTCCGCAGGACGATAAAGTAAAGGCGTATGTGAAAGTTCAAGATTTAACGGATCAAGATTACATCAACAACAACTTTATTATCATGTGCTCGAAACATGGGGTAATTAAGAAAACGTCACTTGAAGCTTATTCTCGACCAAGATCAAATGGTATCAATGCGATTACGATTCGTGAGAATGATGAATTGTTAGAAGCAAAATTGACCAACGGAACAAATGAAATCGTTCTTGCGACAAGCTCTGGTCGTGCAATTCGTTTCAACGAAGCAACTGTGCGTCCAATGGGTAGAAATGCATCAGGAGTGCGTGGAGTTTCCCTTGGTGAGAAAAACGACGAAGTAATCGGAATGATATGTGTTGAAGATATTTTCTCAACTATTTTAGTTGTTTCTGAAAAAGGTTATGGAAAACGCACGTATTTGAATGATCCAGAAGATAAAGAACCGGTTTACCGTATCACCAATCGTGGCGGTAAAGGTGTGAAAACACTTAACATCACAGAGAAAACAGGTAAATTACTTTCCATTCAAAATGTATTTGATGAGGATGATTTGATGATTATCACCAAGTCAGGTGTAACCATCCGTATGCATGTAGATACAATCCGAACAATGGGTCGCGCAGCGCAAGGAGTTCGTTTAATCAACTTAAAAGGAAACGCAGAGATTGCAGCCATCGCGCGTGTTCCAAGAAGTGAGGATGAAGATGAGGACATTGAAGTGGTAGAAGGATTGAACGAAGAAGCAGAAGGTTTAACTCCTGAAGACAATGAAGTTGGCACGGATATTGAAGGTCCGGACGAAGATTAATAACTTTGTTTAAAATTTAGATATGAAAAAAATATTTTTGACTTTAACCGTTGGATCAGCAGTAGTTTTTTCGACGATCGCACAGAAAAAGAATGTGACCGATGCTGCCATGATTATGAATAAGTACAACCCAATGATGGGGCTTGAACCTGCAAAGAAATCTGTAAACGAAGCAAAAGGTTATATTGATTTGGCTGCCGCAAATGCTGAAACAGCTGAGGATATGAAAATGCATCTTTATCGAGGAATGGTTTATTACGCTTTGATTGAAGTTGCAGGAATGGAAGCAATGTCAGGAAAAACTCCAGATACAGCTGCCTTGAAAACATATTCTGAAATATCAAAGGCAAGTTTCAAGAAGGTGCTAAATGATCCAAAAAAGTCAAAAACAAGAGACGCACAAGATTTTATAAACATGCGTGTTGATATGTATTTTAATATGGGAGTTCAGGCTTACAATACTAAGAATTTTGAACAGGCTACACAAGTATTTTTAGGTGCATATTCTGTTATTCAATTTATTGACGAAGAATGTAAATCTGAAAAATGTAAAGATGCTTATACTAATGTAACTTTAAGTTTGAATTACGCTTGCGATTCACTAATAGGTAAAAAGGAATTCGATAAAGCAACGGAATTGTCTTTAGCTGTATTAGAGGAAATGCCAAATAACATTGATGTTTACATTACACTAATAAATATCAATCTTCAGAAAGGAGACGCGGTATCTGCTGAGAAGTATTTGAATAAGGCCTTGGCAATTGACCCTATGAATAAACAGCTTTATTATGTTTTAGGAACATCATACATTGATTTAAAGCAAAACGAAAAAGCGGAAGAAGCCTTAAAAAAGGCGCTCGAAGTTGATCCTAATTACTCGGAAGCTCAATATCAATTGGGTGCTCATTTGGTTAACTGGGCTGGAGATTTACAAACTCAAGCGGGTGAATTGAATTATAAAGATCCTAGAGTTGCTGAGTTAGATAAAAAAGCAGGTGAAATCTTGCTTCGCGGTTCCCGGGAGTTGGAAAAATATGTGGAGAAAAATCCGAATGACAAGACTGTATTAGAAATACTTTATAAAACATACTATCGTTTAGGAGACACAGAGAAAGCAGCTCAATTCAAAAAACGAGCGGACGCTATTAAATAATAACTTCACTGCCGGTCAATCCGGCAGTTTTTGTTTATGGAAAAGCGAATTGGAATAATCGGAGGAGGTTTCTCAGGAACCATGTTAATTAGACATTTGGTTGAGCAACAAAATGTAATTCAATCCATTTCCATTTATAATTCGAATGCTGATTTCGCTCGTGGTGTTGCCTATAATCCAAGATCTTCAAAATTATTATTGAATGTTGTTGCAGGAAAAATGAGCGCTTTTCCAGATAAACCAAACCATTTCGTGGAGTGGTGTCTATCCAAGGGAATCGGAAATGAAAATGCCATCGACTTGTTGTCTAGTTCTTTTCTATCGCGTTCGATTTATGGAAATTACCTGAATGACATTTGGAAAGAAACGCAAGAAATTGCAAAAAAGAATGGACATAATTTGAATTTGATTCCAAATAAAGTCATTAAAATCAATAAAGAAGATACAAATCTTCAAATTAAATCAGAGTCCGGAAACGAAATTGTAGATTATTTGATTCTTGCCACGGGAAATGAACTTCCAGGAAATCCACAAATTAAGAGTGTCGATTTTTTCAATTCCAATTTATATCAGCAAAATCCGTGGCGTATTAATTTCTCAAAAATTAGTATGACAGAACCTATATTAATTTTAGGTAATGGATTGACAATGGTAGACACGGTGATGGAACTGCGTGAAAATGGTTTTCAACAAAAAATAGTATCCGTTTCACCAAACGGGTTCAACATTCTTCCGCATCGCAATTTTAATTTCCAATACAACGGACCAATTAAGGATTTGAAAGATAATAAATCTCTTTTGGAACTTCTCAGTTTATTTAAATCTGAATTGAAAAAACTGAATGAATTCGGAATATCTGCTGAACCTTTAATCGATGCTCTTCGGCCAAATACACAACAAATTTGGCAGTCGTTGAGTTTGGAAGAAAAAAGAATTTTTATGAAGCGACTTCGTCATTTTTGGGGTGTCGCCCGCCATCGGATTCCATTCTCTTCTTATGATTATATTCAAAAAGAACGAATAGCAAATCGATTGGAAATTTTGGCAGGTAAAGTTGTTGATTTAACAATTAAAGATAATAGTGTTCTCGCTACAATTTACGACAAGAAAAATAATACAGAATTGAATTCTCAATTCGCTCAAGTAATCAATTGCACGGGACCAGAAACGAAAATTGAAAAAAGTGGGAACGAACTTTTAATTCAAATGAAATCGGATGGTTTCATTATTCAAGATGATTTACAATTAGGGATTGAAGTGAATGATTCCTATCAAGTTATTAATTCCCAAAATCAAGTTGAGGAGAATATGTTTGCCATTGGAGGATTATTGAAAGGAAAATTATGGGAAAGTACAGCGATAAATGAACTCAGAGTTCAAGCAAAAATGGTTGCATTCTTTTTAAATAATTCAATTTATAAAGAAATTAAAAATTAAAATTTCTTTCTTGCAAATAAACTAATTAATATTCCTGTATTTTTATTGATATAATATTAATTACAAATTATTTACTTAGTTAATATATTTTCGTTAAAATAACGATAACAACACTCTAATTGAAGAAAATAATAGTTCCTTTTGTTTAACATTTTTTAAAATATTTTAAACAAAATTATTTTTTAGCTGTTATTGAATATGTTAACTAAGGGAGAAACCCGAAAATCCTAAATAGAGTAGGGGAAACTTAAATTAATTATTATGGTTTTATCTGTTACTGCATCTAATTTATTTGATGCTAGCCAGGGCTTAGGAATTAACCAAGCAACGGCTTTTACTTTTTTTGTGGGGACAATGGCGATGATGGCGGCTTCTGCATTCTTTTTCTTTGAAATTAGAAATGTAGGTGAGAAATGGAGAACGTCTGTCCTAGTTTCTGGATTAATCACGTTTATAGCTGCAGTGCACTATTACTATATGCGTGATTATTTTATTCAAACAGGAAGTTCACCGACGTTCTTCCGTTATGTAGATTGGTTGTTAACGGTTCCGTTAATGTGCGTTGAGTTCTATTTAATTACTAAAAAGGCAGGGGCAAAAACTTCGTTACTATGGAAGTTAATTCTTGCATCGGTTGTTATGCTTGTAACAGGATTCTTTGGTGAAGCAACTGATCGTGGAAATAGCGTAATGTGGGGTGTGATTTCAGGCGCTGCCTATTTCTACATTGCATATTTAGTATGGTTTGGAGAGGTTGCAAGCTTGTCTAATACAGCGGGTCCATCGGTTGCTAAAGCAACTCGTGTTTTGGCTTGGTTTGTATTGGTTGGATGGGCAATTTACCCATTAGGTTACATCATTGGAACTCCAGGTGGATTATTCGGTGCTTTTGGTAGCGAATTAAATAACCCATGGATGGATGTAGTATATAACATTGGTGATGCTGTAAATAAAATCGGATTCGGTTTGGTAATTTATACACTTGCAAAATCGGATTCTTCATCTACTTCAAATTAATTACAATATTTAAAATAATATTAAGGGAGAGCAATCTCCCTTTTTTTTGTCTATAAAATTCTATCTGTGAACTAATCAATCACTTATTTGAAATTGAGTAAAATGGAATAATCACATAATTTCGTATCTTTGATTTATGGAATTTGTGCACCCTGAGTTTTTGTGGTTATTCTTTTTATTACTAATTCCAATTATCATTCACCTTTTCCATTTTCGCAGACACAAAACTCTATTTTTTTCGTCTCTTAAGTTTTTAAAATACGTTCAACAGGAGCAAAAGTCGACTCAAAAACTGAGGCATTTACTGATATTGTTTTGTCGATTATTTACAATGGCATTTCTAATTATTTGCTTTGCCCAACCTTTTATTGGAACATCAAAAAGCAATTCTGCTGGAAAAAGTGTTTTGGCTATTTACATCGACAATTCGTTTTCAATGACTGCCAAAGGAACGGAGGGGGAATTGCTTTCAGAAGCGAAGGAATTGACGCGAAGAATTTTAAAAGACGCTGAGCCGGAAACACATATTCTATTAGCTACGAATAAATTGGATGGAATCGAACAACGCCTTATCACCAAGGTTGAAGCGTTAGATTACCTTGAGAAAATCGAATCAACTCCTATTCGCCGTAATTTGCAGGAAGTTTTAAATTGGCAAAAAGAATTTATTGATCGAGAAAATCAAGAAAATGTTAATCTTGCGGTTCGCCAATATGTTTTCCTTTCAGATTTCCAGAAAAATCAATTTGAAACTGATAAATTGAAAGTTGACGAAAATGCCTTTTATTATCCCATTCAAATTACACCGCAAGAAATCAGTAACTTATTAATAGATTCCGTTTGGTTTGCTTCACCTATTCATAAAAAGGATGAACCAAATGAATTTTTTGTTCAAGTCAAGAATCTCTCCGAAAATGATATCGTGAATGCCGAATTGTCAATGCAAGCAGGTTCTCAAAAACGAACATTGTTTATGGATATTTCAGCTAAAAAATCGGCGGTTGCTAACTTTCAAATTACAAATAATCAAGCTGGATTAGTTGAAGGTAAGGTAAGCGTGAATGATAAACAATTGTTTTGGGACGATGACTTTTACTTTTCTTACAAGGTTGCGGTGAGCGCTGGAGTTTTGATTCTAAATGGAGAAGATGCAAGCCCTTCGGTGAATCGCGTTTATTCAATTGAATCATTTTATAAGGTAAAGTCCATTTCCGATATGAGTTTTACTCGCGAAGAGTTAAAAGGAACAGACCTAATTGTATTAAATGGATTAAATGAAATTTCAACTGGTTTAGCTTCAGAATTAGTTGATTTCAAAAATCAAGGTGGAAGCATTTTTATTTTTCCAGGTTCAAAAATCAATTCAAGCGACTACGGCAATTTCTTGAATGACTTAGGTCTTCCAACTATATCAGGCGTTGCACGAGAGGGAACTAAAATTGATAAAGTTGAATATAAAGATCCATTCTTCAAAAACGTATTTGAAAAAGAAAATACGAGTTTGAACTTGCCAAGCATCAAAAAGTGTTATGGAATTCCAAGTTTCCGTCAATCAACCATTTTTCCATTAATTACCTTAAGAAATGGTTTACCCTTACTGCTTAGAACAAATGAATCTGTTTATCTATATACAAGTTCCTTGAATTCTGAATTTGGAAACTTTACTGAAAACGCCTTATTTCCAACTATTCTATTGCGAGCTGGGGAATTTTCAAAACGAAATTTGCCATTGTATGCAATAATCGGAAAGGAAAATAAACTTAAAATATTTGAAGATTTAGAAGACGAAACACCTTTAAAATTGGTTAATAAAGCATTTGAATACATACCGATGATTTCAAAAGATGGTATGTCTGTCAATATTTCGATTTCAGGTCCAGAAGCAATTGAAAAGTTGAAATGTGGAAATTATGAAATCAAAACAGATAGCCCGATAAATGGAATAGCTTTGAATTATGATCGAGAAGAATCCCAAATGGAATATGTCTCTAAAGTAGATGTTGAAACTAAATTGAAGGAACAAGGAGCTAAAAACATTAACTTTAACTCCGTTGAAAATGGTCAAAGTGTTACCGTGGTTGATTTGCAAAAACCAAAAGAGTACTGGCGTTTATTTCTAATGCTTGCACTTCTTTTTGTAATTTGTGAAATGTCCTTGTTGCGTTTTTGGAAATAATAATTTTGAGTTCAATGAGAATAGTTCTTAAGCAAGTAAAAATTTTAGACTCACAATCAAGTTATTTTGGTCAAACCAAAGATGTTTTGATTGAAAATGGAACCATAAAGGAAATTAGTGATTCCGTAAAAATTGATGATGCGATTTTAGTTGAATCAACAAATTTATCTGTTTCACAGGGATGGGTTGACCTGAAAGCTGATTTTTGTGATCCTGGATTTGAGCATAAGGAAACGATTGAAAGTGGACTCGATACTGCTGCTGCTGGTGGTTACACGCATGTGGCTGTCTTGCCAAAAACAAATCCCGAAATTGATGGAAAAACACAAGTTGAATATATTTTAGGAAAAGCGAGTTCTCATGTGGTTCAAATTCATCCGATTGGAGCGATTACGAAAGGAGTGAAAGGGGAGGAGTTGGCCGAAATGTATGATATGTTTCAGTCAGGTGTTCGCTTGTATTCTGATGATTTGCATCCCGTAAGTGGCGGAATTATGTACCGCGGTTTATTGTATTCAAAGAATTTCGGAGGAAAAATAATCGCCTTTAGTCGTGATAACTCAATTGCTGGCAAAGGAATGGTGAATGAGGGAGTTGCGTCAACAAGAACGGGTTTGAAAGCAGATCCAGGAATTGCCGAAGTGATTCAGCTAGAACGAAATTTGAGGTTGCAGGAGTATACTGGTGGTTCAATTCACTTAACAGGAATTTCTTCAAAAGAAGGTGTTGAATTAATTCGTCAGGCAAAGAAAAAAGGATTGAATCTTTCCGCCGATGTTAACTTAATGAATCTTCTCTTCACAGAGGATGAAATGTTGAACTTTGATTCCAATTACAAAGTAATGCCAGTTTTGAGAACTGAATCGGATAGACAAGCATTATTGGAAGGATTGAACGACGGAACCATTGATACAATTGTATCTGATCACAGACCGGTTGACCAAGAAGAAAAGGAATTGGAGTTCGACTATTCAAGTTTTGGTTCCTATCAACTTCAAACAGTTTTTTCTGCATTGAATTCTTCAAAATCTATAGAAATCAATATATTAATCGATTGTTTATCTCAAAAAGCAAGAAATATTCTAGGGGTTTCATATTGTCCTATTGAAATAGGTAATCGAGCTGATTTAACTGTTTTTGACCCAACTATTTCTTGGGAATTTAATTCTGAGGTGATGATTTCACAACACGCTTACAGTCCTTTTTTAAATAAGGTGTTGACTGGAAAAGTTTTAGCAGTTATTAACGGAGATAAAGCTACCATAAATCAGTAAATCGTGTCAAAAAGTTCATTTTTAAAACAGTTCTTTAAGCAGAATAAAATGGTGGGCTCAATGATACCAAGTTCACGATTTTTAGCTGCTAAAATGCTTAACCATATACCGATTAAAGATGCGAAAGTAGTTATAGAATTGGGTCCAGGAACTGGAGTTTTTACAGAGAAAATTATAGAAAAACTAGGCGCAAATACCCAATTGATCGTTGTAGAATTGAATGATGATTTTTATAATACGCTTCAAAGTAAACTGCATCATCCTAATTTACATTTAAGACACGGCTCCGCAGACCAAATTGGGATTTATTTGAAAGAATTGGGATTTGAAAAGGCTGATTTGATCATTTCGTCCCTTCCCTTGGCGAATTTTCCTTCAGAACTTAGAAAGAAAGTGATTGAAACATCGAAAAATTGCCTTGAGGATAATGGTAAATTTATTCAATTCCAGTATTCACTTCAATCATTTAAATCATTAAAAAGGAATTTTCATACCGTTAAAGTAAATTTTGCGGCATTAAACTTTCCTCCGGCTTTTGTTTATACTTGTTCGAATTAGACATTCAAAAAAAAGTCGCTCCAAATTGAAGCGACTTAAAATTCATATTATTATCGTTTAAACGGAAGCTATTTTATCGGACATGTATTCTCCGTTTTTCAGCTTTCCAACAATTTTAGAGAAACATTCAATCGTATATCGAGCATCTTCTAATGTATGAACTGCCGTCGGAATCAAACGTAAAATGATCATTCCTTTTGGAACTACGGGATAAACAACCATTGAACAGAAGATATTGTAATTTTCTCGTAAGTCATAGATTAGATTTGTTGATTCTGGAATTGAACCGTTCATGTAAACTGGAGTTACACAAGAGTTGGTTGGACCGATTTCGAAACCTGCATTTTTCAAACCAGTTTGTAAGGCATTTGTAATTTCCCAAAGTTTCTCTTTCAATTCAGGATGATTTCGCATCAATTCCAATCTTTTCAAAGCGCCCTTTACCAATGGCAATGGAAGCGCTTTCGCAAATATTTGAGAACGCATATTATAACGAAGGTACTCCACAACTTGCTCATCGCTGGAGATAAATCCTCCGATTAAAGCGAATGACTTTGCAAACGTCCCGAAATAAATATCGATTCCATCTTGACAACCTTGCTCTTGACCAGTTCCTCCACCTTTGGCACCAAGAGTTCCTATTCCGTGCGCATCATCTACAAAAAGCCTAAAATTATATTTCTTTTTTAGGTCAACGATTTCTTTTAACAAGCCTTGATCGCCCCGCATTCCAAAAACACCTTCGGTTATGACTAGAATCGCTCCACCTGTTTCTTCAGCCAACTTGGTAGCACGTTGTAATTGTTTTTCACAATCTTCAATATCATTGTGTTTAAATACATAGCGCTTACCCATATGCAAACGTACGCCATCTAAAATACAAGCGTGTGATTCAGCATCGTATACAATTACATCGTGACGATCAACCAAACAATCGATTGCAGAAACTATCGCTTGATATCCAAAATTACAAAGAATCGTATCTTCCTTTTCTACGAAAGCAGAAAGTTCAGCCTCTAATTGTTCATGATAGTTGGAGTTTCCACTCATCATTCTAGCTCCCATAGGCATTGCAAATCCAAAATCGGCTGCAGCCTCAGCATCAGCTTTTCGTACTTCAGGATGATTTGCTAAACCAAGGTAATTGTTCAGAGACCAATTTAATCTTTTCTTACTTCTAAAATTCATATGAGGACCGATGTCTCCCTCTAATTTCGGAAAGGTAAAGTATCCATGAGATTCCTTGGCATGCATGCCAATAGGACCTCTATTCGCTTTGATTTTTTCAAAAATATCAGCCATAGTAAATAAAATTAATATCGAAAGTTGATTTGAAAAGCAAAATTAGACACTAACTCAATAAAAAGGGGCTTATATTTCTGGTATTTATTAACATGTCATGTGCTAATAAACAAAATTTGGAAAGTAAATCGCCGATATAACTCCTAACTGGGAATTTTTAGCGTTTGACCTATTCGAAGGTTATCACTTTTTAAGTTGTTTATTTTTTTTATTTTGGCTATCGAGGTTCGATGTTTTTCCGCTATTTCAGAAAGTGTATCACCCGATTTCACTTTATAAAAACGCACGCCTGACTTTTTCTTAGAAATAACTTTTTGATTGTTAACTTTGGATTCATTGAATATCTTTTGTTGTACGGTTGAAGAATCTATGACAACATCTGACAGCGAAAGTGTTGTATCCTTTTCAAAATCCTCTTGAAAAATCACGTCGAGTAAACTCTCAGATTTCAAGGTTTTTTCATCGTCATATCTTTTGCGATATTTATAAAAGTGCTGTTGAATATTTAACTTGTTGCAATAATTGTCAAGCATCTTTCCGTCCCAAGTGTAACAAACAATTACGTCTTCATTGAATTCAAGAAACTTGACTGGTTTTAAATCCGGATATAACTTATGCATTCGCGGCAACTGCTTTTGAACTGCACTCAAATATCCTCCTGCAGACCCTCTGCTATCCATTCGAACATAGGAAAAACCATCGAGACTTGGACCCACAATTGCGAACCAATAAACAGTTAACGTCAATGGATCTACTTGAATGTAAAGTTTTTTAATATCAGATTTAAATCCCTTTTGTCTCACACGTTCTAATCCAGCATTCACTTTTTCATTGATGTATCCACCAAAACGATCACTTCTTCTGTAATTAAAAGAATGAAGTGCATCATAAACGCCAGGCTTTCCTAAAGCAGTATAATGATCAAAAATCAACTCATCATTCGGTCCTAAAGAAATGGTGTCCTTATCAATTAATTGAAAAAGAGGTAGAATTAAATCAGGATGTGAATCAATCAGAATGGTATCGTTATTAACAAACAATGAATCCTTAATTTTACTTAATTCTGGTCTCACGGTTTGGCCAAAAACTTTAAATTGCCAATTAAAAAATAAATTAATAAAGAATAAAAAATTCAAAACACTCAAATATGATATTATCCTTGACACAGATTGTATAATTGCATTATTTTTTTGAACATTCTTCATCAGTCAAAGTTAAAATTTTTAAAAGTTAAATATTCCTAATCAAAAGAAAATGTAACTCTTTCTGGAATTGATTAAATTGACTTTGTAAGAACAAAAAAAGGATTTACTTTTTATATAGTTTATAACGTTTAAAATCATAGTAATACTAAATTTACTGAATGAATTCTGAAACAATTATTCAAGTCGAACATTTAACAAAACGTTTTGGCTCCTTTCAGGCTGTGAGGGATGTCTCTTTCAAGGTGAATAGGGGTGATGTATTTGGATTTCTAGGTCCAAATGGAGCGGGTAAAAGTACTACAATTCGTTGCATGCTTTCGCTCATAAAAAATGACTCTGGAACGATTGAAATGTTCGGTAAAACATATGATAAAAACCGATCCGAAATTCTTTCCAAGATAGGTTCAATAATTGAAAAGCCTGATTTTTATAAATATTTATCGGCAGAAAAAAATTTGGAGATTTTCGCTCGAATCTCTGGAGCAATTGTTTCGAAAAAAGAAATTCAGGAAATGCTAGAATTTGTTGGGCTTTCAGGAAGAGGTAAAGATAAAATCGGTGGTTTTTCTCACGGAATGAAACAACGTTTAGGAATTGCTCAAACACTTCTGCATCAGCCAGATTTAATCATTTTGGATGAGCCAACAACTGGTTTGGATCCCCAGGGAATCATAGAAATTCGAAATTTAATCTTGAGGTTGAAAACGGAACAAAATAAAACAGTTTTGCTTTCATCGCATCAACTTTCTGAAATTGAATTGATTGCTAATCGAATGGTAATCATTAATAAGGGTAAAACAATCGTAGAAGGAGATGTTAAAGAATTGTTGAACGCTCAGGAGATTGTCGTAAAAATAGAAGTTGATCGATTGAATGACGCTTGTGAATTGGTTTCTATGTCATTTGGAACAAAAGAAATTCTTCGCGTGAATGAACACGAATTCGAAATAAATATCGAAAAACAATTAGTTCCTGAAGTAAACGGCTTACTAGTAAAGCATGGAATTGAAGTACATTCAATTGAGCCAAAACGAAAACTGGAAGATTTTTTCATGAAAATAATTCAATCATGATGTTACTGAAAAATACATACAATGAGTTCATTAAAATATTGGCGAAACCAAGAAGTTATCTGGGAATTGGGGCATTGACTCTATTAATCGGAATCATTCTATTCGCAATGAAAGCTGATGGTTCTTCGTTTATTTCATTTGTTACCTCTTCCTTTGAACAAACGCTTTCATTTAATGGAAATATACTCAACGGGAATTTAATAGGTTTTATAATCCTTCAAATGCTAATCGTGCATATTCCGTTGCTTGTTGCTTTGGTTACGGGTGATTTGATTTCCGGTGAAGCTGCAATGGGAACTGTTCGTATGTTGGCAACAAAACCGATTTCAAGAACAAACATCGTTTTATCCAAATTTATTGCTGGAGCGGTTTACACCTTGATATTGACTATTTGGCTTGGATTTTTAGCACTTATTGTCGCTAAGTGGATTTTCGGAACAGGAGATTTAATTGTTTTAAACAGCGATGGATTGGTGATATTGAAAAGCGATGACATTATGTGGCGCTATGGATTGAGTTTCCTTGTGGCTTATTTAGCGCTTTTAACTATTTCTACATTATCGATTTGTTTGTCCGCATTTGCTGAAAATTCTATTGGACCAATTGTTTCTACAATGGCCATTATCATTCTTTTCACGATTATTGGCTCCTTGGATGTTTCGGTATTTGACAATGTAAAACCTTATTTATTCACAACTCATATGGCTTCCTGGCGCAGTTTCTTTGAGGATCCAGTTCCGTGGGGAAGGATTCAAGAATCGATTGTTATCCTTTTGGTTCACAATGTTGTTTTGGTATCCATTGCCATTTTTAAATTCAATAAAAAAGATATCACTTCCTAATGAAAAGTTTAGCAACAATTATTTTAATTCTCTTTTCGAATTTAGCATTTTCACAAGAAGCCGATGCGATCTTAAATCGTGTCGTTGCTAAGATAAATTCAGTGAAAGATTATTCGGTGGATGCCAATATCAAGGCTGATATTCCATTGATAAAAATACTTCCTGTTAAAGCTTCAATTTATTTCAAACAAAAGGACAAGTTTAAAGTCGTTTCGAAAGGTATTGCAATACTCCCAAAGCAAGGTTTTACGGATGTGAATTCTTTTTTAATGAAGAAGAACTCCTATATGGCAGTGGATGGAGGTGTTAAGACGATTGACGATGTAAAAACAAATTTGATAACAGTAATACCAACCAATGAAAATAGTGAATTTGTACTGGCAAAAC
Organism: uncultured Lishizhenia sp.; assembly: GCA_964534395.1. Lineage (GTDB taxonomy): Bacteria > Bacteroidota > Bacteroidia > Flavobacteriales_D > Crocinitomicaceae > UBA952. The sequence continues at coordinate 86,516 of CAZHOW010000012.1, forward strand.
TTTGGATTGATACGAAGAATGATTTAATATTAAAATCTCAAATAACAACCCGAAGTAGCGGAACAGTAACCGTTGATTATTCTTACGACACTGAAGCTGAATATGGCTTGCCCAATCAATTGGTTTTTGATATTGATGTTAAGAAATTCAAACTTCCGAAAAGTGTTGCAGCCGACTTAAATAAGACGGAAAAGGAAAAAGCCAAAAAGAATAAGAATAAAGATCAAAAAGGTACGATTATTATTAAATTGACAAACTATAAGATCAACAAAGGAATTAGCGATGAATTCTTTAAGGATAAGAACTAAAATCCCAAATCCATTCGGATTCTCCACTCTTTTGGATATAAATTATTGAAGCGATTTCCGAGGTGTTTGATAAAGCCAAGAGGCTGATTTTGGTATGAAACTAGATGAATTCCAACAAGAGCTGGTAATTCAAAAGTATCTCCGTGAAGAAATTTCAATGCTTGTTGCTCTGTTAATTCAATAGAATTTATATCGTTAATTAGGTTAGGATTTAAAGCTAATTCGATATCGGGAGTGAAACCTTTCTTTGAGATTTCTCCGATTTTAACTCCTGTTTTCATCCACTTGAGTTTCTTCAAATACTGACGATAAAAGTTAAAAGTATCTTCTGTTGATCCGTGAATGGTTTCGTTCTCATTCCAAAGAGAAATATTGGTAGAATTATTTACAAATGAACTAATGTTATCTATTGATTTTAAAATAGATATATTTTCTAACTTAATTTTTGAGTTTAAGTTAACTTTCTCCTTTTTCTGCAAAATACAGCAATAAAATCCTTCTGATTTTGTGAATCCCGGCAGGAAAAAAACGCCATAATTCATTGAATCGGGTATTACATTTTCAAACATTGGAATTGGAACGATTTCGCAATCTAGTTCATTTAACAGCCAATCGATGTTCTTTTCGTTCTCATTCTGATTAAATGTACAAGTGGAATAAATTATGTAGCCATTTTCCTTCAGCGAATCCCAAACATCCATTACGATTCTCTTTTGGCGCGCACTGCACATATTCGCATTTTCCTCACTCCATTCAGCACGCGATTTCAGGTCCTTTCGAAACATGCCTTCGCCGGAACAAGGTGCATCGATTAATACAACGTCAAAACTTCCTTTTAATGTTGAGAAATCTTTTGGGTCGTTATTAGTAACTAAGCAATTTGAGTAGCCTGATTTCGTTACATTCTCAGCAAGAATGTAAGCTCGAGATCGAATGACTTCATTACTAACCAAAACACCTTGATCATTTAATAAACCTGCTAGCAAGGTGCTTTTTCCTCCTGGTGCAGCACATAAATCCAAAACTACTGGGGAATCAGATAATGCAAGTGACTTAAAAACTGATTCAATGAACATCGATCCAGCTTCTTGCGGATAATAGCAACCTGCATGAAAAAGCGGATCTAAGGTGAATTTTGGTCTTGATTTCAGATAATATCCCGTTGAACACCAGGGAACCTTTTCTGCAAATTCAAGGTTATTTAACTCTTTTGGTTTATTCGGGTTTAATCTTATACTAATTGGACTTTCAGAATCTAGCGCATTCAATAACTTTTCGTGATTTGGGTTTTCACGTTTGATGCGATCAATGAATTTTGAAGGTAGATTTTGCATCAATGAACTGAATTTATTACTGAGAAATAATTTTTTGCATCCACCATGAATTTTTGGAAAACAGCTTCAATTTTTTTTTCACGTTTGTAAAATGTTTCAGGAGCTTCCGCTAATTTATTCGTAAATGAAATTCGTTTTGATACACCTTCACATGACTTTACTAAACCGAAATCAGTAGGGTAGTGGTTTAGCCATTTTCGATCCCTAAATATTGTGATGAATTGCTTAAATTCCAGCGTTAAATCATTCTCGATTTCTGATTTGTGAAGATAAAAATCATTCAAAAAAGATTCGTATTCCTGAACATGATGCTTCTCCCAAGTTTTAGCCAATAAATGATCAAAAAACAAATCTACTGCTATCCCTGCGACTTTTGGTAAATCTTGATATAACATCAATTTCAAGTCTAAAACCTCTTTGTGTGAGTCAATATAAGTATCGATTGCGCGATGTAAAACAATACCTTCTTGGATTTTAGATGAAAAATGTTGAAAGTTTGATCCTTTCACAAAGTCACCAAACAGATTCGCAAGCATTAGGTCCTTGTCGTCGTTGGAAAAATAAAGGTGACCTAAAAAATTCATCAGAGAAAAAAAAGTCCCGCCGAAGCGAGACTAAAATTAGTATTCATCTTCATTGAAAAGGAAATCCTCGCGAGAAGGATAATCGGGCCAAATTTCTTCGATACTTTCATACATGTCTCCTTCGTCTTCCAAATCTTGAAGGTTTTCAACTACTTCAAGTGGGGCACCTGTTCGAATAGCAAAGTCAATCAACTCTTCTTTCGTAGCTGGCCACGGGGCGTCTTCCAAATAGGATGCAAGTTCTAGGGTCCAATACATAGCTTCTAATTTATGTGCGTATTTTCGGCAAAAGTAAAATTATTTTTATATTAAGCGAATTTTTATTCAAAAGTTAGTAATTCTTTTTTCAACAATTTAAACACGTGGATGCCAAGGTTGTTCTTCAGCTTTTAAATCCATAGCAATTTTTCGGCTTAGTACAAACAAATAATCGCTTAATCGATTCATATAAGACAATACCAAAGGTGCCACGAAATCATTCTCAGCTAATTCAACAATTAATCGTTCAGCTCTTCGACAAACACATCGTGCAACATGACAAAAGGAAACAGCGTGATTTCCACCCGGAAGCACAAAGAAGCGCATTTCTGGTAATTCAGCATCCATTTCATCCATCCATTTTTCCAAAATCTCAACATCTGTTTCCAATAAATCGGGAATCTTCATCTTTGACTTCTCTGGATCTGAAGCTAAACTCGAGCCAATAGTAAACAAACGATCTTGAATCTCAATCAATTGTTTTTTATAAATATCATTGATTTCGTAATCTCGAACCACTCCAATGAACGAATTTAGTTCATCAACTGTTCCGTAAGAATCAATGCGAAGAGCATGTTTCGAAACGCGAGTCCCACCAATTAATCCTGTTTTTCCTTCGTCTCCTTTTTTTGTGTAAATCTTCATTTTATAAGTTTTCTAAAACTGTTTCGATAGAATTTTCTAACTCAAAATAGCCAAGTAATTTTTGAATCACTCCATCCACAATAGAATCCGGACAAGATGCACCGGAAGTAATAATGATGTTAAGATTTTCTTTTGTTGGAAGATAATTTGAATGTCGCTCGATAGACTTTGTATGAATGTTAAAAGACTCAATTTCCGATTCTGAAATAATCTCGTCCTTTCCTTTGATAAAATAAGTTGGGAACTTCTGTTCCAGTAATTCAACCAAATGACTTGTATTTGAACTATTGTATCCACCTACGACTATTGCCATATCGGCTTCATGATTCAAAAGTTCAATTGTCGCTGATTGATTGTCATTAGTAGCATAACAAAGCGTGTCTCGTGTATCTGCAATGTGATTTTTGATGTTCTCTGAGCCATATTTTTCAATCATTACGCCTCTCAAATACTCAGTAATCTCTTGTGTTTCAGAAGCAAGCATAGTTGTTTGATTGACAACTCCGATTTTATTCAAGTCTACTTCCGGATTAAATCCTACCGACATTTTACCCTCAAAATAGGAGAGAAACTCCATTTTGGATTTAGAACCCAAAATATATTCTCCCAAGAACTTGGCTTCCTTCAAATCTTTAATAACAAGTGAAGGAGCGTTCGATGAACTATGAGAAAATGTTGCTCGAGTTTCTTCGTGATTATATTTTCCGTGAATAATTATCGTGTGATTTGTCTCCCCAAGTTTTTCAGATCGATTCCATACCTTAACTACAAACGGACAAGTTGTGTTATATGTATCTATATTTACGCCTATTTCACGGAGTTTATTTTCAATTTCTAATGTCGTACCAAAAGCAGGAATTATTACCACATCATCTGAGGTCAATTCTTCAAAAGGAATGAGTTGTTTTCCGTCCGTATCTTGAAGAAAAGTCAGTCCATTTTCTAATAAATCCTTATTTACATCCGGATTGTGAATCATCTGGCTCAACAGAAAAATACGTTTTCCTGGATTTTCTGCAATTGCTTTGTAACTGCGTTCGATTGCGTTTTCTACACCGTAACAAAACCCAAAATGCCGCGGAATCAAGAAGGATATTTTCCCGAAATCCAACCGCGTAGGGGAAAAGTTTTGCTTTCTTGGGTCCTCCAATTTTCTTTTGGCCTTTACCTTTCCTATTACAGATGAACGATAGAATTCAGGAATATCGAATTGCTTCATGGGGTAGAAACGCTTTTTAGCTGTAATTGTTTAATTAAGAACCACAACCGACACAATCGATGTGGCTATCCATCGGTTTTACGCCTTTCAATTTCATTTCTAAATTATGAATTTGATCTTTCAAATCCATATCTGAAAACATATCTCCTGTCAATTGAGATTTCAATTGTTCGATTTGTTCTTCTATCGTAATTTCTGAATTCATAAGCTTGATTTTCATTCAAAATTCCAAAAAATCAATCGGAAAATTAAAATCAACTCAAAAGAGTTTTGAAGATAGTTATCAACGATTATGACTCACACTTAATCTCACTCATAAACTCATCCAAAAAACAAACCATGCGATCGTGTCGTATTTGAGCGATTTCTTTGGCAGTTTGAGTTTCCATGCGATCTTTCAATAAGAGCAATTTCTCGTAAAAATGATTGATGGTATGAGTTTTTGCATTGAAATAAGCTTCTTTAGAATCGTGTAAAACCGGTGTAATGTCCTCCAAATAAATCGCTTGATTTTTGCTTCCTCCATAGGCGAAAGTCCTTGCGATTCCGATAGCTCCTATTGCATCCAAACGATCTGCATCACGAACAATTTTCCCTTCCAATGAGGTTTCTGTATCTTGAACCAAAGCACCTTTAAACGAAACAACTTTTATTACATCAGAAACTGAATTCGCCAGTTCTTCTGTTCCGCCAAAATCAATAATTAATTGTCTAGCAACTTGCCAACCTGCGTCAAAATTTCCTCCATTGTATTTGTGATCTGAGACATCGTGCAGCAAAGCTGCTAATTCGATTAACTCTCGATTTCCACCTTCAACTGATTGAAGATGCAATGCCATCTTGTAAACTCGCAATATGTGCTGCCAATCGTGGCTACCTTCTTGGTCTTTGAATTGATTTTCAATCTTAACTCTGATTTTTTCGATCAATTCTGACATTAAACTAAAACTTTAAAACTTTATATGTAAATATTTGTTTTTCAGATGACAAAACAACAAAATAATACCCATTCGTTAGAAAATCAAGATTGAAAATATTTTCATTAGTTTCTAGAAGTATTTTTCCTTTTAAGTCCTTAATTAAAATAGACTCTATGCTTTTTTCTGATTCAATTTTAAGAACATCACTAAATGGATTTGGATATACCTTAAAATCTGCCAAAGATGTCTCTATTAAGCTAGTTGCATCTTCTCCACGAATTTGAAAATCATCAAGGTACAATTTAAAACCATCATAAGTTCTTAAAACAAATGCGATATATACAGAAGAATCATTTAATCCCAAATTACTCAAATTAACTTCGCGTTCTGTCCACTCAAAATTCTCCTGTTCAACGCTACCAATGGTATCTGTAAAACTAGATGGAGAGTTGTCAGTTGTAGAGAGCAGAACTAAATAATCATCAGGAAAGGAAGGGTCGTGCGATTTTGCTTTCCAAGAAAAATAATTACCAAAAGATGATAGTGTAATTTGAGGTGAAATTAACCAACGGTCTGCTGAATCAGGACTCTCAAAATACGATGTTGCCGCTGCAACAATGTTCGACGCGCTATCTGGATCCTGAAGTGAAATCCAAGCGTTCTGCCCGATGAATTCTGTCATTGAGGAGAAAGGCGTATTTCCATCATTGTCAACGATGGAAAAATTAGAAGGAATTCCAGATTGAAAATCAGTTGAAAGAAGCGTTATTTGTGAGTATCCAATTCGGAAAATCAGCAGAAAAAATAATAAAACAGAAAGTTTATACATAAGACAAAAATAACTTTATTCAACCAATGAAATGAGAATATCCTTGAATTCTTGGTAAAAAGTATCAAACTCAATCAGTCTTTCTTTGAAGAATTTATGAATTGACGGCCAATCTTCATCCATGTAAAAATTCACGTTTTCTAATTCCCAGGAAATTCGCCCGATTTTCATTCCTTCGGAGTTAATAAATGATTCATCCCATTTAGTCGGATGTTTCATTGTTGCTTCTAGAACTTTTTTCAACTCGCCTAGTTGTTCCCAAAAAATGGCTTGAATGCCTTCATCTTTGAATTGAATATCATAGCAAACTGCAGTTAGTTTTCCATCAGAAATCAATCGAAGATAGGTGTTTTTAACTTGAGTAGGGTAGGTAGCCCAATTTACACGACGACCAGATGACGAAACATGCTTTCGCATTACTTCCTTGAAGGCAGCCCAGAACAAAACATTTCGTTCTTTTCGCGCTTCTTTTGAAAGCATAATTTATTTATTTCCTTTAGCGTGATCGGCTAAAAACTGTTGTAAACCGATATCAGTAAGTGGATGTTTGGCTAATGCTTTGATAGCACTCAATGGTCCTGTCATAACGTCGGCTCCAATTTCAGCACAATGAATTATATGCATTGGGTGACGAACAGAAGCAGCTAAAATCTCGGTTTCAAAAGCGTAATTTAGGTAGATAACTCTGATTTGCTGAATCAAAGCCAAGCCATCTGTTGAAACATCGTCCAAACGTCCTAAAAATGGAGAAATATACGTCGCTCCTGCTTTCGCTGCTAAAAGTGCTTGACCAGCAGAAAAAATCAGCGTGCAATTGGTTTTAATGTTTTTTTCAGAAAAATATTTTATTGCTTTAATTCCTTCAGGAATCATTGGGATTTTAACCACGATGTTTTTGTGCAAAGCCGCCAATTGCTCTCCTTCGCGAATCATTCCTTCAAAATCTGTTGATATTACTTCAGCACTAACAGGTCCATCAACGATATTACAAATTGCCACATAATGATTCAATATGTTTTCAGTTCCTGTAATTCCCTCTTTTGCCATCAATGAAGGGTTGGTTGTTACACCGTCAAGTATTCCAAGATCATTTGCCTCTCGGATTTCATTCAAATTTGCTGTATCGATAAAAAATTTCATAACACTTATTTTTTCTTTTTCATTTCTTGTTGCAAACGCTGCATTTCTTCCAATTTTTGTTGAAATCTAGACTTTTTCTTCTCTTTTCCATTTGCAGCATTTTGAACTTTACGCTCAGCCATTTTTACTCGTAATTTTTCCTCATCAACGAAGAAGTTTTTAATAGCAACCATCAATAGAATGGAAATCAACGTCGAAATAAAATAATAGTAGCTCAATCCGGCTGAATAATTATTGAAAAAGAAAATCATCATCACTGGGAAGAAATACATGATATACTTCATATTTGGCATTCCAGGTTGTTGCGGTTGCTGAACGTTTCCACTATTCATATACGTGTAGAGTAGGGTAGTGCCCGACATCAACAGGGTAAATAAACTAACGTGATCACCGTAAGGCCAGAGGTTGAAACCAAAATCCCAAATAGAATCGTATGATGATAAATCTTCAGCCCATAAAAATGGTTGTTGACGAAGTTCGAATGCGGCTGGAAAGAAGCGGAAAACCGCTAACAAAATTGGCATCTGAATTAACATGGGAACGCATCCTGAAAGTGGACTGGCGCCAGATTCCTTGTATAATGTCATCATCTCCATTTGTTTTTTCATTGCATCCTCTTGCTTTGGATACTTTGCATTCAATTCATCGACTTCAGGCTTTAGAATTTTCATTTTCACCGATGAAACAAACATTTTCCATTGAACTGGCATCAAAATGAGCTTTAAGATGATTGTTAAAAGTAGAATAGCTATTCCGACCCCAATTCCACCAGATAATATTAAGTTAAAGATTGGTTGAACTGCGTAAATATTAATCCAACGGAAAAGACCCCAACCGAAGTTCAATATATCATCATAGCTTTGATCATAGGATTTCAAAATTTCATAATGATTTGGACCAAAAAACCAATTGAATGATGCCTTAGAATCTTTTAGATTAAGCGTGAGTGTTGAATTAAAGTCTTTGATGTGCGACCATTTTTTCTCGTGACCTTCATTAAAATTACGAACATTCAAAGCTGACCCATCTTTCGTAAAACCGTTTTCAGGTCGCAGAATTGATGAGAAATAACTTTGCTTGTAAGCTAACCAATTTATATTGTCTTCGGCTTTTAAATAGTCATCTTCAGTTTCGCTCAAATAGGAAAAACCTTCATTTTGTTGTTCGTAACAAATCGTAGAAACTCTTCTTTGTTCACTGAATAAACGTTCGGTTTTTCTGAATTCGGTTTTCCAATTAAATTGAACGTTTTTTCTTGCAACACTTTCTAAACCAATTAACTCAACATCGTAATCTAAATCATAACTTTCATTTAATTTATAAGCTTGTTGAATTTTACCATCAGGTAATTCGAGCTCAAAAACTATTGAATTTTGCGATTTTTTTAAAATATTAAAAACATGAGAAGCTGATCTAAACGTTTTATTCTTGTATGGAAAAACCAATTGATTTCGGTTGTCACCATCTTTAAAAAGACAAAGTGGATTCTTTTTCTTTTTTGCAAAGTCCTTGTATGACTTGAATTCTTTCAAATAAACAGCTGATATGAGTCCACCTTTGGTGTTAAACTCAACAATCAATTTATCATTTTCAAGTTGAATGATTTCTCCTTTAACTTCTGATTGAGCTAGTTTCTTTGGTTCAGGGGTATCGTTGCCTATATTTCTATCAATAACTTTGGTTTTGTCTTTTGAAGATTCCTTGGTGACTTTATGTTCAGTTTTCGCTGACTTTTTCTTTTTTAAGTCATCTTTTGACGGCTGATTAACAATTGAAAAGACGGTTAAAATTAAACCGAGTAAAACTAATCCGATGGTGGTATTTCTATCCATTTAGGGTATTTATTTTTTGTTTTCTAATGCTGCGTTTACAAATGCTACAAACAACGGATGTGGCAAATCTACAGTGCTTTTATATTCAGGATGGAATTGAACACCTACAAACCATGGGTGATCGGCAACTTCAACTACTTCCACAAGCCCGGTTTCAGGATTTTTCCCAGTTGCCAACATGCCAGCATTTTCGAATTGAGTCAAATATTCGTTGTTAAACTCATAACGGTGACGATGTCTTTCTGAGATTTTTTCGGTATTGTAGGCTTTTGCAATTTTAGATTTTGGCTTTAACTGACAGGAATATGCCCCCAATCGCATCGTTCCACCGAAATTGGAAATACTTTTTTGTTCTTCCATCATCGAAATGACTGGGAAATTAGTTTCTTCCGAAATCTCAGTTGTATGAGCATCTTCCATATTCAGCACATTTCGTGCGAATTCTATCACCGCACATTGCATTCCCAGGCAAATTCCCAAGAATGGAATCTTATTTTCTCTGGCGTATTGAACTGCCTCAATTTTACCAGAAATTCCACGAGAGCCAAATCCCGGAGCGACTAAAATTCCATCTAAATGTCCAAGTTCACTCTCAATATTGTCTTTTGATAATTTTTCAGAATGAATCCATTCAACATTTACTCTTGCTTCGTTGGAAACACCTGCGTGAATGAAGGACTCGCTTATCGATTTATAGGAATCTTTTAATTCAACATATTTCCCAATTAGTCCGATTGTAACTTCCTTTTTTGGATTTTTTAATCGATCCAAGAATGATTTCCAACGAGATAAATCAGGAGTAGATTTCTTCGGTAAACCTAATTTTTCTAAAACGACTTTGTCCAATTCTTCAGCCTGCATTAAAAGCGGAACATCGTAGATAGATGATGCATCTCGAGATTCGATTACAGCATTCATTGAAACATTACAAAATTTAGCAATCTTTCGACGAAGATTTAAGTCCAATTCATGTTCCGTTCGGCAACATAAAATATCTGGCTGAACCCCCAACTCCATCATTTGCTTGACAGAATGTTGCGTAGGTTTTGTTTTTAATTCGCCAGCTGCTGCAAGATATGGAACTAATGTTAAATGAACTACAATGCAGTCATTTTCATGCTCCCAAAGCATTTGACGAACTGCTTCAACGTAAGGCAATGACTCAATATCACCAACAGTTCCACCAATTTCGGTAATTACGATATCAAATTTTCCTTTTTTCGCGACTAATTGAATACGTTCTTTGATTTCGTCTGTAATGTGAGGTATAACCTGAACCGTTTTCCCCAAATAATCTCCACGACGTTCTTTTTCAATAACCGCCTGATAAATTCTTCCAGTCGTAACGTTATTCGCCTGAGAAGTTGGAACGTTCAAAAAACGTTCGTAGTGACCTAAATCCAAATCAGTTTCGGCTCCATCATCTGTTACGAAACATTCACCGTGTTCGTATGGATTTAATGTTCCTGGATCAATGTTGATGTAAGGATCAAGTTTTTGAATCGTAGTGGAATAGCCTCGAGCTTGTAATAATTTGGCTAATGATGCAGAAATGATTCCTTTTCCCAGAGAAGATGTTACACCCCCGGTTACAAAAACATACTTGGTTG
>CAZHOW010000013.1:0-89183 GCA_964534395.1 uncultured Lishizhenia sp.
GCTTCGCAGGTCTTCGCTACGCTTCGGCACGAACCCGAGGGTTCTCATCCCTCAATAGTTTTCAACTAAACAATTCTTTGGCGGAGAGAGAGGGATTCGAACCCTCGATAAGCTTTTGACCTATACACACTTTCCAGGCGTGCTCCTTCAACCACTCGGACACCTCTCCTAATGCCGCAAAATTACAATTATTTTCCTTCTATTGTTTAATTAGTTTCTTGTTAAACTCATGATTCGTTCCAATAACTTTCACGTAGTAGGAGCCATTGGCCAAATTACTTGTGTTGAAATTGTAAATAGAAGTAGAATTATTCGTTATTTGTTTTGAAATTACTCGTCCAGTCACATCCAATAATTGAATTTCATCTGTTAAACCATTCATGGCAGCAATGTCAACATTGAATTCGTTATTCATAGGGTTAGGATAAACAAGGATGTTCTCAGCTGATAAATCATTAATTTCGGCAGTACTGCTAGGAGCAATATTCACTGTGTAGTCTTCAGTTTCTCCATATGTAGCAACAACACACGGATCAATCGCGCCATCCGGTTGATAAGATATTCTCACACGCATGCGAACTGAACCTGTAGTTGCTGATGTTGGAACAGTAAATGCAAATTGATTACTCCATCCTGCAGCAACTAAGACATAGCCAACTCTTTCTGCCGTTGAAAAAGTAAAGTCATTATTATAATCTATCCAAACAGCGATTTCATCATTGGTGTAAGCTTGACCAATTGTTGCTCCAACCGCAGGTGTTACCGTGACAGTATACTGCGAACCTTTTGTTAACGATGTAGAAGAATTCAAATATGCAGCATAACCACCAGCAGTACAAGCAGTAGTATTATTAATTGTACTTAAGGTAACATTTTGAATATATTCATCACAGGCATTGGAAATTGATGGAGTGCAAGGTCCTGTTGCAGCCGCTACGATAATGTAGTTTGTTTTCACTTCAGCGTCTGACCCTTGTGCATTCGAGGCCGTTAACGTAACCGTGTATTGACCAACTGTATTGAATGTTACTTGTGGATTTTGAGAACTCGCAGTTGTTCCTCCCGCGTATGCCCATCCTGATGCAGGTGAAATAGACCATGCCCAGGAAGTTGGAATTCCTGTAGATTGATCCGTAAATGAAACAGTGGTCCCTGGTGTAACATTCGTTTGGTTAGCAACAAAATTGGCAACAGGCGCAACTGGTGTAGTAGGTGTACAAGGATTACTAGAGCCTGCTAAAGTTAGCACTCCAGAATTAGTTGGATCTAGCCATGGTTTTAATTGTCGATTTGTGGCTGTTCCATTAGACGTCCAATGGTATGACATTTTACCGTAAAAATCAGGCGATGATTGGGCGTTGCAAAATGAACTCCCTCCCGTAAGCGTACCAACTATATATCCTTGACTGTTATTAAACAGAGGAGAACCTGATGAACCTCCTTCTGTCACACCCCATCCATTTGCATTTGATGTCCATGATAATCTCCAGTGAGACTGCAATCCATTTCCATTCCAGCCCGCAGTAACTGTATTTCCAGTAAATGTTGAAATTTTCTTAATATCTCCTGCCGGATGGTGAATTCCTGTTCCACCTGTTGTTGCTGTATTATTGGCGTTCCAACCATTCCAATAGGCATTAAAATTTGCTGATTTTAATGTTGTAATTGTATTTGCCATGTTATTTGCTGATCCTAATTGAACCAAAAGAAAATCTGAACCAGAATCTCCCCCATTATCTCCTGAATCTGCTATTCGCAAGCAACCAGTGATTATATGATCATCGAGCGTTCCCGCAGTTGAAGGATTAGTACAATTTGGTGATTCATATCTGAAATAAAACTTCCATTGAGACATATTTGATGCTGTCGCATTCACACCACAATGAAGAGCTGTTAAAAAAAGTGGCTTACAATCTTGTGCCGTATTATTAATCAATGATCCTGTGCACCAGCCTTGTTGGTTACCTTCAACTACAAGAATACGAGCAACGCCTCTTTTCTCATCTTGCCAAGGATCACCAACAGGCGTACAATTAACATTTACCTCGCATGCCTCAGATTCATTGATTTTTTCTTTTTTAGCGTATCCAGTTGAACGATAATTGTGCATTACCCGATCAATCAGTATTTCAGATGTTTGCGTATTAGCTGGCTCGTGAAGAACAAGCACTAAATCATCTCCTCGACACAAAGCAGCATGTTGAGTAAACAGTTCTTGTACATCAGCACTTGTCATTGTATTGTGCGTTATTCTACCATCTAAGTCAAGAATATTCAATGTAGTTTCACCATAAAGTTTGAATGTTTCAAATAAAAAACTCAATGCTTCTGCTTCGAGAGAGGAAACACGTAATTTCCAAGTTCTACTTCCATCTGAATTATTTGTCCATACACCTGAATTTTGTGTTGTAATATTTGTAAATTGAGCAACACCTATTCGATAAAGGACTCCTTGTTTATCTCGAATATCATCTTCTTGGGCTAGATGCGCTCTATTTATTTTTGGGAAAGCTATTTTTGGTATTCCCTCTAAAGATAAAGAAGTTGACACCTGAGCGTTAAAGCTAAAGGCCAGAATTATGGCAATAAAAGCAGATAATAGTTTTTTCATAGTTTTAGTTTTATAGGTAACAAATTTATAAAAATATTCGAGTATCTATGAAACACTTGGACTCTAAATAAGTTTGTTTGTTGAGTTTCAGAAATCAATGTCCCAAAAGCAACATTCCAATTGTAAAATAGATGAACAAGCCTGTGACATCATTGAGGGTAGTAATGAACGGCCCTGTGGCTAAGGCTGGGTCAATTTTATATCGATTGAGTATCAATGGAATTAATGTTCCTATAGTGGCTGCAAAAACGATTACTGTAAATAATGAAATGCTTACAACCAAACCAAATTCGGCGCTTTCAAAAACATAAGCTATGCCAAAGATTAAACTTGCCAAAAGCAAACCATTAACCATCCCAACAGCTGATTCTTTCAGAAGTTTAGGTAAAATCATACCAAAATCTTTGTCTCCACGTGCCAGCGACTGAACCACAATTGCGGAAGACTGAACTCCCACATTTCCTCCCGTTGCAGTAATTAAAGGAATGAAAAACGCAAGGGCTGGAATTGCCGTTATATTTCCTTCGAATCCTGAAATAACCTTAGCTCCTAAAATACCTCCAAGCATCCCGATTACTAGCCATGGTAAGCGCGCAGCTGAAATTCGCCAAATGCTAGCCCCAGAATCCATTGGTTCAGATATACCTGTTGCCAATTGGAAGTCTTTATCCGCCTCTTCCTTGATGTAATCCACTACGTCGTCAAGCGTAATTCTTCCAACCAATTTGTTTTGATAATCAACAACAGGAACAGATACTAAATCGTACTTTTCCATCACTTTGGATACTTCTTCTGCGGAGTCGCTTGTTTTAACCGAGATGATATTTTTTGATTGGAACAAATCTTTTATAGTTGTTTTGCTACTTGAAAACAAGAGTCGTTTTAAGGATAAAACTCCAACCAATTGATTCAATTCGTTAACAACAAAAATATTGTAAACCTTTTCAACATCTTCGGCTTGTTTTCGTAATTCAACTAGGGCACGATTTACAGGCCAGTCCAGTTGCGCCTGAAAAAACTCTTTCTGCATAAGACCGCCTGCTGTGTCTTCATCGTAGTTGAGTAGATCCACAATATCCTCTGCGGCGCCGTCGTCATCCATTTGAGAAATGACCTCTTGAATTTTTTCATCGGGTAAATCGCCAAGAATGTCAGCAGCATCATCCGAATCAAGATTCTCCAACTGGTCAGCGAATTCTTTTGTGGAAAGCGAAGCAAGAAAACGATCTCGAACGTCTTCCTCCAATTCCATCAAAATATCAGCCTGTGTATCTTCGTCGACTAAAAAGTAGATGAATTTTGCTTCGTCATTCGTGAGCTTATCTAAGATTTCAGCTATGTCAGCATAGTGTAATTCAAGAACATTTTCATGAATCCAAATTGCGTCTTGCTCCGCGATTTTTTCACGAAGTAATTCCAAAAAATCTTTGGTTAGTTCAAAACGCATTTCACTTGAATTTATGCAAAGATACGGATAAGGAAAGATTTGGTTTTAGAAATAAGATTAATTCGAACTATTATTCATTTTATGTGTTTTTAATTCACATTTGAACGCGTATATTTGTGCCCTAAAATTTATCCATGAACGCTTTTTCTAACCGCCATATTGGCTCGAATTCTTCAGAACAGTCTGAGATGCTTCAAAAAATTGGAATCTCCTCCATTTCTGAATTAGTTGATAAGACAATTCCACCTCACATAAGACTGAAGGGTGAGTTAAATATTTCTGAGGCGATGTCTGAGCAAGAATATTTGAAACACATTACCGAATTAGGGTTGAAAAATAAAGTATTCAAGTCGTTCATTGGAATTGGATACAATGAAACAATCGTTCCTTCGGTAATTTTACGAAACGTACTTGAAAATCCGGGATGGTATACGGCATACACGCCTTATCAAGCTGAAATTTCGCAAGGTCGTTTGGAGGCATTACTTAATTTCCAAACAATGATTTTGGATTTGACAGGAATGGAGTTGGCGAATGCTTCTCTACTCGATGAAGCAACTGCTGCTGCAGAAGCAATGATCATGTTCTATAATTCGCGCTCCAGAAATGATATCAAAGAAGGAAAAAATAAGTTTTTTGTTTCAAACACATGCTTTCCTCAAACGATCGACGTAGTTCAAGGAAGAGCAAAAAATTTGGGAATTGAATTGACGATTGGTGATTCTGAAACCTTTAATCCAGACAATCAATTTTTCGGAGCACTCATTCAATATCCTGACTCAAAAGGAGTTGTTACCAATATTGGTTCGTTCATCTCAAGAATGAAGGAATCAAATGTTCAAGTTGCAGTAGCGGCCGACATTTTATCCTTGGTTTTATTAAAGTCACCAGGGTCTTTGGGTGCCGATGTTGTTCTTGGTTCATCCCAACGTTTTGGTGTTCCAATGGGTTATGGTGGTCCTCATGCGGCATTCTTTGCGGTGAAAGAGGATTACAAACGCAACATGCCGGGAAGAATAATCGGTGTGTCGAAAGACGCTGACGATAACATGGCGCTTAGAATGGCATTGCAAACGAGAGAGCAACACATCAAACGTGACAAAGCTACATCGAACATTTGTACTGCGCAAGCGCTTTTAGCTGTTATGGCGAGTATGTATGCTGTTTATCATGGACCTACTGGAATTCGTGCCATTGCGGAACACGTTCATGAATTGGCAGCAACTGCAGCGAAAGGATTGAAGTCCAAAGGAATCCAATTGGGTTCAGACAATTACTTCGATACACTCTGGATTAAAGGTGTTGACGTTAAAGCCATTCGCACAAAAGCAGAAAAACACGGATTGAACCTCAATTATTTGAATGATCAAGAATTGACGATAAGTTTTGGTGAACCGCATACCTTGGAAGATGTGAATGCGATTCTTTCATTGTTTGAAGCAGAACAAGTTCATGTCTTATCAAACGCAGCGATTTCCATTGATTTACTGAGAACAGATGCAATTTTAACGCACGTTGTTTTCAACAAGTACCATTCCGAATCAAAAATGATGCGCTATCTAAAAGGTTTGGAAAACAAAGATTTATCATTGGTTCATAGCATGATACCACTGGGTTCGTGCACTATGAAACTTAATGCTGCCAGCGAATTGATTCCAATTACCAATCCACAGTTCGCCAATATGCATCCTTTTGCACCTAAAGAACAAGCTTTGGGTTATTACGAGATGTTTGAGCAATTAGAAAAAGACCTTTGTGAGTGTACTGGATTCGCAGCTGTTTCCTTACAACCGAATTCAGGAGCTCAGGGTGAATATGCAGGACTTATGGTAATCAAAGCTTATCATGAATCACGTGGAGATTTCCATCGAAATAAAATGATTATTCCTTCTTCTGCACATGGAACAAATCCTGCCTCAGCTGTAATGGCTGGATTCGAAGTGGTTGTTACAGGTTGTGATGAAAATGGAAACATCGACATCGAAGAATTGCGCAAAGTGGCCATGGAATTGAAAGATTCATTGGGTGGTTTGATGGTAACTTATCCTTCTACACACGGTGTTTTCGAAGAAGAAATAAAAGAAATCACTACCATCATCCATGATAATGGTGGACAAGTATACATGGATGGTGCGAATATGAACGCGCAGGTCGGCTTAACAAACCCTGGAAATATTGGTGCGGATGTTTGTCACTTGAATTTACACAAGACGTTCGCTATTCCTCACGGTGGAGGTGGTCCTGGGATGGGTCCAATTGGTGTTGCTGCTCACTTGGCTCCTTTCTTACCGGGAAGTGCTTTGGTGAAAACTGGAGGCGAAAATGCAATCAACGCCATTTCAGCAGCTCCTTATGGAAGTGCTTTGATACTTTTGATTTCTTATGGATATATCAAAATGCTTGGAGCCAAAGGTCTTCGTGAATCTACTGAAAATGCGATTTTAAATGCGAATTACATTGCTGCTTCGTTGAAAGGGCATTATGACATTCTTTACACAGGTAAAAATGCAACGGTTGCACACGAAATGATTTTGGACTGCCGCGACTTTAAGAAAACTGCTGACATTGAGGTTGCTGATATCGCGAAACGTCTTATTGATTATGGTTTTCATGCACCAACAGTTTCTTTCCCTGTAGCAGGAACATTAATGATTGAACCAACGGAATCAGAAGATAAAGAAGAATTAGATCGTTTTATTGAGGCGATGATTAGCATTCGCAATGAAATTCGTGAGATTGAAAATGGTCATGCAGACAAGGAAAATAACTTATTGAAAAACGCACCGCATACCGCTGATTGCATTATTAATAAAAATTGGAATTATCCGTATTCTCCGCAAGAGGCAGCTTATCCGGTTGGATATTTGAAAAACTTCAAGTATTGGGTTCCTGTGCGCCGAGTTGACAATGCATTTGGAGATCGAAATTTGATTTGTTCTTGTCCAAGTGTGGAAAGCTATGCTAAAATTGAGAGTTAAGAATTTAGAATTTAGAGTTAAGAAGTATATTATTGGCAAATTTTAGATTGCAAATTGGCAGATTTCAGATTGCAAATTTCGATCGATGATAATCTGAAACTGAACAATATGTAATCTGCAATTAAAAAAAAATGAAACTAGACATCCTTGCTTTCGCAGCTCACCCGGATGATGTGGAAATATCTGCAGCAGGAACGCTATTGAAATACATCAGCGAGGGGAAATCTGCGGGAATTATCGATCTAACGCAAGGGGAGCTTGGGACACGTGGAACAGTTCAAACACGCTTTGAGGAAGCGGAAGCTGCTTCGAAATTATTGGGATTATCAGCAAGAGAAAATCTCCGTATAAAAGATGGATTCTTCGAGCACACGGAAGAAAACAAACGCTTAATCATTCAACAAATTCGTCGTTTTCAACCGGAAATTGTCTTGGCAAATAGTATTTTGGATCGTCATCCAGATCACGGAAGAGCAGCGAAATTGGTTGCGGACGCTTGCTATCTGGCGGGTCTTCGTAAAATCGAAACAGAATGGGAAGGAAAACCACAGGAAGCTTTTCGCCCGAGACTCGTTTTGCATTACATCCAAGATTATTACATTCAACCGAATTTTGTAGTTGATGTCTCGGAGTTTATGGACAAAAAAATCGAAGTCATAAAAGCCTATAAAACGCAATTCTATAATCCAGAAAGTACAGAACCAAACACTCCCATTTCTGGAGAAGAGTTTTTTGAATTCCTCAAAGGAAGAATGATGTCCATCGGTAGACCTGCTGGAATGAAATATGCGGAGGGATTCACCATTGATCGAATCGTTGGGGTAAGCGATTTGTTTGATTTGAGGTAGTTAAATTCGAATCTATATAATTCCCAAATTGTGTTACCTCACCAAAAAAATCCACATTACTTTTTTTAGGGACTTTTTCTTCAGAATCAACTTTTTTTAGTGTTAGATTTTTTTCTTTTGAATAGGTTTTTTAACGAACAAAACGGCGTAAATTAGAATTTATTACTCGCGGAAAATGGTTTTTTATTTGGGATTCCGCGGATAATAATCGCTTAATTAATTGAGTTGGATTAAGGAAAATAGGGTGTTTAAATTTAAGAATAGTTTGATTGATATATTTATTACTCGCGGAATCTTATTATTTTTGTTAAATTCCGCGAGTAATAAATTAATAAAATGGGTAAAATAATCGTAGGTCGAGAAACCGAACAAGCTATTCTAAAAGAGCGATACAGCTCTGAAAAATCTGAATTTATAGCAATTACGGGAAGGAGGCGAGTTGGAAAAACATATCTCGTAAATACTTATTTTGAAAATGAAATGAGTTTCCATTTTAGTGGGGGATTAAATGCTAGTTTGTCTCAACAATTACAAGGATTTCATTATCAGTATTGCGCCTTTTTCGAATCAGAAATTTTAGAAAAAGTTCCGGCGAATTGGATGGATGCTTTTATCCTGCTGAGTCGACAATTGGATAAAAGTCGAAAAAAAAGTAAAAAAGTAATTTTCATTGATGAATTACCTTGGCTGGATACGCACAAATCAAATTTCCTTGGTGCACTTGAATGGTTTTGGAATAGTTGGGCGATTAAAAAAAACGTACTTTTAATCGTGTGTGGTTCGGCGACATCTTGGATGATCAATAAAATTGTCAACAACAAAGGCGGTTTACATAACAGATTGACCCAGCGCATTCACCTTTTACCCTTTACATTGAAAGAATCGATTGATTTCTTAAAACATAAAAAAATCAAACTTTCAACCTATCAAATAACACAATTGTATATGGCGATGGGAGGAATACCACATTATTTGAATGAAATAAAACCTGGGGAGAGCGCTATACAATCCATTGAACGAATTTGCTTTCACAAGGTTGGTTTGTTAGTCAACGAATTTGATAACTTGTACCGAGCATTATTTAAAAATTCAGAAAATCACCTGAAAATTGTTTTTGCATTGGCAAAAAAACTCAAAGGGTTGTCAAGAAAAGAACTCATTGAAGCTAGTAAATTAAAGGATGGTGGTGCTTTCAGCGAGATTTTAGAAGAATTGACATGGTGTAATTTCATCGCAACAACAAATGGCTACGGGAAAGTAAAAAAGGACAGCATTTATCGCCTCACAGATGAATTTTCGTTGTTCTATTTGAAATTTATGTATCGGAAAAACAATGTCAATTGGTTACAATTAGCTTCTTCTACCCAATGGAAAGCGTGGACTGGATATGCTTTTGAAAATCTTTGCTTCAAACATTTGACACAAATCAAAAAAAGCCTTGGAATAGAAGGTGTTTACACCGAATTGTATTCTTTTCAATCTTTGGGTAATAAAAATGTGCTAGGTGCTCAAATCGACTTACTTATCGATCGAAATGATGGGATTATTAACCTCTGTGAAATCAAGTTCTACGACCAAAAGTACACATTAACAAAATCAGAAAGTCAAAAGATTCAGCATCGGATTGAAGTATTTAAACGCATTACAAAAACAAAAAAAACAATTTTCCCAACCTTGATTACCACCTTCGGAGCAATAGATAATGAACACAAAACTGGATTTATCCAACAAGAAATTTCTTTGGAAAATCTAATGAATTAAAAATTTATTACTCGCGAAAAGTGGTATTTTTTTAATGATTCCGCTATCAATAAAAAATGAATTCCTATGAAGTTTAGGGTTTTTCAACGAAAATGTTTTGAGTGATTTTAAAATTCAATTTGGATAAATACATTTTTTCGTAAGTATTTTTGAATTAAACAACACTTTTTCGTGGGATAATTTGTCAAAAGAATTAGTTGGAGTTAAATTCCAGAAAAAGACAATTTAAATTAGTTTTCGGCAGCTTGGAAAGATCTTTAATCCTTCAAAAATTAAACAAACTTGATGAATTTGCTAACTGAAGAAGTATTGCCGGATTGCAAATCCAGCATAACGGGTGTTCATTCAAAAAAAATCTCGCTCGAAAACCTGATGAGTTAAATTTAATACCCTCGGAAGGTGTTGTTTTTTGAAAGATTCCGCTGAAGATAAAATGAATAACTCATTCGAGTCCTTTTGACACAATTGCAAAAGAGGATTATCGTTAAATAATTAGAATAATTTCACTTCTAGTGTTAATTTTCGTAATATTGTTTAATTCAATTATGGAAATGAAAATCAACCTCACTGATAGTACAAAAGAGCCTTCTTTAAAAAGCCTTCGTCAAATTATGCTTGAAGTAGCTGAGGATGCCCGCGAGGAACAAAAGCAAGTTGATTTGATTATGAAAAAAACCATTCAACAGGAATTGGTTAAGATGCAAAAAGAGTACAGGTTTAAAAAGTGAAAAGACCAACCCTTATTGTTGATTGTGGACCTAATGGATCGGGAAAAGCAACCATCACACGAAAAATTCTTAAGCACGAATGGTTGGATTCAGCCACTTATATTAACCCGGATGAGATTGCAAATACCATTTTCGGGGACTGGAATTCACCAGAAGCAATTATCAACGCCGCGAACTTCGCGAAAGAGCAACGCTATCGATTATTAGAAGAACGCAAAAGTATAATATTTGAAACTGTTTTATCTAGTTCCGAGAAAATAGATTTTACTTTAAAAGCGAAAGAACTAGGTTATTTTATTCGTATCTTTTTTGTCTGTACAGACTCACCTACAATCAATGCTTCTCGAATTGCAAAACGCTTCATTCAAGGAGGTCATGATGTTCCGATTCCCAAAATCATTTCAAGATATAGCAAATCTATTGTTAATTGTGCTTTCATTTCGAAATTTGTTGATCGACTATACGTTTATGACAATTCTCGAGAAAATAAAGAGCCTACTTTGCTTTTTCGTTCTCGTAATGGTCATCTTAAAAAGACCTATCGCAATGTTCATGTTTGGGCAAATGAAATTTACAAACAACTATACTTCTGATTTATTTCGTTGGATTTTAAATTTCAATATGGATAACTACATTTTTTCAAGGAAAGAATTAGTTGGAATCTAATTCCATAAAAAGATAGTTTTTTGTGTGAAAATGAGTTTGGCTTTACTTAATGACCTTGAAATTGACTCTGTCTTTTATTCAGAAAATCAATGAATTATGGCGTGTAAATGTTTTTTGAGACAACTCATTTCCTGGGAAAACCGAATGAATTAAAATTTATTACGCGCGGAAAATGATTTGAAATGTTCGATTCCGCGAATAATAACAACTGATTTAACTTTAAAATGTTCTTCAATTTTGTGCCTCAATTCTTAAGGTATTTTTATAGTTTTTGGTGCAATCGTGCAGGAAGTTGACAATTCTTTAGTAAATTTATTGAAAACAAAAAACCCGGGTATTCCCGGGTTAAATGTAATTAGGAATGTAGCTTATGAAATTTATCCTAATTAATTTTTGATTACGACTTTATCTGAAACATTTGTTCCATCTTCAAACATTATTATTAATGTGTATATACCATCTTGTAAATTATCCAATAGGAATTTTTTGTTTTGAACATTTAACTGAATTGATTTCCCCATTAAATCGACTAAATTGGCAGATGAAATTGGGTTTTTTGAATCAATTATGATAAAATCTTTGGCTGGATTAGGGTATAGTTTTATTAAGTTATTTGTTTCATTATTGATATTTACTCCGCTCATTGGTGCTTGCGGATTTCCTTGATTAAAGGACAACTTATTTGTAGTGCGTATTAATGTTTTATCATTGTTATTACCAAATAAATAAAAACCACCATGAGTAGCTAAATATAAATCAAAAGAATACAATGATGATAAATTATAATCAAAAACAAAATCAAATTGAGGGCTCGAATTGGTCGTTCCCGCTGGAATCGGCTGAGGTTGACCAAATGAATAGTTCCAAACACTGTTATTGTATACTAGACCTGATGCACCATTTACGTTATTCCAAATATTGATATTACTGTAATTATCAATATTTAAGAAATATCCTTTTACTAAAGAAGCATCAAATTCAGAGGTGTTATTTAGTAGTGGCAAGACCTCAATAGTTTCATTCGGTTCGATAATTTGATCTCCGTCACCTTGACTATCGGGATTGTTATCATCGTCAACACTGTAGTTTCCTACAGTAAAAGGTTTAACTGGAATTGGAACACATGGAGTAATATATTCTATTCCATTTTCTATTACAATAAAATCAACATAGGCTGTATAACTTGTTGTGACATTATTGCTCACAATAATTTCAAACTCATCGGTTGACCAACCTTGACTATTCCAACCAACATTGTTTAAACCAGAAAGACTATCTATCAACTGAATATTAGGGTCAGATGTTGAAATCCTACATTGACCAGATACTATAGATTGTCCATTTTGCTTATTGTTTTTACAATTAACTTTAAATCTAATTGGTTTTCCAATATCAAGAAAATTATTTGGATTGTTTGGGTTTGCACTTAAAGATGAAGGAAGATTATAACCTGTTGCGCCCATTTGGGTTGTAGCTGTGTTGGAACTATAAAATGCCATATTAGTTAAATAAACTTCATTATCAACTTGACACGGATAGTTAAAAACAAAGTTGTCAAGATATAGTTTAGAACCTACAATTTCAGTTCCATCTAAAGAGTAAGATGAAATACATTCGATATATACCTTTGAAATAACTCCCGGAACATTGTCAATTATTGGTATAGTAACATTTTGCCAACTATTTATGTTGTTTGTCCATTCCTGATAAGCATATTTGATTGGATTATCAGATGCATCTCGAAATTCTAAATATACATATGCAGTATCCCCTGTTTGAATTTGAGGTTTTACATCCAAGCTTATAGATGATGGTATGGTTCCTGAGAAAGGTTCCTCTCTTGATAAGTAACCTTGAATGATCGGATATCCAGCATCGATTAAAGATTGACCAATAGCGGCTTTGGTTTCCAACAATACGGAAGAACCGTTTCCTCCTGCTGCTAAAGCACCGCTAATTTTTATGGTTGTTAAGGGATCTCCCTCTCCGAAAGAGGCATAATAATTAAGGGTGCCATAATCGCCGTTTATATCCAACCACTGGCTTGGTTCTTCACCATAAGATTGAGATTGCCATAGTTCAAAATTACCATTTGAAATTTGTTGTTGCCCAAAGCAGACCATTGAACTTAAAACTAAAACTGATAGTACTGTTTTCTTCATAATTTACTTGTTTTTATGCAACTATCCATTGCACGTTGGTTTATAAAAATTTCGTAATTGATTCGTTAAATCTAAAAGTTCCTCTCTGGTTCTTCCCAAGTCCTTTTCCTCTGGAAACCAATAGAAGCTGAAATCGCATAAAAAATTGTTTGTTTTAAAGTCTTTCCAATTTTTATCCGCAAAGTTCACTCGGTTAACTGATGTTTGGAAGCCATTTTGGCTAATCTCGCCCTGAAAAATCGGATAATTTATACATTTTTGATGTGCCTCAAATGCATCTTGAGTAAAAACAACCTTACGCCCTCTCATAGAAATAGTTGCTATTTCTTTTTTCATCCGTTCCATTCGAGCATCTCTTTTATCACCATCTGGATAAAAAAAGCCGATGTAAACTAACTCAACTTTGTGATATAAAAAATAAATACCCGGACCAGAAAGGGAAATAGGAAATTTTGGATTTCGTAAAAACTCCAAATTCAATGGAAAAGCTGCGTTTGCATCTGCCGAAATATCAAACAATTCATCCGCACGAAACAACATGTTATGGAATTATAGAATTTTTTACAAATTTAAATACCATGTAATATTTTTTACGTATATATTATTCTTATATTGTATAATATATTCTATATTTGAACTATTAATTCATTATTGCTATGATTCAAAATCCGGAAATAAAATTGAAAAACCTGCGTGAATTGAAGAATCTTACCCAAGAATACATGGCACAACAACTGGGTTTAACAACACGCGCTTATTCCAAAATTGAATCTGGGGAAACCCAACTTACCATCAACCGCTTGAATGAAATTTCAAAGATTTTAGGTGTTGATCCAATTGAAGCTTTGGGCTTTGATCATCAAAATATTTTTAATAATTGCACACAAGAAGGAAACATTGGAATTAATCACATTAATCTTCCAGACAAACTCATCGAGCAATACGAAAAACGCATACAACAGTTGGAGAGTGAGGTGATTTTTTTGCGGGCATTAGTGAAGTAGGGTTTTCATTTTTTGGCATCGCCCCAAAAAACGAAACAAAAAAACGCTAGCGCTAGGCAAAATCACTTACCCTTCTTCGGTTTAAATCTGAAATTTTAAAAACTCGCTTCCGCTTCGCTTCACCTCAAACAGTTCAAAATTTCTACGATTCTTCACCGATTGGGTCCCAAGTTATTTTTCCAAAGCGCGAGGATTATGGGAATGGAATTCATTTTTCTCTTCGTTTTCAAAAAATTCAACTTCGTTTCAAAAGAAATAATTGAGCTCCCACCTCAACTTTCATGCAGCGTTAACGAAAGTCAGAGCCTGCGTTGCGGTCCATGGAGGCGAAGCCGGAATGTTAGGACAAAAGCACGCAGCGATTAGACTGAGTGTTCCGAAGGAAACGCCTTATGAAAGTTGAAATGCAGTTTTTGCTTACTTTTTTCTGCTTCGGCAAAAAAGTAAGAGAAGAAATAATCTTGGTTTTTCTTTTTGGCATTGCCCCAAAAGGCCTGTCCGCCAAGGAGGAAACCAAAAAGGTCTAGCGCTGGAAAGATTCAACTACCCACATTTTCCTTGTTGCTAAAATTCCCGAAACTCGTTGTCGTTCCTCCGCCTCAAACAGCCGTGAATTTAAACGCAACTTCGTCGTGCGGGTCCCCAGTTAAATCTTTCAAGGCGCAGGGATTCTGGGAATGGAATTTATTTTTGAGAGTCACCCCTCTTAATCTCCCCTCGAGGGGAGAAACCGATTTTTGCTTCGTCTTACAAGAAATAGTAGAGTTTCCACCTCAACTTTCATACAGCGTTAACGCAGTTTTGACTGCAGTTGCGGTTCGCGGAGACGTAAGTTGGAGCAATAGAACCATAGCACGAAAGGATAAAACAAGTGTTCCGAAGGAAACGCCTTGTGAAAGTTGAAAAAAGCAGTTTTTTGTTACTTTTTTTCTGCTTCGGCAAAAAAAGTAAGGCTACTACTTCCTTAACACAAAATTCTGCCCCAAATAAACCCTTCGCACTTGTTCATCGGAGGCTAAATCTTCAGCGGTACCAGATTTTAAGATGCTTCCCTCGAAAAGCAGGTATGCGCGATCGGTGATGGATAAGGTTTCCTGTACGTTGTGGTCGGTAATCAGGATTCCGATATTTCTTTTTTTCAGTTCGGAAACGATGGCTTGGATATCCTCAACGGCAATCGGATCAACACCGGCAAATGGTTCGTCTAGTAAAACAAATTTGGGGTCCGTTGCCAAAGCACGTGCAATTTCAGTTCTACGTTTTTCACCTCCAGAAAGTCGATTTCCAAGGTTTTTGCGAACGTGTGTCAAATGAAATTCCTCTAGCAAACGCTCTAATTTTTCTTGACGTTGAGTTTTGCTGAGGTCAGTCATTTCCAAAATAGCCATGATGTTGTCCTCGACACTGAGCTTTCGAAAAACGGAAACTTCTTGAGGCAAATAACCAATTCCCATTTGCGCGCGCTTATACATGGGTGCTTTGGTGATTTCTACATCATCTAAGAATACTTTTCCTTCATCCGGCCTTACCAGTCCGACAATCATATAAAAAGAAGTTGTTTTCCCCGCTCCGTTTGGCCCGAGCAATCCAACAATTTCTCCTTGGTTAACTTCAACAGATACACCATTTACAACTGCTCTTCCGCGGTACGTTTTTTTAATATTTTCTGTGTAAAGTTTCATTTGATTGACCGAAGTTACTAAAAATTAAATGCGAATTTAGCTCGAACACCTAAAGGGCTCATTCCGGGATCCAAGTGAGTCATCCTCCAAACTAAATCAATTCGGATCACCTTCAATATGTTTTCTATTCCCACGCTTGTCTCAGCATAGGGTATTCCATTGAAGTGCTTTACAAAACCTGGAAGCAACATTTCTTTTTGGTGGCGGTCGCTAATCTCACCAATCGCTATCTTGCCAGTTGTCACCAATCGCAATTTCAATTTTTTAACTAATGGAATTCGGTCAAAAAACAATCCTTCCCACTGATTTTCAATAAATGCACTAGCATATTTATCCGTTACAAATTCCAAGAAATTTAACTTATTAAAGGCGCTTGACATCAAATACAAGGATTGATTTCCAGGAATCGCTTTTAGAAATGGATACGCCGTTGTTCCAAAAATGTATCCAACAGTTCCCCCATAATACATGCGACCTAAAACACCCAATTGACGGTAATGCTCAATTTGAAACTCCAATTTTTGATACGAATATTCACTTCCAAACAACCCCTTTACTCCAAAAACGCCTTGCAAGGATAAAATTGGGTTGGTACAAGTCATTGCCGTTCGGTCAAAACTACCTGAAATAAATTCCTCATCTTTCGCCCATCGAATTCGAGCTGTTATTTCTGCCGTTCTGATCTTTGAAATCATTAATGTGTCAGTGTTTACTACACGTTTGTAGTTCGCAAGACCGAGTGGAGTAAGTTCTTTCAATTCGAAGCCGGTAAACGTTACAAAATCTTTTTTGATGTCCTTTTCAAAACTTAACCCGGCTTTCGTTACGAAAGTTAATTTATCAAATGGTGCTGTACTCAAAACGGTTGTAAATGTATTTCCCATAGATAGAGCACTACTTGAAATTCCGATTTGTTCGATATCGTAACTGTAATAGGAACTTAGAAGTCCACGCTTTTTAGGAGTAACATTATAGCGAACTGTTGCACCATATTTTAACTTCTGATCTCCAAATCCGTATGCAATTCTACCTCCCAATTCGATTCGTTTCGAGAATTCGTTTGAGGTTCTTAGCGCGAAAGCTAACCTAAGTTTTTCCACCGGGTTAAAAGCAACAAACGAGGCAATGCTTCCGAGCTCAATTTTTCCAAGCGGATAGTATCCTGTGGATGCTAAGTAGGTCACATTCTTCATCGTATTAAAAAAACGATTGTTCTGCAGGGATTCAATCATTTCATTAATTTTTTCTTCCTGCTTAGACAAAGGTTGATGCCGCATTTCTTGCCAGTAAGCGTCGCTTCTGAATTTGGCGCTATCCAAAATTTCTACTGTATTGTCACCTTTGTAGAACTCCGGTTCTCGTTTCTCATTGATTTTAAAATACCTACGACTGCTCGTTTTTCGACCAAAAAGTCCATAAACCTTCGTTTTTTCTGTCAAACGAATGTCAGCAATGAGTTTTTCTTTCGTCATCATCCAAACTTCTTTCTCTACCTGCTCGAATTCTTGTTCGAAATAGAAATCCTGAATGTAATTCAAATTGGCGTCAGGCGAAATATTGGCACTAAATCGTTTGATTGCATAAGTCGTATCGTGGATCCACATTTCTCCAGAAAAGGTTAAATCCCCTGTTCTTTTCGGTTTGAATCGCATTTTGTAGCACCAATTGTTTCCAATGAATGTTGAATCTTCTACATAAAAATGATAATAACTTCTGGCATAAACGGAAACCGGACTTATAAAGGACTTAAAGAACATGTCGTAAATGTTATCATACACATTAATATCCAAATACATATCTCCTAGATATTGATTCATTTGCAAGTTTTCGATTCCAGAAACTTTCGTTGCTTTAACGACTTCTTTCTTTTGTTTCGGTTTGCTCCTGAAATAAAAATCAGAAACATTTTCACTAAGAATAACAGGTAGAAATGCCCTTCCCTCATCCGTAGAATCAAGGTAATCCATGATTAAATCCAAGCGCTTTACAATGCCATTTTTGGTGAACTTATCACCGATGTTGTTCAAATCCAATTGAATTTTATTATACGCTTCATATTCGTATGCATCTAATTTTTCTTTATTGTTGATTGCTTTATTGGCAATGATTCGCTTATGAAGTTTGATTGCGAACGGCTCGTCGGGAGGTCGAATCACAACCTCTTTGTGTAAGTTGGACCTTGTTTCCAATGTGATATTAATTTCTTGGGATTGATCCCGATTCACCTTCACGGTGGTCAGTTTATATCCTGGAAACATAAACATCAATGAATCGGTTGCGTAATACGTTTTGATGCTATAATTTCCCAGCGAGTCGGTGATTGCTCCAATTTTGGAATTCATGAACTGTACTTTCACAAACGGAAATCCGAATCCCGTTTCAGCGTCAATTACGCGACCATAAATATGGGTCTGCTGACAAAAAATGGTTGAACTGCATGTTAAAAAGAGAATCGAAAAAAAAATTCTTCTTCCCATTTTCTATGCTTTTTTAGCTTTTAAGGCATTTTTTTCAACTCGTATGGCAACCAAAATCCCAACTTCATAGAGCAGAAGTAAAGGAACGGAAACTATTAGTTGGGTAATCCAATCTGGAGGGGTAATAATTGCAGAGAGGATCAAAATAATAACAATCGCATGACGCCGGTACTTTTTTAGAAACGTCGAATCAAATAAACCTACTTTCGTCAATAAATAGGTTACGATTGGCAGAAGAAAAAATAACCCGGTGTAAAATACAGTTGAAATGATCGTACTCATGTATGAGTCAATCGTATAAATGTTTTCGATTCGTTCACTCATTTGGAATGTTCCAAAAAAATGAATGCTCATCGGCGCAACAACGAAATATCCGAAAAGAATTCCGCTAAAGAAGAGTAGGCTAACATAGAAAACGATGCCACGTGCCATTTTTTTCTCATTGAATTTTAAACCGGGCTTTATAAAGGCCCAGAGTTGGTAGAAAATAAAAGGAAATGAAACAATTGCGCCACCAACGATACTCATCATTAATGCATAGGAGAATTGACCGGAAACAGTCATACTTTGAAAATTAACATTCAGCTTATCGGAACAAATTCCAAAGTATTTACAAAGATATTGGAAAGTGACAAAATCATCTTCCGCCATCGCTAGGAATACATTTTCAATGATTTCAACTTGGTAGATCCAAATGACAATCCCGGCAATTATAACGGCTATTGCAGCCCGAACGAGTCTCCAACGAAGCTCCTCCAGGTGTTGAAGAAAGGACATATTATTGTCTTCAGACATATTAAGCAAAGTTAGTCATTCGGCACTTATTTCAAATCAAATCTAAAAAGAAAAGTAGATCGTAAATTGTTTACGTTTTCCCCCAATAACTTTGTTCTATAAAATTAGAAAAAATGGAACTTGTTAGCTTAAAATCATTGATTTTCAACTCGTACGACGATCACGCCGAAATGGTAGTTGATATTAGAAAAGCGTCATTAAGTTACTCTGTTAAGTATTTGATTGACGTTATGAATATTAATCGAATTTTAAATTTGGTTCAGAAAAGCAATCCTGAATTAGACTTAAATGAGTGCATTCGTTCTATCGAATTCGACGACTTTCAGGAATTTTCTTTGAATTTTGATATGGTCGAAAATTCTTTACTTAGTAAAACTGAAATCGATTTTATGTTGGTTAATTCAATGAAAAAACAAATCCGGGCCTAATTATTGAATGAAAACAGTTTCTTCATTCACTTTTTCAGCCTCAATTTTTATAATTCCTTGACCAACCATATTTTGTTTCTGCGCTTTGATATCCAAAACGGCAACGCCTGCCTGACCTAGCTGATAAATATCATTGTAATTGAATGAAGCTACTCCACTTACGTTTGTGTAAGCCGTATCAAAAACCGCAACCTGCTGAGGTGTTCCTGCCGTATTTGTACCATACAGAATTACCATCGCATTGGATTGAGGGGTATTATTTGCATCTAAAACATAAATATTAGCGATCGTATCTTTTTTCTTTCTACAAGATCCCAAAGAAACAATAGAAGTAGCAACGATAATAAGAACAATAATTTTTTTCATTACAGTTTATTAATTAGGTAAATAAATAGTTTCTACTGAGGTTGTGTGAATTCGACAACGAGTTTGACCTGAAGCGACTTTATTATTGTGTTTTATAATAATATCAAAGTAACCAGTCGTATTTTCATCTCCATCACGATATAAATCAAAATATTGATCCATGTCTACTGAGGTAAATCCCGATGAGTTGGTAAAAGACGTATCTACGAAATCCTGTGTTGGAGGATTTGATTGCTGATCACCTATTACGATTACTTTAGCTCCACCAATAAGCTGATTGGTAGATGATCGGACGAAAACTTTCAATACTGCTGGATCTTTTGGCTCACACGAAAGAAAACTTATCGACAAAATTGCTGCAATAGCGACGAAATATAACCTTTTCATAATCTAAATATTTCCAAATTTACATCTTTATTCCAAAATACACATACGAAGAGTTATTTTTAATGTTACTCTATTTGTACATTACATTCATTATCAGTCTCTTCAACTATCTGAGTAACTGATTCTCCTGTTTTATTGTTGTAGGAAGCTTTCACTTTCAAAATAGCCACCCCTGTTTGACCGGATTCGTAATGTGCGTTGAGATTGAATACAGCAGTGCCATTTTCATCCGTCAAATTCGAGTAATTCAAAGAAACAGGATTTTGATTTGAAGTATCTGTAGGTTCTACAAAAATATCAACATTTGCATCTTTAACAATCGATCCTGAAACGTCTTTCACCACAACTCGCAATGTGGTATCTTTTTTCTTATAACAACCTGCAAGTCCGAAAGAAAAAGCCATACCAATTATTATGAACATAAAAAGTTCAACTAAATAAATTCGAGATTTTTTCTTGTAAATTTGCATTGTGTTCGAAATGAATACAACGTTTAAACAAATTTTGAAATAAAAAAGTTACAACCTTGTTGAATGAAGTCGAAAATAAGCGAAATAAGATTTGAAATAGATCAGTTTGAAATTAATTCAATTGAGCAGTTAGAGCATTTTCGAATCAAATATTTAGGTTCAAAAGGTTTGACAAAAGAATTATTTTCAGAGTTGAAAAATGTTCCAAACGAACAGAAAAAAGAAATCGGTCAATTGTTGAATCAACTTCGTTCAGACGCGGAGACTAAATTCGAAGAGGCTAAAAAAGTTATGTCCTCTTCTAAATCAGAGGGGAATAAATTGGATTTGACTCGCCCGGGAGAAGATCAAGAAATCGGAAGCCATCATCCACTTTCACTGGTAAAGCGGGAAATAATTTCCATTTTTTCAAAGATAGGTTACGAAGTTTCAGAAGGCCCTGAAATTGAAGATGATTGGCATAATTTTTCTGCTTTGAATTTTCCACCTGAGCATCCGGCTCGTGATATGCAAGACACGTTTTTCATTGAAAAAGGAGAAAATGAAATTGCACTTAGAACGCATACAAGCTCGGTTCAAGTGCGTGTAATGGAGAACTCAAAACCCCCGATTCGAACAATTTCACCGGGAAGGGTTTATCGTAACGAAGCAATTTCGGCAAGAGCCCATTGTTTTTTTCACCAAGTAGAAGGCTTGTATATCGACAAAGGAGTTTCTTTCGCCGATTTAAAACAAACGCTTTTATACTTTGCTCAGGAAATGTTTGGTGAAAAAGCTCAAATTCGATTAAGACCTTCCTATTTTCCTTTTACCGAACCAAGTGCTGAGGTAGATGTTTCATGCACACTTTGCAACAGCAAGGGCTGTAACGTTTGTAAATATTCAGGATGGCTAGAAATCCTTGGTTGTGGTATGGTGGATCCAAATGTCCTAGACGCCTGCGGAATTGACTCATCTGTCTATACAGGCTTTGCTTTTGGAATGGGAATTGAACGTATCGCGCAATTGAAATACAGAGTAACGGATTTAAGGCTCTACTCCGAAAACGACATCCGCTTTCTAAAACAATTTAAATCAGGAATGTAATGGCTGCTTGGATTCACTTAACATCGCAAGGACAACTTGAAGAGGCAATCAATCTCAGTGAGACAAAACCTCAGTTGTTTTTCAAACATAGCACACGATGCATCATCTCCAAGATGGCATTACAGGCTTTTGAAAGCTCCAGAGTACTTGATTCAGGTGCCGCAGATTTTTACTTGCTTGACCTCTTGAATTATAGAATTATTTCAAAAGAAATTGCAAATCGTTTAAACATCATTCATCAATCTCCTCAGGCAATCTTGCTTTCGAAGAATGAAGTTATTTACGCAGAAACACATGAGCGAATCGACGGAGCTGAGGTTCAACAAATTTTAGCTGGATTCAAATGAAAAAGATTTTCATCATTCTGCTAATTCTTGGATTTGTCGCAGCATTGGTAGTTCCGGCTATTCGGGGAAATAACGATAACTCTGAAAGTGCTTTCACGTTTGATTTACAAGATAATGTTGCAGTTAAGCTTGGACAATCCGTTCAATTCAATTTTGAAGTTATTGATGATTTAAACGAGCTTTCACTTGAAATTAATGGAGAAAAAATAAAATCTTGGACTACACCTTCTGGTAAATTGTCATATGAATTTAAAACATCCGATTTGAATGTGGGAGCATATGCAATTGTTCTAAATGGAACCATGACAAATGGAATGATCCATACAGAACAACGGGTATTGAGGGTTCTGTCAGATATCATACCTGATAATTGGTCGGTACAAATCGTTAAAGAATATCCACACTTGGAGAGCAGTTTCACACAAGGACTCGAGTTCGATGGGAATAATTTATATGAAGGAACGGGCGACCCTAGTCAAAGTGGTCAAACGTTGGTCGCTGAAGTTGATTTAAATACAGGTGAAATGAAGCGAAAATCAGCTTTGGAATCATCTTATTTTGGTGAAGGGATTTCAATTTTCGGTGATGAACTTTTTCAATTAACTTGGAAAAACGGAAAGTGTTTTGTTTACGATAAAAATACCTTGTCCGTTTTGAGAGAACTAAAATATACAGGTGAAGGTTGGGGGCTTTGTCATGATGATAAAAACTTGATCATGTCTGATGGCTCCGAGCGAATTTATTTTCGCGATCCAAAAACTTTTGAAATTGTTAAGACAATTGAAGTATATACCGATCAAGGTCCATTGAATTACTTAAATGAATTGGAATATGTTGATGGTAAAATTTACGCTAATATTTGGACGAGTACCAACATTGCGGTTATTGATCCAGAAACAGGAAAGGTTTTAGCGTATATAGATGCCTCAGAAGTCGTAAAACAAGGAAAAGGAAACGGCGAAGTGTTAAATGGAATCGCATGGAACAAATCAAATAAGAAAACCTATTTAACGGGGAAATATTGGCCAAAACTATTTGAAGTTAAAATCAATAAACGCTCGTCTTGATTAGATTTTTACTGTTAATATTCTTTCCTTTTTTTCTTCAATGTCAGGTAAATTGGAAAAAGAAAGATTTACCCGAATTTGAAAATAGTTACTCGGAAAAGATAGCGGAGGATTCGTTGCAATCAACGTTTTTCATAGCCATTAAAAAAAGTGTTTTACCGCATTATCACAAAGAACATTCGGAGTGTATTGTCATTTTATCGGGGAAAGGTGTAATGACATTAGGTGAGCAAAAAATAAAGTTAAGGCAAGGTATGCAAGTTAGCATTCCAAAAAAAACCGTTCACAGTGTTTCAGTTAAGGGTAAAAATCCACTCAGAGTGATATCAATTCAAAGTCCCATGTTCGACGCAAAAGATCGCCATTTTTCGAATATGCAGATTTCAGATAATTAATTGTAAGTTTTTAACAAGTTATTCTTTGAACTTCACTAAAAAGAATTTTCCATAGTAACTTTCCTTTTTGTTAATTTGTTAAAATTTTATTTGCAAACTATGAAACGAATCCTGCTAGCCGTTACGGTTACAATTACTTTATTTCAGAATACTTCATTTTCTCAAACCAAAAAAACATCTTTCTTTAATAAATTAAAATGTTCAAGTTACCTAAGTAAAGGCTCTGAAAAATACAATTTGGGACGGACCTATGACGCCTTTATGCTCTACAAACAAGCATTATCAGCAGATCCGAATTCGTGGAAAGCATATTTCTCATTGGCAACAACAGAATATGACCTAAACAATTTTTCAGATGCAAAGCAACATATCGATGAGGCTATTTCTAAATCTTCGAGTAAAGCAGATGGAGAAGTGTATTTTCTTGCCGCAAAGGTTTATCATAACCTAAATATAATCGATCAGGCTTTGACCTTTTATAAAAAATCGAAAGAGATGCTCGGAGAACGCGAAGCGAAAGAGTTTGAAATTCCATCATTTATTTCTCAATGCGAATTTGCATTAAATGAAACTAAAAATGGAGTGAAGAACCTGAGAAAGCCACTTTCGATTAATACAAAATATGATGAATATGGCCCCATTTTTATTGATAATGGAAGAAAGCTCTTTTATACTGCACGTCAGCCGGAAACAACAGGTGGTAACTTGAACCCCGACGACCAAATTTTCTTTGAAGACATTTACTACACCGAGAAGGATTCGATAACTGGAGAATATGTATTAGTTCCTGAATTGATGGAGGGAATCAATACAGAAGGATTTGATGCGTTGAATTATATCTCTCGAAATGGGCTTTATGCATTGGGAACATTGAACACATCTCTGTCGAAAGAAAAAACGACCGAAAGTTCAGATTTATTCGAAATGACAGCTGATGAACCTGGAGTTTTTGCAGGAATGGAAATTATAAAAAGTAAAGCGATCAACACTACATTTTTTGAAGGGGCTGCATGCATTACAGATTCCATATTTATCGATGAAGATAATTTTGTTCAGACGCTTTATTTCATTTCAGATAAAAATGCTACAAAAAAAATGACCGACATCTATTTCGTTGAAAAAAAGAATGGAATTTTTTCTGAAGAAATCAAACTTTTGCCTGATGTCATCAATACAACTGGACGCGAAACAACCCCTTTTGTTACGGGCGATGGTAGGTTTTTATTTTTCAGTTCAGACGCGCTTCCGGGTATGGGCGGCTATGATATTTATTATTCCGAAAATGAAGGTGGTAAATGGGGCACTCCTGTCAATTTAGGAGCCGCTTTAAATACTGTTAATGATGACACGCATTTCCAATATTATCCAGAATTAAATAAGGCCGTAATGGCTGGAATAAGCGAAAATGATGGTGTATTTAACTATAATATTTTCGAAGTTGACTTGAACGGACTTGATTTTCCATTTCTGAAATAATTAAGGTAACGAATTAATGAGAAATTGCAAGTTGCGAATTAGTAGCTTGTTGTTCGCAATTATTAAGTTCACAATACTAATCAAAGAATGAACTTTATGGAAAATTAGGTGTAAACGCATCTTTAATTTGTCTTTTAATCTAAAAATTATGAAAAAAATATCCTTTTTGCTGTTTTGCTCGATTACAGCCGGAATCTCCTTTTCCCAAAAGGAAGTTAACGTGATGGCACCTATTAAAAAAGTAACTGTATTTTTTACCGGAGCACAAATTGAACATGAACACAAAGTTTCTTTACAATCAGGAAAACAAGAAGTCGTATTTCAAAAACTCACAGATTTCGTCGATCCGAATACGGTCCAAGTAAAGGCGCAAGGCGACATGACTATTCTTTCTGTTCGTACTCGAAAAAACTACGAGGATGAAAAAATCAGTAACGATGAAATTAAAAAACTGAACGCAAAAAGAAAGGAATTGGATTTAAAAGACCAACAATTGCGAGACGAATACACGATCTTGGAATTGGACAAAAATCTATTAATGCGCAACCGCGATTTGAAAGGCAATGAGCAAGGAGTTAAAATGACTGAATTGAAAGATGCTTATGCTTTTATGCATCAGAAAATTGCGGAAATTACCGCCCGTGAAACTGCGATTTACGATGAACTTGAAAGCATTCAAAAACAAATGAATCAGTTGGAACAGGAAATTATTAGTCAACGAAGTAAGCCAGTAATCAATTATTCCGAAGTAGTTGTAGAAATAGATGTTGAAAAAACTACGAATGCTGAATTTACCATCAATTACATTTCTCCTCGTGCAACTTGGAAACCTTATTACGATATGCGAAGTGATGGCATCGGAAAGCCTGTAAAATTAGAAGCAAAAGCGAATGTGAGTCAAAATACAGGCATCGAATGGAAAAATATAGACATGGTTCTTTCTACTAACGACCCGTATCAAAATGCGCAAGAACCAACATTGAACCCGTGGTATTTGTATTACAATAATTATCCGCAACAAAAGCAGCAAACTTCGCGACAGATTCCCGCAGTGGATTATTCAGGAGAGAAAATAAGCGGAGAAGTGATTGATGCATCTACTGGTGAACCACTATCATTTGCGAAAGTGGCTTTCTACAATAATCCAAACATCAACGTAGTGACCAATTTCGACGGGAAATTTGAAATTACCGTTCCGAAAGGTGAAACTTGGTTGAAAGCTTCTTTTGTAGGTTATGGTGAAGCCCAACAACAAATTTTATCTCCTTATTTGAAATTCTTCTTGACTCCGAACGGTGTTGTAATGGAGGA
Source organism: uncultured Lishizhenia sp. (assembly GCA_964534395.1). Taxonomy (GTDB): domain Bacteria; phylum Bacteroidota; class Bacteroidia; order Flavobacteriales_D; family Crocinitomicaceae; genus UBA952. The sequence goes on from CAZHOW010000013.1 coordinate 26,493, forward strand.
AGTCTCCGTATCCGAAGATGTTGTCACTTTTGGTGCAGATTATGAGTACGATAAAAATGCGTCTACTGTCGCTTCCGGGACATTTAAGGTAGATAAAAAGAATTTGGAACAAGTTCAGGTTCGTAACAAACGAAAAAGTAGATCTTTCGGCTTCTTAAAACAAGAGGAATCTAGAACAGCCGGATGGAACTACAATCAATCTGCAAACGGTGGTTTTGAAAACAAACCAATATCAGTCGCAATGAAAAAAGACATGCGCGTGGAATACACGATTTTATCCAAAATGTCAATCCCAACAGATGGAATGGATCACCGCGTAAACATCGCAAGTTTTGATTTAAATGCCTCTTACGAATACCACGCTGTTCCAAAATTGGATCCAAGTGTTTATTTAGCGGCACAAGTGACCGGTTGGGAAAAACTAAACCTCATGAGCGGTGAATCCAACATTTATTTTGACGGAACATTCATGGGTAAATCCTATTTGGATGTTAATTCAACGAAAGACACCTTGTCATTTTCATTCGGGAAAGACAATAAAATCAGCATGGAACGAACTCGCGTGAAAGAGAAATCAAAATCTAAAACAATTGGGTCGCGTCAGCATTTTGAAGTGACTTGGGAAATAAAATTAAAAAACAATGGTGGAGCAACTATTCCACTTATCATCAAAGATCAATTCCCAATTTCAAATAATGCCGAAATTAAAGTCAAGCACAGCGATGTTGAAGGAGCGAAAATTGACGATAAAACCAAAATCATAACGTGGTCTTTCTTACAAGGAATTTCAGGGATAAAAACCATGACTTTTGATTACAGCGTAGATTACCAAAACGGAATGACTTTATACATTGAATAATTTTTGAAAACTGAAATCATGAAAACAAAAATCATATTTATTCTTATTCTCTTCGGCTCATTTAACTTATCGGCCCAAAAGGAAGTGAATGCCTTCGCTCCAATTAAAAAGGTAACTGTATTTTTTACTGGAGCGCAGATTCAGCATGAAAACAAAGTTGAATTATTACCCGGAAAACAGGAAGTAATTTTTCAAAAATTGACTGATTTCATAGATCCAAATACGGTTCAGGTAAAAGCCGAAGGTAATTTGACCATTCTTTCCGTTCGTACCCGAAAAAACTACGAAGACCAGAAAATCAGTAGTGAGGAAGTTAAAAAACTCAACGTTAAACGAAATGAATTAAAAGTGAAAGATCAACAATTACGCGATGAATATACCGTTTTGGAACTCGATCGTCGACTGTTAATGAAAAATCGTGATTTAAAAGGTGCAGTGCAAGGCCTAAAAATGATTGAACTCAAAGAAGCGTATACATTCATGCATCAAAAATTGACGGAAATAACCACGCGTCAAACGGCAATTTATAACGAATTGGAAGACTTGCAAAAGCGAATGAACCAGTTGGAGCAAGAAATTATTAGTCAACGAAGTAAGCCAGTAATAAACTATTCCGAAATCGTTGTGGAAGTGGATGTTGAAAAAGCAACCAATGCCAATTTTGAATTCAATTACATTTCTCCTCGCGCAACGTGGAAACCTTATTATGACATGCGAAGCGAAGGCATCGGAAAATCGGTGAAGTTAGAGGCAAAGGCGAATGTGAGTCAAAATACGGGCATCGAATGGAAAAATGTGGACATGGTGTTGTCTACCAACGACCCGTATCAAAATGCCCAAGAACCGACTTTGAATCCATGGTATTTGTATTACGACAATTATCCACAACAGACACAGCAAACTTCGCGTTCAATTCCAACAGTAAGTTTTGACGGTGAGAAACTACGCGGAGAAGTAATCGATGCTTCAAATGGAGAACCGCTGCCATTCGCTAAAGTTACTTTCTTCAATAATCCGAACATCAATGCGGTAACTGATTTCGAGGGGAAATTTACGCTAACTGTTCCTAGAGGAGAAACGTGGGTGAAAGCTTCCTTTGTTGGTTATGAAGAAGCGCAACAGCAAATCAATTCGCCTTATTTGAAATTCTTCTTAAAACCAAATTCAGTGGAATTGGATGAGGTAGTCGTTACAAATGGAGTTCCCGCCAATTATGGCGATGTTACTGGAGGTATTGTTTCATTCAGTAGAGAAGATATCAAGAGAATGCCGGCAAGAATGACTTCATCGGAGTTAAATACTTCATCGACGACTTTGGATTATGACGGCTTTGAAGCTACCGAAATTCAAATGAGAGGTGCCCGTTCAGGAAAAAAAGGGAAAATGTTATTTGATTCTACGATTTCCAATGAAAAAGAAAAATGGGCTTCAAACGTTCAGACCAAGGTTCAGAAAAAAGATTTGCGAGTTGAATACGTCATTCAATCAAAAATGTCGATTCCAACGGATGGAATGGATCATCGGGTGAGTATTTCGTCGTATGACTTGAATGCTTCGTATGAATACCATGCTGTTCCTAAAATTGACCCAAGCGTTTATTTGGCGGCACAAGTAACTGGGTGGGAAAAACTGAATCTAATGAGCGGGGAATCAAATATTTATTTTGACGGGACATTTATGGGTAAATCATATTTGGATGTGAATTCTACGAAAGATACCTTGTCGTTTTCATTTGGAAAAGACAATAAAATCAGCATGGAACGAACACGAGTGAAAGAAAAATCTCGTTCAAAAACCATCGGTTCGCGCGAAAAATTTGATATAAGTTGGGAAATTAAAATCAAAAATAATGGTGGTGCAATGATTCCAATAGTGATTAAAGATCAATTCCCGATTTCCAATACGGAGGACATCAAAGTCAAACGCGGGGATTTACTTTCAGGAAAACTGGACGAGAATACGGGAATCATCACTTGGACTTTTCAAAATGGCGTAAATGGTAGTCAAACTTTTGGTTTTGATTATAGTGTAGATTACCAAAGTGGAATGGTTCTATATTTGGAGTAACGAAGAATGGATAATTGCGAGTTGCTAATTAGTAATTCGCAATTCAAAACAACTATATACTTAACTTCGCGGAAGAGCATGCAACGTTACTTTTTCGAAATAGCATATAACGGTAGTTCGTTTCACGGATGGCAGCGTCAACCAAATGCAATAAGCGTTCAGGAAGTCATTGAGGTTACTTTTTCAAAATTGCATTCAGGGAAAGAAATTTCAATTGTTGGTTGTGGAAGAACGGATGCCGGAGTTCATGCTAAAAAATACTTTTTTCATGTCGATTTACCCGAAATTGCTGATGCGGAACATTTAGTTTTCAAGCTAAATCGAATGTATCCGAAAGACATTGCGGTATTCAATATTATCAAAGTAAATGAAGAAATGCATGCGCGTTTTGATGCCAAAAACAGAACGTATCGTTATTTTATTCATCAGCAAAAAGATCCGTTTAAAGAAAGGCTGAGTTTATATTTTCCGCAAGAATTGAATTTCGACGCTATGAATGCCGCCGCAAAATTGCTGCTTGGTAAAAAAGATTTTGGTTCCTTTTCTAAACTGCATACAGATGTAAAAACAAATATTTGTGAGGTTTATGCTGCGGAATGGATCGTTTCTAAACAAGAAACTTATTTCGAAATCAGCGCCAATCGTTTTTTGCGAAACATGGTTCGTGCAATCGTAGGAACGCTGATTGACGTAGGAATGGGGAAATTAACAAGTGAGGACGTAATTACCATTTTGGAAGCCAAAGATCGACAAGAAGCATCACTTTCTGTTCCCGCTCATGGACTTTACCTTTGGGATGTGGGGTATGACTTTTAAAGTTCTCGATTCCAATTTATTCAATTCTTCTATTTTTGTAAGACAAATTTGAATTATGGAAATACTACGTAATAGTGAGAATGGTGTTTGCACGTTGACGCTGAATAGACCTGCCGTTTTCAATTCATTCAATCAAACGATGGCGATTCAGTTACAAGAAGCTTTGGATGCCTGTGCAATCGATGAAACGGTTCGCGTTGTTGTAATAAAAGGTGAAGGAAAAGCGTTTTGCGCTGGACAAGATCTAGCGGAAGCAACCGATCCTGAAGGTCCAGAATTGAAATCCATTGTTCGAGATCATTACAATCCAATTATTTTAAAAATCAGGGAATTGGAAAAACCGGTTATCGCAGCTGTGAATGGTGTTGCCGCTGGTGCAGGTGCGAACATAGCTTTATCCTGTGATATTGCAATCGCAAAGAGATCAGCTTCGTTTATTCAGGCGTTTTCAAAAATTGGGTTAATATCTGACTCTGGGGGAACGTTTTTTTTACCTCGCTTAATTGGAATGCAAAAAGCATTGGCTCTTATGATGACGGGCGACAAAGTTTCTGCGGAAGAAGCTGAAAGACTCAATATGATTTACAAAGTTGTTGAAGATGAGTTTTTTGAAGATGAAATCGCAACGTTTGCAACTAATTTGGCTACCATGCCTACAAGAGGTTTAGGCTTGACTAAAAAAGCAGTAAATTTAGGTTTATTCAATTCGCTAGAAGATCAATTGGACGTCGAAGAGCGTTTACAAACAGAGGCTGGTGAGACTGATGATTTTGCCGAGGGAGTTAATGCGTTTTTACAGAAAAGAGCGCCGATTTTTAAAGGAAGATAAGCTGAGTTAGGAGTGGAAAATTAAGAGTTAAGAGTTGAAAGATTGAAGTTAGCATTTGAAAGTTAAGAGTTAAAAGTTGATAATGTAAAATTTATAATGAAATCTCATTTGTCACCATGTCTTTTGTCATCGAGTCATTTGTCGCCTAATAGTCCCCTCATAAAATCCTAAAGTCTTAACATCTTAAAGTCATATCCCCACATCATCAAGTCAAAACATCAAAAACATCATGAAACAAACCATAGGAGTATTAGGAGCCGGAACCATGGGAGCCGGGATTGCACAAGTAGCAGCGCAAAGTGGACACCCTGTTGTATTAATAGATTTAAATAAAGATCAACTTGATAAAGCGAAATCCAATTTAGTAAAGACCTTATTAAAATTGATTGAGAAAGGAAAAATTACGGACGCTCAAAAAAACGAAATCGAAAATAGTATTCAATATTCATCAGACATTAATGATTTTGCATCTTGCGGTTTGATCATTGAGGCAATTGTTGAGGATTTGGCAGTTAAACATAATGTTTTCGAATCGCTCGAAAAGGTGGTTTCCGAAAATTGCATTTTGGCGAGTAATACGTCTTCCTTGTCAATCGCTTCAATTGGATCAGTTTTAAAAAACGCAAAACGTGTCATTGGAATTCATTTTTTTAATCCTGCACCTTTGATGCCTTTGGTAGAAATCATTCCAGCAGTTCAAACGAGTTCTAAAACGCTCAATTCAGCCGTTGAATTAATTAAAAGTTGGGGGAAAACCGTAGTAGTTTGTAAGGATACACCCGGATTTATAGTAAATCGGGTAGCACGACCTTTTTACGGTGAGGCACTGCGTATATACGAAGAGGGAATCGCTGATTTCGCAACAATCGATTGGGCAATGACACATTTCGGCGGTTTTAAAATGGGCCCATTTACCTTGATGGATTACATCGGAAATGATGTTAATTATGCGGTGACGGAATCAGTTTTCCAGGCATTTTATTATGATCCCCGCTTTAAACCGTCATTTACACAAAAACGACACAAAGAAGCTGGATATTATGGAAGAAAAACGGGAAGAGGTTATTATGATTATTCGGAAGGAGCATCTCTTCCAAATCCAACGGAAAACGAAGAATTAGGTGAACAAATCTTCAATCGCATTTTAGCCATGTTGATTAACGAAGCATATGATGCCGTATTTATGCAGGTGGCAAGTGAGGAGGATGTTGATTTGGCGATGACAAAAGGAGTAAACTATCCAAAAGGTTTAATTGCCTGGTCAAAAGAAATCGGGTCGAAAAAAGTGCTTGCTCAACTAGAAGATTTATTCACTTTTTACGGTGAAGATAGATATCGACCGAATGCATTATTAAAGAGGGTTTGCGAAACAGTTTGAATTAATTGATTTTCAAACACCAATTAGTGTAAAATTATAAATCTTCTTAGTAACTTTGCAAATCTAAAATCTTAAAAATGGCTTATTTATTTACTTCTGAATCAGTTTCTGAAGGACATCCTGACAAAGTTTCTGATCAAATTTCAGATGCATTAATTGATAATTTCATGGCCTTTGATCCTGAATCAAAAGTAGCTTGTGAAACATTGGTAACCACCGGATTAGTTGTGTTGGCGGGAGAGATAAAAACTACTACTTATTTGGATGTTCAATCAATTGCTCGTGAGACAATTAAAAAAATCGGATACACGAAGTCTGAATATATGTTTGATGCCAATTCTTGCGGTATTATTTCAGCTTTACATGATCAGTCTGAGGACATTAACCAAGGTGTAGATCGTGCAGTTGCAAATAATGATTTTGAATCAAAAGCAAATGCGCAAGGTGCAGGGGATCAAGGGATGATGTTCGGTTATGCAACCATAGAAACCGAAAACTACATGCCTTTGGCCTTGGATTTGGCTCACAAGATTTTACAAGAGCTTTCTCATATTCGTAACAATGAGGCTAGTTTGATTCCTTATTTGCGCCCAGATGCTAAGTCTCAGGTGACAATTGAATATTCTGATGATAACGTTCCACAACGAATTGATACGATTGTTGTATCAACGCAGCATGATGATTTCAATTTAGAAGCGAACATGCTGGCTAAAATTAAAAAAGATATCATCGAAATCGTTATTCCTCGAGTGAAAGCAAAGTTGAAGCCGGAATTGCAAGCGTTATTCAATGATAACATTACTTACCATATTAACCCAACAGGAAAATTCGTAATTGGAGGGCCACACGGAGATACTGGTTTGACAGGTCGTAAAATCATTGTTGATACATATGGTGGAAAGGGAGCTCACGGTGGAGGTGCTTTCTCAGGTAAAGACCCATCAAAAGTTGACCGTTCGGCTGCATACGCGACTCGTCACATTGCGAAAAACTTAGTTGCGGCAGGATTGTGTGATGAAGTTTTAGTTCAAGTTTCTTATGCAATTGGTGTAGCAAAACCATGTGGTTTGTTCGTTAATACATCGGGAACGGCTAAGGTAAACATGACAGATGGAGAAATTGCACGAAAAGTAGAAGCTATTTTCGATATGCGCCCTTATGCAATTGAACAACGATTAAAATTACGCAACCCAATTTATTCTGAAACCGCTGCCTATGGTCACATGGGCCGTAAAAATGAAGTTGTTACCAAATCATTTACAGCGCCTGACGGAACAAAGAAATCCCTAGAAGTTGAATTGTTTACGTGGGAAAAATTAGATTACGTAGATAAAGTTAAAGCCGCCTTTGGACTTTAATTAATTTTCTCAATAACTACAAATCCCGGTTTTTTGAATCGGGATTTTTTGTTTTTAATATAGTTCTAAGTTTTTTTACTATTTTTAACAAAACAATTAAAATTATGAAGAAATTGAAATTTTTAGCATTTGCAGGTTGTTCCTTGTTTTTCACTTCATGTGTAACAAGCACCTACATGGTGACTGACAATCCTGTCGGAACAAAAAAAGGAGTTGCAAAATTGGCGCTTTTTGGCGTGGAGAAAGACATAAGCTTGGAAAAAGCTTGTCAGAATGGAGAAATTACTAGAATAGGAACAGTTGAAGTGAGAACTACTTATTTCATTATCCCATTTGTAAAAACAATCGTAACAGGTGAATAATAAATAGAAGAAAATGAAAAAGATATCATATATATTAGCAGCTCTTGGTTTTGTATTTGCCATGAACTCTTGTGGAGTAACAACACCATTTATTGTTACGAATAATGACCTAGGAGAAAAAGTAGGAACATCTTCAACAATTTGTTTTTTCAGTGGTGCTAGTCAAAGTTCTGCTGCAATGGCTCCAACAAGCGGAAAAACCATTTTTCACGGATTAATGTTAAACAAGAATTTCGGAATCGTTGAAGCAGCCGAAAATGGAGGTATAGAGAAAATAGGTGCAGTAGATTACAAAATCACATCTTATGTATTCTTTGTAAAAAAAGAATTTATAGTTGCTGGAGAATAATTTTAATAAATTGAAAAAAATGAAAAATATAACAAAATTAGCAATCGGTTTAGTTTTAGCTGGATTTCTAGGGTCTTGTTCAATCTCTGGTCCATTGATGGTGACGAACCATCCAGTGGGTGAAAAAAGAGGTGAGGCAAGTAGAAAAATCTTTTTAAATATTACTTTTGGTCAAACTGACCTAGGAGCAATTACAGCGGCAAAAAATGGAGGGATTACAAAAATCGCAACAGTTGACTGGAAAGTTACTGGCGGGATTTTCTCTACCACTTACACGACTGTAGTAACTGGAGAATAAAACTTATTTTTTATGGTAAAAAGGCCGGTTTTACCGGTCTTTTTTATTTACTAATGTTTTTAAGCTTTTTTAAATGTTAAATAAATTCAGAACAATTTGGACAACTGAAGACAACTATGTAGAAGTAATTGATCAACGGAAGCTGCCTCATAATCTCGTGAATGTTAAACTCACTACCTATGAGGATGCTGAAGTTGCTATAAAAAATATGACCGTTCGTGGAGCTCCCTTGATTGGAGCTACTGCAGCTTATGGTGTTTATTTGGCTATAAAGGAAATGATTGAAAAACAATTGGATGGCAACTTTTTGGATGAAGCCTTTCTTGCCCTACGAAATTCAAGGCCAACAGCCATCAATTTGTTCTGGGCATTGGATAGAATGAAAAGATCTCTGGACGAATCGAATGATTTTTTACAGACAGCATGGCAGGAAGCGGGAAGAATTGTTGAAGAGGACGTTGAGACGTGCAGAATGATTGGAGTTCATGGTTTACCAATAATTGAGGAGATTTCGAAAAAGAAAAAAGGAGAAGTCGTCAATATTTTGACCCACTGCAACGCAGGAATGTTGGGTTGCATCGAATGGGGAACAATCACTTCACCGATTTATCAAGCGCATCAGAAAGGGATAAAAGTACATGTTTGGGTTGATGAAACAAGACCACGCAATCAAGGTTCGAATTTAACGGCTTACGAGTTGACGCGCCACGGAATTGAACACAGTTTAATTGTTGACAATACAGGAGGCCATCTCATGCAACATGGAATGGTGGATATGGTAATAGTAGGGACAGACCGAACGACAAGAAATGGCGATGTGGCCAACAAAATTGGAACGTATCTCAAAGCACTCGCTGCCAATGACAACAATATTCCTTTTTATGTGGCTCTTCCTTCAACAACTTTGGATATGGGAATTCGAAACGGGCTCAAAGAAATTCCAATTGAAGAACGTGATCAAGATGAGGTGCGTTATTTCGAGGGAAAACGTTTCTCGGATGGTGAAATAGATCGCGTATTAATTTGTCCTGAAACAACGCAAGCAAGGAATTACGGTTTCGACGTTACTCCAGCAAGATTGGTTACGGCATTAATTACAGAAAGAGGTATCTGTGAAGCAAGCGAGGAAGGAATTACAAAATTATTTCCAGAGTATAATTAGTAAAATTAAAAACTCTTTATTTGCAAATAGCTGATATCGATAGTATTAAAGACTTAAATTGTCAAGGGGTATTTAATACCCCAACTCTTCAGTATTCACCAAAGTGGAAAGATTATTGATTAAATCCTCATAACGTTGTTTGATGCGTTTTTTGTCATCAGCTTGACCAAAGGCTTTCGCTTCTTCTAATTGAGCGATTTCCATATCGAGTTGGTTAACTTTTTCACCATAAGTATTTATGTTGTATTCGATTATGCGGGAAAGATACATCTTAACGCTTGATCCTCCTTTTTCATTCAACATGGCAAAAATAGCGTGAGATTTTTCTTGCAAATCAATATCCATACGCAGAATATAAACCGCATATCCGATTACCATTCTCAATTCATCATAGCCTTTCAATTTACCTTCGTTTATTTGCTTTTCGAAAAAAGTATTTTCCTGTGCTTCTCCTTTTTGCCCGTATATTTCCGCAAGAACAAGATTGATGTTTTTATTATTGTCTTTTTCTAGGTTTCTGGAAACAAAAAGTGCTTCATCAGGATTTACTTCCATTAAGGCTTGAAGCGCTGAAGAAATAACCAAATAGGATTTATCGTTCTCAATGATTTTCTTAAAAAGTGTCGTTGCTTCTGAAGCCGAAAGCGTTTTCAGATAATTGATCGCAGCAACACGAACTTGTGGTTTAGAGTCGTTTACAGCCAAATCCTTGATTCGATTAAGACCTTGATCCGTCAATTTATTTTTAACAAGTTCGAAAAGTGAAATGGCATTCACGCGAATATCCCAAAATGAATCATTCATTGCGTCAAAAATCATTTTTTCTGATGCATCACTCTTTGACTTACTTGCGCGTTTTAAAGAAGTCAGTTTCGAACGATATCGACCAGAATTGTAATACTGATGAATGAATTGGCTTACTGGCTTATCTTCATAAAATTTACCAAGTAAAACTTGATCAGCATCGAGAAGTACATTCTTAAGTTCACCTGTATAGGCGAATGTAAAAGATTGTACAATTGAATCGATTGTTATTTTTTCAATTCGTTTACCGTTGTCATCCCAAATCATAACGTTTACCGGGATTTTATAAACTGGAAAATCATCCGTTTGTTGACGTTGTTTGAGGCCAATTGTAACGGTGTTATTTTCTTTATCAACTGTTTGTGTCGTATGGATAATCGGATGCCCTTTTCCTAAAAACCATTGGTCGAAAAACCAATTCAAGTCCTCACCAGAAACTTCTTCAAATGCCATTCTCAAGTTGTGAACTTCTGCGGTCTTAAATTTATTTGTAACCAAATAATTATTTAATCCTTTAAAAAAAGCTTCATCACCTAAGTAATTGCGAAGCATATGTAAAATTCGCCCACCCTTGTTGTAAGAGTGACCATCAAACATTTCTTCTTTGTCGTTGTGTGAATACCAAATCAAATCATGGTACCCTTGATACATTCCGGATTCATAATATCCATTTGCTTCTTGTTCTGCTTGATAATCCGCTTCCTCAAGACCATAGCGGTATTCGTCCCACAAATACTGAGAGTAATTTGCAAATGACTCGTTCAAAGGTAAATTAGCCCAAGATTCACACGTTACCAAATCGCCAAACCAATGGTGGAATAATTCGTGAGCGATTGTAGACTGATCGTTTCCGTCAAGTAATTCACGATCATTTTTATAAACGTATTCTCCGAAAATGACCGCGCCAGTATTTTCCATCGCTCCCGAAACATAGTCTCTTACAACGATTTGACTGTACTTGTCCCACGGATATTCTACTCCTAGTTTTTGAGAGAAAAACTTAATCATTGTTGGTGTTTCGCCGAAAATAGCCTTTGCATTTTGCTCGAATTCCGGTTCAACGTAATAGTTTACCTCCATTTTTGACCCATCAGGACGAGTGTACGTATCCTTTACCACTTTGAATTCACCAACAGCCATCATAAACAAATACGGCGCGTGAGGTAAATCCTGTTTCCAACAATCTGTTCGTGTGCCATCAGCATTTTTCTTAGATGAAACCAATTTACCATTTGAAAGTGTTAGATATTTATCCTGAACAGTAATATACATTTCCTGAGTGGATTTGGAATTTGGGGCATCAATCGTTGGGAACCAAACTGAATTCGCTTCCGTTTCACCTTGTGTCCAAATTTGCGGCATGTTGCCATTTTTCTCGTTTTTCGGATTGATGAAGTAAAGTCCTTTATCCGATGTAATCGCAGCACTTCCAGAAGTTTGACGCTCCTCGGGTTTCGCAACATATTCTATTGAAACCGTAAATTTTTCATCGCGATTGTATTTTTTATCTAGTTTAATCCGAAGTTTTAGTGAATCAGTATAACTGTAAGAAACAGATTTTCCTCCCATTTCCACTTTTTTAATGTCCATTCCTTTCGCGTCTAAAATCAAACTATCAGACGCGTGAAAGTGCTGTTTTGCTGTAATGGTAGCTTTACCGTTCAGTTGAGACTTTTCCCAATTAAAATTGACTTCCAATTTAGTATGAATTAAGTCTGTGAGTAGGGTTCTTGATGGATTATATATTCCACGCATTGGAACTTCATCCTCCAAAAACATCTCCTCATCACCAGAAATATCATATGGTTGATCTCCATAGACATCATCATAAGCTATCGAGTCCTCGATTTCCACAACCGATAGTTCGTCTGAATCCGGTTTTCCAACTTTACAACTCAATAAAACTGAAAAAATGGATAACCCAATAAGATACTTCTTCATAAAACGATATTTAGCACAAAGCTGCATAAATTATTTGATAATTCAATTCTAGTTGAGGGATTTATTCAAAAAATAAGCTTGAATAATTACTTTTGTAAAAAGCATTGATTATGGCAGATTTCGATTCCTATCCTTTTAATGGTAAGAAAGTATTAATACGTGTAGATTTTAACGTTCCATTGAATAAAGAAACGCTTGAAATCACTGACGATAAACGTATTCGTGCGTCATTGCCGACGTTGAACCACATTTTGAGTCAGGGTGGTAGTTTGATCATCATGTCTCACCTGGGAAGACCGAAGGAAGGACCAGAAGACAAATTTTCACTTCGACATATTGTGTCAGGTTTGGAGAAGAATTTGAATCGCTCAGTTCAGTTTGCAAATGACTGTATTGGAAATGAAGCTATTGAAAAAGCTGGAAATTTGAAATCAGGTGAGGTTTTGTTGCTTGAAAATGTTCGTTTTTACAAAGAGGAAACAAAAGGCGAAATCGCTTTCGCGGAGAAATTGGCAAAACTCGGAGATTGTTATGTTAATGACGCTTTTGGAACAGCTCATCGTGCGCATGCAAGTACGACGCAAATCGCAAGTTTTTTCCCAAATGACAAAATGGTTGGTTACTTGATGAAGGCGGAAATTGAAAGTGCAAAAAAAGTGATGGAAAAAACCGAACGACCATTTACAGCAATCGTTGGAGGAGCAAAGGTTTCAGATAAAGTTCTAATTGTTGAAAATTTACTGAATGTTGCCGATCACATTATCATTGGTGGCGGAATGGCTTACACATTTTTCAAGGCAAATGGCGGAGAAATTGGAAATTCACTTTGTGAAGATGATCGTTTGGAAACATGTCGTGAAATTTTGGAAAAGGCCAAGCTTAAAGGCGTCGAAATCCACTTGCCAATGGATTCCATCATTGCAGATAAATTTGCAGAGGATGCAGAAACAAAGAACTGCGAAAGTAATGCGATTCCTACGGGTTGGATGGGACTTGATATCGGCGAAAAATCCATTTCAGCATTCAAATCCGTTTTATTGAACAGCAAAACTATTTTATGGAATGGTCCAATGGGTGTTTTTGAAATGGCTCCGTTTTCCAAAGGAACAAAGTCCGTTGCGGAAGCTGTTGCAGAGGCGACTAAAAAAGGAGCTTATAGTTTAATTGGTGGAGGAGATAGCGCTGCGGCGGTTCAGAAGTTTGGTTTCGCAGATCAGGTGAGCTACGTGAGTACAGGAGGGGGAGCACTCCTAGAATATTTTGAAGGGAAGGAATTACCTGGAATTGCGGCAATTTTGAATTAATCTCAATCAAGAAGTTTTACCAAATCTTTCAATCGATTCGAATAACCGGCTTCGTTGTCGTACCAACCTACCACTTTTACTAAATTACCTAGTACGGAGGTTAATCCGGAATCAAAAAGACAACTTAATGGTGAGTCGATAATGTCAATTGATACGATAGGATCTTTCGTATAACCAAGAATTCCCTTTAAATTAGTTTCTGATGCCAATTTGAAGGCCTGATTAATTTCTTCAGTTGTTTTAGGAATAGGAGAGTATAGCGTTAATTCTGTTAATGACCCGTTTATGACGGGAACGCGAATACTTCCTCCAGTTACTTTACCTTCGAGCTCAGGGAATACTCTTGAAATAGCTCTAGTTGCTCCTGTGGTTGTTGGAACAATTGAAGTTGCAGCTGCCCGTGCCCTTCGCAAATCACGATGAGGCGAATCATGTAGTCGTTGATCGGAAGTGTAACTATGAATTGTTGAGAAATGGCACGATTCAAAAGGCATCAAGTCGTAAAGCACTTTCAACATTGGAGCTAGGTTATTCGTTGTGCATGATGCATTTGAAATAATTGCGTTTTCACGAATGACATCCATTTTGGTTACTCCCAATGTAACAATTGGAACTTTTTCATCTGCTGCGGGAGCTGAAATAATTACTTTTTTCGCGCCTGCTTCTAAATGTCCTTTCGCCAATTCTTGAGTAAGAAAAAAACCACTTGATTCAATTACGATTTCTACATCATGCTTTTCCCAGGGAATTGATTTTGGTTCTTTTTCATGAGTGAAATAAATGTGTTTCCCATTTTCGAAAACGACATGATCTCCATTAATTTCGAAAGCTAATGGAAAAGTCTTGTGAACGCTATCGTATTTCAGCAAATGCATAAGCGTTTTGGTATCGGCTGGGTCATTTATTAGCGCAATATTCACTTGATTGTCATCAAGAATCAACCTTGTGAAATAACGCCCAATTCGTCCAAACCCATTAACCCCAACAACTTTCATTTTCGTTTTTTTGTAAAATTAAAAAAGTACTGAAATATGAATAAAAAATCCCACTGAACTTCGGTGGGATTCTGAAATTTTGGCTTTTACGATTCTATTTTTACCAACTAAAATTATATGTATTTCCATTAACTGTAACTGTAAATTGTGCATCACAGTTACCATCGCCATAATTAATGCTTCTAGTAGGTTTGCCTACAGGTGTCATCTCAAGAATACCTTGTGTCGGGAAAGAGCAACCAACTTGAACACGAATAGGCGAGGTTGTATTTGCCGAGTAACCGCCTCCAGTTGAATAAACAGCATTTGCTGTCCCAGAAATATCATATACATCATCCATCCTATTCAAAGGTGTAGCATATCCCGAAAACCAAGTTCGAACTCGAGATGAAACATAATCAACTAAAGTTCCTGTTGTCAAAGTTGCTTGACCATCAATTTCCACATTGAAATAAGGCTGTCCGTTATTGTTCAATCCCATATTTGTAACAGTTTTTGAGCCATCAATTTTGATGTCATTTACGTAGTAATTGTCAGTTGTATGCGTAATCACGGTCCCAGGGGCCAAATAAGAACCTGTAAATGTTGTAATGATTTTACCTCTTCTTCTTTTACCGTCGTTACAATCGCAATTGGTTGTACCATAGTCAACTGTCAAAACCTTTGGGCTTGAGGTGGTGTCTAAAGTGATGATTACGTTACATGGTGTTTTTGGTAAAACAGGTTTTTCACCTGGTTTCGTTGTAATAATTTCACCTGATTTATAATAGACCATAGTTCCCGTAATTGCTTGGTCTGAGATATTTGTCATTTCATCAAATGCGTTCTCGATTTTTAGGTTTACCAATGCAGATTGATCGTTATCCCATTTCTTTTTACAAGAAGTAAGAATTAAAATGAACATTCCCAAGAATAAATAAACACTTTTCATTTTCATATTATTTAATGTTAAGTTTTGATTTTAAACCACTTCCAATTGCATCCTTGTGCAAGAAAACATTGATTGTTTTGTAGCGGAAATAATGCTCAGAAACATATAGAAACCCTTTTGGATAATTGTTGGTTCCCCACGAGTTTTTAACCAAAAAATACTTGGTTCCGTTTTGATCTTTGAAGAGTCCAACGATATGCATTCCATGATCGTCTGTGGTTGTTTTATTGTCATACCCCATTTGACGAATTTCAGCAGTAATCTCTAATTCTTTTCCGGGAATTGTAAATTGATTTCCAGAGCGATCGGCTCCCGCATCATTGAATCCCTTGTTATCTTTTCCTTTAACTTCAATTTGACTTGAATTTTCCGGAACGATGGCAATCCCATTTTTAAAACTGAATCCTTTCTCCGAAACATCTGCTCCCCAAGCAACTGTATATCCGTTTTTTAATGCTTCCTCAGTTACTGAAAACAAATCGTCCAACGAAACATTGTAGCTTTCACCCCAAGCCCAATTGTCTGGAATTTCCAATTGACATTTTTGATACATCGGGTGATTCATGAAAGATGTAATTGAAACATAATTATCCATGTTCAATCCCAAAGATTCCGCGAAGCTTTTTGGCGAATATTTTTTTCCTTCCCATTGAAATTCTTGAACGTCTTTCCCTAAGTTTTTATCCAACAATCCTCTAAAATCATTTTTCCAACTCAAGTCGACGCCAATGGGGCTCGATATTTTCGCTAGAATACTATTTATGAAGGTTTCATATTCGGTGAACATCGCATCGTGATTGTAGCCTTTTTCACTCGAATAATTTCCGTTATAGATATCGTAGGGCACGATACCAAAGTTTTTTACAACCATCGGAATATCATGAAAAGCTCCACCTTGTCCAAAGTTTATTTTTCCATCCATTCGGATATATTTTTCAGCCTTTAATTCATAGGCTTTCCGAACGATATACATTTCGGATAAATTAATGAAGGGTTTCCCCATACGCATCAATTCGGATTCTAAGAAACTCAAACAAGAAAAACTCCAGCATGTAGATGTTCTCCCTTGGCTTAAAACAGGAGAAGACTCTTGGTTGTATACTTTGGTAAATTGGTACTTACTTTCCTCAATATTTGTTGTTTGCGCAAAAGCAACTTCTGAACTGATTAAAATCAGAAACAGGATTTTTATGAAGTTAAAATGCATGAATTAGTTTTTTAAAATCCAACCTTGATAACCCAAATTATTAGCTTTTGAAATTGCTTCTTGAAGTGAGTCCAAATCATTTGTTGCACCAATGGTAATTCGAATCAAAGATCCTGCCGCAGATTTATACACATCCAAACCTGAAGCTTTCAATTTGTTGTAAAAATTCGTTGCGTTGGATGGATTTGCGAAACAACCCAAAACATATTCGTATTTTTTCGAATTATTAGAAATTTGAATTTCACTCGGATTTTCAGTGACAATTGGTTCCAGATTTTCGATACTATTCTGAACGGATTTAATTTTATGATTCATTCTAACCTTCAGAATACGCTCGTCATCTATTTTGAAATCAGCAAAATATGAATCAGGATGTTGACTTATTTTTTCATCAAATGATTTGGCCTGTATTTCTTTTGAAAACTCCAACGGTTTTTTCTTATATGTGCCAGTTTCCTGATTGTAAAATGGATTAAAATCTTTGTGAGAAATCAACCCAGATTCTAGCACATTCGTTCTTGTTGGAATCCAAATCGAATAAAACGCTAACGGTAAAACACAAGCTGCTGCTGCGTATTTCCAAAGATTCCTTTTTCCTGCTGAGATTGGAATTACAGGAGTCTCCTTTTCAATTTCAACTTCGGTCTTTTCCGCTTGTTGTTTTGAAACAAATTGAACTGAAGTCAAGCCATAGGCATTCAGTAAAAAGTTGAAATAGCGGTCTTGCTCAAAATTGATATTCCCTTCTGCATCCAAATGGAAAACACCTATTTTAGGAAGTTCATAATGCTTTGAAGCTTTTAACTGATGATTTATTTCATCTACAAATGATGAAACGCAGCTTTCGGAATCTTTAAAGGATAACTTATTCTTTGTTGTTATTTCATTTACCAAAAGCCCATCGTTGGCAATTAGGTGTTTATTGAACAACAAATGTTTAGATGGAGGAATTACCAAATTGCGTTCTAAATCAATTTTCGCTGAAGATTGTTTTGCAACGAAACCACCAAATTTTGGGATAATCACACACGAGTGATTCAATAATAAATCGCAAAGAATTTCCTCAATCGGTAACATAAATTCAAAATTACAAAATTTTCGGGAAATAAGCAAGTAGCTACAAACAGGCTAAGACCTTATCAACATCAGCAGGAACATCAATGTTTGGAGTTTCAATGTTCGTTTTAACAACTCTAATTTTAAACTCGTTGTACAACCAACGCAATTGCTCTAGTGATTCGATTTTTTCAAGCGCTGTAGGTTCCAACTTTGTTATCTGTGTTAAGACCTCACTTCGATAAGCATAAAGTCCGATGTGACGAAGAAAAGGAAAAACATCAAATGGATTCCCTGAAAAATTTTGAGAATTTGGAATGGCACTACGGCTGAAATAAATGGCGTTTTTTGAATTGTCAATAATTACTTTGATGCGGTTTGGGTTGTGAAGATCCTCCTGGGAAATATTTTCAGTAGCCAATGTTGCAATTTGCACTGAGGAATCAGAAAAAACTTCGATAAGTGAATCCAGTTGACGAGCTTCTACAAGAGGTTCGTCCCCTTGGATGTTGATAACCAAATCGAAATCACTATTTCTACTCAGAACTTCTGCGCAACGATCCGTTCCTGATGGATGATCTTCTGAAGTCATCTCTGCCTTACCACCGAATCGTTCTACTTCTTGGAGAATTCTCAGATCATCAGTCGCGACAATCAGTTCTGAAATTAATTTTGACTTTTTAGCGCCTTCATAAGCACGTTGAATCATTGTTTTTCCCTTCAGGTCAATCAATGGCTTTCCCGGAAATCGAGAAGAACCAAATCGAGCCGGAATGACCCCTAGAACGCGCATTAAAATTTCATTTGAAGTTGCGCCATAAAGTTTCTTGGCGGCTGAATATCTCCTGGTCTACTTGAATATTCCGCGTTGAAAACATTGTTTGCGATAAGTCCTAATCGGAAGTTTTCGTTGATTTTGTAACCAATCCTAACGTCAAAAACCAAGTTCCCTTTGTTGAATTTTTGTCGATATTGCTTAAGACCAGGAAGAATGTAAGTATTTCCTGCGATAGGCTCTTCGAAAACTTTATCGATATTTCTCATAAAACTGCTGTAGCGATTCGATATCCCAAAACTAAATTTCCGCCAATTTGCCTCAATGTCGGCTTTGACAAGATGATTAAAACGGTATTTGAGCATGTTGGTTGTTGAGTCAGAGTTGTATACCGTATAATTCGGGTCATTATTCAAGGAAATTGGATTCATGTAAGTATATCCGATTAGTGAAATCAATTCTACTTCTCCAATTTTACCCATACTATTAAAAGAAATATCAACACCTGTAATACTTGCTTTTTCAGCATTTGTTGCTCTAAAACCAATTAAGTTATTAATTGTGTACCCTTGATTAATTAGATTTAAATATTCTGATAATCCTTCTTGGGTCGCTGTATTAAGGTAGTTGCCGGTTTGTGGGTTAAATAGACCAAAAGCGAACTCGATCATATTTGAATAATTATTGATAAATCCAGCAACATCAAACATTCCTTTCCAATCTCCAATTCGAACTCCTTGTTTAAATCCAAGTTCTGCAGCCCAGCCAATTTCTGGGCTTAGTGATGGATTTGGAAAGATGTTGAGTGCACCAACAGAAGTTTGTGTAAATCGCTCGGCAACAGAAGGATAGCGAATTCCTTGTCCGATAGAGGCTCTTAAATGCGTGTATTTGGCAAGTTCATAATGAAAACCTGTTCGCAAAATAGGATAGAATGGAAGAGATACAGAATCTTTTTTATTTATCATGAAATCAGAGTCTCCGCGTTGTCCATCCATTTGAAAATGCTCCAATCGAACACCAGCACTAATATCTAATTTACCAATGTGGTGCTCATACTGTGCATATGCAGCTAGGTTATTTGAGGTGTGATCACCAAAAAGTTCAGAGGTCACTACATTGTAAATGTTTGAAATTCCTGAAGTAAGCGTTATGGCTGTTCCAAAATTCTTTTGGAATTGATAATCAGTAAAATAAATAACAGCACCATTACTTTGACTCGGGTTATTAATATTCCCGTTGTAAGCATAATACATGCGAGTTTTTAAACTGTGCTTGTTGTTGTTTTTGTCGATGTATTTGATATATGGATCAATGAACAAGCGTTGACCCAAATTGTAAGTTAAGGTAGACTCTGCATTACTCGTATCCGCTCCACCGCTCGGAACGTAGCCTAGAGAATCGCTTTGCCATATTAAAAAGTTCCCTGTTTTTTGCATTTGAAAGTTATAACCAATTCCAGCTTTCAAGCGATTGATTTTTTGAGGTAAAAGATAAATCGTTCCACTCACACGTCCACGATATTCGGTTTCACCTTGACGGTATCCGTCATTATGAAATAAAGTGGTTGAGATGGTGTACCCCGTTTTCTTAAACATTTGGCCGCGATACGCTTCAATTTGCTGAAACATCGGAGTTCTTGACCACCATTTTAACGATGCTCTGGGTGGGTTATCATAAAATCCACCCATGACTTTCACTTTGGTTTCTGGCTTCAGTCCAGGTTCTTTTTCTGCCAATGCAATGACTCCATTCAATGCACCACTTCCGTATAAAACCGAAGAGGCACCTTTCATAACCTCAATTTGCGATGCTTGTTCCATTGGTATCGCATTCCACTGAGTATCACCTGCATAACCTGAAAGCAAAGGCATTCCGTTCCAAAGTAAAAGAACACGACTTCCGGCTCCATAAGCAAATCCTGATCCTCCACGAATGCTCACTTGACCATCCATCGTAAAAACTCCTGGTGTTTGATCAACGGCTTGTTCCAAATCAGTTATTCCCTTGTTGTCAATTAACTGAGGTTTAATGATTTCCATCGAAACAGGAACTTCCTCAATAGCTTGCTTTCTGCGTCCCGCGGAAACGACAACCATATCCAAGTCTTTTTCAGGCTCACCTAGTTTTATGGTAATTTCTCCGGCTTTGTCAACGTTAATAGTGTCGGAAACGTATTGTAGAAGACTAATAATAATCGTGACCGGAAACTTTTTGCATTCTAATTCAAATTTCCCATCATAATCAGACAGGGTTTTGGTTCCATCTGAAGCAATCAATTTTGCTCCAATGAGAGGCGAATTATTGGCTCTATCGACAACAATACCAGTCACTTGAGCCTGAAAATAGATAGGAATAAATAATAGGTATGAGAGAATAAATTTTCCTTTCATGAGCATAGTTTAGAATTCAATATTAGCAGATTTTTTTGAATACTTACAATCTTTACATATTAATTTATTCATTAAAAATTGCATAGGAATTGTAAAATGAAATTACGTGGAGGTTGAATATCGCCAGGTCTTGATGCGTATTCTGCATTCAATAGGTTATTGACAATAAAATTAAATCGATATTGTTTTTTGATTGAATAGGCTATTCTTAGATCAATTACGAATGCGCCTTTTTTGTTTTTCTCTCTATATTCTTTAAGTCCTGGTAAAATTTCTTTTGGACCTGTATCAGTAAGAATTGCACCTTCAAATATTTGATCAATATTAACCATCAAACTGTTGTAACGTGTCGAAAACCCAAGTTCAAAATTCTTATACCCAAGTTGAATATCTGATTTTGCCATGTGTCGAAAACGATACTTTAAAATATTGATACTCGTATCCGAGAAAGTTTCTTTGTATTTCGGGTCCGTATTTAAACTAATCGGATTCATGTATGTGTATCCGAGTAGAGAAGTTACCTCAATTGGTCCTATGTGGCCCTGACTATTAAATGCAAATTCGACTCCAGAAATCCGCGCTCGTTCAGCGTTCGTGGCTCTAAATCCTACACATTGTCCGATTCCCACTCCCTGTGCTACTAAATAATTCCAAATTGCAGAGTCTTCGGGTGATGCGACGCCTGCCCCCAACCAATTTAGTTTATTTCCTGTTAATGGGTTATATACACCGAAAGTAAATTCTGTCATATTGCTGTATTCATTAATAAAACCGGCAACATCCAGATATCCTTTCCATTCTTTTCCAATTTTCACGATTTGTTTGAATCCGATTTCTCCTGACCAACCTTTTTCTGGTTGAAGATTAGGATTTTTGAAAATAACAAGCCCTCCTACAGAAGTTGATACATATCGCTCAGCAATTGATGGAAAGCGAATGCCTTGACCAATCGACGCACGGAGATGAGAGGCTTTGTTTAATTCATAATGTGCACCCATTCTGAACACCGGGTAAACAGGAATAAAGAGGGAGTCAAGGTATTCATAACGAGAATCGATTTGCATTGTATCCAGTTTGTAGTATTCCAATCTCATCCCAGCGGTTAAATCCAGTTTATTAAATTTTGATTCGACCTGTGCATAGGCAGCATAATTTTGAGAAATGTGGTCTTGAAACACCCAACTTTTAACAGTACCGACATTTGCCATTGCTCCGGCTGTTAAATTGACACCTGCGAATAATTTCTTTTGAAATTGATAATCCGTGTAGAAAAGTTGAGCAAAAGAGGCATCCTTATAATTTTGATTATTGCCTGTTGTTACCAAGTAATACCTTGTTCTCAAATAATGTTTATTGTTTTTATTATCGATGTACTTAAAATAGGGATCAATGTTAAAACGAATGGCTTTTTGTCTATTCAGCGTTCCATCCATAGGTTGATAGCAGTTTGAATCGTTTTTCCAAAGAATGAACATATTTACGTCTTGGTATTGAAAATTGTAACTCAAGCCTGTTCTAAATTTCGTCAATTTCTCTGGGCGGTAGTAAAATGAACCATTTATTCTGAAACGTTTTTCACTTTCACCTTGGCGATAACCTGAATCTAAATACATATTTGCCCCGATTGTTGCCCCTACTTTTTTAAATGCCTTTCCACCGTAAATATCGACAAGGTGGAACGTAGGATTTTTATTCCACCATTTCATCGAGCTTCTTCTCGGATTATCGTATATTCCTGACTGAACTTTAAATGATAGTTTCCCTTGTACCGTTGGCTCTTTTTCAGTCAATGAAATGATTCCGTTCAATGCGCCACTTCCATAAAGAACCGATGAAGCACCTTTTAATATCTCAATTTGTGATGCCTGTTCCATCGGTATTGCATTCCATTTAGCATCTCCAATATCAGGGGATAACATGGGAACTCCGTTCCAAAGAAGCATCACGCGACTTCCCGCGCCATAAGCGTAACCCCCTCCTCCGCGAATACTTACTTGACCATCCATCGCGTACACGCCTGGACTTTGATCGACAGCTTGTTCGAGATTACTGATCCCTTTGTTATTGATTAATTCAGGTTTAATGATCTCCATAGAAATAGGCACTTCCTCTATTTCTTGGGAACGACGACCGGCAGTCACTACAACCGTTTTTATCTGTATGGTTTCTATTGACAAGTATTTAGTGAAAGTAGTATCTCTCGTAACCTTCAATGAGTCATCGACATAGCCGATCATTGAAAAATTGATTTGCACTGGATACTTAAATGGGGTTACAATAAATTCACCATTTGCATTTGTCTGAACTTTCTGTCCGGAATTTAAAATAACCTTTGTCCCTGCAATTGGCTCTTGTGTTTTTTCATCTAAAATGACTCCTTTGATTTGTGAAAAAAGTAGTAATGGAAGGCACAAAAAAGCTGTAAAAAATAGTTTTAACATGAAAATGATCGAATAATATTCCTTAACTTAAGGAAACGAAACTATAAAAAAAATGGAAACATCCAACGAAATATTCAAAATTGCATTTGCAAATCTTCACGGAATTGGACCCTCTCGAGGCGCTCAGTTAATTTCGAAAATCGGGTCTGTCGAAGAGTTTTTTTCATTAAAACCCAAGGAACTATTTTTGAGAACTGGAATTGCAAAAACAATCATTCAAAATTTAAATCGAGATGAAGCGATGCGTGAGGCTGAAAAACAACTTTCATATAATCAAAAACAAGCGATTAAATCTCTTTTTTTCTTGGATTCTGATTACCCTAGGCGATTGAAGCAATGTCCAGATCAACCTATGATCTTGTTTTCAAAGGGAAATTTTAACTTGAACCATGAAAAGATTGTTTCCATCGTTGGAACGCGAAATCAAACCGATTATGGAAAAATTATCCTTGAAGAATTGATTGGTTCATTTTCCGGAATGAACATTACGGTGGTTAGTGGACTTGCCTATGGAGTGGATATTACTGCCCACCGATTGTGTCTTGAAAATGATATTGCTACGTTCGGAGTTTTGGGACACGGATTGGATCGAATTTATCCCTCTAAACATAAAAATACGGCACTCAAAATGCTTGATCAAGGAGGTTTGCTTACAGAATTTGGTATTGGAACAAAGCCAGACCGTGAGAATTTTCCGATGCGAAATCGAATAGTAGCGGGGATTTCAGACGCAACCATAGTTATTGAAAGCAAAGCCAAAGGTGGATCAATGATTACAGCGGAATTAGCCAATGACTATAATCGGGATGTTTTCGCATTTCCCGGAGATATTAATCGGCCCTATTCGGAAGGTTGCAATATGCTAATTCGACAGGAGAAGGCTCATTTAATTACAAATGGAAAAGATTTTTTGAAGTTTATGAATTGGAATCTAGAGGGATCAAAACCAGAACAAAAAATGCTGTTTGAACATTATGATGAAAATGAAAAACAGATCTTGGAAATTCTTTCTAATCAAAGCGACCTTCATATGGACGTTCTATCCATACGAACTGGTATCAGTGCTTCTAAAATGAATGTGATTTTGTTTAATTTAGAAATGAAAAATGCAGTTAAACATATTGCGGGAAGACGTTACAGGCTTGCAGCTAGCTTGTAGAAGTATGGTAAGAAAATTAGTAAGCCAATTACAATCGAAAATAAGGAAGAAATCAAAACGGCACCCGCAGCTACGTCTTTAATAATTTTAATTTTAGGATTGAAACTAGGATCTTTTTCATCGCAAAGTCTTTCAATTGAGGTATTAATTCCTTCCATAGAAAGCACAATCATAGAGCATATGAGGACAATTATGAATTCGATTTTGGATATTCCAAGAAGGCAAGATAAAATCAAAACCAAAATGAAAACACCAAATTGAATTTTAAAATTTCTTTCATTCTTAATGAGGTGAAAAATACCTTGAAATGCAAAACCAAAACTTTTAATTAGTTGATTCATTTTGAAATAATTAATCAAAAATAAGTTCTTTTGAAGAAAATTCTTTCTAGAAGTCCCATTTAAATTGTAATTTTGTTTCACGTTCATTAAAATAAACTTATAAAGAAAGGTGGAGGGACTGGCCCTTTGAAACCTTGGCAACCTAGCTAAATTTGAAAAGGTGCCAAATCCGATTTCGGTTTGCCGAAAAGAGATAAGTTGACAGTTCTCTGTTTCTCTTTCTTTAAGATAATTAAAACTATGAAGACAAACATTGTAGAACTTCTAAACGAAAGAATCCTTATCCTTGATGGAGCAATGGGAACGATGATTCAACGGCACAAATTGGAAGAATTTGATTTCCGAGATGGTGCATTTGAAAATCACGATAAACCGCTAAAAGGAAATAATGACCTTTTGTCAATTACTCGTCCAGAAATTATAAAAGACATCCATCGGCAATATTTTCAAGCTGGGGCGGACATTGTGGAAACGAATACGTTTTCCGGAACTTGGATCGCACAAGCAGATTATGGCTTAGAGGCTGCGGTTTATCGAATTAACTTTGATTCTGCAAAAATTGCGCGTGAAGTTGCTGATGAATTTACGGATAAACCCCGTTTTGTTGCTGGTTCAATTGGTCCAACAAATCGTACGGCTTCCATTTCACCGGATGTGAATGACCCAGGCTATCGTGCAATTTCCTTTGATGAATTGGTAAACGCTTATTCAGAACAAGTGGAAGCGTTAATGGATGGTGGAGTTGATATATTATTAGTGGAAACAATTTTCGATACACTCAATGCCAAAGCTGCTTTATTTGCAATCGATGAAGTTTTTGAAAAGCGAGGTGAGAAATTGCCAATTATGGTTTCTGGAACTATTACAGATCAAAGTGGAAGGACGCTTACAGGTCAAACAACAGAAGCATTTTTGATTTCCCTTTCGCATATGCCGCTTTTGAGTATCGGATTAAATTGTGCGCTCGGAGCAAACTTGATGCGGCCGTATTTGCAAATTTTGAACGATAAATCTCCATTCGCAGTGAGCGCCCATCCGAACGCGGGACTTCCTAACGAATTCGGGAAATACGACGAAACACCTGAATTAATGGCTGCTCAAATCAAAGAATTTTTAGACGAAGGACTGATCAACATCATTGGTGGTTGTTGCGGTACAACGCCAGATCATATAAGAGCGATTGCGGAGATTGCAAAGAATTATAAGCCGAGAAAGTTGAGAGTTGAATCTGAAATTTAAAATTGATAATGTAAAATGCAGAATTTATTGCAACAAAATAATTTATGGAAGAGCAATTTTTCTTAAATTAAAGTGAAAAATTAATAAATGAAAGACAACATTTTAAAATCAAAGAGTTATCAATTTGCACTTCAAACAATTGGGATTTGCAGAAAATTACAAGAGCAAAAAGAATTCATTTTGAGTAAACAATTATTGCGCTCTGCTACTTCAGTAGGAGCGAATGTAAGAGAGGCTAACAACGCACATAGTAAGGCTGATTTTGTATACAAATTATCGATTTCTATCAAAGAATGTGATGAATCAAAGTATTGGTTAGAATTATTAAAAGACTCTTCTTACATTGAACAAACTGTTTTTGAAAACCTCCATTCAGAAGCTATTCAGATTCATCGTTTGCTAACAAAAATTATTTTATCAACTAAGAAAAACATGAACAACTAACATTGTACATTTTTCATTTTCAATTATAAATTATAACGTGATGTTAAAACTTTCCGGCCTCGAGCCACTAATAGTAACTCCAGAAAGCAATTTTGTAAATGTCGGCGAGCGAACCAATGTGACAGGTTCGAAAGCTTTTTTACGCATGATCAAGGAAGGTGATTTTGAAGCAGCATTGGCTGTTGCTAGGGATCAAGTAGAAGGTGGTGCTCAGATTATCGATGTCAATATGGATGAAGGAATGATTGACGGAAAAGAAGCGATGGTCAAGTTCTTGAATTTAATTGCATCAGAACCGGATATCGCTCGCGTTCCTGTGATGATCGATAGTTCAAAATGGGAAATAATTGAAGCAGGCTTGAAGTGCATTCAAGGCAAGGGAGTTGTGAACTCAATTTCATTGAAAGAGGGAGAGGAAAATTTCATCAAGCAGGCTAAAACAATTAAACGTTATGGTGCTGCCGTAATTGTGATGGCATTTGATGAGCTTGGTCAGGCGGATTCGTATGAACGAAGAATTGAAATTTGTAAACGATCATACGATATTCTCGTTCAAAAGGTAAACTTCCCAAAAGAAGATATCATTTTTGATCCGAATATTTTCCCGGTTGCGACTGGAATGGAAGAGCATAATAATAACGCGCTCGATTTTTTCCGTGCCACAAAATGGATTCGTGAAAATTTACCCGGAGCGCATGTAAGTGGAGGAGTTTCAAATGTTTCTTTTTCATTTCGAGGCAATAATAAAGTTCGTGAAGCCATGCATGCCGCATTTTTGTATCATGCAATTTCAAATGGAATGGACATGGGAATCGTAAACCCAACGATGCTTGAGGTTTATTCCGATATTGAACCAGAATTGTTGACCCATGTTGAGGATGTACTTCTAAATCGTAGACCTGATGCTACTGAACGACTTTTGGAGCTTGCAGAAACCGTTAAAGGGGATGGTAAGAAAAAGGAAGTTGATTTATCTTGGAGAAATGCAACCGTTCAAAATCGTTTGAGCCACGCATTGGTGAAAGGTTTAGTTGAATTTATTGATGAAGACGTTGAAGAGTGTCGCAAATTATATTCCCGACCAATTGAAGTAATCGAAGGTCCTCTCATGGATGGTATGAACATCGTTGGAGATTTATTTGGAAGCGGAAAAATGTTCTTGCCACAGGTCGTAAAATCTGCGCGCGTAATGAAAAAAGCGGTTGCCTATTTACTTCCATACATTGAGGCGGAAAAAGACGGGAAATCATCTTCAGCAGGAAAAATATTGATGGCAACAGTTAAAGGCGACGTGCATGACATTGGAAAGAATATAGTTGGAGTTGTTTTAGGTTGTAATAACTACGAAGTAATTGATATCGGCGTAATGGTTCCAGCTGAAAAAATCATTGAAACTGCAATTAAGGAAAACGTTGATGTCATTGGCCTCAGTGGTTTAATTACCCCTTCACTTGACGAAATGGAGCATGTAGCAAAAGAAATGGAACGAGCTAATCTGAATATTCCTCTTTTGATTGGTGGCGCTACAACCTCGAAAGTTCACACAGCCGTTAAAATTGAAAAACATTACACCAAAGGACAAACCGTTCACGTGTTGGACGCTTCTCGCTCTGTTACAGTTGTTGAGAGTTTACTTGGCTATAAGAAGGATCAATTTGTTGAAGACCTAAAACTAGAATATCAAAAACTACGTGAACACCATGAAAAACATCGAGGTGCAAGGCAATTAATTTCTTTGGAAGAGGCACAGGCGAATAAATTTCAAATTGACTTTGACCAAAATGATATTACCTCTCCGAGTTTACTTGGCGTAAAAGAGTTCAAAAATGTTCCATTGGAAAATTTGGTTCCTTTCATCGATTGGACACCTTTCTTTCAAACATGGGAGTTGCATGGGAAATTCCCAAGAATCTTGGAAGATGAAATTGTTGGTTCAGAAGCAAAAAAGCTTTACCATGACGCATTGAATATGCTTGACAAAATGGTTTCTGAAAAATGGATTGAAGCAAGAGCAGTAATCGGTTTGTTCCAAGCTAACTCGGTGGGTGATGACATTGAGATTTATTCGGATGAGAATCGAGATCAAATTATTGGAATTCAACACACGTTAAGACAGCAAACCAAAAAAGTGAGTGGTCAACCGAATTTGGCGCTCGCCGATTTTATTGCACCGAAAGAAACTGGAATCAAAGATTACATTGGTGGGTTCGTTGTGACAACAGGAATCGGGCTTGAAAAACATGTTGAACGATTCGAGAAAGATCACGATGATTACAATTCGATAATGGTGAAGGCACTTGCCGATCGTCTGGCTGAAGCACTCGCAGAATACATGCATCGTGAAGTTCGTAAAAATCATTGGGGATATTCTTCCAATGAAAATCTTTCCAATGATGAACTCATTCAAGAATCTTATCGAGGAATTCGCCCTGCTCCGGGTTATCCGGCCTGTCCTGATCATTTAGAAAAAATCGGACTATTTAAACTTTTGAATGCTACAGAGTTAACAGGTGTTTCCCTCACAGAAACCTTAGCTATGCTGCCTGCGTCGTCAGTTAGTGGCTGGTATTTTGGACATCCTCAAGCAAAATATTTTGGACTAGGAAAAATCAATAATGACCAATTGCAAAATGTCGCTAACCGAAAAAAAATGGAAACTTCAGAATTGAAAAAATGGTACTCAAGTTTTATGAATGATTGAAATTCAATGCATCTATTTTTTTTTTGAAACGTCTTTTTTCTATCTTTAGCAACTTTAAACTAGAAAATGTCGAAGTTATTTCTTTACATAATTTTTTTAATCAGCTCCACATTTTTATTTGGTCAATTGCCTACAGCCAATTTTACAGCCTCTCCCTTAAGTGTGTGTCAAGGCCAACCAGTTTCGTTTACAAATTCATCTTCAACAAATGGGGGATCCGCTATAACACAATATGCTTGGGATTTTGGTGATGGATTTAGTGATTCAATACCCAATACAACGCACATTTACAATACCCCAGGCACTTACAGTGTTACATTAACTGTTACCAACGCGAATGGTCAAGCAGATTTTGAATTGAAACCTTCATACATCATCGTAAAACCAGCACCAACAGCATCTTTTAACGTAAATGGTTTAGGTTGTACAGTTCCTTTAACGGTGACCTTTGCCAATACAGGAAGCTCTGGAGCAAATTATTCATATAACTGGAATTTTGGAAATACGCAAACTTCTACTGCCGCAAATCCTCCATCTCAAACTTATTCCTCTGCAGGAACATACAATGTGACATTAACGATTACAAATACCACTTCTCAATGCACGGCTACAGTCACACAACCATTGGTAGTTTCAAATTATCAAGCTGGAATGACTTTGCCATCAGTTGCCTGTGTTAATCAACAAGTCGATATATTGGATAATTCAACAGCAGGGGCAAATACCTGGAATTGGAACATTTCTCCTTCGACTGGAAGTTATGCCAATGGAACAAGTAATTCTTCCCAAAATCCTTCTTTTATTTTTAGTGCACCAGGAACTTATACAATTCAATTGGCCTCTCAAAATACAGCCTCCGGGTGTTCAGGAAGCACATCGCAAACAATTACTGTCCAACCAACTCCAGTACCAGCTTTTACTGCCACGCCATTAACCAATTGTGCACCCTCAAATGTGATCTTTACCAATACATCGGTAGGAGGAACTTCTTATGTATGGACCTTTGGAGATTTTGCATCAGGAGCCGATAATACATCTAATCAAACATCTCCGTCTCATACATACAATAATAATGGGTCTTATGACGTAACGCTTACGATGACCACAGCTGCGGGATGTGTTGGGGTGACAACATTAAATGATTATATAACTGTTACTGATGTCGTTGCTGATTTTGAGGCAGATGTAACGGGAGGTTGTGTTCCTCTAACCGTCAATTTTAGCGATTTATCTGTTGATCCAAATCCTTCAAATCAAATAGTTTCTTGGTCTTGGAATTTTGGAGGGGGAACTCCTAGTTCGTTTAATGGACAAAATCCACCTGCTGTTACCTATGGTATTGGGGTCTATGATATTAGTTTGACAGTTACAACTCAATCAGGATGCACTGGAACACTAACCTTGGATGATTACATTACCGTTGGTGAAATATTGGGATTAAGTTTTAGTGTTGATACAACCATTAATTGTATTAAAACAGATTTCGAATTTACCTCAACGGTTGTAACAAATCCTGCAAATCCCGATCCGTCAGAAATTACTTATTTCTGGGATTTTACAGACGGGACATCAACGGAGGACGATCCGACATATATGTTTACTTCTGATACTGGTTACTTCGATGTAATGTTAGTTGTTGATTTTAGAGGATGTAAAGATACAATGGAGATTGACTCATTCATTTACATAAACGCCCCAATTGCGAAGTTCACTCCAGATCAAACGTTATATTGTAATCAAGGAAGCAGTATTTTGGTGCCATTTAATGATGACGCCACCCATGGAGTGCCTTCGGATGACATTCTAATGATTTGGCAATGGGGAGATGGAACACCAAACACAGTTCTCGACGACCCCCAGCTCGATGATGGCGATGCGGGGGATATATCCCATCAATTCACAAATTACGGCAGTTATACAGTCCAACAGGTCATACATAATTATACCACAGGATGTAGTGATAGTATTACCTCAACAGTAGATATTTCATTTGTGAATGCCAATTTTATTTATTCGAACGATTCAATTTGTCAGGGAGATTCTCTCGTAATGATTGATCAAAGTTCAACATGGATGAATCCCCCAACTCCGCATCCTCTGGAGGAATGGGAATTCAATATGGGCAATAATCCTCCTGGTATCGTTAATATGGGTGATACAGCATATTACGCATATCAACAAGCTGGATTATATACAATTACGTTAACGGCAACAAATAGTGTTGGGTGCTTTGGAACAGCATCACTTCCAATTAATGTTCTTGCCGCTCCGTTCGCAATAATATCAACGATTCCTGATCCCGCAGTGGGTTGTTCTCCCTTCCCGGTTGTATTAAATGGTAGTGGATTCCCTCTTCCACCGTATAATATACCAATTGATTCACTTCAATATTCCTATTCAGATGATAATTCGAGTCAAACCGTTGCCGCTGGAACTCCTGGTAATCATATTTTTGTTGGAGAAGGAACCTTTTATGCTGAACTTGTTGCAATTGATGTTTTTGGATGTCGATCGGCACCAGCATCAATCCCAATAACTATAACGAAACCAAGTTCGTTTTTTGCAGTTGATAATGTTATTTGTAACGGAGATTCTATTTTTACGGATAACTCATCCACTGGACAAGGTAACCTGACCTATGCATGGTATTTAGATGATTTTACATCGCCAATTTCTACAAATACAAATTCCGCAACAACTTTGGTTGAGTCTGGAATTCCTTTTGGTCAAACTACAGCTACTCATAATTTATATTTGGTTACCACTGATGGAAATGGCTGCAAGGACACAATTGGAAATTTAATAAGCGTTGCTATTCCATGGGCTGTCCCAAATTATTCATTTAATGGAGCAGCAATTGGTCCAAATGGTGAATATGTTTGTCCTCCATTGTTTGGATCCTATGTTGATTCCTCATTCTCATATGGTGCAATAACTCAATGGAATTGGAATTTTGGAAACGGAAACCAGTCGATACTTGAAAATCCGAGCAATACATATGTACTTCCTGGAACTTATGACTTGACCTTATCCGTTACTGATGAAAATGGATGTACTGCGGATACAACACTAGTGCAATACGTTACGATTGGTGGACCTAGCGGTGATCCAGATTGGCTACAACAGGTTGGCCAATGTGCTCAAGGTGCAACTTTTGTGATTACAAACCCCGTTAATGTATTCAATACCGTTTGGGAAATGGGTGACAATACAACCTTGAACGATAGTATTAACTTTTTCTATAATTATGCCCAGCCAGGAACATACACTCCAGGTGTAACTTTGTATGACAGTGCGGGATGTGAAGTATTTTATCCGCTTGATCCAATAACAGTATTGGATGATGGTTTAACAGCACTTTTTACAGCAACTCCAAATCCTGCTGATCAAGATGAGGTTATTACATTTGCGGATGCCTCGACGTCTCAACAATCTACGGTGGTTTTATGGGAATGGGATTTTGGACAGGTTCAAACCATAGCTCTTACAGATACGAATCAGTATTATTCATATCCGGTTGCTGGTCCATATCAAGTTACTTTAACGGTTACTGACGCATTGGGTTGTCAGGATGATTATACGTTAATAGTTAACATTAAAGACCCAGATATTTGGTTGCCAAACGTTATAACAGCAAATGGAGACGAAACGAATGATTTATTTACTTTGCCGTTTGACGCCTTTAAGAATTTCAACGTTCTAATTCTTAACAGATGGGGTAATTTGATTCATGAAGGAGTAAAAGATCCTGCGAATCCCTTATTGTTATGGGATGGAAAAACAGATTCTGGAGAAAAGGTAAAAGATGGAGTTTATTTTTATGAGTTTACCGGAGAAATGCTAGGAGGAACTATGGTTTCCAAACATGGATTCGTAACTGTAATTGAGTCAAAATAAAGTTTCATTCCCGCCCTCTAATTCAAACGTTTCATCAATTTTTATCGGATTTTCAGTAGCCGCCTTGAAGGCCAATTCATCACATCGTTCATTTTCTGGATGTCCTGCGTGACCTTTTACCCATACAAAGGAAGGATTGAATTTTTCGTGAAGAGGTAAATACCTCATCCATAAATCTTTGTTTTTCTTGCCTTTAAATTGCTTCTGATTCCATGACCAAACCCATCTTTTTGTAATTGAGTCGATTACGTATTTGGAGTCTGAATGAATTACAATAGGATATTTGTTGGTGTTGAGATTTTCTAAGGCTACACAAACAGCCATTAACTCCATACGATTATTTGTAGTTAAACGAAACCCAGAGGAGATTTCCTTTGTTTTGTCGTCGAATTTCAGAATAATTCCATAGCCTCCAGGACCGGGATTTCCTCGTGAAGAACCATCTGTATAGATATTTACTATAGACATCTCAACTCACTTTCTTTTTCGATTGGGATTTTGATTCAAAAATGCTTTCCAGCTATTTCCACCGGATTTATTATGCTCACCAATACCCCTGGAGAAATGATGGCAAACTGCAACGGCTAAACCATCAGTGGCATCTAAATATTTGGGCATTTCATCGAAATTTAATAATTTCTGAAGCATGGCAGCTACCTGCTCCTTGGATGCCGCACCACTTCCCGTAATTGCTTGTTTGACTCTACGAGGGGAATATTCCTCAAAAGGAATGTTATGATTAAGACAAGAAGCAATGGCTACGCCTTGAGCGCGACCTAGTTTTAGCATCGATTGAACATTTTTCCCGAAGAAAGGAGCTTCGATAGCCATTTCATCTGGTTTATATTCAACAATCAACCCGTTTAAACGATCCAAAATACGTTTTAACTTATCCGGTTGATTCGACAGTTTACTTAATTGAATGATTCCAAAATTCAACATCGACATCTTACCTTTTTGGATGTGGATAATACCATAACCAAGAACGGTAGTTCCAGGATCAATTCCAAGAATTATCTTATCTTCAACCATTCAAATAAATTTCCTTGATTAAATCTACTTATTTTCGGTCATTTCTGAGCTTTTTTTTAAAGGGAATTCTATTTTGTTTTTTCATTTATCTTCTCATTGAACGAAGTTATTCAATTGATTTCACACGTTTTCAAATTGTTAATGTCTTCTCTCTAATAGCTTGTTTCCTAATGACCCCATTAAACTGGTTTTTTGAATGGTTGAAGTGGAATGAAATTGTAACTGCAATTGAGGAAAAAGAAAATTCGAACAATTTAACTGCATTTGCTTCAGGAATTGTGTCTTCCTTCTTAACCCCATCTTTGAGTGGTAACTTTCTCGGAAGAATGTACTTTTATGACAAAAACAAGAGATGGAAAATTACGGGTTATTCAATCGTTGCTAATTTCTCACAGTTCCTAGTAAGTATTCTTTTTGGTATTTTAGCCTTACAACTTACACCTGTTTTTTATGAAGTTGATAATTGGCTGATAAACTTGATTTGGCTAATCGCTTTGTGTATTCTGGTTTTGTTTTTTTTCGGAGAAAAAATCCTAAAAAATGTATCTATAACAAAACTGCAATCGGTATTCATTCAGCTTGAGAACGGTCCTTCGAGATTAAAAATATTTTTTCTTTCCTTTTTTCGTTATTTGGTTTTTGTTGCTCAGTATGCATTAGCATTGAATGCTTTTGGTGATAAAATCAATTTCGTCATTCTGGGTTTAATTGCCGTAATTTTCTTGTTGATTACGCTCACTCCCTCCTTATTTTTTGGAAAAGTAATCGTGCGTGAGTCCATATCAATTTCTGTTTTCAGTTTCGTTGGAATGGAGCCGCTAACTGCCGCATTCGCTTCATTTACTACTTGGATTTTCAATTTATTAATTCCTGCTATGATTGCCCTGATTTTTGTAAAAAATAAGAAATGACAACTTTTGTTTTTATCGTATTTACAATTTATTTCGCGTTACTCTTTTTGATTTTGGGTGTGGGATTTTATTTACAACGCAAAAAAGAAAAGGCTTATCAAATTGGAAAAAAAATAAGCCTCGATGAAATTACTTTGATCGTTCCATTTCGAAATGAGGAAAAACGCATTGATGGACTTCTAAAAAGTTTAAAGTATAGTCGTAAATTACCCGCTCAAATAATATTTGTGAATGATCATTCCGTCGATTTGAGTAATTCAAAAATTGACCTCGAGTTGGAGAAATTTCATAACATCCAACTTTTGAATTTGCCTCCCGAAACTTATGGAAAAAAGCAGGCGATTCGACATGGAATCAATCGTTCAAAAACGGAATTCATTCTAACGATAGATGCGGATGTCTATTTTAATTCAACTTATTTCGAGGAACTTGAGAAATTGGCAGAAGCGGACTTATATTTACTCCCTGCTGTTTTAAAAGCATCGAATCCAATTCATCATTTATTTGAAATTGACCTGTTACTAATCAATGCCTTAAATACAGGATTAAACGGATTATCAAGACCAATTATCGCAAGTGGAGCCAACTTGCTTTTCAAACGGGAAGCGTTTTTGAAATTTGACCGATTTGAAACACACAAACATATTCCGAGCGGAGACGACATATACTTGCTTCGTGATTTTCGAGATGCTAAAGCCGATGTCCGACTGGTTGCAAAAAAATCATTTCAAGTAGAAACTGAGACTCCTCAATCCTTCAAAGAATTTATTCACCAGCGCATTCGTTGGATTGCAAAAACGGGAAATGTCAACGATCAATTAAGTACAGCATTGGCAATTTTTCAATTCATTCTAATTTTTTCGTTCTGGACGATTGAAATTAGATTATTAGTTGAAAATCAATATCAATATGCCTTCATTTTCTTTGGAATGAAAAGTGGCCTAGATTTGCTTTTCTTTTTTCCTTTCTTCAACGAGTTTAATAGATTGACAGCATGGCTACTCATACCCATTTATCAGCTGATATTTCCTATTTACAACCTAATTTTACTAATCCTTTTACCATTCTTTAAGCCAAAATGGAAAGGTCGTTATTCAGGACTCAACGCTCGCTTGCAGAAGTGATATTTCCCTCTTCCACAAGCGAATCTCCTCGCATTCTTAAAAACAATTGGATAAGTGCAATTACATCCTTTTCACAATAAACCTTTATACGATTCAAATCATTTTCTTCGTAATAAACCCGAGCCACATCCGCTCCCGAAATATCGTCTTTTGGTGTTGGAATATTGAAAACGTGACAAAGTAATGCAAGCGAAGTGTAGGATTTATAATCCCCAAATTTCCACAATTCAAGTGTATCCAAATGCGAAATTTCCCATGGTTTTTTTCCGGCTATATCCAAAATGGAAGGTAATTTTATACCATGAATCAGCATTCTTCGACAGATATAGGGAATATCAAATTCCTTAGAATTATGCCCGCAAAGCGAGTGATAAGAGGTATTGTAATGATCT
Source organism: uncultured Lishizhenia sp. (assembly GCA_964534395.1). Lineage (GTDB taxonomy): Bacteria > Bacteroidota > Bacteroidia > Flavobacteriales_D > Crocinitomicaceae > UBA952. Next base: position 63,058 of record CAZHOW010000013.1, read on the forward strand.
TCTAACAGAGATTTGAATTGTTTAAGTAGCGTTTCCTCATCGTCGTGAGCAAAGGATTTAAGCCGAATGGTTCTGCCTAAACTGGTCTCTTTGACCATTCCTACTGAAATACAGATAATCTTACCGAATTCAGAAAGTATTCCACCTCGCTCGCTATAAAGCATTTCAAATGATTTTTCCTCGTTTTGAGAAAATCGTGTCTTTGCGTTAAAAAGTTCTTTTGTTTTTTCATCCAAATCCTGGTATGCGTATGTCTGAGGAACCGTCTCAATGTCCAAAAACAGGATTTTTTCTAGTTGTATTTTTTCTAACATAAAATTAAATTTAATTGAATATAGTGATAATTATTGGAATTTGGACTTCAAATTTGAAACAAAAATTGGAATATGTCTCAGTAAGTCAATTTTGAGAGTTGAAAGTTAAACATTAACTTTATGCAGCAATTTTATTCCTAAACACATGAAAAAAAAGTTATTTTTTCTTTTTTTATTTGGCATTATTAAAAGTTCATTTTCTCAACTAACTTCTTGGCAATCCTTTACCGATTCCATCCCAACGTTGTCATCGCCAAGAGCTTGTGATTTAAATAATGATGGTATAAAGGATATTGTTATCGGCGGAGGAACTGATGGAGTAGCCAGTAACAATGGAATAATGGCTTACAATGGAGTAAATGGCTCACTTTTATGGAAAAGAGGGAGTCGAAACGAAGTTTTTGGAAGTCCAATTTTTCAAGATATAACGAACGATGGAATAAAAGACGTTTTTATTACCGGGAGGCAAGCGCAATTGTTGGCGATTAATGGGGCAACCGGGCAGTTACTTTGGGATTATTTTCCTTATGCTACAAACCCAGCTGACAGTGGATTGTACAATTTTTATAATCCACAGTTTATTCCAGATGTAAATGGTGACGGAACTCCAGACATCTTGGTGTCAAATGGTGGTGACCACGCCGCACCAGATTGGGAAATCGATCGGCCTCCTGGACATCTCATGGTAATTAACGCTCAGAATGGTCAACTTTTAGCAAAAGCAGTTGTTCCGGATAGCGCTGAAACGTATTGTTCACCCTTGGTAGCCAATATTCAGGGTAATGGAGCCCTTTGGATTTTGTTTGGCACCGGTGGTGAAAATTTGGGAGGTTCTTTTTGGGCTTGCCCTTTAAACGATTTATTAACGAATAATTCATTGGCCAATTCAATTCAATTGGATTCAGATCTAAACAAAGGATTTATTGCTCCTGCTGCGCTTTGTAAAACAGGAAATGGTAGTTACGATATAATTATTCAAAGCTTTGGTGGTAGAATCAAAAAAATCAAAGGTTCGAATTTTGGACAAACTTGGCAGTTTCAGTTACCGAATACCGAATCGAGCGCAGAACCCGTTCTTGGGAATTTTGTAGGCGGAGATAACATACCGGATGTACTAGCCATTTTATTTAAAGGAATTGCGCCATCTTATTCAGATTTTTATCAAGTATTAATTGATGGATCTACAGGAAATTTAACTTTTAAAGATAGTTTGGGCACGTTTAACTATCTATCTGCAAACGCAATGGATTTTGATAACAACGGTCGTGACGAAGGCTTGGTTTCCATCACATACATGGAAAACGGATCCTACAAACATCGTCTTCAAAAAATTGATTTTATCAATGGAACCATTTCTCAAGTCGGAAGTACACGAACTGGTGTGAATTTAGGTTCTACACCATTAATAACAGATCTGGACGGAGACAATCAAATTGATTTGGTATATGCAGTGAAAAAGGATAGTATCAATCCAGTTGGTTGGAAAGGGATTTATGTGAATCGCGAAGAGATAAACTCAATAATCCCAAATAGCGGAATCGCATGGGGTAGTTACCTTGGGACGGAAAATGATGGAATTTATAATTTGGATGCCGTAAATTGTGGGTTTGGAAGCGTAATTACGAATGCAGCTGTTACCCTTATTTCTTGTAATGGTCTTGCAAATGGTTCTGTGGTTCTCTCTGTAAATTCGAATGTTGGTCCTCATACCTATTTATGGACAAATGGAAGTGAAGACTCTTCAATCACCAATTTGGGACCAGGAACATACACCGTTTTGGTAACAAATGCATCGGGCTGTTATGAGACTAGGACTTTTAATATTTCTGACCCTTACATTATCAGTTTTGGTGGAATTATTTCACCAACTTGTCCGGGGGCAGAAGATGGAACGGCAACAGTTAACTCCTCGGGGTGTCCATGTATGTTCAATTCATGTGTTTTTACATGGGATAATGGAGTTACAGCCAAATCAAATAACATTTTAACCAGCGGTTGGCACTCCGTAGTAATTACCCATCCTGATGGATGTGTAGTTACTGATTCTGTATTTGTTCCTGAGCCATTACCAATAATTATTGACACCATTGTAGTCAATAATATCTGTTTCGGTGATGACTTGGGTTCAATCGAATTATTGAATTCAAATTATCAGCCAGTTTTATACAATTGGTCAAATGGAGATAGCACACAGTCAACTGATAGTCTTTCAGTAGGGAATTATTCCGTAATTGTTTCTGATGCCCGAGGTTGTATTGATTCGCTTGAGTTTTTTATTACAGAACCTTCTCAATTATCCGTTTCCTCAGTTGTTACAAATGTATTATGTCATGGTGAAGCCAATGGAGAAATTCAAATTCAAGGTCAAGGTGGAACTGGAAATTATACATATTGGTTGAATCAGCAAATTGCAAATTCATTAAATCCTAACCTAACCTCCGGAATTTATTCCATTTATATTAGCGATGCAAACAACTGCACATCTCAATCAATGAATGTGACCATTAATGAACCACAACCCCTAACAGCAACCCTTTCATCAACACCTCAACAGACGATTTTAGATGGAACAGCAACTGTATCTGTAACAGGTGGAACCTCTCCTTATACATATTTGTGGGACGACATCAATGGACAGATGGAGTCAATGGCGGTATATTTGAATAGTGGTTGGTATACGGTTGTTGTAACTGACGCAAATGGTTGTCAATTAACTGATTCTGTATTTGTCGATTCGAATGTTGGTTTAACAGAAGGAAAATCAGATTTCATTAATATCTACCCGAATCCGACTTCTGAAATGCTTTATTTGAATCTATCAGCAGACAAAGTTGAAATTTTAGATTTAAATGGAAGAATAGTTAAAAGCACAGCTACTTCAAGCAAAGTTGATGTTAGAACTCTTTCAGCCGGAAATTATATATTAAAGATCTTCAATGAAGATGTAATTTCAACTCATAGATTTGTAAAAGAGTAAACCATTACTCAAACGATTCAAGTTGCTTTTTGAGTCTTTCTTGCTCTCTAATTCGGGTGTCGATGATTTCAGAGTAGTTGAGTGTCGCGTTATATCCTCTTTCAATGTAACTTTTTGATAACCACTTTTGAGCGTCCTCAAGCCTTCCTAATACTTCACAAGCTAATGCAGCATTGTGGGCGGCTTTAGCCCTAATCTTAGTTTTAACCGAACCTTCATAAATTTCTGACCAAGTTTGTAGCGCCGCTCCCCAATCTTTAGTCAACGCTTGTCTTTGTGCACGTTCCAACATCCCTTTTCTACCTCTAAACATCAATCTATCTTCCCAGTAATAAAGTGGCACAATGCTCATTGCGAATTCATAGCCTGTTTCATTGCTAACCTCTAATAATGCATTATTTCGCTTGATCAATTTTGACATTGCGTCTTGGATTGTGAAAGCGTTTTGAGTCCAGTTCTTTTTATGGGCAAAGCGATCCTCATATGGGATTTTATGGTCTCTCCCATAATAAACGCGGAATCCCGCTGTGGCTGCAGCCGACCCCGTAACACGAATCCCTTGATTCGTATTGTTGGGATTATTTCGGTCATTAATGAGTGTGCCTATTGCTTGTGTGACCGTTGATACAGGTCTAACGACTTGAAAATCCGTATCGAAAAACTCAAGAACCAACAACCCATCAACTTGGTATTTGGAACACATACTATCAACAAAAGTCCAAGAAAGCGCAGGTCCGAAATCCAAACTTTTTGGATCTGGGGCCAAATATGCCGAATCACAAATCGTAATTTTAAAGCGCTCGGATGTATTTAAGGTTTGTGTTAATCCTCGAAGACATTCTTCTGACAATTCCTTGTCGCGTAATGGAGTCTCACCACTTAATATGGATTCGGCACTATTTTTCGGTGAAGGAACAGCTCTGTTTAAAATCGCCATTTTCTGAATTTCTTTCGGAACAGAAATTAGTGCTGGGCGTAATACCTGAACTCGAATCCCTTTGGTGGAAGAACAGGACGAAAAGGATATTATAAGTGAAAATGATAAACAGGTTAAAAAAATAAGTTTCATAATATTTTTTTGAAAATTAAAAATTCAGGTTGCAATATACAAGCAAAAAAGAGATTTTTGTAGTAAGAAACATTATGTCCGAAAACTTATCTATTTCAACCGGCTGCAAAGCTGAAAAATACCAAGAATTAATTCCTCAACTAAAAGGTCTTTTAATTGGCGAGAAAGATCAAATCGCTAACCTAGCAAATTTTGTTGCAGCGCTTAAACAAACCTTTGACTTTTTTTGGGTTGGGTTTTATTTGGTGAAAAAAAATGAATTGGTTTTGGGGCCATTTCAAGGTCCAATTGCTTGCACTCGAATTAAAAAAGGTAAAGGAGTTTGTGGGACAAGTTGGGAACAGGGCAAAACAATTCTCGTTCCTGATGTAGATCAATTTCCAGGTCATATTGCATGTAGCTCTCTGTCAAAAAGCGAAATTGTTGTCCCAATTATAAAAAACAAGCAAGTAATCGGTGTTCTGGATGTGGATAGTGACCAATTAAATGACTTTGATAAGGTAGATGAAAAATATTTAACCGAACTTTGCCAATGGCTTTCAAGCATTGTTTAATTAGTTTTATTTCGCTTCTTCTTTCAGCTTGTGCGCAAGTTGGAATAATTACAGGTGGTCCTAAAGATGAAATTGCGCCAAAAATCGTCAAATCAAGTGTTGAAGAAGGAACGACTAATTTTGATAAGCAATTCATCGAATTTACGTTTGATGAGTTTGTTCAGACGAATAAACCTTCAGAAAACATTATTATTATCCCACAACATGCTCGACTAGAATCACGATTAATCAAAAAAACGCTTCGAATAGATTTTTCTAATGAATTGCAAAAGAATACGACATATACATTGTACTTAAATGCAGCAGTTAAAGACCTTACAGAGGGAAATGACTCTTTGATGCGAATCACATTTTCCACTGGACCTAAATTAGATTCCTTAACCTTTGTTGCACGTACCGTTGATGCTTTTTCGAATCAAATTAAGTCAAAAATTACAGTTGGACTTTTCGATTCATTGAATTCGGATAAGCCAATTTATTTTGGGCAAAGTAATCAATTTGGTTACGCAAATTTGACTTCTTTAAAGGAAGGAGTCTATTTTTGTAAGGCCTTTGAAGACAAAAATAAAGATCTTCAGATTCAAAAAGATGAGGCGCAAGACTGGAAATTTGATCCGATTGTAATCAATGGAAATTTAACCGACACAATAGATTTTAAATTATCCATTCCTGTTCAACCTGATCGAGTTAAAAACGCGAAACTAATTCCACCAGGACTTGTTGGGGTGCATATTCCAAAATCAGTTGAAGTAACAAAGATCATTTTGAATGATCAAGAATTGAAAAATGAACGTTTTTGGCGAGCGCAAGATGACAGTCTTCAAATTGCGATTGGAGAACTTGTTGAAAATGAACTTCAGCTGATTGTGAACGCTGACACCTTCAATTTGAGAAGATTGGAGAAAAATAAAGCCATGAAATTAATTCCGAAGAATGTTACCAAAGAAAACGAAACATTAAATTCCTCCACATTTGAGGTAATGGATTTAATAGAATCGGTCGATACCACGAAAATAGAAGTCCTGAAGTATCCCGATAGTTCAAAAGTTAATTTTATGATTGATTTTGAACAGAATCGTATTCAATTACAGCCAGAAGATAAACGTATAAAAAAATATGCAGTAACCTTTAAAGAGGGCGCCATAAAAGGTCTTTCAGGTAAACTGAATAGCTCTGCAAAAATTGAAGTATTAGGTAAGGAGGACCGCGAATTTGGAATACTCATTGTTAAATTGAGTAAGCCGCTTGAAAATGGCATAATTCAACTTTTGGATAAAGAAAAACAAATTACCGAGCTAATTATTGATTCATATTCAGTTGAAAAACCGATTGTTTTTTCTCGATTAAACCCGGGTGAGTATACATTTCGAATTATTGAAGATTTGAATAAAAATGGCAAATGGGATCCGATTGAAACAGAAATCAAAACGAATGCCGAGCGTGTTATTCAGTTTTCAACTCCAGTCAAAGTGCGAGCGAATTGGGAGGTTGAGACCACCCTGGAATTGAAATAAATAAAAATTTCAACCTTTTCCGAATGGCGTTGTTTATAAAACTAATTTTGAACTCACAAAAAAATATAATCATGAAAAAAATCATAGTATTTGCCTTTGCGTTTTTCGCTTTGAATTCTAACGCTCAAATTACAACTCCAAAGGCAAGTCCTTTGGCAAAAATCGAACAAAAAGTTGGTTTGGCTGACCTCACTATCTCTTATTCGCGCCCAGCAAAAAGGGATCGGGTTGTATTTGGTGATGTTGTACCTTTTGGTGAAATATGGCGGTTTGGTGCTAATGAAAATACAAAGATTACATCCTCAGATGCATTGATTTTTGGAAGGGACACATTGAAGGCGGGGACATATGCTATTTTTACGAAACCTAATAAAGATAAGTGGGAAGTTTATTTTTACACTGAAACTACAAATTGGGGAACACCTGAAAAATGGGATGACCAAAAAGTTGCCTTGAAGCTAACATCACCTGTCGTTGCTTTAAATGATGTTGTAGAAAATCTTACAATTTCAATTGATAATCTACAAAATGCAGGAGCAACACTTCAGTTTTCGTGGGATAAAACGCGAATCAATATTCCGTTTACAATCAATACGAAAGACAAAGTCTTAGCAAGCATCAAAAAGACAATGGATGGACCAACAGCAGGAGATTACTATTCTGCAGCTAGTTATTATTTCCAAGAAAAACTTGACATGAAACAAGCTTTAACATGGTGTACTAAAGCAGTTGAAATGCGCCCTGAAGCTTATTGGATGTCTCGATTAATGGCCCAACTTCAAGCTGCGAATGGCGATTATAGAGGGGCAATCGAAACTGCGAAAAAATCCATTGCTGCAGCAGAAAAAGATGGTGATAACAATTATGTTAAAATGAACAATGCATCCATTGAGGAATGGAGCAAGAAGAAATAGTACTTGTTTGAGAAATACAAATACCATTTTTTGTTACACCTCATCATTTTCATGTGGGGTTTCACAGGTATTTTAGGTAAACTCATTCATTTAGACGCTGTTTTAATTGTTTGGTATCGTGTATTTATAGCGGCTGCCTTTCTAGCTTTTTTCTTTGTTTTTACAAAAAAATCGTTTAAAGTCGACCGCAAACATTGGTGGAAAATTGGCATAGTTGGCTTGATTGTGGCATGTCATTGGTTAACATTTTATTACGCGATTCAATTATCTACAGCTTCGCTTGGCATACTATGTCTTTCTACAACAACCTTGCATGTTACTTGGCTCGAACCGATTGTTATGAAAAGAAGATTTTCATGGGTTGAATTTGCAATGGGAGGACTTGTCATTTATGGAATTTATTTTGTTTCAGGTGATTTTACGCCTGAAGAATTGAAAGCCTTGTACATTGGATTAACTTCGGCACTATGTGCAGCTTTATTTTCGGTTTTCAACGGAAGATTGGTACACGATGTACCATCAACACATTTATCATTTTATGAACTTTCAATGGGATTCATCGCAATTTCACTTTTTCTTTTACTAACAGGAAGATTGAATTATGGGGTTTTTTCGATGACCTATTCAGACCTAGGTTGGTTGCTATTTTTGGGAATTTTGTGCACATCCTTTGCTTTTTTGGTAACAATGGATATTGTGAAAAGATTGGGGGCATTTACAGTCTCATTGAGTATTAACCTAGAACCGGTTTACACAATTTTATTGGCGATATTCATATTGAAAGAGCATAAATTGTTAAATACGAACTTCTACATTGGCTCGATCATAATAATTTTAGTGGTCGTATTAAATGGAATTATTAAACATTTTCAAAATAAAAAATTAAATCTAAAAACAACTGAACATGAGTGAAATGCATTACAACAATTTAGGAAAATCGGGCTTACAAATTTCTCGCTTATCACTTGGATCATGGTTGACCTTTGGGAAACAAATAGGAGATGACGTCGCTGAGCGTTTAATGGATGTAGCCTATGAACGTGGAATTAATTTCTTCGACAATGCGGAAATCTATGCTCGTGGTGAAAGTGAACGTGTGATGGGACGAATTCTGAAAAAGAAAAATTGGTCTCGTGATAGCTACATTGTAAGCGGAAAGGTGTTTTTCGGGACAGGAGGACAAATGCCAACCCAAAAAGGATTGAGTAGAAAACATATTTTTGAAGGTTGTCACCAAGCTTTGGAACGATTTCAATTAGACTATTTGGATTTGTTTTTATGCCATCGTCCAGATAAGAATACGCCAATCGAAGAAACGGTTTGGGCAATGCATCAGCTTATTATGCAAGGGAAAATATTGTATTGGGGAACTTCCGAATGGAGCGCACAAGAAATTATGGAAGCACATATGTTTGCCAAGCAAAACCACCTCATCGGACCAATCGTGGAGCAACCTGAATATAATATGTTCAGTCGGCATAAAGTTGAAGTTGAGTTTTCTCAAATTTATAAAACTGTTGGTTTAGGAACTACCATTTGGTCTCCGTTGGCAAGTGGACTTTTAAGCGGAAAATACAATGATCAATTTCCTAGTGATACACGGTTAGGTATCGAAGGACTTGAATGGCTTAAAGATAAAAACATCACGCTTGAGAAAATTGAAATCACTAAGAAACTAACTAATCTGGCAAACGAAATAGGACTTTCACTTCCAATTATGAGTATATCGTGGTGTTTAAAAAATCCAAAAGTTAGCACGGTTATTCTCGGTGCGAGTAAGGAAGCTCAACTTATTGAAAACCTAAATGCGTTGGATGCACAAGAAAAACTTACAACTGAGGCGTTGGAACGAATTGAAACAATTCTAGGAAACAAACCCGTTCATCCAGCGTTTTAAATTTGAATAGGAGCCTACTAACAAAGAAAGTACTAGCGAAGTCAAAATCCGTTCCGCGAGGCACACTTAAAATCTTATCAATTTATTGGTTTGTTATCGGAGTTTTTAGACCAACTTCAGTAGTGGAGTTAATAGTCGGTGATTTTAAACTAAAGTTAAAATCAATTCAAATTATTTCCAAACGCTCCACCCCTTTTTCCGTTATAAATAATTTCATTTGGATTTAGAGTTAAATCAAAAGAAGGCACACAATTTCGTATTTGGGCAATAACTTTTTTGCGTGAATACTTAAAGGCTATGCAATCAACCAACGTGTGGATCGAATAGAAAATAATCTTGAGCGTCTTTCAAAAGAAATGATTAAGAAATTTATATAGATCAAAACCTATGAACTAATCACTGAAGGAGTTGTTTGTGACAGGCAAGTCTTGGTTGTTCATGAGTTGTTATTAAAATTTATCCGGTCCTCAAAAAAAGAAATTATGCTAATAGACAATAACCGATATAAATCGTAACTATTGCTTCTCAGTTTACGTTCATAAACGTTGATGCAAACATTTATACCCAAAAAATTACTCCGCAATTGCAATTAGATTTGGCAAAACACAACGAGCAATATCCAAAAATAGAAATCAAAATACTGAAAATGGCTCACGACCGATTTCTAATCCTTGACCAAAAGGAACTATTTCACATTGGTGCTTCCCTGAAAGACCTCGGAAAACGATGGTTTTCCTTTTCTAAAATCAATGAGTTTTTGCCTGAGATTTTGAAGAAGTTAGATAAAAATTAACCCAACCTTCTCCCCAACTCCTCCCATTGCTCGTTGAAATCCAACGCTGAAAAAGCGGCTCGAACAATTCGTGGCGGTGGTCGTGGTTGCGTTCACACTCACGCATTTGGAAAATGGGATATTTAAACTGCTGATTTTCGTTTTTCGCGAAGTTTTTTGATGGAATAAACCATTCATTCGCTTTTTCCAAATGATAAATTTCACTAACTTAATATAAAAACATAGAAAAAATGAATCATCTTAACTCAAATAAGGAGTTTTATGAGTGGATTAATGAATTGAAACGAACAATAAAGTCAGCAAGACAAAAGTTAGCAGCAACCATAAACTCCCAAGTATTGGAATTATATTGGGAAATTGGAAAAGAAATTTCATCTAAACAAAATACATGGGGATCAAATATTATAGAGAGTGTTGCAAAAGAATTGAACTCTGAATTCCCGGAAATGAAAGGCTTTTCAAGAAGAAATTTATATGCAATAAGACAATGGTATCGATTCTATAATTCAAAATATGAATTTGTGCCACAGTGTGTGGCACAAATTCCGTGGGGCCATAACAGATTAATAGTAAGCAAAATAAAAGACATAGATGTCGCTGAATTTTATTTGATGGCGTGTGTAAAAAATGGTTGGGATAGGGAAACGCTCGAAATTTAAATTAAAAGTGCATAACATCTCAAAGTTGGTGGCTCCCTTCATAATTTCAATTCGACGTTAACGGAGGCGCAATCGAAACTTGCTATTGAAACAATTAAAGACCCTTATAATTTCGACTTTTTAGGGTTACAAGAGGATGCGCTTGAGAAGGCAATTGAAGACGAATTAACAAAACACATCACAAAATTTTTATTGGAATTAGGAAAAGGATTTGCTTTTGTTGGGAAACAATATAAGCTTGAAATAAGCGAAAATGATTACTTTATTGATTTACTTTTTTATCATCTTGAATTACGCTGTTTTGTCGTAATTGAATTAAAATCAGGTAAATTCAAGCCAGAGTATGCTGGTAAATTGAACTTTTATCTTTCAGCGGTTGATTCACAATTAAAAAAGGAAATCGACAATCCGAGTATTGGAATATTATTATGCAAAGCAAAGGATAAAATTGAAGCAGAATATTCGCTAAGAGACATCAACAAGCCCATCGGAATAAGTGAATTTAAATTAACTGAAGCTATTCCTGATGACCTTAAATCAAAATTACCCACCATAGAAGAACTTGAGAGTCAATTGGATAATTTTCAAAAATAGTACTTTTAATAACGAATGACCTTCAGTATGGAAGTTAATTTTTCCCCAACCTTCTCCCCAACTCTTCCCATTGCTCGTTGAAATGCAATCCTGAGAAAAGCGGCTCGAACCATTCGTGGCGGTGGTCGTGGTTGCGTTCACACTCACGCATTTGGAAAATGGGGTATTTAATCTGCTGATTTTCGTTTTTCGCGAAGTTTTTTGATGGAATAAACCATTCATTCGCTTTTTCCAAATGATAAATTTCACTAACTTAAGGTAAACTATGAAGAATGAAATCATTTTATACCGACCAAATGAAGGAACTGAACACATTGAAGTAAGAATTGAAAATGAGACCGTTTGGTTGAATCGTCAACAAATTGCATCGCTGTTTGGAAGAGATGTTAAAACAATTGGTAAACACATTAACAATGCTTTAAAAGAGGAATTGGAGGGAATTTCAACTGTCGCAAATTTTGCGATAGTTCATTTTGAAGGCGAAAGAAAAGTACAAAGAAAAATTGAATACTACAATCTTGATGTTATTCTCTCTGTAGGTTATAGAGTAAAATCCAAACAGGGAATTCATTTCAGAATTTGGGCGAATAAAGTCTTGAAAAATCATTTATTAGAAGGATATACAATAAATAATCGAATCAATCTTCTTGAGTTAAAATTAAATTCAGATATAGGTAAATTAACAAAGAAGATGAATGAAATTGAATTGATAATTTCAACCAATGAACTACCAACTCAAGGCGTTTTTTTCGACGGACAAATCTTCGATGCTTATGAGTTGATGTCAAAAATTATTCGTTCTGCAAAGAAAGAAATTATTCTTATTGACAATTTCATCGATGAGTCTGTACTCATGCATCTCAGTAAACGCGCAGCGAACGTTGAAGCAATCATTTACACCCAAAAAATTACTCCGCAATTGCAATTAGATTTTGCAAAACACAATCAGTAATACCCAACAATCGAAATTAAAATCCTGAAAACAACTCACGACCGATTTCTAATTCTTGACCAAAAGGAACTATTTCACATTGGTGCTTCCCTGAAAGACCTTGGAAAACGATGGTTTGCCTTTTCTAAAACCAATGAGGTTTTGCCGGAGGTTTTGAGTAAATTATCAGAAACCTAAGCCCATTAATCAAACACGAGCACAAAATCAATATGACGGTTTTTTTGATGGAACTACAATAAATATGATTACAAACAGAAACCTAGGTTAAAATAATCAATCCAACTTGTTATCCAAGCGCTTCAACCCTTTCGCGGTCATCAACGACTTCATTTGGGTTATTGCTACTTGATTTAATTGTAAAATTCTTTCTTGTGATGAAATACCTTGTTGAATTAATAAAGCGTTAATACTTTCCATGTTACTCAAAACAACCAATTGATCAAGAGTTGCCTGATCACGCAAATTTCCTTCGGATTTCGGATTTTTATGTTTCCATTGTTGGGCGGTTATTCCAAATAAGGCAACATTTAACAAATCCGCTTCATTGGCATAAACAATTGCAGCTTGTTCTTGTGTTAATGTTTTTGGAATCAAGTTTTCTTTGATGGCGTCCGTATGAATATGATAATTGATTTTTGAAATCATACGTTGCACTGACCATTGAAGATTTTGGTGATTGGTTTCCGCTTCTTTAAGCCTCTTGAATTCTTTGATTAAGTATACTTTAAATTCAGCACTAATCCACATTCCGAATTCTAATGCAATATCAATGTGAGAGTATGTTCCACCATATCTACCAGTTTTAGCAAAAATCCCAATGGCATTTGTTTTTTCTACCCAATCTTTAACGCTTAGACGATAACTATTCAATCCAGCTTTACTTTTAATTATGTCGAATTCACCACAATTAAAATTGGGATTGTTTACTTTTTCCCAAAAACCAAGAAATTCAATTGTATTTCTATTTCTTAACCAATCTGAAATAAAGTAATTTCCATCTTTTGCTTTAATCATATCTGATATGGATACAAAGTCATCATTGTTTATTTTGAACAATGTCAAAGATATCCCCCTAACAACTATCTCCTTCTTCATATATTCATTTGTTACTAAATATACGAATAAATAATCAATATTAAGATTAGATAGTAATCAATTGGTGATTAATAAATTAAATTCATCGAATTACACGGGTCCCATGATGTAAAATTATGTGATAATTAAATCGTTGAAACGATTGTGTAATTCCCACGATTATTACCATAGGTGCGGATTTAAATCCGCACCTATGGGATAAACACAACATTTTCCCCAAACCATTGAAATGGTTTACACAACCCGTCAATTTTTTAATGAATTTATGCGGAATGAAATTTTAATTTCTCCCCGACCTTCTCCCCAACTCCTCCCATTGCTCGTTGAAATCCAATCCCGTGAAAAGCGGCTCGAACCACTCGTGGCGGTGATCGTGGGTGCATTCACACTCACGCATTTGGACAATGGGATATTTGAACTGCTGATTTTCGTTTTTTGCGAAGTTTTTTGATGGATAAAATCATTCTTTCTCTTTTTCAAAATGATATTTTTCACTAACTTAAGGTGAAACCATTAAAAAATGGAGTTAATACATTCAAATGAAATAGAAACAAAAATATTGTCTTTTCGTGGTGTTCAAGTGATGCTAGATAAAGATTTGGCAATATTTTACGAAATAAAAAAAAATTCGACTTCGGGAACAAGTAAAAAGAAATCCTGATCGATTCCCTGATGATTTTACCTTTCAACTAAATGATTTTGAAGTTGATTTATTGGTAACGCAAAATGCGATACCTTCGAGAAAACATCTTGGAGGCTCAAATCCATTCGTATTCACAGAGCAAGGCGTTGCAGCGCTTTCTGGCGTGTTAAAAAGTAAAAAAGCGGCAAATGTTAGTATTACTATTTTCAGGGCATTCGTGAAAATTCGACATGTATTAAATCAAAATCATAATTTTTTGGACAGATTGTTACAAGTCGAACAAAAACAAATTCATTTTGATAATAAGTTAGAGGAGATCTTGGATTCGCTTGAATCGCAAAAACTGAAACACACAAAAGGCATCTTCTTTGAAGGACAATTGTTTGATGCGTATGTTTTCGCCAATGATCTGATTAAAAACGCAAAGAACTCCATTATTCTAATTGATAACTACGTTGACGAAACAACTTTATTAATGCTTAGCAAAAGGAATCCGGAATGCAAAGCAGTCATACACACCCAAAAAATTACTCCGCAATTGCAATTAGATTTAGCAAAACACAATGCACAATATCCAACAATCGAAATTAAAACACTTAAAACGGCACATGATCGCTTTCTAATTATAGATAGGAATGAGCTATACCACATTGGCGCTTCGCTAAAAGACCTAGGTAAGAAATGGTTTGCCTTTTCTAATATCAATGAGTTTTTGCCGGAGGTTTTGAGTAAATTATCAGAAACCTAAGCCCATTAATCAAACACGAGCACAAAATCAATATGACGGTTTTTTTGATGGAACTACAATAAATATGATTACAAACAGAAACCTAGGTTAAAATAATCAATCCAACTTGTTATCCAAGCGCTTCAACCCTTTCGCGGTCATCAACGACTTCATTTGGGTTATTGCTACTTGATTTAATTGTAAAATTCTTTCTTGTGATGAAATACCTTGTTGAATTAATAAAGCGTTAATACTTTCCATGTTACTCAAAACAACCAATTGATCAAGAGTTGCTTGATCACGCAAATTTCCTTCGGATTTCGGATTTTTATGTTTCCATAGTTGGGCGGTTATTCCAAATAAGGCGACATTCAACAAATCGGCTTCATTTGCATAAATAATTGAAGCTTGTTCCTTCGTTAATGTTTTTGGAATTAAGTTTTCTTTGATGGCGTCCGTGTGAATGTGGTAATTGATTTTTGAAATCATTCGTTGAACTGACCATTCAAGACTTTGTTGATTGGTTTCCGCTTCTTTAAGGCGTTGGAATTCCTTGATTAAATAAAGTTTAAACTCTACTGATATCCAACTTGCAAATTCAAAAGCAATATCTTTATGTGCAAAAGTTCCTCCGTATCGACCAGGTGATGAAATTATTCCAATTGCATTTGTTGATTCAATCCATCTCTTTGGTGTTAACACAAAGCTATTTAATCCTGACTCTTTTCTAAACCCGTCGAATTCGACGGAATTAAAAAAGGGATTATTAATTGTTTCCCACAACCCTAACAATTCAATAGTAAATCTATTTCTTAACCAATTTTTTATAATGTCATCGGTATGATCTTTATTTTTATATCTTGCTATATCTGTTAATGACAAATAATCATTTTGGTTTTTCTTTTGAATAACAATGTTAATTCCAAGTGTAGTTATTTCCTTCTTCATATATTCATTTGTTATTAAATATACGAATAAATAATCAATATTAAGATTAGATAATAATCAATTAGTGATTAATAAATTAAATTCATCGAATTACACGGGTCCCATGATGTATAATTATGTGATAATTAAATCGTTGAAACGATTGTGTAATTCCCACGATTATTCCCATAGGTGCGGATTTAAATCCGCACCTATGGATAAACACAACACATTTACAAAACCATTGAAATGGTTTATCACTCAAATACAATCAAAAACTCCCCCCGACGGTTTTTTTGGCGACCTTCGGTAGAGAAAACCAAATTTTACCTAGTTTTCTCCCCAACTCCTCCCATTGCTCGTTGAAATCCAACCCTGAAAAAGCGGCTCGAACCATTCGTGGCGGTGATCGTGGCTGCATTCACACTCACGCATTTGGAAAATGGGATATTTAAACTGCTGATTTTCGTTTTCTACCAATTTTCAATAGATGGAATGGCATCTTCCGCTTTAAGGTCTTCGAAATTCGAAATCCATTTATCAAAACGCTGATTTTCATTACTATCTTTGTAATAATACCCCGATGCGTTGACGCTGTGTCCAAATCCGCATTGAATATCTGTTGATTTTTGAATTATATGGACACCATTTTGATCGAAAATAAAGACGATTTTACACTCTCCATCATTGTTTACCTCATCAAGATTTGCATGAAAAACTCCGATTTTTGAATAAATTTTAAATGAACCAAACATTTCGCCCAAGTGATATGACGCATCTACATATGAAATCAAAAAATAATAAACGCCATAATTATCCATGTACAAATTTAAACCACCTTGATTTCCAGCCTCGTCTAATGAGTATTTTCCAGCAAAAAAGGCTGATTTATCTTGAACTTGAATTTTAGGAATCATCCTTAATTTTTCCAATGAATCAACTTTTTCATTTATTTGATTTTCCAAAACCTTAATTTCCATTGATTTATTCAACAACTGTTCATTTGCCGTTTTTAAATTCAGATGCATTTGAGTAAGTTCACTTTTGGTTTTGTTTAAAGTAGAATTCAACGCCAGAATCTGCTCTTCGAATGTAGCTGTTTTTTCAGTAAATTCTTTTATTTTTTGATGCGATTCATATCTTTCTGAAATTAATATTTGATTCAAGCTATCAATCCTCTTGTTCAATATTTCAATCTGCTCCTTTTTGGATTGGCAAAAGGAATTTAGTACACTTGTAAATAGGATTAAAAATAATAGTTTGGCTTTTAAACTTCCACTGTTTTTTGTTTTCAAAATTCCCTATTTAATAATGCTTTATTCAAATACAATCACAAACTCCACCCGACGGTTTTTTTGGCGACCTTCAGGCGTATTATTATCTGCAATTGGTTTAGTTTCTCCAAAATAATTCACTTTGATTCGGGATTCTGAAATGCCTCGAGAAATCAAATATCTTTTAACTGCTTCTGATCGATTCTTAGACAAAATCATATTCGCGTCATCATCACCCACGTTATCGGTGTGACCAGAAAGCAACAAATTCCATTCTGATTTTTGTTTTAGCTTCTCAGCTAGGTTATTTAATGATGGTTTTGAACTCTCTTCGATGATGTCTTTATTTGTTTCGAATTCAAGATTTTTCACGGCCATATCAATTACCTCCTGATCCTTTTTCTCGATGACAGGACAACCTTTATTGGTAATTGGCCCTGGTGTTTTTGGACACTCATCGGCATTGTCGTTCACCCCATCACCATCTGTGTCTCCATAAGGACAACCTCGATTTTCAACTGGTCCTTCAATTTTTGGACAATCGTCTTTGTTGTCTGACAAGCCATCATTATCCGAATCCGGCCAAGGACAACCTTTGTTATCTTTCGGGCCAACTACTTTCGGACATTCGTCCAAATCATCGAATACACCATCACCATCAGTATCCGGACAGCCTTTGTATTCTTTCAATCCTTTTACATTTGGGCATAAATCCTCATTGTCGGAAACACCATCGCCATCAGAATCTTTAGGTTGAGTTGGCTGTTCGATAATTACCTCAGGGGTTTTAGTTTTATTATTGAATTGGTAGGCCAACAAAATTTCATGCGAACCGCTTGAATAATTGCGAATACTCGACAAGGTATAGTCATAACTGTAAGCCAGTACGAAATTCTTGTAGTTCAATCCAATCAAACCAATAACCGATTCTTTGTTTCGATAACTCAAGCCTCCAAAAACAAAATCATTGTATGTCACTTTCGCTCCTAATTCGAATTGTGGGGCTTTGATGAATGTCGTTCTCAACATCGCATATGGCTCGGCAGTCAAGGTAGAATTAATTTTTGTTAAATAAGACGCTGAAAGGTTGTAATGCCTTATCAACTGATTTTCAAAAGTGCTAAATTGGTTCAGCTTTTTCAATCTGCTTTGAATCAATTGACTGGAAGCCAAGCCTATGAATAACTTATTTTTCAAGTGGTAAACCATTCCAAAATTCAGATCTGGAACGAGCTGTCTAACATTGGCCTGAAGTGTCGCATCTGGATTGATGTTTTGAATATCCGAACCATTGTATCCATATTGATTGAGAATTCCAGCTATACCGAAGCTGATGCCAGATTGCTTGTCTAACTTCAAATTGTACGCGTAATTCAACATCACCCCATTTTGTTGAATGGCACCGCCTTGGTCATCTGAAAAAATCATTCCTCCTAAACCCATATTGGTGTTTTTCAAGCTGGTATGACCACCAATCGTGTAAGTTTTTGGCGCGCCCTTGAATCCACTCCATTGATTTCGGTATCCCAATTGAACGCGTGGCGTGTTTTTTATTCCAGTAAATGCTGGATTGATTACAAAATCATTCCAATAATATTGGCTGTACATGGAAAGCTGTTGCGCAGAAAGAGAAAAGTTAACAGCAATAGCAACGAGTATTAATCCTATCTTCTTCATGTTCTTATCTTTTTAGCGTTACAACTCCGTTATACGTATCTCCATTCCCTAACTCAATTATATAATAATAATCAGCTGTTGGAAGGTCTTTATCTTGATATTTTCCATTCCAAGAGGCGGATGTGTTTGTTCCCTCGTACACTTTTTGTCCCCATCGATCAAAAACTGAAATAATGGCATTTGGATAATTCTGTAATCCTGTAATTTCCCATGTATCGTTGTTGTTGTCGGAATTCGGCGAAAGGGCTCCAGGTATTTCAAAACAATACCCCGCTGTGACAATTAACTCATCGGTATCCGTACATCCGTTTCCGTCCGTGCCCGTAACGATATAAGTTGTTGTGCCTAGTGGCGGACTAAATGCCACACCATCTGAAATGCCATTGTTCCAACTGTATGTTTGAGCACCTGAAGCCGTTAAAGTCACATTTTCACCTTTACAAACCGATTGGTCCGAACCTGCATTGAGCGTTTGCAACTTGTTAATGGTCAAATTCAACGTAACTACAGAATCACATCCACTTGCGTTTTGCAAGGTGAAAGTGGCCGAATTTGTGCTTTCTGTGTAGGTGTTCCCATCAATCCAGATGTACGAATCACAAGCGGTTTTGCTATCAATTCCACTATTGGAATTATTAATGGTGAGATTTATAGTAATTGTACTATCGCATCCGGCTGTATTCGGGATAATTGCTGTATACTGTCCTGAATTCGTATAAACTTGATTATCAGGCGCATTATAGGTATCACAACTTACTAGAGAAATCGTACTCGAAGTCGGTTGTAAAACATCTAAAAATACAGAAACTGTATTAAAACAACCCAATGTGTCTGTTCCAACAACCGTATAATACCCATCAACAGTTGGAGTGAAAGGTTGGCCATTCACCACTCCATTGTCCCAGACATATGTATCTGCTCCTATTGCAGTGAGCGTGGCAGTTTCTCCTTCACAAACGGAAAGATCCGAACCTGCATTAATTTGTGGGTTGTTTACTTGAATAGTGATGCTATCCGTGCACGTTCCAACACCATCTGAAACAGTTACGCTATAAGTTGTTGTTTGGGTTGGTTGTACTTGGATGCTGCTTTGGTTGGTTGTGCCGTCTGACCACCAGATAGATGAAAAGTTGGAAACTTCAAAATTTTGCTGAATCAATGTTGGACTTAAAGCATAATCCCATATTCTGAATTCATCCAAAACACCATTCAAATAACCAACTGGAGAACCTCCTGCTATTCTAACTCCAAATTTTGACGAATTAGCATCTTGAGAAAAATTACACGAATTCTCAATAGAAGTTGTTGACAATATAGCACCACCTTGAGCCGTCCAGGTTAAACTTGTCGCAATAGGTTGTCCATTAATGAATATTTGACCTGTTCCACTTTGGAAAACAACGGTTATGTCATACCATGTGTTCGTTGTTATCACTCCATTTTGACTAACAATACTTGAATATTTGTTTCCAGTAATAGAATTTGCCCAAACCAAAAAGACTTTGCCGTTATTATCCACACCGAAGTTAACTTCTCCCCAGAACTTGGTTTTTCCCCATATGTTTGGACTATTTGCGAGACTATTGAAATTGACTCTGGCATTCATTGTAAATTGGTTAGCTTGTCCCCCATTGAGAAAAGGATTTGTTAGGTTAATTGTATTACTTGTCCCATCAAAAGAATAAGCAGCATTCGGATTGCTAAAATAATCATCCGTCAAAACCGGACCATTGACTGTGCCATTATTAGCTAATGAACTTAAATCATCTGCATTTGAACAGAATGGATACCATGCTGCGAGCCCAGTTTGCAAATCAGAAGAAATCGTTCCACAACTGCCTCCAACATTGCTTAGAGAAATGATAGTGCTATCTCCCAAACAAAAGGCGGATTGAGCAGCTGTGATGGTTGGGTTAAGAATTGAAACGTATAAACTGTCTGTTGCTGAGCAACCCGAAGTATCGGTTACAGTAACTGAATATTGACCTGAATTTGTCACGGATAGTGTTGAAGAGGTTGCTCCTGTATTCCAAAGATAGTTTCCGGCTGCAGGATTAGTTGCATCAAGTGTGGTTGAGGTACCACAAACGGTTAGGATATCGTTGCCTAAATCAACTGTTGGGGTATTGATTAGCTGTCCTGAATACAGAGCGGCCACTTCACAATCTGAAAGAGCTCTATTCCAAATACCAATATCATCTAAATTACCATTATACGCATCGTAGGCAGGATGATTCATCCTTCCAAAAGCTGCAGAACTAGCTAGAATAGGATTTCCCGTGGAATTAATCGTTGTTATTAAAACACCATCTTTATAAAACTTTCCTTGACTTCCATTATTCGTATATACCAAATGAGACCAAATATTGTTTGGAGACATGGGAATCCCGGCTGCACATGAAAATCCTGTGCTTGTAATACTTCCGATTCCATATAAATTAAGACTTCCGTATGCGGTTCCCCATTGAGCTTGACCTGGGCCATCATTTCCCCAAAACTCTAGAAGTCGAGGGCCTAAACACCCGTTACCAACATTCATGACCCATACAGACATAGTCAAACCTGTTTGTATTGAGGAAGTATTAACATTTACATCAATCCTCGTGGCGCAACCTGAACTTGAAAAATAATAGGCACTATTTGCAACGCCATTTCGATCTGTGGTTAAGATAGCCCCATTCACTGTTCCATTATTACCATTTCCACTTTCATCATTGGCATTTCCATTAAATGGCCACCAGCCAACTAAGCCGTTTGTTGGGACATAATTAGGTATTTGACCCCAACTCAAAGAGCTTATGAAGAATATTGCTCCAAGGGCGAGAAAATTAGTTTTAAAGAGTTTTTTCATTTGTTTATTTATTTTTAAATAGTTTTTCTAATTGTTTCCATTGTTCTTTAAAATCCATTCCTGTAAATAGTGGTTCAAACCATTCGTGTTGAGCATCTTTTTTACACTCGCACTCGCGCATTTGGAAAATAGGTTGCTTATGGGTATTTGCACGATTTCTTGATGTTAATGCAAACCACATATCCCATTCGGTTGGAGACATACCTGCACCGAGGATGAGAACGGGATTATCCAATAGTCGATTATACCAGGTATTATCTGTAGAATTATTTCCTTTTGCTCTCATGTGGTGATTACGAATTCTTAGCCCATTTTTAACCATGTGTGCGTAACGATGTAATCCTAGAATAATACTTTTACTATTGTCAATTGCTCCATGTGGATACCAAAACTGAATTATTTTATTTTTAGCAAATTGAACTGATTTATTTCTCGTGGCGAGAAATGCATAAGAATCATTTGAGTCTTTACTAAAACTTGAGTCATTTTTAAATACATTAACTATTGCCTCCTTTTGTTCTTTTAGCAATAATTCAGGTATCTCGTCAAAATTCAACGAAATGACGTCTGAAACAAATTTGGGATTGAAGATATCGATGGGATAGCGGTGCTTACTTTCGTTGAGAGCTATTTCTTGTTCTGTTTTAATTAATTTTTGAACGCATTCAATTAAACGTTCCTCTGTTTTATGCGAATCTTCGCAAGGAATCTTTTTGCTCTCAATTATTTTTTCAAAATCCAAATGATATTCTCCTGTTAATATACAATCAGGATTTAGTCTTCGAAGCAACATCTCCCAAGAACTCAAAATAGAATCTTTTTTCAGACCTTGTTTATGAAAACCTGAACCTAAAATGATGTTGAATTTTACATCTGGGTCTTTGAGTAAAGCTTTGAATTTTGGGTTGATGGGCACTGGTTGGATTTTTAATAGTTAAAAAACAAATTGTTCATAAAAATGAAACGAAAAAGAATGTTTTTCATTCGTATTTCATCGTTTGTGCATTATAATTTATAGTTTTTGAGCCAATAAATTTATCCAATTTAAAAAGTTTTCTTTCTAATGAATAAACCTGATAATCTGAGGGGATAGGTCTATATTTATACTTCCAATTAATTACTGACTTTACTCCTTCTCCTAAATTATCTTCACTTGAAATTTCATTTAATAAAACAACTATTTTGTCATTTACAAAACCAACAATATAACTTGTACACGAAGTAAATCCCTGCGCTGTGCCACATGAAAGACTATAATATCCAAATGAATTCTGTCCAAGGATAAATTGATCCTCGATTTCAAGTGCATTTCCCCAACATCCATCGTGCTGAAATTGCAAGAAATCAATTAATGTCCATTTTGAATTTTTATATTCAGCCAAAATAAATCCATCTTGGCCAGGTTCAGAATGAGCACCATCAAAAGAATACCCTAAACATGCAAAAAATATTATTTGGTGACCAAATATAAAATAAGTAATCTTCGTAACTTGTTTATTGCAAATTTCTAGTCCCTGTTCTCCTAAAATATTTATCAAAGGACATGGTTCAATCATTTTACTATCGGAAATTGCTATGAGAATCGAATCTGAAATGGAGAAACTTGGCTTATCAATTATTTCAATTTTGGAATTTAAGGTAAGTTCTCCTTGTATTAGTTTTAACTTATCAATTTGACTTTCGAGATTATTAATAAGTTTTTCTTTTTCATTAATTTGATTCTCCAAAACCTTCACTTCTATTGATTTATTAAACAACTGTTCATTTACTGTTTTTAAATTAAGTTGCATTTGGGAAAGATCGCTTTTGGTTTTGTTTAGAGTCGAATTCAATAATCGAATCTGTTCTTCAAAACCGGAACTTTTTTCCGAAAATTCATTTGTTTTTTGAAGAGACTCTTTTCTTTCTCTAATCAAAATTAAATTCAAGCTATCAATTCTCTTGTTCAATATTTCAATCTGTTCCTTTTTTGTTTGGGAAAACGATAACCTAAAAACTAGAAGAAAAATGAAAAGAAATTCAAATCTCATAATATAATATTCTAATATAAATTCAACTATTGATCTTGGGCTTATCCTTTATACAGCGCACTGACATGCCATCTGTCTTTAACTCACTTCCAATGCCAACAAAATCAACACTAAAACCAAGATTTATAGACCATGCATTAACTGTGCCGTCATCATTAGAATTCCACCAATAACCATTCTTGCCTTTACTCAACCAAAAATATTTACCAAAATTTCCTTCTAAAATTGCTCCTCCTGGTTGTCCTGAGAAACCACTTTCATTGTTGCCATTTCCATTTTTTAACCACCCTTTTGTGCTTTTCATTTTTACACTAGCAATATCCTGGCCCCCTAAATAATCTATTAGTTCATAATATTCAGCATCAGAGGGAATATGCCAACCTTTTGGTGCTAAACCCCGAGAATCAGAAACAGCATACCAGTTATATAATTTACCATATTTAGAGCCATTAATAGAATCAAATTTGTAATGACAATATATTGGTTGTTTGGATTCCCCTGCTTTTTTCCATTGCTTCATTGTTTTTGCTTCTGGAATAAGATCACCATTTCGAAATCTATTAACATTAAGATTTTCAGTCTTCCAAATTTGTTTTCCAATTTTTACTTCATTATCCCTAAGTCGTTCTTGACAACCATAAAGAATTAAAATTGTAACAATAATCAAAGATATTTTGATGTTTATTTTTTTCATTTTTCAATTTTTTTCAGACTGTTTAAAAAATTTACATGATTATTTAAATCATAAAACGAAAACCGAAATTGCCCTCTATTGAGTTGGATTTCCTTTTCTAAAAATTTTTCGTGAAAAACCACATTTTTCCGTTCAAATTGAATGTTGAAGCATTTTTCCCACATGGGGTCATTATTTGGAAAATTGGTGATTTTTGCATCCTTCAGATCTCTTTGCTTTTGTTCTTTCTGTTTAATTGATGCAGCACGTTCATTTTCAGGCAAAACCTTGACGTCCTTTATACAACCAACGTAAAATTGTTTAGGTTCGTTTCCATCACAAATCCGCGTGTAGAGATGGATTACCTCAACTGAAGTAACTTCTTTGTTTTTATCATTAAACGCTTGCAAAAATCCCAAACAAGTTTCTTTCCCAGCATGATAATCTGCAAACAACCACTCTTCCCAACCGAAGAGATTTAATTCTTCGTAAAGTGGTTTTGTAGGATCAGTAGCACGGCATTTACCTCTTCGCCCCGATGGTTTTTGCCATTTATTTTCATTTGGCGTTAGTCTAGTAAAAACAGTTGAAAGTTTCATAAATTTTGTTTTCAATAATCGATTATCACTAGTTGTATATTATCGCGAGCAGCATTTCCGAGAGACACTAGAACTAACGATGCGATTTTCTCGAAAATTTTTACTTGTCTTTTAATCATTACTGCCTAGAAATCCAATAATCAAATTTTTTCCATTCCCCCTTACTATAATCCTCGATGGAAATATCTGCTGTGGTGATGGCATTCATTCCATAACTTTTACTGCTTAAACGGCAATCATTTCCCGGCCAAGAGTAAAGCAATTGACATCTATATTTATCGATTTTAGCGTTGAAGAAAACATAGACGTGGATTTTTTCAGCATTCAAGCTCGATTCTGCAATTTCACATTCTTTAAATTCCCAATTTTCCTTTTTATCTTCCCATGAATCGGCATAATTTGGAATTTGGATTGAAGGAACGCTACATCCACAACCATCTTCACTTCCGCTAAATAAAACAAAGAAAAAAACCAAAACAACAGCTCCGATAAGAGCATATTTCATTCCAGAACTATGAGAAATTGATGAAATATCAATATCATCATAAAGTTCTCGCATCTTTGGATCATTGTATTTGTTTGTCAACCTAATTTCATTGATTAAACCATTATAGTCAACAAAAGAAACCTTGTATCCTTTCAAAATAGTCCAATTCTTAGCTTTAAGTTTCTCTTTCTCAACAAACCCTAAATTATTTTTTAAAGATTCTATTTTAGAAATGACGTAAATGTCCTTTTCAGAAATTTTGTACTTATCGATTAATTTTCCCATAATGTAGTTTTATATACTTTCTTATTTCCAACAACAAATATATCTAAATTAAATTTAGTTATTCTAAAACATATAAACTTAATGTAAATGTAATTCAACGTGGTGTGTAGTAATTTTATCTTGTGAAAAATAAAGTAGCAGAGAAGATTCGCATGGAGCGTTTGCGGCTAAACCTCAGCCAACAAAACATGGCCGATGAATTAGGTATCACCATTGCGGCTTATTCCAACCTTGAAAGAGGGGTTACAGAAATTTCCATTTCACGCTTAAACATCATCGCAGCTATTTTACAGCAACCTATCGTATATTTTCTCTCTGAAGAGCAAACAGTAAATGAACCAAGCTCCTATCTAACAAAGTCTTTTTCGGGTGATCTTACCCAACAGGTTTACATGCTCATCAAAGAAGTTCAACAACTTCAATCGGATGTGAGGAGGATTGATTTGGAGTTGGCAGAGGTGAGAGGGGTTTGAATTTCTTTTTATTTATACTCTCTTTTTTGGCATTGCCCCAAAAAAGAAGCAAAAAAAGTCTAGCGCTAGGAAAAATCACTTACCCTTCTTCGGTTTGAATCTGAAATTTTAAAAACTCGCTACGCTCAAACAGTTCAAAATTTCTACG
>CAZHOW010000014.1:0-12028 GCA_964534395.1 uncultured Lishizhenia sp.
GGGATAATATATTCTCCTTCTGGAACTTCACCTTTATCACCATACATTTTTTCTGATTCAAGAAAAACGACTGGGTCTTCATCCCGGATAGCTGCTTTTAACAATCCCTTTGCATCTGCCGGGTTTGAAGGTGTAATAACTTTTAAACCGGGAACATGAGCATAAAATGCTTCGAAACTCTGCGAATGCGTAGCTGCAAGTTGGCCTGCTTGACCATTTCCTCCTCTAAATACAATAGGACAATGATATTGACCGCCTGACATTTGAAGCATCTTCGCTGCTGAATTAATAATTTGGTCAGCTGCAAGAATAGCGAAGTTCCAAGTCATAAATTCCACGATTGGCCTGAGACCATTCATTGATGCTCCAACGGCAATTCCAGCAAAGCCAAGTTCTGCAATTGGGGTATCAATAACTCTTTTTGGACCAAATTCATCGAGCATACCCTGTGAGACCTTATATGCCCCGTTGTATTCAGCAACTTCCTCGCCAAGAAGAAAAACTCGTTCATCTCTTCTCATTTCCTCACTCATTGCTTCTCGAAGCGCTTCTCTAAATTGTAGTGTTTTCATATTGTTGTTCAAGAATGCAAAAATAGTTAATACAAGTTTATTTCAAAATTGTTTAAGCTACTTTTAACTGGGCTATTTTCGATTTACTAAACTGACTTTGAGCATAAGTAAGCTCTACATTGAAATTTTTCAAATCTGAATTAGGTAATTCAAACATTGATTCGGTTAAAATTGCTTCACAAATAGATCGTAATCCACGAGCGCCAAGTTTAAATTCGACAGCCTTATCAACAATAAAGTCCAAAACATCTTTATCAAATGTCAATTTAATCCCATCCAATTCGAATAGTCGTACAAATTGCTTAACTAAGGCATTTTTTGGCTCTGTTAGAATTCGTTTTAAATCTTCTCGTTTTAAAGGATCTAAATGAGATAAAACAGGGAATCTTCCTATTAATTCAGGAATAAGACCATAATCTTTTACGTCAGAGGGAGTGATGTATTTCAAAAGAGAATCATCCTCAATGGCAGTTTCTTGAATATGGCTAAATCCAATTGTTTGTCTGTTAACTCGATTCGCAATTATACGCTCTATTCCGTCAAATGCCCCGCCACAAATGAACAAAATGTTTTTTGTGTCTATTTGAATCAACTTTTGTTCCGGATGCTTTCTACCTCCTTGTGGTGGCACACTAACAATAGAACCTTCTAGTAATTTTAACAAAGCTTGTTGAACACCTTCACCTGAAACATCCCGTGTTATTGACGGATTATCACCTTTTCGAGCAATCTTATCAATTTCATCAATGAACACAATACCTTTCTCAGCTTGTTCAACATCATAATCCGCAGCCTGTAACAACCGTGACAGAATACTTTCAACATCTTCGCCAACATAACCAGCTTGTGTTAATACTGTCGCATCTGCAATACAGAAAGGTACATTCAATAATTTTGCTATTGTTTTAGCTAGCAACGTTTTACCTGTTCCTGTTCGACCAACCAAAATCACGTTTGACTTATCGATTTCAATATCATCCACTTTTGGAGCATAGTTCAACCGCTTAAAATGATTGTAAACTGCTACTGAAAGGACCTTTTTCGCTGTATCCTGCCCTATAACATATTCATCGATATGATTCTTTATTTCAATTGGCTTTAAAAGTGAAACCTTTTTAGACTTGGGTAAGCTCTCTTTGGGTTTAGATGTATGATTAAATTCCTGTTGAATGATATTGTTTGCTTGAACTGCGCAACTGTCACAAATGTGACCTGAAACGCCTGCAATAAGCATATTAACATCATTTCTGCTTGATCCGCAAAATGAACAAGTTGTATCCTTTTTGGCCATTGAATTATTTCGGATTTCTTAATAGAACCTCGTCTACCATGCCATATTCTTTGGCTTCTTCAGAAGTCATCCAATAATCACGATCCGAATCCGCCCAAACTTTATCATATGTTTGCTTTGAATGTGAAGCAATAATATCATAAAGTTCTTTCTTCAACTTTTGAATTTCTCTTGCTGTAATTTCAATATCACTGGCTTGACCTTGAGCCCCACCTAAAGGTTGGTGAATCATAACGCGAGCATGTTTCAATGCACTCCTTTTACCATCTGCACCAGCACACAATAAAACAGCTCCCATTGACGCAGCCATGCCTGTACAAATTGTAGCAACATCCGGACGAATGTATTGCATCGTATCATATATGCCTAGTCCAGCATATACAGATCCTCCTGGTGAATTTAAATAAATTTGTATGTCTTTTTTTGCATCAACCGACTCTAAGAAAAGTAATTGTGCGTTGATAATGTTAGCAACTTGATCATTAATGCCTGTTCCAAGAAATATAATCCGATCCATCATTAACCTAGAGAATACGTCCATTTGAGTCATATTCAATGGTCGTTCTTCAATAATGTATGGAGTCATTGAGGATTCAATGTAATGGTCTACAAACATGCTATTAATACCCATGTGTTTGGTCGCATATTTTCTAAATTCGTTATTATCAAACATAAGTCTATTTTTTGAGAATCTAAAATTAACTAATCAAATGAATTGCACACCTTTTTTTAATTAATTTTAGAAATATTTGTCAAATGTACCCTTCAGATATTTTCCAAAAAAAAATTTTAATTAGTCCAATAAATTGGGGAATGGGGCACGTTTCAAGGTGCATTCCTTTGATTAAGATTCTCAAAAAGCAAAACAATCAAATTTATATCGCCTGTTCCGAAAGTCAAAGAAACATTTTCGAATCCTATTTTGATTCAGAAGTTATTTACATTCAACATAACGGATATCCCTTTAGTTTTAAAGGTTATGGAAATTTTATTTCGGATACTTTATTGAATATAATAGAATTAAAAAAAAGACACGACTTAGAACTTTCTGAAGTTAACAATCTTATCTCTAAATATGGAATCGAAATTGTTGTTTCTGACCACCGATATGGATTTCGTTCTAAAAAATGTCTTTCTATTTTTATGACCCATCAACTTCAATTACCTCTACCTTGGTATTCACGCGTTTTTCAATTTTGGCATAAAAATCAAATTGACAAATTTGACTATCAATGGATTGTTGATGACCAATACCAACGATTAGCTGGGAAACTATCAGACAATACAAATTATCCAAATTCAAAATATATTGGGTTCTTATCTCGTTTAGACGAAGTTTTTCCTGAGAAAAAAAAGAGATATAAAGGTGTTCTGATAATTTCGGGACCTTTTGAGTATTATCAAAGATTATTTCAAGTTTTCAGGAAAAATCTTTTAAATCAAGAAATCGATCTAATAATAGGAAATCAAGAGGCATACGAAGTTTTTAAAAATTTAAACCTTGACATAAATTTTCATTGTTCCATTAATTGGAAGAGCACTGATGACATTATAAGTCAAACAGAAAAAGTTTTTGGGTATTTCGGCTACACTACACTTATGGATATTAAATATTTGAAATGTGAAGCCGATTTAATTGCTTGCCCGGGCCAACTTGAGCAACTTTACCTACAACAAAAAAGTCCTGAGTAAAACCCAGGACTTCGTTTAATCAGATTTATAGCTTACTTTATTGCAGAACTGAAATTAGAATCTTTAAAGATTTTAATAAATTCTCTATCTCGACTTGCTTTCTCTTTAAGCGATGAATCTTTCGCAAAGGCACTTTTCAAATTATTAACGACGGCATCACTTCCTTCACCACTTCTCTGAGCAATTATTGCTCTTAGGTAGTGAGACTCAGCAGATTCGTTTCCAGATAATGCCTTTTTAGCTTCATCATACTTGTTCAATAATGTAGCAGCCAATGCTTTGTTAAAGGAAGCATCTTTCAAGCTGGCTCCTGAAGAATACTTTCCATCAAGGATATCAAGAATAGCATTGTTATATTGAACAGCAATACCATCTTTCGCACCTTTCGCTTGATTCATTAACTTTCTTGAATTTGCTCGATCTCCTTCTAAAATTGCGATACCCGCCAAGTTATTTTTAGAATTGGCATTATCTTTCACTTGATTTGCTTTTTCCAAGCTTTTCTTAGCGTCTACAATTTTATTCTGAAGAAAACGAACAGCACCTAGGTTATTGTGCGCCCTGAAGTCACCAGCGTAATTCTTAGCCGCAATTTCATAAATACGAGCTTTTTCATTCAAATCATCAGTTAACTTGCCAGCTACAAATAATAACTCTTCTACTCCCAAAGTTTCTGGATTGGAAACGGAAGCTGCTTTTAATTCATCATCCGTTAATCCTGCTAGTGTATAATTAACTATAATAGAAGTTCTTCTAATTGCAGGAAATACATCTTTTTCAAGCTGTTGATATGACTTACCTAGATTTATCATCTCTGTTTCACGTTGTTTTGGATCTTTTGTCATTTCCAGAACACGAATAAATAAGTTTTTATCAGCTTCTGAAATTGTTGTTGTTAAAGCTAATTGAGTCTTAAAACCTTCGAAATCCTCACCAAATTTAGACGTAACGTATTTCGATGTATCGGTAAAAGCTGTTAATTTCTCTTTGTTCATTAAAGAAATAATTGCTGTTCTAGCCTCACGCGCTCTGTCAGCAGAAAGAGTTTCGTTTTTAGATTCCTCACCGTCAGGGGAGGCATAACCTTTGATTTCAATCGAATTAATAGTAATCTTAGGATTTGATTGAGCATTTTTAATCCAAGTTACCATGTCAATTATGTCTTTGTCTTTGAGTTCATTTGGTTTTACGTTCGATTTGGCTCGGTCAAAGTTAATTTTCGCATCAAGCGCTTTAGATTCACTTCTAACGATTTTGTCATCTTCCAAAATCATTTTAAATTCCTTCTTTACTAGCAAAGGAGTAATAATAGTACCGTCTGCGATTTTGAGTTCAGGCAAAGCACCTTTTTCTTTCGTGCCTTTAAATATTTTACCCGTAACCTTCAAATCTGCAGCCTCGAATGATGGATCATACGGAAAAGCTAGGTCGAAAGTAGCAGAACCACCTGGCTTAAATGGAATTGTTTGGCCATTACCTGTAATTTTTTCTCCTTGAACTTGCCAGGTTCCAAGCGATTTATTACCTAATTTTGGTGTTATTTCCGCTTTTACTTTTTTCTTGATCCCTTTTTCTGGAATATTCACCACTACGGACATTTTAATACTATCACCATGCATTTCCAAAGGATTCGGGGTTACGTTGTATGTAAAATCCTTAACCAAATCACAAGAAGGCAAAGATGACAACAATAAACCCATTGTGGAAACTAATACTATTCTTTTCATTTTAAATTTCGTTTTTTAATTGGTGCAAAAATAAGAACAAAATAAATACACAATATGTTCCAAGCGAATTTTAAAAAAATCTTTTGCACATTATTTTGTGAACTGATCTATCGATATAAAAGTTTCAGGATCAATATGATTCGATATCTGCCTTAACGGAAATAGAACAAAATCTCGTTTTCTGAAATGTTTATGTGGAATTTTGATTTTTGGATCATTAACAATTTCATTAGCAAAAAAAATTATGTCTATGTCAATAATTCGGTCTTCGTATTCATTAATTTTTATTTTCCTTCTACCCATTTCAGTTTCAATACTTTGTGTCGACGAAATTAGTTCTTGTATGCCTAAATTGGTTCTAATGATACAGCAACAGTTTAAAAAACCATTTTTACTTACGAATCCAAAAGGTTCACTTTTAAAAAAATCAGAAATTTCAACCACTTTACCGACCTTAGAATCTAATTTAATTAAAGCATCTTTTAGATTCTGTTTTTTGTTCCCCAAATTCGAACCGAGGGAAAATGAAACTAATTTTGTTTGGTCTTCCATTTAAAGTTATTCACTAGTTCGAGTAGATCTTGTTTCAGATATTCAAGTGTAGGTTTTAGTGAATCATAATTTGGCCTACAATTCAAAAGAACTTCTCCTCTAACAAAATGATTCGACGAGTCGGTTAAATAAAATTGAAAGTTCGTCGCCACATTCCCTTTAAGTTCAAAAAATGTTCCATAAACACGCTTTTCTTTATCTATCAATTGTTTAAAATCAATTTTATCAGCCTTGATTTTATGCTCATCAACTTTATCGTTTGCATAATTAATTATTGAAGGTAACGAGTCTTTTGTTGGAGTATTTATGTAGTAAAGAAACAAAGATCCATTTAAAGGTCCAAGATCTATTTGCTGCATACAAAAATTAGCTTTCTGAAATACACAAGGTTTGTAGTTGTAGATATCTGCTAATTTTAACTCATACGGGCAATCGCTTGAAATGATTCTATAACTGTGTTCTGGCAATTCAGTTCTAAGGTATGTCGGCGGTTTAGGGACAGAATTGTCATTCTTACAAGCATAAATGAACAAAGACAATAAGCCAATGATAAATATTTTATTCATGATCTTGCATTTTGACAACTTTTATGTTCCGAATCCTTTTTTTATCGGATGAAACAACAATCAATTTAAAATTAGAGATTGTAATAAATTCATTATTTCTCATAATTCTTCCTGCTTGTTCAATGATAAATCCACCTAACGTTTCAGCCTCCCCTTTAACTAATTCAAAATCAGAGCCCTCAGTCTCAATTATTTTATAAAAATCATTTAATGACGTTCGACCTTCAAAATTATAGGTGTTTTCATCAAGTTTAACAAAAGGAATTTCATTCTCATCGAATTCATCAGTGATTTCCCCAACAATTTCTTCAAGAATATCCTCCAAAGTCACGATTCCACTTGCACCTCCATATTCATCAACGACGATAGCCATGTGCATTTTCATTTTTCTAAATTCTTGAAGTAAATCATTAATTTTCTTATTCTCCGGAATAAAAAATGGTTTTCTCAAAACAACTTGCCAATCAAAATCTTCGGATTGATCCAAAAATGGAAGTAAATCCTTTATATATAAAATACCGATAACATTATCTTGTGAGTCTCGAAAGACTGGAATTCTCGAATAACCTGCTTCTAATATAAAATCAAGTACTTCCTTAATATTTGAGTCTGCACCAATTGCTTCCACTTCAACTCGAGGAGTCATTATCTGACAAGCCTCCGTTTTACCAAATCGAACAATTCCTTCTAAAATTTTATGATCTTCCTCTGAGTCCGAATCTTCTTTTGTTAGAGCCAAAGCTTGTTCCAATTCATCTGTCGTAACTTGAACCGAACTTTTTGTCATTTTTTGAATGAAAAATGAACCCTTAACTAAAATATGCTTTATCCAAGAAACTGGAGGCGTGGTTCGGAAGACATTTAAAGGATAAGCCACCCAATTTACAACACGCAAAGAATTCCTTGTAGCGAAAATTTTAGGTATCACCTCTCCAGTTAATAAAATTAGAAAGGTGATTCCTACAACCTCCAACAAAAACCTTGTCAGTTCTGTTCCCGGTTGGGTTGGAATAAGTTGATCCATAATAAATGTGGACAGAATTACAACACCCACGTTTACAAAATTATGTATGATCAAAAGTGTCGCTAAAAGTTCCTTTGGTTTGGAAATTAACTCTAAGATCATCTTCGCTTTTGGCGTATTTTGTTTTTTAAGCGAATCTGTTTCAGCTGGTTTTAGGGAAAAAAAAGCAGATTCGGAACCAGACATCAGCGCCGCCAAAAACAACAAAACCAAAACTAGAAGTAAATAAAGTAAAGTAGATGAACTGAAGCCGAATTCTACGACTTGATATAAACTTTGACTGGAGGGATCAGAACTATTCATTCGACTTAAAATGGAACGTTATCATCCGATGATGGTGATAAATCTGGCATATTTGAGGGGACTGATGGTTTACCCTCTGTCGTGTAAGTAGAAGATGACCTTTCTCCATCCGGTCTTGAAAGAATAGTGAGCTCATCCCCTACGACTTCCGTCGCATAACGATTATTTCCTTCTTTATCTTGCCAAGAACGCTTTTTCAGTTTTCCTTCAACATAAACTTTAGTGCCTTTTCGAATATATTTTTCAGCAACCTCAGCTAACCCTCTCCAAAGAACGATGTCGTGCCAATCTGTAATTTCTCTTTTTTCACCAGTATTTTTATCCGTGAAAATCTCTGAAGTTGCCAACGGGAATGACGCAATTACCGCCCCATTTTCTAGTCTCTTGATTTCTGGATCTTTACCAAGATTTCCAATTAGAATTACTTTGTTGACACTACCGTTCATAATACAAATGTATAAAAATATGGAAATGAGAATATTTATTTTCTTTTTGTGAATTTTTTCGTTCCTTGATTTTCAGCGATTTCAAGGC
Organism: uncultured Lishizhenia sp.; assembly: GCA_964534395.1. Taxonomy (GTDB): domain Bacteria; phylum Bacteroidota; class Bacteroidia; order Flavobacteriales_D; family Crocinitomicaceae; genus UBA952. Next base: position 8,262 of record CAZHOW010000014.1, read on the forward strand.
ATTCAGTTAACGTTAATTCTTCTGGCTTTTTATCTTTTGGAAGTTTGAAATTATTTTTTCCAATTTTCAAATAAGCTCCATATCTTCCGTTCAGCAACTGAACATCTTCTCGTTCATCAAACGATTTAATTAAATTGTTTGCAGCTGCATTTTGTTTCTCCGTATACAATTCAAGTGCTCTTTCTAAAGAAATTGAAATTGGATCCTCACCTTTTGGTATAGAAACAAATGTTTTTCCTACTTGAACGTAAGGTCCAAATCTTCCCGTGTTTGCTTTCACTTCAAGACCATCAAGATTTCCAAGAACTCTTGGTAATTTGAATAATTCTAAAGCCTCCTCTAACGTTATCGATCCGATTGATTGACTTGGCTGCAAAGATGCAAACAATGCTTTCTCTCCATCAACTTTCTCATCACCAATTTGAATCATCGGGCCAAAACGACCAATTCGGGCAATTATTTTTCTACCTGAGGTCGGATGAACACCTAATTCTCGCTCTCCTGTGGCGCGATCAGAGTGTTCAAGCGTCGACTCAACATTTTCATGAAAAGGCGAATAGAACGAGTGCATCATTTTTGTCCACTCGATTTTACCCGATGCAATTTCATCAAACTCAGCTTCAACTTTCGCCGTGAAGTTGTAATCCATTATTCGTTCAAAGTGTGTATTCAAGAAATCAGTTACAACAATACCAATGTCGGTTGGTGAAAGTTTATTTTTGTCTTTACCAGTTGTTTCTGATTTGATTTCTTTCGAAATGGACTCTTTTTTCAACGTCAGACTCACGTAATTTCTCAATGAGCCCTCACGCTCCTTCTTCTCAACGTATCCTCTTTTCTGAATTGTAGAAATGGTCGGAGCATAAGTTGAAGGGCGACCGATTCCCAATTCTTCAAGTTTCTTTACCAATGATGCTTCAACATAGCGAGCTGGTGGTCGTGTAAATCGCTCAACAGCAATAATTGAGTCAACCGAAAGTTTTTCGTTCAATTCAACAGCAGGAAGTAATCCTTCGACGTCATCATCTTCATTTTCATCCGAACTGGATTCGATGTAAACTTTTAAAAATCCGTCAAATTTAATTACCTCACCTTTGGCTGAGAAATAATCCTGCGAATTCAAACCGCCAATTTTGATGGTTGTTCGCTCTAACTGCGCATCCGCCATTTGGCTGGCAATGCCTCGTTTCCAAATCAAGTCGTAAAGTCTTTCTTCATCACGATCACTATCAATTTCAGAACGGTTAAAATCTGTAGGACGTATTGCTTCGTGAGCTTCTTGCGCTCCGGCAGACTTAGTTGTATATTTTCTGATTTTCGAATAATTCGGTCCATAATTTTTTTCAATCGCTTCTTTTGCAGCGTTAATTGCTGTTTGCGATAGATTAACGGAATCCGTTCTCATATAAGTTATCAACCCGGATTCATACAAACGCTGAGCAACCGACATTGTCTTGGTGACGGAAAATCCTAATTTCAAACTGGCTTCTTGTTGAAGTGTTGAGGTCGTAAAAGGAGCAGCAGGAGTTCGTGTTGCTGGTTTTGTCTGGATATCCTCAACAATAAAATCAGTGGTTTTACAGACTTCCAATAAATTCTCAGCTTCCTTTTCATTTGCAAGTTGCTTCGAAAACTCAGTTTTTAATACACCCTTGATAGATTTAAACTGACCGTTAACTCTAAAAAATGGATTTGAATTAAACGCATCGATTTCTTTTTCACGCTCCACAATCAAGCGAACAGCAACAGATTGAACCCTTCCTGCAGATAGACTCGGACGAACTTTTTTCCACAAAACAGGCGACAACTCAAATCCAACAATTCGATCCAAAACGCGTCGAGCTTGCTGAGCATCAACCAATTCTTTATTTATATGTCTTGGATTTTCAATCGCTTTTAAAATCGCAGACTTTGTAATTTCATTGAATGTAATTCGTTTGGTATCTTTTTTCTTCAAATCAAGCGTCTCGAATAAATGCCATGAAATGGCTTCTCCCTCGCGGTCCTCATCGGTAGCAAGCCATACCACTTCGGCATCTTTCGCTAATTTTTTCAGTTCGGAAACAACTTGTTTTTTATCTGGCGAAACCTCATAATTTGGTAAAAAGTTATTCTCCAAATCGATCGCAAGACCCTTCTTTGCTAGGTCTCGAACGTGACCAAAACTAGACTTTACCACAAAATCTTTTCCTAGATAACCTTCTATTGTTTTTGCCTTTGCGGGTGACTCAACGATAACCAAATTTTTCGCCATTCTCGATTAATTTTTGGACAAATGTAAATGTAAAACTATTGAATCCACAAATTGTTTTTTAGGATTATTTGAACCTATATATAATTAACCTATGGTTAAGAATTTTTCAAAATTTTGAAATTTGACTTTTTGAATCATTTTGAAATTTTAACTATGTCATTTTGTCACTCTTTTTGAAATTCGTAATTTCGCATTCCTATTTTAGAAAAATGTCATTTGGTAATAAAGTAATTGAAGAAGACAAACAAGGTGAAGCGACGATGGTTGCCACCAACGAAAATTCATTAGGAAAAAAACTGTATTTGGAAAGTTATGGCTGTCAGATGAATTTTTCAGATAGCGAAGTCGTTGCTTCAATTATGTCGAACGAAGGATATCACACAACGAGAAACCTGGAGGAAGCAGATGTTATACTAATTAATACATGCTCCATTCGAGAAAATGCAGAAACACGTGTTCGCAATCGATTGACAGACTTTAAAAAGCGAAAAGAAGACAATCCTGAGTTGGTTGTTGGAATTTTAGGCTGTATGGCTGAGCGATTGAAAAAATCCTTGTTGGAAGAAGAAAAACTAGTTGATTTAGTTGCCGGACCTGACGCATACCGCGATTTACCAAATTTGGTTGATGAAGTTGGAACTGGACAAAAAGCAGTAAACGTTTTACTTTCTCGTGATGAAACTTATGCCGACATTTCTCCTGTTCGATTGGATCAAGGAGGTGTTACAGCATTCGTAACGATTATGCGTGGTTGCGACAATATGTGCTCGTTTTGTGTTGTTCCATTTACCAGAGGTCGTGAACGATCTCGGGATCCGCAAACCATTGTTCAGGAATGTAGAGATTTATTCGAAAAAGGATATCGTGAGGTAACACTTTTAGGGCAAAACGTAGATAGTTATCGCTGGAACATTTCATCGAAAGGTGAAATTAGAAACCCAAATCTCCCTACTACCAATTTCGCTCAATTGATGGAAATGGTGGCTTTGGTTTCACCAGATTTACGCGTTCGATTTAGCACTTCGCATCCAAAAGATATGACAGATGACGTCCTTGAAACTATGGCGAAGTTTGAAAATATTTGTCCTTACATTCATTTGCCAGTTCAATCAGGACATACAGATGTTTTGTATCGAATGAATCGTGGCTACTCACGAGAATGGTATTTGGATCGTATCTCATCCATAAAACGAATTATTCCAGATTGCGCAATTTCAACAGATATAATTACTGGTTTTTGCGGCGAAACGGAGGAAGAACACCAAGATACACTTTCATTAATGGACGAAGTTCAATATGATTTCGCTTACATGTTCAAATATTCAGAACGACCAAAAACCTTGGCAGAACGTAAATTTGATGATGACGTTCCAGAGGAAGTTAAAGGAAGAAGACTCAATGAAGTGATTGAAAAACAATTGAAATCTTCACTTTTATCAAATCAACGTCAAATTGGAACGACACAAAAAGTGCTGATTGAAGGACCGTCGAAACGTTCAGAAGAGCATTATTG
>CAZHOW010000014.1:12128-83921 GCA_964534395.1 uncultured Lishizhenia sp.
GTTGCTCCTACGGATATTTCTGTTTTGGTCACTGGAGAAAGTGGAACTGGAAAGGAAATCATTCCACAGGTGATTCATCATTTAAGCAAACGCAAACACGGCGAATACATTGCTGTCAATTGCGGGGCTATTCCAGAAGGAACAATCGATTCAGAATTGTTTGGACACGAAAAAGGTTCGTTTACAGGAGCAGCGGGAAGTCGTCAAGGTTATTTCGAAGTAGCGAACGGAGGAACAATCTTTTTGGATGAAGTAGCGGAATTACCAATGCAAACACAAGTTCGATTGTTACGTGTTTTAGAAACGGGCGAATTCATTCGAGTTGGTTCATCCAAACCGATAAAAACAAATGTTCGTGTAGTTGCCGCTACGAATGAAAATATGCAGCAAGCAATCGCCTCTGGGAAATTCAGAGAAGATTTGTTTTATCGTTTGAATACAGTTCCAATTTCGCTACCTGCGTTAAGAAATCGTCAAGATGATATTCATTTGATTTTTAGGAAATTTGCCCATGACTTCGCCGAAAAATATCGAATGCCGGCAATCAAATTGACCGAAGACGCGGTTGATGTATTACAAGCTTATCCTTGGCCAGGGAATGTGCGTCAGTTAAAAAATCTAGTTGAGCAACTATCCGTCATTGAAACGAAGCGCGAAATAGATGGATTCATGTTGACTTCCTATTTACCCCAACCAAATGAAAAAGTTACAGCACTCGTCGGAGCAAACAATACAGACAGTTTTTCAGAACGCGAGTTGATGTACAAATTCTTATTCGATATGAAGAAGGATTTGACGGAACTAAAAAAATTGGTAATTGATGTGATTGGACAGGGTTTGACGACGCCATTGAACACGGATCAAAATGAGGTGTTGAATCGAATTTATCAAGAGGTAAACGAAACCAATGCGCTTATACCGAGAGTACTTCCTGCGCCCACTGTTGAATCAAATTACAAAATAAATAGCGCTGACTCATTTGAGGTTCATGAAGAAGTGGAAGAATCACTTTCTCTTGAAGATCGTGAAAAGGAACTCATTCGTAAAGCGTTGGATAAACATCGTGGTAAACGAAAATACGCAGCAAACGAACTTGGAATTTCTGAGAGGACGTTGTACCGAAAAATCAAGGAGTATAATCTTACCGATTTATGAGAATATTTCTTATTGCCTTGATCTCACTTATACTTTCAGCTTGCTGGCCCTCGAGCGTTTCATTCAAAGATACCGGTTCAATGCCTGAAGAATGGAAAACATTTACAGTAAAAACTTTGGATAATAATGCAGCGAACTGTCCTTTGAGTTACTCACCTTTGTTAACTGAGCAAATAAAAGACGGAATCCAAAACAACACGAGATTACTTCTAAACACGCAAATTGGAAAGGGAGAAGTGAACATTGAAGGAACTATCAGTTCATACAACGTTGCGCCTTTGGCTATTCAAGGAAACGATAACGCTTCGAAAAACAGATTGACTATTTCTGTTCAATTTACAATCAATACAACTAAACCAAAAGAGGAAATTTTTAACTTAGCCTCTACGCGCTTTGCCGATTTTGATGCTTCAATTAATTTATCTTCGGTTGAATCAAAACTTTTGGAGGAAATCAACGAGCAAATCGTGCAAGATGTGATCAATAAACTTTTGAGTAACTGGTGATGTTAAACAGCGATTACATTCATTTGAAAATTAAAGCCCCTAAAAGTTGTTCTTCGGAAGATACGGGTAATTTCAAAGAATTAATCGAGCTTTATCCGTATGCCTCAACCTTTTCAATTCTTTACTTAAAATCGCTTTCTAATTCTGGAGATATTCGTTTAGAAAATGAACTTGAAAAATTCGCTTTTCGCATCAATGATCGAGGCGTTCTTTACAAGTTGATTCATTCACAACCAACCGAGTTAATTTTAGCGGAGGAACAAGCAGAAGAAATTATTTCAGAAGAAAGAAAAGAGGAATCCATAGACACGATTGAAAAAATAGAAGAAGAGGAAATCGAAGATATTTCAGAACCAATTGAATCTGAACCTGAAGAAATAGTTGGTATTCAAGAAACTGAAACAATAGAAGATGAGGAACAAGTTGTCGAACTAGACGAATTGGACAAACTCATAACGTCAGCTGCTCTTGCTTCCACTTATGTAGAGAAAGAATTGGAATCGCTCCCAGAAATTAAAAAGGAAGTTGAAATAACTCAAAAAATTGAGGAAGAAGAAAAAACTGAAACAATTCAAGTTACCATTTCCGTTAAGGAAAATTCCATTGAAAGTAATTCACCTAAATCGTTTACGGATTGGTTAAAAGCATCATCAAATTCAATTCAAGAAGAAACTGAAGAAGAGGATCAAGAAGAACGTAAACCGGAATACTACACATTTGAAAAACCGAAGAAGGAATTCTTCTCTCCAAGCAAAAAAGCAAAGGAAAGTTTAGACGAAAACAAAATGCCTGTGAGTGAAACATTAGCGAAAATTTTCGCTTTACAGGGTAATTTTTCAAAGGCAATATATGTTTATGAGCAATTAATCTTGATTTTTCCCGAAAAAAAGCCTTTCTTTGCAACCCAAATAAAAAATTTAAAGAAAAAACTTAATCCTTAGTTATGGAACTTATACTTTCAATTCTAGTCATTTTAGCTTGTGTCCTATTGATTTTTGTAGTCTACATTCAAAATCCAAAAGGTGGTGGTTTAAGCTCTGATTTTGGTTCTGCAGCGCAGTTAGGTGGCGTTCAAAAAACAAATGAGTTTATCGATAAATTAACTTGGGCGTTAGCTGGATCTATAGCTGTTTTTAGTTTAATATTGACGCTACGTCAGCCGAAGCCTTCAAAGCCAATTGTGCAACCTAAGAAAACGGAACAAACTCAAAATCCGAATCAAGCCCCGAATCAAAAACAAAATCCAACGACCGGGAAACAATAAGGAGAAATTTAATAAGTCTATGAAGTGTCAGTATGTCATTCATTCTGACACTTTTTTTTTGAAAAAATCTTAAAATAAATGAAAATTTGTCTCGATTTTCGATTGGCACGAAGTTGGACGAATGGCGAAAAAATTTAATTCTAATTTATTAAAATATGTCAGTAAAATTTAAACCTTTGGCAGACAGAGTTCTGATAGAACCTGCGCCAGCAGAACAAAAAACAGCCAGCGGAATCATTATTCCTGATACGGCAAAAGAGAAACCTCTAAAAGGAACTGTTATTGCAGCAGGACCAGGAAAAAAAGACGAACCAATGTCTGTGAAAAAAGGAGATTCGGTTCTTTACGGACAATATTCTGGAACAGAAATTAAAATCGATGGCAAAAACTATCTGATTATGAGAGAATCAGATATTTACGGAATTTTTTAATCATAACTTTTAAACTTAATAAAAATGGCAAAAGATATCTTTTTTGATGTAGAAGCAAGAGAAAAGTTAAAAAAAGGAGTTGATTCATTGGCTGATGCTGTGAAAGTAACTTTAGGTCCCAAAGGACGAAACGTTGTTATCGGTAAAAAATTCGGCGCACCGCACGTAACTAAAGATGGTGTTACAGTAGCAAAAGAAATCGAATTGAAAGATCCGATTGAAAATATGGGTGCGCAAATGGTAAAAGAGGTTGCTTCTAAAACTGCGGACATTGCCGGTGACGGAACAACTACAGCAACAGTTTTGGCTCAAGCAATTGTTAGCGCAGGACTTAAGAACGTGGCAGCTGGTGCAAATCCTATGGATTTAAAAAGAGGAATAGATAAAGCGGTTGCTGAAGTAGTTAAGAATTTGAAGAAAATTTCGAAAGAAGTTGGTTCAGACAATTCTAAAATCAAGCAAATTGCATCTATTTCAGCTAATAACGACGAGACAATTGGTGCGCTTATCGCTGAGGCAATGAAAGTTGTTGGAAACGATGGTGTCATCACTGTTGAAGAAGCAAAAGGAACTGAAACTGAAGTTAAAACAGTGGAAGGGATGCAATTCGACAGAGGTTATTTGTCACCTTACTTCGTAACAAATACAGAGAAAATGATTACAGAAATGGAAAATCCACTGATTTTAATCTGTGAGAAAAAAATCTCAAGTATGAAGGAATTGCTTCCTGTTTTGGAACCGGTTGTTCAGGCTGGAAAAGGCTTGGTAATCATCGCAGAGGATGTTGATGGTGAAGCACTTGGAACGTTGGTTGTTAACCGCTTGAGAGGTTCTTTAAAAGTTGCAGCTGTGAAAGCTCCAGGTTTCGGTGACCGCAGAAAAGCTATGTTGGAGGATATCGCTATCTTAACAGGTGGACAAGTAATTTCCGAAGAGCGTGGAATGACCCTGGAAAATGTCACAATGGACATGCTTGGTTCTGCTGCGAAAATCGAAATCGATAAAGACAATACAACAATCGTAAACGGAAAAGGTAAAAAATCCGATATCACAGCGCGTGTTGGACAAATCAAAGCGCAAATCGAAACAACAACCTCTGATTACGACAGAGAAAAACTCCAAGAGCGTTTAGCTAAATTAGCAGGTGGAGTTGCTGTTCTTTATGTTGGTGCGCCAACTGAAGTTGAAATGAAAGAGAAAAAGGACCGTGTTGATGATGCTTTAGCTGCAACAAGAGCTGCCGTTGAAGAAGGAATCGTTCCTGGAGGTGGTGTTGCTTTGATTCGTGCAATTGAAACCCTTGATAAACTTAAAGGCGAAAACGAAGACGAAGTGACCGGAATTGCAATTGTAAAACGTGCAGCTGAAGAGCCATTGCGTCAAATTATTGCAAATGCAGGTGGCGAAGGTGCGGTAATCGTTCAAAAAGTGAAAGAAGGAAAAGAAGACTTCGGTTACAACGCTCGAACAGAGACGTATGAAAAACTTTACAAAGCTGGTGTCATTGACCCAACGAAAGTTACTCGAATCGCTGTTGAAAACGCTGCTTCAATCGCCGCAATGCTATTGACAACAGAATGTGTTATCGCAGATCAACCAGAAGAATCTAACCCAGCAGCTGCTATGGCAGGAATGGGTGGAGGAATGCCTGGAATGATGTAGGATTTACAAGAGTTCGCTTCGGTGAACTCTTTTCCATTTTCTTCTTCCCGATTCATTCGGATAGCGGAAAGTGTCATTATAATGAAGGTCGTCGCAAGACGGCCTTTTTTGTGTATTTAAAAATCTTAAATTTGTTTGTGTGCTACAGCAATTCTTCAACATCAACGAATATCGATCTATCCAAACGTTATAATAAATCGATTGACTCAATTCCTGAGCAAACAATATATTATGCAAATGGATTTACATTTCCAAGTTGGCGTGTTATAACAAACCAAGAAAACATGCAACTAATGAATTGGGGATTGATTCCGAATTGGTTTAAAGGAAATGATACAAGTGAAATAGCAAGCAAAACATTAAATGCCCGAACTGAAAGTGTTCAAGAAAAAGCTTCATTCAAATCGCTTTTAACCAGCGGTCGTTGCATCATTCCTTCAACAGGCTTTTTCGAATGGAAACATGAAAATCGAAACAAAACACCGTATTTTATTTTTCCGACTAAGGATATTGTTTTTTCGTTGGCTGGACTTTTCGATCAATGGCAGAATCCGTTAACCAAGAAGACAATTACAACTTTTTCGATTTTAACATGCCCTGCGAATCCTTTTATGTGTGACATTCACAATGTAAAAAAAAGAATGCCTGTTATTTTATCATCGAATAATGAAAATAATTGGCTGCACGGGGAAGGTGAAATTAAAGATTACTTGCAAGTATTGAATATTGAAATGGACGCACATCCGGTTGATTCACAAATTTTATTAGGAAAAAATCCAAATGTTTTGGAATCACAACTGAAGTTCGAGCCAAAGAACATACAACAAACTTTGTTCTGATTCAAAATTATGGTATCGTTTTTGTCAAAATGAATTTCTAATTTTGAAACACTAATTGATTTTTGATGCTAAAGTTCATTCCATTTATTTTAATAATTCTATTAGGTTTATCCTCTTGCATTGAAATCATTGATGATTTATCTTTAAAAAGTGATGGTTCCGGCACTTTCAAGTACTCCGTTAATTTAAGTTCCAGTAAAATAAAAGTAAATTCAATATTGGCATTGGATAGTATTGATGGGAAAAAAGTACCGAATATTGATGATATAAAGCAGAAAATTGACCAATTTATTAAAACTCTGGATGCACAAAATGGCATTTCGAATGTAAAAGTTGAAGAAAACTACACTGATTTCATATTTAAATTTCAATGTGACTTTACAAGCGTGTTTACACTTCAAGATGGTCTAAAACAATCAATCGTGATTTTATCAAAGGAAAAATCAATACCACAACTTGATCATAATTGGTTGACTTGGGATGGTAATAAATTGGTTCGTTCGATTCCGGAAATTACTGGTAAAAAGATTAATGAGATTAATGACTCTGATATTGAGCTATTAAAGAAAGGTTCATATACGTCAATAACTCGTTTTGATAAAGCCGTTGAAAAATTTGAAAATCAAGCTGCACAACTTTCAAAAAGTAAAATGGCCATAATGGTTAAGACGGATACGTATCGGTTAAAAGAAAATCAAGATATTCTTGAAAATACAATCTATTTAACCACAAGTAAAAACTAGCGAGATTATTCGTAACTTCGCCTTATTGACTCGCCGATGAAATTTAAGTCTTTGCTATCGATTGCTTTAATTTTCAATTTTAGCATTTTATTTTCTCAAAACTCCGAATATCTGATACCAAAAGATGCTGTTACGGTCTTTAGTATCAACAACATAAGTTTACTTCAGAAAGTATCCGTCGATGAACTCATTTCCTATGATTTTATGGAAGAAGTGCATCAAGAATTATTTGATGGATCAACGACAGGAAAAACATTGAAAGATTTGGGGCTGGATTTCGACCAAAAGCTCAATGTCTTTTATGGAAAAGGCCTGAAAAATGAAATATCTGGATTTACATTCGGTGTGAAATCGACCGAACAGTTATTCTCAGTGTTCGACGATTTCGAAATGTTACATATCGATTTTCATGGAGCACAAGTTTATGGTTCGTTCTTCAATAATTTGATTATTCGAGATAAATCAGCTCTCCTTATCCGTGTAGAACCTACAATGGAATTCATTGATCAAATGACCGATTCAATATGGTATTCGCGTGGAAATGAAAGTCCTTTTGGTTATATTCCAGAGGAAGGTCAAATGGACGATGGTGCTGTTATGGATGAAGAGATTTATGATGAAAACACAGAACAACTTATATTTCCTGAAGCATCAGATGATCCAAATGTAAAAAACTATTACGAACTACGAGATAGCGTTCAGCTCGTAATTCAGCGTGAACAACTTGATGTGATTTTGCATGAACTTCTTGAAAAAAAACAAAACCTCATCGTTTTTGACCCACGATTTGGAGAACAAATCCAACATAATTCCGAAGGTGTTTTTTATATGGATAATTCGCGGAATTTGGAAAAGGCAAGTGGACTTTGGTATTTTCAAACGATTCTTCCATCGCTCTATCAAGATATTCAAGAATTATATACTGGAAATGTCATTCTAGGGGATATGTATTTAAATGATAATTCAGTTGAATTTGCTTTGGATGCTCGATATGGCGAACAGCTAGGTTCTATCTACCAAGAGATGAACGACTCGCGTTTCGATAAAAATGTTTTAAAATATATTCCTCAAAGTAGCACGGGCTATTTCACCTACAATGTTAATTTGAGGAAAGCTTACGAAAAAGCTTATGAGGTTGTTATGCCCATTTTAATGGATGAAAAGAATGCACAAATAGCAATGAATGTTTTAACCATCGAATTATTAAATGAATACATCAATAAAGATGCGCTTTTTGGCACGTATAAAGGAAGTATGTTTGGATACTTCAACGGAATTAAAAAAATTAAAACAAAAAAAATAGAATTTTTCTACAACGAAGAAACATTTGAATATGGTGAACGTGAGGCAGAAGCAGAGGAGGATATGCCAATTTTCACATTAGGAATTTCAATCGATAGAGATGATATACCAGAGAAAATAATGAAGCACTTAGGTCGACTCACGTCCAAAATTAAGAATATGGGCGATTATTGGCGAATGGACAATGCCATTCTTGATGCCGCTCCTGTTTTTTTAATTAATAAAAATGGATTATTGATTTTGACTAATGACGAAGACCTTGCTGTTAATCACTCGAATGGTTACGGAAAAGAAAAATTGGCTAAAATAAATGTCAAGAAAGCGAAGAAAAGTGGATTCATGTATGGTGCAGTTGATATCGCTGAAACATTAAATCGATTCCCAACAGACATCTTAAATCCTAGACAAAATGAAATGATTCAATCTCTGAAAGGGAAATCCGGTAAACTTGAACTTACCTCGAGTGAAACGACCAAAAGTCACACTTCCTTCGAAATTAAATACGTTTATGAAGGAAAAGAGTCTTCGGCAAAACACTTGCTTGACTTGATAAATACTATATACGTCGTTTCAAAATAAATCGTTTTGGCTAAAAAGGTTTTAACAATAATCGTTTTAGCTCTATCACTTGCTGGGTTTCTTTACCTTAGACCATATCTTTTCAAAAAGGAAGCACCGCCGAGATTAATCGATCGATTACCTGAAGCAGAGTTCATTGGAAAGGCTAACATACTTGAATTAGCGAGGGAAACAAGTGGAATGATGTTTTACAACAAAGTCTCATATCGTGATTTTACTTCCTACGAGTTTATCCTAAGTCAATCTAAAATGTATGGGGTGGATCTTCAAAAACCAGCATATTTATTTGGAAATGAAGATGGAAACTGGGGAGCAATTCTTCATGTATCCGATAGTTCAAAAACATCAAATGGAATAGATCGAATCAGGAACTTTGTATCAATTCGTGATAGTATCATCTATGACACTAAAGCTTGGTACATCCCAAAACAAAACGCATACATTCATTACGGGAAAAATTATTTATTGATTTATACCGGATCAAATTTCAGAATGATTTTGAATCAAGTACTAAACTCTAAAATTTATAAACAGAGAAAAGAATGGAAGAAATTCTTGAGTCTTAAGGAGTTTAAAAGTGATCATTTAGTCATTTACTCTAATTGGAAAAAACTCAATCGATTTGGGATAGAAACTGCTCTTTTCGCGCACGATAGCGATTCTTTAAGTTTCAATTTAAAGAGTTATTTGAAAAAGAAAACACCGTTTCACATTAAGAAGAAAACAGCAGGTTTGTCCTTTGCCAGTATTGCCAATTCAAAAAAATATGTTGAATTTCATCTCGACATCGAAAAATTGAGAGAGCATCCTGAAGACTCGCTTTATGTTTCACTCGTTCAAATCGGAAGAAAATTTGGTTTTCCAATTATTGAGTTTTTAAACGCTTGGAATGGGGATTTGTGCTTTGCTGAGGGCGGGAAACAAAAGATCATTGAAAAATATGTTACCACGGAATTAGACGAAGAATTCAATGTAACCGAAGTTGAAAAATCAAGAGAAGTGGAAGTGCCAGGTTATTCCTTACTAATTTCCACCAATAATAAAGGATATTTGTTTGTAAATCGATTGTTTCAAAAAGGATTTCTGAGGCAAGATGGAAAGCGTTTCAGAGTGTTGTTTTCACCTCCTTTAAATTTTATTCAAACGCGCGATTTCATTTCACTTTATTCCGGTTCTGCGACGCCAAAATTTAACCTTGGCGAGCAAAATCGAGTCATCTGGACCAATCAAGAAACAAGATATTCATTTCAACTTGATTCATTAAATAACACTGAGGTTTTTGGAAGTTTACAGATTCCAGTGGCACGTTTATTCAAAAGAAATAAAATCAATTAGGATGGTTTGCAAATTCAAATTCTTCGCAATTTTCAGTGATGTAATTCAGTATTCCTAAAATTTCATCAAAATCTGAACTAGTAACCAACTTTGTTCGATAGTCTTTGAAATGAGCAATTCCCTTAAAGTAATTGGTATAATGCCGTTTCATTTCATTTATACCGACTGTCACACCTTTCCATTTTACACTCATTTCTAAGTGATCTTTCGCGGCTTGAACTCGGTCAATTATTCCAGGTGCAGGCAAATGTTCTCCTGTTTTAATAAAATGCTTAATCTCATTAAAAATCCACGGATATCCAATACTAGCTCTTCCAATCATTACACCATCAACACCATATCGATTTTTGAATTCAACCGCTTTTTCAGGCGAGTCGATATCGCCATTTCCAAAAATTGGAATCCGCATGCGTGAATTGTTTTTGACTTCACCAATCAAAGTCCAATCAGCATCACCTTTGTACATTTGTTTACGAGTTCTACCATGAATGGAAAGCGCCTCAATTCCAATATCTTGCAAGCGCTCAGCGACCTCAACAATATTCTTAGTGTCATCATCCCATCCCAATCTTGTTTTTACGGTAACGGGTAAACTTGTTGATTTTACCACCTCAGCGGTCATTCGAACCATTTTTGGAATATCTTGTAATATTCCTGCACCTGCACCTTTGCAAGCTACTTTTTTTACGGGACACCCATAATTGATGTCTAAAAGATCTGGTTGAGTTCGGTCGATGATTTCTGCGGCTTGCTTCATACTTTCGATTTCTGAACCAAAAATTTGAATTCCAATTGGACGTTCATATTCGAAGATATCCAATTTCTGAACGCTTTTTGCGGCGTCACGAATCAATCCTTCCGAAGAAATAAACTCCGTAAACATCAGATCTACCCCATGCTTTTTACATAAAGCTCGGAAAGGTGGATCAGAAACATCTTCCATTGGAGCTAAAAGCAAAGGGAATTCTCCCAATTCTATGTCGCGAATTTTAACCATTATTTTTTGAAGAAGTCAGGACGTTCAGTTTCAATAACTTTTAAATAATTTTTCAGCTCTTGCTCATTAGATGATTTCAAAACCATCAACATATCTTCGGATTCTACAACGATGTAATCTTTCAATCCATCCAATAAAACCAATTTATTTTTAGGGACATTCACCAAGCAATTCTCTGAGTTAAAAGTAAAGACATTGTTTCCAATTATTGAATTCGTGTTCTCATCTTTCTTTAAATGCTCCGTCAAACTTCCCCAAGTCCCAAGGTCACTCCAATCAAAATCAGAAAGAACAACGGAAACATTTTTAGCATGTTCCATCACTGCAAAATCAATGGAAATATCTTCGCAACGATCAAATGCATTGTAAATGAAAGATTCTTCTTCATGCGTGCCATATTTACTCAATTCAGATGCGAATAGTTGAATTAAAGCAGGTTGGAAAGTTTCTAAGGCATGAAGAATTACATCAGCTCTCCATACAAAAATCCCAGCATTCCAATAAAAGTTTCCAGCGGTAACAAATGATTTAGCGGTTTCCAAATTCGGTTTTTCTCTAAACTGAATCACATCGGTTGCTTGACCTTTTTCAATATTTACATTTTTATCGAATTCTATGTAACCATAACCAGTATCTGGTCTGGTAGGGGCAATTCCAAGAGTGACCAAATGATTTTTATCATTTGCGACATTTATTGCAGTTCCTATAATTTCATTAAAACGCGTTTCATTTACAATCAAATGATCCGAAGGAGTGATGATTAACGTCGCATCCGGATTTGATTTATAAATTTTTGTTGCTGCATAAGCAATACAAGGAGCTGTATTTTTTCGCATTGGTTCACACAAAACTTGTTCCGACTTTAATTCGGGTAATTGCTTAAGAACAAGCTCGCGGTAGGACGTATTTGTTAATATAAAGACCTGTTCTGTTGGAACCGTTTTTTGCAACCGTTCGAAGGTTAATCGCAAAAGAGATTTACCAATGCCCAAAACATCTAAAAATTGTTTCGGATTTTGAGGTGTTGACATCGGCCAAAAGCGACTTCCAACTCCCCCTGCCATAATGAGTCCGTAATTGTTATTCTTCATAGGGTTTTATTAATTGAACGGTGGCTAAAGCATGAATTAAGTATTGCTTACCGCTGTTTAATTCTTTACAAAGGTAACGACTTCTTCTCAGTAAACCTTTTTCAAATGCTCGACCATTAAGTGAAAAATGAGAAGCCGCAGGAATTTGTTCAAGTGAAATATCATCCGATGGTAAATCATACTTTTTCAACACACGAGATAAATGTATATCTGAGCAAGATGAGGCCTTTGTATTTATAAACGTATTCCAAAGTGCTTTTTCAATTTCACTGGGAAGTTGTTTGCTTAACAAAACAGGTTCAAGTAAGGCTCGAAAAGCATTTTTCCATTCCAAACCGTGAGGAGCAACTCGATTACCGTGTTGTCGATAGGTATTTAAATGTGCCAATTCATGAAGAGTTGTGATTAAAAAAGCATATTTATTCAAATTTCCATTGACAGTAATTACTGGTTTTTCTCCTACAGATTTTACGCGAAAGTCTCCCAATTTGGTTGATCTTCCAGGAACAATTTTGAATTTAACCTTTGCTTGAAGTATTAATTCAACTAAATACTCAACAAAAAAGTCAGGAGCAAATCGTGCGAGTGTTTGATAAAAATACTGCTTTTTGTCTGTCATGTTCCTTACAAAAATAGAAAACTAAATCCGTTGAAAGTGGACTCATTTTTAAATAATACTTAAATTAGCCCTGTGAAAATCATACAAAATATCGGAAAATACTGCCTTATGTTAACGGTGGTTTTCACTCGGCCGACGAAATGGAATATTTTTTTTAGACGCTTGTTTGACGAAATAAATGGAATTGGAATTAATTCACTTCCCATTGTTGCACTCATGTCTACATTCATTGGTGGGGTTATCTCTTTGCAAACTGCTTCGAATATGTCGAGCCCCCTTTTACCTAATTACACAGTTGGTTACATTACGCAATCGAGTACTATTCTGGAATTTTCTCCTACTATCATTTCGCTTATTCTTGCTGGAAAAGTTGGTTCAAACATTGCCTCGGAAATTGGAACAATGCGCGTAACAGAGCAGATAGACGCATTAGAAATTATGGGAGTTAATTCCCTCAATTTCTTGGTTCTCCCAAAAATAATGGCGGCAGTACTTTACTTCCCCGTTTTGGTTATTTTTTCAATGGCACTGAGTATGTTGGGCGGCTGGATGGCATTAATTCTTTCCGACTTAAGCACAACAGAAACTTACATTTTGGGATTACGCGCTTTCTTTGAACCTTCAAACATTAACTACGCATTAACAAAAACAATTGTTTTCGGCTTCCTGATAGTATCAGTAGCATCATTTTATGGTTACTATGTAAAAGGTGGATCTTTAGATGTGGGAAAAGCATCAACTCAAGCTGTTGTTAGCAGCAGCGTCTGCATTCTAATTGCGAATTTCCTCCTAACACAAATGATTTTGCTTTAATGATTGAGGTAAAGAATTTAAATAAGTCGTTTGCCGGAAATCAAGTTCTAACGGATATAAACACCTCTTTTGAAAAAGGAAAGGTGAATCTTATAATCGGTCAATCAGGTCATGGTAAGTCTGTACTTGCAAAGTGTATGGTAGGTCTTCACGAAGTCGATACAGGTGAAGTTCTTTATGACGGACGGGATTTCACAAAATTGGATCGTGTTCAACGAAGTGGAATTCGTCAAGAAATTGGAATGCTATTTCAGGGCTCAGCTTTATTCGACTCCATGACTGTTGAAGAAAATGTGATGTTTCCTTTATCAATGTTCACCAAAATGACGAAAGGTGAAATGTTGAATCGTGTAAATTTTTGCTTGGAACGTGTAAATCTGTCTGGAAAAAATAATTTGTTTCCAGATGAATGCAGTGGTGGGATGCAAAAACGTATAGGAATCGCCCGAGCCATAGCGATGAATCCCAAATATCTTTTTTGCGATGAACCCAATTCAGGTCTTGATCCTAAAACATCCATTCTAATTGATGGATTGATTAAAGATATTACCAAAGAATATGAAATGACGACTATTGTCATTACCCACGATATGAATAGTGTTATTGAAATTGGAGATAATATCATTTTTGTTTATCAAGGTAAAAAATGGTGGCAAGGTGATCGAAAATCAATAATCACTACTGATAATCCGGAAATAATGGGATTTGTTTTCGCATCGGAATTTATGAAAGAAATTAGAAGCTCGATGCGCGAAAAAAGAAGTTAATTTCTTTTTAATTATTTGTTTTTCAAAAATTACGTTTATCTTTGCAGCCCAATTTCAATAAATCTATTGAACTTGGCAGGCTCAATCGAGAGTCTCAATGATTGAAATAAATGCGGATGTGGTGAAATTGGTAGACACGCCAGACTTAGGATCTGGTGCCGAGAGGTGTGCGGGTTCGAGTCCCTCCATCCGCACTGAGAGGTCTCGTTTAAGAACGGGACCTTTTTTATTTAACGTGGATTAAAATTAAATAGAATGAACGTTTTACGTCAAGATGTAGATGCATTGAATGCAGTATTAACGGTAAAAATCAACCCGGAAGATTACCAACCGAAAGTAAAGGCTGCTGTTGAAAAATATAGAAGAACAGCGAAAATTCCAGGTTTTAGACCAGGGCACGTTCCGCAAAGCTTAATTCAAAAGCAATACGGTAAAGCGTTTTTAGCCGAAGAGTTGAATAAATTGGCAAATGACGCGCTTTACAAATTCATCATTGAAAACAAACTTGATATTCTAGGAAATCCTATTCCAAAAGAAAATTCGGACGTTGTCGGAAGTTTTGATCAACCAAGTGATTTCGAATTTGCATTTGAAATTGGCTTCTCCCCTGCTCTGGATTTACCATTGAACGACAAAAGTAAATTTGATTACTACACTGTAAATGTTGACAAAGCATTGATCGACAAACAAGTTGAAGATTTACAGAGACGATACGGAAAATTAACTTCTGTTGACACCGTTTCGGATAAAGACATGGTTCTTGGAAAATTTGAAGAACTAAATGAGGATGGATCGGTTAAAGAAGAAGGGATCAGCCATTCAACAACTATTTCACTTGAATTTTTAGATGATACGAACGCTGTAAAACTGTTGGTCGATAAAAAAGTGAATGAAACATTTGAATTGGACCCAAACAATGTTTCAAAAGGAGACAAAGACAAAGCAACTTTACTCGGTGTAAAAGAGGAAGAATTGGCAACTATTGGCCATAAATTTCAATTCACCATTACCGACATCAAACGAATGGAACTTGCCGCATTGGATGAATTTCTTTTTGAGAAATTATACATGGATGGTGAAGTAAAAACAGAAGAAGATCTTAGAAATCGGGTTAAAACTGATTTGGAAGGTATGTTCTCCAATGATTCTGAGCGTATTCTAACACGTGATGTATATCAATTTTTAATAAACGAAACGAAAACGGAATTCCCGGAAGCATTCTTGAAAAGATGGATCAAACTTTCGAGCGAGAAACCAATTGCCGATGAAGATTTAGATACGGAATTCGATGCTTATTTGAAATCCCTAAAATGGCAATTAATCCAAACCAAAATCTTTAAGGACAACAATATTCAGTTAAACAACGAAGAGGTTTTGACATACACAAAAAGCTTGTTAGTTGGGAATTACGCTCAATACGGAATTCCTGCTCCAGACGATGTAGAATTAACAGAAACAGCTCAACGACTTCTTAAAAATAAAGAGCAAGCAAACGGAATTTACGATCGTTTAGCAGAACAAAAATTGACAGAATTTTTCAAGAATACAGTTAAGCTAAATACTAAATCGATTAGCTACGACGAATTTGTTGAAATCGCTTCGAAAAGCTATTAAATAAACTTTCTAACTAAACAATTTTGGGTTGAATTGAATTTATTTCCAATTCAAAATACTCAATTTTTGATCCGAATAGGGTTTTGAATATTGTAATTGTGCAACACGAAGCATTTTTTCGATTGATTCCTTTTTAATTGAACGGTTGTGGTATAATCCAATAATTTCACGAGCTGGAAATCCATCCAAATTTGCAACACGTTTCAGGTGAACTTGCTGCTCCTCATTTAAATGGTAATGCTCAGGTACCAAGGTATATCCACCATTCGCATTTACCATTTCAATTAATAAATCAATGTTTCCCCCCTGGTAATTCCATTGGTCCAACTTATTGTTTTCGTTGATTTGACAAAAATGAATCATCTGAGTGCGAAGACAGTTTCCTTTATTTAGAAGCCAAGGATGCAATTGCTCCAATTGATTCAATGAAATTGTTTTCTCAGAAATAGAAGGACAATAAACAAGAATCTCTTCTTGAAATAACGGAACCGTTCTCAGTTTGGGGTCAAAATGTGGGCCAGCCAAAATTGCCAAATCAATTTCATTTTGTTCAATTTTTTCAAGCAACTCTGAGGTTTTGTATTCTACAATATTCAGAACTACATTCTCCAAAGAATTTTGCCAATAGGAAAATAATTTGCGAACCATATAAGCTGAAACCGTAGGAATAATTCCCAACGTAACCTCCTCTTTTACTTTACCGTTTCTTCGATCACAAATCAATTTTAACTTATCGTTTTCAGCTAAAATATCTCTTATTACAGGAAGAACTTCGCGTCCGAACGCCGTTAATTCCATTGGATTTTTAGATCGATCAAATATAAAGTGACCAAAAGTTTCTTCCGCCTTCTTAATTTGCATTGAAAGCGTTGGCTGTGTCACAAAGCACTTTTCACTTGCTTTTTGAAACTGTAATTCTTCACTAAGAACCACGATGTAATGCATTTGTTGAAGGGAAATCATTTTTATAAATCTAATTTATGTAAATATAAAAATTATCGAAGTTACTGATGTAATTTGGTGCACTAATTTTGTAAAACAAACAATCACAACTTATGAAAACAAATCAAACTTACATCAACCGATTAAATGACTTACTTTCAACTTATCAAGTTCATTATCAAAATTTAAGATCGTTACATTGGAACATTCAAGGAGCCAACTTTTTTGAACTACACGCCAAATACGAGCAATTGTATAATCGTGTTCAAGTAATCATCGATGAATTGGCAGAACGTATTTTGACTTTAGGAAGTTTACCTCTATCCAATTTAAAGGACTACTTAAAAAATAGTGTGATCGAAGAAAATGAATTAATCCAGGATGGAGAAAGAGGAATAAACTACATTTTGTCCGCACAAAAAGAACTTCTGATTGTTGAAAGAAAGCTATTAAAACTTTCTGAAGATTTGGAAGACGAAGGAACAAATTCCTTTTTGAGTGATTTAATCAGAGAAAAGGAAAAATTGAACTGGATGCTTTCAGCTTGGAGCAAACAGACTGAAAAAGTTTTTTAGAAATGCTTAAATTTGCATTCCATAGTAATCAATTAAAAACACATATAAAAATGTCAACATTAGTAGGAAAAAAGGCGCCATCATTCAAAGCGTCGGCTGTTGTAAACGGAGGAGAAATCGTTAATGGCTTCTCATTAGATCAGTATTTGGGTAAAAACCACGTATTATTTTTCTTTTATCCGAAGGATTTTACGTTCGTTTGTCCGTCTGAATTGCATGCTTTTCAAACGGCACTTGGTGAATTCGAATCAAGAGGTGTTAAAGTTGTAGCATGTTCAACAGATACAGAAGAATCACACTGGGGTTGGTTGCAAATGCCAAAAAACAAAGGTGGAATTCAAGGAGTAACTTATCCAATCGTTGCTGATACAACTAAAACAATTACAGAAGCATACGGTTGCATGGCAGGTGAATACGAATACGACATGGATGGAAATTTAACTGCTTCCGGACCGATGATTGCATACAGAGGTTTGTACTTAATTAACAAGGAAGGAATCGTTATGCATCAATTGGTTAACTTTTTCCCACTTGGACGTAACGTTGATGAGGCATTAAGAATGGTTGATGCACTTCAATATTTTGAAGAAAATGGTGAGGTTTGTCCTGCAAACTGGCACAAAGGTGATGCAGCAATGAAGCCATCTTTCGAAGGTGTTGCCAATTATTTAGCTTCACACTAAGCATTTACAAAACATATTTTATTTCAAAAGCCATCGGTAACTTATCGGTGGCTTTTCTTATTTTGACTAACTTTGCGCCATGTCAGATTTATTATCCAAGTTAGAGGCGATTCACATTCGATTTGTTGAAGTAGGAAAGATGATTACCGATCCAGATATCATATCAAACATGGATCGATTTGTAAAGCTGAATAAGGAATATCGTGATTTGGAGTCATTGGACGAAGTCTATAAATCCTATAAAAATCTACTTGATAATTTAAAAAGTGCCAAGGAACTTTTAGAAGTTGAAACTGATCCCGAAATGCGCGAAATGGCGAAAATGGAAATCGACGAAATGGAGCAAAAACGTCCGGAAATGGAGGAAGAAATCAAAATGATGTTGATTCCAAAAGATCCGGAAGATGATAAAAACGCCATTCTAGAGCTTCGCGCAGGAACCGGTGGAGACGAAGCCTGTATTTTCGTTGAAGATATTTTTCGAATGTATACCATGTTTTTCAAGGAAATGGGCTGGCAATACGATATTCTGAATTCATCCGAAGGAACGGTAAAAGGACTGAAAGAAATTTCAATGGAAGTTACCGGCGCAGGGATTTATGGAATGATGAAATTTGAATCCGGTGTACACCGCGTTCAACGTGTTCCTGAAACGGAATCACAAGGACGAGTTCATACCTCAGCGATTACGGTTGCTGTTTTACCTGAAGCAGAAGAAGTGGACTTTGAATTGGATATGAACGATGTTCGTAAGGATACTTTTCGAGCCTCTGGTGCAGGAGGTCAGCACATCAACAAAACAGAATCGGCGATTCGATTGACACATATTCCGACAGGAGTTGTTGTGGAGTGTCAGGACGGTCGTTCACAGCATAAAAACTTGGAAAAAGCGATTTCAGTTCTACGATCTCGATTGTATCAGGCCGAATTGGATCGCATTCATAATGAGCGAGCGGCACAGAGAAAAACCTTGGTTTCGACTGGAGATCGTTCGGCGAAAATTAGAACATACAATTATCCTCAAGGAAGAATCACTGATCACAGAATCAATAAAACAATGTACAACCTCAGTTCATTCATGAACGGCGATATTCAGGAAATGATTGATTCGTTGAAAATGGCTGAAAATGCTGAGAAACTTAAAGGTCAGGAAATATGACAAAACAAGAACTCCTTCAAGAAATCCGAAGAAAAAAATCGTTTTTGTGTATTGGTTTAGATCCCGATTTGAATAAAATTCCGAAGCATTTACTTGATACCGAAGATCCTATTTTCGAATTCAACAAGGCAATTATTGACGCAACAAATGAATATTGCGTAGCTTACAAACCGAATACCGCTTTTTACGAAGCATACGGAGTTAAAGGTTGGCAAAGCCTAGAAAAAACAATCAATTACATTCCAAAAAACTGCTTTATCATTGCTGATGCCAAGCGTGGGGATATTGGGAATACGTCTTCTTATTACGCGAAAACATTTTTTGAAACCTTGCCTTGTGATGCCGTTACCGTTGCTCCCTATATGGGTTCGGATAGCGTGCAACCGTTTTTGGAACACGAAAACAAATGGGTCATTCTTCTGGCGCTTACCTCGAATAAAGGTGCTTACGATTTTCAGTTCAAGGAATTAGATGGTAAAAAATTATATGCTGAAGTGATTGATAAAGCGAAAGAATGGGGAACGTCGGAACAACTTATGTTTGTTGTTGGCGCCACACGAGCTGAGGAAATAGCTGAAGTTCGTAAAATTGCTCCCGATTATTTCTTTTTGGTTCCCGGTGTTGGGGCACAAGGCGGATCTCTTGAAGAGGTGGTGAAATTTGGTGCAAATTCCGAATGTGGACTTTTAGTGAATTCTTCCCGAGGAATTATTTTTGCTGCTGGTGATGAGCAATTTGCAATTGCTGCAAAAAAAGAAGCGCTGAAGATACAATCCGAAATGGCGTTGTATGTCCAGCGCTATGAGTGGTGATTTTTTCTTACTTAGAAGCTAAGTCGCTCGTTTCAGTTGTTTGAACACTTCCATAAGCGTCACAATGAGCGATTCTTCCTCCTCCGCAAGATGCCAAAACGATCGATACAACAACCGCTGACAGAATAAGGGTGATTTTTGTTTTCATGATGTTTGTTTTGTTGTTTGTTGAGTCTCTTAACGGAGGCAGTTCAAAGAAAGTTACAATTTGTTTAAAAAAATAAAGTTATTAGATTCGTAGAATAGAATTATTAAATGAATAAAAAACAACTTATTTTATTGTTTTTCAATGTTTTAATTGTTTTTAACTCACATAAATTCCTTGGTCAAAAGTTTTCAGTAAAATTTAGCTCTTCCGATTCCTCAGGTGTAAATTCTCGTTATTTAAAACCTAAGCAATTGAAAAACAGCGATGAATTGCGACCATTTCAAAGAAATTATCGCTTAAATCTAATTGATGATGGCTATTTTCTAGCATCAACAAAAATCGAAAAGCAAGATCAAAATTCGGCAGATATTCGCGTTGATTTCGATAAAAAGTTTGAACGCATTCGATTGAAAATCAATTCTGATCAGAAAAAAATATTCAAAAAAGCAGGAATTACAGCCAAAATCAATCGCGATTTTGTGGCGCTGCGTCCAAGTGAATTGAAACAAATTTTAAGTAAAATTCTCAATTATTACTTGAACACCGGATTTCCTTTTGCCGAAGTTGGCTTTGAAAATGCAGAATTGGATGATGATCAACTTACGTGTGAGTTAGAAATAAACCCAGGAAAACTTTTTCGTTGGACCGCTATCAACCTCAAAGGAAACGTTGATATTTCTCTTCGTTCACTGCAAACGATTACAGGAGTATTTATCGATGAACCATTCAGTGAAGAAATTCTCAATTTGGTTGATAAACGACTCGAACAAACCATCTATTTCAAAAAAGCGAAAGCCTCAGAAATTCTTTTTACTGAGGAAGGCGTTGAACTTTTCGTTTACTTGGAATCACAAAAAGTAAGTTCCGTGCAAGGAGCTGTTGGTTTACAGCCCAATCCAATAACACAGCGCGTTGGACTAACTGGAGACATTCAAGTCAAGCTGCTAAATGCATTCAACAAAGGTGAAAACCTCGATTTGAATTGGAGAAGCATCCAACCGCAAACGCAAGCCCTGAATCTTAAGTTTGTTTATCCTTATTTATTTCAAACACCCTTTGGAATTGATGCACGATTTAATTTGTTCAAACGCGATTCCAGCTTTTTAGATGTAAAAACCAATCTGGGTATTCAATATCAACTCGCAGACGGAAGTTTACTGAAAGCGTTTTATCAATTGTCCTCATCCGATTTATTGTATGGTGCTTCGAATTCAATCTTTTCAAAACTTTCCAAAGTTCGCTCCAATGCTTATGGCCTTTCATTCTTCAGAAGAAAAATGGATTACATCCCGAATCCAATGAAAGGAAGTTCCTTGCTTTTAGAAGCAGCTGTTGGTTCTAGAAAAACGATTTTAGATTCAGTAAAAAATAGTTTGATGGGGCGAATCAATTTGCAGTATCAGCATTACATTCAGCTTTATGGCAGAAACGTTTTGAAGCTAGCAGCCAATTTTGAATCGTACTACGCACCAGAAATTTTCCAAAATGAATTGTATCGTTTCGGAGGAATCAATTCGTTTCGTGGTTTTAATGAAGAAGAATTGTTCGCTTCCACTAAATTGATTACAACCTTGGAATATCGTTTCATCGTGGATCGGAATTCAAACGCATTCTTATTTTACGACCAAGCTTTTTATGAAAACAACGCTTTAAACTACCTCAAAGATCATCCATTTGGAATAGGAGCTGGATTTTCATTTGGAACAAAACTGGGGATCTTCACCATTTCTTATGCTTTAGGAAAACAATTGAACAACAACCTCGATTTCCGTTCCGGGAAAATACATTTTGGATATACGGCATATTTTTAGCAAGAATCCTAACAATCTCTTCCGAATCATAAAAATGAACATAAAATCATATCATGTTCATATATTTATAATAAAATGAACATATTAGTTATTCGAATTAAAAAATGAACGTATATTTACACCATGTCCATATTTTATTAATTAAATGAACATATATGTTTGATAGAAATAAACCCTACAATGCGCTGCCCGATCTACCGCCGGAGAATGAAATAATTGATACGGAAGTACTGATGAAATGGGGATTGGCCTCACGAAATTTGGCCGAACTAAACAAAAATGTGCTCCGAATTCCAAATCCAAGTATGCTGGTAAATACAATTGCTCTGCGAGAAGCCAAAACTTCAACTGCCATTGAAAACATATTCACAACGGATGATGAACTTTATAAAGCGATCTCCTCTCAACTAAAAGAGGAGCACGCGAGTCCTTCTGCAAAAGAAGTATTAAACTACCGGGAGGCACTTTGGGGAGGATACCATCAACTAATGAACGACACAAGAATATCAGAACAAGTTATTTTGAGTGTATTCCAAAAAATTAAAAATACCAATCAAGGGTATCGACCAAAGCAATCTCTAACTGTGATTCGAAGAGGAAATAGTGAATTTCGTTCAGGAGAAATAATTTATACACCACCGCGCGGAGAAGGAATTATTGAGGATAAAATTCAAAATTTATTAACGTTTTTACACGATGATAATGGAATTGATTCCTTGCTTAAAATGGCGATTGCGCATTATCAGTTTGAGGCGATTCACCCCTTCACTGATGGAAATGGCCGTACAGGTA
The DNA here is from genome assembly GCA_964534395.1 of uncultured Lishizhenia sp. Lineage (GTDB taxonomy): Bacteria > Bacteroidota > Bacteroidia > Flavobacteriales_D > Crocinitomicaceae > UBA952. The sequence continues at coordinate 34,768 of CAZHOW010000014.1, forward strand.
GAATAATTAATTTACTTTATTTGGTGGAACAAAAACTCATTTCACATCCGGTTCTCTATTTAAGTAAATACATTCTTGAAAACAAGGATGATTATTATCATTTGCTATCAGGAGTTACACAACGAGCAGCTTGGAAACCTTGGTTACTTTATATGATGGAAGCGATTGAAAAAACAGCGAAACATACCAATCAATTAATTGACGATATCATTGACCAAAAAGAAGAAACACTGAAATTTGCGAAAATAAAGTTAAAATGGTACACTTCTGATTTCAATGACCAACTTTTCTCCCAACCCTACATAAAACAAAATAAAATTGGAGAATTTTTAGGCGTATCAAGCCGAACAACACTCGTAAAATATGCCGATCAACTCATTAAACTCGGAATTGTTTCTTCCATTTACGAAGGAAAGGAAGTATATTACATGAACAACGATTTAGTTCGGATTTTAGAGTAGAAGACTCAAGTTTCTGTCCTCTTTTCCGATATTTAGTATGAAAATTGTGATTTTTTACACATAAATCACATTAATAATGTGATTACCCTTGGTTGGTCAATTCGATAGGATCGTGTGTTTAATCAGACAAAAACAAAGGAATATTCAATAATCCATCTCGATGTTGAAGATTTTTTAAGGAATATCGAATGCGTAGCTTAGGCTTGAGTGCCGACTGATAAACAGCAACATCTGTCATTCTCATTTTACCATCCTTGGCTAACATTTTCAAAGCGTTACAATTTGTAACGGTTTCATTTCCTTCATCTAGGAGCCTCTTTTTCAGTACCCTCCAGTAAATCTGAGGGTTTTCACTTTCCGTTAATACAGAAATCACATCCACCACAGAAAAATACCAACACTCATTTTCATCATCCCAATGCGTGCGAATTTAATTTTGATTAAAAAGCTTAATTGCCGAGTTATTATCCATATTTCTAATTTACGAAAAATAATCGAAATCTAAAAATCCTTTCTCCTCCGTAAAATATTTTTTACATTTGCTTATCCAAACGAGGAAAATATATTAGAAAAAAATAGCGTTTGCTAAACGACCTGTAAGAGAAAAAGACGAAATTTCGAAGTACAGCAGGGAAGTGAAAGTTTAACGCTCATGTCACGGCGTGGGCGTTGCTTTGCTTTGTTGTACTGGGCTTCGTCTCCCACTCTTACAAGCAATTGCAACTGTCCCACGCTTTTTTTATGGTGTATAATCTCACTGCGGGGCGGGTGATAACTAAAAACTTTAAAAATGAAGAAAAGTTTATTTACAGCCGTTGCAGTTGGGCTTGGTTTAACTGCGAGTTTATGGGGGCAAAACAATTGTAATTTAATTAATTCAATTACATTAAGCGTTCCTAATTCTACCTTCCCAGCTATTGGCCCTAATATTGGGTGCGTTAACACCAATAACCCACCGAACAATGCTAGCACACAGGTTTTTGAATCAATTCCACCAAATGTTTGGTCTCAATTAACTTTAACTAAGTCATCGACAAATGAATGTAAATTGTATTTGAATGGAAGTATTATATTTTCTGGTAGTTATGCCAATATAAATTATGTCTGGAACTCTCTGAAAATGGGCGCTGCTTTTGGAAATCAATATTATAATCACTTCAAAGGGTACATTGATGAGGTAAGATTATCAAATGTTGTTCGTACAGCCTCAGAAATTCAAACTAATTTCATAAATAATGTTCCACTAAGTCAAGATGCCAATACGATTGGGCTATGGCACTTTGATCAATCTTCAGGAACAATAGCTAACTCTATTATTGGTGCATCAGGTTCTATTTTTAATGCTGTTTGGTCTTCAGGCTATTTTAATAATTGTCTATATTATAATGGAAGTAATGCTTACGTAAATTTTAATATGCCTGTTCCAACATCCTCATTTACCATTGAGGCTTGGGTGAAACCAGATGGTTTGCAAGGTGGTACTTTATTTCAACCTTATGGTATAAACAATGCTGATTTTCTATTGTATCCTTATACTGCCTCAACTAATTACACCTGGTCAACAGGAGCTAATGGAAATTCGCTTACTGTTAATCCAACTCAAATGCCTTATGTCTGGGTAACTGATGGGAATTGTACCGATACCGTATGGTTTGATTCTCAATCTGCTACAATTTATGATACTGTAACAACAAACGTAACCGTTTATGACACCCTTTTAACCACCATAACCGATACACTCATCATCAACACCACCTTGAGTTTGCCTGCACCAAATAATGAGAATACTATTTTGATTTATCCAAATCCGGCAAGTGATCATATCACCATTGATAATGGAAACTTTGCAGCCATGGCAGGATACAGCATCAAAATTGAAAACAACGCTGGTCAGCAGGTATTTCAAAGTGCTATTAACCAACAGCAATTTTATGTGGATTTAAGCACCTGGACAGGAAATGGTTTGTATTTCGTGCACTTGATCGATGCGCAAAATAATACGGTGACGGTGAGGAAGATTGTTTTGCAGTGATAAATGGTTTAATCCATTTAATTACGAATGAATACTACACATAGGCTCGGGTTTAAAACCCGAGCCTATGTGTTTTAAACAAAATCATTTTTTAGACATGCAACGCGCGATTTTCCGTCGCGGCCAAAGCCGCTTCTTTTACACCTTCTGAATACGTTGGGTGGGGGTGACAAATGCGAGCCATATCCTCAGCGGAAGCGCGATATTCCATCGCGGTAACTGCTTCCATTATCAAATCAGCGACACGTGGACCAATCATGTGAACACCCAAAACTTCATCGGTTGTTTTATCAGCCAAGATTTTGATGAAACCTGCCGTATCCATGCTAGCACGCGCACGACCCAACGCTTTAATTGGGAAATTTCCTACTTTGTATTCAATTCCTGCAGCTTTCAATTCTTCCTCGGTTTTACCAACAGCGGCAACTTCTGGCCAAGTATAGACAACACCGGGAATTAAGTTGTAATTCAAATGTGGTTTTTGACCTGCGATTAATTCAGCAATATAAACTCCTTCTTCTTCTGCCTTGTGTGCCAACATCGCTCCTCGAACAACATCTCCAATCGCATAAATGTGAGGAACAGCTGTTTGCAAGTGATCATTAACTTCCACTTGTCCACGCTGATTAGCAGATAAACCTGCATTCTCAAGAGCAAGTCCATCCGTGTATGCTTTTCGTCCAACAGCGACCAAGCAATAATCCGCTTCGAAAGTAACTTCTTCATTTTTCTTATTCAACGCAGTCAAAAGGACTGATTTTCCTTTGTTTTCAACCTTTTGAACGCGATGTTCCATTTGGAATTTGAATCCTTCCTTTTTAAAGATTTTCATCATTTCCTTTCCAATAGAGCCATCCATCGTTGGAAGCAAAGTGGGAGCGAATTCAATTACTTCTATTTCAGTTCCTAGTCGTCCGTAAACAGAACCGAGTTCCAAACCAATCACACCAGCACCGATTACAATCATCTTCTTCGGAATTTCCTGCAAGTTTAGAGCTTCCGTAGAGGTAATAATTCGCTTTTTATCAGGTTCCATTCCAGGGAAATAGTTTGGCTTTGAACCAGTCGCGATAATGATATTTTTACCCGTAATTTGGGATTCTTTACCATCAGACGAAGTGATTTTAACAGTATTTTTATCCACAAACGAACCTACACCCGTATGAACGTCAATTTTATTTTTGTCCATTAAAAATTTGACTCCAGCACACGTTTGAGATACAACATCATTCTTGCGTTGAATCATTTGTTTGATATTGGCTTTCAAACCTTTAACTTCAATCCCGTGCTCAGAAAAGTTATGAGTTGCGTTGTGAAAATGTTCTGATGAATCCAACAAAGCCTTTGAAGGAATACAACCTACATTCAAGCATGTTCCTCCTAAAGTATTATATTTTTCAATAATCGCGGTTTTCAATCCCAACTGGGAGCAACGAATAGCAGAAACATATCCTCCAGGACCAGAACCAATAATAACAACGTCGTATGAACTCATTTTATTTTTTTTTCACAAAGTTAAAACATCTAATCAGACTTTTTCTCGTCTAATCAGAAATATTCAAATTCAAACACTTTTTAGAAAATTCCGTTTAACAATTCAGATGAACAATAGAAATGTGGCAATAATTGGAATGGGTTGGTTGGGAAAACCTTTGGCTGTGTCGTTGATGAAAAATGGATATACTATTTTCGCGGGAACAAGAAATTTAGACAAAGCAAAGGAATTCAATCAATTAGGTTTAATCGGTTTTCAGATTTCGTTTGATACAGATTACGTTAAAATTCATTTGACCAAAGAAAAACTTGATCAAATTGACTTTTTAATTATTTGCGTTCCACCTTCAGGATTTTCAAATTACGCAGAATCATTGGGATCGATCGTATCTTATTTTGATTCCGAAACGAAAATCATTTTTACAAGTTCTACAGGCGTTTATGAAGAGGTAAATAAGGAAGTAGCTGAAGATTCAAATAAAATTACTGAACATCCGGTATTTCTCGCTGAACAGAAATTGAAAGAATTAAAAGGAGATCAATTAACTATAGTGCGTTTAGCTGGACTTATAGGAGAAAATCGACATCCGGTAAAGTATTTCATTCAAAAAAATCTTATTCCTAATTCCAATGCCCCAATAAATTTGGTTTGTCAGAAAGATGTGATTCGCTCCATTGAACTGATTCTCGAAAAACAGTTATTTGGCAAAACCTATAATATTGTCAATCCAAGTCATCCCTCCAAAGAAGAATATTATTTGAGTGCGGCAAAAGAACTCTATAATTCAAAACCAAATATTGAATCAGGAAGTGGTGGCAAATTGGTTCTTGGAACAAAGTTTGAGGAGGAAATCGGTTTCGCATACAATTTTCCAATAGACGATTGGGATGAATTTCGAAATACGAATGAATACAGCTAAATTTGTAATCAATCGATGAAAAAAATTGTACTTCTGATATTGCTAATTAGTTCGTTCAAGGTGAGCGCATCGCATATTATTGGAGGTGATATTTATTATGATTATCTAGGAAACAATCAATACAAGTTTTACATTACTTTATACCGAGATTGTAATTCAACGGGAGCTGAATATGACAACCCAATGAAACTTACTATCTATAAAGCGGATGGCAGTATGTTTTTGAATTTAGATGTTCCATTTCCAGGAAGTGAATACGTTCCTATTCCATTTGATAATCCTTGCGCTACGCCACCAAACAACCTTTGTGTTGAGAAAGCTGTTTATACAATCGTTGTTAATTTACCTCCAATTCCAGGTGGTTATGATGTTTCATACCAACGTTGTTGTCGCGGACCTAATATTACTAATCTAATTGCTCCTGATGATACTGGATTAACGCTTACAACACATGTTCCGGGATCCGAAACAGGATTCACAAACAACAGTAGTCCAAGATTTACGTATTACCCGCCCATGTTGCTTTGCGCAAATGAACAAAAAATAATTAATCATTCGGCTACAGATCCAGACGGAGATCAATTGGTTTATTCATTAGTTACTCCTTTTTCAGGAGCAAACTCTGCAAACCCAATGCCAACTCAGGCGCCCGCTCCACCCTATTTTCCTGTTCAATGGGCCGGCGGATTTGGGGCAACTAACCCACTTGGTCCTGGTTCAGGAATAACGATTAATCCGACAACAGGAATCATTACTGTGAACCCAAGTATGATTGGTCTTTTTGTAGTTGGTGTGAGAGTTCAAGAATACAGAAATGGGATTTTGGTAGGTCAAACGGTTCGTGATTTTCTTTTTCGGGTGTTCAATTGCAATATCACACTTCAAGCAATTTTACCTCTACAAGAAGATTTATCTTCATTTGTTTCATACTGTCAAGGTTTAACCGTTCAATTTGAAAATAATTCATATGGAGGCTCAAACTATGCTTGGGATTTCGGGGTTTCTGGAACGAATAATGATATTAGTTCAAGCTTTGCTCCAACATACACTTACCCAACTCCAGGGACTTATACAGCACGATTGATTGTCAATCCAGGTCAACCATGCACGGATACGGCTTACATCGAATTGATTGTAAACAATCCATTTTCTTTATCGTGGACCAGTCAAGACTCGCTATGCATAACGGGGAATTCATTTGATTTCATTGGTCAAACAAGTAATCCAAATGCTAACTTCTCTTGGGATTTTGATCCTGACGCATCTATTCAAACTTCAACGAGTCTCATTGTCAATAATGTAAGTTTCTCAGCACCTGGATTTCAAACAATAACAATTAATGGGGATGATGGGGATTGTATCACAAGCTATACCGATTCAATTTACATTTTTGAAATGCCTATAAGTAGTTTCAACGCTCCCCCACTCATTCAATGCATCGGATTGACAATTCCATTTGAGAACAACTCGATAAACGCCTACAATTATTCGTGGGATTTCGGAATTCCAGGAACGAATACGGATCAAAGTAATCAAACCGACCCAACATATACTTTTCAAAATCCAGGAACATATTCAGTTCAATTAATTGCAAGCTCAAATGGAACTTGTGTTGACACATCGGAAGTTACGATTACTGTCAACGAACCACTAATTATGTCATTTACTCATACTGATTCTCTATGTATAACCGATGGTTTGTATGATTTTGACGCAACTGTTTCTGGCCCTCCCAACACTACTTACAATTGGAGTTTCAGCCCTCAAGGATTCCCAAGCCAATCCACCAACATTGATGTCCAAGATGTTGAATTTCTTTCTCCTGGTATTCATCCGGTTTATTTGACAGGTTCGTATGATGTTTGTTCGGATACTGTTTTTTCAACTGTTTTTGTTTATGCGGAACCAACAATTAATTTCTTATACCTCAATTCACTTCAGTGTGCGCCATCAACCGCTAATTTCGTCAACTTAAGCACTTCGGATACACCACCAATTTATAGTTGGGATTTTGGAGATGGAGGAACCAGCAATTTGACTAATCCGAGTCATGTTTATAATGAAATTGGTAGTTATAGTATTGGTTTGACAATGATTACAACAGCGGGTTGTATCGATACTCTTTATATGTTGCAACAAGATTTAGTTCAAGTTTATCCGTCTCCACAGGCTGGTTTTTTAGTAAATCCAAATCGTGTGGATATCTGTAATTCCACCGTTGAGTTCATTGACCAATCCATTGATGCAACTTCCTATTTTTATTTTTTCGATAATCGGCAATACACATCAAACCAAGCCAATTTTTCTCATAATTACACCAATACAGGTGGGGATTATCCGATACAAGTTGTTATGAATCAATATGGATGCAAAGACACTGCGATGCAAACCGTTTTTGTGGAACCCTTTGCCTTATATATCCCCAATACATTCATTCCCGATGGAAATGAACTCAATGACATTTTCAAACCAACAACCGCATTTGAAGTGGAGAGATGGGATTTTCAAATTTTCAACAAATGGGGAGAGTTAATTTTTGAGACTCAGAAGTATGAACAAGGTTGGGACGGAACCTTTGAATCAAAACCATGTCAGGACGGAACCTACATTTATGTCTTGAAATACAGACCTTGTGATAATCCATATGCAACTCAGCAAATAACAGGATCGGTTAATTTGATTCGATAAAAAATAGAGAATTAGTAAGTTTTTGAATCTTTTTTTAAATTTGTTCTGTGATTCGCGTATATACTTGTTGGTTTTTAATCTTAACCCTATTCTTTGGAAATATTGGTGTAGCCATTTATACGCACGTTTGCGAGGAAGAAGGTTCTTTCAAATCCTACTTTGTTCCTGATAACTCACATTGTGAAAAGGAATTAAATAAGTTACCTGCATGTTGCAAAAAGAAACAGAAAAAAGACTGTTGTCACAACGAAACAAAAGTTTTTAAAGTTCAATCCGATTATTCAACATCTTTTTTAAAATTAAATTTCGAATTACCTTGTTTGGCTGTTGCTAATCATTTTTTTGAATTCAATTTCAACCCAACTATTACCAGTGAGGAAACCTTAGCCTTTTCGGGTACGGATCCCCCACCATTGCTATATGGTAGGAAAATACTCATCCGAAATCAAGTCTTTAGAATTTAGAATTTAGGAAACGAAACATATTTCCTAACTCTAAATTTAAATAAATGAAAATTAAACTTTTTCTAATGTTACTATGCCTCAGCTGCAGTATGGTGACATTTGCACAATTAAAAGGACTCGTTCAAGGGTTCGATGCAGCAGGAGCTAAAAAGCCCATTTCGATGGCAAAAGTGAAGCTACTTCAATCAAAAACAGGAGTATTAACCAAGGAAGACGGTACTTTTGAACTCGTTCTTCCTAAAACGCTTCCAGATACGTTGATCATTTCGGCTGTTGGATTTATTTCAGATTCTATTCCAGTAAATAAAAACGATCGCTTTATCGCTTTAGATATTACCTTATTCTCAGAGAAAATGCTTCCTGAAGTAATCATTGAATATCGAAAAAAATCACACGGAATCTCGAAAATGAAAACGCTTCATGTAGAGGAACTTACAAGTGCTGAACTTAGAAAAGCGGCGTGTTGTAATTTGTCAGAATCGTTCGAGACAAACGCTTCTATCGATGTAAACATTACAGACGCAGTTTCAGGAGCAAAGAAAATCAGGATGATGGGGCTCGATGGTGTTTACACGCAGATTCAAATGGAAAACATTCCTTATTTGCGAGGTCTTGAAAGTTCGTTCGGACTTCTTTCGCTTCCAGGAACTTGGATTGAATCAATACAAATAACCAAAGGAACGGGAACTGTTGTAAATGGCTTTGAGTCGATGGCGGGCTTGGTGAACCTTGAATTGAAAAAACCAAGTGAAATGGAGCGACTTTTTGTAAATGGCTACCAAAATATTTTTGGTCGATCAGAGCTAAATCTAAATGCCGGTCAAGTAATAAATGATAAATGGAGTAGTGGAACTTTTGCTCACGCTTCTTCCGTTTATGGTAACATCGACCATAACATGGATAATTTTCGAGATCTGCCGATGGGAGATAATTTGGCTCTAGTCAACCGATGGGCTTACCAAGGTAAAAAAATGGAATCACAATTTGGATTTAATCTTTACCAAGATCGCAAAGTCGGTGGACAGACAACTTTCAAACGCGAAAACGCTAACTTGTGGCCAACGGATTCATACGGACTATTAATCAATTCAAGGCACGCCGACGTTTTTGCAAAAACCGGGTTTTTCGGAAAACGACCTTATCAGTCTTTAGGAGTTGTTTACAACTTGAAATACCAAGAACTCGATGGACTTTTTGGAATTCGAAACTTTGCAGGCGCTGAGAAACGCGGGTATGTTAACGCCATTTACGATGATTACATCGGAACAACAGATCATCGAATTAAGGTTGGAGCCAGTTTCGTAGCTTTGGACATTTCACAAAACATTGACACACTTAAGGAAGGAAGAAAGGAACTAATTCCTGGGGCATTTTTCGAATATACGTTCACGGGAAGCAGACTAACCGCCGTTGCAGGAGCAAGATACGATCAACACAACCTTTTTGGAGGTCAATTTTCGCCGCGTGCGCACCTAAAATATGCCTTGAATGAATTAACCGATTTGCGAATTACAGGTGGAAAAGGATGGCGCGTTCCGAATTATATGATTGATAACATTTCATTACTCGCTAGTTCAAAAACGTGGATTGCTCCGTCAGCTATCAAACCCGAAATTTCTTGGAACATAGGAGGATCTTTGGTTCACGAAATGCGCTTGTTTCAAAATAAAGCTGGAATTTCAGTAGATTTTTATCATACTTTTTTCGAAAATCAATTGGTTGTGGATCGCGATACGAATTTCAATAGCATCATTTTTAAAAATTTGGAAAACGCTTCATTCTCCAATGCCTTTCAAACGGAATTCAACTTCAGTCCGATAAAGAATTTCGAAATACGAATGGCATACAAGTTCTTAAGTGTGAAAGCGGTTTACGATGGCAGATTGCAACAACAAGTGATGATACCAAAACATCGAGGTTTTGTCAATTTGGCTTATCGCACGAGAAACAAACGTTGGGAATTTGACCTTACTTGTTCAGTTTATGGGCAATCGCGACTTCCTTCCGATTCGCTATTCGATCAGAATCAGCTGGAGCAATTTAGTCCGATTTATCCCATGCTAAATGGCCAAGTAACTTATATTTACAAGAAGTTGGAAATTTATTTGGGCGGAGAAAACATAACGAATTTTAAACAACAAAATCCGATAATTGATAGTCAAAATCCGTTTGGTCAGAATTTTGATGCAACCAACGTTTGGGGACCTATTATGGGAATTAACATTTATGGTGGATTCAGATTCTCCATTCCAAGAACCAAAAAGAAAAACTAATTATTTTTAAATTTGAATATTATGAAAGCAACAACATTATTTTTATTTTTATTCCTAACAGGATTGACATTTGGTCAAAAGAAAGTCGAAGAAGCAGTGATTCAAACATCCGCTCAATGTGGAGATTGCAAGGAACGGATTGAAAGCAAACTCAATTACACAAAAGGAGTTGTCTTTGCAGAACTCGATTTGGAGTCTAAAAAAGTAACCGTTCGCTACAAAACTAAATCTATTTCGCTGCAAGAAATCAAGCAAGCCATTGCCAGTATTGGATACAGCGCAGATGACGTAAAAGCCAAAGAAGAAGATGTTTTGAAACTACCGAAGTGCTGTCAACCGGGTGGACATTGAGAATTAGTGTAGGGAAATTGAAATTAGTTTTTAGTTTCCCTACTTTCTTCTTTTTCAAATCACTATCTTCGCGTCAAATTTCCAGAGAACATGAGTGATGCCATTAAACACGAATGTGGGATTGCCCTTTTGAGGCTCAAAAAACCCATGCAATTCTATGTCGACAAATATGGCTCTGCGCTTTATGGAATTAATAAACTTCATCTTTTAATGGAGAAGCAACACAACCGAGGACAAGATGGCGCGGGTGTTGCGAATATCAAGTTTGACATGGCTCCTGGTGAGCGTTACATTTCTCGTGTTCGTTCGATTGCAAAGAGCCCAATTCAAGATATTTTTGATCAAATTAACGGTCGATTCCAACAAATTGCTGAAGAAGACAAATCAAAACTAAACGATGTTGAATACCTGAAAAGAAATGCAGGGTTCACAGGAGAACTTTTCTTAGGTCACTTACGATATGGGACTTTTGGAAGAAATTCGATTGAAAGTTGTCACCCCTTTTTGCGTCAAAATAACTGGATTACGAGGAATTTAGTCGTTGCCGGAAATTTTAATTTGACGAATGTCGATGAACTTTTCAGTGTCCTTGTAAACATTGGTCAGCATCCCAAGGAAAAATCAGATACGGTTACTGTTTTAGAGAAAATCGGACATTTCTTGGATGTTGAAAACGATGAACTGTATCGTCAGTACAAAACGTTAGGTTATAGTAATCCTGAAATTTACGCTCGAATTGCGGATCAATTGAATTTGTCCAAAATTCTTAAAAAAGCATCAGAGGACTGGGATGGTGGCTATGCTATGGCGGGACTTTTAGGTCACGGAGACGCTTTTGTTTTGAGAGATCCAAGTGGAATTCGCCCTGCTTTTTGGTTTGAAGATGATGAAATTTGTGTGGTTGCATCAGAGAGACCTGTTATTCAAACTGCATTCAATTTAAAGGTTGAACAAATAAAAGAACTTCAACCTGGTCACGCACTAATAATTAAAAAGAATGGGATTGTTTCTGAGGAGATGATAAACGTTCCGAAAGATCCCAAAAAATGTTCTTTTGAGCGAATCTATTTTTCTCGTGGATCAGATGCAGATATATACAAAGAACGTAAAGCACTCGGTCGTTTGATTGTTCCCCAAGTTCTAAAAACAGTAAATTACGACTTCGATAATTCTGTTTTTTCTTTCATTCCAAATACTGCCGAAGTTTCATTTTATGGATTAATCAAAGGACTCGAAGAACATTTGAATTTGGAAAAAATCAAACAAATTCAAGCACTGGGAAATAATCCAAGTGAGGAACAAATTGCAGAAATTATTCATCGAAGAGCGCGTATAGAAAAAATTGCGATTAAAGACGCAAAACTGCGAACTTTCATTACGCAAGATGATTCTCGAGATGATTTAGTGGCTCACGTTTATGATATCACTTACGGTAGCGTTCGAGCTGGAAAAGATAATTTAATCGTGATAGATGACAGCATCGTTCGAGGGACAACCTTGCGTCAAAGTATTCTGAAGATATTAGATCGCTTGAATCCGAAGAAAATTGTGGTTGTTTCGTCAGCTCCTCAGATTCGTTTTCCTGATTGCTACGGGATTGACATGGCAAAAATGGGAGATTTCATCGCATTTGAAGCAGCCATCCAACTTTTGAAAGATCGAAAAATGGATCAAGTAATTCAAGATGTTTATAATCAATGTCTGAAACAGTTGGATTTACCGAAGGAACAAGTTCGGAATTTCGTTAAAGGAATTTACGAACCATTCACTGATGACGAAATATCTAAGAAAATTGCTGAATTGTTAACTCCGAAAAATATTCAAGCCGAAGTGGAAATTATTTTCCAAACCGTTGAAAACCTTCATAAAGCTTGTCCAAATAACCTTGGTGATTGGTATTTTACGGGTGATTATCCAACTCCTGGTGGAAATAAAGTTGTTAATAAAGCTTTTGTGAATTGGATGGAAAAAAGAAACGAACGAGCTTATTAGTTCAAGAGATTTTTCACTGCCTTATTTTCTATAATTTTCTCTGAAGCTCCTCGCTGACTTTCTACAAATTCAATTGTTTTTTTTGAAAGCTCCTCTAGTTTCAGTTGAACTTCATTTAATTTTAAATTGAACTCTTGAAAACTTCCAACTTCGAATCCTATTCCTTGATTAATAAATTCATTTGCTTCTGGAAATTTCGCATGTTTTGGGCCAAAAAAGACGGGAAGTCCAAAGACGGCAGGTTCTAAGATATTGTGTAAACTCCCGGTAAAACCACCTCCAACAAATGCGATTTTCCCACAAGAATAGGCCGTTGATAAATGTCCTATCGTATCTAAAATTAAAACCTGTTGATTTGAATAATCGTTCTCAAACGAGGTAAATCGAACAGCATTTTTTTCCAATTTTTGTTGAAGTGATTCAATATTGGATTCAGATACATTGTGAGGTGCCAAAATCACTTTTTGGGACTTATTTTCAGCCATAAAAGAGAATAGTATTTGTTCCTCAGACGACCAACTGCTTCCGAATATTATTGCTTTTTGGTCACCTAAAAACCGAGAAAAAATGTCAAAATCAAGATTACTTTTGCTCTGTTCAAACAACATTTTATTTTCCAAAACCCGATCGAAACGCGTGTCTCCAATGATTTCATGATTATAAATTCCAATTTGATTCAATAATTCAGCAGTCTCATTATTCTGAACAAAAAAATAACTTACATTTTTCAGGGCATTCAAAAATAATCCACCATACCATTTAAAATAAATCTGATTCGGTCGAAGGATAGTTGCAATTGAAAAAATAGGAATTTTTTGATTTTTTACTTCGTTCAAAAAGTTCGGCCAAAATTCATATTTAACGAAAAAACCAATTCTTGGATTAAGTGTTCGAAGAAATTCCTTTACATTGGATTTCGTATCAAAGGGTAAATAAAGTGCAAAGTCAACAGGGTTTTTTCGTTTTTGATAATGCAAATAGCCCGATGGCGAGAAAAAAGTAACTACGATTTGGAATGACGGATTTTTAGCTTTTATCAAATTCATGACAGGCAATCCCTGATCAAATTCACCTAAAGAAGCGCAGTGAAACCAAATTAAAGGTTTATCTTTCGGGATTTCATCAATTGCTGATTTCCAATTTTTTCGCTCTTGTTCTCCCAACCTTAATTTCGGATTGAATACCGAGATTAATTTTAAAATCGGAAGAAAAATACTGAGAAGCATATTATAAAAAAACAACATTAATCGATGTAATAGTCTTTTGGCATGCGACGATAAAAGGGGATATACCAACCAACCCTAAATCCATATTGAATATCCAATCTTGTTTTTGTTGATACAGGAACATCAGGTTGGTCAAAAAAGATAGTTCTGCGATTTTTAGTTAAACCTTGCTGAAAATAAAATCCTCCATAAAAATTCCAGGCACCTGAATTAGCCAGGAAAGAATAACCCAAAAATTGATGAAAATTAATCCCTGTCGTAAAACGATCATATCCTTTTTTGTAATCTAACTCGAGCGTAGGCACAACTTGGTCATTCGTTTCAATTCGAAGTCGATGCAATAAATATCCCGCACCAAAATGAAAAAGTATCCCAGAATTTGAATTTGGACTCAATACTGGAAAAAGTTTTCCAATAGAAAAATTTGTATTTACGCCCCGAGGATAAACAAGCACGATCGCAATATCGCCATTAATATCAGTAATATTTCCGTTTTCATCAACCAAATGATTAAAAAGTCCTGTCATTCTTGTTTGATTCCCAAACATGAAATTTCCATCAAAACTCATATACCAATTTTTCGCAGTCTTATATCCGGCAGAAATTCCAACGTGATTCATATAACCATATCGATCCGCTAAATCTGCCGCTGTAAAATTTCCTCCATAATGGACACCAATCAACGGTGTAGCAATTGAAGAGTCTCGGACATTTCGTTGAGCAACAATCAATTGGAATTGAGAAAAAATCAAGATTGCAAAAAGTAAATACAACTTCATAAAGTCAAAGGTAAAATCAATTTTTGAATGTATCGATTTATTGAAAACAGTTATTAACGGATCTTTATTGCATCATTCCCCCTTTTTTCGATAAAAATCACATCTTCAAACGAATGAATTTCCGTAACTTCGCTTTTCCAAATTTCTGTAAATGAAAAAAATTCAAATGGTAGACTTAATTTCTCAATATGAGAAAATTAAGCCTGCAATTGACTCAGCGATTCTCGATGTAATTCAAAACGCCCAATTCATAAATGGTCCCGAGGTAATCGCTTTTCAAGAAGAACTACAACAATATTTAAAAGTAAAACATGTTATACCATGTGCTAACGGAACAGATGCGCTTCAGATAGCCATGATGGCTTTAGACTTGAAACCTGGAGATGAAGTAATTACACCTTCTTTTACCTATATTGCAACCACTGAAGTTATTGCCCTTCTCGGTTTAAAACCCGTATTTGTTGAGGTAAATAAAGACACATTTTGTGTGGATGCAGAAGCGATTGAAAAAGCAATTACCCCAAAAACGAAAGCAATTGTTCCTGTTCATTTGTATGGTCAAGCGGCGGATATGAATGCAATTATGATGATTGCAAAAAAACACAATCTATTTGTTATCGAAGATAATGCCCAGGCTATCGGATCTGATTATCATTTAACGGACGGTACCGTTGTAAAAACAGGAACTATCGGAGATATTGGTTGCACTTCTTTCTTTCCATCTAAGAACCTGGGTTGCTATGGCGATGGAGGGGCGATTTTCACCAATAATGATGAATTAGCTGTAAAACTTAGAATGATTGCTAATCACGGTCAGAGTAAAAAATATTATCACGATGTTGTAGGTTGTAATTCTCGATTGGACAATATTCAAGCTGCAGTTTTGAGAATCAAGTTGAGACAATTAGACAACTATATTGATGCACGCAGAAATGTTGCGGATTATTATGATGGTTTTTTTGGACCAATGAAAGGAGTTCAAATACCATTTAGATCGCACGATTCCAAGCACGTTTTTCATCAATATACCCTGATTTTAGATGGTCATAATCGTGACGGATTGAATGAATATTTGGCTTCAAAGGATGTTCCGTCAATGATTTACTATCCTGTTCCGGCTCATCGTCAAAAGATGTTTGCATCATTTGGAAGTGCTGATACGAATTTACCAATAACTGATTGGTTAACGGAGCGCGTTATTTCCTTGCCGATCCATACCGAAATGCAAGAGGAACAGCTAGAGTATATAACAAATTGCGTAGTTGAATTTTTAGGTTAAAATTGTAATAAGAATGAAAAAAATTGCCGTTGTAGGAACTGGATATGTAGGACTCGTAACAGGGACTTGTTTTGCCGAAACAGGCAATATGGTAACTTGCGTCGACATCGATGAAAAGAAAGTCGATAAAATGAAACAAGGAGTAATTCCAATTTATGAGCCCGATTTGGATACCCTTTTCGAACGAAATATCAAGGCGAATCGATTGAGTTTTACAACTTCTTTGGAAGAAGGAATCAAGGACGCCGAAATAATTTTTCTAGCATTACCTACTCCTCCTGGAGAAGATGGTTCAGCAGATTTATCTTACATTTTGGGAGTTGCAGACAATCTTGGAAAAATAATGCAAGACTATAAAGTTATTGTTGATAAAAGTACCGTTCCTGTTGGTACAGCTGAAAAAGTTCATGCTGCAATTGCTGCAAATTCAAAAACGGATTTTGCCGTTGTTTCAAACCCAGAGTTTTTAAGAGAGGGTTTTGCGGTGAATGACTTTATGAAACCAGATCGCGTAGTTATCGGAACAAGCGATGACCGAGCGAAAAAAATTATGGAAAGTCTTTACAGACCTTTCGTTCGTCAGGGTAACCCAATTTACTTTATGGATGAAAAATCTGCAGAGTTGACCAAATATGCTGCAAATTCATTCCTCGCGACAAAAATTACTTTCATGAATGAAATTGCTAATTTCTGTGAATTGGTTGGTGCTGATGTCGATAAAGTTCGAATAGGAATTGGTTCAGACAATCGTATTGGAAAACGATTTTTGTTCCCAGGTATTGGATACGGAGGTTCCTGCTTTCCAAAAGATGTTCAAGCATTGGTGAAATCAGGAAAAGAAAACAACTTCAACTTTCAAATATTGAATGCCGTAATGAAAGTTAACGAGGAACAAAAAACCGTTTTACTTCCAAAGATTAAGAACTTTTTTAGAGGTGATTTGAAAGGCAAAAAAATTGCTGTTTGGGGACTTGCATTCAAACCTGACACGGATGATATTCGCGAGGCACCTGCACTTTACATGATTGAAAATCTTCTTCATGAAGGAGCACAAGTTACTGCGTTCGATCCGGAAGCCATGTCAAATGTAAAATCAATTATTGGAGACAATATTAACTACGCTGAAAATGAATATTCTGCATTGGAAAATGCAGATGCTCTTTTGATTTGTACCGAATGGGGAATATTTAGAAATCCTGACTTTAATCGAATTAAAAACTTGATGAATGATGCTGTCATTTTTGATGGTCGAAACTTATTTGAAATCGATGAGATGAGTGAAAGAGGATTTTACTATTCCAGTATTGGACGAAATTTAATTAATAAGTAAATGAAACGGATACTCATAACTGGTGCAGCTGGCTTTTTAGGGTCACATCTTTGCGATCGTTTTATTAACGATGGATATCACGTGATTGGAATGGACAACCTGATTACTGGTCGTCTCAAAAACATTGAACATTTGTTTGGTTTGGAACATTTTGAATTCTACCATCACGATGTTTCAAAATTCATTCATGTTCCGGGTAAATTAGATTATATATTACATTTCGCTTCACCTGCAAGTCCGATTGATTACCTGAAAATTCCAATTCAAACCTTAAAAGTTGGTTCATTGGGAGTTCATAATTGTTTGGGATTAGCAAAGGCTAAAGGAGCACGTGTTTTAATTGCATCAACTTCTGAAGTTTATGGCGATCCAACTGTTCACCCTCAACCGGAAGAATATTGGGGAAATGTGAATCCTGTTGGTCCACGAGGAGTTTACGACGAAGCTAAACGATTTCAAGAAGCGATCACGATGGCTTACCACAATTTTCATGGTTTGGAAACGAGAATCGTTCGAATTTTTAATACATACGGGCCTCGCATGCGACTGAATGACGGTCGAGTTCTTCCTGCATTTATAGGACAGGCATTGCGAGGTGAGGATCTCACTGTTTTTGGAGATGGCTCACAAACTCGTTCATTCTGTTATGTTAATGATCTAATAGATGGTATCGTTCGCTTGTTGAAAAGTGATTATGCTTATCCTGTAAACATTGGAAATCCATCAGAAATTACCATTTCACAATTTGCTGAGGAAATAATCCAACTTACAGGAACAAATCAAAAAGTGATTTATAAGGATTTACCAATTGATGATCCAAAACAGCGGCAACCTGATATTACCAAAGCAAAGGAAATATTGAACTGGGAACCAAAAGTAAATAGAAGCGAAGGATTAAAAATCACCTTTGATTACTTCAAAAGTTTAACTACAGAGGAACTGATGGAAACAGATCATTACAATTTCGATAAATACATAATTAAGTAAAATGAGTTATTTCGCACACGAATCTGCATACGTTGACGAAGGTTGCCAAATCGGTGAAGGAACTAAAATTTGGCATTTCTCGCATATTATGAGTAATTGTATTCTTGGTGAAAATTGTAACATTGGTCAGAATGTTGTCGTATCGCCTGACGTGATTTTAGGACGAAATGTGAAGGTGCAAAATAATGTTTCCATTTATACTGGTGTGGTTTGTGAAGATGATGTTTTTCTTGGGCCATCGATGGTATTCACCAACGTTACAAATCCAAGAAGTGGCGTAAACCGGAGAGGGCAATATTCCAAAACGATTGTAAAAAAAGGCGCAAGTATTGGTGCAAATGCAACGATTGTATGCGGACATGACATTGGCAAATTCGCTTTTGTAGGTGCTGGTGCAGTGGTAACAAAACACATTCCCGATTACGCTTTAGTTGTTGGAAATCCTGCTCGACAAATTGGTTGGATGAGTGAATTTGGGCACCGATTGGAATTCAATGATGTAGGAATTGCTGAATGTCCGGAGAGTCAGGAAAAATATGAATTGAGTAACAATCAAGTAAGAAAATTATAATGTCACAAAATAAAATAAAATTTGCAGTAGTTGGAGCTGGTCACATCGGTAAGCGGCACGCCGAAATGATTCGCAGAGACGAGGAAGGCGAACTGGTTGCCATGGTTGATGTTCGGGGAAAAGATGAATGCGGAGCTCAAGATTTCAATGTTCCGTTTTTTACCTCAATCGATGATTTATTGGCGAGCGATCTTGATTTTGATGTTGTGAATATTTGTACTCCAAACGGACTTCATGCGGAACAATCATTGAAAGCCTTGGAAGCTAAAAAACATGTTGTTTGCGAAAAACCCATGGGATTGACCAAAGAAAGCTGCGAGAAACTTATTTTCAAAGCATTACAAGTTTCAAGACAAGTTTTTTGTGTCATGCAAAATCGCTATTCGCCACCCTCTGAATGGATCAAAGAAGTTGTTTCAAAAGGCATCCTTGGTGAAATTTACATGGTTCAATTGAATTGTTACTGGAATCGTGACGACCGATATTACAAAGCGGGTGGATGGAAGGGAACTAAAGATTTGGATGGAGGAACTTTATTCACCCAATTCTCTCATTTCATTGACATCATGTATTGGCTGTTTGGTGACATTGACAACATTCAAGGAAAATTCGCCGATTTTAACCACCAAAACTCAACAGATTTCGAAGACTCAGGATTTGTTAGTTTCGATTTCATAAATGGCGGAATGGGTTGCATCAACTACTCAACGGCTGTTGCGAATCAAAATTTGGAATCTTCCATGACAATCGTTGGAAAAAACGGAAGCGTCAAAATCGGCGGACAATACATGAACGAAGTTGAAGTTTGCAACATCGCTGGTTATGAAATGCCAGTATTAAAAGAATCTAATCCAGCTAACGACTATGGTCCCTACAAAGGATCAGCTGCAAATCACAATTACGTTATTTCAAATGTAATTGATACTTTGAAAGGTCGAACTTCTCCCACAACAAATGCATTGGAGGGACTAAAAGTTGTTGAAATTATTGAAAGAATTTATAAAGTTCGAAATGAACAATCAACCTACATAAAATAAAAAATATGAGTAAACCTATCTACAACAAACTCATCGAAAAAGAAGCAAAACTAGCTGTTATAGGCTTAGGATATGTTGGATTGCCAATTGCTTTGGAGTTTGCGCGAAAAATCAAAGTTGTTGGATTTGACATCAACCCACAACGTGTGGAAATGATGAAAAATAAAATTGATCCAAGTAACGAATTGGAATCCAAGGATTTTGATGACTGTGACATACTCTTCACGCACAATTTAGAGGATCTTAGAGATGTTCAATTCTTCATTGTTGCGGTTCCTACTCCTATCGACGATGCTAATCTGCCGGATTTAAAACCGCTTATTGGCGCTAGTAAAACTGTTGGAGCAGTGCTAAAACAAGGCGATTATGTCATTTATGAATCCACTGTATATCCCGGTTGTACCGAAGAGGATTGTATTCCAATACTCGAAGAAATGTCAGGTTTAAAGTTCAAAACAAACTTTAAAGTTGGTTATTCACCTGAACGAATTAATCCAGGAGATAAGCAGCATACGCTTCAAAATGTTGTGAAAGTTGCCTCGGGTTGTTGTGAAGAATCTTTGGAGCAAATTGCTTTAACCTACGAATTAGTTGTTGCTGCGGGTGTTCATAGAGCACCAACAATTAAAGTAGCGGAAGCCGCAAAAATCATCGAGAATACGCAACGCGATGTTAACATCGCTTTGATAAATGAACTTTCAATTATCTTCAATAAACTAAAAATCAATACGTTTGATGTTCTTGAAGCTGCTGGAACAAAATGGAATTTCTTAAAGTTTTCACCCGGCTTGGTTGGAGGACATTGCATCGGAGTTGATCCTTATTATTTAACTCATAAAGCGCTACAGGCTGGATATCATGCGCAAGTCATCACCAGTGGACGCTATGTGAATGACTCAATGGGGTTTTACATCGCCAAACAAACCGTTAAGAAAATCATAGCCCAGGGAAAACACATTCAAGATGCGAAGGTTCTAATAATGGGCGCAACGTTCAAAGAGGACGTTAGCGACATTAGAAATTCCAAAGTAATTGATATTGTAAACGAGCTTCAATCGTTCCAAGTTCATGTTGATATTATTGACCCGCATGCTGACTCAAATGAAATGACTCATGAATATGGTGTTGGGTTAATCAATTCAGCTGGAAAGGATTATGATGCTGTTATTGTTGCGGTTAATCACAAAGAGTACATTGGGTTGAATGAAAATTATTTCAAGGGTATTTTGAAGGATGGAAAAGGTGTATTTGTTGATGTAAAAGGCATTTACAAAGGGAAAATAAACGAATTAGAATACTGGAGTTTATAGTCATGAAAAACTTTGAAAAAAAGATTCTTGTTACTGGAGGAGCTGGATTCATCGGTTCACATGTTATTCGAAGATTATTGAAAAATTATCCTAATTATTTAATCGTAAATGCGGATAAACTTACTTACGCTGGAAATTTGGAGAATCTTTCTGATGTTGATTCGTTCCCAAATTATCGCTTTGAGAAAATTGATATCGTTAATGCAGCAGAAGTTAAAGCGGTATTTTCCAAATACTCAATTACCGATATCATTCATTTAGCGGCTGAATCGCATGTCGATCGATCGATTGAAGGTCCCATGGAATTTGTGATGACCAATGTTGTCGGAACTGTAAATCTTTTACAAGCTGCTCGTGAAGGCTGGAATGGAGAATCAAACCACGTTTTCCATCATGTTTCTACAGATGAAGTTTATGGAAGTCTTGGTGATGAAGGATTATTTACAGAAGAAACTTCTTATGATCCAAGAAGTCCATACTCTGCTTCAAAAGCATCTTCAGATCATTTTGTAATGGCGTATTACCATACGTATGGTTTGCCAATAAAAATGTCGAATTGTTCAAATAATTACGGCAGTCATCATTTCCCAGAAAAGTTAATTCCATTGATGATTCATAATATTCAACATAAAAAACCGCTTCCGGTTTATGGTAAAGGAGATAACATTCGTGACTGGTTATGGGTAGAAGACCATGCAAGTGCCATTGATGCTATATTTCATAAAGGTAGAGTTGGAGAATCCTATAATGTTGGTGGATTGAACGAGTGGACGAATATTGAATTGGTTCGTTATTTATGTCGCTTGATGGATCAAAAACTAGAACGAAAAGAAGGTGAATCTGAAGAACTAATCACCTTTGTTACTGACAGAGCTGGACATGATAAACGTTATGCAATTGACGCTACTAAATTGGAAAAAGAATTGGGATGGAAACCATCCATAACCTTTGAAGAAGGATTATCAAAAACGGTTGATTGGTATTTAGAAAATCAAAATTGGATTGAAAAAGTTACAAGTGGTTCCTATAAGGATTACTATGAAAACATGTATTCCAATCGTTAACTAAATGGGGTTTTTTGATCGATTTTTCAAGAAAAAAGAAGTTTTACCTCCCTTTGATTTATCTCGCATAAAAGTCGATATGCATAGCCATTTGATTCCAGGAATCGATGATGGTTCCAAAGATATGGATCAAACAATTGCCATGTTGACCAAATTTGAATCTCTAGGATATAAAAAGGTGGTGACAACTCCGCATATTATGACTGATGGGTACGCAAATACGCCTGAAATAATAAATAATGGTTTGGTTGAAGTTCGAAAGGCAATACAAGAAGTAGGTTTAAATATCGAAATTGAGGCTGCTGCTGAATATTATTTTGACGAAACCTTGATGCCCAAAATAAAAAATAAAGAGTTGATGACTTTTGGAGATCGGTATGTTTTGGTTGAATTCGCCTTTCATTCTCCACCACAATACCTAGAACAACTTTTCTTTGAATTACAGACCAACGGCTATCGACCCGTTGTCGCTCATTTTGAACGATACATGTATTATTTAGGTAATATTGAAAAAGCGATAGATTGGAGAAGAAAAGGTATCAACATTCAAGTTAATTTAAATTCATTGACGGGACATTACGGACCGGATATCAGAAAACAAGCTGAACGATTGATTGACGCAGGAGAATTTGATTTTGTTGGAACAGATTGTCATCGTATTGAGCATTTGATGTTATTGGAAGACCACTTAAATCTGCCATATTTCCATAAAATCGGAAATTACTTAGTAAAAAACATGTCGTTGTGAAGATCCATTTGCTTCGACATGCTAAGACAGAAAAATTTTCATCAAGCGGCAAAGATTTCGATCGTAAATTAATGGAAAAAGGAATCAGACAATCATCTGAAATGTTTAAATTCCTGGAATCCAAATCGTTTGAAAACACCAATTTATATTACTCATCAGCCCAACGCACAAAAGAAACCTTTGATTTAATATGTTCCAGGTTTAAATTCAACAAAGTTTACTTTCACAAAGATTTGTACTTGGTCGGACTAGAAGATTTGCTCCAAATTATTTGGGATTTAAAATCTAAAAATGATATTTTCATCATCGGTCACAATGAAGGGCTTTCCGAATTGGCAAGTTACCTCAGTGGTTCATTTATCCATTTGAAAACCTGTGGCTATTTACAACTCGAATTTGACTGCGAATCATCTGAAGAAATAAGCAAGGATTGTGGAATAATTCGTGAATCTTATCGACCTGAAGTTTTATAAAAACTAACTTTACGAAATGCAAGAATTGATAAAGCAACTACAATCTCGTTTTTCAACTGAGGAAATTTCAACGATTCAAAATAAATTCGGTTCATTTCTACTAATTTACCCAAATAACAAAAACGGAAATAAAATCTTGCTAACGACCGGATTATCTGAATTTCAAATGAATGTTCACGAAAGACACCTTGGTGAAGAATTCAATGAACTTTATTTTTATTTACCTAGTTATTGGGATTTGAACGATGAAGAAAATCCATCAATGAATTGGGTTTTTGATTGGTTAGAAAAACTTAAAAATCACGTAATTTCAAAAAACTCCTGGTTTGGGAATGGGCACACAATCGCGACTGGAAAACCGCTTGTGCCTCTTTCTGACAAAATGATTCAAAATCATTTCATTCTAGCACATCCGATGGAGTTATCCAAAGAACTTTCACCGATTAAATTGGAGAATAAAACCGTTCATTTCTTAGCAGTTATTCCCATATTCGAGGACGAAATGGATTACAAACAAGGAAAAGGAACCGTAAAACTTTTTAAGAAATTTGCACAAGCCGATGTGACCGAGAAACTGGATGAATTCCGTAAAACAGTATTGCGAAATCGTTGGAATTTTTTCGGTAAATGAAAGTCGAAAATCTGAAAGCTCATCTGGCTTTGCTTTTTGTCAATGTTCTTTATGGAGCGAGTCACGTTTTGGCAAAAGGTGTAATGCCCCAATTTCTCTCTCCAAACGTATTTATTTTATTTCGTGTAATGGGAGCAACTCTATTATTTTGGTTGGTTCTTTCATTTGCTGGTCGAGAAAAAATCGATAAAACTGATTATCCTCGTTTAATTGCTTGTGGACTTTTTGGAGTCGCTATCAATCAGTTATTCTTTTTCCACGGTTTGAATCTGTCCTCAGCTTTCAATTCCGGTATTATCATGGCGCTTAATCCAATAATGGTTGCAATATTGTCTTTTTTCTTTTTGAAAGAACGAATTACAATTCTAAGGACACTAGGAATTTCATTAGGAGCTACTGGAGCGATTTTACTCACTTTGAAAGGTGCAACTGGAAAAGGCGACTCTTCACTGGGTGATCTTTTTCTATTCATCAATTCATTGAGTTACGCAATATACCTCGTAATTGTAAAACCATTAATGAAACGATATAAACCAATCACAGTAATAACATGGGTTTTTACTTTTGGACTGTGGTTCGTTTTGCTCTTTCCACCAACAGTTCCGCAATTTTTAAAAACGAATTTTACCGCGTTTACAACTGAAATCGTTTTAAAAATTAGCTATGTGATTGCGGGGGTTACATTTTTAACGTATCTACTCACTATGTATGGCTTGAAATTTTTAAGTCCAACGGTATCTAGCTCGTACATATACACACAACCGATTACAGTAATATTATTCGCCTGGATATTTGCATTTCTGAATTGGTCTGCTGATTATACAGGAACGATTACTTTCGAGAAAATTGGCTACATGCTAGTGATATTTGCAGGTGTTTATATTACCTCAAAGAAAAGTTAGGTTTAAACCGATTTGTTAAAGTTTCTTGCTAAATCTTCATTTACAGAAATCCACGCTAAATTTACAACATGAATGTTTTCGATAAGTTAAAGGCACAACTTGATTTAATGGAATGGCCAAGTTTATACCTTTATAAATTCATTATTCCAAACGAAAATGAAAAATTAGCGCAAGTCACAGCTTTATTCGACTACGAGACTGCGGAAATTTCCTATCACGAATCAGGAAAGGGAAACTACATGAGTATAAGTGTAAAGGAAGTCGCCGTTTCAGTAGATCAAATCATTGAAAAATATCAAAAAGCTTCGGAAATTAAAGGTGTAATATCATTGTAATATGGAAAAATTATTAGACTTTTTGTTCATTACCTTATGTATCATTGTCGGTATTATTTTGTACCGTTTGCTTTTAAAAAGATTAGGCAAAGGAAAAGTCGATATGGATTCGTTTTGCACGCTATATAGTCTTGAGAAAAATCCTGTCTCTGGTGAAATCGAGTTTTTTTTCGTTTCTCCGGATATGATTAAAGTTGAATTCTCTATTTGGAAAGAAAATGAAAAAGTTATTGAACTTAAAAACGATTATTTCAAAAAGGGTGGGCACATCGTTCGATTTGATAGTGCCTCTCTGCCTGATGGCGAATACTTTTTTGGTTTGGTAACGAGCAAACAAAGAACCGTCAAGCGATTCAAAATTCAAAACAATTAGGATTCACTACCTTTTTTATTGCCTTTTGGTAATTTAATTTTTCGCGATTTACGAATTTTGTATCTAGATTTCGCAAATTCATTTCCTTCTCCATTTGATTTTTCCAACCTAACAACTACTCCTGCTGTATGAGCCATATAGTTGGAAGGCCCCATAAAATCATTCATTGAAAACTTTGCAATGGACTGAATTTGAAGCCCAATATTGTTTGAAACCCAAAAATTTATTCCTCCACCCACATTGGCATTTATAGACATCGCCTTAGCCGTGTTTCTATCATCTAATATTCTAGTTGTCAATCCCCCGCCCGCAAAGACATAAGGATCTATCCAACTTCTGCCGAGCATCTTATAAAAAGAATATTTTGAATGAACATCAAACCCAAAAAGACTACCCTCCACTCCTATTGAATCATTTACAAGCTTGGAGTTGTCGTATTTTTGAAAACACATTGAACCTTCGACACTCCAACCGTTGTATATGTATTTATCAACAAATGCTCGAGTAGGATAAGGCGCCGAATGGTATTGTGAAAAATTAAAGGGATTCGTCTGAGCTCCATCATCATCGAGCATCATCCAAGAAGCACCAAACATCCAATTGTAATTGTCCTTGTTTGTAATCTTTTTATTTGGCTGTGCGATTGATGCTCCTAAAATCAACGAAAACAATGAAATTAGACGAATGTGAAGGGTCATTTTATACAAATTCAAATGTTGGCCAAAAATAAATAATTTACGAAGTAGTAGTTGAATTTTGTTTTATTAGTTATTCACTTTACAAAGTTCAATTTGTTTGTAACAACATTTTAAACTCTTTGTTACATCGTACTGATATGTTAATTAACTTTGATTCCGATGGGTAAATCAAAAAAATACACCTTAAATATCGAAGATGAAATCGATTTTGATTTGTTTGGGTTATCCACTCCATTTGCAGACTATCGACTGGCTTGGGCTTTAAATGAAAAACTTGAATTTAAATTTGAGAAATCAATTGAGCTACTTTCTATATTCGATCGAAAAACAAAGCAAATGAAATCGTTTCAACAGTTTTCATATATTGATGATGAAAATCTAACTCAAATTTACTTATTAAAAAACAAACAGGGCAATCAAATTGTAACAACAGAACACGCAATGATGGATTACTTCCTGATTATTAAAAATAACTATACAATTGATATAAATAAATTACTCTCTCAACTTAGAAATACGAATGGAATTGTGGCAGCTTTCAAGCTCGAACGAGATAACTTCGATTTTTTGGAAGAAATGAATTAATTATCGAACTACTTATTTAACCTGAAATGAAAAAAACAAAAATTGTCGCAACACTCGGACCTGCATCAGCGAAAAAAGAGGTTCTAAAAGAAATGATTTTAGCAGGACTCAATGTCTGTAGACTTAATTTCTCCCACGGTTCCTATGACGACCATGCCGCATCCATTGCTTTAATTCGAGAGTTGAATGAAGAACTTGGACTAAATGTAGCGATACTTGCCGACCTTCAAGGCCCTAAAATCCGAACCAATGAAATGGAAAATAATGGTGTTTTACTGGATGTTGGACAAGAAATCAAAGTTCTAGTCGAAAAAGTAGTTGGTAATAAAGAGCGTTTTTCAATCAATTACGTCAAACTACCACAAGACGTTCAAGCCGGAGAAAGAATCTTGTTGGATGATGGAAAAATCGTTTTGGAGGTTAAGTCCACGGATGGTAAGTCTGAAATTAATTGTTCGGTAATCCAAGGTGGAATATTATCCTCCAAAAAAGGAGTGAATTTCCCGAATACAAAAATCTCATTGCCTTCTTTGACTGAAAAAGATCAGTTGGATTTGGAATTTGCACTTGAACAAGAAGTAGACTGGATCGGATTATCATTTGTTCGTTCAGCACGTGACATCATTGAACTGAAACACCGTATTTCAGTTAAAGGAGGTCATGCCAAAGTGATTGCCAAAATCGAAAAACCAGAAGCGTTAGAATGTATTGATGACATAATTCAAGAAAGCGATGGATTGATGGTCGCTCGGGGTGATTTGGGCGTTGAAGTCCCTTTCCAAAATGTTCCTTTGATTCAAAAAATGCTGATTACGAAGTGTATTCATAAGGCTAAACCAATCATCGTTGCCACTCAAATGATGGAAACAATGATTTCAAGTATGACACCAACACGAGCTGAAGTCAATGATGTAGCAAATGCAGTTTTAGATGGAACAGATGCCGTTATGCTTTCAGGGGAAACCTCAGTTGGAAAATACCCTGTAGAAGTGATCAAAACGATGTCTAACATAATCAAGGAAATGGAAACATTTAGTGGAATGTACAATAAAGAAGAACTTCCTGAAAAAAATCAGGATCGATTCATTTCCGACTCAATTTGTTTTAATGCATGTAGATTGTCTCAACGAGTTGAAGCAAAAGCGATTATTACAATGTCCTTCTCAGGTTATACAGCTTATAAAATCGCATCTCAACGACCTAATACCGATATCTTTGTATTTACGAGCAACAAAAAAATTCTAACACAACTTAATTTAGTTTGGGGCGTGAAAGCCTTTTATTATAACAAACGAATAAGCACAGATCATACCATTGCCGATATTAAGTACTTAATGAAGTCTGAAGGATTTTTGAAATCTGGGGATTTGGTGATAAACATTGCCTCCATTCCTCTTGAAGATTTGGGGAATTCCAACATGCTGAAATTAAGCTACGTGGAATAATTTTTTCAACTTTTCATTCTTTTAAAGGATAATTTTCATTAACTTAAATTAGAAAAGTTGATATGGAGAAGAAATGGTTAGTGAAAAATGGAGGCCAAGAAGAAGAAATTATTGAGTTTAAAGAAAATTTAAAAGTTGATCGAATAATTGCAACACTTCTACATCAAAGGGGTTTGCGCTCTTTCGAAGAAGCGCGTAAATTTTTGAATCCTGATTTAAATGATTTACACGATCCGTATTTGATGAAAAATATGGATTTGGCTGTTGAACGTCTGAAACAAGCAATGGATTCCAAGGAGAAAATCCTTCTCTTTGGAGATTATGATGTGGATGGAACGACCGCTGTGGTATTGATGCACGAAGTTCTTAAAAATCATCATAAAGAATTGGGATTTTACATTCCGGACAGATACTCGGAAGGATACGGAATTAGCACAGCGGGAATTGACTACGCAAAATCAAATGGATATTCATTGATAATTGCATTGGATTGTGGAATTAAAGCCATTGAAAAAGTAGACTACGCAAAAAGTTTAGGTATTGATTTTATCATTTGCGACCACCACGAACCTGGTGAAATTGTTCCAAATTGTATCGTCCTTGATCCCAAACAAAATGATTGTAATTACCCGTTCAAAGAGCTTTCAGGCTGTGGGGTTGGATTTAAACTACTTCAAGGTTTTTACACGAAAATGAACCTTGATTTTAATCCACTTTTTGAACATCTTGACTTATTGGCAATTAGCATCGGAGCCGATATCGTTCCAGTCATCGGAGAAAATAGAATTCTTTGCTATCATGGACTGAAATTACTGAATGAAAAACCAAGAGCAGCATTTCAAGAATTGATTGAGTTGGCTGGTAAAAAGTTTCCGTTGAATTTAACGGATGTCGTTTTCATAATTGCGCCACGAATCAATGCTGCCGGAAGACTACGAACAGGGAAAGCCGCTGTGGAATTGATGATTTCAACTGAACAAGATGAGTTAACACGTCTAGCGAAAGAAATCAATGCAGATAATTCTGAGCGAAAGAACATTGACAAGGAAATTACTGAAGAAGCCTTGGAACAAGTAGCTTCAGATCCTAGTTTCGTGTCAAAATCATCAACTGTTGTCTACAAAGAAACTTGGCATAAAGGCGTCGTTGGAATCGTTGCTTCGAGACTAATTGAAACCCATTTTCGACCAACAATCGTATTAACTAAATCGAATGGAATGATTACAGGATCTGCGAGAAGTGTGAACAATTTTGATTTATATAAGGCGCTCTTGCAATGCGAGGACTTGTTAGAACAATTCGGCGGACACAAACACGCTGCAGGCATGTCGCTAAAGCCTGAGAACTTGGACGTTTTCAAAAAACGATTTGAAGAAGTGGTAAGCAAAACAATTTCCATTGAAGACAAAACCCCGATTCAGAAAATAGATGTTTCAATCAATTTGGATGAAATTCATGGTTCGGAATCTCCCCTTCAAATTCCCCGTTTGAAAAAAATGATTGAAATCTTTGAACCCCATGGCCCTGGAAATATGAAACCTGTTTTTCACACTTCCAATCTTTTTGCCACTGATTCAAGAATTTTAAAAGATGTTCACCTCAAATTAAAAGTTATTCAACCAAATTCTCGTTTACAATATGAAGCAATTGGATTTAATTTAGGACATAAAGAAACCGAAGCAGCGAGTGGAATCCCATTCGAAATGGCTTATACGCTTGAAACAAACGAATTCAATGGTAGAAAGACCATTCAACTCAATATAAAGGATTTACGAGAAATAATTTAATTTTATGTTATGTTCACAGGAATAATAGAAGAGGTTGCCGAAGTCATAAAAATCGAAAAAGAAGCAGAGAATATACATTTCTCGATCAAATCAAAAATGACATCCGAGTTAAAAATTGATCAAAGTGTGGCTCATAACGGTTGCTGCTTGACGGTTGTCAACATTGAAAATGACATTTATACTGTTACAGCTATCCAAGAGACTTTAGATAAAACAAATCTAAAAGAATGGGAAATTGGAACTCCTGTGAACTTGGAGCGATGCATGCAAATGAATGGTCGATTGGATGGTCATATCGTTCAAGGACATGTTGATACGGTTGGGATTTGTTCACAAATTGATGATCAAAATGGCAGTTGGAAATTTACCTTTCATTACCAAAATGAGCAGTTAACTGTTGAGAAAGGTTCAATTACTGTAAATGGAACGAGTCTCACCGTCGTAGATTCAAAAAAAGATTCTTTTTCCGTTTGCATCATTCCATTTACCTTCGAAAACACGAATTTCTCCTCTATAAAAGTTGGAGATCAAGTTAATTTGGAGTTTGATATTATTGGAAAGTATGTTGCTAAGTGGATGGAATCAAGAAGTTAAATTTGGATTTCTTAAAATGATCCATCAGAATGATAAATGCCATTCTTGAAAACTCTAATTTTTTGAACAATTCCATTTTTATCATAATCACGAACCCTTCCGTCCCATAGTTGTCCATTTTTGAACTCGCCATCCATCCATACATCCTCATTTTCGTTATAAATTGTATTGTATCCATTTGGGTTGAAACGCAAACCTTTCGTATTCGGATTTTTTACTGAAGGAGGATAAATCGTTTTAGGGGTTTTAACAATTTTATCTGAATTTTTTGGTTTTTCCTTTCGCTCAAATGTTTGGGCGTTTTGAATTTTTCCGTCAGCGGAAATCACAAAACTCTCTTTTAGTGATCCATCCTCATAAAATCGGCTTACCTTACCATTTAATTTATTGCTTCTAACTGTATATTCCAGTGCAAGGTTTCCATTTTCGTGAAAATACTTGATGGTTCCATTTTCAAAACCTGAATTGTTGTAAGTTCCCTGATAAGCCATGTTACCATTCGCATAATAGCGCGTTAGCAGTCCTTTGAATTCATCTTTACTAAACGAACCTGACTCACGAAGCTTTCCACTTTTATGAAATCGCTTGTAATCTCCCTCTGGTCTGTTATTGGTATAATTACCCTTCAAACTGACCGTCTTTCCATCGGGATGATATTTTATCCAAATACCCTCCTTTCGCCCGTTGACAAAATAACCTTCTTCTATCTTACTATCTTTTGGAGCTTTCGTATTCGGCCGATCACTTCCTTTAAAAACCCACTTACCTGTTCGTTTTCCATTTTTGTCTTTCAAATTTTGTGAAAAATTGATCGTGCTGCCGCAAATAAAAAGACCAAGAATGAAAAATTTGTAAAATGTCATTTTATACTTTCAGAACATAAAGATAAGCAAACATTCTGTGAATAACTACTCTATAAAAGTCAAAAATTGAACGTGAAATAAGTTTAATTTTGATGAAAAGTTTGCACGATGCTGTCACTAGATCCCAAAGAACTTCCAATTCCCAAATTACACCAATATTTACTTGGAGCGATTGGCCCTCGCCCGATTGCTTTCGCTTCTACAGTTGATGAAAATGGAAATCCGAATTTAGCGCCTTTCAGTTTTTTTAACGTTTTTAGTGCCAATCCACCGATCTTAATATTTTCCCCTGCACGTTCTGGAAGAAGCAATACAACTAAAGACACTTACAACAATGTAAAAGTAGTTCCTGAAGTTGTTATCAATGTTGTCAACTACGACATTGTGCATCAAATGAGTTTGGCAAGTTCGCCTTACGCACCTGGTGTTAGCGAATTTGAAAAAGCTGGATTTACAGCTCTAAAATCGGATTTAGTTAAACCCTTCCGAGTTGGTGAATCTCCTGTACAATTTGAATGTAAAGTAAATGAAATCGTTGAACTTGGTCACGAAGGCGGAGCTGGAAACCTCATCATTTCAGAAGTAGTTAAAATTCACATCAACGAAGCAGTTTTGGATGCCAACGGAATGATTGACCAACATAAAATTGATTTGGTTTCTCGAATGGGTGGCGATTGGTATTGTCGCTCTGACCATAATTCAATGTTTGAAATTAAAAAACCGATAACCACCTGCGGAATTGGATTTGATGCATTGCCTTCTGATGTTCGAAATAGTAAGGTTTTAACCGCAAATGAATTAGGACATTTAGCGGGTATCGAAACACTTCCAAATGAAACGGATGTCAATGAATACAAATTGATTGAATTAAGTGATTTATTTGTATCTTTAGAAGAGAAACCCGCTGAATTGGAGCGGAAGCTTCATATTCGAGCAAGTGAATTATTAAAAGAAAATAAACTTGAGGAAGCTTGGATGACCTTGCTTTCTTTCAATAATTAGTAAATTAAATTAATACGCGTAAATATGTTTAAATTATCAGGGACCCTTAAAGTAATAAACCCAACCCAAGTTGTTTCCGATCGATTTTCAAAAAGAGAATTTGTTGTTGAAACGCAAGATCAATACCCGCAATTGATTTCATTTCAAGCGACACAAGATAAATGTGCGTTGTTGGACAACTTTCAAGCAAATGAGCAAGTGGAAGTTTCGTTTAATCTGCGTGGAAGAGAATGGACGAGCCCTCAAGGTGAAGTAAAGTATTTCAACACCATCGAAGCATGGAGAATTGAGCGTGTTGGTCAAGGTTCAGCTATGCCTGCTGGTGGCCCTTCAGCGATGAACTTGGATCCAATTCCTACTGCAACTGCAAATCCAACGTCAAGTGTGATCTCTGAAAACGACGATTCAGACGATTTACCATTTTAATTGAATTGGATTTTCGTGAAATATAAAAATCAAGGCTGTCCATTTAGGCAGCCTTTTTCATCCCCCCATTATTTAAAAATCAACGTTTACCATTTTATGCAAAGCAAACTAATCTTGATTCTTTTTCTGTTCGTGAATAGTTTAACTATTTTCTCTCAACAAATAGATTTATCCTCTAGGAGATATTCCGATCCTAATTCTCAGTTAAATGCAAAAACATTAAAGTCCACTTCAAATGGCGGACATGTCGTTGCCGGAAATGCGAACATCCAATTTGGCCAAACAAATTACGTTGCAGGAATAGTTTTCTACAGCGACTCCTCTGGGTTTAATCACTGGGAAAAAGCATATTCTTCATTCGACAATACCTTTTCTTTTGAGACAATTGCACAATTATCGGATTCGGGATTTATTGCCGGTGGAAATATGTTTAACCCGATTACCAATCAATTGGGTGGAGCTTTGATAAAATTAGATCAACATGGAAATGAAATTTGGAAAAAATCAATTTCTGATAATTCCGGCGCTGATATTGTCGTTACCGATCTTTTGATAGAGACAGATTCATCGTTTTTACTTGTCGCGAAAAAAACGGGGAATTCTGATGGAAATTTTATCATTCGAATGGACACATCCGGAAACATCCTTTGGCAAAATAGCTTCGAAGTACTCGGCAACGATAAAATCGAATTAAATTCTCTAAAACAAGCAGCAGATAAATCGTTGTTTATAGTCGGAACGTATATTTCTGGTAACGATCAGTCGGGATTAGTCTTTCGGTTGGATTCACTGGGAAGCGTTCTTTGGGCAAAGAAAAGTAATTACCCCAATTCAAGTTTCAAGGATCTATTAATGGATACCGATCGACTTTTTTGTAGAAATGCGACAAGCTTCGGTGAAGCAATCGTAAATTCTTTTGACTTAAATGGAAATTCTATTTGGAGTCTAAAATTCCCGGAATATGAAGATTTAAATTTTGCTCAAATGCCCGGTAAACGAAAATTAACTTTCGATACAGATTCAAACCTTGTTTTGTATAGCTCGAATTTTTCATTCAGTTCATTTTATCGATTTTCGAAAGAAGGAATAATCTTAGATGGTATTAATGGTTTTGGGTCCTCCCAAGGCATTGATTTTTATTCAAATGGATCCTGTGCAATTTTAATGAGTGGACCCGCGTATGGTATAAAAAGTTCATTAATAACAAACAATCATTTTGCCGTTACGCGCTTAGTAAATTTCAATTCCAATCAATCTTCTTGCTTATGGCAAAATATGGCTGAAGGAACAAGTGTATCTGATAACACGACGGACATCAGCCTTTCACCAAGCTCAATCATTACAGTTTCAATCGCAATGATGGAGAATGTATCGGCATTTATCTCAATTGACAATAATTGTGTTGAATTCTTAGGAAGAATAGATGAAATTACGAATAATGACTTTGAAATATTTCCTAATCCGACTAATGAACTGATTCAATTATCCATTAATTCAAATGGAGAACTTCCAATTAAAGGATATTTAGTTGACGCGCTCGGAAATGACGTCTTCTCTTTTAAGATAAATTCTTCACAAGAAACTATTGACGCTTCAAAAGTTCATTCAGGTATTTATTGGCTAAAAATCGGAGACAAATCTAAGAAGGTAATTATTCTTTAACGAAAATCTTTTTTCGGGATTCTATTTTCTAATTGCCTAATTTTGCGGTAATGTCTTTTGAAAATGAACCGATATGTGCTCTAGCTACAGCAAATGGCGTTGGAGCAATTGCTGTAATTCGTGCCTCTGGCAAAGATGCTATTAAACTCGCAAATCCATTTTTTTCGAAAGATTTAACTACACAAAAGTCGCATACGATTCATTTTGGAATTATTTCAGATTCAAATGGAAAAGCAATTGACGAAGTTTTAATCAGCATTTTTGAACAAGGGAAAAGTTTCACTGGCGAAGAAAGCGTTGAAATTTCGTGTCACGGCTCCACTTTTATTCAGCAAGAAATACTAAACGTTCTAACTTCCAATGGTTTCCGTTTGGCAGAGCCAGGTGAATTTACCAAACGTGCTTTTATGAATGGTAAATTGGATCTTTCACAAGCGGAAGCTGTAGCAGATTTGATTGCCTCTCAATCGAAGCAAGCGCATGAAATAGCATTGAAACAATTGCGTGGTACCTTTTCTAGTCAGTTGAAAGAATTACGAGAAAAACTGATTCATTTCGCCTCCTTGATTGAATTAGAACTTGATTTTTCGGAGGAAGACGTTGAATTTGCCGATCGCACGCAGTTGAAAATATTAGTGGCCGATGTTCTGAAAATGGTCAACCGCTTGGCGCAATCGTTCAAACTTGGAAACGCACTAAAAAATGGTGTTCCCGTGGCGATTGTTGGTGCACCAAACACTGGAAAAAGCACCTTGTTAAATCAATTATTGGGAGAAAATCGTGCGATTGTAAGCAACATTGCCGGTACGACACGCGATGTGATTGAAGAAACCTTAAACATTGATGGAATTCTTTTTCGTTTAATCGATACGGCAGGAATACGTGAAGGTGCAGAGGAAATTGAAGCGATGGGAATCGAGCGCTCATTTGAAAAAATTGAACAAGCCTCCATCGTGCTTTGTCTGGCTGATGCTTCGAATCAATTAAGTATTGACGAAGTAAAAAACTGGCAAGCTGATTTGGAGCAAAAATACCCCGACAAAAAAATTGTCTTGGTCGCCAACAAAATTGACTTAGATACGCAAATAAACGAAGAACTTTCCATCAGCGCCAAAAACGGAATTGGCATCGATTTACTCAAACAAAAATTAGTAGACCTCGTCGTTGGTTCTTTCGATATTCAAAATGAAACGATTGTATCCAACGCTCGTCACCAAGAAGCACTAATGAAAACTGCCGCAGCACTCGAAAAAGTAAGCTTTGATCTCGACAACGGAACGACTGGAGATTTCATTGCCTTAGACATTCGTGCCGCCATGCGTTCCCTCGGTAATATCACCGGTGAGATCGAAATTGACCGTGATATCCTCGGGACGATCTTTGAACGGTTTTGTATCGGAAAGTAACAGCTACGAGAGCAGATATTTAGATAAAACGGAGGGGGAATATTTCCGAACCGACCAACTGTTTGAACAACTTTACAAAAAAACTTTAAAAAGCAGTAGTCAGGTAAACCCACCAAAAAGTATTTGAAACTTTGCCAGCAAATACAAAAAGCCGAAAGCATAACATACCACGAAATCGAATGGGCATTACTATTTTAACTATTAGCTTAACATTTTTACATTATTAAGATAAAGTTGTAAAGGTTTCTAAGAAAATTTATATTTGTAAAAATAATGAATACTAAAAAATGAAAAAATTATCATTAATTACACCAGTTGCTTTCTTACTACTATTATTTGCTTGTAATGACCCTGAAGTTGAAAAACAAGAAGCATTGTCGAAAGAAATTACATGCAAAAAAGACTTGTTAATTTCAATAAGTGAAAATAGTGATAACACTTTTGCCTTGGCATTGAAAATTGGTATGAAAAAAGAGTTAGAGCAATTTATGGCTATTCAATCAGACACAACAGTCTCTTGTGATTCTCTTCAAACTGCTTGGTCTAATTTTCAAGATGCTGTTCTAAATAAATCTTCACAGGAATAATTCATTTCTTAAGTTGTTACCTATTTATCTGGGTAATTTTAATTAATTGAATTTTAAAAAGTGCATTATGATTTTCAACGTATATGCATGCTAAAAACAAACATTTTACAGGGGTTCACTATAACTATAATAGGTTTCTATTGTATCTTATTTATACCCCAAAACACAAAACCCTTTGTCTAAAGGGGAAAGTTATATTTTGTATCGGGAAATAGGTTCTAGAATGTCATTGAACTTAAAGTCCGAATGTCTCAATATCCTATCATCAAAAATCAAAATCCCTTTATCTTTGCAAATGAATGAAATTCTTCACTACAACCACGCTCGTAATTTCTATTTCACTCATCGGGATTGGTCTGACACAAAAGGATAAAATCAACCGAAACTTTCAAAACATCTTTCGTGTCAGTGATGAATTCGATTGCGAAACGTATGAAAAGAATCAATATAGTTCCTCATTGAACAATTTTCTCAAAGATTACATCTTAATATCGGAAAAAGAAGGCGTCAAAGCTTCACCCGATTTGAAGTCGTTGAGGAGAAAAATTAAAGCTGGTTTTTTGATCGGAGTTCCTGAAAACAAAGGATTTATTATTGATACGTTTCAATTCTCTTATGCGGTGCTTACCCCCTACTCCAAAAATCTGTTAGATACCATCGGAATTCGATTTGAAAAAGAGTTAAAACAGACGCCACTACAAGGAACAAAACTAATTGTAACCTCAATGACACGAACACTTTATACTGTTTCGAAATTGATTAAAAACAATAGAACGGCAGTGAAACGAAGTCCGCATCTGAATGGAAATAGCTTCGACTTTTCATTTTCAAGATTTAATTCGCCACGAGCCATAGATAACTGCGAATTAACCTTTCTGCAAGAAACCATTTCAAAGATATTGCTGGACTTAAAAAATGAAAAACGCTGCTGGGTTACTTTTGAACGTTGGGAAGAATGTTTGCATGTAGTCGCCAAGAAATAATATTCAAGGAGAATTCCTTATAAAATTCAATTCAACCTCTTATCATTTTTTTAAGCTTATCTGAAAACAATCAACTACTTTTGAGGCCGTGAAATCAGTGTTGGTTCTCTTGTTATTCATCGTGATTACTCCAATTTTTGCTCAAAAGAAATTGGAAGCCAAGCACATAAAAGAAAAAATAACCATTGATGGAGAGCTCAATGAGCCTTCTTGGTCTTCGGTTTCTTACTCCAATAGCTTTACACAAGTCAAACCTTATCCGGGAAAACCCGCCTCACGTGATACGAAAGTTGCCATTTGCTATGACCACGAAGCGATTTATTTTGCCGCTATTTGCTACGATCAAAAAGATTCGATTTCTCAAGTGTTATCCTTGCGAGACGACTACAATGCAAACCTAGATGTTTTTGGAATTTTCTTGGATACCTACAATGATGACCAAAATGGTTTTGGATTTGGCGTTACAAGTAAGGGCGTGCAGTTAGATTTTAAAATTGCAAGTACTGAATTTAATGATCAATTGAATTTGGTATGGAATAGCGTTGTGAAAATAACTGATACAGCCTGGATTGCTGAAATTAAAATTCCTTTCTCCGCTATCCGTTTTCCCAAAAAACAAGTACAAGACTGGGGAATCAATTTTACACGACAAATTAGTCGTTACAGAGAAGAATCCACATGGAGCCCTGTTAATCCAGATTTGGAGAATTACTTGCTCGAAGCTGGTCATGTAGTTGGAATTGAAAACATTGACCCACCTTTGCGGTTGGCACTTATGCCCTATGTTTCATCGTACGTAAATCATTCGAAAGCCGATGGCACAACTTCTACCTTCAACGGAGGAATGGATATCAAATACGGAATTAATGAAGCCTTAACTTTAGACGTTACGCTCGTTCCTGACTTTGGACAAGTTGTTTTCGATCAGCAAGTTTTGAATATTAGTCCATTTGAGATTCAGTTTAATGAAAATCGGCAATTTTTCACGGAAGGAACTGAATTATTCACGAAAGCAGGCTTGTTCTACAGCCGAAGAATTGGAGTTCAAGCTCCACAATCTGTTCTCAAAACCTTATTGAATGACGACGAATACCTTTCAAATTTGGCATCCACCACACAATTATATAACGCTAGCAAGGTTTCAGGAAGGTTGAAAAATGGTCTCGGCGTTGGTGTTTTTAATGGAATTACCGCGCCTCAATATGCAACAGCTGTAAATAAAATCACGAAAGAGGAACGTGAAATTTTGGCTTCTCCATTGACCAATTATAACGTACTGGTTTTTGATCAAAATTTAAAGAATAATAGCTCAGTTACATTTACGAATACGAATGTTTGGAGGGCTGGAGGTTTTTATGATGCGAATGTCAGTGGGTTTAATTTCAATATCAATACAAATGACAATAAATTCAATTTTAACGGAAAAACAACGCTTTCGGCCAAATTGAACAAAGCAACAACCGAATTAGGGTATAATTACAACTTGAATTTCGGTAAACAACGAGGAGCGTTCATCTATGGAGCTGGTTATTTGGAGGAGTCTGATAAATATGATCCAAATGACCTCGGATTCAATGCGATGAATAATCGAAGAAACATTGATCTTTCATGCGCATATCGTATTTTCAATCCTAAATGGTCGAAGCTAACTCGAATTAGTTACAGCGCTTCAGTCTCGATGAGTCGTCTATACAATCCTAATGTTTACACAGGTTCCTTTTGGAATGGGAATTTTGTAGTGGTTTCAAGTAAATTCAACGCAGCAGGGATTCGATTGAATGGTGCTTTCACCGATTATCGTGATTATTTCGAACCAAGAACTTGGGGTCGTGTTTTCAATTATCCCTCGTGGCAAACGGTTGGCGGATGGGTTTCATCTAATTATCAGAAAAAAGTGGCTTTGGACGCTGGATTCAATTATTCATTTATCTCGGCAGTCAATTGGAAAGAATTTGATTATAACATCAACCCAAGATTCCGATTGTCTGACCACATTTTTATAATTCCTGAATGGACACATAACTTTCAGCTAAACTCTCAAGGTTATGCCGTTCCGTTTGGAATTCCGGTTGATAACACAAATGAAATTGTTTTCGGGACTAGAAATCGAATTGATATAACGAGTGCAATAAATTTAGATTTTAATATGACAAATTTAATGGGTTTAACTTTTAGGTTGAGACATTACCGCTCGTCAATTAAGTACCTTTCATTTTCTAAGTTAAATTTAGACGGAAGTGTTTCTCCTCTTGATAATTTTAGTGGGTTGGATGAAAACGGAAATTCTGCTTACAACATTAATTTCAACGCATTTACAATCGACTTAGTTTATCGTTGGGTATTTCTTCCAGGTAGTGAAATCAACGTTGTTTGGAAAAATTCAATTTTCACATCTGATGATCGGGTTGTCGAGAATTACTTTTACAACTTGCGATCAACATTCAATAATGGCCCAACAAATAGTGTTTCTGTAAAGGTGATTTATTGGTTGGATTATGATTCCATTAAAAAACTTGTTAAAAAGGGGATTTAGCTTCAGCCTAGAATTGCTACTTTACCATGATTCATAATAACCCTCTGCGTCGACATAAGCCTGCGATTTCTCTTCTAGTTTTTTGTCCTGTTGCTTAATGGTTGGATACACCACTTTGTTTTTCACTTTCACAATTCCATTATCAGGAACTTGAATTATTAGTTTTACTTCCTGATCTCGGATTTTATCATCTACAGGAAACGTATAAAAAGCATCAAAATTTAAGTGATTTTCATTCTGATTGAAGCCTAATTTGATATTTCTCGCTTTTTTAAGTGCTGACTTATGATCTTTACTTTGAACTGAGTTAAATTGATTTATGTGAAAGAGCGTATCATCCGACTTTTGATATTCTATCTCAATTCCATGAAAGAAAACACTGCCATTTTCCACTTTCAAAAACCCGGACTCTCCTTTACTTATTGTTTTAAATCCATCTTTTTCTGGCTTTGAAACCGTACTAAAATCCAAAATCAGTTCTTTGTTGGTCACTGTTGCAATCTCTTTTTCTACTTCACCATTAACGGCAAATGCTCGTCCCGTTCTAGCCCCAGTAATAGCCAAAAGGATAATTCCAATGAAGCAAACTAAAACCAACACGATTGATGAATATTTCAATATTCTAGCTCGATAAGAAACAAGTAACCTGATTCCAATTAACCAAAACAAGCCTATTGCGGAAACAGTTGTCAAGATAATCCCCAAAAGCGAATTTTGGGTATCCTTTTCCGTTTCCAAAATTAATTTCCCAAATTTCCCGAAAGACATGAATTCTCCATTGACCTGAGCAGGAATAAAATCGGGATCAACAAATAGAAAAATCAAAGCAGAAATGAACAAACCAGTTCCCATAATTAGAAAGAAAAATCCGAAACCAACTGAAATTACTCGAATGACACCTTTAGCACTTTTCTCTATCGTTTTATCATTTTTTACTTTTTGAGCCCAATGCCTTGAGTTATTTTTTAATTTATCGGCTGTTTTCTCAATTTCTGATTTCATGGAATCAAAGTTTATTGGCTCACCTTTCATCTGTAGTTTTTCGATACTCGTCTTCGCCTTAGGAGTAATAATCCATAGTATGAAATATAAAGGAAGACCAAAGCCACCAATCAATGAAACGATAACAAATATTGCTCTCATAATTACAACATCAAGTCCAAAGTAATTTGCAAAACCTGCGCAGACTCCTCCGATTACTGAATTATCCTCATCGCGAAATAATCTTTTCTCGGCAGAATATTGCTCTGAAGATCTTGAATTTGCATGTTCCTCTCCCGAAACAAAAACTCTTGGATCACCTAATTTATGTAGAACATCCTCAACCATTTTTTGCTGTAAGACTTTTTTATTGGGCTCCAATGCTATTGAAAACAATTCTGCCATTCGGATTTCAATGTCTTGCTTAATTTCCTCGGCACCTTGATCTTGACTTAATGCGTTAGATAATTGATCCAAATAATTCTTAAGAATTTGATAGGCATTCTCTTCTATCAAAAAAGGAATTCCTTGTAAATGAATTGAAACTGTTTTATTCATTGCTTTATTTTTTAGTTAATTTAAGAACAGCCTGTTGAAGCTCATTCCATGTTTTATCGAGTTCATTTAAAAATTCTTGACCTTGCGAAGTAATTTGATAATATTTTCTGGGCGGTCCAGAAGAAGATTCCTCCCATCTGTAGGAAAGTAATTCCATATTTTTAAGGCGCGTTAAAAGAGGATACAATGTCCCTTCAACAACAAGAAGCCTGGCATTTTCTAAGGACTCTAAAATTTCCGAAGGATACGCCTCCCGTTTTGAAAGAATACTTAAAATACAATATTCCAAAATTCCTTTACGCATTTGCGCTTGTGTATTTTCGGCATTCATGTTTAATTTTTTATACAAAGATATATGTTTTAATTTGTAATATGCAATACATAGTACTAAATTTTTATAAAAAATATTTTTTTCATGCTCCTAACAAATGTAAATGCTCCTTCAATGATGCTTCGACGTGCTCAACTATTAAATCATAAAAGGAATTACTTTCATGATTTACTTGAACTTGTTCTAATGCCTGATAATAGCGCATTCGATCTTCGTAATTTCCTTTCAAATTGGCTATAGTAAAATCATTTTTGAGTAAAATCAAATTCATCACTAATCGTGAAGTTCTTCCATTTCCATCAATGAATGGATGAATGGTTACTAAACGTTCGTGCATCTCTGCTGCAAGAATCAAAGGATGAAGTATATTTTTTTGTGTTTCATAGAAAATGAAATAATCTTCCATCATTTTTTCAATCATGTAAGGCTCTGGCGGAACATGTGAACTTCCTGAAATTCGAACAGGTAAATTTCGATATACACCTGCATTTCGATCATCCACTCCCTTGAGAATTAATTGATGAATTTGTTTCAATCTGAAAGCGTTGAAAGGGATTTTATTTTGCACTAAATCCAAAATCAACTCGATTGCTTCTTTGTGATTGACAAGCTCCAAATGTTCTCTCATACTTTTCCCACCAATGGTAATTCCTTCATTGATTACTAAATGTGTTTCCTGTAATGTCAGCGTATTGCCTTCAATTCTATTGCTTTCGTAGGTATAGGAAGTAAAAAAATACTCTTCCATCTTACGCAATTGAATTTCATTCAATGGCTTTATACTCTTCCATTTTTTACTCAATTCATCTAAATTATTCAATCTTGAAGTTAGTTGCTTAGATAGTGAAATCGTTTTAAATCGATCTTTTCCGGATAAATATTGGATTCTCTCCTCAGCAACGACTAAAACATCTTTTGCTATTGTAGGATAATCCTTGAGTACGCCAATTATTTCATCAGCTAGAAATTCTTTTACTATTTCATTAAAATCAATTTCTAAAAAATCAGAAAGAATTTTTAATTGTGCTATTGAAGGCTTTCGCTTATTAGATAGAATTCGACTCATTAAACTTGAATCAATGTTCAATTTCGCTGCTAAATCTTTGATTTTAATGTTTTTTTCTATTCTAATTTTTTCGAGTAACATGACTTGCTTTTTATTGTCATGACAAATTTAGTCATTTTTTCTTGTTTTTTATCATTACTCTCAATATTTTTTCAAATAACAAGCACCGAAAATCAATAACTAAAGATGATTTTTTATTTTTGTAACTATGGATAAAAACCAAGATTTACTCCAACGAAGAGAAAACGCGAAAATCGGTGGAGGTCAAGATCGTATCGATAAACAACACCAACAAGGGAAACTTACCGCCCGAGAGCGAGTAACGATATTATTGGATGAAAATACGTTCGAAGAAATCGGAGCTTTTGTTGAACACCGAGCTACCGCATTTGGTTTAGACAAACAAAAATTCCCTGGTGACGGAGTAATTACTGGATTTGGGACCATACATGGACGATTGGTTTATGTATTTTCACAAGATTTTACCGTTTTAGGTGGCTCACTTTCAGAAACACACGCGGCTAAAATCTGCAGGATTATGGATTTAGCTATGAAAAATGGCGCGCCCGTAATTGGCTTAAATGATTCAGGAGGAGCTCGAATCCAAGAAGGGGTCGTATCTTTAGCAGGTTATGCAGATATTTTTTATAGAAATACAAGGGCATCTGGAGTAATTCCTCAGATTTCAGTAATTATGGGGCCTTGTGCCGGCGGGGCTGTTTATTCGCCTGCTTTAACAGATTTCATCTTTATGGTGGAGGAAACTTCATATATGTTCGTGACTGGACCTAATGTTGTTAAAACCGTTACACACGAGGAGGTAACATCAGAAGATTTGGGTGGCGCGAAAGCCCATGCTGAAAAGTCGGGTGTGAATCATTTTACAGCTGCCAATGATGTCGAATGTCTGAAAAAAGTTCGTGATTTAGTTACTTATTTCCCTCAAAACGCATACGAATTAGCACCTCAACCAACGATTTACAATTTCTCAAAATCTAAATTGGATCAAATTGGTAAAATACTGCCTGAAAACGTAAATATTCCATACGACATTCGAAAAGTTGTGGAATGTGTCATTGACGACGAAAGTTTCAGAGAAGTACAAGCTGATTACGCGAAAAATATTGTCGTTGGTTTTGCTCGAATCGAAGGAAGAACAATCGGTGTAATTGCCAATCAACCCGCTGCTTTGGCTGGCGTTTTAGATATAGATGCGTCGAGAAAAGGCGCTCGTTTCGTACGTTTTTGTGATTCGTTCAATATTCCACTTTTGGTATTTGAAGACGTACCTGGTTTCTTACCTGGAACCGATCAAGAATGGCGAGGAATTATTACACATGGGGCAAAATTGCTTTATGCCTTTTCAGAGGCGACGGTACCAAGAATAACAGTCATTACCAGAAAAGCTTACGGTGGTGCGTTCGATGTAATGAACTCAAAAAGCATCGGTGCAGACTTAAATTTCGCATGGCCAACTGCTGAAATCGCCGTAATGGGAGCAAAAGGAGCCGCCGAAATTATTTTCAAACGAGAAATCGCATCAGCAGAAGATCCACAGGCAAAGTGGTTGGAAAAAGAAGCAGAGTACGCCGAAATGTTTGCC
Source organism: uncultured Lishizhenia sp. (assembly GCA_964534395.1). Lineage (GTDB taxonomy): Bacteria > Bacteroidota > Bacteroidia > Flavobacteriales_D > Crocinitomicaceae > UBA952. The sequence continues at coordinate 79,598 of CAZHOW010000014.1, forward strand.
AATCCATACCGAGCGGCTGAACGTGGAATCGTGGATGATGTTATTTTACCAGAAGAAACCAGAGCAAAGGTCATTGCAGGTTTTAAAATGCTTGAAAAGAAAGCGGAAACCTTGCCAAAAAAGAAACATGGGAATATACCTCTTTGAAGTTGAGAGTTGAAAGTTTGAAATTGATAATGTAAAATTGAAAATGTAGAATGAAATCTAAATGTCATTTGTCCCTAAGTCTTTTCTCCCCAATTCTTTTGTCATTTGTCCTCAGTCATTTGTCATTTGTCATTAAGTCATTCCCTAATAAAATCCTAATATCCTAAAGTCCTAAAAATCGAAAAAAAACAAAAAAATGAAAACCCTAATCGAAGCATTTCCTCAAAATATCCTAGACGCTGCTAAAATCGCAGAAGGTAAAAACTACAACAAACCAGCAAATGAAATCCGAAACGTACTAATCTGCGGATTGGGCGGATCTGGAATTGGAGCTAAAATCGTTGCAAACTGGATTCAAGATGAAATAAAAATCCCCGTTTTGATAAGCAATGAATACGCGCTACCCGCTTTCGTAGACAAAAACACATTAGTGATTGGTTCCTCTTATTCTGGAAATACAGAAGAAACCATGATGAGCATCCACGAAGCTCATGAAGTTGGTTGTCACATAATCGGTATTTGCAGTGGAGGAAGTTTAGCTGAGTTCTGTAAAACTAATAATTACGATTATGTCTTGGTTCCAGGGGGAAATCCACCAAGAAGTGCTTTGGCTTTTTCAGTTGTTCAATTGCTTGACATTTTGTCTAAATTAGGATTGATTGCAAGAACGAGTTTGAAACAAATGGTAAATTCAGTTAATTTATTGAACTCTGAAAATGATCACATTCACAGCGTTGCGAAAGAACTTGCTGATTTCCTTTATGGTAAAGTTGGAATTTGCTATTCGGAAACAAAATATGAAGGTGTGATTGTTCGCGCGCGTCAGCAATTTAATGAAAATTCAAAATATTTAGGTTGGCAACATACCATTCCAGAAATGAACCACAATGAGCTTGTTGGTTGGAGTGGAGGTGATGCTCGTTTCGCACCTGTATTTTTCTGCACAGGAGACTTACACCCAAGAAATCAAAAAAGATTGGAAATTACCATGGCTCACATTGAGTCAAAATGTGGTAAAATATTTAAATTGAATGCGATAGGTTCTAATTTCGTGGAGCGTTCCATTTATCTAATCAATGTTGTCGATTGGGCTTCCTACTATTTATGTAATCTAAACGGAGCCGACATCATCGACATTCAAATCATCGATTATTTGAAGGGAGAAATGGCTAAATTCAATGGATAACCAACCACTTGTGCATCTCCACGACTTGGGTCTAATTGACTACAAGGAAGCGTGGGATTATCAAGAAACTTTATTCAAAAAAGCAATTGACTTAAAAATTGCAAAACGAAACGGTGAAACGGAAGAAATGCCGGAGAATCACCTCTTATTTTGCCAACATCCGCACGTATTTACGCTTGGAAAAAGTGGAAATCCTGAAAATTTACTTCTGAATGAGGCAGAATTAAATGAGCAAGAAGCCTCATACTACAAAATCAATCGAGGTGGTGACATCACGTACCATGGTCCAGGGCAATTGGTAGTTTATCCCATTTTTGATTTGGAACAGTTTTTTACCGATATCCATAAATACATGCGATTCTTGGAAGAGGCCGTGATTCTTACTTTGAGCAATTTTGGAATCGAATCAGGACGAGTAGATGGCCTAACAGGTGTTTGGATTGAGGGCGACACAAAGAATGCTCGAAAAATCTGTGCGATGGGTGTAAAAAGCTCACGTTGGGTTACAATGCATGGTATCGGATTAAATATAAATACAGATTTAAACTTTTTTTCACACATCATTCCTTGTGGAATTGAGGATAAAGCGGTATCTTCAATGCAACGCGAGTTGGGAAGAGAAATTGACATCAATGAAGTTTCTCAGATTTTACTGAACCACCTCGCCAAACTTTTTGATTTCACTACAAAATCACAAGGCCATGAATAAGGTAAAAAAAGGTACACGCTATTTCTTATATACGCTATTGACCATCATTATTGCGTTGAATTTATTCATTCTTCTTTCTGGTCGCATTTATTTGTATTCCGGAATAATGAAAACGTATGCTATTGGCAAATCTGGTCCGGGAATTTACGATTTGGACGTGTTTCCACATTCTACAATCGAGAAAGCAAATAAACCCTATTTGTGGAAAAATCACGAACGCATCAATCAATTTCGATTTGATAATTTCGAACGAAAATACCACCAACGACTCGGAACGAAAGCCTTTTTAGTATTTAAAAATGATACGCTTTTATTGGAAAAGTATTTTGGTTCACACAAGAAAGAAACGGTTTCAAATTCCTTTTCTGCGGCAAAAACGGTCGTTGCTTTGCTCATCGGAATTGCAATTGAGGAAGGAAAAATAAAAAGCGTGGATGAACCTGTTGGACACTATTTTCCGGAATTCAACGAAAATGGAAGAAACGATATTTCGATTCGCCACTTACTTCAAATGGCCGCCGGATTTGATTGGGAAGAAAGTGGAAGTAACCCGATTTCAGAGGCTGCAGAAGCTTATTACGGCGATGATTTATATGGATTAGTTACGCGACAACACGTCGTTGAGAAACCCGGAACTAAATTTAATTACCAAAGTGGAGACTCTCAAATTCTTGGTTTCATTCTTCAAAAAGCGACTGGTAAAAGCATTTCCGAATACACGGAAGAAAAACTTTGGAAACCAATGGGAGCTGGTCATCAAGCATTTTGGAGTTTGGATAAAGAGAATGGAGCTGAAAAAGCGTTTTGCTGTCTGTATGCAACTCCACGAGATTTCTCATTGATTGGACTTCTAATTCTGAACCAAGGTAAAATCGGGGATCAACAAATCGTTCCGAAATGGTACATCAATGAAATGGTAAAAACACCAGCTTTGGCTACCGAGGAAAACATTCGAAACTTGCGCTATGGTTGGCACATTTGGACCTACAAAAACAATGGAAATCCTATTTATTATTGTCGTGGCTTGAAAGGTCAATACATTATGGCGATTCCAAGTAAACAATTGTTGGTCGTTCGACTTGGAATGGAGCGAGAGGATAATTTCTTAATTCCAGAAAGCAAGTCAAATGATCGCAAATTTCATCAAACTTACGATGAGCGAGTTGGGCATCCAATGGATTTGTTTGTTTATTTAAAAATGGCTAAAAAAATCGAGAAGGAGATTTATCAAAATGAAAGAAGAACTAAAAGGACCAAAAGTTGAGAACGTAGCGGTTGCCATCGTTCAAACCAAACCAGAAGCAGAGGATAAGGAACATTATGTGTATCTCTTGAATTTGCGTGATGACATCATGGAGGGAATCATTGTCACAAGCACAGGCTATGGCGAAAATTTAATAACTGGAGAAAAAATCAAAACCTCTACTTTACGCCATGGAATTGAAGTAATGTTACCTAACGAAGCAGCGCGTATTGAACCGATTATGCCAGAAGTTTTTGGAATAGCCAACGAATATTGGGTGAGTTTTTGGGTGAACGATTTGTTGTATGACAAGAAATTTATCTTCCCTGCAGGAATTATCACAGAATCCAACTTTAAACTAATTGAACAACTCGGAGTTCCCGGTGTTATCTTAAAATGAAGCAGTTACTTAAAATAATCGTTTTCCTTGTCCTTAATTTTGGGTCTTTAGCACTCGGAAGTTATTTAATGGGAGGTTCTCCTGCAACAAACACCTGGTATATGGAACTAAAACGAGCTCCATGGACGCCGCCCGGTTATTTCTTCGGCCTTGCGTGGACAACCATCATGATTCTTTTCACGATTTTTCTAGTCAAAAATTTCAATTGGAACAAAAGTTTTATAGCTCTTTTGGTAGCTCATTATACACTGAACATTGGCTGGAATCCGATTTTCTTTCGTTGGCATATGCTTGTGTTGGGTTGTGTCGTGATAGCACTTTTGTTTGTGACGGTTTTTAGTTTTTTATTTCTCATTGAAAAATCAAAACGAACGAGTTCAATTCTACTTCTTCTCCCCTATTTGCTTTGGCTCTGTGTGGCATTTAGTTTGAATTTGTATCCTTTGATATAGTTGAAGATATTACTTTTTCCTAGGCAATTTATTTACAAAATATATTGATTCTTATTTTAGCTATGTGAAACAAAACTGCGCATATCCCTCAAATATGGAATGAATTGGAAGGTTTGTTGCGTATATAAACAAGTTAGCAGAAACCATCCATAACTTGTAACCAAACTTTGTAAATTGAATTATTTGT
>CAZHOW010000015.1:0-80709 GCA_964534395.1 uncultured Lishizhenia sp.
ACAATAATAGTACAGCTGAGATAAGCGTACCGGCATGACCAATACCAACCCACCAAACAAAATTGGTAATATCCCAAGCCCATCCTATCGTTTTATTCAATCCCCATACTCCAATTCCAGTTCCCAATAGGTAGCAAATTGATCCAACTCCATATAGCCCTATGACTAAGGCAATACCGAATAAAATATACCACATTTTAGGAGCTTTATCCTCAATTGGACGACAAACATCCTCCGTAATATCATGATAAGTCTTATGACCTAAAATGAGGGGTTCTCTGATTGCTGCTTCCTTTTGCATTTATTTCTATTTAAATATTCAATTAATGATGAGTTTTCTTGTGTTCAACTTTCGCTTCTGCAACTTGCAACTTGTTAAGATCTGTATTCACTTCGTTACGAACTTTCACTTTGTACCAAATATTTGGTTTAACACCAACTTCCTCCAACGCTTGGTAAGCTCGTTTATCTTCAGAACTCTTGCGAATGTTTGATTTGATATCATTCCAATCTCCAACGATAATCGCATTTGTTGGACAAGCATCTGAACAAGCCGTAGCAAATTCACCATCTTCAACTGTTCTTGCTTCCTTCTTGGCAACTAATTTTGTAGATTGAATTCGTTGAACACACAAAGAACATTTTTCCATAACTCCACGAGTTCGAACAGTAACATCTGGATTTAAAACCATTCTACCAAGATCATCTTGAGCAGGATTTACTTCTACAAATTTCTTGTAGGATGGATAATTGAACCAGTTAAATCGACGAACTTTATATGGACAGTTATTAGCGCAATATCTTGTACCAATACAACGGTTGTATGTCATTTGGTTTAAGCCTTCATTACTGTGAGTGGTTGCAGCAACAGGACAAACTGTTTCACAAGGCGCATGATTACAATGATGACATAACATAGGCATATGCACCACTTTCGGATTTTCAGCTGCGTACTCTGCTTTATCGTATGAGAAATTTTCTTTATCTTTTTTTGTACCAATTGCTGCTTCTTCCTCTGTAGAAAAATAGCGATCAATTCTAAGCCAATGCATTTCACGACCTCTTCTAACCTCGTCTTTTCCTACAACAGGTACATTATTTTCAGCTTGACAAGCTATTAAACAAGTTCCACAACCAATACAAGATGAAAGATCGATTGTCATTCCCCATCGGTGACCGATTTTCTCAACTGGATGCGCATCCCATAAATCAAACTCTGAAACTGGACGCTCTTCGTGATGACCTTCTTTGTTTAACTTTTCTAATTTATGGGCAGGGTTGTAAGCTTCTTTGTCTCGATTTGCAAAAATATCTAACGTAGTTTCTCTAACAATCGAGTGACGACCCATAACCGTGTGATGTATCTGAGTCGCTGCAATTAAATATGTTCCATTAGCTTTGGCGATCTTAGCACTATTTGAGTATTCGTAGGTTCCATTAGCCGTTGAAGTAAATCCAAAAACATTTGCACCAATTGCCTTAGGTTTTCCATTTTCACCTAAATCATGACCACCATATTCTTTCGTTTGAAAGGCAGCTTTTCCAATTTTCTCTCCATTTGCTCCTCTTCCATATCCTAAAGCTATTCCAATAGTTCCAATCGCTTGTCCAGGCATCGGATATACCGGTAAAGTAACTGACTTTCCGTTTACTGTTACAGTAGCCGTGTTTAATCCGTGCTCTTGATCATAAGTTGTAACATAACCATCTTTCTCCATCGTAACAGGATTCATGGTAATGTAGTTATCCCAGGTAACTTTTGTTATCGGATCAGGCAACTCATGTAACCATGGATTATTGGCTTGTGAACCAATTCCTATTCCGGCTTTTTGATATAAAACAACTTCTAAACCATTACCTTTTGGTAAGTTCGAAACAGTGGCGTCTGCAAAAGTTAATGTCACTGTAGCTGTGGCAACATCCGAGCAACTATTGTGGGTAGTAAAGGCAAAATCTCCTCCAGGATTTGTTGCAACAAATGTGGAAGCAATATAATCGTAGGCCACTGCTGAATCTTTACCTCCTCGTTGAGCTTTACCATTCCAAACTAATAATGACTCGAGTGCTGAAGCAGTATTATGTAAAGGTCGAATTGTTGGCTGAGCAATCGAATAATGATTTGCTTTAGCTAGATAGTCCATCCATCCTTCCAAAGCATGATGATCAGGACAAATAAATTTACATAAGGAAGCTGTTTCATCTTCATGAGAAGCAAACGAAACAGTAGTTATTTTTGATAACGCTTTTCCAAATTCTTCACCATTTGGAAGCGTGTATACTGGATTTACGCCATAAAACAACAATACATCTGGTCCTTTACCAGAAAGAACATCTTTGACAAGTTTTTGAACTTTCGTATCATTGCCTTGGAATAAATTAATCGTATTAGATAAATCTATTGTATTTCCGTATGCTTTTAATAGGTTGTTCAATTTATTTGTTAAAATCTGAAGACCAACATTGTTCGATCCACAAACTACTAATGAATTTTTTCCTGACTTTTTCAATGCTTTAACAGCTTCATCAGCAGCTAATTTTGAACCAACAGGAACAGAAGCGTTAACTTCAGGATTTCCACCTAGACCTTTGATTAGATAGGCAAGAATACCTGCAAGCTCTGAAGGTTTAGCCATTCCACGATAATCAGCATTTGAACCAGTCACAGTCATTACAGATTCAAATTGAAAATGTTTTGACATGTTTCCATCTGGATTTCTTGTTTGTCCGTATTGAACTGCAAACTCGGTCGGTAATAACCAAGAAGACAAGAAATCGGCATCAAGACTAACAATCGTTTTAGCTTTTGAAAAATCGTATCCAGGTATTATAGCAGAACCAAAGTTTTTGAGGTTTGCCTCACGAATCGCACTGTAAGAAACTGCGTCATATTGAACGTGTTCGAATTTAGAGCCCCCTTCACCATTCAGCGCTGTCGCCATTTCAGCAATCGCTCTATTCATTGAAGGACTTATCACAGTATTCGATAACAAAGTCACCTTCTTAGCTGACTTAATCGCAGCTGAAATTTCTTTATCTACAGATGACCATGAGGCATCTTTTTTACTCGCTTTAGGGCCAGTTAGTCTTTCGCTATCATATAATCCTAAAACAGAAGCTACAATCTGAGGATTAGTTCCACCTTTAGTGAAACCAAATTCGTGATTACCTTTAATAAAAATAGGACGACCTTCTCTTGTTTTAACAAGAATACTTGCATAAGAATTTCCATCGTAGTATGAAGAAGCATACCAAGTTGGCATTCCCGGCGTAACATTCTCTGGCTTTACTACATAAGGTACTGCCTTCGTAACAGGAGCTTCACACGCTGCTAACGTGGCCGCTGCAACGGAAAACCCTAAAAATTTCAAAAAATCCCTTCTTGCAGTTGAAGTCTCAGCCAAACTATCGTCAGCCAAAAACTGTTCAATTGTCTGTTGTGAAGGAAATTCTTGTTCTTTATGTTTGAGGAATTCAGGTGTTTCCTTTAATTCTTCAATTCCTTTCCAATATTTTCTAGTTAATCCCATAATCTATTTATTCGACAAGAACATTAAATTATTAATAGTGACATTTAGCACATTCCCAACCACCAAGCTCACTGACAGAAACCTTTCCATCTTTTAAATATTGACGGTAAAGTTTTTTGTCATTATTCATTAATCTCCTGTGGATTTCATCGTAGTAGGCATTCTTACCATTTCCTATCGAGACATCTTTTGCTCCATGACATTCGATACACCATCCCATTGTAAGAGTTGGTTTAGTCAATTTGATGTTACCCTCAATTTTATTCAACTCTTCAACTGACTGTACCTTAACCGTTTCGCTCATTTTTGTCATATCGCCATGGCATTGCTTGCAATCAATCCCACCAACAACAACGTGTTGAGAGTGATTGAAGTAAACGTGGTCTGGAAGAACATGAACTTTATTCCAAACAATAGGCTTAGTTTTTCCAGTGTATTTACCTGCCCCAGAGGACACATCCCATCCTGCAGCTGCATATATTTTCTTGATTTCACCAGCAAAGGGCTTACCTTCTCCATTGATTTGCTTATGACAATTCATACAAACGTTTACGGTAGGGATTCCAGCTGATTTAGATTTTGTCACTGAATTGTGGCAGTATTTACAGTCTATACCATTAACACCGGCATGTCGATCGTGAGGGAATGCAATTGGTTGAGACGGCTGATATTCTTCTACCACATTAATTCTGTATAAACCTTGGAACAATGTTACAATTATCGATAAAACAAGAACCAAAGATGCCAATCCAACATACAACCTATATTTCCACGCCCACGCTCTAAATTCTTCTGCATACGTTAATTTTTCCGGAGCATCTGAATTTTCAGCTGTAACAGCTTTAAGTTGTCTTCTAACTCCACCAACTGCTAGGATAATTACAATGAACACAACAGCCATTATGATCCAAATCCAACTCAGCGAACCCTCCTCTTCGGATTCCTCCGTCATTTGACCTTCTGCAGACATTCCATCTCCACCTGGACCACCCGTTGTAACAGTCTCTTTTTGTGAATCAACCCAATCAAAAATTGCATCAATTTCCTCCTTTTTTAAATCAGGGAAAGCAGACATGGCTGTAGGTGACCATTTTGATACCTCCGCAGCATAGGGATCAGATGCCGCTGCAGTTTGCCAATTGTTAACCCAAGAGTATAATGAGCCTTCTTTGGCACCTCCCGAAGCCCATTTCTCCCGTACCTGATAAAGTTTTGGTCCCGTACTATTTTTTAAAGGCTGGTGACATGTTGCACATTTTGATTTGAACAAGGCTTCTCCCTGAGCGGCTGCTTGAAACGAAAACAAAGAAATGGCAAAAAACAATAATAAACCAGATACCCTGCAGATTCGTTTAAGAGATTGAATATTAGATATTTTCATGAAAATAATTACTAAATTCTAATTAATTTTTTGCGAATTTTACGCATTTTAACGGCAACAAAATTAGAAGAATCAGTTAATCAAATGACAATTTGATGACAAAAATCGAGTAAAATACTTTAATTTAAAATCATTCTAAATAAGTAAAAAGGAAAACAATAATTTAACAAAGAATTTAAATTTGATCTCGTAAACGCACATCCATGAAAAACTTCTTATTTGCATTGGTATTAATTATTTCAAAATCAATGTTTAGCCAAATTACGTTCAAACAAGATGATCGAATAGATCAATATTTGTATCAGAAAAAGTCGCGTTCATTGACGGGGTATCGTGTTCAAATTTGTTTTGACCCTGAAAAATCAAAGGTGGAAGAAGTAAGAAATCGTTTCATAAGTTCTTATCCTAAAATTGATACTTACATGAACTTTGAGGCTCCATACTTTAATTTAAAGGTGGGTGATTTCAGAACACAAATTGAAGCTCAAAATTTTGCAGAGAAACTACAAGGATTGTACACTATAAATATCGTTCACAAGGAACAAATCAATTTACCAAGAGTCGACTGACGACTTAAAAATGTTTCCAGCCTTGCGCCTTTAAAGACACAGCGGTTCCATTCTTATCAATCAATAAATTTCCTGAATCTTTAGAGGTAACGTGACCAATTACAGATAAATTGGGATTACTCTCAATCTTTTTATAATCATCCTGTCGAATCGTGAATAGAAGCTCATAATCTTCTCCTCCGTTCAATGCACAAGTCATTGGATCCAAATTAAAATCCAAGGCAGTAACTGAAGTCTTTTCATCCAATGGAATTTTTTCTGAATAAATGCTAACCGAGCAATTACTTGCTTTGGAAATATGAAGTAATTCAGATGCCAAACCGTCTGAAATATCAATCATAGAGGTTGGGATTACATCACTTTTTGCTAGTTCTCGAATGATATCAACACGAGCTTCCGGTTTTAATTGTCTACCAACTAAATAATCATAACCATCTAATTTTGGTTGAATATTGGGATTTGCTTTAAATACCTCCTTCTCGCGCTCCAAGACTTGTAAGCCAAGATAAGAGGCTCCAAGATCACCGCTAACAACTATCAAATCATTTTCTTTAGCACCACTTCTATATGCAATCGATTTTTTATTTGCACGTCCAATAACTGTAATTGAAATGATTAAACCTGAAAGCGAAGAGGTTGTGTCACCTCCAACTAAATCGACCTGAAAATGCTCACATGCCGCATGAATTCCTTCATACAATTCTTCTAAAGCCTCGACTGGAAAACGACTTGAAACAGCTAAAGAAACTGTAATCTGCTCAGCTTTCCCATTCATTGCACAGATATCTGAAACATTGACCGAAACTGCTTTATACCCCAAAAACTTCAATGGCATATACATTAAATTGAAATGAATTCCTTCAATCAAAGTATCTGCAGAAACTAAAAGTGATTCTTCTTCATTTATTTTAATTACTGCTGCATCATCTCCAACACCGAGCAATGAGTTTTTGTTTTTTAATTGAAAATCCTCAGTTAACTTATCAATTAGTCCAAATTCACCTAATTCAGCCAGATCACGTAATTTTTTATCTTCCATAATTTAATTGATTCTCATTTTCTTTTGAATGACTGCAATATTACTGAAATTATTTTCTTAACTCAAAGTGTTTTCACCATCCAAAAACTTGCGAATCCAAGCATAACTGAAACGCAAACATTCAATGATAATAATCCATAACTTCCCGATTGGAAAAGTTGGAAATTCTCATAGGAAAAAGTACTAAACGTACTGAACCCTCCGCAAATTCCAACTAAAACTAAAGGCTGAATCCACTCGTTTTTAGGGCTTTTTTGAATTGCCAATAAAGCGATTGCAAAAATCAAGCATGCTAAGAAATTGGAAAGAAATGTGGCCCAAGGAAATGAAAGTCCTTTGAAAGGAATTAGTTTTCCAATTCCAAAACGCAATACGCTTCCGATTCCTCCTCCTACAAATACAATTATCCAATTCATTTTTCCTCGAATTTAAATCGTAAATAAAGAAACTGATTTAAGCTCCACCCAATTAGTAATCCTAAAGTTGCACCTATCATAACATCGGACGGATAATGAACTCCCAAATATACCCGACTTAAGGAAACAATTATTCCCATTACAATAGCTCCAACTTTTAACATTCTATATTTTTTGGAAAATAATGGTAAAATAAATCCCAACATTCCGAAATAATTTGCCGCGTGCGAAGAGATAAATCCATAGGTTCCCCCTCGATAAAAATCTCCTGGTTTGATTTCGTAATAATGTAGCAAGTTACTGATTTCTAAATTATGCGAAGGCCTATAGCGCTGAAAAACTTCTTTGAACAAATGAACGGATGATTGATCTGAAATTAAAACCGTTATGAAAACTCCCAAGCATATCAAGCCGAAATTTTTCCAATTATTCTCCTTTTTGATAAAGTAAAGTAAAATCAAATAAAATGGGATTAAACTAAGTTTCCCTGAAAAAAACCACATGACCTCATCCAAAAAAGGCGTATTTAATCCATTGATAAAAAGGAGAATAGCTCGATCTATGGATTCCAACCAATTAATCATTATTGAGATGCTTCCAAATCAAATCTTTGAGTTCAATAAGTCCTTTTTGGGCGACAGCGGAAATAAATAAGAATGGTATTTTCGGTAAATCCTTTCGCATTTCAGCAATTAATTCCTCATCCAACATATCAGATTTAGTAATCGCCAAAAGTCGTTCTTTGTGAAGCAACTCGGGATTGTATTGTTTCAATTCGTTCAACAAAACATTGTATTCCTTTTTGATGTCATCCGAATCAGCCGGAATCATGAAAAGTAATAGTGAATTTCGTTCGATATGTCTTAGAAACCTCAAACCAAGTCCTTTCCCTGCATGAGCTCCCTCGATTATCCCTGGAATATCTGCCATGATAAACGAGCGATAATCTCGATAAGAAACAATTCCCAGATTCGGACGCAAAGTCGTAAACGGATAAGCTCCAATTTCAGGTTTTGCAGCTGAAAGTACAGAAAGCAAGGTGCTTTTACCTGCATTTGGAAATCCAACCAAACCAACATCAGCTAAAACTTTTAATTCGAGGACTTTCCATCCTTCTGCACCTGGTTCGCCTGGCTGCGCATAACGTGGCGTTTGATTCGTTGGAGATTTAAAGTGATTATTTCCATAACCTCCTTTACCTCCGCGCTGAATGATGAATTCCTCACCATCTTCAGTTATTTCGAATTCGGTTTCACCAGTTTCTGAATCTTTAGCTATGGTTCCCAATGGAACCTCTATATAAACATCTTCACCTTGCGAACCAGTTTTGAGATTTCCCGATCCATGTGCACCATGTCCGGCCTTGATGTGCTTTTGAAATTTGAGGTGAAGTAAAGTCCAAAGTTGTTTGTTACCTCGGATAATTACATGTCCACCACGTCCGCCATCGCCACCATCTGGGCCGCCTTTTGGAATATATTTCTCCCTGCGAAAGTGTGTAGAACCACCTCCCCCATTTCCGGATGTGCAATGAATTTTAACGTAGTCAACGAAATTATCAGAAGCCATAAAATTTAAAGGTGCGGATCAATCGCCGAAAAAATCCGTTGGGTAATGTCATCAATGGATCCAATTCCATCAATAGCGACAAATTTATTTTGATTTTGATAAAACGATTTTACTGGTGCTGTTTCGTTGTTATAGACTGCGATACGATTAGCGATAACTTCGGGATTTGCATCATCTGCTCTTCCGCTAACTTCAGCGCGTTTCATAAGACGTGTTTTTAACTCATTTTCCTCAACTTCTAAAGCAACCATTAATGTTATTGAAGTATTCAATGAAGCTAAAAACTCATCCAACGCTTCTGCTTGTGCATTCGTTCTCGGAAACCCATCGAAAATGAATCCATTTGCATTTTCATGTTTCAAAACTTCAGAACGAAGCATTTCAATCGTCACTGAATCAGGCACCAACTGACCTTGATCCATGTAACTTTTTGCTAGTTTACCTAAGTCCGTTTCACCCTTGATATTGGATCGAAAAATATCACCTGTGGACAAATGCACCAAGTCATATTTTGCGATTAATCGTTCGGACTGCGTTCCTTTTCCTGCTCCCGGAGGACCAAATAAAACAATATTCAACATGTTACGCTTCTTTTAATTGATATAGTTCTTTCAAATTTCTTCCTAATTCATTGTAATCCAAGCCATATCCGACAACAAATTTATTTGGGATTTCAAAACATATGTATTTTGGTTTGTGCTTTCCTTTAAATGCTTCTGGTTTGAAAAGAAGTGTGCACACTTCAACGGAAGCCGGATCGTTTGCTTTTATGAGCGACACCACTTTATCGATGGTAATTCCTGTATCTACAATGTCTTCGATCACAATCACATGGCGATTTTCCATTTGATTATTTAAGCCAATTAATTCATCAACTCGCCCTGTGGTTTGAGTGCCTTTGTAAGAACTAACTTTTACAAAGGTAATTTCAGCATCTCGTTTGATGGATTTAATAATGTCTGAGGCAAACATAAATGCACCATTCAGAATAGCAATAAGCAAAATATCTTTTCCTTGGTAATCCGACTCGAGCTGTTTAGCCATTTTCTTTACCTCAGCGAAAATTTCCTCTTCCGAAATGAAAAGTGAAAAATGCTTATCGTGAATTTGAACTTCTTTTGCCATTTAATGAGAATGCAAAATTACGATTTTATGTTGAACTTAAAAGACAAATCAAAAAGACGTCCCAGTTCCATATAACAACCCAAGCGCATTGATGCCAAAACTATAACTTGCTCCAATATACATTACAAAATTTTCACCTCGTAATATTTTAAATCTTCCTGCGACTATTGGCGCAACACGCATACTATTTTTTGTGTCAAAAAGAAAACTTGCTAGCGGACCCACCTCAAATTCTATTTTGGATTTGTCGTCAATTTTTATTTGAAATGCTTTAATCATAGCACCAGTTCCTAAAGTCGGTGAAGCTTTTTCGTTAACCAGCTGTCCATTGACCAGAAATTGCTTTGATTCGGTGGCAATATTCAAAAATATTGGAATTCGAATGAGTTTATCTGGTCGAAATTCAGTAGAAAATAAGATTGCGCTTGTAGGAATTACTATCGCCTCATTACTAATGATATTCGTTTGTTTTGAGTTCGAAATAAAAAGTAATGATTGCCCAAAACTAAGTTCAAAATTACGAAACTTGAATTTAGTAGAATCGCCTTTTTGAGCGATCAAACTCGAACTCAAAAACAGTGCAGTCAAAAGAAATAGAGATCTCATCTTCATTTATTTAGAAGACAAATAAAAGAAAAATTTCATTTACGCTTGATTACGAATTAAAAAGTCTCAAAAAATGAATTGTTAAAAATTTATCCCACAATCTACCACTTTTGAATAATTGCTTTATTTTATTGGTTTTTTTAAAATATTTCTAGTTCAAAAAGTAACATTTACATCGTTACATCGTTACAAGTTATCAACAATTCAATATTACGTGGTAAAAAGTGGTAAAAAATCCATTAATTTTACCCATTATTATCGCTATGGCAGGATTAGTAGGAGAATTTGAAGTAAAACTGGACGAGAAAGGTCGGTTTTTATTTCCTTCCGGTTTACGGAAGCAACTCCCTGCGTCGTCTCAACGCGATTTCATGTTGAATAAAGGATTTGAAGATTGCTTAACGCTCTATCCGCTTCCTGATTGGGAACGAATTAGCACTAAGCTTTCCAAAATGAACTTGTTCAAACCCAATAATCGAATGTTCTACCGTTTGTTCCACCAAGGAGCAAAACAAGTGGCATTGGATAATGCGGGTCGAATCTTAATTCCCACTGCTCACATGGAGCGAGTAGGATTAGTAAATGAGGTTATGCTCATCGCTTACAATGATCGCATCGAAATCTGGGACAAATCCAAATACTTCAACATGATTGAAGGCAACATGGCGAATTTCGCTGATTTAGCGGATGAAGTAATGGGTGATTTGGATAATGGAGAATAATACGGCTTACCACATACCGGTTCTATTTAATGAATGCATTGATGCTTTGCAGATTAATCCTGCGGGCACTTATGTGGATGTAACATTTGGCGGAGGCGGTCATGCTCGCGAGATTTTCAGTCGTTTAAACGAACATGGAAAACTTATCGTTTTTGATCAAGATCCGGACGCCAAAAAAAATGCGTGGGAAGCTCCGAATTTTCATTTCGTTCCAGCGAATTTCTCATTTCTCAAAAATCACTTGCGTCTATTGAATATCAAGCAAATTGATGGTTTACTTGCCGATTTAGGCGTTTCCTCTCATCAATTCGATGAAGCGGAACGTGGATTTACCATTCGTGAAAACGCGGTCTTGGATATGCGAATGAATCAAAATGCTGAATTGTCGGCATTTAAAGTAGTTAACACATACGATGAAGCGGCGCTGACTTCAATTTTCAGGAACTACGGCGAGTTGTCTAACGCTCGACTTTTAGCACAAGAAATTGTATTAAAGCGAACGGAGAAACCAATTGAGACCACCTCTGAATTGATGTCAGTTTTAAGTCGTTTCGCTCCCAAGTTTAAAGATCATAAGTTTTACGCCCAGGTTTTTCAAGCCATTCGAATTGAAGTAAATCAAGAACTGGAAGTTTTAAAAAGTTTACTCGAACAAACTACAGAAATGTTATCCCCGAAAGGACGTTTAGTTGTCATTTCTTATCATTCGCTAGAAGATAGATTGGTAAAAAATTATATGAAGCGAGGTTCATTTGAGGGTGAAATTCAAAAGGATTTTTTTGGGAATGTCTTAAAACCATTGAATGAAGTTGTGAGACATCCAATTGTTCCAAGCGAAGAAGAAATTCAACGGAACACACGAGCAAGAAGTGCAAAATTAAGAATAGCAGAAAAGAATGTCGGATAACGATTACATAGCTTATTCAGAAGAAGAAAAGTCGACTACAAAAGAGTCGAAAGTTGATTCTAAAAAGGAATCAAAAAAAGATTCTCGTGCTGCAAAAACAAGCGCAATCACGCAGATTTTGAATGGTGATTTCTTAACACGAGAGTTTGTTTTGAATAACCTCAACTTTATTTTCTTCATCATATTCCTTCTTTTATTAGTTGTAGGAAAAGGATATTACGGAAAACAACTTTCAGATGATATCAATGCGGCACAACAAGAAGTCGACCAAAATGCAGCGGAATATATTGAATCAAAAGCCAAATTAGAAACAATTACACGTCGATACAAATTAGTTGAAAAACTGGAGAAGAGACAATTAAAGGAAACTCAAAACGCCACAAAAGTCATTCGAGTTAAAAAGAAAGTAAATGAGTAAGGATAGTAAGAATTTCTTGTACTACCGAGCGTATCTGATTTATTTCGGGTTTGTACTCATTATGCTCGTTGTTTTGTACAAGACAATTTCACTACAATTTGAGGGAAGAAAGAACATTTTTGCTTCAGGTGATGAAACGCTACCAGTTCGAACTGTAAGTCGAATTCCAAGAATGGGCGACATTTTAGATCACAATTTAACCCCACTTGTGACCTCTGTTACTTATTACGATGTACACATGGATCCGACCGTTGTTGATCAGAAATTATTTGATTCAGAAGTGTCCGAACTTGCGCAAGGACTCAGTCGCATGTATCCAAAAAAAACAGCACACGAATACGAAAATGCCATTCGAAATGCACGTTCAAATGGATCTCGTTATTTATTGATTCAGAAAAATGTTACCAACGATGAGCGCAAATTACTACGTGAACTTCCAATTTTCAGGGAAGGAAGAATGAAAGGAGGGATTATCGATACAGACGAAACAATCAAACGTCAATTCCCAAATGGAAACTTACTTCGAAGAACGTTAGGTTATTATAAAAACGATGGTGGAAAAGAACTCAAAGTTGGAATTGAGGGAGCATTCATCAATTATTTAAAAGGAGAAGAAGGAAAAGAAATCGAGCATAAAATCTCAACAGGGTGGAAGAAAACAGGGCAAATTACAAAAGAAGCTATTGAAGGAGCGGATGTGATTTCAACTTTAGACAAAGACATCCAAGAGTTCGCACATTCAGAACTTGAAAAACAATTGCGTGACATGAAAGCCGAACATGGATGTGTAATCGTAATGGACGTTAAAACCGGTTTCGTTCGTGCCATGGCAAACCTCGATCGCGCTGCAGATGGAAGTTTTATTGAAGGGTTCAATCATGCAATCGGAACGAAGGAAGTTCCCGGTTCTACCTTTAAATTGGCGTCATTAATGGCTGCTTTAGAAGATGGCAGAATAAATATTATGGACAAAGTGGATGCCGTTGGATCTTATGTTTTTAAAGGGAAAACCTTTACTGACTCAAATCACGGAATCGGATACGGAAGAATTACCATCAAGCAATCCTTTGAAAAATCGTCCAATGTAATTGCTAAAATTATTTATAATGCTTACCGAAATGACCCTGAGCAGTTTTTAGCACGTTTAAAACAATTTGGGTTACTAGATCCTCTTGGTATTGACTTAAGCGGCGAGCCAAATCCACATTATTTGCAGCCTGGAGATAAAGGTTGGTGGGCTCTAACCGTTCCGATGATGGCGATCGGCTATGAAATTCAACAAACGCCTTTGCAAACGTTGGCATTTTATAACGCAGTAGCAAACAATGGCAAATTTCTTCGACCACAGTTCGTTGAGGAAATAAGACGTTCAGGACAAACAATCAAAAAATTTGAGCCATATGTCTTGAATGACAAAATCTGTTCTCAACCTACTTTAGATGCACTCAAAGAATGCTTGAAAGGTGTCATGACTGATGGAACAGGTGCGGCTTTGGAAAGTATTGAATTTAAAATCGCTGGCAAAACAGGAACAGCAAAATTGGTGAGCCAAGGAGGTTATTCTTCTGAAGAAAAATTAAGTGAATACCAAGCTTCATTTGTAGGTTACTTTCCTGCAGACGACCCCATATATTCGTGTATTGTTGTGATTTCCAAACCGAAAGTTGCTTACTATGGTGCGGCTGTGTCAGGGACTGTTTTTGCAGCAATTGCCAATAAAGTATATGCGTCCACTTTGAAATACCACGATGCAGTCAATGAAAAGAAGCAAAAGTCGAATCAAGTCCCTCTTGTAAAATCTGGAAATAAACGTGACATCACTTCGGTATTAAAATCTCTGAATGTTCGCTACCAATTGAATTACGAGGGAGAATGGCTATCCACTGACACGTTGAAAGGATCTGTGCATTTGAACCGTAAAGAAATTCCGAAAGACAAGGTTCCGAACGTGTATGGAATGACGGCAAAAGATGCTATTTACTTACTCGAAAGTCGCGGTTTAATCGTAAAAATGAAAGGTTATGGTCGTGTTGTTTCGCAATCCATTTTGACAGGAACTGAAATTACAAAAGGTCAATTGATAAAAATAGAGTTGAGATGAGGCAGCTGAATTCACTTTTGGAAAACATCAATTTCAAACTTGTAAATGGGAGTTTGGAGCAAAACGCGAATGACTTGGTTTTCGATTCAAGAAAGGCAGTTGCTAATTCTGTGTTTTTTGGGATTGTAGGTTTTACAAACAATGGACATCAATTCGTTCAACAAGCATACAATCAAGGATGCCGAATTTTTGTAGTTCAGGAGAAAGTTGAATTACCTGAAGATGCCACAATAATTCTAGTTCCAAATACTTCCGAAGCCCTGGGTTTAATGGCTTGTAATTATTATGAAAATCCATCCAAGAAATTAAAATTGATTGGAATTACAGGAACGAACGGTAAAACAACCACAACAACTTTACTTTTCAACCTATTCATGAATTTGGGCTACAAAGCAGGTTTGATTTCTACTGTAGTCAATAAAATCGGTGACGAAATAATTCCCTCGACTCACACGACTCCAAATCCTGTTGAATTAAATCAGCTTTTGGATAAAATGGTAAATGCCGGTTGCGAATATTGCTTTATGGAAGTCAGCTCGCATGCCGTTCACCAGCATCGAATTGCAGGTTTGGATTACAAAGTAGCCGTTTTCACAAATATCACGCATGATCATTTGGATTACCATAACACATTCGCAGAATACATCCGAGTGAAAAAAGCGTTTTTTGATGGGTTGAGCAAAGATTCATTCGCACTGACCAACGCCGATGACAAAAATGGATTGGTGATGCTTCAAAACACAAGCGCCAAAAAACTCTCGTTTGCGCTCAAAACTCCTGCTGATTTCAAAGGAAAAGTAATCGAAAATGCTCTTTCTGGTTTGGTTATGACAATCAATAACACGGAAGTCTATTCACGTTTGGTCGGCGACTTTAATGCTTACAATTTATTGGCTGTATTTGGTGTTGCGTCACTTTTGGGTATTGAAGAATTGGAAGTTTTACGCGTGATTAGCAACTTGGAATCGGTTGAAGGCAGATTTCAATACCTAAGAAGTAATAACGGAATCACAGCAATTGTCGACTATGCTCATACTCCTGACGCCTTAGAAAATGTTTTAAAAACGATTCGTGGCATTCGCAAAGGATCAGAGCAAATCATTACTGTTGTGGGATGTGGTGGAGATCGCGATAAATCCAAGCGACCAAAAATGGCATCCATTGCGGCAGAAATGAGCGACAAAGTGATTCTAACTTCTGATAATCCGAGAACAGAGAATCCAGCGACGATTTTAGAAGAAATGGAGGCTGGACTTGATGAAAATCAACAATTGAAGTCACTTACCATTCAAGATCGCAAACAAGGAATTAAAACAGCGATTTCATTGGCTAATTCTGGAGATATCATTTTGATTGCTGGGAAAGGTCATGAAAAATATCAAGAAATTATGGGTGTTCGCCACGATTTTGATGATTTAAAAATAACGAACGAATTATTTAACCAACTGAAGAAATAATGCTTTACTACTTATTTGATTATTTGGATAAATTGAATTTCCCTGGAGCTGGATTATTCGACTACATTTCTTTCCGCGCGGCAATGGCTTTGATTACATCTCTCATTGTTTCAATCTTTTTTGGAAAGAAAATCATTGGAGCCTTGAAAAAACAGCAAATTGGCGAAACGGTTCGTGATTTAGGTCTTGATGGTCAAATTCAAAAGTCAGGAACGCCAACAATGGGTGGAATCATCATTCTGAGCGCTATTCTAATTCCAACTTTGCTTTTTGCCAAGTTGCACAATGTGTATGTCATAACGATGCTAATCTCTACGGTTTGGCTTGGAATGATTGGTTTTTTAGATGACTACATTAAGGTTTTCAGAAAGAATAAAGAGGGCCTAAAGGGAAAATTTAAAATCATCGGTCAAATTGGAGTTGGTGTCATAGTGGGATGTATTCTCTATTTCTCGGAAAATGTAGTTGTTCACAAGCGAGTTTCTGCAAATTACAAACTGCAAGCTGACGAAGAATTTGTTTCCCAACATCACATCCAAAACGACGGCGAAAATTTTAAATGGATCAAAACGGATGACATGACCACCACGATTCCATTTATCAAGGACAATGAATTCAACTACAACTGGTTAATTGGCGACTGGCAAAAATCCTACGGTTGGTTATTATTTATTCCAATTGTGATTTTCATTGTAATCGCTGTATCGAATGGAGCCAATATGACCGATGGTTTGGATGGATTAGCTACGGGGACATCAGCCATCATTGGAATTGCATTGGCAGTTTTGGCCTATGTTAGCTCACACGCCAAATTCGCGGATTACTTAAACGTAATGTATATTCCTCACGCTGAGGAGCTTGTAATTTTCATCAGTGCTTTTGTTGGAGCATGCATCGGATTTCTTTGGTATAACTCCTTCCCTGCTCAAGTATTCATGGGCGACACAGGAAGTTTGGCGCTTGGTGGGATAATCGCGGTATTTGCCATTTCAATTCGAAAAGAATTATTGATCCCTGTTCTGTGTGGAATTTTCTTGATTGAAAATCTATCCGTGATGTTGCAAGTCGGTTATTTCAAACTTACCAAAAAACGCTTCGGCGAGGGTCGACGAATATTCCTGATGGCACCGCTTCATCACCATTACCAGAAAAAAGGAATTCACGAAGCGAAAATCGTTTCACGTTTTTGGATTGTAGCGATTCTATTGGCAGTTGTAACAATTGTAACGCTGAAATTGAGATAAATTGAACGGAATTGGTAAAAATATCGTGATTTTGGGCGCCGGTGAGAGCGGAGTCGGAGCTGCAATTTTAGCCAAGTTGAAGGGGTGGAATGTATTTGTATCTGATAAAGGTCAAATCAAAGAAGAGTTCAAACAAACGCTGATTGATGAGCAAATTGAGTGGGAAGAAGGAACACACGATGAGGACCGAATTTTCAAAGCTGACCTCGTCATTAAATCACCTGGAATTCCAGATAATGTTCCTTTAATCGTTGGATTGAAAAACAGAGAGGTGAAAATCATCTCTGAAATTGAATTCGCAGGATATTACTCGAGAGGAAAGAAAATTTGCATCACCGGAAGTAATGGAAAAACAACCACAACGATGTTAACTCATCACATATTGAAAAAAGCGGGTTGGGATGTGGGATTAGCAGGAAATGTGGGATACAGTTTTGCTAAACAAGTTGCTGAAGGCGATCACGATTGGTATGTCATCGAATTGAGTTCATTTCAATTGGATGATATGTTTGACTTCAAAGCTGAAATTGGAATTTTGACCAACATCACACCTGATCACCTCGATCGCTATGAATACCAAATGCAAAAATATGTGGATTCAAAATTCCGCATTCTGAATAATCAAACACACGAAGATTGGTTCATTTACAATTACGATGACCCAGTCATTCAAGAGGGAATAAAATCCCGACAACTTCCTATGAATTTGGCTCCTTTTTCACTAAAGGAAAAAATTGAAATGGGAGGTTATGCAACTGAGAAACAATTAACAATAAACATAAAAGATCAATTAACTATGTCAATTCATGAATTAGCTTTGAAGGGTAAGCACAATACCCAAAACTCACTTGCGGCCGGAATCGCTGCTCGAATTGTTGAAATCCGTAAGGATATCGTGCGTGAAAGCTTGGAAGATTTCGTAAACGTGGAACACCGTCTAGAGTTCGTTGCGAAAGTAAATGGAATCGAATTTATCAACGATTCGAAAGCAACGAACATTAATTCAACTTGGTTTGCTTTGGAAAGCATGGAAAAATCAACAGTTTGGATTGTTGGTGGTGTAGATAAAGGAAACGATTACAGCGAGTTGATGGAATTGGTTAAAAACAAAGTGAAGGCTATAATTTGTCTTGGTGTGGATAATCATAAAATCATTGAAGCATTTTCAGGAGTTGTTGAAACCATCGTTGAAGCTAAATCAGCTGTTGAAGCAGTTGCTTACGGTTATCGTTTGGCTACCAAAGACGAAACAGTTTTACTTTCTCCAGCTTGTGCTAGTTTCGACTTATTCGAAAACTACGAAGATCGCGGAAACCAATTCAAGCAAGCAGTTCGCATGTTATAAAAACAATCACTATGAGTGAACAAGAATTAAATAAAATCGAATCTCAATTAGTCGCAGCCAGAAAAAGTGGCTTGTTAAAATTGAATGAAACTTCCTTACAATCTCAGGGGAAATTATTTGGGATGGATGTTTTTAGTTGGATTTATCCTAATATCGACGTGCTCAATTCGACACTCAATTCGTTTCCATTTGAAGTTCTGTGGATAGGAAATAAAACAGAAATTAACTTGGTGTTGAGTGAAAATAACGTTCTGGATTCAAGGGTTCGAACGAAACTCATTTATACCGATGGTAAAGAACTCAATGAAATTTTGAAATCCATATCTGAGTCTGCCTTCAAACCAGGAATTCTTTTATTCACATCAACCGACACTGATTCGGAATACTATTACAATTTACTCAAAGAATACCTTGCATTGGTTCAGATAAAATGAGAAGCTACCTAAAATACCTCAAAGGCGACTCCGTAATTTGGCTCATCACCATTTTAATGATGGCTTTTTCACTTGTTACCGTTTATAGTTTTGTTCCGATTTTAGTTAAAATCGAAGGTGGTTCGCCCTTTCAATATTTATCAAAGCACTTGGTTTATGTCATCATCGGATTTGCATGTATGTATGTCATTCATCGCTTAGACTCCAAATACATTTCTCAGTTGGCGAAGTTTAGCTACTACTTAGCCATTGGTCTTTTATTGTTTACAATGTTTTTTGGAGCTAAAGTAAATGGAGCCGGTCGATGGATTCGAATACCATTTGTGCAATTAACTTTTCAATCTTCAGACTTTGCGAAACTGGCCTTAATCATTTATCTATCTAAATTATTGGTCCGAAAAAAAGATAAACTTAATGATTGGAAAGAAGGAATAATTCCTCTTATGATTCCTGTGGTGGTTATTTGCGGATTGATTTTAAAAGATAACTTTTCAACTTCCGCCATGCTTTTTATGCTTTCCATGGCGATGTTGTTCATCGGAAAAGTGCCGTTTACAAAACTATCAATCATGGCAGCAGGTGGAGTTGGATTAATTGCATTAACTATTGGAATTCACTTGGCAATTCCTCAACTCAATTTACTTCCTCGATATGAAACTTGGGTTAACCGAATTGATAACCGAATGGAGGATGATATTTCTAATGTCGAAAATGCGCAAGTAAATAACGCAAAACTAGCCATTCACATCGGTTCTTTTTTCGGACTTGGTGTCGGTGATGGTAAATTAAAAAGTTACACTCCTGAGGCTTATGCCGATTTTTACTACTCCAGTTTTGTGGAAGAATTCGGATCGATCTCGGCGATATTTCTCGTCTTATCGTATCTCATTCTACTTTTACGAATTATAAAAATCGCTTTAAAAACAGACGATTTGTTTCAATCCTATGTTTGCATGGGAATCGGAATTCATCTATTAACTCAAGCAAGTATTAATATGCTCGTTTGCACTGGAATTTTCCCGGTTACCGGACAAAATATGCCTTTTATGGCAATGGGAGGTTCAGCCTTAATCATGGCATGCGTTTCCATTGGTGTTATTCAATCTTTCTCCTACCAACTACAAAAACAGTCGAAACAAGAACAAAATGCTTTTGCGAATTAAAAATTAGAAGATGATTATTGAACGCGTAATTATTTCCGGTGGAGGAACGGGAGGACACATTTTCCCTGCTATTGCGATTGCCGATGAAATAAAAAAAAGAAATCCATTGGCTAAAGTGCTATTTGTTGGTGCAAAAGGAAAAATGGAAATGGAGAAAGTGCCACAAGCAGGCTATAAAATCGAAGGACTTGAAATTGCCGGATTCCAACGGAAATTCACGTTTTCCAATTTTTTATTACCTATCAAGATTGCAAAGAGTTTATTTAAAGCCAGAAGAATTATCAAGAAATTTAAGCCAGATTTGGTTATTGGTGTTGGAGGGTATGCAAGCGGCCCTACCTTGAAAATGGCACAATTCATAGGAATCCCAACCGTTATTCAAGAGCAAAATTCATTTCCTGGCAAGACTAATCGGATGTTAGCAAAGAAAACAGAATGCATTTGCACGGCATACGAAGGAATGGAAAAGTATTTTCCAAAAACACGAGTTGTTTTAACTGGAAATCCTGTTCGTAAAGAGTTAACTGGCGCATCAAATTGCGAACGGCAAGAAGCACAAAAGGTTTTTAATTTAAATCCTGATTTACCGACAGTTTTGGTAATCGGTGGCAGTCTTGGAGCAAAAACCTTAAATCGTTCGATGTTGCACGGAGTTGAAGAATTCAATAAAGAAGGAGTTCAGCTCTTATGGCAATGTGGTAAACACTACTTTGAACGTTTGCAGGATGAGTTAATAGTAAAAGATAAAACGAATATTCATTTGCACCAATTCATTTCTCGAATGGATTGTGCTTATTCTGCAGCGGATCTAATTATTTCTAGGGCTGGAGCCATTTCTGTTTCCGAATTAAGTATAGTCGGAAAACCGGTTATTTTGGTTCCATCACCGAATGTTTCGGAAGATCATCAAACAAAAAATGCCATGGCACTCGTGGAGAAAAATGCAGCATTGTTAGTTCGCGATACGGATGCCAGAGATGATTTAGTTGAAGAAGCATTGAAATTAATTAAAGACAACGACCGATGTCAACAGCTGTCTAAAGCCATTAAAAAATTAGAGAAACCAAATGCAGTGGCTGAAATCGTTGACATGTGTGAAAAAATATTAGATGAGTAAAACGAGTATTTCGGAACAATACAAGAATGTCTATTTCATCGGAATCGGTGGGATTGGAATGTCGGCACTTGCTCGTTATTTCAATTATCATGGATTGAAAGTAGCCGGCTATGATAAAACTCCTTCATCTTTGACTGAAAAATTAATTGAAGAAGGATGTGACATACATTTTGAAGATTTAGGCGATGAAATTCCGAAGACCTTCAAAAACAAGGAAAAAACATTAGTTATTTACACGCCTGCAATTCCGAAAACTCACAAAGAATATAATTATTTCAATCAGAATAATTTCAACGTTCTTAAACGAGCAGAAGTTTTAGGATTACTAACACGTCAATCTAAAGGATTATGTGTCGCAGGAACCCACGGCAAGACAACGACCAGTTCCATTTTGGCTCACATTCTAAATCAATCTAATTGGAAGTGTAACGCTTTTTTAGGAGGAATAGCAACCAATTTTAATTCAAATTTGGTTCTTTCGGAAACAAGCGATTATACTGTTATTGAAGCCGATGAATTTGATCGGTCATTTTTACATCTCTCACCATTTGCAAGCATTGTTACAGCCGTTGATCCGGATCATTTGGACATTTATGGCAATGAAGACCAATTTAAAGAAGGCTTTAGACAATATGCCATGAAAACTGAAATGCAAGGATTCTTGATTCAAAAAGAAGGGTTAGCATTGAATTCACTTTCAAAAAGTTATACCTATTCGATAAACTCACCAACTGCTAATTATTCACTACAAAATTTATCATGGACAGATGGATTTCTTTTCGGAGATGTTCGACTGAGAAATGGATTTTGGCCTCGCGTTAAATTTGGAATTCCTGGAATTCACAATGCTGAAAATGCCCTCGCTTGCATTGCTTTATTGAACGAAATGGGAATGGATGAGCAAACAATGCGAAAAGGAATCGAGTCATTTGCAGGAGTAAAACGAAGATTTGAGTTTTGTGTTCGAACAGAAAAACTAGTTTACATCGACGATTATGCCCATCATCCCGAGGAAATCAAAGTCTTAATTGATTCGATAAAAATGTTCTATCCAAATCAAAAGATTACTGGGATTTTCCAACCTCATTTATTCACCAGAACACGCGATTTTGCAGATGGATTTGCCAAGGAATTATCCCGCTTGGATGAGCTTGTTTTGATGCCAATTTACCCAGCAAGAGAGGAGCCAATTCACGGAATTACAAGCGATTGGCTTTTACAAAAGATTAAATGTGATAAGAAATCATTGAAATCACCTTCGGAAGTTTTACAACATTTCTCCAAATTTAAAAAGGGGATCGTTTTAACAATAGGTGCAGGTGACATTGATCGAATTGTCAATCCTTTGACTGAAATATTAAACTCGAATCTTGATGATTAAAAAATGGCTTAAACTGGTTTTTTGGATTTTAATTTTTGTTGGAACTATAACTGTATTTGTTTTTTCAAAAAAGGAGGAGAATAAAAAGGTTATTGAATCACCTGCTATTTCCATTCATGTGGATGGAGAAACATTTTTAACTGAGGATGAACTAATGCTGCGATTAAAAAATGCTGGGCTGTTGATTCCAAATCAAAAAAACGAACAACTCGACATTCGAAAAATAGAACGTAAACTAGCTTCAATGGAAGAAGTGAATAAAGTAGATGTTTTTCGTGAAATTGGAAAAAAATGGAATATCCGTATTATATTAAGAAAGCCTATTGCACGTATTTTTAACACATCCAACCAAACTTTCTACATAGATGAAGACGGATTTCTTATGCATAGATCAGTAAATCATACAGCCCGAGTGGTCGTTTTTTCAGGCTTTTTACATGATCGTTTTTTTAAGGGTTCAATTACCAATTTTATTAACAATGATTCCTTGAAAAGTATTAAAAAATTGGACGATGTCTTTCGAATTTCAAATTATGTTTGTAACCATCCATTAATGTATAAATTAATCGGTCAAGTTTACCTCGAAAGAAATGGTGATTTTGTTCTGATTCCATTAGTGGGAGACCAAAAGATAGTTTTCGGAACGGCCAATACTGATGAAGAAGTCGCTGAAAAATTTAGTCGATTGACAACATTTTATAAAGAAGCAATTTCATTTGAAGGTTGGAATAAATATAGTGAAATAAGTGTCAAATATGATGGACAAATCGTATGTAGAAAAAGGAGTTAGCGCTATTAAGAAAACCAAAATAGTGGTTGGATTAGACATTGGCACTACTAAAATCGCCTGTTTTGTTGGTCGTCGCAATGAACACAATAAAATTGAAATTATTTCAATGGGTAAAAGTGAATCACTGGGCGTAATGCGCGGTGTTGTTTCGAACATTGAAAAAACAATTCAATCCATAAATGCAGCTGTTGAAGAAACAAAAAACACAACTGAAGGAGAATTATCGATACGAAATGTGAATGTTGGTATTGCCGGGCAACATATTAAAAGTCTGCAACATCGAGGTATGTACACACGACGTAACAAAAATGGTGAAATATCGCAAGCAGACATCAATGCCTTTGTAGATGACATGTACAATATGGTAATGGCACCAGGTGAGGAAATCATTACAGTGATACCACAGGAATATATTGTTGATGGAGAAAGAGAGATCAAAGATCCGATTGGAATGGCAGGAGTAAGATTGGAAGCCAACTTTCATGTAATTACGGGCCAAGTCACCAATGTTTTGAATATCAAAAAATGCGTTGACCGCGCGGGTTTGAATGTACGAGAAATTATTTTAGAACCAATTGCTTCTGCAGATGCGGTTTTAAGTGACGAGGAAAAAGAAGCTGGGGTTGTGCTTGTTGATATAGGTGGTGGAACAACTGACGTAGCAATTTTTCAAGATGGGATTATTCGTCACACAGCTGTAATTCCTTTTGGTGGAAACGTAATTACCCAAGATATCCGAGAAGGCTGTCAAATTTTACCACGCCACGCCGAAGCATTAAAAGTTCGATTTGGGAGTGCACTTGCATCTGAAAGTAAAACAAATGAAGTTGTTTGCATTCCTGGACTTCGTGGTCGCGATCCTAAGGAAATTACCTTGCACAATTTAGCCAGTATCATCCAAGCTCGAATGGAAGAGATAATTGAATTGGTAAATTATGAAATTAAAAATTCAGGGTACGCTAAAAAACTTATAGGCGGAATTGTTGTAACTGGTGGAGGATCTCAATTGAAACATTTAACACAATTGTTTGAGTATCTAACTGGAATGGATACGCGCATTGGTTATCCAACAGAACATCTAGCGAATACGAACAATCTTGAGGATTTAGCCAGTCCTATATATGCAACAGGAATTGGATTAGTATTAAATGGATTCCAAACAATGGATCGACTTTCAATAGAAAGTGGAGAGGTCAAACAAGCTAATGAAAAAGAACAAGACAAATACAAAGATCTACCGCCTACACATTCCGATCCAAATAAAAGAGGTAAATTCTTTGACAAGATTTTAAAGAAAACAAGGGATTTCTTTGATGATAATGATGAAAACGACGGTAAATAATAAAAAACTAAATTAAAAATAAAAGAATATGGAATTTGATATCCCAAGAGAAACAAGCTCAATAATTAAAGTTATTGGAGTAGGTGGTGGCGGTAGCAACGCTGTTAATCACATGTACAATCAAGGTATTGTTGGAGTGGACTTTATAGTTTGCAATACAGACCGACAAGCATTGGATATTTCACCCGTTCCACATAAAGTTCAATTGGGTCCGGCACTTACTGAAGGTCGTGGAGCTGGAATGCTTCCTGAAGTAGGTATGCAAGCAGCAATCGAAAATATCGAAGAAATTAGAGAATTACTTTCCAAGAATACCAAGATGGTTTTTGTTACTGCTGGGATGGGCGGTGGAACAGGAACCGGAGCTGCTCCGGTGATTGCTCAAGTTGCAAAAGACCTTGGTATTTTAACTGTAGGAATCGTAACTGTTCCTTTCAACTTTGAAGGAAGAAAAAGAAGACAACAAGCTGAAGAAGGTTTGGAGAGAATGCGTCAAAACGTAGATACACTTTTGATTATCAACAACGAACGTTTACGAGAGTTTGGCAAGAATATGTCTTTGACAGATGCTTTTTCTCATGCTGACAACATCCTAACTGTTGCTGCAAAGGGAATTGCTGAAGTGATTTCAGTAACAGGAATTATCAATGTTGATTTTAACGATGTTAATACTGTTCTTAGAAATAGTGGTCAAGCAATTATGGGTAGTGCTATGGCAGAAGGTGATGATCGAGCTATTGTTGCAGTTAAAAACGCATTGACTTCACCATTATTAAATGACAATGACATAAATGGAGCAAGATATGTTTTATTGAATATCACTTATGGTAGCAAGGAAGTGATGATGGATGAAATTACTGAAATTACCGATTACATTCAAGATGCTGCCGGTGCAACAGCTGATGTTATTTGGGGACACGGTTTCGATGCTTCACTTGGTGAGAAATTGAGTATTACACTAATAGCAACAGGCTTTAGTTCAACACCAATTACGGGTTTTGAAAAAGCTCCAGAGAGAAAAATCGTTTCTCTGGAGGATGAAAATAAGAAGGAAATTACTGCTCCATTGGTTTCTCCTTTTGAACAAGCAGTTGTAAGTCCTACTGTTCAAGAGCAACTAACACAAGAACCATTCTTAAAAACAGAACCTTCTGTTGAAAACGTAATTCCATCTGGAACATTCACACCAGTTGTAGAGGAAAAGAAATCATTTGATTTATTTGATTCTACCAACACATTAAACAATGAAACCGATGTTCAATTGACTAATACGTCAGATCAAGCATCGGACGAAACTCTTTCAAATGAAATAATTGAAAGCACATCAGTCAATGAATCGATTTCGTATGTTTCGAATGATGAAAATGTACAATCTTCTTTTAATACGTTGGAAGAGCCAATTTCAGAGGCAAAACCTGAATTTACCTGGGATGTGATTGATACAACAATCGAAAACGAAAATGTGGAAGAGGTAAAAGAGGAAGCTCGTCCATTCACACTTTTTGATAACCCCGTAAATTCTGAGCCTTCTAAACCTGAAGTTGTTCGTCACATGCTTGAGGATGATACGAACGAAAAATTGAGCTTTGAGCAAACAAAGAAAGTTCTTTCTCCTGAAGAGCAACAACGCAAAGCTCAGGAGCGTGTTTCTAAAATTCAAGAATATACTGCAAAATTGAAAAAAGCGGATGGAATCGCAGAATTTGAAAACGAACCAGCTTTTGTGAGAAGAAACATTAACCTAAATAATTCTATCCCAAGTTCAGAAGAATCGTTTTCTCGCTTCGGACTCTCATCTGATAGCGAAGGTAAAACAGGGCTAAGAACTAATAATTTCCTTCACGATAACGTTGACTAATGAGTTTTACGGCAAAAATTAACGATGCTATCAAGCAAGCTATGCTTTCAAAAGAAAAAGAGCGTTTAGCGGCTTTGCGTGATATTAAATCTAAATTACTTCTGGAGGCCACATCCGGTGCGGGTGCCGAGGTAAGTGATGAAGCTGCAATGAAAATATGTTTGAAACTACACAAACAGCGTATGGAGACATTTGAGCTTTATAATACGCAAGGAAGAAAAGATTTAGCAGATGAAGAATTATTTCAAGCGAAAGTAATAGAAGAATATTTGCCAAAAATGTTAACTGAAGACGAAATCCGTTCAGAAGTCATGAAAGCTATTTCTGAAACTGGAGCATCTGGACCACAAGAAATGGGCAAAGTGATGGGGATTCTAACAGGAAAGTTAGTAGGTAAAGCAGACGGGAAAGTTATCTCGTCAATCGTGAAAGAACAACTTAGTAAATAACAAACAACAAATCAAATAGAGAGGTTATCATTCAATGGTAACCTCTTTTTGTTTTACATTTGCCGAAAATTTATTATGTCATTGCATGAAGAAATAGCAAAAGTAATTCGTCACTATCATTCCAAAGGTTGGTCCCCCGCAACGTCGACAAATTATTCATTTAAGGATGAAAAAAGCCAAATTTGGATTTCTAGATCGGGTGTTGATAAAAGCGAATTTAAAAGTGAAGATTTCATAAAAATCGATTTGAAAGGAGATGCGATTGAAGAATATTCCAATATAAAACCATCTGCAGAAACATTAATTCATTGTTTCATATACGAAATGTTTCCTGAAACGAAAGTTATTTTACACAGTCACGGAGTTAATCCGGTTGCGATTTCTGCTATTGAAAAATCTGAAGTAACATTTGAAGGGTTTGAAATTCAGAAAGGGTTTGACGGACAAACGTCTCATCTGAACCAAATCAAAATTCCAATATTCGATAATTCACAGGAGATGTCGTTCTTCGAAAAGGAGCTGATTTATAAACGGTCGCATTTAACCAATCATTGTTTTATCATACGAAAACATGGAACTTATGCATGGGGGAAAAGTTTATTTGAGGCAAAGCGCCATTTGGAGACCTTGGATTATCTTTGTGAATGTAAATTGAAAATGATTAAATAATCTGATATGGCCATTTTATCCATTCCTGAAAAAAACCTAACAATCAACGATCCTGTTGAAATACGTAAATTTTTCACGAGTCGAGGTATTTTCTTCGATCAATGGTTTTGTGATGTTGAATTTGAAGATACAGCTTCACAAGAGGACATTTTGAAAGCTTATTCCAGGGACTTAGATCCATTTATGAAAAATGGCGGTTACCTAACTGCTGATGTGATTTCAATAAATTCCTTAACCGAAAACTATGAAGCAATTCGTAATAAATTCCTTTCTGAACATACGCATACAGAGGATGAAATACGTTTCTTTGTGGATGGGAAGGGATTGTTTTGGTTCAATCTTGAAAAAGAACCTGTCTTCAATTTGCTGTGTGAGCGTGGGGACTTAATCAGCGTTCCTGCCGGAACTAAACATTGGTTTGATGCAGGAGAATCAAATCCGTTTGTAAAAGCCATTCGAATTTTTATCGATATGAGTGGTTGGGTTCCTCATTATACAGATTCTGGAATGGAACAAAAATTCAATGATTTTAAATTCCCCACTCGTGTCGGATAAAATTGAATATGTTTTAACGGATATTGAAGGAACGACTACTTCAGTTTCATTTGTTTACGATGTGTTATTTCCATATTTCCGTGAACATATTTGGAACTTGAGGAATATGACTGGAATTGTGGAGGTTAAAAATGCTTTCGAAGAAACCAAAGCAATAGTTTTAAAGGAGGATGACATTGAACTTAAATCTATCGAGGAGATAATTGAAAAACTTAATCAATGGTGTATCGAAGATCGAAAAATAACGCCTCTAAAAACACTTCAAGGTCTACTTTGGAAAATTGGATACGAAAAAGGTGTTTTGAAAGGTCACGTATATGAAGATGTTCCAATTAACTTGCAGAAATGGCAGAGGATGGGATTGAAGATGGGCGTATTTTCATCCGGATCAATTGAAGCTCAAAAGCTCATTTTTGGCTTCAGCGAAAAGGGTGACTTAAGATCTTTCTTTTCGAATTATTTCGATACTCAAACAGGAATGAAGCGAGCTAACGAAACGTATACCAAAATCGCTCAACTATTAAAATTAGAACCGAATAGGATTTTATTTCTCTCCGACATTATTCAAGAATTAGAAGCTGCTCAAAAAGCTGGATTTAAAACGATACAAATAGTAAGGCCTGGAACTAAAAAAGAATGGGGGGATTCAGTATCCGAGTTCACTGAAATAAAAATAAATAATGTCTAACCTTTCGTGTTTGGTTTTGGCTCCACAAAAATCTTGAATCGAAGTTTTTCCCTTCGCTTGGATGAATTTGTATTTAGAATAATGGAATGATCCTGATGATATAACTTCCCATTCGTGTCGAAAAAAACTTCTAATCGACCATCTTCACCTGGTTTAATGATTTCATTCGATAAATTGACAGCAATACAAGAACATTGGACGTCAACAGAATAAATTTCTAGAGGTATTGATCCCGAATTTTTAAATTCAAAAACGAAATTACGTTTGGTTCCCTCCAGAGTTTTTGGAAACTTAACAACTGAATATTTAACGTTAAAAACCGCCTCTTGACCAAAGCCAAGGGCGGTTTTAAAAAAAAGTATACTGAAAAATATTTTTTTCAATTAGTTGTTTGTTGGTGCACCTGAATTATTAACAGGTGTTCCTACTTCTGGAGCTGGACCTACTTCTCCTTTGATACGAATCACTTTATTTGGCTCATTAACAGCGTTCGAAGTAATTGTAACACTTTTATTGATGGGACCAGGTCTTTTTGTATCGTACTTTACACGAATAGATCCTTTTGCTCCTGGTGCGATTGGCTCCTTCGGCCACTCTGGAACTGTACATCCACAAGAACCTTTTGCATTCGAAATGATTAAAGGTTCATCTCCTGTGTTTTTAAATTCGAACGTACAATATGGATCACCATCATACTTAATGTTTCCATAGTCATGCGTTTCCTTGCTAAACTCAATTTTTGCACCTTTTTCAACTTGTGCTATTGCCTCAACTGAAACCAAACTAGCTCCAAGTAAAAGTGCGAAAGAAAAGAATAATTTTTTCATGGTTTTAAAATTTTATAATTCAAATTTAAACAACAAGATTCGAACCAATTTTATTTTAACAGAACGTTAACAATGAAAAATATCAGAATTTATCGCGTTTCAACCAACCTTTCTTGGTAAAATAGATCATCAAACTTAGAATGATTAACAACATGACACCCCAAATCATGAAATAACCATATCTCCATTTTAGCTCGGGCATGTAGTCGAAATTCATGCCATAAACACCGACGATAAATGTTAAAGGAATGAATAATGAACTAACTACGGTAAGCATTTTCATAATTTCATTCATACGCTGTCCTTGAGCGGCATAGAAAAGATTTGACATGCCTTCTAAAATTTGCTTATTTGCGTCAATTTCCTCCAGGGCGCTCATACAAGCTGATTTCAAATTTGAAAAATAATAAAAGTTTGATCGGTCAAGAAGATTGCTTTCACTGTGTTCTAATTGCATTGTAACATCTCGCATCGGCTGAACTATCTTTCTTAATTCGATTAATCGCCTTTTCTCTACTTCTATTTCCTTAAAAATACTTTTGTTCTCAGACACATGCAATTTGGCCTCTATAACTGTTATATTATCCGCTATTGTCTCCAATACTTCAAAGTAATTGTCAATAATTGACTCAAGCATGCGAAACAATAAAAAGTCAGTCCCCTTTGAACGGATTTTCCCTCTTCCCTTTTCAATGCGATCTCGGACATCTGTAAAATGATCAGACGACTTCTCCTGAAACGAAATCAAATAGTTTTCGCCCAAAATAAAAGTAATTTGTTCCTGATTGAGCGTTGACAGATCTAATTCATCTGGTAGTGCAGATTTAACACTAAAAAACATGTAGCTCGGATATTCCTCTACTTTTGGTCTTCGAATGGCGCAGTAAATACTTTCGATTGATAATTTTTCAACTCCCAATTTCGAACAGATTTTTTCAATAGATACTTGATCAGACAAGCTGTGAAAATTCAACCAAGAAACATAGTCTGAATCGATCTCGGATTCTACAAAATCATTTACGAAATGATTAGCTTCATCCTTTTCAACCGCATAAAAACTTGAATTAAACTTATAAAGTTGACATTCAGACATATGTTCATTTATTTTGACGACGAACTATTAATTGATTTTCCTATTGAACAGGAATCACAAGAAGTTTCCTTTTTAAAAAACTTGATCCAAATTAATCGAGAAAGGTATACTACAGATGACGCAACCAAAATCCAAACGAATATTTCCTGAATCATAATGACATAAAGATACGCATAATATCCTTTTTTAGCTTAAAAGTTGGAAACTTAAAAAAGATCCAAAATAGGCTAAAAAACCCATGTAAAGAATTTGAATCACAGGCCATTTCCAAGATTGAGTTTCGCGTTTTACAACTGCCAGTGTCGCCATACATTGCATTGCAAAAACATAGAAAATCATGAGTGATAAGCCACTTGCAAGACTGTAAACAGGATTTCCTTGGTCATTTTTTTCGTTTCGCATTTTTTCTATAAGCTTGAGGTTTGATTCCGAGTCATTATTGACTGCGTAAATAGTTGCTAATGAACCTACAAAAACTTCTCTCGCTGCAAATGAAGTAATTAAGGATATTCCTATTTTCCAATCGAAGCCAAGGGGTTTAATGATGGGTTCAATACTTTTCCCCATGATTCCAATGAATGAAGATTCCAATTTCACGGATGCTAATTGCTGTTTCTTTTCATTATCAGATAGTGATTTATAATAAGTCGATTGAATCAATTTCTTTTCCGACTTCTCTATTCTACCACTCGGGCCAAAAGTCGCGAGAGCCCAGAGAATTATCGAGATTGCAAGGATTATTTTTCCGGCATCAAGAACAAATATTTTCACCTTTTCTAATATGTTGATTCCAACATTTGTCCAACGTGGACTTCGATAGCTAGGTAGTTCGAGCAACAAAAACCCTTTTTCTCTATTTCCAATAAATTGTTTCAATAGAAGGGAAACTAATACTGCAGAAACAATCCCTAACAAATACAAGCTCAAAAGAACGATTCCTTGTAGATTCATAAATCCAAGTATTTTTTGATTGGGAATGACCAGTGATATAAGCAGCGTATAAACTGGGATTCTGGCACTACAACTCATTAATGGCGCAACCAATATCGTAATCATTCGCTCCTTCCAGTCAGCAATCGTTCGAGCGGACATTATTCCCGGAATGGCACAGGCGGCACTCGACATAAGTGGAACGATGCTTTTTCCGTTTAATCCTAACGGACGCATGATACGATCCATGATAAAAACTACTCGTGCCAAATAGCCAGTTTCTTCCAAAATTGAAATAAAAAAGAACAAAAGAGCAATCTGAGGAATAAATACAAGCACTCCGCCAATTCCAGGAATAATCCCTTGACTAATTAAATCACTCAACATTCCGTTTGGCAATGTACCCGAAACCCAGCCTCCTAAGGAAACGAAAAGTCCATCAATGAAATCCATCGGAATAGAAGCAAAGGAAAAAATAAATTGAAAAACAAGAAGAAGTATAGCAAGAAATATAACGTAACCAAAAATTGGATGAATCAAGACGCGATCAATTTTACGAGAAAAGGTATCTGATTTTATTTGATTTTGATTCTCAATATCTCGTATAATTTCCTTAATTTTTAGAAACCTTTCATTCGCCTCATCGGATTGCATAGGTTGATCTTCTTGAGACGCCGGTTCGTAGTTTGGAATGAATTTTGAAAGGCGTTTCGAGACTTTCCAATTTTTTATTACATCCAAAATACGATTTTTACCCAGCCCCACTCGGGCGTTGGCTGTTATAATCTCAACATCGGGAAATCGATTCTTTAATTTTTCAATATCAATTTCAATTCCTCTTTTAATTGCAACATCCCACATATTCAAAACCAAAATCAGCGGGATGTCTAAATCATATAACTGCGTAAAAAAAAGTAGATTTCGCTCTAAATTCGACGCGTCAGCCACATATATCGCTAACTCGGGATATTCAATTGAATTTTTATTGGTCAAAGCCGAATAAACGACTTCCTCATCTTTCGTTCTCGGGTAAATACTGTAAACACCTGGAAAATCTGTTAGTTCATGCTCAACACCTGAAACATTCATAACCCCTGTTCGCTTCTCAACGGTTACTCCAGGAAAATTTCCTATTGATTGCCTAAGGCCTGTCAACAAATTAAATATTGAACTTTTTCCAGTATTTGGATTTCCGAGTAAGGCTATTTTCATTGGAATTGACTCAAAACAATTGGAGAACTCGTAAATTTATAAATTATAATTGGTTCTCGTCTTCAATGACAATATTGACTGCCTCATCCAATCGAAGTGAAATTATACATCCATTTAACTCAACTGCAATAGGATCTTTTAGAGGTGCCCGAAACACGACCTCAACCTCTGATCCTCGAATAAAACCGAGTTCTACTAACTTAGCGCTGATGTGGGTTGATGAAATACTAAGTATTTTTCCTTTGTTTCCCGGATTTAATTGTGCCAACGTGCGAGTCATACTAACAAAGTTAGAAAGTAACCTTTAAAAGGAACTACCCATTTTATGGTATTTATGCTAAATCTTTCATTACAATTCTAGCTGTCTGTCTCGTTTTTTGTTGTAACAAGATTTCCTTCCCTGCAACAACTTTATCAATTGTTTCTTGGTTGTAGTGACGAATTGTGACTAATTCAAGGCCCTGATTATACTTCAAAATATACTTTTCTCCAAATAACTTGAGCATATGTTCGATATTCGTCTTTTTCTCATCCAATAAAAAGTGGAAACTAACAGCAGAATTTTGCATAATGTGAATTTTGGCATTCGCAAGAGCCAACAAACGAAAAATCTCACTGAGATTTTCCTCTACGATAAACGAGAAATCACGAGGAGTTAAGGAGATAAGAACTTGATCTATTTTAAAGATAAAAGAAGGAATAAGGTGGTCCTTTTTTGTTGAAGATTGAATCACAGTGCCTTCTTCTTCGGGGTGAATAAAGGATTTCACATATAGTGGGATTTCCTTGTTTTGAAGCGGTTTGATAGTTTTTGGATGAATAACTGTCGCGCCGTAATAGGCTAATTCGATTGCTTCTTTAAATGAAATTTCATCCAGTTTGATGGTATCTTCAAAATATTTCGGATCCGCATTCAACATTCCTGGAACGTCTTTCCAAATTGTAACCGATTCAGCATTTGAACAATAGGCTAAAATCCCTGCTGTATAATCAGATCCTTCCCTACCTAATGTTGTTGTGAATCCCTCAGGAGTATGACCAATAAAACCTTGTGTCAACAAAATATCGTTTGATTCGAATTCATTCATTAGTTTGGATTTCACCAATTCCTCAGTTTTTTCCCAATCCACATTACCTTCTTGGTAATTATTATCAGTTCGGATGATTCGTCGGGCATCCATCCATTTTACTGTAAAGCCATTTTCTGTTAAGAATGCTGATAAAATCTGAGATGAAAGAAGTTCACCCAAGGAAACAAGTTGGTCGTACTCAAAACAATAATTGTCTGAAAACCCTTCATCAAACTTTTGCTCTAATTTTTCGAAAGTCGAATCAATCGTATTATAAATTGAAAAGTGTTTTTCAGAAAAAAGTTCTCCCAAAATGTGGTAATGAAATTCCCTTAATTCATTAATAAGTTCGAAATACGACTTTTTATCGTTATTCTTTAGAGCTTCAACAACTTCCTCTAATTTATTGGTCGTCTTTCCCATTGCTGACACCACGACTATCAACTTTTGTTTTTCGAATAAGGAAAGAATACGAGCGACATTATTTACCGCAGAGGCATCCTTAACAGAAGCACCTCCGAATTTAAAAACTTTCATATCTTAAATTTGCTAGCAAAAATAAAAAATTAAGCTAGCTTTTCAGAAAGAATTTTTATCTCAATGATTGGAGAAATTCTCTCGTAAAGGATGTGATAAGCTGCAGTTAAAATTGGCATTTCAACATTGAATTTTTTATTGATTTCCATAAGACATTTCGTCGCAAAATACCCCTCAGCAATCATATTCATTTCTAATTGAGCTGATTTCACAGAATAACCTTTTCCAATCATAAAACCAAAGGTTCGGTTACGTGAGAAATTGGAATAAGCCGTCACCAATAAATCTCCAAGATAAGCGCTTGATTTCGTATCACGGTGAACGGGACTAACCACATCTATAAATCGCTCAATTTCTTGAATGGCATTGGAAATTAAAACCGCTTGAAAATTATCGCCATAGCCTAATCCATGGCAAATTCCAGCGACCAAAGCATATACATTTTTCAAAACTGCGGATATTTCGGCTCCAAACAGATCGTCACTGGTGGTTGTTTTAATATAGCGGCAAGCCAACTTTGAAGCCATTTGAGTGGCGATTTGCTCATCAGAACAACCTATTGTAAGGTAGGAAAGACGTTCTAATGCAACTTCTTCCGCGTGACAAGGTCCACAAATGATTCCAATTTTGTCATAAGGTGTTCCAAAAGTCTTGTGTATATACTTTGCCGGAATAGAATTGTACTCAGGAATAATTCCTTTTACAGCTGAAAAGATTATTTTATCTTTTAGTAAAGAAATAGGGATTTTCTCAAAAATAGGAACCAAAAAAGCCGCGGGAGTTGCGATAACAACAACTTTTGAAGGAATAAGAATTTGTTCCAAGTCGCTACTCAAATTGAGTTGATTCAATTCGAACTGAACTGATTGCAAATAACGAGGATTGTGTTGGTAATTTTTCAAATGGTTGACAGCGTCGTCGCTTCGCATCCACCAACCTACTTTTTGTTCGTGATTGCAGAAAAGTTTAACAAGAGCTGTGGCCCAACTACCGCCTCCAATTACCGCAATATCGTGTGAAAACTCATTTGACATATGGCAAAGTTAAAAGATTTGAGTTAAGAACGAATCAGTTTATTTTTTCAAAAAGAACGAAGTCTTAATATCCTACTGTCATAGTGTCAAAAAACTAAACCTTCGCTTCACTCAATCCTTTATCCCACAGGGGCGTATTTAAAATTGCGGGAACAACTTCCGTAGGTTCATTCACGATTGTCCAAAGTACTTGATGAGTTTCGGACATAAAATTTTCTAAAACCGCTTGATTCATTAGTTCAATGAAAGGAGTGTAATAGTTTCGCGTATTGAGAATAATGATTGGTTTTGTAAATTGACCCAATTTTTTGAGTGTGATGGCTTCAAAAAGCTCTTCAAACGTTCCAGTGCCACCGGGCAGAGCAATCAACGCATCCGTTCCTTCTAAAAACTTCGATTTCCGCTCGTGCATAGTTTGTGTGTAAACGAAATCAGAAACTCCGCGATGCCCCCACTCCACTTCATTCATGAATTGCGGCATGATTCCTTTTATGTTACCCCCAGCTTCAAGAACTGAATCCGCAAGTTGACCCATTAGTCCTGAGGAACCTCCACCAAAAACAACTGA
Organism: uncultured Lishizhenia sp.; assembly: GCA_964534395.1. GTDB lineage: Bacteria > Bacteroidota > Bacteroidia > Flavobacteriales_D > Crocinitomicaceae > UBA952. The sequence goes on from CAZHOW010000015.1 coordinate 36,144, forward strand.
AAACCCATTTTTCACAAGTTCATTTGCCAATAAATCCGTGGCCTTGAAATAATCTTGGTGAATTTTCGCACTTGAAGCGCAGTAAACACAAACTTGCATATCAGGAATTTGAATTTAGTTGTTTTAGTTTTTCGTGAAATGATGTTGCGATTCGATTTCTATTGAAATGATCAGAAACATAAGTTCTTGCATTTTCTCCCATATTTCTAAGCTCTTCAGGATTTTCAGAAAGAAAGAGGACACATTTCGCTAGTTCATTTTCATTTTCAGGTTCAAAATACACTCCGGCTTTACCTTTCTCAATAAAATGTTGTCTTGCCTCACCATCAACACCCAGTAAAAGTGGTTTTCTCATTGCAAGAGCCTCGAAAACTTTCGACGGAATTGCTCCTTGAAATAAATCCAGTTTTTTCAAAGGAACAAGGGCAACGTCAATTGACTTAAGAATTGAAGGCATTTCATTTTTTGAAACTGGATTCAAGAAATGGACATTATTGAGTTTCAAACCGTTCTTCAATTGCATTAACTTCTCCTTTTCAGGACCAGAACCTTGAATGATAAAATGAATATTGTGTCGCTCTCGAACGATATCTGCTGCCTTCAAAATCACTTCCAAACCTTGCGCATAGCCTAAAATTCCTCCGTAAAAAAACAACAAGTCTTCTTTTGAAAAACCATTTTTAAATCGGAATTCACCAACATCAATCTGATCGGGATTATAAAAATCAATGTCCACGCCGTTTGGCAACCAATAAACTTTCTTTGTAGGAAAACGAGTTGAAATATCATCCACTATTCCTTGTGTTTGACCAGTTATCAAATGGGCTTTTTGATAACATTTCCACTCTAAGTTGTAAGCTAAATTTAGCAGTTTTTTATTCGTTACTATTCCCAATTTTTCAGCACTTTCAGGCCACAGGTCAGAAACGTTAAATATCAATTTCGCATTTAATTTCCTTGATAATGCCATTGCGGAATAGCCTAGAAACAAAGGCGGACTTTCAACCATCAGAAAATCAAATGATTCGAGTTTTCTTCCTCTCCAATAAGACGACCAAACAAAACTGAAATAATTCAAAAGTCGGGAAATAATACTTTTTGATTTTGAAACGTGAATCCAAGATCGATGAACTGGAATCCCATCAATTTCTTCCTCTCGTTTTTGTTTTTTTTCATAACCCTCCATAATTTCCATTTTCGGATAATTTGGCAAGGCAGTTAACACTTCAACGTGGACGTTTAATGTTTTCAATCGCACTGCTAACTCGTGTAATCTATTTTGTGGAGCTCCAATTTCTGGAGGATAGTATTGAGTTAAAATCAGCAACCTCATTGAACTCTATTGAAAAATAACCATGTTGAGAAAAAAGCAATGAAAGGTGCTGAAGAACCAACATCCAATAAGTCATAACCCAATCCGCAGAAAATAATCGTAATCAAAAAAGCGAGTTGCCCGAACGCTTTTTCTTTTCGTTGAATTTGAAATAATCGGAATAAATAGAATAAATAAATTGCCAGTCCAAAAAATCCATACTTCAGGGATGTCCGAAGGTATTGGTTGTGAGGTGCCGTTTTTTCAAATGCATTGCAAGGCATCTCCGCATTTTGATATTCCTTGACCAATTCATCTTGCCAATCGCCTGTTCCCACTCCAAGGATTGGATTTCGTTTGATGATTTCCAAACTTGCCTTGAGTGAATTAAATCGCAACTGAGTCGAGGACATGCAAGGTAAACTTTCAACATTAGAAGTGGAATCCAACTGGATAGTATCTTTTTTATTCAAACTTTGTGTTTCAATGGCTGCGACTTGAAAACGTCCTTGAAATGGAGGTAACAACATCAATATTCCCGAAAAAAGTATCGTTAATAAAATAGACCATTTGCTTGATTTCTTCCAGTTGTAAATGAAGAGGAAACAAAGAGAAACCAAATAAAAGAAAATTACAATGCGACTTTGAAGCAGCAATATGCAAAGACTCAAGAAAAGAATGACCATTTGAAGAATAACTTTTCTATAGAAGTCTAACTTAGTTGAATTCAAAAATTCAAGAGCGAAAAGGGCCGCAAACATTGAAATTATTGAAAGAATATTTGTGTCGGAATCCAAGTAAGAATAGAAAAAATTTTGAATGTTATAGTCGTAGGTAAAGCCAATGAACGAATCATAAAAATCAATTGAAAATCGAATGATTAGCCCAAAGATGAAACTGGCAAGAACCAATGAATTCATCGACTTCTGTCTTTCGGTTTCTAGACTGAATAAAAGAATAGGAAAAATTAGAAAAGGAATGATTCTCCCCAAATCCTCAAATCCTTTGGATAAATTATTAGTGTAAACTAAACCCAAAACTGCTAACCAAAATGGTATGGTAATTAACCAAAAATTGGCATTCGAGAAAAGACTTTTAAAATTGAATGTCAGGGATTTCTTGATAAAAACTTCATAAATCCAAGTCGCCAAAAGAATAACGATTCCGAATGGTATAAACTTAATAAAATTGATTCCAATAGCATTAATGAGAATGGCAAATTCAATTGGCTTGAGGGAAACGAATTTCTTTTTAAGAGTGGTAATCATAAATTGAAATGAAAACTTCTGTTGAAGATTTTCCAATTCAAATTTAAAGAAATTAACTACTTGGATTTCTTTTAAACACAATTAATCTCTGAACAAAATGGAATAGATGAAACTATTTGAACTCAACTCAAGGTTTTGGTTACGCAATTTTACTCTTCAACTGACGAATTACATCTTTTACTTCTGGAAATAATGCTTGTGACTCATCTGCGCTTAATCCCCAACCATAGCGAGCATTTTGACATTTTTCTAGAATTCCTTTCAATTGATTTGGTAAGCCATCATCTGGCATTTTCGACTTCAATCGATTGAGTAATTCACTTGAATTTTTCGATAGGGAACTTTCATTGGTCGCAACACGAATTCCAGTTAAAATTGCATTTTCCAAGGCGGAAATTAATTTTTTGGAGTCATTCTGCTGGAGCGCTATTTCGGCATCTCTCAACTGATTTTCGACATCGTTCCAATTGAATGACAAAGTAAGTTTTTCTTGAAAAATGGATTTGTCAAAAGCGATTGTTGGTGTCTTTTTGGTTCGAGATGCGATTCCAACAAATCCAGCAATAAGTAATAGTGAAGAAAGTGAGACCCAAACAAATGGTGAATTGAAAAACGAATTACTTTCCTTGTCCTTGGATTCTGTTAAATTAGTTTGTTTCTCAGCAATGACTGTTGTTTTTCCTTTCGGCTCAGTTGAACTTAATTTCACCTCATCTCCATCCAAAATAATTTCATCGGATTTGATTGTAACATATTTCTTCGCTTTGACATCAAAATAAGACACTTCAATCGGTGGAATGTTGAATGATCCTTCTTTGTTGACTTGAATCGTATATTCCAAATCGATTTTTCCTTCAGCACCGTTTGTTGTAAAGGAGTATTTTTCCGTTTGCTTGGGGTCACCATAAAGCGTCAATCCTTTAGGTAAATTAATCTTTGGATTGTCGATGTTATGTAAATTACCCGTTCCTTGCAAGGTCATTTTGATTGAGAAAACATCCCCTTTTTTAATCTCTTTTTTGTTCAATTCACAATTCATAGAAAGTTTCCCAACCATTCCAATGAACGATTTCGGTTGATTTTTCGGCAACGGTATCACCTCAACAACTATTCCTGTGGAAACAACCGGCATTCCTTCGAATCCTCGTTTGAGAATTAATTTGAATGGATCGATTTGCATTTTTCCTGCACCATGTGGAAATACGAGTGAGCGATCGTACGTTATTCCATATAGTTCAATATTCTTAACTCGCTCCTGATTCGCAACCAAACGATTATTCGCAGAAAGTTCGTGCTTGTCTAAAATTCCTTTAGCGTTGTAGGATTGATAATCTTCAATGTGAGTTGGATAAAACTTGGAATATACTTTCGCATTCAAAATCAACGGTTCGCCCTCATACACTTTCTTTTTAGAAACCTCAATGACTCCGAATGCATTCTGCTTCAATTGCTTGGCTGAAATTTCCCCTGAAGAATTGATAAACGCTTCTTTTTGAACGACGACCTCAACCGTGTTCGACTTGTAAATTTTGCTTCCTGATTTCACATAAGCCGGACCAAACGTGTAGGATCCCTCCTTTTTCAAAACACCATTTTGAGAATAATAGTAGAGTGAAATAACGCGACCGGTGCTGTAGTCCATTTCCTGCTCCATTCCATTCATCACGGCATATCCGTTTACAAATGCACTCGGAAAGTCAATATCGATTTCTCCTTGAATGTTAGTCTTAACAGTAACAACAATTTCGTCACCAACTTGAACGGATTTTGGTTCAATTTCCAGTTTTACAATCGGTTTCTGTCCAATCAGTTGGATTACAGTCAAAATAAAAAACGAAAAGAAGCCTAACTTTTTCATCGCCAATCTTTTCCTGAATTAGAACCTGGTTTTTTATCATTTGAGTTTTTAGCCAAACGCTTCTTTGTTTCTGCTTCTTTACGCGTTAAATCATCGAGCATTTTATCTGCTTGTTTGTTTGGCATTTTTTTATTGTCAGAGCCATTATTACGTTGATCCGAAGAATTTTGATTCGAATTGTTTGAATTATTTTGGTTGTTGTTTTGATTTGGATTATGACTTTGATTGTCCTTCTGATCTTCTTTTTTCTGTTGTTCTTGCTGCTTTTTCTGACGTATTGCCTCCGAAAGATTGTATTTGGTTTCAGGATCGTTAGGATTATTACGCAAGGATTCTTTGTATGCTGAAATTGCTCCGTCATAATCTTTTTGTTTCATTCTCGTATTTCCCAAATTGTGATTAACACGTGCTCGTTCCTCGGGTGATTTTTTATCATTAGCACTTTGCTCGTAGACTTTTTGAGCATTCTTGAAGTCACGCGCTCGATAAGTCGATTGTGCAATTTCGTCGGAAAGGTCAACATCTTTAGGAGCTTGCTTTTGCGCAGATTGGTAAAATCGCACGGCTTTCTCGTAATCGCCTGATTTATAAGCTTTTCGAGCAACATCAAGTGAATCAACCCAAGCTTGAGCAAAGGCTGAATTCAAAAAATTGAACGATAAGAAGGTAAAAAATATAATCTTCATTTCTTCATTCGCAATTTTATTCCCGGAAGCAATAGCCATAAAATCCAACACGAAAGCGATAGAATCAACGGCACCTGGTATCTGCTTTCCGCAATTTCGAACTCCAAATCTCGCAATTTCGCTCGTTTCATCTGGTTAATTTGTGTTAATATCGTTTGTAAATCCGGATAAGCTTCAGATGTCGTCATCGCATACCCATTCGTTTTGTTGGCGATTTGCTTCACAAAATCTGGATTCATTTTTGAAACTACATTTTGTCCAAACGCGTTTTTTCGATAGCCATTTTGCGGATTATTCGGATCTTCCGGGACTGGTCCACCTAACTCAGTTCCAATTCCCAAAGCACAAACTTGGATTTCGTTTTCGATTATTTGATTGTAAATTTCTTCGTTTCCTTGTTCGTGATTTTCACCATCGGTGACAACCAAAATCGCCTTGGTCATTTTCTCCTTGGTAAACATCGTCATCGCTGTGGAAAGTGCATCTGGAATATTTGTTCCTTGTCTCGAAATGGAATAGGTACTTACATCCTCCACGAATAATTTCGCTGCGTTGTAATCCGATGTTAATGGCAATTGAACGTACGAACTTCCTGCAAATAAACAAAGTCCGATTTTTTCTCCTGACAAGGTATTGATTAGTGCATTTAAAGAGCGCTTAGCAATTTCTAGTCTCGGAGTTGATTCAATATCACACGTATTCATTGAATTGGAAACATCAAGGCAAACGACCAATTCCATACTTTTCATCGTTCCCTTTACCTTTTTACGACCATAAATTGGCTGCGCTAATGCGAGAATTAAGAAAACAAATGAAGTTCTAAGTAGAAAAAATCGTGTGATTGCCCAAAACAAAGATCCTTGAACCAACCCTTTGAGACTAAATTGCGATAAATTCGAATCAATTTTGTTTTTTCGTTTCAAGGATAAAATGAACAAATAAGAAAATGGAATGAGAGCCAAAAGCAGATAAAAATAATCTGGTTTGGCAAACTGAAAACCATATTTGTCACCTGTCAGTGGTGCTAAAAACCCAAAACTTTGGACGAACAAATAGAAAATCAACCAAAAACCGATTTCCAATACGGCTAATGTGCGAATGACCTTTTTGATTGGATATGTCAATTGATTCTTATTCATTGCTCACAAATAATCCAAATTCAGTTACTAATATGATTGTCAAAATCAAAAACGCCCAATTCAAAAACGATCCAGGTGTTGCCGGTGGTTCGGATTGATAATGTTTATCAACCATTTTTCGTTTTTCTAAATCTTCAATTTCGTCATAAATTGATCGTAAACTTTTTTCATCTTTGGCTCGAAAGTATTGTCCGCCGGTGGCTTCTGCGACTTGAACCAGAGTTTGTTCATCAATCTCTACGGGTTGGTTTTCGAAACGAACTCCCATTGGCGTTACAACGGGTGTTGGCGCAATTCCTTCACTTCCAACTCCAATCGTGTAAACACAAATATTCTTCGCCTTTGCCAATTCAGCAGCTTGTTGAGGAGTGATGTCCCCTGCGTTGTTGACTCCATCTGTTAAGAGAATAATCACTTTTGATTTTAAACTATCGCTTCTTAAATGAACGACAGCAGTTCCCAGACCCGTTCCGATTGCCGTTCCAGGTTCGAGATTCATTCCATCGGTTTGGTCGATTTGATTTTTTAGGACTTCGTAGTCGAGCGTTGCCGGACAAGCAGTGTATGCTTCACTAGAATAAACAACTAAGCCGATTCTGTCGCCTCGTCGTCCATCGATAAATTCCTTTGCTACTTCCTTGGCGGCTTCCAAACGATTGGGTTTGAAATCGGTCGCTAACATCGAAAGCGAAACATCAATGGCCAACACAATGTCGATTCCATATTTGTAATCTTCTGTTTGTGCATCCTTATCGTTCCAACGAAATGGTTTTGCCAAAGCGATAATAAACAAAGTTAAAACGACTAATTTCCCAAGAATCAATGCTTGTCGAACGTAAACGATAGGTTTGAACTCAAACTTTCGCTGAATCTGAGCAGAACTGCTGAATTTCCAATCTCCTTTTCGCTTGGTTTCAATTCGCCACAAATGCCAACCAATAACAGGAACTAAGAGCAACAACCACAACCATTCCGGTTGGAAGAAATCAAATTGTAAGAGATTGATATTCCAATTATCCAACATACTCGAATTCAATTGGGCTGGTTTCAACAACTGTTTGACGAAGCAAAAACAAGGATTTTTGAATCAATTCTTCCGTGGGTTCGGATGCGGCAAATTTCACCATATCGGAATGACTCAACAAACGCAAAATGGTTTCAACAATGTCTTTTCTCAATCCCGCCTGCGTGAGAAGCAAACGCGTTTCATTGGTTGTTTTATCTAACAAACTCAATTCATAACGAGCTGTTAAATAAGACCTTAAAATATAAGATAACTCAACAAAATGTTCTTTCAATTGATCTTTTCGCCACATTTCGGCTTTTTCCAAGGCATCAATTGCCAACAAGGTTTTCGCTTTTAAAGAAATTTCCATTTGCGGTCGTTCGATGGGTTTGTTTTTTCTTGATACAACCCATCGATAAATCAGGTATCCAATTAATGGTAATAACCACCAAGCGATGTATTTCAAGAAGAAAATAATCCAAGATTTTCTTTCAGGTGTTTTTGCAAATGATTCCTTGATATCATAAATTTCTTGACCTTTTTTGTGGGGGACTAACTTACATTCGAGATAAACAGATGGAAAATCATACGTTGAATAATTTATGGTAAAACGTTGCCCTTGCAAAACGACCAAACCCGAATCCCAAGGAGTAAGTTCATAAACGCCCATCCAGGTTTTCTTATTCCCTTTGTCAATGATCGTATCTTCGAACAGAGTAATTTCTATTTCGTTGAAATTAGAAGTGGTAAGGGATGAATTTTCAGAAGTTAATTTAGCAGGAAAAATTCCAGAATGCGGGTTGAAATTAAATTTATCCTTTTTATCCAATTCGATTCGGTAAACTAAATTAACACGGTCACCTATTTCAACCACTTTTTTGGAAATACTTGCTTGCGGTTGCTGACAAAGCAAAGTCCAAGGTAAAATCAAAAACAAAAGTGAAAAATACTTCATCTTCGACTTTTGAATAATTGAACCAAAGGTGGAACGATGTTTTGTTCCGTATCAATAAACACGTGATCTATTCCCGAACGTTTGAATTCGTCAGACAAATTGTTTTCACGTAACTCGAATTCGTTTTTAAAAAGTTGTTGGGTTGACTCGGAACCAGCGTTTACCCAAGTTGTTTCATTAGTTTCTGAATTTAAAAACTGAATCCACCCGGAAAGTGGAATTTTCTGCTCCGAACGGTCGTTGACTTTGATCGCCACCAAGTCGTGGTGTTTCTTCGTACGTTTGGCATCTTCCATAAACGGAATATCACACTCAAAATCGCTGATTAAAAAACTAATGCTTCTTTTTTTGTGGGTGTTTCTCAAGAATTTCAGCGCTTCTGTCAAATTCGTTCCTTGGCTTTTTGCCTCAAATTCAATGAGTTGTCTTAAAATTAATAAAATGTGTTCTCTGCCTTTTTTAGGAGAAATGTATAATTCAATTTGATCTGAAAACAAGATTGCACCTACTTTATCATTATTTGCCAAAGCTGAAAATGCGAGTGTCGCTGCAATTTCAATTTGTCGTTGCTTTTTGGAACGCAATTCAAACCCAAATTCCGAAGAACCTGAAATATCGACTAAAAGCATAACGGTCAATTCGCGTTCTTCTTCGAATACTTTTACGAAAGGAGAATTGTAGCGAGCGGTAACATTCCAATCAATTGTTCTGATTTCATCTCCGATTTGGTAATCACGAACTTCACTAAATGCCATTCCTCTTCCTTTGAAAGCAGACTTGTATTGACCAGAAAAAACCTGTTTGGTTAAACCTTTGGTTTTTATTTCCAGCGTTCGAATGGACTTGATGAGTTTGGCTGTATTCACGATTCAGTTATGGAACTTCAACTTGCGAAACAATCTTTTCAATGATGTCTTTGGATGTCAGATTTTCAGCCTCTGCTTCATAGGTAATGCCAATTCGATGTTGTAAAACGTCAACCGCCACCGAACGAATATCGTCCGGAACAACGAACGCACGACCTTGAAGAAACGCAAACGATTTCGCTGCCAAAGCCAAATTGATGCTTCCCCTCGGAGAAGAACCAAAAGCCAACATATTTGCAAAATTGCTCAGTCCAACCGAAGTAGGATTCCGAGTTGCGAAAATGATATCGACGATGTATTGTTCGATTTTCTCATCCAAATAAACTCTTCTTGCCAACTCGCGTAAACGAATAATATCCTCTGTTTTTAGGATTTGTTTTGGTTTGTGCAAACCTTCCGGACGAATGTTGGTTCGAACGATTTGACGCTCTTCCTCTTTCGTTGGATAACCCAAGGAAACTTTTAACATAAAACGATCGACTTGTGCTTCCGGCAACGGATAGGTTCCTTCTTGTTCTATTGGATTTTGCGTGGCTAAAACTAAAAACGGATCTGGCAATTTAAACGTCTCTTCGCCGATGGTAATTTGTCGTTCCTGCATTGCTTCCAACAAGGCACTTTGAACTTTCGCAGGTGCTCGGTTGATTTCATCCGCTAAAACAAATGAAGCGAAAACGGGACCTTTCTTAACAGCAAAGGATTCCGATTTTTGATGGTAAACCATCGTTCCTGTTAAATCCGCTGGAAGTAAATCCGGAGTAAATTGAATGCGATTAAACGATCCATCAATAGCATCTGCAAGCGTTTTAATAGCCAACGTTTTTGCAAGTCCGGGAACTCCTTCCAATAAAATATGTCCATTGGATAAAAGTGCGATCAACAAGGAATCAAGCATTTTGTGCTGACCAATAATCGTTTTAGAAATTTCTGCTTTTAACGTTTCAATTCCGACTAATTCGATTTTAATTTCTTCGCTTAATTTACGAAGTGCTTCCGCCGGATTGACAGCGTTGGATGGGTTTTCAAACATAGAAGGTAATTGATGAAGAACAAAGTTGTCAAAGTTTGGTCGGAAACACTTGTTTTTGCTGTTAATTCTTGTTAATCTTGTCAGCATCAATGCTATGGAAAAACGAACGTGCCCCGAATGCGGAATAAAAGTCTCCGGTAGAAAAGACAAAGTGTTTTGCTCGGATTATTGCAGAAATACCTTCAACAATCGTCAAAATGAAGATGCAAATGCAACGGTTCGAAAAATCAATGCCATTCTGCGAAAAAACCGACGGATTTTAGCCACTCTGAATCCCAACGGAAAGAAAACGGTTGATGGAATTACACTCGCCGAGCAAGGTTTCAACTTTCATTATTTTACCAATATTTATAAAACCCAAAAAGGCGCTCAGTATTTTTTCTGTTACGATTATGGTTATTTGAAATTGGAAAATGATCAATATATGTTGGTTCAGAAGCAGGATTATGTGAGGTGAAAATGAATTTTAGAATTGAAAATGTAGAATTTAGAATTGGGAAGTAAAATTTAAAATTCTGATTATGGTTAACAATTCTTGTGAGTCGCGGTAAATGAAATTAGTTTTATTTGCATTAAATGCAAAGTTAGATTTTGCTTCCTCCATTGAGGGAGGATTGAGGAGGGTGAAACAACTCATTGTCCCTCTTAATCTCCCTTCCTGCATCATGCGGACAGCATAGGAGAGAAACCAATTTTATTTTTCGTCTGAAGATATTTTTGAGTTTACACTAATCTTTTATACGGCGAGGCGGGAGTATAAGAACAAAAGCATGTATGGATGACAGTATTGGAGCAAAAGAGCGGTTAGCTGAAAGTTAAGGATTTAGCTTTTAAATCAATTAGGACGAATATTTAAAGTCCAAATATCTTGAAATCTACACTTCTAAAGGTGAATTTGTGATAACAAAAAAACGGCCAGGTTTCCCCAGCCGTTTGTGAATGTATTATAAGATATTATTTCACCGCATGTTTAATCACTTGGGTGGTTTTAGAACCAGTTGAAATACTTAGGAAATAGATACCTGGGTTCAGTGATTCAGTAATCACAAACATGTTTATTCCATCTTTCACTTCTATGGATCGTTGGTCAATTACTTTTCCTTGAGCGTCCACAATGTTTAGTGTACATGCACCAAGAATTTCTTTGTTGTTCACCACTACTTGGAATTCATCACCTGATGGGTTCGGGTAACTTGTAAAGTATCCCGCTGTTGTTTCAACACAACTCACATTGATTGGATCATATACTTTTTCTGTTCCGTCAATATCTACTTGATGTAAACGATAGTAGTTATTTCCATTTGTTCCGTTCTTATCAACTGCTTGGTATGTAATCAATTCATTTGAAGTTCCAGCAGAAGGAACTGTAGACAATAACTGCCAGTTTTCACCGTCTCTTGATTTCTCTACGTTGAAGTGAGAGCTATTGAATTCTGAAGCTGTTTGCCATGTCAAATTAACTACACCTTCTTCGCAAAGACCAGAGAAAGAAACCAATTCAACTGGTAACGGGTTGTTGTTGCCACTTCCTGCCCCAAACCAGCTAAATCCTGTTGAAGTTCCTGTTACAGTAAAATCAGAGTTTGAATTACCAATCACCGGGCTCTGCCCAAATGTTAATGCTGACCATGTTCTGTGGTTCTCTTGTTGGTTATTTGAACCAGCAGCTTTAATGATACGAACGGTAGAGCGATCATTCACGTTGGATAAGTTTTTCATTTGCAACGTAATCGTATATGGAGTAGTGTTGATTGATTGAGTATAATCATTTGCAGTAGGGTTAATTTCCCAATAACCTTCCTCATCAAAATTCTGAATCAAAACTCCATCTCCTGTTGTTAGTGGAAGACCTGTATACAATGGTGCAGTACCTCCCGCAGCTCCTCCTTGGTATTTAACCGTCAAATATTGATTTGCACCAGGTGAACTAGTAAAGGCAATTGTTGCTCCTCGAGTATTTGAAGTATTACCAACAGGGAAATACGCACTAGAACCAGGTGTTGAAGGAAAATAACGTCTTAAGGCTCCGGTAATTCTTCCACTATTTGTTGCATTATGGCTTATCGAACCTGGATTTGAAGAATTTGTACCTATTGTTATCAATGCTGAGTTTACAATATCTCCTTTGGTCATTTTAAGAGTATCAGTTACAGTAACGGGAGCTGAAATAGTTAAAAAACCTGTATTTTTATTTATCTCCAATTTAGCTACTGAAATTTGCTGACCACTAATTGTCTGATCAATTGTATTATTAAAAATTAATGAACCTATATCTCCAGAAGTTCCGGCTATTATTTCACCGTTATTCACTAAATTACCTTTAAAGATAATTGTATAACCGTCTTCTTTTGTAAAGGTTGCACCATTTCCTACAGTTAAACTATGCAAAATAGTATAACTACCGGATGATGAAACGCCTGCACTATCACCAATCGTTAAATCATATATCTCACCGTTTTGAAAAAGACCATCCGTTATCTGTGAAGAATCCGTTAAATTTAATTTTGACTGAGCAACAGAACCAATAAGACCTCCATTGGATGTAGATATTCCGAATCCTCCAGAATAGTTTAATGTTTTACCATTCAAGTCTAGGTTTCCTTGTTCAAAATCTAGTGCACCAGAAACACTAATATCATTACTCAAACGAACTACACCCTGAGACTTAGCAATTCTAACATTCGAAAAATTCAAAGCTCCCGTTCCGCGAATAATTTGCACAGCTGAATTTCCAGTAAAGTTCACTAAACCATTTCCAGCATTAATATTACCATCATTTACAAAATTTCCTCTAACATTAATGGATGCATTATTTCCTAAAGTAACATTTGCATTTTGACCAATATAAATATTGTCAGACCTGAAATTTCCTGAATTTGGAATTGTTAAATCGCTGGAAACACATGACACAGCTTGGGAGGAACTAACTACAAAAACTTCATGATTTTCTTGAGGTACTTGATTTGCAACCGAGTAAATTCCATTATTAAGAACATACCAGTTTCCTGATACATTTCCATTTGAGTTAATGTTTCCATTCCACAAGTAATCACCATTTCCAATTGTTGTACCATCAATTGTGATTGATGTAGTTGGTTGAGAAACTGTTACTTCTCTTGTAGCCGTTGCATTTGCACATCCACCTGTTCCTGTAACTGTATATGTCATTGTCGCTGATCCAATTGCGACACCTGTTACCACTCCCGAGCTATTAATTGTAGCGACTGCAGTATTACTTGAAGACCAAGCTCCGCCTGATACTGTTGAAGCTAACGTTGTTGTTCCGTTAGAACAAATTGCTTGTGTTCCGCTTAATGTACCTGCTGATGGAGCAGCTGTTACTGTAATCGTTCCCGTTGCATTAACGGAACCACAACCTCCAGTCAATGGAATACTATAATTGAATGTTCCTGATGCTGTTGGTGTACCACTTATTGTAATAACGTTCGATGCCCACGATGCCGTTACACCTGCAGGAAGTCCTGTTGCTGTTCCAATTCCTGTGGCACCAGTTGTTGTTCGGGTAATGTTTGTTAAAGCAGTATTGATACACAAAGTAGGATTTGATGAAGCCGTTCCAGCGGTGTTTGCTGCTGTTACTGTAATTGCAATTGAATAAGTATTACTAACAAAACCATAAGTACTATTTTTCACTGTCAGTGTTCCATTATAAATACCTACTGCTAATCCAGCTGGTAAAGTAATTGTAATAGGACTTCCAGATAAATTGGCATCTGTCACATCTGTAATCCCTGAAGTGAAATCAATGCTGTATTGATTTGGGCAACCTGTGGTGGTTGAGTATGCCAAAGTTACATTTTGTGCCGAAGCACTGAAACATGCCGAAGCGGTTGTATTTGTTAAGGTAATAGTTGGGTTATTTGGTAAAGAGTATGTCACTCTAACTAAACCATCGGCACCTTGACCACCGCCATTTTCACCACCGCCACCGCCACCGCCGGGAAAACCACCATCACCACCTTGTTGTTCATTGTCTCCACCGCCGCCACCGCCACCGCCTAAGGCGTTGTCTGAACCATCATTACCATCATCTTCGTTGCCACCTGTACCGCCGTTTCCGCCTGAGCTATTATTTCCATTACCTCCATTACCTCCAACGTTACTCGCGCCATTTGCACCATTGATACCAGCGCCATCTGGACCACCTGCACCGCCACCGCCGCCACCAACGTCATCAGTATTATTTCCATTACCTCCATTACCTCCATTTGAAGTGGTTGGATTTGTTACACCGCTCGTGGAGGCAGTTCCACCTGCTCCACCGCTGGTAGTTTGGTTTGCTCCCCTTCCTCCGCCATTAGCAACAACAAGAGTTGAACCAAAAGTAGATGCAGTACCATCAGTATTTTCACCACCACCAACGCCAACAGTAACTGTATAGTTCCCTGAGGCATTGTTTATTGTCCCTTTAGCATAAGCGCCACCGCCACCGCCTTTTCCACCACCACTGCTATTTCCATTAAATCCGCCGCCGCCGCCGCCCCATGCTTCAACGGTAAGGCTCGAAACACAACTAGGAACGGTAAACGTACCGTTTGAGGTGAAAGTTGTTGTATAAGTACCACCAGGGATGTAAGGTTTTAATGCAATTAAAATTGCCCCATCACGTGCGTTTCCAGAAAGCGTTACAGATCCAATGCCAGTTTCTCCAGCTGTTGATTTAATTGCCCAAGCCCCAGCAATACCCATATCTAAATCTGCATCAAAAGGGACATCAAACAATTCTGATAACGAACTAGGAGATGTTGAACTCCAATCGCTATTAAAACTTCTATTGTCTGAAATCATTGCAAGCATTATTACCGCGGCGTTATTAGATGTTGTCGTAATCCCGTTCGCAGAAAGTGAGCTATTATTATCAGTACTTGATGTGAAAGTACCTGCGATATCAATCGGATTTGTTTGATCAACTCCTGAGAATGCTATAATACTGGCTTGCATGTCATTTGCATCGCTATCCCCCTGAAACGTAAAATTAGAAGCACTTACATCAGATGACGTTGCAATTTTGTATAAAACTGTACCCCACCACTCGTTGCTTCCTGATGTGTAAAATTTCGCTCCCCCGACTAATTGCCATCCAGTAGAAGTTGCATCGGAGAGTGAATTATCATCATTATCAGCTTGATTGATTGTAGCAATGAGCAAATCGCCAACAGCTAGACCTGTGGGTTTGGCAACAGTGACAGATGTTGTTGTGCTTGTCGCAGTAGTTGCCGTTCCCCTTTGCGCTATCTGCCCCCAAGAATTGAAGCCCAACAAACCAATACAAACAAGAAAAGCTGATTTCCTGACCAAGGAAATTGAACGATCCGATAACTGATTAAATTTGGTGTTAAGTCTGCTAATCGAGAAGAAAGGACCTCTCTGAAGATTTGATTCTGTTTTCATGAAATTTAAAAAAAATTGTGTTTTCTACGTAAAAAATGATAAATAGTTAAAAAATAAATTTGTTAGTTAACAATGTTTAGTTTAGTTTAGTTTAAGTTTCATAGTTTAGTAACATTCTTGCCTGAGTTTCAAATAATACCCTTTCAAAGAAAAGAATTATCATTTATTGCTCAATCGCCCAGCAAAGTTATTTATTAATCAATGAGCTACAAAATTTTTTTTCAAGTTTAGTCTATCGTATTTACTATTGACGCCTAACGAAACTCTTCAATTTTTGATGTCTTTTTTTCAATTAAAAATCATTTTTTTTTCTTTAAATTGGATTTATCTATCTGTTTATCTAGTTTTTAAAATTTACAAATGCAATTACCAACCAAAATAATGACTAGAATAAAAAATGTAAAAAAGACACTATGACAACGAAATATTTTAAGTTTTTTTAGAAATTTATTTTTTAATTCTAGTAAATTAAACGTAGCTGATTCTACACATTTCCTTTCTGTATTTCCATGTGTTTTCACTTAGTGTACGTTTGAAAATTGCAGTGTAGTATGTGCTTTATGCTAAAAACAAAATCGTTTCTTGAATATTTACACCTAAAATTTATAACAATTCCTTATGCCATATGTGTGATCGCTTTGATTCGATTGGAGAAAATAAATTCAGCAAGTTCCAAATAAGCTTATTTAATCCAAAAAGTTTAATGTATGAATATCCAATATCATTTAGAGGCAAGTCTTCTGTGCTAGATTATTGAATTCCTTATATCCTATCAACCTACACGACAAAATCCCCTTATCTTTGGTACAAAAAAACGGAAATGCGCAAAATTTTTCAAAGCAGGTGGTTCAAGGTCCCATTTAACATTGCACTGTATGGATTCTCTGCTTATGGTTTTTTCTTGACGATGACGTATTTTGCGATGAAATTCAAATTAACCAATGAGTCGGGTTCAATTGATGCAAATAACCGCTATTTTCAAGAAATGCACGACAAATACAATCAATCGTTCAAGGTTGATAGTGTTTCCATGATGAGACACCGTTACGAGGTTTTGAATCGCATTTTGCTCTTGAATGAATATTATCCAAAAAACGCACAATACATTCTCGAAGCTTATCAAAATTCGAAGGATGAAAAAATCGCCTTACAAATGCTTGATGCTGTTGATCTTCGATTGAGGGATAACACAGATTATATGTCAGGAATTCAAGAGCTACGTGAAAAAAGATTCAAAAGAAAAAAAACGACTGGATTGAGTGTTTTTGAGTGGATGAACATTGAAGAATGGAAAGCTTTCAGAATCGCGGTGCAAAAGGACAAAAAGTGGATCGATTCAGCTGCGCATGCATCAGGAGTAGAAGCTCGTTTAATAGTTGCTTGTTTGGTCGGAGAGCAAATTCGTCTTTTCAATTCAAAACGTGAGTCTTACAAACGCTACATCGGGCCACTGAAGGTTTTAGTTTTGGAAAATAACCTTTCCTATGGTGTAACGGGAATAAAGGAAAACACGGCAATTAAAATTGAAAACTACCTAAAAGACTCAACAAGCACATTCTATCTTGGGAAAAAATTTGCCAACCTACTTGATTATGATACTTTGACTAATTACACAAATAACATTAACGACACAATGAACACCCGCATTAAGAGATTAGTTCAATTCAATAATCACTATTATTCCTATTTATATGCAGCGCTTTTTGTGAAACAAATTAAAATGCAATGGCAACGAGCAGGATTTCCTATCGACAATCGTCCAGAGATATTAGCATCACTTTTTAACCTGGGTTACGCCAAATCAAAACCGAAGAAAAACCCAAGTGTTGGTGGATCGGAATACGAGGTTGGAAATTCAAAATATACTTTTGGTTCCATCGCTTTTGAGTTTTATTATTCAGGTGAATTAGCGGATGTTTTTCCTTATGAAAAATCCCGTTTTGATTGTTATGATTAGCCAATTTGATAATTCATTAATTGGAAAATTAAAATTCGAACTAATTTAGTGTAACGTTTTTCAAAACTGGCATTATAGTCGCCTCTGAAACCATAAAACTTAATTTATGACCGAAAAAAATCACATCCAATGCCCAAAATGCGGGACAAGTATTAACGTTAACGATATCATTACAAATCAACTTGAAGAAGAGATTCGATTGAAGTATCAAACAGAGCTTTTAGCGGAACAACAAAAAGTATTGGAACAATTGGAACAAATTCAAAAGGAAAAGGAAAATTTTGAGCTTGCCAAAAAAAGGGAAAACGAACTTTTTCAGGAGAAATTAGATAAAAAACTAAAGGAAGAACGCCGTTTAATCGAGGAAAAAGTCAAAAATAAACTTTCAGAGGAACAAGCCGAACAATTCCAAAAGTTACAGGAAGAATTAAACGAAAAAACAAAGAAAATCAGTGAATTGAATCTTGCCAAAGCTGAAATCGAAAAGTTAAAACGAGAAAAAGAAGAGGCGAAATCACTAGCAGAATTGGAGGCCCAAAAAAAACTGAATGAAGTTTTAAATGAAGAAAAAGTAAAAATTAAACGTGCCGCCGAAGAGGAAAACGAATTGAAAATCAAAGAGCTTCAGAAAAAACTGGATGACCAAAAACAGCTTACTGAAGAAATGAAACGCAAGCAGGAACAAGGTTCAATGCAATTGCAAGGTGAAGTTCAAGAGTTGGCAATCGAAGAGTGGCTAGAAGCGCAGTTTCCACTTGACAGCATTGAAGAAATTAAAAAAGGAGCTCGCGGTGGAGATTGCATACAAGTCGTAAATACGCGCGATGCTCAAAACTGCGGTAAAATCTATTACGAAAGTAAGCGAACCAAAGATTTTTCGGCTGGTTGGATTGAAAAACTTAAGGGCGACATGCGTGAAAAAGACGCTGATATCGGTGTAATCGTTACCGAAGTGATGCCTGCTGGAATGGAGCGCATGGGAATGAAAGATGGGGTTTACATCTGCACCTACGAAGAATTCAAAGCGCTAAGTGGCGTTTTACGAGAAACCATCATTCAAGTCAACAATGCGCTCGGCTCACAGGTCAACAAAGGCGACAAAATGCAAATGCTTTATGATTATTTGACAAGTAATAGTTTTCGCATGTCAATTGAGGCTATCGTTGAAGGATTTAAAGCTATGAAGGATGGATTAGAAACCGAAAAACGATCCATGCACCGCATCTGGAAGGAGCGTGAAAAACAACTCGAAAAAGTTATTTACAACACAATAGAAATGCACGCCTCCATTCGCGGAATTGCGGGAAATGCGATTCAAGCTGTTCAAGCACTAGAGTTACCGGGTGAGGAAAACGAGGAGGAGGAATGAGTTGAAAGCTTGTGAGTTAAGAACGCAAAGTTAAGAGATAAAAAGCGGAATTAAATGGCGTTTGAAAAACTTAACTTTTATCTTTTAACTCTTAACTTTATTTATCATGATTACAATTAAAAATAAATCCTACTCAGGTTCAAACAACCGCGAAAGTTTAATAGATTTTGAAATCCCTGAAAATTTCAATAATCAGATAATTGTTTTCGTACATGGATTTATGGGTTTCAAAGATTGGGGAGCATGGAATTTAGTCCAAGATTTTTTCACAAAACAAGGCTTTGGATTTTGCAAGTTCAATCTTTCACACAACGGAGGAACCATCGAAAATGGAATCGATTTCCCGGATGAAGAAGCTTTCGGTTTAAATACCTACTCAAAGTAATTGAACGATGTTATTTCAGTTCTGAATTGGATTGACTCCCAAAACACTTCCTATCAAAAGATTCATTTGATAGGTCATTCACGTGGTGGTGGAATTGCACTGCTAGCTGCTAACATGGATAATCGAATTTCAAGCGTCACCTCTTGGGCAGGAATTTCAGATATTGGTTCGCGATTTCCTTCTGGAAAAGAACTAGATGAATGGAAAAATTCTGGTGTTCGCTATGTTCAAAACGGAAGAACCAAGCAAAACTTACCCCAATTCTATTCGCTTTACGAAGATTTCAATCAGAATCAAGATAAATTGAACATTGGAAAAGCTTGTGAAACATTGAAAATACCTGCTTGTATTATTCACGGCAGTAACGACACATCAGTTCCGCTTTGCGAAGGCGAAAAAAATGCAAAATTATTAAACGTTCCATTGCAAATTATTGAAAATGCCGATCACGTTTTTGGAGCATCGCATCCATGGAAATCGAGCGACTTACCAAAAGACCTAAAAATAGTTTGTATGCAAACTCTAGAGAATTTTAATAATTTACTGTTAACATAAGCTTAATAATCTTTTTAAACAATTAAATTTGCCCTCCTTTAAACTATTTACATTGAGAGGTTGCATCTTAATTCTAGTCCTTTTTTGTGTTCTAAAAACTGGAAATTCGCAAGTAGATCACTACGAAACCATAGTTTATGACTCCTCAGCTTGGCGTTTCACCGTGCCAACTGCAT
Source organism: uncultured Lishizhenia sp. (assembly GCA_964534395.1). Taxonomy (GTDB): domain Bacteria; phylum Bacteroidota; class Bacteroidia; order Flavobacteriales_D; family Crocinitomicaceae; genus UBA952. Next base: position 56,118 of record CAZHOW010000015.1, read on the forward strand.
CCACCTCAATGAATTGGATTCAACCTAGTTTTGATGCATCCAATTGGAATTCAGGAATTGGAGGCTTTGGATTTGCTGATGGTGACGATAATACAGTCATTCCTACATCTTCCATTTCCGTTTTTGTAAGAAAGGAGTTTTCAATCAGTGACCTTTCAGTTATAAAAAAAGTGATCCTCAATATGGATTATGACGACGCGTTTGTTGCTTATGTGAACGGAATAGAGATCGCTAGAAATGGAATCACCTCAACAGGGCAACCTGTTTATAATCAATTGGGTGAAATTTCACACGAAGCCAAATTATATCAAAATCAATATCCCGACCAATTCTTATTCGATATTTTAGATTTTCCAGCCACGCTTTTACAAGGCACCAATGTTCTCTGCGTTGAAGTACACAATCAAACAGCTACTTCCTCGGATTTAACCTGTCGGCCTTTTCTTTCTGTTGGAGTGAGTACATCAGACTCGACATACTTTCCTACCCCAACTTGGTTTGTTACACCTGTAACATTTTCAAACTCAACTTTACCAATCGTGGTATTGAACACAGATGGTGTCGAAATTCCAGATGAGCCGAAAATTCATGCGACCATGGGAATAATATTCAATGGCGAAGGGAATGTAAATTCAATTTCGGATCCATTTAATGAGTTTTATGGTGAAATAGGTATCGAACGAAGAGGCTCATCCTCAAATGGTTTCCCAATGAAATCCTACGGATTAGAAACATGGGGACCAGATTCTTCAAATTATAATGTTTCCATTTTCGATTTTCCTAGCGATAATGATTGGATTTTGTATGCGCCCTACACTGACAAAAGTTTAATTCGAAATGTATTAACCTATCATATTGGAAATGAAATGGGAAATTATTCTCCCAGGACGAAATTGTGTGAAGTAGTTTTGAATGATGAATACATCGGAGTTTATGTTTTCATGGAACGAATCAAGATAAATCCAGGACGAGTTAATATTAACCCGGTTTTACCACAAGATACGTTGGAAAATGAGCTAACTGGCGGCTATATTGTAAAAATAGATAAAACAACCGCTGGAGGAATTATTGCTTGGACTTCACCACATTTAGCAAGTGCCCCAAGTACGAATCCCATCCACTATCAACTTCATGACCCAGAAATTACGGAGATAAATCCTTTGCAATTGTCCTATATTGAGGATTACATTACGACTTGGGAAGACACACTGGCTGGTGTTAACTTTTCAGATCCAATTAATGGTTTTAGAAAGTTTATTGATGTTCAATCCTTTATAGATTTCATGTTAGTAAACGAATTATCAAAAAATGTCGATGGTTATCGAATTTCTACGTTTCTACACAAACAGCGGTTTAGTGAAGGTGGAAAACTAGTTGCGGGTCCTTTATGGGATTTTAATTTAGGTTGGGGAAATGCAAATTATTGTTACGGTGGTGATACAACGGGTTGGGAAATTGACTTCAATAATTATTGCGCAGGTGGACTTGATAATCCATTTTGGTGGAAACGCATGTTAGAAGATTCGGCTTATGCAGATGAGGTTAATTGTCGTTGGTTTAGCTTGAGAAATGGCGTATTAAGCAACGAATATCTATTAAACTATATTGACAGTTTAGCTGCCTTTTTAGAAATTCCTGCATCTCGGAATTATAACAAATGGCCTATTTTAGGAACCTATGTCTGGCCAAATAACTTTATCGGACAAACGTATCAAGAAGAAATCGATTATATGAAATCATGGGTTGTTGGAAGACTTACTTGGATGGATAACAACATGTTTGGTTCTTGTCCAAATCTTGGATTGAATAATAATCTAAAGGAAGACATTGTTTTTTATCCAAATCCAAGTAATTCAGTAATTAAAATAAAAGGTATAGTTCAGTCGGATATGCTTCGTGTTACCGATATTTTTGGAAGGGTAATTATGGAGCAACCTGTAAATAATCATGTTCAAATTGATGTTTCCAGTTATGAAAATGGTCTATACATTTTTGAACTAAAACAACTGAAATTAAAATCTAAAATCTTAATTAAATAAGCATGAAACAATCATTTTATCTATTTTTATTAGTCGTGGTTTTCGCGTCTTGTAAGAAAATTGAAGGACCAGGAGGAACATCAGCAATCCGGGGGAAATTAGTTGGGCAAGATTTTTCTTTCGGTGATAAAGAAGTAACAACCATTTCTTTTTCTTCTGGTGCAACTCTTGAACACGGCGATTATTGGCTCTTAAATTCAACAGATAGTTCGAAACTTTACTACATCTATTACCAAAATCCGAGTTGGATTTCATCTGCCGACCCACAATTGCAGGGAAGAATTGGTATTGCAGTAAGTTTTAATTACAGCGATTCGAACCTTGAATTAGCACAACGAACTTTAGATTCTATAAATCAACAAAGCGATTTACCTTTCGTTCTCTCGTTAACACAGGATATTTTAACCGTTACATCTAAGTTTTCAGGCGAAGTGGTTGATGCGGATGATTATACAACACCTTTCTCAGTTGATGTGTCGAATCAAGGAACTCCAAATATGATGGGAGATTCTTTCGGAAGAGCTGGAGAACGCGTTTACATTATCTACGGTGATAATACGTATTCAGCGAATTCAGTTCGAACGGATGAAGAAGGAAAATTTTCATTTGAAGGATTGCAAATTGGAACCTACACAATTTATGCCTTATCTGAGGATACAATCCAAAATGGCAAATTCAATCGAATTTCAAAAACCGTTGAAATCACGGAAAAGAAACAAATTGTAGATGGCGGAATATTCAATGTTTTTTATTAGAAGGTTTTTCTTTTGCATTGGAATCACATTGATTTCCAATTCGTTTTACAGCCAGGTTTCAACTTGGATGGGAATTGGGGTAAGTCATTCTTTTCATAAATTGTTCAATGCTGATTTAGGTTATGAATATCGTTTGAAAAATACGAGCGAATTTGATAAATCCAATGTGGAGTTGAAGTTTTCTCAAAATTGGCATAAAGGAATTGAGACATTTGTCAAATACAGAAATTCAATTGTGGGTAACAGAAATAGCGCTTTAAATTTAAAGCCATTTACTTATGATAATCGCGTAAGTTTTGGACTAGATATTTCTTTTCTAAAGTTTTTAGATATCAAGCGAACAAAGCTAAATTGGGTAATTACGCAACAATTTGATAGTTATCAGTTCAAACGTAATTCGAGTATGTTGAGAAATAAAATTCTCTTCAAACATGACGTCAAAGATTTTCCACTCTCTCCATTTGTTTCAGTGGAACACTTTTACAGGTGGAACCGTGATATTGTTTATGCAGATGATGAAATCATAATCTCAGGAGGAACTAACGCATGGCGTTATTTTATCGGAACAGACATTGAAATTTCCAAAAAACAGCGATTGATGTTATCACTTGGTTTAAGAGATCGAGTTCTTTCAACCAATGATGCTTTTATTCTTCGGGTCAATTATAAGATTTCTATTTAATTTGGGGAGTTTTAGTCCTCAATCACAACCGCGACTGAATCCACATCACCATTAATAGGCGGTGTTAGCTTCGTGATTTTTACGGAAAGTTCAAAAACTCCCTTCAATTCATTTTTAATTCGAGAGAAAATCCGCTGACCAACGGTTTCAATTAATTTCGAACGAATCGCCATTTCTTCCTTGACAATTGCATTTACATAGACGTAATCGACCGTTTTAGATAAATCATCGCTATTTGCAGCTTCGGAAAAATCGGTAACAATGGTTACGTCGACAACGTAATGACCTCCAATTCGGGCTTCTTCTTCCAAGCATCCGTGGAAGGCGTATAACTTTATGCCGTTAACCTCGATTTTATGCTTCATTGAGAATTTCAGTGATTTTCTTTAAACCAAGTTCGATGCGAGCAATCACCTCATCTTTACCAAGAAATGCTGAAATGTCAAACATTCCCGGACCAGCGCCCACTCCCGTTACGGCTAAACGGAAAGGCAACAAAACAGCACCGATTCCCATTTGCTTTCGCTCTAAAAACGCTTTGAACGCAGTCTCTACATTGGTTGAATTGAAATCACTGATTTGAGCAAGTTCATTTTTCCATTCTTCAATTACCGCCGTCGTTTCTGGTTTCCACTTTTTAGAAATGGTTTCACGATCGAATACGGTAGGACGCCCCAACAAATAAGCTCCATCCGTTAAAATATCTTGAGCAAACGTAGCACGCTCTTTCATCAAATGACAAACTGCTTTTAGTGTTTCGAAATCGTATTCATTCTCAGAAATTTCTTGCAATTTCAACGCGATTTCGTCATCGGATTGTGCCCGCAAATATTGTTGTTGGAACCATTTCGTTTTTTCAGGATCAAATTTAGCTCCCGCTTTCGAAACGCGATCCAATGAAAATGCTTCAACTAATTCGTCTAAAGTGAAAATTTCTTGTGTCGTTCCAGGATTCCAACCTAAAAGTGCCAACATGTTAATGAAAGCTCCAGGCAAGTATCCTTTTTCTCGGTAACCAGAATACAATTCACCTTCGGAAGTCGTCCAATCCGTTGGAAAAACTGGGAACCCAAGTCGGTCACCGTCTCTTTTCGATAATTTTCCGTTTCCATCCGGACGCAGCAACAAAGGTAAATGTGCAAATTCAGGACAATCCCAACCAAACGCTTCATACAACATCACGTGCAGTGGCGCTGACGGCAACCATTCCTCACCACGAATGACGTGACTGATTTCCATCGTATGATCGTCCAAAATATTTGCCAAGTGATACGTCGGCATTCCATCGCTTTTGAAAAGCACTTTATCGTCCAAATTATTTGTATTCACAACCACCCAACCACGAATGATATCGTGAAAACGAATATCACGATTTCTCGGCATTTTCATTCGTATAACGTATGGTTCACCTTCGGCTAGCAAGCGATCAACTTCTGTTTGAGGCAAAGTCAACGAATTTCGCATGGAGGTTCGGGTAACACTGTTGTATTGCCAATTGGGCATACCCATTTTTTTGGCTTGCTCACGCATGTTTTCCAATTCTTCAGCGGAATCAAACGCATAATATGCTTTTTCCTCTTTAACTAATTGCTCGGCGTAAGGCTGGTACATCGCTTTTCGTTCAGATTGCACGTATGGACCGAAATTTCCTCCTAGTCCTGGACCTTCTGTTGGCATAATGCCACACCATTTCAACGCATCCATGATGTATTCTTGAGCGCCAGGCACAAAACGAGTTTGATCTGTATCCTCGATTCGAATCAAAAATGTTCCGTTATTCTTTTTAGCAAAAAGGTAATTATACAAGGCTGTTCGAACTCCACCCATGTGAAGCGGACCTGTTGGTGACGGGGCAAATCTTACGCGAACCGGTTTTTGTGACATCTGAAAAATTTTCGGCAAAGATAATCGAATTTCAGAGAATTAGTTGCTGACGGGTCGTCTTAAGGAACGCAATACAGCGTATCATACCAAGGTGAAAATCCTGCCCAAATTCCCAATGCTCCACCTGTCAAATTAGTTGGGATATTTATTGGCGTTGAATACGGATTATCGCTTGATTCCATTTGTGCGGATTTTTTATCAAAAAAATCGTAGGTTTTCTTATCCATTTTGGAAAATTTCACAACGACTGAATCTCCTAATCGGTAATATCGTTTGTAGATTTCCAGGTGCGTGCTGTCCTTTCTTTTGAGTGGATTTTGATAATAAAAATCAAAGGTCAAACCATCAAAATACCTATCCTCGCGATATGCGCCAAAACCGCGCCGAAATGTTTGATCCAAATCTTCCCCATTAACCTTGTTTATTCTTCGAACTTCCCACTTGTAAGCGTCAAATTGTCCGGGTGGATCTTGAAGTCTCGCCCAAGAATAACCATATTCACCAGTTTCAGGTTCCAATTTCCAATAGATTGATTGAAGAGGAGTTGGTGCAGGCAGATACGTTTTAGCAGTGTAATTTTTTCCTTGGTGATCGATGATTAATTCATAGGTCTTTTCAGCTTGTGCAATTAAACTTGTAGAAGAATAAACGCGAATAGGTAATTGAAGTAACTCAGACCATTCAATGCGCAGCATTTCAGCCAATTTTTTCTGTGATGAAACAGGAAGATCTGTTGATAAGATATAATCAAGTTGGAATGTATCGTTTTCAACTACCACTTTCACATCTGCATCCGAGACAAACGAATTGACATAAGCAGTAATGTATGATTCTGAATAAATATTTGCAGATTGAGACAAAATCACGATTGGATGCCCTCCCGCCTCAATGTTTCCATCCACAACAAGCTGTTGTTTGTAGCCTGGAATATCAATTTTCACCTCTTTCGTGCAGGAGAAAAAAAAGAGTATTAAAAATAAAAAGGCGAAAATTCGATGCAAAATCCTTACTTAACTTCAACTAAGTTAGGGATAAATAATCCACGCTCAAAATCGATATCGATTCGTCCCAAATTTACCCCAGCCCAACCAACTTGATTGATGACAACAGGATTTCCAAAGCTGTTTTTTTCGATGGTTGGTTTATCCAAAAAAGTGTGGGAATGTCCCCCAAGAATTAAATGAATAAACTCGGTTTTGGAAGCTAATACGCGATCGGAAACTTTCGACGAATTCGGGTAATCATAACCCAAATGGGAGAGACAAATCACTAAATCACACCCTTTTGAATTGAGCTCCATCGAAATTCTATTCGCAGTGTCAATTGGATCGAGGTATTTCGTCTTTCCAAATTTATCGTCTGGCACAAGCCCTTTGAGCTCCACTCCAATTCCAAAAACGCCAATTTTAAGACCACCTTTTTTGAAAATCTTGTAAGGTTGGTTTTGATCTTTTAGAATTGTCTCGGAAAAATCGTAATTGGCACAAAGAAATGGGAAATTGGCAAAGCGTTTGGCATTTAAAAATCCATCCAAGCCGATGTCGAAGTCGTGATTCCCCATCGTTGCTGCGTCGTAGCCCATGGTTGACATCAATTTCATTTCCAACTCACCGTGAAAGGTATTGAAGTATGGTGTTCCTTGAAAAATATCACCGCAATCTAATAGTAGTACATGATCCTCTTCGCTTCTGATTTTTTGAATTAAACTATGTCTTTTCGCAACGCCACCCATTCCTGGGAATTTTGAATGATTAGCTGGAAATGGCTCGATGTGTGAATGCGTATCGTTGGTGTGTAAAATCACCAATTTTGATTTTCGAATAGAATTGGATTTCTGTCCGAATGAAAATTTACTCAGTGCAAGTGCACCTGAAGTTAGCGTTAAATTTCTTAGAAATCTTCTTCTTTCCACAATCGATTTTCAATAGGCGTAAAGATAAAAATGTAAAATGAAATTCAGGTAAAATCGATGTTAAGAAAGAAACGAAATTAACTTTTATCCTAAATAAGCTTTTAAAAACTGATTTATACTTGCTTCGCGTGTAGCTCTATCTTTGATGATTTGGGAATTTATCGAAATACATTGTTCTCGATTAATTTTTAAGGCATCCACAATCGGATTTTTACCATTCATTTCAATCACACCATTCTCATTTTGACGAATCCATTCCTGAGAGACCGGCAAGTCAGAAACAATCGGGATACATGAAGCCGACATTGCCTCCAATAAACTAACGGAAGTTCCATCGCTTGAAGGAATTGAAATGTAAATCGAAGATTTTGTGTACCACCGTCTATTTTCCTCTTTTTGCTGCCAACCAACAAATTCAATCTTGGATTCGATTTCAAGATCTTTTACACGTTTTTTAAGTTTTCTAGTTTCACTTCCTGTTCCTGCAATGACTAATTTCCAATCGGAATTCGTTTTCGAAAATTCAGCAAAATAGGCAATGATTTGATCAATCCGATAAAGTGGTTCGTGCAGGCGATTCGAATAAATAATTTTTTCCTTTTCAGCTGATTCAATTGGGTCAATTCCATATTGAAGAAGCAGATATTTCTCTTCGTTCACAATTGATTTCATCGCTGAAATCATATCCTTGGAATCAGCTGTTACGGCATCGGAATTTTTTAAAGTTGACCAAACAATGAATTTATACAAGATATTTTTCTTCGGCATTAGCAAGACATCGCTTCCCCAAGCCGTTGATACAACTCGAATGTTTAAGGATTTCGCAATTTTAGCGACCACGAAGGCCAATCGATTTACTTGATGGATGTGAATAATATCAGGCTTCAATGCTTGAATTAGTCTTTTAACTTTAAAATAATTTTTAATGACTTTCCAAGGTTTAAGTTGACGAAATGAGATTACAAATTCCTCAATTACGCCTTCAAAATCACAAGCTTCTTCAGAAAGCAAATAAATGTCCTTTTCTCTTTCTTTTAATGCTGAGAGGTAAGAAGAAACATGCACCGACTTGGGTCCGACTTGCAAAATTTTCATTTTGTGATTTTATGAATAAGTTGAGCCAATTTCTTTACTTGTTCTTTTCGATGCAACGATTCAACTTGTTCGTTCGAGGCAAATTTAATTTTGTTTTGTTTCCAATCCTCGAATGCGTTCAAAATAACTTTTTTATTTTCTTCCAAATCATCAAATTCAGCGACGTATCCACAATTAAATTCTTCGATGAGTTTTGCAGCCACATCCGATTTATCAACGCATGCCAATACTGGTTTTTGAACAGAAATGTAATCGAATAATTTTCCTGTGAAAATGCCTTTTTGTTCACTTTTCGGATGAAGTTGAACATTGCAATCAAATGTGGCCATTTTCTCTATTGCCTCTTGATAAGGTAAATTTGGCGATAAAAGTATATTTTTTTGAAGTTCTTGTGGGATATAGAAATTACGATGAGCTCCAACAATTTCAAAAATAAAGTCGAAATCAGAATTTTCTTGCTTTAACTCACTCAATGCTTGCATCAAAATGTTCGGCTTGCGTTTTCCATAAAAGGTTCCGAAATAACCCAAAGTAAAGACTGAATTTTTCACTTCATCATTCAAATTCCTTTTGAATTGATGATTGAAACCGTTTCTGATTTCTTCGAAAAATTGAACTTTTGGTAGTAATTTTTTGAAATCACTCAAGATTGGTTCGCTGACACTCGTCACGGCATCGGCATAGTCGTTCACCTGTTTTTCAACTTTTTCAAGTGTAAGTTTAGTCGTGGCATCGATATACGGATTAGCTGACATTTCATCGCGCATATCAGCAATCCAAGTAACGGACGGAAACTTCTTTTTGAATTCGATTGCAACCAAATGTGCCTCTTGTGGACTAAAAGAACTTATAATGGAATCAAAAGGCTTGATTTCATGAAGATTCTCCAACTTTTTCAAAGTCGATTTTTGCCATTTCAAAAGCGGATTTCGAATGAATTTGGATAAAATAATTCGTGTGCCAACTTTTAATTTATGCAAAATGGCGCCGTCAGACTGTTTGTCTTTCAATCGCTCAAAAAGTTTATTTGAGGAAGTGTAATGAACATTTATCGAATCGTTCCAAGTAATTGACCTTTCACTTTGATCCAAGCATAAAACTTCCACTTCAAAATCTTCACTCAAAAATTCAGCAAAAGCCAACATGCGATTTGTTGCCACACTTTCTACAGGCGGAAACCAAGTTGTAATCAGTGCTATTCGTTTATTGGTTGACAATTTCCTTAATTTTTTGAATGTACTTGGTCGCTAAAGTTTCGGGATTGTAACGTGTTTTTACATGATCCATCATTTCTTCGTTGGGCTTCATTCCGCGACTTTCGATCTTTTCAATCAACTGCTTCATTCCTTCAATCGCTTCATTAGTGTTTCTTGCTAAATAAGTCAATTCAAATGGCAAGGACATCATCACTTCGCAACCAGAGCCTAAAGCTTCAATAACCGAAACTGAAAATCCATCGTGTTCTGTTAAGCGAAGAAAAATTGGAGTTTCACGCAAGCGATTTTCAAATTCATCAGCACTTACCCAGCCATTTAAATGTACGTTTGAAGTAATTGGGAAATCTGATTTTGACAAACCAAACAATTGAAAATCAATATCTGGAAACGCTTTAGCTAATTCAGCGATGCGTTCCATTCCATAAAATGCCTGTCGATTTTCAGCAACATAGCTCATTACTGAAATTCGTTTATAAACTGTTGGATTGGATTTAACTACCACCGATTTAAAATGCTGGTATTCAGGCTCAACATGAATACTCTTCACCTCCTCCATCAACCATTCGGAATCAACAAAATTAGTGGCATAATCAATATATTTACGCTCAATCGTTTTATTATTAAATCGATCCATTGCGAGCAACGCATCTGTCCCCATCCATTGAAGAATCAACTTTTTTTTCCATTTCAAAACCAAATTCAAACTTCCACTGTTGTCAGTCACTCCATTCATTGAAATGACAACATCTGAAAAGGGAATTTGAAGAAAAAACTTGAGTTGGTCCCATTTGGAATTATATGTATCTAAAAAAATATACTTGGACTCGGGATCGAATTTCTGAAGTTCCTCCGCTAATCGTTTTGAAAACAAAGGCAAACCACTAATTAATACTTTCATTTCCTTTTTTAATTAGTTGATAATACCAAATCAATAAGGTCAAATAGAAAAGCGCATAAACAAATCCATAAAGGTAAAGTGTGTTCAAAAAACTTAAATTAAACCATAGACCAATGAAAAGGGTAAAAAGCGTGCAAGCGTAACCACCAAGACTAATTAAGAAAGCCGCTTTCTGTTTTTCCATTAAAATAGGAAGTCCTGAAATTGGTGAAAGTATAAAATACATAAACAACATGGGAGCCATACACCTCGCGTATTTCCCAGCCTCCTCCCAGTTATTTCCTAAATACCATTTGAAAATAATAGGTCCTAATGCAATTACTACGATCGTAAATGGAATAGCGAATAGAATCGATGTTCGAACTGTTTTTTTCACGATTGGAAATAATGATTTACCAGCATTTATGGCTTTTCCTGCCTCAACATAAAAGAGCTGAGATACCGAACTCGAAATTAATACTATTGGAGCTTTTACATACTTGTTCATCATGGCGAAAAGACCCAATTCCAAGTATCCAAAGTACTTCGATATAATCCAAAATAATAAAAATTGCGTGATGAAAATATCAGAAAAAGCATGCAACGAATTAATCAAAGGGAAATCCTTGTATTCTTTCAAAGTTGATTTTATCGTGATCAAATTAAAATCTTTGTAATTGACTTTTTTATTGACACCAACCATAAGAATTATAATATTCACATATTGCGATAAGAGCCAAGAAACAATCAAACCATTGATTCCCCAACCAATGTAACCAAGCCCTGCAGCCAATACATTATTAACCAACGATTGAGCTATTTTCCCAATAGACAATAATTGAAAACGTTCGTGCCTCAAATTCCAGTTATTGGTTAATCCTAAAAAGCCAAAACTAACTACGGCGAGAGGAACCATCCACAAATAAGTCGGAAGACTTTTATCGTTGTAAAGTTCTCCGATTTGATAAGCGAAAATCGGTATTAGGATACTCAAAAGGCCTAAAGCAATAGTAATGAATAATCCTGTGAAAGCTATTTCCTGAGCTTTTTTGTGTTCTACCGGAATCGGAACGGCCAACTCCAATCTACCTGTTGAAATAATCCCAATAACACCGACGATTGCCATAAAATTGGCTAAAACAGCAAATTCTTCTGGTGTGAAAATGCGAGACAATATTGGTGCAACCAAAAAGGGAATTAACTGACTTAATGTGTTTCCAGACAACATCGTCAAAAAATTGCGGTAGTATGTCTTGTTAGAAGTCGTCAATTCGTTTGGTTTGAAAAATGGTCAGTTGAATTGCTAAAATCGGTAATAATAGCCAATTGATTGTAAGATAGAGATACGATGACGGCATCATCCAAAGAAATGGAAGCGAAACCAACAAGAAAGACAAAGCAATTTTTACAGCATTAGAAATTGAATTTCGAAATTGAAAAAAGGACACAAAAATGAAAATCAAAAACGAAAAATAAAGCCAACCAAATAATCCGAATTGACTAATGATTTCAATTGGGAAATTGTGAGGTGAAGTGTGGGTATGAATAAAATATTTGTTTTGTTTCGCCTTACATTTTTGAGCGTAACCACCTGCTCCGATTCCAAGAACGGGTGCGGACTGAATGAAATCTATTCCGTTTAGAATTAGATTTTTACGCAAATTCACCGATCCAGTTGGACTTTTGGTATTGATCGAGTCAAGCTCGGTGATCAACATTTTTTGTTCTTTTTTCGAAAGTTTATCTTTGGCCGAAACAACATTTATTCGACCGTCTTTTTTTTCTATTAACGAGACCCCATTCAATCGATAATTTGCTCCATTTTCATATTTTGGACCGAGAAAAATACGATTATTAAGAACGGTGATTCCGAGTAATAACAAACCAATCAAATAAGGATAAATGGATTTTATACCGTTTATTTTCAAATGAAAAAACACTGATTTAACAAGGAGAAAAACCAAAATTCCACCACTAATAATTTTCGCAAAATTGGAATCGGCATACGTCGAAAAGACAAAAATGACTAACGTAACCAAAATTTGAAACAAGGAATTAGTTTGAATTTTTTCGTCAATGATATTTAAAATCAAAAAGATAAAAATCAAATAGGTCAAATAATCGTTTTGATTGTCGTAAATAAACATCGGGGCGTAAAATGTATTACCAACAGGCAAATGAAGTAGTTCAGCCGTTTTGTGTCCTGCAAAGTGAATTCCTGTGAGAAATTCCAAGATTCCTGAGAAAAGTAAAACAAATAAAAAACACCTCAATCCCAATTTTATGATCCGTAAAAATTCCGCTTTATCCAAGATATGATATGAACCAATCAAAACGAAGCCAAACAAAAATTGCATAATCAAGGAACGCACATCGAAAATAGCTTCGGGCGGAAATCCATTGAATGAGCTCGAAATTAAAGCATAAACCAACCAAATGACTAAAAAACCGAGAATTAATAATTCTAAACGATTCATTTTTTTGACAGCAACTAAACAAAAAGGCAAAATTGCTAAGGTCACTATCAAATTAGGGTAAATGGTCAAAAAACCGATTGAAACTCCACCGATATTTGAGCCAAACGGCAAGGTCAAAAGCCAAGCAAAAAAAAAGAATTGAACAAGATTCTTTGTCTCGCTAAAAATTGACTTGAAATTGACATTAAAAGACGTCATCAAAACAAATTTACCCAAAATCAGAGACTTCGTTAATAGCATATTAAGAAGCTTTCCTCGGTGAATTGTTAACTATTACCAATTTGAAAGACATTCCATAAAATCCAAGTTGTTATATTTGCTCAACAAAAAACTAAAAAATGAAAAATGTCGCTGTTATTGGTGGCGGAACAATGGGAAATGGAATTGCTCACGTATTCGCACAATTTGGTTATCATGTTAATTTAATCGATGTGTCTGCTCCAGCTTTGGAAAAGGCAATTGCAACAATTGGGAAGAATTTGGATAGACAAGTTGCGAAAGGGTCTTTAACTGAAGATGAAAAATCGGCGACATTGAATAATTTGAAAACTTATACTTCGATTAAAGAAGGAGTTGTAGGTGTTCAATTGGTTGTGGAAGCGGCAACAGAAAATATTGATCTTAAACTGAAGATTTTCAAAGAATTGGATGAAGTTACGGATCCAACTGTGATTTTGGCAACAAATACGTCTTCCATCTCAATTACAAAAATTGCTTCAGTTACGAATCGTGCTGATAAAGTCATCGGAATGCACTTCATGAACCCGGTTCCAGTCATGAAATTGGTTGAAATTATTCGTGGTTATTCCACTTCAGATGAGGTTACGGAGTTAATCATGGAAACTTCCAAAAAATTAGCGAAAGTCCCTGTTGAAGTGAACGACTACCCTGGATTTGTTGCCAACAGAATTTTAATGCCAATGATTAACGAAGCGATTTATACGCTTTACGAAGGTGTTGCAGGTGTTGAGGAAATCGATACGGTTATGAAATTGGGAATGGCTCATCCGATGGGACCACTTCAATTGGCAGACTTTATTGGCTTGGACATTTGTCTGGCGATTCTTCAAGTTCTTCACGACGGTTTCGGAAATCCAAAATATGCGCCTTGTCCACTATTAGTAAATATGGTTTCCGCAGGCAAAAAAGGAGTAAAATCAGGCGAAGGGTTCTATTCTTGGACTCACGGGACAAAAGATTTGATTGTCGCTGGAAATTTTAAGAAGTAATTCATCGTACCTAACTAAATCGGCTTCATCCTCTTACTAAACCAATCATCACATTCTTTCCATTTTATTGGAAAAGAAAACTATCTTTGAATAACTAAATTTATTGAAAATGAAAAAATTGCTCTTTTTATTCTTGGGTTTTGCTTCTATTCAGTCGCTTGTTGCTCAAAATGTTGATGAAATTATTAAAGCATACCACGAAGCAATTGGTGGCAACAAATGGGATGCCGTAAACGGAATGCGAATGACCGCAAATGTGGATCAAGGCGGAATGAAAATCCCCGTTGAGGTTGTTACGTTGAGAGATGGGCGTATGTATACTAAAGTTACTTTTATGGGTAATACAATGACAATGGGCGCTTTCGATGGTGAGAAAAGTTGGTCGACCAATTTCATGACGATGGAACCGGAAGAAGGGACTGCTGAAACATCTGAAAATGCAAAACGTGCGATGAAAGAGTTTCCAAATGCTCTTATCAACTATAAATCTTTGGGTTATACTGCTACGCTTCTTGGAACTGAAAAAGTAGAAGGGACAGAATGCAACAAAATCAAATTGGAGAAAAAAACAGTGTTGGTGGAAGGACAAGAAGTTCCGAATGTTGAATTTTACTATTTAGACAAAGAAAACAACGTTCCAGTTATGGTTGAGGCTGAAATCAAAGAAGGCGAAATGAAAGGAAAGATTTCACAAGCAAAATTCAGTGATTATCAAGAAGTAAATGGCGTTTACATTGCATTTTCAAACAGTAATGGAATTAAAGATGAAGGTGCGCAGGTAATTCAATTTGAAAAAGTTGAAATTAACCCAACTTTCGACGAAAAAGATTTCAAGTTTCCAAAGAAATAATTTAAAAGTATGTTTCGATTAGCGTTTTGTGCACTCATATCGGGTGTGTCACTTTCTGCCTTGTCGCAGGAGAAAATTATAGCAGGAGAATTTTTTGGCGATCTGAAAGCTCGTCATATTGGTCCAGCCTTGATGAGTGGTCGTGTTTCTGATGTTGAATTACATCCCAAGAATTCCAACATCGTATTAATCGGTTCTGCTGGAGGTGGTGTTTGGAAATCGCAAGATGGCGGCGTGCGATTTAATTCCATATTTGACGGGTATTGTCAATCCATTGGAGTTGTAACGATTGATCCAAACGATCCGGACAATACCTATTGGGTTGGAACTGGTGAAACTTGGACACGAAACAGTGTTTCTATGGGTGATGGCATCTACAAAACGACGGATGGAGGTAAAAATTGGACGAAAATGGGGCTTGAAAAAACAGACCGTATTGCTTCCATTCAAATTCATCCTAAAAATCCGAACATTGTTTATGTCGCAGCCCTCGGCGCCTTGTGGGGAAATAGCGATGATCGTGGCGTATACAAAACCGAAGACGGCGGAAAAACATGGAATAAAATTCTTTTCGTTAATAATACGACAGGTTGTTCTGAATTAGTAATGGATTCTTCCAATCCGGATGTGCTTTACGCAGCTTTTTGGGAATTCAGAAGAACGGCTCATTCATTCAATTCAGGTGGAATAAATAGTGCTTTGTATAAATCCATCGATGGTGGCAAAACGTGGCAAAAATTGCAGAATGGATTACCAAAAGGAAAATTGGGTAGAATTGCCGTAACGATTGCTCCCTCCAATCCTCAAATCGTTTACGCGGTCATGGAAGCAGAGAAAAAAGAGGAGAAAGGTTTGTATCGATCTGATGACGGTGGTGCAAATTGGAAATTTTTGAATGGCGATTTTGCATTAACCGTTCGACCTTTTTATTTTTCCAAAATTACGGTCGACCCGAAGAATCCAGACATTGTGACCAAAGCAGGACTTTTTGGCTCGATTAGCCGTGACGGCGGTAAAACATTTAAGAATTTAGGCTCCATGCACTCCGATATACACGATATCGTTTTTGACTATTCGAATTCAAGTAAAATGTTGGTAGCTACTGATGGTGGACTTTATCGTTCGCTTGATGGTGGATCAAGTATGGAAATTGTGGAGAATTTGCCACTTAGTCAGTTTTATCACGTAAGTTTAGATAACCGATCGCCTTTCTACGTTTACGGTGGTTTACAGGATAACAATTCATGGTTTGGACCGTCGGCAAGTCCAGGTGGTGTTGAATCAAGGGATTGGGAATTAGTTGGGCAAGGTGATGGTTTCCGAGTTTATCCGCATCCAACCGATCCAAATGTTGTATACTCAGAAATGCAAGGTGCTGAAGCCATTTGGCGTTTTGATGTGGCTAAACAACAATTGAAAGTCGTGAAACCATATCCTGTGGATGGTGACCCGAAATTGCGCTTTAATTGGAATGCTGCGATAACGACAAGCAAACATCAACCAAATCGTTTGTATGCAGGTAGTCAATTCGTTCATATTTCAGAGGATCGTGGCGATAGTTGGAAGAAAATTTCTCCTGATCTTACTACGAATGACAAAACCAAACAAAATCAAGAAGAATCAGGTGGTCTTTCAGCTGATAATTCCGGTGCGGAGAATCATTGCACCATTTTTACCATTGCTGAATCTCCTTTAACTGATCAAGTTATTTGGGTTGGAACGGATGATGGAAATGTTCAATTGACGCAAGATGGTGGAAAAACGTGGACAAATTTGACAAAGAACATTGTCGGCTTGCCTGCAAATACATGGTGTTACCACATTGAAGCGAGTGTTCACGGAAAAGAAATTGCCTATGCCGTTTTTGACGGGCACGCGAAGAATGATTACCAACCATACGTTTATAAAACAACGGATTTCGGAAAGACATGGAAAGCAATTGCTACATCGGAAATCGGTTCGTTTGTTCGCAACATTCAAGAAGACTACAAAAATCAAAATCTACTTTTCATTGGTGCTGAAAATGGCTTGCATATTTCGTTGGATGGCGGAGCAAGTTGGTCGCAGTTTACCAATAATTTCCCGAAAGTAGCCGTTCACTATTTGGAATTGCACCCTGAGAAGAATTCGCTTGTAGCTGCAACACACGGAAGAGGAATAATCATATTAGATGACATTTCTCCACTTCGAAATATCAGTGAAGGCCTGTTGAAATCTAATTTGACCTTTTTCGAAACGAAACCTTTCACAATAAGTGAAAAAAGTAACTTTGGTGGAACTGCCTCTGAAAATCAATTTGTTGGCGATAACCCTTCCTCAAATGCGAAAATAAGTTATTTCCTTCCAAAGCGACATACGTTCGGTAAAATGACTGCAGAAATCGTTGATATGAACGGGAATCTTGTTTCAAAACTAGAAGCAGGCAAACAAAAAGGAATCAACACGATTGAATGGGGATTCAATGCACTAGCTCCAAAAGTGGCCAAAGGAAAAGGATTTTCTGCAGCCGGAGCGCCAACGGTTAAGGCAGGAAAGTACAAAGTGAAAATTTCTAAAGGAAGTGAGGTTTTTGAGAAGGAAATAGAGGTTCAATATGACCCTAATTCTACATTTTCACTAAACGAGCGAACCGAACAACATCGTGTAACAAAAGAGCTTTTTGATTTCGTTCAAGATTTGGCTTACTTCGTTTACCAAATTGATCAATGGGACGAAAAAGTTGAAGAATTCAAGAAGAAAAACAGTGCACCCAATAAAACCGTTGACAAACTTGCAATTGAATTAGATGCATTGCGTGATAAATTGGTTGTAACTAAAGGAGACAACTACGTCGGAGCTGGTGAGCCTCAATTAAGAGAAAAATTGAATGATATTTACGGAACAATTTCTTCCTATTATGGAGCTCCTTCATCCACACAATTAGAGAACGTCGCTTCATTAAGAAAACAATTTGAAACAGCGAAAAGTGAATTTGAGAAAATCAAAGCTGGAAATATAAAAGCATTTGAGAAAATTCTTGATAAGAATACAACAGTACAAAAACCTGTTATTGTTGGTTTTGAAGATTTTTTAAAGTTGTAGTATCCAATTGAATTCTGTTTTTGACACCACTTAATAGATGTCAAAAGACAATATTTTTGTAATAATCATGAGAGTTTATCCAATTAATTGGGATTTTCAAAATATGATAATTTATAATTTGAAAGTTTTTTTTACTGATTGATTTATACAAATGACTTGTGAATGTAATTGTAGTTTTTGGTCACAGAGAAATTGAAAGTCAAACTGCTGTAGAGCTTATTCAGATCTAAAAATTATAGAATCGGTATTTTAAATTATAAAGGTTCATTTTTGCACCCAAATCAGTCTATTACAATATAGTTATCGTTGAAATTTATAAAGATATTGTTCCAAAATAATTTCATTAAAAATTCTGGACATTAAACGATTAAACTTATTTGAATATATTTATCTAAGAAGTTCTATTTGTACTAGATAATTTAGGCTTAAAATGGGAAATAAAAGATTACTCTTATTTTTTAGCAGATATTTCGCTTAAAATTTAATAAGATAAGGTTATTCATAGGCGAGTAATTTCATAATGAAATTTTCGATCTCATAGAATCTTGCCTGTCAAGCAATTGCCAGAAAACACAAAAAGATTCGTTTTTTACCTTACCAGATTGATGTGACCAGTATGAGATTGATTTACTTTATCCTTGGAATTTTGGAATTCTATTTTGAAAATGTATACACCATCTTGAACCCAATTATCATTGAATTTTCCATCCCAACCCTGAAGTATATCATTTGTTATAAAGACTAGTTGTCCCCAACGATTAAAAATAGTTAATTCATAATTCTCGATATTAAATCCTGATGAAAAAACAGGTATCCAAATATCATTTAGACCATCATCATTCGGAATAAACGTATTTGGGGCAAACAATACAATATCATCTGAGACTTTTATAATTTGAGAGGTAGAATCTATACATCCTTGATCCGAAATAGCAATAAGTGAAATAATATATGATTCTTGAAGAGTAGCCCCATATGTATGACTTTCAGGATTAAAAAGGGTGTCTCCAGTGTCATCGCCATAATTCCAAACATATTCGATTCCTCCAGAAGAAGTGTTTTGAATGTAAATTGTGTTGTCTCCCTCTGCTATTACATTTGTCGATAAAACGAAATCTGCATTTGGAGTTGGATAAGCGCAAATTAAATCATTTAATGTTAACGTATTTGAACATCCATTTGGTGAGTCAGTGGTCAATGAAATATCAAAGCATCCTGGATTTTGGAATGTGTAGCTTAAGTTATCGCATTCATTTAATGTTGCTCCATTTCCTAAATTCCAAGTACAATTTTGTGTGTTTGGGGTTGTATTAGTTAAATTAACGGTTAATGGCAGACATCCTTCTGTAAAATCAACATCAAAAGTAACAACAGGAATCGGATCCACAGATACCGCAGCTGCAGCCGGAGGACTTGGACATCCATTGAGGAAATAAATAACTGAATAGGTTGAGTCAGACTGAGGATTAACACTTATTGATTGACTTGTTTCATTGGTCGACCATAAATATGTTCCGCCAGGAGTAGATGGATTCGCTGTTAAAGTACCAAATTGGTTTTGGCAAATTACAATATTATTAACAGTAACAGATGGTGTATTAACAAGTGTTACTTGAGCTGATACAGAAGGACTTGGACAATCATTCAACGAGTATATTACAGAAACTGAAGTTGATGCTGTAGGAGAAAAAGTGTATGTGCTTCCGTTTGAACCATTTGAGGGTGTCCAAATAAATACACCACCTGGTGAAGAGGGAACCGCCGTTAACGTGCCTGTCTGTCCTTCACAAACTGAAATATCATCAAGTTGAACTGATGGAACATCCGTCACCGTAATAGTTCCAGTGGCAGGTAAGCTTGGGCAATTATTAGAGGAAGTATAGACAACAGTATAAGATACCGTATTTAATGGTTGAAGCGTAATACTTTGAGTAGTTGAGATATTAGGAGTCGTATTCCATGAATACGTTCCGCCTGATACGCTTGGTGTAGCTGTTAATGTTCCTTGTGAACCTGTACAAATTCCAATATTGTTTACTGAAACAGTTGGTGTTTGATATACCGTTACTAAATGATTAGCTGTGTTAGAAGGACATCCATTCAAGGTGTAATAGACCGAATATGTTGTTGAAATATTAGGTGTAACGGTAACGCTTTGACTTGAACTTGTATTTGGACTCCAAGTGTAAAATCCTCCTGCGCCCGTTAGAGATGAATTAGCAGTTATTACAGCACTATTTCCTGAACAAATTGTTGTCGTTCCACTCACATTTACTACTGGTGTCGGAGTGACTACAACATTTGCCATGGCAGTATTACTAGGACAATTATTTACATCAAAATATTGCACATTGTAAACTGCATTAGTAGTTGGGTTAACACTAACAGATGCAGATGTAACTGGGAGAACATTATTACTTGGCAATTGCGTCCATACATAGGATCCTCCTGGAGTTGAAGGAACTGCAGTTAAAGTTCCAGTACTTCCTGAACAAATGGTTATTGAACTAACAGTTACGGTAGGGTTAGCAACTTGATTAATGGTGATAGATTCGGTATCAGTACATCCGTTAGATGCCGTTACGGTAACTGTATATGTGCCAGCTGAAGTTAAATTTACTGTCGGATTTGAACCTAACCCATTGCTCCATTGATAAGATAATCCACCTGAAGCAGTTACGTTTATTTGTGTTTGATTACAATGTAAATTAGTTGAACCAGTATTATTGGTGATGATCGCAGTAGGCAAAGTCTGATTGCTCGTTAAGGTTATTGATTCCAAAGAGGTACAACCATTTGCGCCTGTAACGGTGACTGTATAAGTTCCTGCCTGTGTTAACGATTGATTGGCATTAGACCCAAGTCCATTAGACCATTGATAAGAAACCCCTCCAGCTGCTTGAATATTAATTATTGGATTAATACATGTAAGTATTGAGGTATTTGTGAGGTTTACTATTGAGGTCGATGGTGGATTAATATCTTGAGTTATATTTATTGTAAATTGAACCGGGCAAGAATTACCGTCTGTGGCATTTAAAATGTATTGACCAGGGCTATCAAAGGAATTAGTTGTAGCATTCGGAGTCAACCCACCATTCCAAGAAGATGTTAAGACATTACTTACTGTATAATCAATGTTTGTAGTTGTGCATGTCAATAGAGTTGTTCCGTCATTGTTTATCAAAACAGGTGTTGCTGCAAAAGAATTTATAACAGAGTAAGGAAATGATTCCTGACAATTGTTTTGATCTGTGACGACAGCTGTATAAGTACCTGCAGCTAAATTTGTTAGATCCTCCGAATTAATTGTATTATTCCATACTACATTATATGAGCCAACACCACCTGATACAGTTAAATCAATACTTCCAAATCCATTATTACATAATACATCAACAATAGATGCAGTTGCAGTGATTTGACTTGGTTCATTAATATTGATAGTAGTTTGAGTCGGGCATCCATTATTATCAGAAATGTTGTAGGTATACGAACCTGCTAATTCATTAAAAATTCCAATTCCTGAGTAGGGTGAAACTCCACCTGAAGCACTTACTGTTATGGTTGATAAATCTCCATTACATAAAATTGGGGTAGCAGTAGATGTTGAATTAAGTGGAGCTGGTTCAGAAATGACAATTGTAGTATTTGCTGTATTACCATAAAAATCTGTAATTATATAGGTATATGTTCCTGCTGATTCAGTGTAGACACCAGTTCCAGAATATGGAGCTATTCCACCATTTCCTGTAACAGTAATCTGAGAGGTCCCACCATTACAAAGTATGGTCGTCGCTATTGAATTTGCAGTTAATGGTAATGGTTCGGTAATGGTTACAGAAACTACATCTGAGCATCCATTTGCATCGGTTACCGTGTATGAGTAAGTACCCGCTGTTACAACAAATGTACCTGTGCCAGTGTAAGGTAAAGTTCCACCTGATGCTGTGACAGTGACAGTCGAAGTCCCACCACTAAAGGTAATTATTGTACTATTTGCTTGGGCATCTAAAACAGAAGGCTCAGTAATTAAAGAAGAAACTGAAGCTGCACAACCGTTATTATCAGTAACCGTAAAAGTATAATTCCCAGTTGCTAAATTATTAGTTACTGGTGTTGTAGTGTAGGGTGATGTCCCTCCTGATATTAACAATGCTACAGAACCATCAGAGAGTCCGTTGCAGCTAACGTTTGTTTGACTTGATAAAGAAACTGATAAATCTGCTTGTGGTTCAGTTATTTGAGCATTGACTGGAAATTGACATCCATTATCATCAGTAACTGTAAAAATATAATTTCCTGCTGATATATTGATTTGACTTGGGGAAATTGTATAGGGCGCAACACCTCCTAGTGGTGTTATGGAAACCGATCCGTTATTTCCTCCAAAACAAGTAACATTTATTTGACTATCTAATGTGGCCGTAAGTGATCCCGGCTCTGTTATCGTCGCACTTGCAGTTGAGCTACAGCCATTATCATCGGTAATAGTTGCTATATAACTTCCCGCTCCAAGGGTCGATAGATCTTGGGTTGTTTGCACTGGTGTCGTGTTCCAGGAATACGTATAGGGTGATGTTCCTCCTGTTACCGTTAAATCGATTGAACCCGTTGTATTGCCATTACATAACACGTTGGTTTGTGTTGTACTTGCTGATAATGGTGCCGTTGGCTCTGTTATCACTGCCGTAGCTGTTGTTGTACAATTGCTCTGATCGGTTACCGTTACTGTATAAGTGCCTGCTTGTAGATTTGTAAGATCCTCGTTCGTCTGAACTGGGGTTGTGTTCCAGGAATATGTATATGTTCCTGTGCCGCCTGTTACTGTTAAATCAATCGAGCCTGTTGAGTTGCCATTACACAAAACATTCACTTGTGTCGTACTTGCTACCATTCCTGATACAGGTTGACTTAGCGTTGCACTTGCAGTTGTACTACAACCATTATCATCCGTAATTGTTACCGTGTAGCTTCCTGCCAGTAAGTTCGATAAATCCTGTGTGGTTTGAACTGGGGTCGTATTCCATGAATACGAATATGGTGATGTGCCTCCTAACACAGTTAAATCTATTGAGCCTGTTGTATTACCATAACATAACACGTTGGTTTGTGTTGTACTTGCTGATATTGTATTAATTAATACGTTCAATGTTACAACAGAATCACATCCGTTTGTAGATAATAAATTTGCTGTATAATTTCCAGGTCCATTAATTGATTGACCATTCCAAATTACTGGTAAAATATTTGAACAGAAAGCTGTATCGATCACTAAATTAAACTCAGGATTCACTGTAATTGTCATGGATGTCGTAGTTGCACATTGTCCAATACAATTTGTTGCATTGTAGAAACTACTTGATGAATTGGCTTGCCCGAATGAAACAGGGTTAGGAATACCATTATTAAATTGAAGCGTAAAACCTTGATTGGTATTACAATTATTAATAAGCAAAGCATATTTGGCTCCTGGTGTTGTCTGAACAAATTGGCAATAAGCATTTTCACCTGGATCACAATTTGGATTCTCTGTAAGATCCGTATCAGTCATACTTAACCCAGTGCTTCCAAATGTATTCAAACAAGACGCAGAATTACATCGAATTATTGTTCTAGGACCACAAGGATTATCTGAAGATAGCTGATAAAGTATGAAATCTATATCATCGTTAGGTAAATTGGGTATTATATCAAATGTTAGGTTGCCAGAGTTAGCAGCATTGAAAATAAACCAAGCAGAATTTTGCTCATTAGGGCCTGGTACATCCAAACAACTTCCAGACTCAGGTTCTTCATCATTATTTCCTGCTCCGTTTAAACTTGATACCGTAATTGTTTGATTTGGATTGCAAATTAAAACTGCTTGATCACAATCAGGTCCTGGAAGAGGACTTGGGGTAAAAGTATAGGTTGTTGTAGCAGTATTATTTATAGCTGGAGACCATGTTCCCGAAATGCCATTATTTGAAATTGTTGGGAGATTCGATAATAAATCTCCTGAGCATATAGGTGAAATCTGAGAAAACTGTGGATTGATTGTTTGTGTCACAGATACAGTCATTGACGCTGATGTTGCACATTGTCCAATTGCTGGTGTAAACACATAATTGGTAGTTGAATTTGTATTTATAGAAGGTGACCAAGTTCCTGTTATCCCCTCATTAGATTGGCTAGGTAAACTAAATGATCCTCCTGAACAAATTTCTCCAACTTGAGTGAAGGATGAGGTGATAACTGGATTTACTACTACCGTTGCACTTTCTGTATCCGTACAACCATTTCCGTCTGTTACCGTTACTGTATATGTTCCTGCTGTTGTAATCGCTGAGCTGGTAGCAGTATTACCTAAACCTGATGACCATCCATAACTCGTTCCTCCACTTGCCGTTAAGGTAGTACTTTGACCAGAACAGATTGTTAATGTTCCCGATATAGATGCTGTCGGGGCTGATGTTACTGTTAATAGTAATGTCGCTGTTGCATTAGCACAG
>CAZHOW010000015.1:80809-80889 GCA_964534395.1 uncultured Lishizhenia sp.
TCGTTTGTGTGCCTGATAACGTGCCTGCTGTCGGGGCTGATGTTACTGTTAATAGTAATGTCGCTGTTGCATTAGCACAG
>CAZHOW010000016.1:0-73204 GCA_964534395.1 uncultured Lishizhenia sp.
CGACCGATGTATGCTTGGTCAATGGATGAAATCGCAACGGAGCTTGGTGCAACTGATGCTTTGCAAGAGGCCTTGGATATGATTAATGTTGTACCGAATCCATATTATGCTTTTTCTGAATACGAAAGATCGAGATTGGATACACGTGTTAAAATAACCAACCTACCTGAAAAATGTACTGTAAGCATTTATACAACTAGTGGTAAATTAGTTCGGACATTTAAAAAAGATAGTGAGGTGACTTCTTTGGATTGGGATTTGACAAACCACAAGGCAATACCTGTAGCTGGAGATGTTTATTTAATTTATGTCGAGGTACCAGGAGTAGGAACTAAAGTTCTTAAATTCTTTGGAGGAATGAGACAAGTTGATTTACAAGGTATTTAATAAGATTGTTTATGAAAAGAATTAAAAGTAATTTTTCGATAACTCTTGCTTTATTCGCAGCAATGAATGTTTTTGCTGGAAATGAGGATCGTGTAGGTTCTGCGGGTGCCTCTCATTTGTTAGTGAATCCTTGGGCAAGAAGTTCTGCTTTGGCAGATGCGGCATATGCAAACACAAATGGCCTTGAAGCAACATACATGAACATTGCCGGTTTAGCTTTTACAGATAAAACACAGATTAAATTTAATTATTCAAATTGGTTAGGTAGCGCTGGAATAGGCTTGAACTCAGCTGGTATTGCTCAAAGAGTTTCGGAATCGAGTGCAATTGCTGTAAGTGTTCAATCCATGAATTTTGGTGATATACCAATAACCACGGTTGCGAACCCTGAAGGTAATATTGGTTTCTTTTCTCCACGTGCCAATGTGTTCAATGTGGGGTATGCAAAGGCATTTTCAAAAAGTATTTATGGAGGTGTCAATTTTAAGGTTATTTCTCAAAGTATTTCAAATTTACGAGCGAATGGAGTCGCTTTAGATGCTGGAATCCGATATGTAGCTGGTGAAAATGATCAAATTAAGTTCGGAATAGCTTTGAAAAATGTTGGTCCTGTAATGCGATTTAAAGGTGATGGATTGTCTCAACAAGTTTCCTATGTGTCTACCGAATATATCGCCTCATTGGAGCAACGTTCAGCTACTTTTGAATTACCTTCATTGTTATCTATTGGTGGATCGTACGATTTCATTTTTAATGAACAAAATAAATTAAACGTTTCATTGGGATTCACTGCGAATTCCTTTATGAATGACCAATATCGTATAGGTTTAGATTATACAATGACTAATGAGAATATGGCATTTAATTTCAGAGCTGGATATGCTTACGAAAAAAACATTTTGAATGTTGAAAATAGATCAAATGCGCTAGTCGGTCCTTCAGCAGGATTTTCTATAGATGCTTTGGTGGGTAAAAACAAAAGTGCCCTTGGTCTTGAGTATTGTGCAAGAATGGCGGGAGTATTTGGTATTATTCATACAGTCGGAGCAACTATTAGTTTAAAATAATTTATTAAATTTGTAAAGCAAGAGAGTCATGTGGCTCTCTTGTTTGCGTTTTATAAAATTTGATTTATGTCACAAGTAAGTTATTACACACCCGAAGGTCTTCAAAAATTAAAAGACGAATTACATGATTTAAAAACGGTTCAAAGACCTGCTATTTCTGAACAAATAGCTGAAGCAAGGGATAAGGGAGACTTATCAGAAAATGCTGAGTACGATGCGGCTAAAGAGGCTCAAGGGATTTTGGAGATGAAAATTTCAAAACTTGAATCGATAATTGCCAATGCACGTTTAGTTGATGAGAGCGGAATGGACACATCCAAAGTTTATATTCTATCGAAGGTAAAGTTGAAAAACCATTCCGATGGATCCGAAATGAATTTGACGTTAGTAGCTGAAAATGAAGCTGATTTCAAATTGCAAAAATTATCAGTAACATCCCCAATAGGAAAAGGTTTGTTGGGTAAATCAAAAGGTGATATTGTGGAAATTAAAACACCTGGTGGGGTAATCAATTTTGAGATTTTGGAAATTGCTCGTTAATGTCTACCATTTTTTCAAAAATAATTAAAGGAGATATTCCGTGCTATAAAATTGATGAGAACGAAGATTTTCTAGCTTTCCTTGACATTAATCCATTGGTTTTAGGCCATACGCTCGTTATTCCAAAGGTTGAAATAGACTATTTGTTCGATCTAAACGATGACCTATTAGGAAAAATGATGGTTTTTTCGAAGTCTGTTGCAGAGAAATTAAAGAAAAAGATAGATTGCAAGCGAATAGGAGTAAGTGTAATTGGTTTAGAAGTGCCGCATGCACATATTCATCTTATTCCGATAAATTCATTATCTGATATGAATTTTTCGAATCCAAAATTAATTATCTCTGAAAATGAATTTAAAGAATTGCAATCGAAAATTTTAGGTAATTAATTATGGGTCATAGGAATTTTTCAATTATTTTCCTTTTGATAATTTTTACATTTTCAAGGTCAATTGCTCAGAGTTCTGATATTCTATCAACTATTAATCCAATGAAGATATTGTTTATTGGAAATAGCTATACGCACTATAATGGTATGCCAGAACTTTTCGAAAAATTGGCTAAATCGAAAAGAATAAAGATTGACGTTTCAATGAATGCTAAAAGTAATCATACGTTTAAAATGCATTGTCAGCGGCCGGAAATGTTTGAAGCTATACGATCTCAAAAGTGGGACTATGTTGTTGTTCAAGGTTTTAGCCGTGAGTTAATGCATGAAAAGGAGGTTATCGACACTGCTTCTTTGCCTTATTTTAAGCAAATTATTGATTCAGTTTATACCAATCATTCTTGTACGAATGTACTTCTTTTCTTGACTTGGGGATATAAAAATGGTTTTGTAAACGGCACAGATACAATGAGCTATGAAGATATGTCAGATCGTGTTCAACGAGGATATGAATATCTTTCAGAGTTGTTTAACGTAAGCATTGTACCTATTGGTCAAGTCTGGAAATCCTTTCGGAAAAATAATCCAAATGTTGATATATATCAGGAAGATGGACAACATCCTAACTTGATTGGTTCATATTTGATTGCTTCCGGATTTTATTCATCTATTTTTAAATCTAGTCCGGTAAATTCTTATTATCCGAAAATAGATAGTAGTGTTGCTTTTAAAATCCAAAATATTGCATTCAAGTATATAAGTAAAAACCTAGATACCTTTAAGTTGAATAAAAATACGTTAGACTTCGATTATGAGCGTACTAAAAAAGGTGAATTTTTCATTACAGCAACCGCAAATTTTCCTGAAGCAGATTCTCTTCATTGGATTATTGAAAACAAGATAGTTTCAAAAAAAACAAATATTCAATACAAGTTTAAAAAGGAAGGAACATATTATGTCAAATTACTCGTATTTGATAAATGTGGAATCAGAGAAATCTATAGAAAAGCTATTTTTAAAACCCCTCCACCACCTAAACCTAAGAAAAAGTCAAAGCCTAAGAACAATTCGAAAACAAATCGGAAGATTTAAATCTTGTATATAGCTGCCCAAAATTTGCTTATGGGCTCCAATATGAATCGAAGCTTTTCTTTTATTAAATCAATGTATTGAATCAGAAGGGCATGAAATCCAATAAATGAAACGGCACCAAAGAATGCTTGCCATGGATTTAGGGGGTTATGTTTTTGATTGAAAAAGTCATTTATTCCAATAACTATAACACTACCGTATAATACCATAAAGTGGATAATGAAAATTGTTAAAGTGTTTTGTCCCATCTTTAAGAACAAATTATTCTTTCTATTGCCAAAAATTATGTTGATTAATAAAAGCACACTTAGGATTAATAGCGACATACCAACACGCTCGTACAACCAATCAATTGAATAAAGTTTTGGAAAAGAATTAAATAATAAATATCTATTTATAAAGTTCAAAATTGGATTTGAGAAAAAGAAAATGGAAATACCGGAAATGAAAAGAGTTAATTGAAACTTGTATGTAAGGACATTGTTTTTAAAACGATATAACATTGTTCCAATGAATGCACCATACATGGTAAAACCCAAGTTCGGGATAATTGGAAAAATTGAAAATTTTGATTCATTTCGAATAACGTTTTGTATGAATTGTGGAGCATTTTGTGGCCAAGGAATTGGAAGTTTCTGCATCGGAATATACAAGGTAAACAGAAGTGTTCCAACTGTAAGATAAAACAGCCATATAGGAATGAATTTAAACACACGAGATAACCCGTAACAAGAGAGAATAATAAAGATTCCGATAGCAATACATTGTAAAACATGGAAAGAATAAATTTGAAGCAAATAACCCCAAAAGAGCAGTTCAATTATTCTCTTGAAACCTTTTTTTACGCGAATATTCTTAAAGAAAGTTTCTTTTTCATTGCCTAATAAAAGATAAACAAAAACAACCCCGGTAATTGTCAGAAACATTGGTGATGTAAAACCCCGAATGTACTCCCAAATGTCAAAGATGATATAATTCCAGTCCGCAAATCGCTGAATATCTGTGGGACGTCTGTATTGTTTACCTAGTGTTGTATCCACAAAATGACCTTCGAGCATCAAAATGATGGCGATACTTCTGGCCATATCAATGAATTGAAGGCGTGACTTTACTTGTTTAAAGGGCTGTGATTCAGACATTAATTATTTCTTGACTTCGGATGTAATAAATAATTCAAGCTTATTTTCAAAACCCATGACTTCCAATTGGAACGAATTTCTTTGAAATCCACTTATTTCGGCTGTATTAAGCTTAAAACTGATAATTGAATTTCCATTGGGTTCAATTGTCAATTTATTGGGATTCAAAGTGAGATTTGGATCAGAATTTTTGATTTTATATGTTACTGTTGAATTCGATCTATTAAATACGGTGAAAGTACCTGAAACGGAGTTTACTTTTTGTAGAACCCCTGCATTGTATACATAATCTTTTGCAAAAAGAGGAAACGTTTCTTTATTTTTCTCAAAAGTCACCTCTTCAATATGTAATTTCCTTTCTATACCTGCTTCCATCGAATATACAGATTCATTTTTCTTATCAACTTTATCACTTGTGGTTTGGTCCGCATTGAATTCACCAAATGGAATATATTCTAAAATAAGTTTACCACCATTTTTAGCAGTTCCATTTAAGTAAGGTTTGAACTCTCCATGATTGTATTCATTGAAATAATTCACCAAGGAAGAAATCCGTCTTTTTGTTAAGTTTACATTGTAATCAGTTTTAGCCAAAGGACTTGCAAAGCCTTTTATTGACACTACGATTTTCGATCCTTGTGAGAGTTCTTGAAGCAAAAGTCCTGTAAATTCAATTAAATCATTAGCTCCTTTATCAACTTCATTTTTGAAGAATTCATCTAAATCACGTCTTTTCTTTTCGGCAGAAGCTAGATTTAATCCTTGACCAACCTCACGTTTATAGAGCTCATAATTCTTCTTGTATAAATTATAGGTTGTTAAGTAATTTTGCTTGGTTGAAGTTGCCCATGAGTCTTCGTCTGGTTCATCATTTCTGAAATACAAGCGAACAGGTAACTTCTTTTTAATAAGTGTGGTAATAGAAGATGAATCAATTTTTATTGGCGGTTCAAATTTTGGGTATTTAGCCAAAATGTCACTACAACAGGTTGGATTTTTAGCGTACTTAGCACCAATTCGATTAGAAGAAACATAAATAGTGTCACGGTGAGAGAAAAAATACTGATCATTTGCAGGACTATTTATTGGTAAACCAGCATTTTTAATTGTTTTAAAAGGAAATGAAGCGTAAAACACATCTTGTCCACCAAATCCATAATGCCAAGATGACGAAAAATAGAGTTTGTTGGTTATGCTATCGTGCCATGGGGTAATTTCATTTTCTACTGTATTGATTTCAGAAATATTTTGAATATTTTCAGCTTTTACACCATTCATTTGCGCCATCCATATATCTAAACCGCCTTTAGTTCCTGTTTTGTCTGAGGCGAAAAACAGTACTTCCTTTCCATCCAACTTTGAAATACTCGGCATCGTTGAATTCTTTCCGGGTTCATTTATGTCTTTTCCTAACGTATCAACCTTTGACCATTTTCCATTTTCATAATTCGAATAGACAATTTTACACTTGTAATTATAGCCTTCATCATCACAACTACTAAAATAAAAACGTTTCCCATCAAGCGAAAAAGTACCATTCCCAGCGTTTATTTTTTGATTGAATAGTTCTTGGACACGTTGGTTTTCTTTAAAATTCCCGTTTTCAATTTTTGAGATATAAAGATGCGTTTTATATGTTTGACCGTAAACAACCTCAGAGGAATTTACCGAATCGGCTCTTAGTGACGAGAAAATGAGTTGATTATCACGAATTGTGTGACCAAATTCAGCGTTGACACTATTAACCGTTTCTGGCAATGATACCATAGGTTGAATCGTGTCTGAGAAGTTTTTTATAGCCCAAGTTGTTGCCTCTATTTCTTGAACTGCTTTTTTATAAAGGTAATCAGTTTTATCTTCTTCATATTCGCGTTTTGCTTGCTTAAAGGTTTCTAGGGCTTTTGAATATTTACCGTTTTGCTTTTGCATTAGTCCAAGCTGAATCAAGCATGAAGGATAGGTTTTTACACCATCTCGCTCAAAAATATTCCCATAAAATTCCTCAGCTACGACATAATTTTTATATGCTCGCTGAACCTCCGCATATTTCCATTGAATTTCGAGATTTGTTGAGTCTTGTTTAAGCGCCTTTTCATAGTATTCAATAGCATAATAGTAATCCCCTTTTTTAAACTGTTTATCGGCGAATTCAACAAGTTTTTTTGTATTTACTTGCCCGATAGTAAAGGTTGAAAAAATAATAGCGAAAAGAGCTAGATAAAGTCTGGGCATACCCGGTGTAAGATATTTTTCGGTTTGAATTTGCGTATTATATATCGAACGGCGATTTCAAGACCTCCACGATAGTTACTTGCGGGAACTAATTTGGAAAAATTGATATCATAACTTATACCAACGAATAAGTCTTTGTAGTCATATCCTAAACTCAGATAACCAGCATCCTTGGTTCTGTACCAAGCTCCTAAATAAAAGGCACGATAGATCCCTTTTGATGATCTCAAATAATATCTTCCGGAGGATCCAAAAATCAATTCACGATAAACACCTTGTTGAGAATATTGAATACTTGGTATCAAATCCCAATTTTCATTCAACATAAAGGTTCCTTTAACAAAACTATTGTATCTGATGTCACGTTTGATTTCCAAATTATAGAAACCTTGATTAGGTTGATTTAAATTATATGCTCCAAAACCAGCTGTTACTTTTACTCTATTTGATTGTCTCCATTCATAAATGAAACCCGTTCCGAGTGAGAAATTCGTCTTGCGATCTGTTTGATAGTTTTCATTTGTAGGTAAACTTTGATCGAAGTAATATCCATTATATTGATTGTCAAAATAGAGGTTTTTCCAATTCAATTGTCTGTGATTCATGCCAAAATTGATTCCTGGTCGAATAACATGGGTGGAGTCCTTCGTGAGTTTAAATGCTCTTGAAACGTTACCTTGTGTTTCGATTGTCTTGAAAGTTCCATCTCCGGCTTGATCGTGAAACATCAATATTCCAAATCCCCATTTTTTCACTTTGGCGTCTGCAGACATTGAAAAAGTATTGTAAGGTATTGTAACACTTCGCCATTGATCTCGAAAGTTCCCAATAAATCTATAATCACCATCAAAATGACCAGCATTTCCAGGATTTTGAAAAAGTTGATTATCATTGAACTGCGACCAATGTATATCCTGACCATGAACCAAATTAAAGGAGATAAAATAAATTCCGACAACAAGGAGTTTTCGCACAGAAATCATTTTTGGACAGCTAAGTTACGAAATTACCGTAAAATAAAAAACTACGGATTCGAAGAGGATACAGGGATGATTTTACCATTGATAAAGTCCCCATTTACTTCAGCGAAATTGACAATGAATTTTGCCATTTCGACTGGTGTAGTTGGAGCATTATATCCCGGAAAAGCTTCCTCTAACATTTCCGTTTGAACCGCACCTAAGCAAAGACAATTCATCTTTATTTGCGTGTTTTTATACTCTTCGGCAAAAAGCTCCGTGAAACTGCATAGCGCTGCTTTCGATGTAGAGTAGGCTGCAAGTCCTGCAAATTTCAAAGAACCTTGAAAACCACCCATGGAACTAATGTTTACAATGTGAGACTTTTCGGTATTCATTTTCGGAACAAAATACTGCACCGTTTCCATCACACCAATAACGTTTACTTGATACGATTGATGAAAATCTTCGTGAGTTAATGTTTCGAAAGGTTTGTTTACTAGATATCCCGCGTTGTTGATTAAAATATCAATTTTATCAGTTTCTTCAAATATTTCAGCAAGTTGTCCGGCAATAGAACTTGACAAATCGAAAGCGCCACAAACAACATTTGGAAATCCCTTGAAATTGGAAATTAATCGTTCTTTATTTCTAGCTAATGCAAAAACTTTATAGCTTGAGTTGGTTGCAAATAATTCAACAACAGCTTTACCAATTCCGCGACTTGCACCGACTACAACAACCGTTTTACTCATCGTAACTAACCGTTAGTTTTTCTGAATTTGGTTGAGCTTGACAAGTCAAAATGTAACCTTGGCTTACTTCCTCATCCGTTAATGAGTAATTAACGCGCATAGTCGCTTTTCCCTCCAAAACTTTCGCTTTACACGAACAACAAACACCTCCACGGCAAGAATAGGGTGCGTCCATTCCATTTTTTTCTACTAAGTCGAGAATGGTTGCATTTCCCGGTTTCATTTCAAAAGTTAATTGTTCGTGGTCCAAAATGACCGTCACTTCACTTGTTCCTTTGAAATCTATTTCTTGGCTTTGTTCAGAAATTGTTGGAGCTGTAAATAATTCAAACTTTATTTTTTTATCATTTATTCCGAATAATTTCAACGTTTCTTTTACATCGTGAATCATTCCCTCTGGACCACAAATAAAGAAAGCATCTGCTTTCAGAATGTTTAGGTCAGATTTGATTATTTCTGTGAAATTTGCTCTGTCAATTCGGCCTTTGTGAAATCCTTCCGCTTCTTCTTGACTTAAAAATCCGGTGAATCTGACATTCGACATCGCTTGAATTTCTGACAAAAAGATAGCGTCTGATTTTGATCGATTTCCAAAAAACAATTGGACACTACCATCTTTCAATGCTTTTGAAATTGACATGATGGGTGTGATTCCACTTCCTGCAGCTATCGCAACAATATTTTTATATTCGGAATTCAAGGTGAAATTTCCTTCTGGGGCAGCGACGTGAAGTATGTCTCCAACTTTCAGTTCTTGATTGAACCAATTTGAAACAACTCCATTTTCAATAGCCTTTATTGCAACTGATAAGGATTCATTAGGTCCTGAGCAAATGGAATATGACCTCCGAAGTTTTTTTCCTTTAATTTCAATTTCAAAGTTTAAATACTGACCTGGAATAAACTGAAAATGTTCTTTCAATTCAGAAGGAACATCCAATGAAACCATCACAGAATTTTCATTCAATCTTTTTATCTCGGAAACTTTCAATTCATGAAATCCACGCTTTGATGTTTCTTTCTCCTTTTTCTTGAAAATATCAAATAAACCCATTTTTAAAATTTATTCATCGAACGATACAACCACTTTTTCAGAAGTTGGATGCGCTTGACAGGTTAAAATGTATCCGGATTTGACTTCCTCCGGGGTTAATGCGTAATTGATTACCATTCGAACGGTGCCTTCCAATACTTTTGCTTTACATGTGCAACAAACCCCACCCTTACAGGCATAAGGTAAATCTCCACCTGCTTTTTGAGCCGCATCGAGTATTGTCATTCCGTTAGAATCCAAATCAAATTCAAATGACTCATCATCTAAAATAACTTCAACTTTAGATTCAAATGATGGTAACTCAACTCCTGAGGTTTCTTTTTTCTTTGCTGCAATATTCCCACTTGTAAATAGTTCAAAATGAACTTTCGAAGAATCGACGCCAAGTTCTGTTAGAGCTTCTTTAACGCCTAGAATCATTTGTTCAGGGCCGCAAATAAAAGCTTCGTCAACTGAAATGTTTTTTAGGAATGCATTGTATAAATCAATGGTTTTCGATTTGTCAATTCTCCCTTTTTGAAGTTTATTCCCTAAACTTTCTCTTGAAAAAACATGAACCACACTTAATCGTGTCAAATTGCGATTTTTTAAATCTTCAAGTTCTTCTCGAAAAATCACATCATTGAATCCCTTATTACCATAAAATAAGGTAATGATGCTATTCGGTTCACTATTCAAAATTTCTTTGGCGATGGAAAGGATAGGAGTCACACCGCTACCCGCTGCGAAAAGTGCATAGGATTTTTTGTGGTTAACGTCATTTTTCAACGCAAAATTCCCCATTGGAGTCATCACGTCCATCACATCTCCCTCAATCAAGTTCCCGTTAGCGAAAGTTGAGAATTTTCCATTTTCAACTTGTTTTATAGCAACTCGCCATTCATTTTCAAAGGGCGCAGAGCATAATGAGTAGGATCGTCGAACTTCCTCTCCGTCAATCGTAGTTTTTAAAGTTAAATATTGTCCTGCAAGAAATTGGTAATGCGATTTTAAATCGTTCGGAACATCGAAGGCAATCGAAACACAATCCGCCGTTTCTTTTCGAACATCCGATATTTTTAATGAATGAAAACGTGGTGTCATTTACAGTTTTTTGGCGGTCAAAGATAAACAAATGAACACGATTTATGTTGTTAAAGTCGTATTCTTTTATGATAATCGTCATATTTGAAATGAGCTTGAATTTGTTATATTTGTGAAATAATCTTTATCGCATGAAAGAATTATCTATCTCAGAACTTGAAGCGCGGTTTCAAGATAAAATTGATCGAGAGATTAAGATCGAACCGAATGATTGGATGCCTGATGCTTATAGAAAGACCTTAATCCGTCAAATCTCTCAACATGCACATTCTGAAGTTGTTGGAATGTTGCCTGAAGGAAATTGGATTACACGTGCTCCAAACCTCAGAAGAAAAGCCGTTTTATTGGCAAAAGTTCAGGATGAAGCTGGTCATGGTTTGTATTTGTATAGTGCTACTGAAACTTTAGGAGCAGATCGTGAGTCAACAATTGATGACATGCACAATGGAAAAGCAAAATACTCTTCAATTTTTAATTATCCTGCCTTGACTTGGGCTGATATTGGCGCAATCGGTTGGTTAGTGGATGGAGCTGCAATTTTAAATCAAGTTGCGCTTTGCAGAGCTTCCTATGGACCATACGCGCGGGCCATGGTTAAAATTTGCAAGGAAGAATCGTTTCATCAGAGACAAGGATATGAATCACTGATGGTTTTAGCCAAAGGTTCCCCTGAACAAAAAGAAATGGCGCAAGATGCGTTAAATCGTTTTTGGTGGCCGTCATTGATGATGTTTGGTCCGAGCGATGCCGATTCTCCGCATTCAGCTCAATCCATGAAATGGAAAATCAAGCGTTTCACGAATGATGAATTGAGACAAAATTTCGTAGATGCAACTGTTCCACAAGCAGAAATTCTTGGCCTAAAAATTCCGGATGAAAATTTAAAATGGAACGAAGAACGCGGTCATTATGATTTTTCACCGATAAACTGGGATGAATTTTACCAAGTTTTAGCTGGAAATGGTCCATGTAACAAAGAGCGAATTGAGGCAAGAAGAAAAGCGAAAGAAGAAGGAGCTTGGGTTCGAGAGGCGGCGAATGCCTTTGCTTCGAAGCGCGCAATGAGAAAATCAGCCTAATCATTTAAAAAATAGTTCATATGTCAGCAACTGAATGGCCACTTTGGGAGGTTTTTATTCGAAGCAAGCAAGGTTTGAGTCACAAACATGTTGGTAGCTTGAGAGCTGCAGACGCGACCATGGCATTGGAGAATGCCAGAGACGTTTATACAAGAAGATCTGAGGGAATTAGTATATGGGTGGTAGAATCAAATTATGTTCATGCCAACGATCCAGCTGATTCTGACGAATTTTTTGAGCCATCTGACACGAAAATATACCGTCATCCAACTTTTTATGAAGTTCCGGATGGTGTAAAACACATGTAACATGAAGAACGAAGCTTTATTTCGTTATTTGTTGAGATTAGGAGACGACAGCCTCATTCTCGGTCAACGTTTAGGAGAATGGTGTGGTCACGGACCAATTCTAGAGGAAGATATCGCATTGACAAATATCGCCTTAGATTTGATTGGTCAGGCGACAAGTATTTTAAATTACGCAGGTGAGGTTGAGGGAGCAGGAAGAGATGGTGATAAATTGGCATTTTTACGCTTCGAAAATCAGTATTCAAATTTGTTATTGGTTGAACAACCTAATGGCGATTTCGCGGATACGATCATGCGTCAGTTTTTATTCGATGCATATAGAAAACCCTTGTTTGAGCGTTTGATAAATTCCAAAGATGCTCAGCTATCCGCTATTGCTGAAAAGTCTTTGAAAGAAACAAAATACCATTTGAGACATACATCTGAATGGGTCATTCGCCTTGGTGACGGAACAGAAGAGTCACACGAGCGAATTCAAAAAGCGTTGGATAACCTTTGGCGTTATGCTGATGAAATTTTCTTTACTGATTCTGTAGATGAAGAGTTGACTAAATCCGGAATTTTACCTGATTTATCTGATTTGCGCACAACATGGGAGCAAACTGTAAAATCGATTTTTACCGAAGCCACAATTTCAATTCCAACCAACAATTGGAAATTTGAAGGGGGAAGAAAAGGACGTCATTCTGAGCATATGGGTTATATTTTATCCGATTTGCAATACATGCAGCGCGCCTATCCAAATATGGAATGGTAACCAAAGATCAAATATGGGAATGGTTAGAAGAGGTCAGTGATCCTGAAATTCCTGTTCTCTCCGTTGTTGATTTAGGTGTTGTTCGCGATGCATCTTTCGAAGAAAATTCGTGGGTTATAACAATTACGCCAACCTATAGTGGTTGCCCTGCTATGCAAGTGATGGAGGATGACATCAAAGCAAAATTAAAGGAAAAAGGACTAGAAACTGTTAAAGTTCGAACAGTTCTTTCTCCAGCATGGACAACAGATTGGTTATCGGATAAAGGTAAATTTAAACTTCGTGAATACGGAATTGCTCCACCTGAGCATGAAGTGGATAAAAGCGTATTGTTTGCGGCACCAACTATCGTCCCTTGTCCAAAATGCAATTCTAGAAACACAAGAATGGTCAGTCAATTTGGAAGCACTGCCTGCAAGGCTCATTATCAATGCAATGAATGTCACGAGCCTTTTGATTATTTTAAGTGTTTGAAGTGAATTGGTTGACAGATGATGGAATGCTTATAAAGACAATAGGACATTAGGATATTAAGACTTGTTCGCAATTATTGAACTCGCAATTCATCAAATAGCAATTTCGTTTTTAACTCTTAACTTTTACTTTTATAGAAAGCAGGACTTTAGGATATTAAGACTTTTCCACAGTTAATTCGATCGCAATTAAAACGAGTTAAACCAAAATATAATAAGTCAGAAGAATTAAATCCAATACAACACTAGTTGTTGCGGAAATCATAATCCAACGCATCGGTGCAACAGCAAGTAAAAAACTCAACGTGATCATAGTTGGTATCAGCACGGCGATTAAAGCCATTGTATTTTCAATTGCACCCATTCCGACGGTAAGACCTCCAAGGCATCCTACGATTAAAATGATTGCGGAAATGAATCCAAAACGATTGAATTCTAATTCATTAGTGACAGTTGTTTCCATTGTTCTCTTTTTTCTTCAAAGATCTCAATGAAACCAAGGAATAAAAATGATAATAAGTTCGAAAATAACTGATTACAATCCAATTAAAAAACTGATTTAGGTCACATTATTCAACCTCTTCAAAATCATCGAAGTCATTCGATTTACGTTTTTCCTTTCCTGAATTAATAGATGTTTGTATATCAATAAATGGTTGACCGGATAAAATATAAATAAGTGCATTTACCATTTTAATGATCATTCCGATTAGAAAGAAAAATCCAATTATTTTGAAAATGAATCCGATTAGAACTGTTGTTTCAAGATCGATGATACTTTCACGAAACCAATTTGCAACGCCATTTGATGCATATTGTGGAAAATAAAGAAATGAGATGAAAAGTAAAATTGAAGCAGCAATCAAGACCATTTCCGCACGGATGTTAAATCCTTCATTTAAAGAGGCATTACCAAATGAACCCATAAGTCTCATTTGCTTTTGTTTTTGTTGAAACTTCCCAATGAAATACATCAGTAAAATTATGGCTG
This sequence comes from uncultured Lishizhenia sp., assembly GCA_964534395.1. GTDB lineage: Bacteria > Bacteroidota > Bacteroidia > Flavobacteriales_D > Crocinitomicaceae > UBA952. Next base: position 14,305 of record CAZHOW010000016.1, read on the forward strand.
ATGGCAAGAGATTTTTTAATGTCACATCCTGCTGGGTTATGTCTAAGCAAAATAGAAAGGTGACATTCACTAGGAACAAATATTTTATTGATTTTATGAGGTAAACTTCAACGATTGTTCTCGTTCTTCCACCAACTAGCATTTTAAGAATTAAATCAATAAAAAACCACAAGAATCCATAAATTGAAAACAAAACGCCCAAACGAAAGATAAGGTTGATTAATTCCATTTATCTTGGCTGAAGTAAATACTCTTTTGGTGCAATTGGAGCCGTATTTGGATTAAAATCAAATGAAATGATTCTTCCTTCCAATCTTCTGTTTTGTTGGTGTAATTGTTCAAACTTATTCAAATCAGAGTTTTTAAATGTGTCGATGTAGGATTCTGTTAATGTTAAGTATTGATTAGTAGAAGGATCAATATATCGCACAGGCTCTGTTTCCCCTTTGCCAATTGGAATCATTCTTCTTGGGTCTATTCCTTGTTTTTCGACTAAATAGGTATAAACAGCTTTAGCTCTGTTTTCAGATAGTTTCATATTTGATTTTTCATCTCCTCGTGAGTCAGTATGAGAAATTAACTCGATAATCACACCTGGGTTTTTATTAAGCAAATCGGCAATTAAATTTAGGGAATCGAAATCTTTCGTGCTTGATAAATTCCAAGAATCAAATTCGAATCGCACCTCTGGTAAACGGAAGTAAGCTCTTAGTTCAGGTTGAGGTTCAAATATTTCAATTGTTTTGTTTAGCTTCTGCCCAGTTGCATCTGTTATTTCTACCTCATATACACCTTTCCGTAGTTTAAAAAGATCTTCTACGAAACCTCCATTTGACCATTTATACTCGTAGGGAGCACTTCCCGATACAATTGTTAAATCAATTTCTCCATCGGTTCCATTGAATTTTGACACATCTTTTTTAGCAACATTGACAGTTAATTTCGGTGGAGCCTTTTCTTCAGCGAAATAAATGTCAGCATCTGAAGCTCCGCGGTTACTGGACCAAAATAGTTGATTACCTTTTCGAAAGAGATAAGCGTCAAAATCCGGAGAGTTAATCACATTACCCATATTTATTGGATTACTCCAATTAAACAAGCTCCTATTTCTAGTTGAATAGAATATATCATAACTACCGATACCTTGTAGCCCGTTACTGGAAAAATAGAGGGTGTCACCGTTTTCAGAAAGAAAAGGAGAAATTTCATTTTTCGTAGTATTTATCTCTAATTTTTCTAGTTTTGACCATGTCCCTGATGACTTTTCTGAAAGGAATAAATCCATTCCGCTTGTACTATTTTTCATTTTAGCAGAAATAACAATTGTTTTTTGGTCTGCCGAAATAGAAAATCCAAATGATGAACTCTCAAAATCATTTAAAGCCAGTTCCAATGAGATAGGTTTTTTCCAATTACCATTTTGATCTAGTGTTGAGTAGGCAATTCCTTTTAATTGATTTGTTTTACCTCCGTAAGAATTCAAAAGGTAGGCAATTTTCCCATCGTTTGAAAATGATAGAAGCCCATTGTTCAATTCATTATTAAAGTCAGAAACATTTTCACATTGACTCCATTCACCTTTGTCATTTTTTTTAGATTTCCAAATATCTTGATCATTAACACCGCCCTGATTTTCTTGATCAAATGTTCTTATGAAATAGAGTTCCTTGCCATTTGTTGACAAAATTGGAGTGCTTTCTTCCGCTGAGCTATTTATTGTTATGGGTAATCTTTTTGGTTCAGAAAATCGACTTATCTGCCCCCAATAACTGAAGTTGATGAATACTATAAAAGCAACTAGTGTGTTTAATTTCATTTTTTAAAAACGATAGCGTAAGATTAACTCGTGCCCTCCGTTACTGGCATATCTCAACTTATTTATTGAAAGATCTACCGAGTAACCCAGTCGAAATTTATCATTTATATTGAACCCTCCAGTTATACCAATCGCTGATTTGTGGCGATAAATCAAACCACCGAATAAATTTTCGTCAAAGTTCGCGACTATGGATAACTCGGTGGATAGTGGTGCTGGACTCATTTTTTTAAGAAGCAGTGTTGTGTTTATAGACAAAGTTTGTCCGATTGAATAGTTGTAACCAGTCGATAAAAACAAGTGTGGTGTCGGCTGAAAATTCACTTGACTTGTACCTATTTCAATTAAGTCCTCCGTTATATTATTAACCGCTGCTGCAACAAAAAAGTCAGCATAATGAACGGCTCCTCCTACACCTAGATTGAGTCTCACATTATTAGTTCTACTGCTTATGAATTCGTCATATTCTAAATCTCCACCCTGATAAGCCAATGTTGGATCGTTTAAATTTGCCACAATTGCTTTAGAAGGATCGAATGAATTATTTGAAAAACCGAGCTTAGCTCCACCAGAAAGTTTTAGTTTTTTAGTTAATTTGTAGTGAATAGCATAAAGTCCATTGAGTTCGAATGTTCCAAATGCACCATATTTGTCAATTCCAACATTTGCACCAAATGCCTGAGTTAGACTTCTTTTGTCCTCTTTTTCAATCTCTGGAATTTCTCGGCTTATGGGTAAAGATGGGTTTATTAATTCTTTCTCTTTGGTTTTAAGTTGTTGTGAGTAAAGTCCGAAAGCAGTGCGAGGTTCATTGCCAAATCCAAGCATTTGCCATCGACCACCCAAGATTATTTCTTTATCCTCATTGGTTCCTATAAAAGCGGGGTTTAATAAAGCTTGATTTTGAGCAAATTGAGTGAACTGTGGTAATTGTTGTGCTTTTACCAAAATAGATAATCCACAAAAAAATAAAGTGATTAGTTTATTTTTCATTTTTTTAGGATTAAGGTTACAATTCCATTAAGTGGTTCAATTGAATTGTCTTTTGTTAGCTGAATGACATAATAATAGGTTCCCACTGGCAATAGTGCTTCTTTATATTTTCCGTCCCACGGTTTGTCGGCGTATTTTCCAGTTATAGATTCGTAAATAGGCTCTCCCCACCGATTGTAAATCCAAACTGTATTTTCCGGATATTGGATATCAAGTTTACTAATATTCCAAAAGTCATTGTCGCCATCATTATTCGGCGTGAAAGCTGAAGGAATAATCAAATCACACGGATTAATTGTAATAGTGAAACTTGCGGCTTCTCCTTCACATCCATTTATTGTCTGTGTGGCGAAATAAGTCTGCGAAACTTGATTATTTGGCAATAACTCAAGATTAGAGCCAAGAAATTGTGTTAACTCTGAGTCCCCATACCATCTGATTCCTTCGGAAACATTTGTAACTGAAAGTGGAGAAATAGTTGAATTGTAACAAAATACAGAATCTCCGAGAATAATCGGAGTTTCAGGCACTAAGGCTGAATCAATCGTAATCGTCCCCGAAGTGGAATTAGTACAATAGAGATCAGAAATAGAATCTAATTGATAAACACCAGAATTAGTCCCTAAAATAATTTGATTGGAGGAGGATGAAATGGAGAAAATGCTGTCATTAATTGTGTAATATGCAGTAAAATTAGGGGTTCCGGTTGCTGTTAGAACTACTGGATTAAAAGATTGATTTTGACAATTGAAAGTTCCTCCGCTCAGTTCAACCAAATTTGGAACTGGCATAAGTTGTAAATCAAACGTATCTGGGATGAAACTTCCGCATACTTCTGCTGTGTATGTGATTTGATAGAATCCGGAATTGGAATTTTGAGTGGTGATTGCACCTGTTATTGGATTGATATTTAGTCCTGTTTGAATGGAATTAAATACGCCTCCTGAAATATGATTTGATCCAATAATAGGGTTAATTGTACCATCGTTAGTGCAACCATATAAAGGATAGTTTATACCATAATCTGGATTGTTGTTTGCCATTGTCACTTGCACTTCTTTGGTACAATTATTTTGGGATTTTAGCGTGATATCGTCAACGGCAAAGTCGTTGCCAGGACCCTCAAATATCATGTCAACCAAACAAATTTCAGCAGTTAAATTATTTCCGGAATTCCAAACATATGAGACTTGTCCCCAAGTACAATTTTGAGTCGGAACAAAAGCATTTCCAATTGATACACCATTAATTCGAACTTGGATGTTGGCCGTATTTGAATTGGTGAGACTTGTTGCCCAATAGGAAAATAAATAGTCTTTATTTGGTTCAACAGCGACTAGTTGACACCAAAACGGATCATTTCCAAGGTTATAAGTTGAACCATCTAGTACCATCATTTTTCCTGTTCCATTTCCAGAGGTGTGATCGATGCAACTTGCAAAAGCTGGATACCAATTGTTTGGATTAGTCAATATACCATATGCTCGTTGAGCGCCTGTAGGATTTGATGGTGAATAAAAAGTATACTCTGTAGAAAATCCTAAATTCCCTTGTTGAAAATCTCCATTAAAAATGAGATTGGAATTATTAACTGCTGAACTAACTTCGTAAATGGTATTAATTGTTGGACTAACGGAAATGGTATTTGAGGTTACGGGGAATCCTGTTTCTAATGGATTATTTGAATTCCAAGAAAAAGAACCATTTCCACCTGCTGCACTTAAAGTAAGTTGTGAACCTGGGCAAATAGTAGTATCACTCGGCGAAATGGTTAAATTTGAAATACTGGTAACCTCCACATTTTGAACCGAGTCAATTGTTCCAGCCGCATCCATTAATCCGATTGTGTAATTTCCCGGTTCTACAAACTGGAAAATTCCCGTATTGTTTGTGATTGGAATTGGCTGAGGACCAATAATTCTAAAGATGTATGGTTCTACACCACCGGTTGGATAAATAACAATTAATCCTGAATTTGGATCTTCGCAGTTAGGTTGTGTTACAGAATAAGTAAAACTTAGAGGAATATTATTTGGGGTCAATTGAATGTCGTCTATTGCAAAATCATTCCCGATGGGATTTGTATTGTTATTATACATTTCAATATTTACACACGAATTAGTGGCTGTAAATAAATAACGCACTTGTAGCCAACCAAAGTTTGGAATTGGTGCAATGGTAGTCCCAAAATCAAGAGAAACATTGCTTGCATTATTAAATGATACGCCGATATCAGCTAATTCGCCATTTCCAGAAACGGAGTTGCTAACAGTTCTTATCCAATAGGAAAAACAATAGACTTGACCAACAGTTAAATTACAAATACCACCGCCATTATTTCCAGCTTTCCAAAAGCGTTGTTGACCACCCGTATTATTTCCATCTATAACCATCATTTTACCTGTTCCTGAGGTATGGTCTCCGGATGAAAGAAAAAACTGATTATTAATGGTTTGAGGATTGGTTACAAAAGCATAATTACCAGCAGAAGATGAGCCAGAATAGGGAGGGGTAAGTTGGTTATAGCCTTGCCCGTCTATCCAAAATCCAACTCCGGGGCCACCATATTCAAAAGTCCCATTGTTTATGAAATTTTGTCCAAAAGACAAAATAGCCCTTGATAAAATTAAAATTAGAAGTAACCTTTTCAAACTTCTCTTATTTTTAATTTTCAAAATTCGAAAAAAGGAGATATGTAAATGAGATTGAATCAAAAGGTTTTCTTCAACTCATAGTTAAAAACTTAATTTGGTGTGACTTGAATAGTCGTTCGCCTGTTTTTTGTATACTGATCTTCCGAACAATTATCACATTTGATGTCAGGTTCTCGTTCCCCTCGAAAATCACCGGAGATATTTTTTCTTGGAATTCCGTTTTCAACGAGATATCCAATGGTTCGTTCCATTCTTCTTTTTGACAACCAAATGTTGTAGGTGTCGGATTCCCTTCGGTCGCAATGGGATGTGATTGTAAGTTTTGTATTCGGATAATCTTTCATTTTTATTATAAAGTCATCTAAATCTAAGTAGTTCTGTTTATTTAAGTAACTGGAATTTAAGTCAAAATAAATTACAGCTTGTGGCAATGTGATTTCCGGTATTATTTCTTGTACGATGACAGGTCCTGGTTCATTTATTGGAACGGATAAAGAAACTTTTTGACCCACGGCGTCTGTTACTGTTACTTCATAAATTCCTTTCGGGACGTTTTGTGGGTCTTCCTCTGTGCTGCCATTCGACCATTGATATGAGTATGGAGCGACACCACCTCTCGGAGTTAAATCAATTTTCCCATCAGTACCTTGGTAAATTGTCACATCTGTCCCTTCAGCCGATGCGAAAAGTGGGGGAGGAGGAGGTAAGAAGGTCGTATAATAGATATCACTTCGTTGAGCCTCTCGGTTACTAGACCAATAGAGAAAACGGTCACTCATTGTAAAATAAGCGTCGAATTTCGGCGAGTTTATTTTTGGCCCAATATTGACAGGTACGGACCAATCAAACCAACTATTATTTTGCTTTATGGAATAAAAAATATCCGCATCACCTTCTCCCCCAAAGCCATTACTAGAGAAAAAGAGGGTATCACTGTTTTGGGTTAGAAATGGGGAAATTTCAAAACCGATTGAGTTAATTGTCTCTCCCATTGATTTTGGTGCTGTCCATTTTCCTTTCTCGAACAAACTGATATACAAATCTTCTTCTCCCTCGGATTTTGGACCTAAATAAGAAATAATGATTGCATTTTCCTCTCTGTTGATATGGAAACTGTAAAAATTACCTTCAATATCTAATCCTGGTATTTCAATTGACTTCGGTTTTGACCAACTGTCTCCCTTTTTAATTGAGTAACAAATTCCTTTTTTTAAGTCTTTTTTACCATCATAGGAATTTAGAAGATAAATTTTGGTTTCATCTGAATTAAATCCAACAATGCAGTTGTTGTACTTGTTGTTAATTTTTTTGACTTCAGCACCTTTTTGATAGGTCATTTCACCTAATTTTCCACTACGCCATACATTTTGATCGTTCATTCCAAATTTAGAATTTTCGTCAAATGTTCTCGTGAAATAAAGTGTACCATCTGATTTTAGAAAAATTGGAAAATTTTCCTCTGCTGTTGTATTTACTGATCCGCCCAATCTCTTTGGCTCAATAATATTATCGAATTGTGCAAGAAGTATTGTTGGCAAAAATGTGATTATCGAAATTAATTTCTTCATAAATTTAAGTTTATCTGCCCAACATGATTCCTAAAGTCAACTCATGTCCTCCCGAGGTGTAATTATTAAACCTTGAAAGTGAAAAGTCATACGAATAGCCGAATTTAAATTTGTTACTAATATTCATTCCTAGCATACCAATAACCGCATCAGTGTGACGATATCCCAGGCCAAACCAAAGAAATTCGTTATATTCCGCCTGAAGGTTAACGTCAATAGATACTGGGGCTGGGCTCATATATTTAGCTAATAAACTTGGAGTGAGTGACCAATTTTCTCCTGTTTTTATTTTGTAACCTGTAATTAATTGATAATGAATTTGAGGATTAAAATTAGCAGTTCCTTTTCCGAATTCAACCAAATCGCGCGTTAATTGGTCTGCAGATACACCAACAAAAAAACCTTTTCCGTATAAGTAAAGACCTGAACCTATATCTAAAATTTGTTTACTGGATTGGTTGGCAAGAAAAGTTGTGTACGTATTATCTGTATATGTAAGAGTGGAATTAACAACGTTTAAAACTTGCGCTTTGTCAGCTAAAAAGTTATTGCTTGACAATCCGACTCGAACGCCAAATGCTAAATTCAATGATTTTGATAATGGAAGATGAAGTGAATAAGTTCCAGAGAATGATAATTTTCTAAAGGCACCATATTGATCTGCCAATAATTGTCCTCCAATAGTATGTTTTAGTTTACCAGTTTTTATTTCTGGATTAGCAATTGGTCCATTACTCGTTCGAATTCCAGGGTTGTAATATTTCGGTTTGAAATTTAAAGGAACGGAGAAGGCTAAGTAGGATGTTCTGGGCGCATCATCAACTCCAAGCCATTGCCATCTACCGTTTAGCGTTATATCAACAAAGTCATAAACTCCAGCAGCGGCAGGATTAACCATGAATTGATTTCTGTGAAATTGACTGTATTGAGGTAATTGTTGACCAAAAGCCAGTTGACAAAAACCGATAAAACCGACAAAAAATATTTTTTTCATTTCAAAAAACTATTTTAAAATACTTACAATTCCTGTTTTTGATTCTGTAAAATCATCATTGAACTCAATAATAAAATAATAGGAGCCAACTGGTAGATCTTCATCATTATATCTTCCATTCCAAGGATTCGACTCATAACCTCCTGAATTTGATTGATATAATAAGTTCCCCCATCGATTGTAGATGCTGACTACATTTGCAGGATAGATTTGATCAATATTTTCAAGTACCCAAGTATCATTAGTTAAATCATTATCAGGCGTAAAAGCAGTTGGAACGATAATTCCACAATTTTCAACTTCTACAATCACCATAGATGCTGACCCTTCACATCCATTAATTGTTTCAGTAACATAATAATTAGTTATTCCAACGTTCATTGATGGAGTAAGTGTTGAGTTAGTTACAATCACATTTGTTAAAGCGAAATCTGAGTACCAAGTAAATGATCCAGTGCCATTTGCAGATAATGAAACTGGAGAAGCATTAGCACAATAAACGGTATCAGTTCCTGCGATAGGTGCATTCGGAATGGAATTAATCACAATTGTTTGTGTGGAAGATAAATTGCTATTTGTACAATTTGCATCTGTAATACTTACCAACACATATGTTCCTGCCATATTTCCAAGTGATAAAGAGTTTGTGCTTCCTGATTGAGTTTGTGCCACTCCATCTAAGGTATAATTTAAGGTGAAGTCAGCTGTACCTGTGATTGAGGCTACGATATCCGCCAAGTCATCTCCTTGACAGTAAGTATCTCCTCCAGAAATAGAAGCAGTTGGAAGAGGATTAATGGTTAACACAAAAGATTCTTCATCAGAACAGGAACCATTGGCATCGTAAATATAGATAGTTTGTGAACTGCTTATAGCTCCTGAGATAGCCGTTCCACCAAGTGCTTGTGAATTATTGAAATAGCCTTGAGAACCACTTAAATCAGACCCAACAATTACAGGCAAGGAATAACTGGCACAAGCTGATTGATTACCAGGATTAGTGATAGAAGGAGTTGGAATAATTGTAACATTAAAGGATTCTTCACTTGTACATGTGCCGTTTAGATCGTAAATATAAATGGTAGAACTCGTTGAAATGACATCACCAATGTTGAGTTGCGTTCCCTGTCCTCCCGATTGTGTCCAATAGGTTGGAGCGAAAATATTTGCTCCAGAAATAGTGCCTAAAGTATAACTATCACATGCTGTTTGTGCTCCAGGATTAGTTATAATAGGAATGCTAGTTAAATTGATTGTAAACGACTCTGCTGCCGTACAAGCGCCATTTGCATCAAAGGCATATAAGGTGATAACAGTATCTGGTTCAAATAAAGTTCCTTCACTTACAATTACACCCCCACCATTTGGTTGAGTGTAATATTGCGGATTGATTAATGAAGTGCCAGAAATAGCAGGAAGGGTGTATGAACCACCGCATTGTGTTACATCAGAAATTGGGTTAATAATTGGTGCACCTGGGTTTAGTAAACTAGTTGAAACAACAGCGCTTTGACAACCTGTAGAGGAGTTTGTGAAAGTAACATCGTAACTTCCAGCACCTAAATTAGTGATTGAATAATTTGAGTTCATCGGTCCACTTGTGCCCGTACTTGTTCCTGACCAAGAAACAGAACCTGGAGCACCTGTGTTCACTAAAATAGAACCATCCGTACCGTTACATGAACTTGGATCAGTTGGTGTTAATGTGATAACAGGGGTTGGGTTTATGGAAATAGTAAAGGTTAAAGGAGCACTTGTACATCCATTTAAAGTTGCTGTTGCTGAAATGGTTCCAATTACAGCACTGGTTGTATTATTTGTTGCTAAATTAAATGGAGAAATTTGACTAGTTCCTGAGGCTGCTAATCCAATATTTGCATTTGAATTACTCCATGAAAAAGTAGCTCCAGCAGGAACACTCAAAAAATCAGCTGGGTCAGCCGAAGAACCTGGACAACCACTCACATTACTTATTGCATTAATGGTTGGAGTAGGTAGAATAGTAATTGTAAATGAAGAACTTGATCCAGCACATCCGTTTAAGGTAGGTGTTACTGTCACCGTTCCAATGACATCCGTATTTGTAGCATTTGCTGGTGCATTATAGGTTGCAATTTGTCCATTTCCTAAACTTGGAATTCCTACAGCAATATTGTCATTCGTCCAAGAGAAAGTTGCCCCGTTTGGAGTGGAGCTAAAGTCTGTCGGATTAATAGAGCTTCCCGGGCAACCTGAAACAGAAGTCATTGGGTTCACCGAAGGAATTTCATTAATGGTAACGGTAAAAGGTTCTTCATCCGAACAAGCGCCATTTACATCGTAAGCATACAAGGTAAGATTTGTTGGCGCATTGTAAACTGTACCAACTGCAACCACAGTTCCTGTTCCATTTGGACCGGTGTAATATTGCGGGTTGTTTTCAGTTCCTGGAACAAACGGAACTGCAGGTAAGGTGTAAGAAGTACCACAATTTGAAACATCACTGATGATATTAATTTGCGGTGCACCTGGATTAGCTAAAGAAGTTTGAACAGTTGCGCTTTGACAGCCTGAAGCGTTGGTGAAGTAAACTGAATAGGTTCCTGCTCCTAAAGTAGGAATGGTGTAATTCAGTGAACTTGAAGTATTACCACTTGTAGGACCAGTCCAAGTGATTGTTCCAGAGCTTGTTCCAGAAACTAAAATTGAACCATCAGTCGCATTACATGTGTTCGGGTCATTAGGCGTTAATGTAATAACAGGTAAAGCAACAACTGTAATCGTTCCTGTTGCATTAATTGCACCACAGCCACCAGTTAGTGGAATTGAATAATTGAAAGTTCCAGAAGCAGTTGGTGTACCACTTATCGTAATGGTATTTCCAAACCAAGAAGCAGATACACCAGCTGGAAGTCCGGTAGCCGAGCCAATTCCTGTTGCACCTGTAGTAGTGAAGGTTATCGATGGAGAAAGAGCAGTGTTCACACAAAGAGTAGGATTGCTTGATGCAGCGGTAACTGTATTTATTGGATTAACAGTAATTGTACCTATTGCATTTAATGCTGTACAGCCTCCGGTTACAGGAATTGTATAATTGAACGTTCCAGAATTAGTGGGTGTACCAGAAACGGTTATAGTGTTACTAGAATAATTCGCTGTGACACCATTTGGTAGGTTTGTTGCCGCGCCTATACCTGTTGCTCCTGTGGTAGTAAAAGTGATAATTGGTGAAATTGGTGAGTTTGCACACAAGGTAGGGTTGGAAGACGGCGGAGAAACCGTTACGTTACCAACATTGATTGTAATAGTTGCCGTTCCTACGCATCCTCCTTCATTGGTTACATTTAGGTTGTAGGTTGTGTTAGTAGTTGGTGTAGCATTTAAAGTAAGGTTTCCACCAGTGGTTGTTGAGCTCAGTGGTGAAGTTGTTATTGAACCATTGTCGGTTGATGACCAAGCATAATTCAATTGAGGATAATCATTAATGATTACTACCCACCCTAATATGACCCCCTTGTCACCACCATTTACAGCATCTCTAATACTGAATGTCCATGTGGTATTAGAAGCAGTCGTTCCATTTTCAATGATTGTCAATAGTGCATCAGGAATACAAAAGGTTACTGTTACTGGTGGGGTAGGATTTCCAACTCCTGGAGGTGTAGCTTGAATTTGGTTTAAAAGGGTTAAAAGTGATGGTTCGTGAACCTCACCAACCGGAGCAGGGTTTTGTGATGTGTAGATTATTCCACCAACTGTTATTCTCAGTCGGTCTAGTTCTGAAAAATCATCGTGTCTTATTGTAAAACATGCTGAAACAATTTGATTTGCGATTAAATCCAATGGAGTTATTCCAGTTGAATTAACTGAAACATTTGTAGGAGTTGTCGTAAGTTGAGGTGATACCGTTAAATTTTCAAACGTTTGCGATGTAACCACCGGTTGAGGAGTGTATGAACCTGTTAAAGTCACACTCTGGCCTAAACAAATGCTCGTGCTAGGTGATGCAGTCAAAGTAATTTGCGGAGCTGGATTAACTGTAATTGTGTAGGAGCTAGGCGCTCCAGAACAGGACGTTGTTGGATCAGGACCGCTGTATGGAGTAACAGTGATTGTTGCAATTATTGGTGTTGAGCCATTGTTGGTGGCTGTAAAAGATGTAATATTTCCTGTTCCAGATGAGGGAATACCTATAGCAGAATTTGAATTAGTCCATGTATAAGATGCCGTTGGAAATCCTGTAGATGTGAAATTTGTTGAACTTATTGTTCCTCCATTGCATATAGAAATATTTGATGGAACTGTCACCGTAGCACCAGGACTTGATGTAACCGTAACAGATGATCCAACTGAACAGTTAGCATTATCAACAACAACAACGGTGTATGTGCCTGCAGATAAATTACTAAGCACATTTGTCGCTGTTGTATTCATTGTTGAACCAACTAACGTACCACTTGCATTATACCAATAAAAATCCCAAGGAGAAACTGTGCCAGTTGCAGTTGCAGTTGCAGTTCCGTCTGTTGAATTTGAACAAGATGTTGGCGTAGAAGACATTGTAGGAGGTAAACAACACGTCATATTTGGATCTAGTGAAGATGGGCTATCACCTTGACAAGACAAATTTGACCATGAACCAGATTCACCATCACCACTGGTATTTACGGTTACATTTAAAGATGAGGCGGGACATGCAGCGTCAACCTGCATAGTCCAACAAAATTGTAAGTCACAACTTGACGCATTGGCATCACCAAAATTATCGCCGGGATTTGATGTATTACAATTGTTACAGCCTAAGTTTGATTCGAAATAAAAACCAGGGCCCCAATTTGTTCCATTTACTGTCCCTATACCCGTGGGTTTCCATTGCCATGAACCTGTAGAACAACCTGGAGGAGGTGTTTGAGAAACCATATTCCAACCTGCACCATAAGAAATTTGCACGCCATGTAGCCAGTTGGTATTCACCTGATTGTAAGTAAAAATGGTGTAACAAAAAGTTACTGTTTGACCAGGATAATACGCTCCATTTACAGGTGGGGGTGATGCAACTAAAGAAGCTTGAGTTAAGCAATCTCCACACTCTTGATTATTTTGAACAGAAATTGTAAAATTTCCAGCAGCAGTTGCTCCATTCCCACTTACTTGAATATAATAGGTTTGGCCTGAAACTATTCCTGTAAATGTACCTGGTGAACCGTCCACATCACATCCTGTGGGAGTTAAACTATTACAAGTTCCTGAATACAAACCAATTTGTGGAGTTCCAAACGTGCCCGTAATATTTGAAAAACTTATTACAACTGTTGGGCCTGATGCTACAAAGGAATACCAAACATCTAATGCAGGTGACGCCATATCGGCTGTTCCGGTTCCGCAATCGATTAAAGAGACGTATGGGTTTGTGGATGTTGCGCCTTGATTCGTTCCATTATGTGTAACCGGGGTGCCAATTCCTGTTGCCCCACCAGAACAACCAGCAGGAGTTGGCAAGGTGCCTAAATTGAATGCAGTTGCGCAATTATCCCCTTGTGAATAACTATAAGACAGTGAAGCTAGAAACAAAAACGTAATTATTCTTATCATACGTTTAATTTTTAGTCGTGTTTCTAGCACTCAGCATTCTAATTAGTGCACCACTCTCATGAATTTTATAAACGCCAATATCTTTCGTGTTTTCATTTTGATAGCACGTTTCTGACAAATTCTTTTTCAGGTCAAAATCCTCTGACATTGAAAGTAATTCAACAATTGTTCCATCATCGAATTTGAGTTGATAACGTTCTGATTTGTGGAAATAGCCGCACCAATCAGCATCACGCATTGAACTTTCCAGCTGTGATAAAGAATATTGTTCGCCCAATTTTACAATTCGAAAAAAATCGTTTTGAGCAAAAATTGAGTTTAAAACAAAAAATAGAGACAACGTAAAAGTTATTTTCATCCCTTTGATTTTAAAATTATTTAACAAATATAAGATAAGTATTCTCCTCTTACAAATCAATCCATACACTTGCAAGGAGGATCCATTGTTAACTTTACCCAACTAAGTTTTGATTTGACTTCGCCATGAGTTTTTGTACTCAGCATGACGCCTTGCATGTCCAATTTTTTAAGTTGCCTCATTTCATAAATTTTTGGATCAACCGTTCCGATGGGGTTATCGTAAAAATCCATTTCTTCTAACTTCGGACAATAAAATAAGTTCCCAGAAATCACATTAATTTGATTTCGAGATAAAACCAGTTTTCTCAGATTTCCCAATCTAGAAATGACCAAAGGAACGGTTTCAAAATCGTTGCGATCGAGATTTAGTAACTCTAACTTTTTAAATAAATCCAAACTATCCGGAAGACTTGACAACCGATTTTTCTCCAAGTATAATTCTTTCAAATTACTGAATTTCCACAATTCTTTCGGCAGTTCGCTCAATTTACTTTTAGATAAGCTAATTGAGTAAATCGTATCGGCATTGGCATATGAAACTTCATCCAATCGATAAGTTTTGATGTGTTTATTTTGCGCGTTAAGAGTTGACCAGAGGGAGATTGTAATAACGACGGCAAACAACTTCATCATTGGAAATGACCTTTTTTAGTTCTTCTAAGTTAGCGAATTTATGTTCGTTTCTTGTGTATTTATCGAAAAAAATGGTAATAGGGTTACCATAAACTTCAGAATCAAAATCAAAAATGAACACCTCTAAACTTTTTTCATTGGTTTGATTAACCGTTGGTTTTGTTCCGATGTTCATAACCCCAAAATGCGTTTTTTCAGCGATTTTAACTTGTACAGCATAAACTCCATTTGCCGGAATCAATTTTAAATCAGAGTTAACTTTTACATTCGCAGTTGGAAAACCAATAGTTCTTCCGAGTTGATTTCCTTTAACAACAGTCCCTGAAATTTCATAAGGACGGGATAAAAAAAGTTTCGCTGTTTCAACATCACCAAGCAATAAACTATCTCTGATTTTGGTAGAGCTAATATTGATTTCATCAATTGACTTAGCCGAAATTTCAATCACTTCAAAGCCATATATTCCAGAAACTGATTTTAGAAATTCTATGTTGCCTTCTCGATTTCGACCAAATTGATGATCGTAACCAATTACAATTTTTTTGGCATTCAAATTTCCAACTAATATTTGTTCAACGAATTCGGTAGCGGATAATTCAGAAAATATTTTTGTAAAGGGAACTAAAACAACATTTTTCAAATTGAATTTTTCCAATACTTGAAACTTTTCTTCAAGTGTTTGAATCAACTTAACATTATGATTTTCAGGAAACAATACAATTCGCGGATGTGGGTCAAAAGTCAACAAAACCGATTCGCCACCAATTTTTTCTGCTTCTAAATTTAGTTGTTGAATAATTTTCTGATGCCCAAGGTGCACACCATCAAAGGTTCCAATGGTAACTACCGGATTCTTTATTTCCCCTAACGATTCTATTCCTTCAAAAATTCGCATCTACTATTTCGGATTGCAAAATTAGTCAATTGAATCTAGTATCTTCGTATAAATTTTTATCATGAATATGCGTTACATAAAATTATTTTTTCTTGCCATCCTTTTCATCTCTTCCATTCTTCGTGCAGAGGAGGGAATGCTTATTCCATCGCTGATTTCTGCTTTCGAGTCGGATATGAAAGCGAAAGGAATGAAGTTGTCGGCTGAAGATATATACAGCATTAACAAAACCAGTTTGAAAGACGCTATTCTACAATTTGGAGGTGGGTGCACAGCTGAAATCGTTTCTAGTCAGGGACTTCTGTTGACGAATCACCATTGTGGATATTCGTATATTCAGTCGCATTCTTCACTCGAAAAAGATTACTTGAAAAATGGTTTTTGGGCTAAATATAAATCGGAAGAATTAGCGAATCCAGGCCTAACCGCCATGCGAATTGTTCGAATAGAGGATGTTACCAATGCCGTTTTTAGCGGAGCAATTTCAAAAAATGATTTGGAAACAATTCAAGCTAACATTAAAAAACTTACCGCTGCTGCTGTTGCTGGAACACATTATGAAGCCGAAATCAAACCCTTCAATTATGGAAATGACTACTACATGATGGTAAAAGAAACGTTTTTAGACGTTCGTTTAGTAGGAACACCACCCAATTCCATTGGTAAATTTGGAGGAGATACAGACAATTGGGTCTGGCCTCGTCATACGGGAGATTTTTCCGTTTTTCGAATTTATGCTGGAAAAGACAACAAACCGGCTGCTTTTTCGAAAGACAATGTTCCTTATCAACCGTTACATTCTCTCCCAATTTCATTCAAGAATAGAAAGGTAGGAGATTTTACAATGGTTTATGGATTTCCAGGACAAACGGAGCAACACGTTGTTTCGTCGTATTTGAAATTTATCATCGAAAAGGAACGTCCAGCTCGAATTCACATGCGTGATTTGTCCTTGAATGTTATCGATGCGGCCATGAAAACCTCAGATTTGACGCGAATTCAATATTCAGCCAAACAAGCTTCAATTGCTAATGCATGGAAAAAATGGATTGGACAAATTGATGGGCTTAGAACTTTGGATGCAGTAAACGTAAAGATCGAGCAAGAAAAAAAGTACGTCGAAATGGCCAAAACAAAACCTGAATGGAAAAAATATGCTGATGTTGTTGACAAAATGAATGCCTTGGTTGCTGCTAAATCGGACTTGGAATTTCAATATGCCATGGGAGCAGAGTATTTCTCTTACGGGCCGGAATATTTTAAATTGGCAAGAGGATTGAATGATTTAATTACAAACTACGCCAAATACAAGGAAAAAGGGGAATTGAATTCGATAATCGAAAAGCTTAAAACAGGCGCCGAAGGATTTTTTAAAAATTATGATGAGAAAGTGGATCAACAAATCTTTGAATTATTGACCTATGAGTATTTAAAACAAATCAATCAACTTCAAAATTATAAGAATGAGATAGGTATTAAATCACTAACAGATGTTATCTATTCAAAATCAGTCCTAACGAGCAAAGAGCGATACTTTGCTTTTCTTAATAAGTTCAATGAAAGAAGTCTTGCGAAACTTAAAAAAGATTTCGGATTCAATTTTTACAATGGTCGAATTTCAACCTTTCGAAGCGAGGTTATCCCGGAGTATCAGAATTATGCAGCTGAAATGAACAATTTACTTCAAGTCTATGTGGAAGGAAAATTTGTGATGTTTCCAAACGACAAGCATTGGCCTGATGCGAATTCGACTCTGCGTATAACTTATGGTCAATTGGAAGGTTCAGCTCCAACGGATGGAATGATGTATACTGAGCATACTACACTTGATGGGATTATCGCCAAGTATAATTCAGGTAATCCAGATATGGAATTGCTGCCTAGAATGTTAGAGTTACACAAAGAAAAAAATTATGGCCCGTATGCTCAAGGAGATGAATTGTGGGTTTGCTTTACGGGTTCCAATCATACTACAGGCGGGAATTCAGGGTCTCCTGTTTTAGATGCAAATGGTCATTTGATGGGATTAAACTTTGACAGAACTTGGGAAAGCACCATGAGCGATTACATGTTTGATGCGAGTCGCTGTCGTAATGTAGTTGTGGATATTCGATACGTTATGTGGGTGATGGATATCTACTCTGGTGCAAAACACTTAGTCGATGAAATGAATTTAGTGAAAGAATAAATTTATATTTGTCCGTCAAATTAATTGCTTTACAGTATAATGAGAAATTTTTTCATCCTTTTATCCCTTTTTCTTTCGTTTCAATCAATCGTTTTTGCAACAAAAGATCCAATAAACGTCACTAAAAAAATAAAAGGTTATTTGGTCGACTATAAAACGAAAGCCGAAGTTGATGAAGTGGAAGTCAAGTTAAAATCACTCGTCACAGGTGAAATTTTCATTACCGAAACGAATGAAGATGGTGTTTTTGAATTCAAAAATGTTCCGATAGGTAAAAACATGCTCATTCTGACGGACAAAGACTACCGTCCAGATACGTTGAAAGTTTTCGAAACCAATGCAAAAGAACACTTGATTCATTACACATTTAGTCAGGAGGAACCTTTTACAGCGAATCTTAAAGTTTCCTGGATGTTTAATTGGGGAGATCGAACTGTGACTGAAAATGGTAAGACCTATGTAAAGGAGCATTATTGGTCGCATTTAGCAGCCAAAATTATTTTAGGAATCTATGGTACTTGTCTAATTTTGATTTTCTATTACAGCTGTGTTCAGATGAGTTTGGCGGTTGCATATGTTCGAAATCGCAATAAAAGAAAAGCGGAACAAATTCCAACGTACGACGAAGCCACAACACCGAAAGTGACCGTTCAATTGCCGATGTTCAATGAAATGTATGTCGCCGAGCGCATAATTGAGACAGTTGCAGAATTTGATTATCCTAGGGATCGTTTCCAAATTCAAGTTTTGGATGATTCTACGGATGAGACAAAAGACATTATCGCAGCGAAAGTAGCTGAGGTTGCTACTAGAGGAATCAACATTCAACATATTCACCGAGTGGACAGAACCGGTTACAAAGCAGGGGCTCTTGATGCGGCTATGGATCGCGTGGAAGGAGAGTTCATTGCAATTTTTGATGCGGATTTTGTTCCTGATAAAGACTTCTTAAAACGAACAATGCCCTATTTCAAGGATGGAATTGGTGTGGTTCAAACGCGTTGGGGACATTTGAATAAAAGCTATTCCTTGTTGACAGAACTTCAAGCATTTGGTTTAAACGGCCATTTTGCAATCGAGCAGGGTGGAAGAAACGCATCGGAGCACTACATCAATTTCAATGGAACTGCTGGTGTTTGGAGAAAGAAATGCATCGAAGATGCAGGTGGTTGGGAACATGATACTATCACCGAGGATTTAGATTTGAGTTATCGTGCGCAAATGCGAGGGTGGAAATTTAAATACTTAGAGGATGTAGAATCGCCTGCTGAATTACCAATCACTATGTCTGCTTTAAAAAGTCAACAGCATCGTTGGATGAAGGGTGGTGCAGAAGTATTCGTTAAAATGTGGAAAAGCCTTGTAAAATACCCTGGATTGAAATTCTCTGATCGTTTGCATGGATTGGCTCACTTATTCAATTCTTCGGTGTTCGTTTTCATTTTAATTCTATCTCTTTTGAGTCTTTG
Organism: uncultured Lishizhenia sp.; assembly: GCA_964534395.1. Lineage (GTDB taxonomy): Bacteria > Bacteroidota > Bacteroidia > Flavobacteriales_D > Crocinitomicaceae > UBA952. The sequence goes on from CAZHOW010000016.1 coordinate 33,446, forward strand.
TGTGCTTCATATTAAGGATTCGTTTTCAGATTTAAATTTCTTAATTCAATTTGGTTCGTTCTTCATATCAAGTACCATTTTCCTCGCTTTCTATTATTGGAACGCTTACCGTGATAAAAAAGGAAATTTCTTTGGTGATTTATTCCGATTTATTGGTCGTTTTGTCCAGTTTTTAACTGTTTCAATGGCTCTTTCGCTGAGTAATGCTGTTGCTGTAATAGAAGGCTACTTGGGAATCAAAAGTTCATTTGTCCGAACGCCAAAGTTTAACGTAGCGAAAAAAGATGAATTCAAAGGAAACAAGTACGATAAAAAGAGTCTTTCCATCATTAATATTGCCGAAGGATTTTTTATGGTTCTTTTTGGATTCACAGCAATTAATCGAACGATTTATGGAGATTTAGGAATGGTTCCTTTTCACGCCATGTTAGCAATCGGATACGGAATTATTTTCTTCTCAACTTTAAAAGAGAATAGAACGCAAGCGTAGTTTTAGTTAATAGTTAAGAATTCAAAGTTTCGAATTAAGAATGCGTTTACGATGAATTACGACCTAAAAGTTTGAGATTTACAATTCTGATACCAACAAGCACTTAAGCTCAACTTAAAAAAAATCCAATAATCCTTGGCAAGCTACGTTAAGCAGTTAACTTTGCGTTGAATGAAATTTCTGTTGACATTTCTTGGTTTATTTATATTCTCATTCGCATTTGGTCAAAGCGTAAGATTGTCGGGAACGTGTGTGGGTAAAAAAAACATTCCAATTCAAGGTGTATCTATTCAATTATCGACCGAGAACAAAATTCAAAATCAAGTTACTGATTCACTTGGGTTTTATTCTTTTCAAGTTCAGACAGGCGATTCAGTTAAATTAACTTTCTTGTATGATGATTTAAAGGAAGTTCGAACTTTATTCATTCAGCAAAACGAGGAAGTCAGAATCCCTGCAATTTATTTTCCAGTTCTTCCCCAAAAGGAGATTACTTTCTTACAATCAAAGGTTGATCCATTTGCCATTGAGAAAATGCCATTAATTGATTACCAGAAAATTTCTGGAGGAGTCGAAAGAGCTTTGGTTTTAACGACTGCGGCAACATCCAATAATGAGTTAACGAGTAATTACAATGTCCGTGGTGGAAATTACGATGAAAACCTTGTTTATGTCAATGGTTTCCTAGTTTATCGGCCTTTTTTGACGCGCAGTGGACAGCAGGAAGGAATGAGTTTTATCCATTCTTCACTTGTTGAGTCTGTGCGATTTTCAGCAGGAGGTTTTGATGCGCAATATGGAGATCGACTCAGTTCCGTTTTAGATATTACATACGCTACACCCAAAAAATTCGGTGCTTCCGGTCTAGCTTCGCTTTTGGGGGTTGAAGCCCATGCAGAACAAGAAGTATCTCATCGGTTTAATTATCTGATTGGCGCTCGTTATCGTTCCAATGGTTATTTATTGAATTCGTTGCCTGCAAAAGGGTCTTACAATCCCGTTTTTGCAGATGCTCAAATGCTTTTGAATTACAATTTGAATGAAAAATTAACTCTAAGTTTTTTAGGACATTATTCAAGTAATGATTTTCGTTTTAGTCCGGAAACTTCAGAGACAGACTTTGGAACAGCAAATGAGGCCTATTCCTTTCGCATTTATTTTGACGGACAAGAAAAAACACGTTTTCAAACCATGATGGGAGGTTTAGCATTGAAGTGGGTGCCAAGCAAGCGAACAAAACTTGATTTCTATGCTTCCGCATTTAATTCCGATGAACGAGAGTATTTTGATATCCAAGGGCAGTATTTCATTAATGAACTCGAGACGGATCCTTCGAAAGAAGAATATGGTGACTCGATCGCAGTTTTAGGTGTTGGAACATTTTTAAATCACGCGCGAAACCGACTCAATGCGACAATTTTCAGTGTTTATCACAACGGAGAACACCAACTTTTTTCAAATTATACCAATGCTTCGAATAAAACGTTTAAAGTTTCAACATTGAAGTGGGGCGTTCAATTACAGCAGGATCATTTTACAGATGTTCTCAGTGAATGGAAAATGATAGATTCTGCTGGTTATAGCTTGCCTCAAGCTTCACCAAATCAAGTTGAGTTGTTCGAAACGATTAAAGGAAATCTCGCCTTGTCAACGTTTCGATTAAATGGATTTGCGCAATGGAACACGAGTTGGTCAAATTTAAAGAAAGACTATAAGGTGATCGTTTCGAGGAAAATTAAAAAAGGAGATTCCAAAGAAACAAAAACATATGAATCGATTATTCCTGAGTCGAGTAGTAAGTTCGCATTAGCACTTGGAATTCGAGGTGGTTATACACAAATTAACAATGAACCATACGTTACACCAAGAGTTTCGCTGACTTACTTTCCTCGTTCATATATGGTTAAGGAGGAAAGAATTGTTCGTAGGAGTATGAGCTATCGATTTTCTTCAGGACTTTATTATCAACCACCTTTTTACCGAGAATTCCGAACGTTTGATGGTCAGTTGAGAACGAATGTCAAGTCTCAAAAATCATTGCATATCGTTGCTGGAACAGATTATTACTTTAACATGTGGGGACGTGAAAAACCGTTCAAACTAACAGGCGAACTTTTTTACAAATATTTGTGGGACGTTAATCCGTATGAAATAGATAATGTTCGAACGCGCTATTTTGCCGAAAATAATGCGGTTGCATACGCCTATGGAGTTGATATGAACATTTATGGTGAATTTGTAAAAGGAATTGAATCCTTTTTCAAAATGGGGATTTTATCGACGTATGAAGATTTAAAGAATGATTCATACAAAGAATATTATAATGCCGCAGGAGAAAAAATAATTTTTGGATTTAGTGAGGATCAAGTCGTTGTGGATAGTGCAACCATTTATCCTGGGTTTATTCCCCGTCCAACAGATCAAATTTTTACATTTGGAGCATTGGTTCAAGATCAAATGCCTGGTTTGGAAAACTTCACGGTTCAAATGGGGTTACAGTTTGGTTCTCCGCTTCCTTATGGCCCACCAGATAACGATCGTTATAAAGATGTCTTGAGAATGAAGTCCTATTTCCGCGTAGATTTAGGTCTTTCATACGATTTCATGAAAACGAAAAAGCAAAAAGTGACTTTCTGGACGAAGAACTTTACGGATGCAATCGTTTCGTTGGAAGTTTTCAATTTACTCGGTATTAAGAATGTCCTTTCCAAACAATGGATTCAAGATGTGGAGGGACGTTATTATTCCATTCCTAATTTCTTAACTGCAAGGAGATTCAATTTAAAGTTAATCATCAGGTTATAGTTTTGAACTTTGAACACTGTTCTCGATACGTAAAATTCGCTTTTTAAATTTCCTTTCATCGGTGAATTCCCCATTTTGAAAACGATGATTTAAAGCCGATAAACATCAAATCTAAGTAGTACCACTTAGGCTCCTTCGTCAAAACACATAATTGGTGATGTGTGTGAGGATGTATTTTGCGTTGGTAATCTATAATATATGGGGTAAACCCTTGTGAGTTGCTGCAACTTTGTCTCAGAAAACAAAACGAAACAAAATGAAAACTTCAGTTCGCAACATCATCGCAAGTATCTTCATCGGAGCAACAGCTATCAATGCAAACGCTGAGAACATCACAACAGGATCTGTAGTTAACACAAACAACCAAGAAGTTATCACATACGCAGTTCACCACACAACTTGTGCAAACACAAACAACGGAAGCATCGACATCGATGTAACAAACGGAGTTGCATATTCATTTTCTTGGGACAACGGAATGAATGTTGAGGACATCAACGGGTTGGCAGCAGGAACATACCGTTTGAAAATCGAATCAAACGATGGAGAAGTATTATTTGCTTCTTTCGATGTTGAGGCGCCAGCGTTATTAGAAGGAATGATTACACAAGACAACTTTCTTAATGCTACAAGTTTAGATTTGTTCGTACAAGGAGGAACAGCTCCATACACTTACAGCTGGAACAACGGAGCAATGACTGAAGATTTGATGGACATCACAACAGAAGGTGTATTCGAAGTAAACGTAACAGACGCTAATGGATGTCAATTAAACATCGGAACGTATGTAGCTACAGAAGCTGCAAGCATCGCAGAAGAAACAGCAACATTTGAATTGTATCCAAACCCATCTAACGGAAACGGAACAATCACTTGGAACAACGCTACAGTTGAGCAAATCAACATCGTAAACGCAGCAGGTCAAATGGTAAACAGCTTGAACGTTGAGAACACAACAAGCGCAACATTCGACGGATTGACAGCAGGAGTATACGTTGCTCAATTGGTTGCAGCTGACACAACAAACACAGTCAAATTCATCGTACAATAAGAATCTTCATAGTTAGTTTAGTTAAAAGTAAGAACGCCTCCAAATTGGGGCGTTTTTTTTGATTGAATAAATTTTAAATCAGAGAATGAAATGAAAGAGTCCATTGCAATACAACGGATTTTTTCAAGAACCAAAATAAGTGAGCTAAACAAATAATATAGTCTGTACTTCTATGAAGCAAAAGACGTCTTTTGTTTTGTCAAATTTCAAATGGAATTTAGATCTAACTAAAAAGTCCAGCACTAAGTGCCAGACTTTTTTTGTGCCCACGACTGGATTCGAACCAGCACGCCTATTGGCACCACCCCCTCAAGATGGCATGTCTACCAATTTCACCACGTGGGCTTCAATTCGAGACAAAGATAATTTTTTCACATGACACTTTAAATCTTCTTCAAAAAATAAATGGCATCAATTTGACACTCGAAATAATTTTAACTTAATTTTAGCCAAATTTTTATAAATGTCGGATTCTTCGCACAAAATCTCACTTGCCGGTGTCTTAATTACAACAGGAATTGTATTTGGAGACATTGGAACTTCACCTCTTTATGTTTTTCAGGCAATTACTGGCGGTGGTAAACACATTTCACCTGATTTTATTATGGGGGCTCTTTCTTGCGTAATTTGGACATTAATATTGCTTGCAACGGTGAAATACATCTATTTCGCGTTAAACGCCGACAACAATGGAGAAGGAGGAATTTTTGCCTTATTCGCCTTGTTAAAAAAACGCCGAATTAAATGGGTTATTATTCCAGCACTTATAGGCTGTGCAACTCTTTTGGCCGATGGCTTCATTACTCCCGCAATATCCATTTCATCTGCAGTGGAGGGGATCAATAATATATATCCCGAAACACCAATTATTCCGATTGTTGTTGCAATTATTGTTGTTCTATTCACCATCCAACAATTTGGAACGGCAGCGATTGGAAAAATGTTTGGACCTGTTATGATAATTTGGTTCGTTTTTTTAGGCTATTTAGGAATTATTAATGTTATAAAAAATCCTATTGTTCTAAACGCATTTAATCCATATTATGCTTATAATCTTGTTGCAAATGTAGACGGTGGTTTTGCTGTTTTGGGTTCTGTTTTTCTATGCACCACAGGAGCGGAAGCACTTTATTCGGATTTAGGGCACTGCGGAAAAGGAAACATAAGAATAAATTGGGCATTCGTATCAATTTTATTATTTATAAACTATTTGGGTCAATCCGCTTTGTGTCTTTCCGATGGATTTTCACTCGATAAAAATCAAACAGTATTTTATGCAATGGTTCCAGACGAGATATTGCCATTTGCAATTGTAATAGCAACTGCTGCAACAATTATTGCTTCACAGGCCTTAATTACTGGAGTTTTTACATTGATGAATGAAGCAATAAAATTAAAATTATGGACAAATTTAAAAGTGAAATACCCCACCAACCATAAAGGTCAAATATACATTCCATTCATTAATTGGTTTCTGATGGCAGGGTGTCTATTGGTAATTGCCATTTTTAAAAAATCGAGCGAAATGGAACATTCATATGGTCTAGCCATTACAATTAACATGGTTATGACATCACTATTACTTGCATTTTTACTTTTCTTAAAATACCCCAAAGCAAAAGTTATTTATGGAATTATATTTAGTGTTTTTCTAATAGTAGAATCAATTTTCTTGATGTCAAATCTAGGTAAAATCATATCTGGTGGTTGGTTTACATTAGTGCTTTCAATTGGTTTCTTTCTTCTGCTTTTCCTTTATTTTAAAGCGCGAGAATTGAGAACAAGTATTACCGAATACATTTCCATGGAAGAAGTTAAACCATTGATATTAGCAGTTAAAAATGATCCTCAAATCAATTTTGAAGCATCCAATTTGGTATTTCCAACACGCAGTGATTCGTGTAAAAAATTGGATTTAACCGTTTATCACTCACTTTTTAGAAAGAAACCGAGGAAAGCAGATATTATTTGGTTTTTGCATTTAGATATTCTAAATGAACCTTGGGGCGTTCACTATTCCGTTAATGAGGTAATTGACAAAACATGTTATTATGTTACGCTTCAGCTTGGTTTTAAAGAAGAGCATCGAATTGAATATATGATGCGAAAAATTCATTGTCACATGGTGGAGAAAGGCGAGTTGACAGGTGAAACGGTGTTTAAGTCACTTCGTGGAAAAATTGATGAAATAGATTTTAAATTCGTTGTTTTGAATTCTCGAGTTGCAATGGACAATGCGCTTACATCTTTCCAACAAATATGCGTGAAAGCTTACAGGTTTGTTAAAGCGACTGGTTTAAAACCCGCAGAGGACTTTGGTTTGGATAAAACGAACGTAATTGTTGATTATATTCCAATTTCCGTAACGGCTCAAGTTGATCAAGAAGTCACACTAGATTTTGAAGACTTTTCAGAAAAAAAGAAAAAATGACTTTCAATTTGAATATTTAGTTCCTCAAATTCAATTTTAATACCTTCTTGGATATTCATTCATAAGTAACTTTTACTCATTTGTTTTCGGGTAAATTTTCAAGTAACGGAAACTTTCCTTAAAAAAAACGTCTTTTATACAACCTTTCTAATGTTATATCCGTTAAAGAGTTAAAAAGTTTGTCATGAGGCAATTAAAAATAGCAAAACAGGTTACAAATCGAGAAACTGCATCCCTTGATAAATATTTACAAGAGATAGGGCGCGTTGATTTAATTACTGCTGACGAGGAAGTAGAATTGGCAAGACGTATTCGTCAAGGTGATCGGGCAGCACTTGAACGTCTAACCAAGGCAAATTTGCGTTTCGTGGTATCTGTTTCTAAGCAATATCAAAACCAAGGACTTGCACTACCTGATTTGATAAACGAAGGAAATCTAGGTTTGATTAAAGCTGCTGAGCGTTTTGATGAAACACGTGGCTTTAAATTTATTTCTTACGCAGTATGGTGGATTAGACAATCAATCTTACAAGCTTTGGCAGAGCAAGCTCGTATTGTGCGCTTACCGCTAAATAAAATTGGAAATATTAACAAGATAAATAGAGCTTATTCAGAGTTAGAACAAAAATTTGAGCGACCGCCTTCCGCTGACGAACTTGCTGAATTTTTGAATTGTACGGCTGAAGAAGTTAAACAATCATTAGCTCAGAATGGAAGACACGTATCAATGGATGCCCCTTTGGTTGAAGGTGACGAGTCCTCATCGAGCATGTACGACGTTATGGTTGGCGATTCACTTCCAAGTCCAGAGACTAATTTAGTTTTGGAATCTTTACGAAGCGATATTCGTCGATCATTGACTTCGCTAACGAGCCGTGAAAGCGAGGTTGTTAGCATGTTTTATGGTTTGGAAGGTAAAACTCCGATGTCGTTAGAAGAAATTGGGGTTAAGTTTGATTTAACGCGCGAACGAGTTCGTCAAATCAAAGAGAAAGCGATTAGACGGTTGAAACAAACCTCAAAAAATAAATCATTAAAAAGTTATTTGGGTTAAATTCAGAGCGGATCAACAAACCACCACCACCACTCTGTTGGTTGGCTTTGAATGAAATTCACAAAGAGCGCAGTAATGCGCTCTTTCTCTTTTTAGTAAAAATAGAAATGAAAAATTAAAGCGGATCAACATCCACAACAACTTTAATTACTCTATTACTTGGTTTTGAAAAGAATTCATCTATTATCAAAGAAATACGTTCTTTCACTTTTTTATCAGGTGCAGTTCGCTCAATTTTTAGTTTTATTTCTTTCAAAAATTGATTCTGAATGCGTTTAATAATCGGGAATTCTGGGCCTAGTACGCGCTCTTTAAAAGTTTCACGTAAAGATTTCGCCAAATCAAAAGCTGCTCTCTCTACAACTGGTTCCTCCTTGTGTTTTAAGGTTAAGTTAATCATCTTGTAAAAAGGAGGATAGAAATAATTCTCTCGTTCAATGATTTCATTTTTATAAAACGAGATGAAATCATGTTGCTCAACCAATTTAATTACCCAATGATCAGGATCCGCAGTTTGTACAATTACTTTCCCTCGTTTTTCCTTTCGTCCTGCCCGACCTGCAACCTGCGACATTAATTGATAGGAGCGTTCATACGCCCTAAAATCAGGTCTTTTCAAAAGCATGTCTGCATCTAAAATTCCAACCAAACTAACATTGTCGAAATCCAATCCTTTGGAAACCATTTGTGTCCCGATAAGTATATCGATTCGTCGGTTCTCAAAATCGTCTAAAATTTCTTCATATGCATTTTTCGAACGTGTTGTATCCAAATCCAAACGCTTAATTACTCTATCAGGAAAAACCAACGATAATTCATCTTCCACTTTTTCTGTTCCAAAACCAATCATTTTCAATCGATTGCTACCACAAGCTGGACATGATCCAATTGGCGCATGCGTATAACTGCAATAGTGACATTTTAAAACGTTTCCATGTTTGTGATAAGTCAAAGAAACATCACAGTTAGTACATTTGGGAGTCCAAGAACAAATCTCACAGGACCAAAGAGGCGTATATCCTCGTCTGTTCTGAAAAAGAATAACTTGCTCGCCATTATTCAAAACTTGCCGCATTTCATCGACTAAGAATCCTGAAAAATGAGATTGATTATCTTTTTGACGACGTTCTTTTTTAAGGTCGGCACATTGAATTTCAGGTAAACGCAATCCTTTGAATCGCTCATTCAATTCGACAAGTCCGAATTTGCCGTTTGTGGCATTGTAATAAGTTTCCATTGCAGGAGTTGCAGTTCCCAAGAGAACTTTAGCTTGGAATTGATGACCCAAAATAATCGAAGCATCTCGGGCGTTGTAGCGTGGTGAGGGATCATATTGCTTGAATGAACTTTCGTGTTCCTCATCAACAATGATTAGCCCTAAATCTTGAAACGGGAGGAAAACCGCAGATCGCGCTCCCAAAATAATTCGGTAATTTGAAATGTCATTATTTAGAACTTTATTCCAAATTTCAACACGTTCATTCTGATTGAATCGTGAATGGTATACACCCACCAAATCACCAAAATAAGAAGAAAGTCTTTGAATAAGTTGTGTTGTTAATGCGATTTCTGGCAAAAGAAATAGTATCTGCTTCCCTTGCTCCAAATAATCTTGGATTAATTGCACATATACTTCCGTTTTTCCTGAACCTGTTACACCATGCAATAGAGTAACTGCATTCTTTTCAAAGGAGGCAATTAATTCTTGATAAGCATTTTGCTGGGCTTCCGTTAATTTTTTAAATGGTTGTTTCGACTTTTGATCTCGAATCAGTCGGTCGATTTGAAAGCGTTCAAGTGAGATTACATCATTTTTTTCCAGTGTATTCAATGCAGATGCACTTACACCTTTTTCAATCAACTTTTTTTTTGGAATAGGAACATGAATTCCTCCATTATTCGTGCTTTCTTTTATTAATATCAACAGAGCTTCAAGTTGTTTTGCATTTCTTGACGATTGCTCTAAATCCTCCATTAATTCTTGAAGGGTATCTTCCTCTTGAAACGAGGAATTTAATGAAACACAAAGAATTGTTTTGGGTGTATAACGATTTGCTATTTCTTCTTTCGTGGCAACAATCCGTCTTTCGATTAATTTTTTTATCAGTGGTTGAATGGTCTTAATTCCAACGATTTCGGAAAGTTCTTTGAGATCAATTTCTTCGTTTATTTCAAGCGCTTCGATTATTTTACTTTCACGTTCATCCAGTTGATCGAAATTCGTGTCAAACTCTGGATGAATAACGATTTTAGTTTCACTGGCCAACTTAAAATTTGCGGGTAAAGCTGCATTCATAACATCACCGATTGGTGTCATGTAATAGCTCGCAATCCACTTCCAAAATTCAAACTGTTTATTCGTGATAATTGCAGAGTCATCTAACAAATGTTCGATGTATTTCGCTTGATATACCGTAGGGATTTCTTGATGAATTCGAACGATAATTCCTGTGATCAGTTTATTCTTACCGAATGGAACAATGACCCGTTGCCCAAATTGAACAAAATCATTTAAATCGAAAGGAATTCGATAGGTAAATGCTTGATGAATAGGCACAGGTAAAATGACATCAGCAAATAAAGTCAATCGCTCACTCATCGAGATGTCAAAATCTTCAATTTTTAATTACAAGCAAATGATTCTTGCTGATTTACAATATTGTCTCCAGGGTGATCCGAGCAAAATAAGAGTGGACCGGTAATTGGACCAATACACAATTCACGCGTACTTTTTTTATCGATAGCTCGAATATATGCTAATGCCGGCGAAACAAAAAACGGTTTGAACACTTTCAACGTTTGACGTGAAGAGAAAATACCTACGACTCGTTTATTATTGGTAACTGAAAGATTCGTGTATGTCGGTTTACTTTGAGCAAGAGAAGAGGTTGGTTTATTTACCACCATATAATTGTATAAATCCTCAGCGCCCCCAGTAATGGTAACTGAAATGCCATTGAACGTTCGTTTGTCTATTGTAGGATCGTCTGTTACATTACGTTCCATCAATTCATAAAAAGTTTTTCCGAGTGCTGAAAATGTGGTACTTGTGCTTGGCAGTACGTCATTTTCTCCAAGTTGCCAATTGAAAGATTTAGTTGTAATATTACTTCCAGTATGCTCATTAAACGACACATCCAATTGAGCATTTACGATATAAGCGTTTCCGGTGCTTCCTACACCGACACCTGTTGAAATATATTCAGCAGGATCATCTGCAAATTTAAACGTGAAGTTTTGAGATGATGCGCTAGTCGTTAATCCATTTACTAATTCTGTTTCTCCATTTACTTCAAATTCACCATCATTAATTATGGCTTTCAATTTGTATGTGTATCCTGGTTTAAGTGAAGTTAGTAAAGGATTTGGAGACGTCTGAACAGTTCCCGGAACACCCATTGATGAAGTAACAGTTGGCAACGTTTTAAAATAATATACTTTTTGCTCAGGAGCATAAAACGCCCCGTCAACATCTTTGTTGGTAACAATGGTGTCATTTAAAAGCCATGTTCGTTGTAATGCGCTTCCTAAATATTCAGAAACTGTCAATTCCACATTATCAAAGTAACTTGAGTCAGGAATTTGCGCTATTTCCAAGGCATTTCCCGGACCGATGAATGCTCGAGTTATTTTAACGTAATGCAACGAATCAGCGTGATCCAATAAACCATAAACAACGGCTGTTTCTTTGAAGTCACCGGTTAAATTAACTTCTTCATTACAACTCGTAAGAAACGTCAAAATAATACTTAAGTAAATTGGAATGTGTTTCATAAACATAAAGTTATAACAATTATCTCATATTCGGATTTGGTGGCATTTGTGCTTGAACAAAAGCTCCTGATTTACCGACTTCCATAATTTCCATATCAAAACAAAGCGACTGACGACCTTGTTCCTCTCCATAGGCCATTTGCCATGGAATGAATACCTTGTAAATCCCACCTTTTTTCATATTCTGAAGTGCAAACGACCACCCCTCAATGATTCCTCCGCCAACACCAACAGGTAATGGTTCAATCTTTCCTTGTTGATTCGGCATACGGCTACTCTCCAAGGTATCACCAAGTGCAGAGGTCAGCGTGTAATGCACCTTGACATCATTTTGTGAAGAAATTAAGGGTCCGTTCCCTTCTTTAATTGTTTTGATCACAATTCCGTTTGGATAAACTTTTGATCCAGGAAGTTTTTTCGCCTTGGTCATCATTTTCGAACCATTTGACTCATTTAATTTCACAAGAAAATCATTCATCATCTGACGCATCGCTTGTTCTTTGATGGTTGTATCTCGTTTGAATAAACCATCGGCATAACCACGTTTCACCATTTCCAAATTAACTTGATCCAATGCACCAAGCTTTTTAATATCTGAATAAAACGCGTATCCAGTCATTCTGCCCATACAAAGTGAACCTTCTTTGATGTATTTCTTATTGAAATCCATGTAATTCGGTCCGAATAACTTTTGGATGGTTTGTAAGCAGCCATCTGCTTCTTTTCCGTTTAAATTCTCATTGAACCCTTTAACCATTTCATCTTTATCCAATTGCTCCAACGACTTTTCATTGCTGTTTGTGATCGTTTTGGCATTAATGGCTCCAAGGATATAAGATAATTTGTCTTTTTGAGTTTTGAATGAAATTGGCGTGCCTGATTCATTGGAATCTGAACAGCTGGCAAGAACTAACGTTGCGGAAATAATTAAAAAAAAGTTTTTCATTGTTATTTAATATCTAAAAGTTCAACTTCAAAAATTAAGGCTGCAAAAGGCTTTATTGCTCCTCCAGGATGCGGATTTGCTCCATAAGCCAATTCTTGAGGAATAAATAATTTGTATTTGGATCCAACAGACATTAATTGCAATGCTTCCGTCCAACCTCTGATCACTTGAGTAACCCCAAAGCTTGCTGGAGTTCCGCGTTGAACTGAACTATCGAAAACAGTCCCGTCAATTAACGTTCCGTGGTAATGAACAGTTACAGTATCAGCAGGACCGGGCTTACGACCGCTACCTTCATTCAAAATTTCATATTGCAATCCTGATGAAGTGGTATGAATCCCTTCTTTTGTGCGATTTGCTAACAAAAATAATTCGCCTTCTGATTTTACTTGTGCAAAAGCTTCATTTCGTTTACTATCCAAATAGGTTTGAATCGCATCATTCGCTTCGTTTGGAGATAATTTTAATTTATTCCCGTTGAAAATATCGTTCATTGCTTCCGCTAAAACGCGCGTGTCAACCCCTTCGAGGTTTTGATTTTTAAGGCTTTCCGCAATGCTCATTCCGACTGCGTAACTCACCTTTTCTAATTTTGTTTGCATTAAAAATTGTTAAGGGTTCGAAGTTACTCATTTTCGGCGATAACGGAATAGTGAAATTGTGACGATTCGATATTTTATTTTAAACTTCATTAATCGTAACAAACAAGATGATTTAATCGTTCAAGACAAATTATGAAAAAAGAACTTCATTTTACTTTTGAAACCTTAAAATCGATTTCTGAATTGAACGAAGTTGATCGTATTTTAGCAGAAAATGCCTTTGAGGCAATGGATAAAGCATACGCACCTTACAGTAAATTCAATGTTGGTGCGGCTTTAAAATTAAAAACGGGAGACATAATTCAAGGAAATAACCAGGAAAATATGGCTTTCCCATCCGGTCTTTGCGCTGAACGTGTAGCCTTGTTTTATGTTGGAGCAAAGTATCCAAGAATCGAAATTGAAACGCTTTGTATTGTAGCTAAAGGCGATTTAGTTCCGAAAAGTCACATTTTATCGCCGTGTGGTTCATGTCGACAAGTGATGTTGGAATCAGAAAATCGACAAAAAAAACCAATTCGTGTTATTCTTATTAATCAAGATGGAACGGTTCTAATTGTGAATTCAGCGAAAGATTTTCTTCCTTTTGGATTTGGAAAGTAGTCATTATTATTGAGGTTTTGTGATTCTGGGATATTATTACGTCAGCACGAACGACTTTTAGACTTTAGGGTATGACTGAATGACCAAGGACATTCCGATTTCATTTTACAATTTACATTTCAACCTTTTGACTCTTAATTTTCAACTCTTAACTTATTATCCAATTATTAATTGTGTTGTAAACGAATATTTTCCTCCTTCCAAAAATCGCACCTCCAATCTTTACTATTTCTAACTAAATTTGAAGAAAATCTCATTTATGTCCTACCAATATACCGTTGAAAGTCGATTTATAAAATACGCTCAAATCGATACAACCGCCAACCCAAATTCTGAAACATTTCCTTCATCGTTGAAACAGAAAGATTTAGCGAAAGTGCTATTTCAAGAATTGATTGATTTGGGTTTGGAGGATGTTGAAATGGATGAATGGGGATATGTATTTGCAACGGTTCCCTCAAATTCGGATCGCGCGGATGTTCCAACAATTTGTTTGTGTTCGCACATGGACACGGCTCCGGATTGCTCAGGGACAGGAGTAAAACCAATTGTTCATCGGAATTACGATGGGAATCCAATCACCCTTCCGGATGATAACACGCAAATAATTACCACTGAAAGACATTCATATTTAAAATCGAAAATTGGCGATGACATAATAACAGCAAGTGGCACAACTTTACTTGGCGCAGATGACAAAGCAGGAATAGCCATCATCATGGATTTTGCTCAATACCTAATGCAACATTCTGAAGTGAAACACGGAAAAGTTCGGATTTTATTTACGCCGGACGAAGAGGTTGGAAGAGGTGTAGATAAACTAGATATGTCGAAAGTAAATGCCGATTTTGGATATACTTTAGATGGTGGTCAATTAGGTGATATTGAAGACGAAACGTTCTCAGCTGATGCCATGAAATTTGTTTTCAACGGAATTAGTGCGCACCCAGGCTATGCTAAAAATAAAATGATCAATGCCATAAAGCTCGCTTCGGAATTTGTTGATTCTCTTCCTAAAGATCGTTGGTCGCCAGAAACAACTAGTCATCGTGAAGGTTTTGTTCATCCTGTATCAATTGAAGGTGGATTGGAAAAAGCAACTGTTCAGTTTATTGTGCGCGATCACGAAACATCAAAATTGGCTGAATATGAGGAAAAATTGGAACAATTGGCAAATCAAGTCATTCAAAATAATCCTGGCGCTACATTTACATCTGAAATTACGGAGCAATATCGAAATATGAAGGAAATTCTGAAAGACGTTGCTTTTGTTACCGATTATGCTGTTCAAGCTATGGATAAAGTTGGAATTACTCCAAAGCGAGCAATAATTCGCGGAGGCACAGACGGCTCGCGTTTGTCGTTTATGGGTTTACCTTGTCCAAATTTATTTACAGGTGAAATGGCTATTCACTCGAAACATGAGTTTGTGAGCGTTCAAGACATGCAAAAGGCAGTTAAAACACTAGTTGAGTTAATTCAGATTTGGGAGAAACATTAAAGGACTTTTGTATTTTTGACATCACATGGATTATAAACTCATCCTCAAAGACATTAAGGCTGGTAAATTCGAAAAGATTTACTTCTTGCATGGTGAGGAGCCTTATTTCATTGATTTGATTTCAAATGCCCTTGAAGCAAATGCTCTGCAAGAACATGAGCGTGACTTTAATCAATCCATTTTGTACGCCAGAGAAACTGAAGCCATTTCATTGCTCGGTGAGCTCAACGCCTATCCAATGATGGCAGAAAGAAGATTAGTTATTTTGAAGGAGGCACAATATTTTAAAGACATTGAGGCTCTCGAAAAGTACTTTGAGCAACCAGCGGACACAACTATTTTTGTGGTATGTTACAAGCATAAAACGTATGATGCTAGAAAAAAGAGTTTGAAAGCAGCCGCTAAAAATGGTTTGGTTTTTAAATCAGATAAAATTCGAGAATATCAACTTGCTGATTGGATCAATGCGCACGTAAAGTCAATTGGTTACGAAATAACCTCAAAGGCGAGCATGCTTTTGACAGAATTTATTGGTAATGACCTCAGTCGAATCGTAAACGAGATTGAAAAGCTTACCATTCTAGTTCAAAAAGGTACAACCATCAATGACGTTCATATTGAAGAAAATATTGGCGTTTCCAAAGATTACAATGTTTTCGAATTGACCAATGCCATTCAATCCCGAGATACGCTAAAATCCTTCAAGATAGTTCGATATTTTGAGAACAACCCAAAAGCGGCGGATATCACGGTTGTTATTTCAAATTTATTCCGTTTGTTTTCGAATATCATGCGCATTCATTTTCTACCGAATAAATCGAGAGAAGCGGTTGCGCAGTCCTTAGGCGTTCATCCCTTTGTCGCAGGTGAACTGTTAAACGCTCGAAACAATTTCGATCCGAGAAAGCTAGCATCAAACATCGAAACGCTTCATGAATTTGACCTCAAAGCAAAGGGTGTTGGAAATTCCTCTGCGTCCCAAGGAGAATTGATGCGTGAAATGATTTTTAAATTATTGCATTGATGGCCTCCTTTTTTGCCACGAATATTAATTCAAATTCAACGGAATATTTATTGTCAGAGGACGAATCCAAGCATTGCGTTCGGGTATTGCGCTATGGAATTGGTTCTGAAATTGATTTGTTGGACGGAAAGGGAAATCAGTTTAAAGCCCAGATAATCGACAACCATCCAAAACGTTGCAAACTCGAGATCAAACAAGTTAATTCACATCCAAAACCGGTGATTGACATTCACGTTGCGATGGCACCAACGAAAAACATGGATCGCGTTGAATGGTTTTTGGAAAAAGCAACCGAATTAGGTTTAACCAAATTGACCTTTTTGAAATGCGAGAACAACGAACGTTCATCCATTAATTTGGATCGATTGAATAAAATTGCAATCTCCGCAATGAAACAATCAAAACGGTACTTTTTGCCTGAAATTGAAAATTTAACCTCACTCCATGAGTTCGTGACAAAAAATCCAAAAGGATACATTGGACATTGTTATGAAGGTGAAAAGATTAAATTAAGTGAAATCAAAAACAGGTGTGCATTTCTAATTGGTCCTGAGGGTGATTTTTCACAAACGGAAGTCGATTTTGCACTTTCGAATGGTTATCAAGCAGTCCGAATGAGTGATTTCAGATTACGCACCGAAACTGCAGCTCTGTTAGCAGTTTTTGCACTTAGTTAATTCTTGAAAATTTATTTATTGATAAATAAATCGTTAAAAACTAGGAAACAGATTTGGCTTTTAAATTACCTTTCAATCTTAGCGCTTTCTGTTTAACTTCTGAAATATTCAATCCTGTAATCGTGAAATGTCCCATTTTTCTATATTCCTTCACAATTTCCTTTCCGTAAATATGGATATGAACACCTGGTTCTGCCAATAAATCCTCTAATCCTTCATAAAACGCTGAACCTGATGAATTCGGCTCGCCTAAAATATTAATCATTGCTCCCGGCTGAATTAAATCTGTAGCGCCAAGTGGAAGATTCAAAATACTTCGTAAATGTTGTTCAAATTGAGAGGTAATATTGCATTCAATTGTATGATGACCGCTATTGTGAGGACGAGGAGCAATTTCATTAACCAATAATTTTCCATCCTTCGTTAAAAAGAATTCAACGGCAAGGATTCCAACCATATCCAACTTTTCAATAATTTCGACCGCCATTTCACGCGCCTCTTGTTCAATTTTTTGAGATATTTCGGCAGGTGAAAATAGAAATTCAACCAAATTTGCATCTGGATTAAACTCACATTCTACTGTTGGATAAGTCGTAATTTGACCATTTTTATTTCGGGCGACAATTACAGCTAATTCTTTTTCGAAATCTACAAACTTCTCTAATATGGATGGAGCATCAAACGATTTTTCAAAATCAGATTCCGAGCGCATAATTTGAACACCTTTACCATCATATCCTCCAGTTCTAAGTTTCTGCGCAAATGGTAAAAAATCAGCATTTGAAAAAATTTCGTTTTTATCAATCAATCTAAAATCTGCTGTTGGAATATTATTGTCCGAATAAAATTGCTTTTGAATGCCTTTATCCCGAATAATTCTCAAGACTCGAGGTTGAGGATAAACCTCAACACCATTTTGCTCCAATATTTCTAAAGCTTCCAAGTTGACATTCTCAATTTCGACTGTAATGAGGTTTTTGTCCCTACCGAATTCAAGAACATCCTCGTAACTGGTTATTGATCCGCATGAAAATTGATGAGAAATTTTACTACATGGGGCATCTGGATCTGAATCCATTGTATGAACATGTACATTCCAATTAATGGCCTCTTGAATTAGCATTCGACCTAATTGACCAGCGCCAAGCACACCTAGTTTAAATTGATTTCCATACCAGATTGATCTCATTTGACAAAGATAAGATATTCTAAATGTTGAAGTTTATTCCATTAAAACAAAAAAGCCATCCGTGAGGATAGCTTTTATATAGTAAAAATTGGAATTATTTTAATTGCTTTCCTGATTCATCTTTGTACCAACCCACATTGTCTTTAATTTCAACAGGAACATTTGACTTTGCATTCAATTTCTTCTGAATGTTCATCCAATAGAAAAATCCAAAGAAACCTAGTAAAAGAAGAATATCATTAAAAATATTCCCAACGTTGTCATAAAACAAAAATGCCCATTGAAAAGCATCTCCAATTGCATAAAAAATGTCAGTAGTGCTCATGTTAAAAGAGTTTACAAATACAAAACTAAAACAAATTTTTATTTATTCGACAATGACACTAAATTTCTCCCAATAATTGTAACGTTTCCTTTGCTGCAAGTTGTTCAGCTGACTTCTTGGAAAGCCCTTTCCCAAATCCAAATTCATTATTGTTTATTAAAACTTTAACCTCATAATGCCAAACACCGTTTAAATGGACTTCTGAAATCACAACGAATTCGATTACTAGTTTTTTCTTTTGACACCAAATAAATAGTTTCGATTTAAAATCAATTTCTTCTGACAGAAGTTTGTTAAAATCCAAATACTTACGAAAAACGTTATTTAAGGACTGTTTGGCTTTTTCAAATCCACCATCTAGATAAATTGCGCCAATTATTGCTTCAAGTGCATTACCTTCAACAGTAGCTAAATTAATGGCTCTCGATTGGTTATAGTTCAAAACTTCCCGAATTTCCATTTTCTCACCAATTTCAGATAGGGTCTTTCGATTTACAATTTTTGACTTCAGTTTAGTTAAAAATCCTTCATTGTCATCGGGAAACTTAAGGAAAAGGTGCTCAGCTACGACAGCATCGAGAATAGCATCTCCCAAAAATTCCAGTCGCTCATTTGAAGATTCAATCTTTGATTCCGAAAGAATTGACTTATGGTTTACTGCCTTTATGAAATAGTGAATGTTGTTTGGCTTATAACCAAATCTTTTAAGGATGAAGCGAATGAGTTTTAATTCATCCTCAGTTCTATTGCTTGAAAACAGAGGAATTTTCAGAATCTAGCTATTTAATGAATTTTTTGACGATCACACTCGTATTATGTCCTCCGAAACCAAAAGTATTAGACAATGCTACATTTACTACCCGTTTTTGAGCTTTGTTGAACGTAAAATTCAATTTGGCATCAAGTTCTGGGTCATCATTGAAATGATTGATTGTAGGAGGAACGATGTCATTTTTAACTGCCATTACACATGCTATTGCTTCTATAGCTCCTGCGGCTCCTAATAAATGACCAGTCATTGATTTTGTGGAACTAATATTTAAGTTATAGGCATGCTCTCCAAATACAGCTTGTATTGCCTTGACCTCAGCTACGTCTCCAAGTGGAGTCGAGGTACCATGAACATTTACGTAATCAATTTCAGAAGCATTTATTTCTGCATCCTCAATAGCTGCAAGCATCGTATTTCTTGCTCCAAGACCTTCAGGGTGAGGTGCTGTCATGTGGTAAGCGTCTCCAGACATACCGCCTCCAATTACTTCTGCATATATTTTCGCACCTCTTCTCAAAGCGTGCTCGTATTCTTCGAGGATTAACGCACCAGCGCCTTCACCTAGAACAAATCCATCACGTTCTGCATCAAAAGGGCGGGATGCTGTTTCAGGAGATTCATTTCGAGTTGATAAAGCTTTCAAGGCATTAAATCCACCCATACCCATTTCGTTTACAGCAGCTTCTGAACCGCCGGTTACGATAGCATCGGCTTTACCTAATCGAATAAGATTAAAGGAATCAATAATAGCGTTTGTTGAAGAAGCACAAGCGGAAACTGTAACGTAGTTCGGGCCTCTCAAACCGTATTTTATTGAAATATGACCTGCTGCTATATCAGCAATCATTTTTGGGATAAAGAATGGATTAAAACGTGGAGTACCATCTCCTTCAAAAAAAGCTTTGGCTTCGTCTTGAAACGTTTTTAATCCTCCGACACCGGAGCCCCAAATCACTCCGATTCGATCTAAATTTGGATTTGATTCTAATAAAGCAGAATCAGCCATAGCCTCAGATGCTGAAACTATGGCGTACTGCGAAAATTGATCAAGCTTGCGAGCTTCTTTCTTATCAATATGGTCTTCCACATTAAAATTTTTGACCTCACAAGCAAATTGTGTTTTAAAGAGCGATGCATCAAAAAGCGTTATGGGAGCTGCGCCACTTTTACCCGCGACAAGTGCTTCCCAATATTCATTTAATGAGTTACCTATAGGAGTCAAAGCTCCCATGCCGGTTATAACAACTCTTTTTAATTGCATAGTTTTCGAAAAAGAATCAACGATTACTTCGCGTTGCTTTCGATATAAGCGATCGCATCACCAACTGTTTGGATACCTTCCGCTTTATCATCTGGAATTGAAATATTGAATTGCTTTTCAAATTCCATTATTAACTCTACAGTGTCCAAAGAATCGGCACCTAAGTCATTTGTGAAGCTCGCTTCGTTAGTTACTTCACTTTCTTCAACATTCAGTTTATCAACGATGATCGCGATAACTTTAGCTTTGATTTCTGACATTTTATCTAATTTAAAGGTTTCAGCCTGCAAAGAAAAAAACAAAGATTCAATTG
This sequence comes from uncultured Lishizhenia sp., assembly GCA_964534395.1. GTDB lineage: Bacteria > Bacteroidota > Bacteroidia > Flavobacteriales_D > Crocinitomicaceae > UBA952. The sequence goes on from CAZHOW010000016.1 coordinate 54,264, forward strand.
ACAAAATAAATCTTGAGTTTTTATTAACATCCAATTCCTATTCTCTAATTTTGTAAGGTGAAAAAACAGATCAGAGTAGCCATCTTTATTTCTGGAGCCGGAACGAACGCATTGAACTTGATGCGTTATTTTTACAATCACGAAAACATAAAAATTGCACTAATTTTCTCAACAAGAGCCAATGAAATCGTAGAAAATCATTCTCGTGAGAAAAATGTAGAGTTCATACTTTCTGACACTAAAAATAAACAGTGGCATGATTTAGCAATTAATTATTGTGAAATTCTTAAAATAGATTTTATTGTTCTAGCAGGCTTTCTGAAAAAAATTCCATCAGACTTAATTAATAAATTTCCGAATCGAATCGTAAATATTCATCCATCCTTACTTCCGAAATTTGGAGGAAAAGGCATGTATGGGAAGCATGTTCACGAGGCGGTAATTAAAGCCAATGAGAAACAATCCGGAGTAACAATTCATTTTGTAAATGAGGAATTTGATGAGGGGGAAATTATTGCTCAGTTTAAGATTGAACTTACCGAAAAAGATAACTCTGAATCTCTCGCAAATAAAATACACATGCTCGAAATGGAGCATTTCCCTATCGTAATAGAAAAGTTGTTTTCAAATCTAAATTGAACAAAAAAAAACGCCCCACTTAGGAGGCGTTCTTACTTTACTAAACTAACTATGAAAATATTTACTGTACGATGAATTTAATTGGGTTTGTTGTATCAGCAGAAACTAATTGAGCAACGTATACTCCTGCTGTCAATCCGTCGAATGTTGCGCTTGTTGTGTTCTCAACGTTCAAGCTGTTTACCACTTGACCAGCTGCGTTTACGATGTTGATTTGCTCAACTGTTGCGTTGTTCCAAGTGATTGTTCCGTTTCCGTTAGATGGATTTGGATATAATTCGAAAGTAGCTGTTTCTTCTGTGATGCTTGCAGCTTCTGTAGCAACGTATGTTCCGATGTTCAATTGACATCCGTTAGCGTCTGTTACATTTACTTCGTATACGCCTTCTGTTGTGATGTCCATTAAATCTTCTGTAGTTGCTCCGTTGTTCCAGCTGTATGTGTATGGCGCTGTTCCTCCTTGTACGAATAAATCTAAACTTGTAGAGCTAACAAAGTTATCTTGTGTAATCATTCCTTCTAATACCGCTGGTGCCTCAACATCGAAAGAAGCAAATAAAACTTCACCTTCGTTTGATTCGATTTTCAAACGGTAAGTTCCTGCTGCCAATCCGTTGATGTCTTCAACATTCATTCCGTTGTCCCAAGAGAAAGCATAAGTAGCTCCGTTTGTTACATCGATGTCGATGCTTCCGTTGTTTGTGTTTGCACAAGTTGTGTGGTGAACTGCGTATGTGATAACTTCTTGGTTGTTTGTGTTAACTACAGATCCTGTTGTGATGTTCTCAGCGTTTGCATTGATAGCTGTTGCTCCGATGAAGATACTTGCGATGATGTTGCGAACTGAAGTTTTCATTTTGTTTCGTTTTGTTTTCTGAGACAAAGTTGCAGCAACTCACAAGGGTTTACCCCATATATTATAGAATACCAACACAAAATACAACCTCACACACATTACCAATTATGTGTTTTGACGAGGGAGCGTAAGTAATACTACTTAAAAAGAGATGATTTTGATCAAAATCCCAATAAATTAATCAATGGGTTTTAGTCATATTTTCAGTTACACAGATTATAAAATCCGCTTTATCAAGATGTTCTTTATCTAATTTTCCGATTTCGGTTTGAGAAACTGTGGAGATTGTTAAAATTTTCTTTTTCTTCCCTACTTCCGTTTGCTGAATATACCAAAGAATTCCTTGATGATAATCAGAATGAAAAGCTCCATTGAAATGCAATACTTGAAAGTTCAATTCTAAATATTTTAAAATATGCATTGCCATTGTCGCATCTTTGAATGCTTGTGATTCCATCATATTTCCACCCATTTCGTGACCTCCCATTTTTCGTATTTCTCGATATTGAGATAAAGTAGAATCAATTTTAAAATCAAGTGGAGCAAATTGCTTTTTTTCTTTTTCGGAAAGTGTATCCAAAGCCGCGCGACCTTTTTTAAACAAGAGCGAAGCGTATTTTCTTTTCACATTACTTGCAATACAGCTAAGATTATTTTTCTTCGCCAATTCCAGTAATGGTTTATAATCCGTTTCGTAATTTGGCCACAACCGACAGCTATCATTAAATTCTTTTTCATCCATTTTCCCGCTAACATATAAATCTAAAATTCGTTGTTGATCAGACTCAAACATCTCAAATCCCAATACAAGGTGAGTGGAGAGCATTTCATTTGTCAATTCCAATTGAAGCCAATGAGCGATAGGATTATCGTGATATTCACCAAACAAGATGCAATCCGAACTTTTAGCTTTGTCCACTAGTTTTTTGAAACTGGATTTTTTCCCATCCTTTGAGTAAATAACATAAGCCTTTTTATCTTGGGAAAAAGCATATCCAATAGTGATTAAAGAAACGAGCAAAACCGAAAAAGACTTCATATAAACTAGATTTTAAATCAATATTCCATAAAATCAACAACGCTAAAATGATTTTTGTTATATTTGAAAAGAATCCATACTGTTAATGAAACAAATTTACATATTCTCTTATTTATTTTTAATTCTCTTTTCTTCTCTTAATGCATTTGCTCAAGGGTTCCAAGTGAATTTTCAAGGTCAGAAGCAGCAAGGAATGGGTTGTGCCGGAACAGCATTATTCAAGGATGGATCAAGTCTTTTTTATAATCCCGGTTCAGTGGCTTTTTCCAATGAAAACTCATTCAACATTGCAACCACTCCGATTTTTGCCAATGTTTTATACGTTGATTCTGCAACTGGTGAGGGTTATCGCACTAAAAATCCAGTGGGAACTCCTTTTTCCGCATACGGCTTATTTCAAGCTCACAAGAATGATAAGTTGAAGTTTGGTTTAGCTGCATATACCCCATTTGGCTCAACTGTTCAATGGGAAGATGCTTGGATTGGTCGCTTTGCATTGACTAGGCTAGAGTTAAAAGCAATTTTCATTCAACCAACGCTATCCTATCGCATTGCCGATGTAATTGGGATAGGAGCAGGATTCGTAATTGCTACAGGGAATGTCAATTTGCAAAAAGATATCCCAGTTCAAGATTCAGTTGGCAATTATGGGCACGCCGAACTTTCGGGAAGAGCTTTGTCGTTTGGTTATAATGTGGGTGTTCATTACGATTTGAATAACAAGCTTTCACTTGGAATAACGTACCGTTCGCAAATAAATATGAATTTAAAGAACAACGAAAGAGACTCTACATCAGCTATTTTCACAGTACCATCATCATTAGATTCAAATTTCCCTGATGGTAGATTTAATGGATCTCTTCCCTTGCCAAGTGTTACAACTTTAGGTCTGGCTTATAAACCAAATGATAAATGGCAAATTGTTCTAGATATTAACTATGTCGGTTGGAAGGCATACGATACTTTAGCTTTTGATTACGAGCAAAACACAACTTCATTGTTAGATACAAAATCTCCAAGAAACTACAAGAATATTTTTGCATTCCGAGGCGGAGCTCAATATAAAGCTCATTCGAAGTTGGATCTAAGAATAGGTGGGGGATTTGGATTTACTCCTGTTCCAGATGCTAGCGTAACGCCTGAAACACCTGATGCAAATAGAGCATACATAACTGGAGGGTTAACATACAGATTTTCTGAGAAATTTTCTATGGATGCATCAATTTATTATACGCAGTTGAAACGGACTGCTCAAAATGCAGAAACTAATTTGTTTGGAACGTATCGCACAAAAGCTATTGCACCTGGTTTCTCATTAATTTATAAATGGTAATATGAGCAGATATTTAAAATTAGTTGCATCTATAACGATTATACTTTTATGCGTAATTGCCTGCAAACCGAAATATGAAGCTCCCTCATTTTCAAAAGGGGAAATAGATCCAACTCGCTTTGTAATGATAGGTGGAGGGCATGTAGCGGGATACATGAATGATGGTTTGTATTTCGAAGGTCAAGAAAATTCGTTAGCAAATTTGATTGCTCAGCAGTTAGCAAAAGTTGGAGGAGGAGATTTTAATCAGCCTCTAGTTAATGAATCATCCATAGGCATTAGTTCAAACTTGCTTTCACCCATGAAGTTGGGTTATAAGACGGATTGTAAAGGAGTAACTTCACTTTCTCCTGTTCGTCTTGCTGCTCAGGGAGACTTAAGTATTTTCAATCAAAATATTTATTCGCCGAACGCTCTTTTTGGGAATTATGGAATTCCTGGATTGAAGCTTTCAGAGGTTTTTAATACATCTGTTCCCAATGCTTCTTCCAATCCGTTTTTTGCAAGAATGTCATCATCAGCAAATGCAAGTGTTATTGATGACGCATTCGCTTCCCAACCAACTTTTTTCTCTTTGTTTTTAGGATTGGAAGATGTTTTGGAGTATGCAAAATCAGGGGGAACTAATGAGAATATTACCCCGAATATTTTGTTTGCAAGTTATTATGAGCAGGTTTTACAAATTGCCACAGCAAATGGTTCCAAAGGTGTGCTGGCTACAATTCCAGATGTCAGTGAAATGCCTTATTTTACAACTATTCCTTGGAACGGATTAACTCTTGATGCCGCAAATAACACAACATTAAATTCAATTTACAATCCATTAGGATACTATTTTTCTATAGGTAGCAATCCGTTTATGATAGTTGATTCAACAGCAAATGACTTTGCTGTTCGACAAATACTACCAACTGAATTACTTACCTTAAGTCTTCCATTGGATTCAGTGAAGTGCAATCAAATGGGCGTTCTATTCCCTATTCGAGACGAATTTGTTTTAGATGCAGGAGAACTTCAATTTTTAAGAGGAGTAATTGCAGAATACAATCAAACTATTAGAGATTTAGCGGCTGAATATAACTTGGCTGTTGTTGATATATTTGAATTTTCTAAGAATTTAAAAAGCGGGTTTGTCTACAATGGAGTAACAATGAGTTCGAAGTTTGTATCAGGAGGGGCTTATTCGTTGGACGGAATTCATTATAATGCCAAAGGTAACGCCTTACTTGCAAATGAGTTTTTAAAATCTATGAACCTTAAATATAAATCCCGCATCCCGTTATTGAATGCCAATGCGTATGATGCAACTTTATTCCCTTAAATTTTAAAATTATGAAGAAAATTACTTTATTTCTAAGCTGTTTAATAGCAGGAACTTTATTCGGACAATCACCTTGTGCTACTGGTAGATACGCGTCTAATGTCTTTTCAAATTTCACTACGACGAGTGACATTGTTTATGGACAGAATACCTCACATACAGGAGCAAATACGACATTAAAATTGGATCTTTATCAACCAACGGGAGACACTGAAACAAATAGACCTCTTTTGATTTTTGTGCATGGTGGAAGTTTCATTGGAGGATCAAAAACGGATGGAGATATGGTTGCAATGTGCCAGCGTTTTGCCAAAAAAGGTTATGTGACAGCTTCTATTGATTACAGATTGGGATTTTTTCCGTTTGATTCCGCTAATGCAGTTAAAGCGGTTGTTCGTGCCACACAAGATTTACGTGCTGCTATTCGTTTTTTTTATAAGGACAAGCAAACAACAAACACCTATAAGATAGATACAAATCACATTTTTATTGGAGGAAGTTCAGCCGGAGCAATTACGGCTTTACATGTTGGTTATTTGAATGAGGAGTGCGAAATATCCGATTATTTGAATGCAAGCACGATAACACAACTTGGTGGACTTGAGGGTAATAGTGGAAATCCTGGTTATTCTACAACTGTTCATGGTATTTTAAATGGATGTGGAGCTTTAGCTCGATATAGTTGGTTGGAGGCAGGTGATGTTCCAGTAGCATCAGTTCATGGAACAAATGATGGAACCGTGAAATACAATAGGGGTATTGTAAATCCGGGAGTACCTTTAATGTATTTGGATGGAAGTAGAATGATTCACGAAAGAGCTTGCGCTGTGGGAGTAGAAAACCAGTTTTATACATTTTTAGGGGCTCCGCACGTTCCATATGCTAGTAGTGTTGCATATATGGACACCACAGTGAATTTTTTCAGAGATTTCATAATTAAGCAATTAGGTTGTACCGACGCGATGCTTCAACCAGAAAATGCACCTGCTCAAGCAGTGTCTCTTTATCCAATTGATTATTGTGATGGTTCTCCAGTTGATGAGGTTTGTCCAACCTCTGGTATTTCAGAACAAAATTTGTTTAATGCATTGATTTACCCAAATCCTGCTAGTAATTTAGTTCATATCGTTCCAAGTCTTGAAGGGAATTATTCTGTCGATTTGATTGATAATTCGGGAAGAGTGCTATTAAGTAAAAGCATCGAAAATGATATATGTAAATTAGACATAAACGCATTGAATGCAGGAAATTATTTCATTCGTGTGACGTCAGGTAAAAATGTTTACACGGAAATTTTAGTTAAATATTAGTATGAAAACATTATTTTTTTTATTCGTCATTTTTGGATTAAGTTTTAATTCTTTTTCTCAAGCTAAAGAATTGAATTCCAGTGAAAAGAAAAAGGAACAAGTTACAAATAATCCAGAAGTAAAACCATTGAATCAATCGAATTCCAAGCCATCGGCCCGGGTAAATGTAAAACGAAAAATAAATCAAATTCCGCGAAAAGAAAATCATGAGATTACTCCAAAAAAAGACTAATTTGAGAGTAAGTTTATTCTTCTCTTTAATGATTGGATCAGTTTTAGGCCAATCATATAGCGAAGGATTTGAGAATTTGGCCAGCCTCACCGATTGGTATATTCAAAATAATTCCATTTCCCCAGATGCTGATTGGGGAGGTGGAGATGCAACAATTTTTCCCGCTCAAGCTGGTAATTCAGATTCGTATTTATCTGTAAATTACCAAAGCACTTCAAGCTCATCTGGAACAACAATCAGTAATTGGCTATTTACACCAACTAGAACTTATAACAACGGTGATGTAATTACGTTTTACACCCGAACTTTAACGGGACCTCTTTATCCTGATCGCATGGAGGTTCGTTTAAGTAGTGATGGAAATGGTTTGGATTGTGGAACAAATCCTACCGATGTTGGAACGTTTACAACTTTATTACTAACAATAAATCCAACCTTAACTACATCAGGATACCCGCAGGTATGGACACAATATACAATTAATATTGCTGGATTAACAGGTCCGACAAATGGAAGGGTGGCGTTCAGATACTTTGTTACAAATGCTGGTCCGGGTGGAGTCAATTCCAATTACATCGGTTTGGATTCATATACATATTCCTCGGTAGCAACTTCTCCAATTAACGATCAATGTTCAAGTGCAATTCCCCTCAATCATGGAACTACTTGTAATCCTTTCCCAGGGTCAGTGGCCTATGCAACTGAATCTCAAGTAGGATGCTCGGGTACAGCAAATAATGATGTTTGGTATTCATTTACAGCTAATTCAAATGGTGCAGCTATCACAGTAAATGGAAGTACATCTTTTGATGCAGTTTATGAGGTTTTTACAGGTAATTGTGCCAATCTTACTTCACTATCTTGTGTTGACATAGGATTAGAGGGGGAAGTAGAATCTGGTGTTGTGAATAACCTAAATATTGGTCAGACTTATTACGTTAGGGTTTATGATTGGTTGAATGATATTCCAAATACGATGAATTTTGGTATTTGTATAGAACAATTTACCCAGTGTAATCTATTGCAACCTAATGGATCAATTCTTGAAACGGAATCGTGTGGTTCAGATTTGAATGCAGGATGTAATTCTAATCCCAATTCTTATCAGCAAATCGTTTGTGGAGATTCCATATATGGGAGTTCTTGGGCTGAAAACGGAAATAGAGATTTAGATTGGTATCAATTTCAATTAGTTAACCCAGAAAACATTACTTGGTCAGCAACAGCCGAATTCCCTTTTTATTTATATATCGTAGATATCTCAAACTGTGCTCAACCTCTAATATTAGCTTCATCCAATTATAATACCTGCGAGACTGGAACTATCAGTTTTAATCCTGGAAGTCCTGGAAATTATGCAGTTGTTATATCTCCTTCGGTATTTTCTGGCTATTCATGTAATTCGGGTAATGTCAATTATGTAGCAAGTTTAAATATATCTTCAACGCAACCTCAATTATCTTCCTCTGCACCAAGTTTTTGCTTAGGGGATTCAATATTGATTTCTGGTTCAACAAATACATCCTACACTTGGTACTTAAATGGAAGCCAAATTGGAGTTGGATCAACTTGGAACGCCACACAAAGTGGTGATTATACAGCAACTTTTACAGATTTAAACTCGTGTATATTGGTTAGTAATGTATTAACATTAAGCAGCTTGCCATTAGATGATGCTACATTTAACTATCCTTCAAATACAGTTTGTCTCGGTTCTTCAAATATCACGTCCAACAGTTTTTACAGTGGCACATATTCGTCAGATAACGCAGGCATTGTGTTTGCAAATTCGTTTACAGGTGAAATAGACCTTTCTCAATCTGTTCAAGGGTCATACCTAATTACATTTACGACAGATAGTATTTGTCCAAATTCTTCGACTCAAAATTTTGTAATTACATCAAGTCCAAGTGCTTCTTTTTTCTTTGAGGATTCTATTGTTTGTGTGAGTTCTGTAAATCTTCAACCTATACTAAATCCAGGTTCCTCCATTGGTACATTCAGTTCAAATTCCAATCTACTTTCAATTTCTTCAATATCAGGTGAAATTGATTTGAGTAATTCAGAGATAGGTAGTTACACTATATACAATGTAATTCCAGCATCTGGAGTATGTCAAGAGGAGGTTGATTCGGCTGAGGTAATTATCCTTGGGACGGCACTTATTTTTCCTTCCGTAAATGCATTATGCCCGTCCAATCAGTTTGTTCAACTCGAAGCTACACCTACAGGTGGAATTTTTTTAGGCACATCAATTGTAAATAACGAATTTAATACTCAATTAGGTTCATGTGAAGTAACTTATTCATATGTGGACACTAATGGATGCACAAACACTACCTCACAGATTATTCAAGTTGATACAATTCCCAACTTAGTCTTCGGTAATTACAGTCCAATTTGTTCAAGTGAAGGCATTATTGATTTGAACCTTGGTTCTCCTGAAGGTGGCACGTACGTGGGTACAGGTGTTCAAAATAATCAGTTTGATCCATCACAAGGAATCATAGGGCCGAACATTTTAAATTACACATATACAACCTCAAATGGTTGTTTTGATTCGATTTCCGGGATTATTGTAATTAATGAATCACCAATAGTAACCTTTGATCCTTTACCTTCTATTTGTAATACAGACACCGTAATTGTTTTAGGTGGAGTTAGTCCTACAGGTGGATTTTTTTCGGGAAATGGTGTAGTTGGAACAACCTTTGATCCAATGTTGTCAGGAGTAGGAACGCATTCCATTTTATATACTTTTTCGAATAACGGATGTGTTTCCTCGCAAGAACAGAATATAGTTGTTGATAATTGCTCCAGTTTGAGTGAATTGACTGATAATTTAAGTATTTATCCCAACCCTAATGATGGTAATTTTACAATTTTTGGAGAAGATATTTCCTCGGTAAAGTGTTTAACACTAGATGGAAAGTTACTTTCTCAGAATATTGAGAAAATGTCATTTAATAAGCTTCTTGTGCATTTAAATGAACTATCAGGAGTCTACATTATTGAAATTGTTAAATTCGGAAAGCTGATTCATTTCCCTATAATAGTGAATCAATAAACATTTGTCATTTGTTTCTTGTAAGATTGATTTAATTACCTATATTTGCAGGAGTTGGTCTCGTGGCCGAGAGGCTAGGCACCGGTCTGCAAAACCGTCTACAGCGGTTCGAATCCGCTCGAGACCTCAGATAAGCAAAAATCCCCTGAATTTCAGGGGATTTTTGCTTATATCGTATATAAGCAAAAGGTACATTATTTTTGAAACTGACCTCCAACTTTTGTAAAATATCCGTATTTTAAAGGGGAGATAAAAACAAAAACCCCCTCAAAATCTGTAGATTAAGAGGGGGTTTTGTACTCGAGGCGGGACTTGAACCCGCACGGGCAAATGCCCACAGGATTTTAAGTCCGGCGTGTCTACCAATTCCACCACTCGAGCGAATCCCGACCGGACTGTCGGGCTACAATAGTTCTTTCGAACTTTTGTGGTTTGGCGAGCGAGAAACGGGATTCGAACCCGCGACCCCGACCTTGGCAAGGTCGTGCTCTACCAACTGAGCTATTCTCGCTTAATATTTCAACTTTAAGTCCCAATCGTATATTGGGGTGACAAATTTAACTATAATTTTCGTTCAACAAAATTTTAAAATGAAATAATTTCAGTTCTTTATGAACTTTACTTTGAGATTTTCATAAATCCAAATGATCGTAAAAAGTAAACTGAAGTTATAAAATAAATCCTCAAATGGAATTGTCAATAATCGAAATCCAATGATGTGCTCCTCAGAATACCAAACAATCGGTTCAGTAGTCACACTTCCTGTTAATATTCCGTTTACAATTAAAAATGGAATCAAACAAACTAAATAAGTGAAAACAAAAGATGAAAACCAAATGAAATTTCTAATATAGGCAATTAAGATGTATATTGCTGTTAATGCACAGGCTGAAATCGTGTAATAATTTGTTGGATTCAAAACGACCAAAACTAGTGATAAAATGAACATTACTATTCCGAAATACTTCGCTGTAATATCCAATTTAACATTTGGAAAGTAAGCAATCAAAACTTCGTGGATGAAAACACAACAATAGGGAACAACCACAAAAAATAATACTTCTTCCAATGGTAGATGGCCAATGTAAATGCCTAAAATATACGTTTGATTGAATCCCCAAACTTCGAGTCTAGTAAAAAGCTCATCCCAACACAAAAAGGGAATTCCAATACAAAAAACTGAGATTAATAAAGGTTTCCAAAAACCAATGAAATTTACTTTTTTATCAAAACTTAATGTAAACGGTCCAGCAATGGAAAGAAGGATAACCCATGCATACAAACTCATCCTTGTTTGAATTTACTTTGATACGATTTCTTAGCTTCACGGTAAAATTTGGGAGGAACTATTAACATACCAAAGCACTCGCCGTGTTCTTTGCCAGTATGTTTGTGATGAACTTTATGTGCCTTTCTGATTGCGTAAAAATATGGATGGTCTATGTCGCGCAGCCACTTAAATCTACGGTGGATATAAACATCATGTACTAAGAAATAAGCAAATCCATAAGTTGCAATTCCAAATCCAATCCAAACAGGAACATAGTATTGATACATCATTCCCAGCATGATACATAGCCAAGATGGTATCGCGTAAATCAAAAAGAAAACATCGTTTTTCTCAAAAAATCCTTCTTCAACTTGATGATGGTCCTTATGAAAATACCACATATTGCCATGCATCACAAATTTATGTGTTGCCCAAGCCATGAATTCCATACCAAAAAAAGCTAAAATCAAAACGAAAGGTCCCCACCAATACATATTAAAACAAAATTAAACTAATGAAAAATATTGTCATACATAAAAACAATAAATTGTGTACTTTGTTCGATTCCACAAGGTTTAAACGAAAGTAAACCGCCTGTAATATTAACGATACTAGAAACCAACAAACGTAATTGTAGAAAGGTATGACACTATCTTTCCACAACCAAAAATCAGATCGTATTGCAACTGGTTCCATCAGCACGTCGAAAAGGGTCATCACGAGCGCACTAATTAAAATTTTATATAACCCCTTAGTATTTATATTATTAACCATAGAAGACGAAACAACAGTTAGCATAGCCCAATTTAACCCAATTACTAACGGAACTTCAAATACTTTGATTCCAAGGTTTTTACCGTAAAAATAATCTCCAAACAATAATCCAGTATGGACTCCAATCCATTCAACTAACATTCCAATGAAAAAAGCGAATCCGAGGAATCCCCAAAATACTTTATTCTTGTCATTTCTCGCTAAAATGAGGATGACAAAAGATAAAAGAAGATTGAAATAGGATAGACTAAAAAATGAATCCTTGAACGCAGAAATGTGAGTGCCAACGATACCAACCGTGTAGAAAATAACCAATACTAAGGAAAGAATAATTTCTCTTACTTTCATCGAACCGAAAAACAAGCTACTTATCAAAATGTTTGAATTTAATCGCATTGTCAATGGTTTCATCTAATTTATGAAATTCGATTTCGATGGCATTTTTAAGTTTGGAGTTATCATATTCAATCGACTTATATGCTGAATAGGCAGTTTCAACAGATAAACCTGATTTCTTGCCAGTGATTCGATTAAATGTTTCAGAAATAGTTGAAACAATCAAAGTTAACCAACGAGGCACATAAATTGACGGAGCTTTATTTCCAAATTGCAAGCATAACTCACTGAACAAATCCTGAAAAGTGATATTCAACCCTACACAAAGAAATCGTTCTGAATGTATGTCTGATCTCATCAACAATCGCATCGATTTTGCCACATCTCTTGCATCAACGATTGCGTTTCGTCCACTTGGGAAAAATGAAATTCCTCTTTTAGCTGTTTTAAAAATCGTAAGAGATGATTCGTTCCAATCACCTGGGCCAAGTATTACACATGGATTAATAATAACAGCATTTAATCCTTCCTCTATACCACGCCAAACTTCTTTTTCTGCCGAAAATTTTGAGACTGAATAACCACTGATGGTCTTTCCATTTGCCCATTTGTCTAATTCAGTGGTTAAACCGTTCGGGTTATTGCCAATTGCTGCAGTTGAACTCACATAGCAAAGTTTTTTAACATTTGAATGAAGGCAGTAATTTACAATATTTGCTGTAACTTCTCGATTATTGCGAAAACAAGCATTGAAATCTGTTTTACAGAAGGATACCTTTCCCGAACAGTGATAAACAAATTCAACATCTCGAAACAACTCGTTTAACTCCGACAGATCCAATAAGTCACATTTTATCCACTCAATTTTAGAGAACAACTCTTTAGCCTGGGATTTGTGGTAAAATTGAAATAATTTTTCTACTTCTTGAATTTTTGCTTTGTTGCGATAGCTGGCTCTAATTTTAAAATCATGTAGGGTAAGTTCAACAAGCAAGTGACTTCCCAATAAACCTGTGGAACCCGTGACTAAAATCATGGCTCAAAGCTACAAAGAAAAAGTTTGATAAAACTGTTAGAGTCCTCTCTCCAGTAGTTGATTATATTTTTCTAACAATTTCAAGTATTTGTTTTTCCAATAGTCTTGGCCTTGCTTTTCATTGCTATCTGTTTCGGTAACATTTTCAAGATACATGAACGCTGCCATGGTTCTATATTTTTTAAGTTCTGCAATGTCTTCGGAAAAATCGTGATGGATGATTTTTCCAATTTCCAAAATGTAATCAATGGAAACGTTAGGATTTTCAAAAGCGTTGTAGATCCAACGTCTACTTTTGCTTAATTTTTTGGTGAGCTTGGTTAACGGCATTCCGCTTTCCCTCACTGCTTTTTCTAGGATTTCACCTTTGTGCTGCATAATCAAAGTAGTAAATCAGTTAATATTTCAGCTTTAATAAAGCTCTAAGCAAAAATACTGAATTTATTTTAAGTGTAATTACTTAGTGTCCATTTAACAATAATTTTCTAATAAAGTTCAATTATACCTTTTTTTATTTTTTTTGCAGCCTGTTGAAGGGTGTTTTGATTGTGTTTACTTGAAATAAAACCTACTTCGTATCCGCTTGGCCCTAAATAGACTCCGTGATTCAACAAATAAATGTGAAGCTTATTGAATAAGTTCATGTCGGGATCGATTTGACTAGAACTTAAAATGCGTTTTTTACCATTAAATGAAAACCAAAATATTGATCCAATTGACACCAATTCGAGTGGGAAGTTTTTTTCAATACATAAAGAATTAATTTCTTCAACAAATTCAGTGGTTTTTGTTGCCAAGTCTCGATAAAATCCTTCTTTAGAGCATTGCATTAATTGCGCGAGTCCAGCGGCCATGGCAACTGGATTACCTGAAAGTGTTCCTGCCTGATATACAGGTCCATCTGGTGAAACATATTGCATTATTTCTTTTTTCGCCCCATAGGCGCCAACAGGAAGTCCTCCTCCAATAATTTTCCCATACGTCACTATATCTGGATAAATTCCATATAATTCCGCTGCACCTCCAAACGCAACCCTGAATCCTGAAATGACCTCGTCAAAGATGAGTAGAATGTTGTAATCTGTGCACAAAGCCCGTAATCCATTTAAAAACGTATTATCCTGCAGAAGGAGGCCATTGTTTGCAGGTATCGGCTCAATGATAACACAGGCGATATCACCGCTATATGATTCAAAACAAGACTTTAAAGCATCTAAATCGTTTAATGGCAGAACCAATGTTTCTTGAGCGAATGTTTCAGGAACACCTGCACTTGAAGATGTTCCGAAGGTTGCTAAACCACTTCCTGCATTCACAAGTAAAGCATCAACATGACCGTGATAACATCCGTCGAATTTAACAATTTTATTTTTTCCGGTGTAACCTCGCGCTAAGCGAATAGCCGACATTACGGCTTCGGTTCCAGAGCTAACAAAGCGTAATTTGTCAATGAATGGAATTCTCTCTAAAATAAATGATGCCAACTCATTTTCTCTGCGTGTTGGAGCGCCAAAACTAGATCCATTTTTTAACGTTTCCACGATTGAATTGAAAACGTCTGGATCATTATGTCCAAGAATCAATGGACCCCAGCTACAACAGAAATCAATGAACTTGTTTCCATCCTCATCCCAAATGTAAGCCCCATCTCCCTTTTTAATGAACAACGGTGTTCCGCCAACGGACTTGAAAGCGCGAACTGGAGAATTTACGCCACCTGGAAAATAATTTTTTGATTCTTGAAACAACTCATTGGATATTGATCGGTCGATTCCTTCTTGTAGCATCATTTTTTAAAATTTATATTTGTACCGAAAAAACAAATTTAGCAATAATCCATCGTTTATGCAGTTTGAAAATACCTTAGCGTTTGCTCAAAGTTTGGATCAGGTTGATCCGTTGCGTTCTTTTCGTGATAAATTTCATTTCCCAACTTTCCATAAAAATGAAATTCGTTATTTTACTGGTAATTCACTAGGATTGCAGCCAAAGTCAACTGCCAGATATATTCAGGAAGAATTAGATGATTGGGCAAAATATGGTGTTGAAGGTCACTTTCATTCAAGAAGACCTTGGTTTTCTTACCACGAGAATTTGACTGAAAAAGTAGCTAAAATTGTTGGGGCAAAGCCAATTGAGGTCGTTGTTACGCATTCATTGACGACTAATCTTCATTTATTGATGGTATCTTTCTATCGTCCACAAGGTAAAAGAACCAAAATTCTATGTGAGGCAAAGGCTTTTCCTAGCGATCAATATGCTTTGGAGTCGCAGGTTAAATTTCATGGATTGTCAAATGAGCATTTAGTAGAAGTTGCTCCGAGGGAAGGAGAACAGCTGATTAGAATGGAAGACATTCTTTCGAAAATTGACGAATTGGGAGACGAATTAGCATTGGTTATGATTGGTGGAGTTAATTATTATACTGGTCAGCTTTTCGACATGGAAATAATTACAAAAGCAGGACATAAAGTTGGAGCTGTAGTTGGTTTTGATTTGGCACATGCAGCAGGAAATATAAACCTTAAGTTAAATGAATGGGGAGTTGACTTTGCTGCATGGTGCGGCTACAAGTACTTGAATTCCTCTCCTGGAGGAGTTTCAGGAATGTTTGTTCACGAACGTCACGCAAATAATTCAGATTTACCTCGATTTGCCGGATGGTGGGGTTTCAACAAAGATAAGCGTTTCCTAATGGAGCCCGGATTTCAACCAATGCCTGGAGCAGAAGGATGGCAGTTGAGTAATGCTCCGGTTCTTGGTATGGCTGCACATTTGGCTGCTGTGGATATTTTTGATGAAGCAGGAATGGAAACAATTGGTGCGAAACGTGATTTGTTGACTGCCTACTTAGAGTTTGTAATTGATTCCATTTCTGAACGCAATAAAGAAAAATGTACCTTCGAGTTAATTACGCCAAGGGATAAAAATCAACGAGGAGCCCAACTTTCAATAATGGCTTTAGGACAAGGAAAAGCACTTTTTGACGCGTTGAGTGATTTAGGCGTTGTTGCTGATTGGAGAGAACCTAACGTGATTCGTGTTGCCCCAGCACCACTTTACAATTCATTCGAAGATTGTTGGTGGTTTGGACACTTGCTAGAGAAAGCGATACAATAAATTTAATCTTTACATTACAGTATAATGCTTCGCTGACCCTAATCTTTAGGTTAGGCTAGAAATATTGTGTTCTTATGGAAAAGTGGATTCATTTGTTAAGAATCGAGAAATTCATGCCTCGGAAAAACCCACAATTTTTCAATTAAAGAAGGAAATCTAAGTAGTACCACTTAGGCTCCCTCGTCAAAACACATAATTGGTAATGTGTGTGAGGTTGTATTTTGCGTTGGTATTCTATAATATATGGGGTAAACCCTTGTGAGTTGCTGCAACTTTGTCTCAGAAAACAAAACGAAACAAAATGAAAACTTCAGTTCGCAACATCATCGCAAGTATCTTCATCGGAGCAACAGCTATCAATGCAAACGCTGAGAACATCACAACAGGATCTGTAGTTAACACAAACAACCAAGAAGTTATCACATACGCAGTTCACCACACAACTTGTGCAAACACAAACAACGGAAGCATCGACATCGATGTAACAAACGGAGCTACTTATGCTTTCTCTTGGGACAACGGAATGAATGTTGAAGACATCAACGGATTGGCAGCAGGAACTTACCGTTTGAAAATCGAATCAAACGAAGGTGAAGTTTTATTTGCTTCTTTCGATGTTGAGGCACCAGCGGTATTAGAAGGAATGATTACACAAGATAACTTTGTTAGCTCTACAAGTTTAGATTTATTCGTACAAGGAGGAACAGCGCCATACACATACAGCTGGAACAACGGAGCAACTACAGAAGATTTAATGGACATCACAACAGAAGGCGTATACGAAGTAAATGTAACAGACGCTAACGGATGTCAATTGAACATCGGAACATACGTTGCTACAGAAGCTGCAAGCATCACAGAAGAAACAGCTACTTTCGAATTATATCCAAATCCATCTAACGGAAACGGAACAATCACTTGGAACAACGCAACAGTTGAGCAAATCAACATCGTAAACGCAGCTGGTCAAGTGGTAAACAGCTTGAACGTTGAGAACACAACAAGCGCAACATTCGACGGATTGACAGCAGGAGTATACGTTGCTCAATTGGTTGCAGCTGACACAACAAACACAATCAAATTCATCGTACAATAAGAATCTTCATAGTTAGTTTAGTTAAAGCAAAAACGCCTCACAATTGTGGGGCGTTTTTGGAATTATATCAGAATGAAGCTTCAATTAAACTAATCATGACAAAGTCCTTGAATGATGTGAAATGTATCATGTGCTTCAGCTATCTTCTTTGTTAAAACTTCCGTTTTCGCATTTTTACTTTTAAGTTTATCTAATTCATCACATTGTTTTACCAACTTGATCAATGCCGTGCTAATTTCTTCTTTTTGTAAGGGAAGGGGAGGAGTAGAGTTTTTAAGTAAAATTGCCTTTGCAAGTAATTCACCGCTTCGATTTTTCAATGGATCTAAATTGCCTTTCTCTGAGGGATGAAAAACTTGTGACATTACACGATGAAATTCTTTTAATTCTGGCCAAGTATCTTTTTCAATTTGTGCCAGTAATGGATCATTTAATGCCGACATGTATTTTTGAGATACCACGCCCCAATCAATAAGATTCCAAATTGCACCTAAATAGTCACCACGTTTATTTTGGTACTTTAAATAGTAAGCGTGCTCCCAAACATCAATTCCTAAAATTGGAATTCCACGTTCTTTAACAACGTCCATAATTGGATTGTCCTGATTTGGAGTGCTCGTAACAATTAATTTTTTTTGCGGTGTTACAACTAACCAAGCCCATCCGGAGCCAAAACGAGTTGAAGCAGCTTGATTTAATTTTGCTTTAAGTGAGTCAATGTGACCAAATTGATTCTTAATTGCATTTTCTAACTCAGAACTGATTGGATTTGTCTGTTTGTCTTTTGGCGTAAGAATCTCCCAAAACAACGTGTGGTTGTAGTGTCCTCCTGCATTGTTTCGCACTGCATCTGAACGAAAGCTGGCATACATCATTAAATCATTAAGACTTGATTTTTCTAAATTAGTTCCCGCAATTGCTTTATTCAAGTTAGTCACATATGCTTGATGGTGTTTACTATGGTGAATTTCCATCGTTTTAGCATCAATGTAAGGCTCATATTCCTCATATTTGAAATTTAAATTCGGCAGATTGTATACTTGTGAATTACTCACAAAATGCGAGGCGATTACGCCAATAAAAAAGAAAAGTCTCATAATTTGAATTTTTGCGAAGTTACGAATTCTAGAAATTCTGAAGATCAACCATACGCATCGCAATAAAGGCTTTTAAAATACGATCTCCAACACCATGTACCTCCACGTGAATCAAATAAATACCGGATGCAACGGGGATATTTGCGTGATTTGTCAATATCCAATCTTGGTAGGTGACTGGACTGTCTTTTTCAATACGCTGAACTAGCTTACCATTCGTTGTATAAATTGAAATCGTACATTTTTCAGGTAGGTTGGTAATTTTTATACGATTATCAATTTTGTTCCGTTCATATTCGGAAAATGCGTTATACGGATTCGGTACAACATTAATCATTTCTAAAGCTTCTTGCAAAGCACCAGTTGCACCAAGCTCCGTTGCGATTTCATCCATTGACCAAGCATACATCGGTCG
>CAZHOW010000017.1:0-59268 GCA_964534395.1 uncultured Lishizhenia sp.
ACAAATGAACCGCAAGCATCCAAGCCGCCATCCACAAATTGCATAATCGGGTAATCGAGTGAAGGAGTGTCTTCTTTACTTCCAGAATTTCCACACACCACGTAAACCGTTCCGTCGGGTGTATTTGCCAATCCATCTTTGTGGTAAGCATTTCCTTGTGCGAAATTTCCGTTCGAACCATCTTTTAACATTGTGGAAGGCTCAAAAGAAAAGGAATTTCCGTAATGTCCGTGAATCAACTTACTGCGTTCAAACACATGGCTGTGACCGCAAATAACCAAGTCAATATCGTAACTTTCCAAAAGTGGGACAACGCGTTCGCGCATGGCTTTCATTACCAATTCAAAAGCGTCATCGCTGTCGTGTGAACCTTTTGAATAAGGAGGTTGATGGAAATAAGCAATAGTAAATGTTCTTGTGTTTTGAATTAAATCCTGCTCAATCCATTGTTTCATGCGTTCAATTCCTTCAAAAGTTTGCGAAAAATCATACACTTCCGAATTGAGAGATAAAAAGTGAACATCCCCGTAATCAAACGAGTAGAACAATTCTAATTGCGACGGAAAGCCTCCTGCCTCTGCCTGAGTGGGAACATGCACCATGTCATAATACGGTCCTTGGTGATCTTCAAACGGAATATTTGAGTAAGGAATTCCTAAAAAAGCACTTTCTTCCCAAACCGTATTGTAATCGTGATTTCCCGGACTCGGCCAAAAAGGCAGCCAACTGAATACATCCGAGAAACCATTCAATCCAAATAATTTAGTTTGGTATTCTTCATCAGTCCCATCGTTATAGACATTATCGCCTAGCCAAATCCAAACATCAGTATTCGAAGAATCATCGTATTGCATGTATGAATTTTTAACCGCAACTTGCTCTGCGTTTCCTTTTCCAAAATCGCCGATTGCCCAAACGCGCGTTGGAACTTCAACTCCAGGAATTGGATTGGTTTTAAAACGAAAACGCGCTGAAGGAGATGTGAAACTTGTTGCATTATTTCCTACCGAATAATAATAGGTAGTTGAAGGCGCTAAATTCGTGAGTTTTACCGTGTGTTCCTTTGTGCTGTTATTCAGCGTAACTGTTTGGGAAAGATTGATGCTATCGGTTCCAAAACTCACTTTAGAATTGGTATTCGCATTTGTTCTCCATTTAATCACAATGGTGTTTTCTGTTGGTGATTGTAAGTAAGGTCCGCGCATTAGTGTTTGAGAACAAACTAAAAAACAAGCGAAATAAATAAGTGAGAAAGAAATAAATTTAGAGCGCATACAGAATCTTTTAAGAACAAAATTCATGAATGAAATTCAACCAAAAGTGAATTTGTTATTATCATTCAATTAATTTTAGTTTATGGTCATTATGATTGAATAAGTTGCTTTGTATCAAGTTAATATTTCTTTTTTTATTTTTAACGGAAAAGTAAAATGCATTTTATCTCAAGTAATAAAATGGAAGCTAAATTTGGCAAATGAAAAATTTATTTTATATTTCCTTTCTGCTTTTTTCGTTAAAGGCATTTTCTCAAACGAGTGTAAGTCCACTAGATTGTATCGCGCCATTTTATCACGGCGTAGCGTCAGGCGATCCATTGACAGATCGTGTAATTATTTGGACAAGAGTCACGCCGCAAGATTTTAACGAAACCTTAACTGTCAATTATAAAGTTGCCACTGATAATACATTCACAACTATTGTTGCTCAGGGAAATGCACAAACAGATGCTTCGAAAGATTTTACTGTAAAAGTCGATGTAACAGGTCTTTCGCCAAATACATTTTATTTTTACGAGTTTGAATTTAACGGTTCTTATAGTGCTGTAGGTCGAACGAAGACATTGCCTGTCGGAGACGTTGAAAATGTGCGTTTTGCGGTAGTGTCTTGTGCAAATTTAGAGGCAGGTTATTTTAATGTATATTCAGCCATCAATGAACGGAACGATGTGGATGCTGTCTTGATGCTAGGGGATTATATTTATGAATATGCCTCAGGTGGATATTCTCCCAATTCTAGTGTCGATCGTGTTTGGGAACCTGCGGAAGAGATTGTCGATTTAGCGGAATATAGGTTGCGTTATTCGAGTTACCACATGGACAATGCTTTGCGAAAGTTGCACCAAAATTTCCCTTGGATTTGTGTGTGGGACGATCACGAAACGGCAAATAATTCTTTTGTGAATGGTGCCGAAAACCATACCAGCGATGAAGGAGATTGGTTTGCAAGAAAAGAGAATGGAAAACGAGCCTTTTTTGAGTGGCTACCCATTCGACCAAAGGCACCGGAGAATACCCAAATATTCCGTTCATTCAAATGGGGAAATTTAGCGAACCTTATTATGTTAGACACACGCTTGGAAGGTCGCGACGAACAAGTTCCGGCAACTGATCCTGCAATCAATGATACAAATAGAACAATTTTGGGAGATGAGCAATTCACTTGGCTAAAAGATGAATTAAGTTTGGGGACACAACAATGGAAAGTACTCGGAAACCAAGTAATGATGGGCGAAATCACAGCGCTTGGAACACCTATTAACACTGATGGATGGGATGGTTATCCTGCAGAAAGACAGCGATTATACAATCATTTAACGCAAAATAATATCGATAATTTTGTAGTGGCCACAGGTGATATTCATACCAGTTGGGCAATAAATTTAGAAAATGGAAACGTTCCCGTCGGTGTTGAGTTTGTGACGCCAAGTATTACTTCCCCGGGATCACCGCTCAATGTAGGTGGACTTTTAACGTTTGAAAACCCACATTTGAAATACGTAGAGCTCACTAAAAAAGGATTTGTAATTTTGGATTTGTCAACAGATAAGGTGCAAGGTGATTGGTATTACGTAACAACCATTGATCAGCAAAACTCAGCGAATACCTGTCAAAAATCCTATTATTCAAATGCTGGCAATAACACTTTGGTTTCAACTAATACGCCAAGTGTAGGACATGGACCTTTTTCCATTCCTTTAACCGATCCATGCAGTAGATTTGCCACGTTGGAAGAAAATAAGTTTAGCTCCATCATTGGGGTTTATCCAAACCCGAGTGACCAACTTCTTTATATTCAAACAAACGGTAAATTAAATCCCGAGGATAATTGGAAACTAATATCTTCTCAGGGTTCCGAAATCTTGATTAAACCTATTTCTATGATGGTAGATCAAAACAATGTTGTTGTTCATGTATTTGATGTGTCCATGTTTGCAGATGGTCAATATGAATTAATTGACTTTTCAAGTAAAGGTAAAACGCGCGTTACCTTCGTTAAGAATTAAAATTCCAATCCACTATATTTATTCTACTAGCTATTGAAGGAGTAATAATTTTGTTTTTTCGTATAAACATATTGTTTATATTTAGTTTAATTGATTAAATATATTAGGTATTTTTAGTAAAATATACTAATGTTATTAAAATAATCCAGTTAAAAACACTAAATTTGTGGTATGAAAGAAGTGTTTAAGGAACTTATAGTGGAAAGTCAAACCCAAGAATTTGAGGTTGGTTTTCCTCGTGCACTCGAAATAGCGATGAATACACGCCTTATAGTAAGTGTAATAGGAGCAAGAAGAAGTGGCAAGACAACTTATTTATTTCAATTGATCCAAAAATTGAAAAAATCAGGCGTCCCACGGAAAAACATCTTATTTATAAACTTTGAGGATGAGCGTTTAAAAGTAGATGTTTCTCAACTCGATTCACTGCTTCAAGCTTACAACGAGCTCTATCCAGAAGTAAATTGGCAAGAGGTTCACTTATTCTTTGATGAAATACAAAATGTGGAAGGTTGGGAGCGCTTTGTTCGTCGCGTATACGACACAAAAACTCGTCATATCTATGTAAGTGGTTCAAACGCTAAGTTATTAAGCACAGAGATCGCAACATCGCTTCGCGGGAGGTCTTTGT
The DNA here is from genome assembly GCA_964534395.1 of uncultured Lishizhenia sp. Taxonomy (GTDB): domain Bacteria; phylum Bacteroidota; class Bacteroidia; order Flavobacteriales_D; family Crocinitomicaceae; genus UBA952. The sequence goes on from CAZHOW010000017.1 coordinate 3,915, forward strand.
CGTATACGGTTTATCCATTTAGCTTTTTGGAATACTTGAATGCTTTGAAAGTTCCTGTTTCTTTTAAAACACAGCAAGAGAAAAGCAGAATGATACATCACACTGAGTCGTATATGCAACAAGGTGGTTTTGCTGAGACATTGTTTTTAGATCAGCCAACACGCGTAAAATTATTGCAGGAATATTTCAATGTCATGATGTTCCGAGATATCGTAGAGCGTTATCAGATAAGCAACATAAACGTACTACGCTTTTTTATCAAAAAAATATTTGCCGGAGTTACCGTTCCCTTTTCGGTTAACAAAGTGTATAATGACTTAAAATCGATGGGATATAAAACGAGCAACAATAATTTATATGAATACCTCGAACATTGTCAAGCGGTTTTTCTGACACAATCAATCGATAAATTTGATTTTTCAGATATAAAACAAGCCAAAAGCGAAAAAAAGCTCTATTCAATCGATACTGGATTTCTATCTGCAATCGATTTCCAAGCATCAAAGAATTGGGGAAAGCTTTTTGAAAACATGGTTTTTATGGAGTTTAATAAGATCGGGAAGAAACTCACTTATTTTAAAACTCGCTATGAATGCGATTTTATATTGGAAGAAGAAGGTGAATTTTATCCGATACAAGTTTCGTATCGTTTGTCAGAGTCAGAAACCAGAAAAAGGGAATTTCGAGGACTGATAGAAGCATGTAAAACGTTGGGAGTTCAGGAAGGAACCGTTATCACTCTTGATCAACAAGAATTCGTTGAATTGAATGGATTTAAAATCAACATCGTTCCTTTTTATGCGTATTTTTTGAAATAGCTTAACGAATAAGGGTCAAAAATCCATGACCTGAAAACTCTTTGCCATTTAATGCTTTTGCCTGATATTTGTAGAAATACGTTCCGTCTGTTACATCATCTCCGTTTGTTGTTTTCCCATTCCAACTACCCGCAACACCATCTATTTTGGCAACTTCATTTCCCCATCGATTTATAATGATTACCTCCAGTTCAGCAACGTTTTCTGTAGATATGAACCATTCATCATTCGTTCCGTCGCCATTTGGTGTTAGTACGTTTGGTACAGTCAAAATTGGTTCCCCTGGCGCATCAACAATGATTAGATTGGAAATTGAATCTGAACACAAACCATTGGAGGCAACTAACCAAACCGTGTAAGACCCAGGATTTGAAAATAAGTTAGACACATTCGACAAATCGATTGTACTAATTTCATTTCCGTCACCAAAATTCCAATTATAAAATGTTGCGTTTGAACTTGAATTGGTAAAATTTACGGGTAATGGAGCAGTTCCTAAATTAACATCAGATGAAAACTGCGCATTTGGAACAGGAATAAGGGTTACAACAACCGAATCGATTGCTTCACAACCGTTAGCATCGATTCCCACTACATAATAAACTTGTGTTTGATTCGGTAAAAATGATTGTCCATTTTGAGTACCATTTGACCACAAATATTGAGTTCCACCGCTTGCGACTAATTGAACCATTGAACCTTCACAAATCGTAATATTATTTCCAGCTTCGATCAGAGGTATTGACAAAACTTGAACGGTAGCCGTTGCAACTGCAGCGCATTGTCCAAACGAAGGTGTAAAAGTGTAAGTTGTCGTACTTGTATTGTTAAAACCAGGAGACCATATTCCTTCAATACCATTGATAGAGGTTGTGGGTAGTAAAAAGTTGTCACCGAAACAAATTGGCTCTAGTGTTGGGAAAAGTGGTGAAAGAAATGGGTTAACTGTTATTGTCATTGATTGATTATTGGCACATTGACCTGCATTCGGTACAAATACATATGTATTCGTACCAATGGCCCCCGTATTTATTCCTGGAGGACCCCAAACACCAGTAATACCCTCCAAAGACGTATTTGAAAATGTGGTTGCTGTACTTCCTTGACAAAAAGGACCTAGTTGATTGAATGTTGGTGTTGTGAGTGGAGAAATTGTTACTGTCATTGTAGTTGACAATGCGCATTGACCTGAATTAGGAGAAAAGGTATAAATCGTTGTGTTCGTATTGTTAACTAAAGGTGACCAAGTCCCTAAAATTCCTTCAACCGATGAAGTTGGTAAAGAAAAAGAGCTACCCTGGCATACAGGAGGAATCTGGTTGAAAGTTGGCGTAAAACCATTCGAAACAACCACAGTCATCGTAGTTGAAGTCGCACATTGACCTGAATTTGGAGTGAAGGTATAGGTTGTAGTTGCTGAATTATTTATTGCTGGCGACCATGTTCCGGTAATGCTGTTACTTGAAGTTGTAGGTAAAGTAATTGATCCTCCCGAGCATATTGGAGCTACTTGAGTGAACGTTGGTGTTGTTTGAGAATTCACCGTTACTGTCATCGTTGCTGAAGATGCACATTGACCTGAATTGGGAGTGAAAGTGTAGGTTGTTGTTGCTGAATTGTTTATTGCTGGTGACCAAGTTCCCGTGATTCCATTATTGGATGTCGTTGGTAAGGTAAAAGTTCCTCCTGAGCATATTGGAGCTACTTGAGTGAAAGATGGGGCTATATTTCCATTAGTAGTATTTATTGTTACAAAAACAGTGTCTGTACAATTAATGGCAGAGGTAATAATACATGAATATGTCCCTGGACAAAGATTGGATGCTGTTGCTGAATTTTGACTAAGTGTTGTATTAGTGGCATCAAACCACTGATAGGAATACCCTGGAATAGATCCTGTAGCAGAAACTGTTGCAGTTCCATTACATTGACAACTACCTGCATCCGTACTAGAAGATAGCGTTGCTGTTAACGGTCCAGCACAATTGTTGGTTAAGCTCTGTATGTAAAAAGCATTCGCTACATTATTAGGTGACCCTGGAGTTTGATTATCAGGTGCAGAGCAAGTTCCAGCCACCCAATTGGCTTGATTCGAAGGAATGTTGTCTACTGTATTTGCAAAGAAATAAACAGAATTAGTTGCGCTCGTTGAGAAATAGATAATGTTATTGACATTGTTATTTACCCAACTTACACCATGAATGGGAGTTGTTAAATTATTCGGATTATAAACTTGAAATGAATCTCCGCCGTTGGCCATTGATATAGGTCCCCATAAACCTCCTGGTAACCAACCTGTTGTTGGATAAGTAGCGTTAATAGTTGTTGGAGAAACCGTTTGATTTTCAAATAAAGTAGAAGAAATAGGAAGAATTATTTTGCAATTACCATCTGACAAAGAATTATCGATTGGTGGTAGCGCTGTATTAATATCTTGATCATTGTAAACTAAAATTAATGTTCCAATTGGGACGCATGACCAAAAAGGGCTGGATGAAAATCTAACTGCACCAGCTGCTATTCCTATACCAGATCCACCTCCACCTGAAAAATAACCATTGTTATCGTCAATTATCCAACCTCTTAAATCTAGACAGTAATCTGAACATTGATATGGACCAGAACCAGGAACTACCAAAAATTCAACATACTCTTTACTTCCAGACGGACCTTGAGATACTTCGTTGATTATTAGATTTTGACTAAACAGTTCATTTGATGTAAAACTGATTGCGATAATGAACCTGAGGTACCTTGACATTTTAAAATTTAAGACAAATTTCGTCAACATTAATTAACATTCAATAAAATAGATATTAATTTATCTTGAAAAAATAGGTTTCTGAAGTAATCTCATTCGATTGTGATTCTTTAATTTAACCCCGAGCTGATTGTTTGAATAATCATAAAGCGTTGTTCCTCCCATGGGCGTTGCAATAAAATCATGGCGATTAACGTAATAGAAATAAGCCATACGATCATGCATTATGGGATTACGAACTTTGAGATACGGAAGAATTGTTGGAATTGATAAAGGACTAATTCGTTTAATATTATAAAAACCATTAGATAACGACTGAAGTTTTTTTGCGAGTTCTAATCGAGTGAAAATTTCAGGTCCCCCGCAATTGAGTAGCATTTTATCATTTGACAAACTTTGAACAAAAAGGGTGGCAACATCCCCATCAAAAATCGGATTCACTTTAGCGTTTCCTTCTCCAATTATAATGTTCTTTCCCTTGTCTGCCAATTTCAACTGACGGGTTAATGAACTAAATAATAACGTAGAATTGATAATTGTGTAGTTGATTCCTGAAGAAATAATTTGATCCTGAAATTGTTGATGATTTTTAAAATAGGGCTGTTTGATATATGTTTTGTCATGATACGGGGCAACGACTCCAAATTTTTTCACTCCGTTTTTCACAGCATTCTGAAGTATCTTTTCATTTGTAGCAAAAAAATCAGAACCGCCTGTTTCATCCAGATTGTTCGAATGAGAAATACGATTTCCTAACAATGAAATTACCACATCATATGAAGAGAAGATATCTTGTGGCAAGTCGAGAACAGATTTAGTTTCTAAATCGAAAATATTCGCCCAGTATGAAAAAAGTTCAACCGCTTTTACTTTGTCTCGAACAACAACAGTAACATCATAGTTTTGTTGAACTAATTCCCAGAAAACAAATTGACCTAAACTTCCGGTTGATCCGAAGAGTAATACTTTTTCTTTCATAGCGATTGGTTTAATCAAAATTAGTCTAGGTGCAATGAAGTAACTGCAATTGAAAAAAAATTAAACTAAACATAATATTTGGTTCATAAATAATTATTCTTGAATCGGTATCAATCTAAATATGAAACAGATCTAACTACTTTAAAAACAATTAGATAGAAATTGTAAAGCGATAAAATCAATGCAATTACACCAACAATTAATGCCAATGTGCTTCTTCTACTATACCTATCACTCATTCTCATAAAAAGTATCTATAAAATTTAGGATCAAAAGCAATTCTTCCAAAAGTTTCTTTCGGAATTTTCTTGTTTGTATAATCAATAATCAAATTGGATAAAATTTCTGAAGTGTAATCAGCGTATTCTACAGGTATTATGTTTTTATTCTCGATCCAGTTTGTAATTGTTCGATGAAAAACCAAATCAAAAGTGGGTAAAATCGTTACCCCCATCTTTCGTAAACTCTCGGCATTACAAGCCTGTTCAAATTGACCAACCATGGGAATAACCATTAACTTTTTTTGCAGAAAAAGTGCCTCAGAGGGCAATTCAAAACCAGCTCCACAAATAACGCCTTCACAGTTTTCTAAACTTTGATTAAATGTGTCATTATTAATCGGACTGAAACGAATTTTATTCAATCGATAAGGTTGTTTCGAATATTTTGAAAATACTTGCCATTCAACATCGAATTGATCTAAGATCTGCCATAAAATATTATCGTGATATGCGGGCAAATAGACCGTATAGTAACCTTTATTAGATGGATTCAATTCGCGTATTTGAGACCTAATTATTGGTGTAAATATCGTTTTGTCATATTTTTGAAAATGAAATCCATATTTCAATTTTGTAGGACAATAATGATTGAGAATGTAAGAGCTTATTCTGTCCTTATTTTCTGGTTGTGGAGCATTTTTATTCAGCACAGCGGCTTGGTGACTCAATTCAACACAAGGAACTCCATTAATTAAGGCCGACCAGGCGGAAATAGGTTCAAAATCCGAAATGACAAGATCATATTTTTGAACTTCGAAATATTTAATTTCTTTGAATAACTTAATTGGGCTTGAATTAACTATTGTTCGAAATAAATCAACTCTTCCATCTTTGGAAGCTAAAAAAGTCAATCCATTTCGTTTATATTGAATATCAAAACTCGACTGAATCTGTGATTGATTTCCGCTTATTAAAACATCAACTTGCGCCATTTTTTTCAAAATCGGAACGATTTCTTCAGCTCTGCTCAAATGTCCATTTCCTGTTCCTTGTATGCCATATAGAATTCGCATATCAATTCATTTTTATGACTTCGTTAAACAAATTATTATAATTCAAGGCATCGTCTAAGGATGGCTCATTTTGCTTAAGTACAAGTTGATATTCAAAAAGTGAATGATAGTAAATCCTCCATTTTCCTCGATTGTATTCCAATGAAGTCATATTTTCGACCCAATCACCAGAATTGAGATAAGTTACTTGTTCACCATTTTTGTTCTTGTATTTTTTAATTTTTGGTTGATGTATATGTCCACATACAACATAGGTATAACGATTTTCAATCGCAATTTCAGATGCCGTATCTTCGAACCAATTGACAAAATTTGAAACCCCCTTAACGCTATCTTTCACCTTTTTAGAAAGTGAGATTCGGCCTTTACCCAAACGACTACTTATCCAATTCACTAAGTTGTTGATTCGAATTAATAGGTCATATCCTTTACCACCTAATTTGGCAATCCATTTCGAGTGTTTCATGGTGTTATCGAAAACATCTCCGTGAAAAAACCAAGCTTTACCGGTTTTCAATGGCAATACCAATTTATTTACAATCTTAAAATTACTTAACTGAAATCCTTTGAATTTTCGCAGCATTTCATCATGGTTGCCGGTGATGTAAAAAACTTCGGTTCCATTGGCTAACATGGATGTAATCGCCTTTATTACCAGCATGTGAGATTCAGGGAAATATCGCTTGCTAAATTGCCAAATATCAACAATGTCTCCATTGAGAATGAGTGTCTTAGGCTGAATGCTATGGAGATACTGAACTAATTCTTTGGCTTTGCTGCCATAGGTTCCGAGGTGAACATCTGAAATCACAACGATTTCAACTTTCCTTTTTTTAACCATTGTTTTTTTACAAAGTTGATCGGAAAGAATTAGAATCGTTTTAATTGAAATTTAAGTTTTATTTAAAAGATTTCAGAATATTCAACTCATTCTTAATTACTGAATAACAAGAAGAAAACAATTTGTTAATCTATTCATTATTAAACCCCAAAATAATTAAATTTCGAGGATTTATTATATCTCCTATTGATGGTTTGATAATAAAAATTGATTCGAATGTTAAAAACAATTTTTTATCAATACTTCTATTTAATCCTAATTTTGCCAAATGAAATTTGGTGCAATTGATATCGGTACAAATGCTGCTCGCTTATTAGTTGGTGAGGTATGTAAAGATGGGGAACATCACTACGTTAAAAAAATATCATACACTCGAATTCCTTTGCGTTTAGGAGATGACGTTTTTGAAAATGGAAAAATATCGAAAGTAAAACAAGGACATTTTGTTGATAGCATACTTGCTTTTAAATTAATTGCCGGGATTTTTGAGGTTGAGGAATTACGGGCTGTAGCTACCTCAGCGATGCGTGAAGCAAAAAATGCTGAAAAAGTTATTTCCCAAATTAAAGATGCAACCGGAATTGACATCGAGGTAATTTCTGGACAGGAAGAAGCCGAGTTAATTTTTGGCACATTTATGTTACTCGATTTTGACAAAAAAAAGTCTTTTATTGTAGTTGACGTGGGAGGAGGAAGCACTGAAATAAGTGTCTTTGAAAATGGAACGAAAACTGCAGCCAAATCCTTTGAGATTGGAACAATACGACTATTAAAAGAAAAAGTAAATCAATCATTATGGGATGATATCTCAAATTGGATTAAACATAATGTGGATTTCTCAACTGATCATCAACTTTTTGGAACAGGGGGCAATATCAACAAAATTCACAAAATTATTGGATTGAAAGACAAGGCTCCTGTTGATTTGAACAGTATGAAAATGCTCTTTGAAAACCTAGAGAATCTAACCTTAGAAGAGCGAATTGATCGATTCCAACTAAAACCAGACCGTGCCGATGTAATTGTTCCTGCCTTGAGAATTTATTTACACGTAATGAATCAACTGAATTGTTCTGAAATTTCCGTTCCTAAAATTGGTCTTTCTGATGGAATGATATATGAAATGTATCGAAAAAGGGGAATTTAGGAAATTGAGACAAATGATTTATTGACAAGTGACTGGATGATTGTATGACTTTAAGATTGTAGGATATTAGGACAAATGAATTTAGTAAATCTGGACAAATGATTTATTGACAAATGACTGGATGATTATATGATTTTAAAATTGTAGGTTCTTAGGACAAATGACTTTACTGTAAATGACTAAACGAGAAAATAACGAATGACGAATGACAAATGACATTTGGTCACTAGTGTTTTCATTCTAAATTCTAAATTCTAAATTCTAAAAAAAATGCCACAAACACGACTTGATAAACTATTAGTAGATCGAAAACTAGTTTCATCGCGCGTTCGAGCGGAGCAAATCATAGCAGAATTTGGAGTGCTTGTTGACGGAAAACTTATCACAAAAACAGGCAAAAAATTCGATGAAAATGTTGAAATTCAGTTAATTTCGGAAGAGATTCCTTGGGTTTCTAAAGGCGCTCTGAAACTTTTAGCTGCAATTGAGCATTGGGAAATTAATCCAACTGACAAAGTTTTCATCGATCTTGGCGCTTCAACAGGCGGATTTACTGAAGTTCTCATTTCACAGAATGCAAGGAAAGTCTATTGCGTTGATGTTGGTAGCAATCAGTTGCATTCAAAATTGCGAGAGCTCCCTCAAGTTATTAACCTTGAAAAAACCCATGTTCGCGAACTTACAAACAAACTAATTCCAGAATTGGTTGATGGATTGGTGGTTGATGTTTCATTCATAAGTCTAGAAAAAGTAATCCCATTTGTTCATCCATTTTTAAAGGAAGATTCTACCGTCATACTATTGATAAAACCACAATTTGAAGTCGGAAAAGGAAATTTGAATAAACACGGGATAGTCACGGACACAAAATTATACCCTGAAACAATCGATCGAATTAAATCCATGTGTGCCTTAAATCAATTAGAATTTATTGATTTTATCGAATCTCCAATCCTTGGTGGTGATGGAAATCGTGAATTTCTTAGTTATTTTCGCAAACTGTAAAAAACTTAAGATGAAAAAGTCATATTTTGTAACTGGAATCGGAACGGATGTTGGAAAAACAGTATGTTGCGCCATTCTTTGCGAACTTCTTAGAGCAGATTATTGGAAACCTGTTCAATCTGGAAGTGAAACGGATGCGGCTCGAATCAAAGATCTAGTTTCGAATGAAATAACGATTTTCAAAGAACGATACGCTTTGACTCAACCTCTCTCTCCTCACGCGGCTGCTACAATCGATAAGGTTGAAATTGGTTTAGAAGACTTTCAAGTTCCCGATTTTCAAAAAAAAATAATCATTGAAGGTGCTGGCGGACTTCTCGTTCCAATTAATGATCAAGGCTATACAATTGCAGATATAATCAAACACCTCAATCAAGAAGTTATCCTGATTTCGAGACATTACCTCGGGAGCATTAACCATACTTTACTCACTATTGAAGCCTTAAAGAGTCGTGAAATTCCAATCAAAGGAATTGTATTCAACGGACAAGAGCTCCCGCAAACAGAGGAAATAATAGAAAAAATAAGTGGTGTGAAAACTTTATTCACCATTCCTGATTTTGAGATTATTGATAAAGAAAGCATTACTAACTTTGCAAACAAATTAAAAGGAGAAAATATTCCTGCAAAGTTTCTATAAATGAATTGGCAATCAGATGACGAAAAATATGTTTGGCATCCCTTTACGCAAGTAAAAACGGAGCGATCTCCTATCGTTATTACTCACGCTATTGACGCAACACTTATTGCTTCCGATGGATCAAAATACCTCGATTGTAATTCATCTTGGTGGGTAAATGTCCACGGACATGGAAATGAGCATATTGCCGATGCATTACAAGACCAATTTCATCAAATTGATCATGTGATTTTTGCAGGTGTAACTCATCCTAAAGCAATTGAATTGGCGAAACGCGTTTGTGAAAAACTAAATAATGATCTGACAAAAGTATTTTTTTCTGACAATGGCTCAACGGCAGTGGAAGTTGCTATTAAAATGGCGATTCAATATTGGCACAATCAAAATGTAAAACGACCTAGAATTCTTGCTTTAGAAGGCGCATATCACGGTGATACCTTCGGAGCCATGTCTGTTGGTGAGCGCGATTGTTTCAATGTTCCATTTGAACCATATTTTTTTGAGGTCACTTATTTGCCATTTCCAAATTCTGATAATGAAGAAGAAATTCTAAAAAACGCAGAAAACTTTTTAAAATCAGGAGAATTTGGATGTTTGATTTTAGAGCCTATAATTCAAGGTTCAGCAGGAATGAGAATTTATTCGGTTTCGTTTTTGGAAAAATTGACAACTCTTGCAAAGAAATACGGCACCTTAGTTATTTACGATGAAATAATGACTGCTTTTGGGAGAACCGGTAAATTATTTGCGTTTGAGCATACCAAAGTTCAACCCGATATGATTTGTCTTTCTAAAGGTTTAACAGGTGGAGTTCTTCCTTTGGGGCTGACAGTAACAACTCAAGCCATTTTTGATGCGTTTTTATCTGAGGAACGAGTAAAAGCTTTTCTTCACGGGCATTCGTTTACCGGAAATCCATTGGCTTGCGCTGCAGCATGTGCTAGTTTGGATTTATTTGAAAAGGATGAAACTTGGAATCAAATAGATGCGATTAGCCGACGAAATAAAGCTTTTGTTGAGATTATAAAATCCAATCCACAAGTTAAAGAAGTGCGTTGCATTGGAACCATTTTAGCAATTGAACTGAATGACAATGAAAGTGGTTATTTTTCTCAAAAGAAAGAAATTGCTTATAACTACTTTTTAGATAATGGCTTGCTTTTAAGACCACTAGGAAATGTGATTTTCATTAATCCGCCGTATTGTTTAACAGAAAAAGAACAAAACTATATTTTTCAGGTCATCACGGGATTTTTAAATAAATTAAATGGGAATTAACGAACTTTATAAAATATTTGCAGATATTGATTTTCAGGCAAATCGCTTGCTTAGAACAAAACCAATTTCTCTTGATTTTCTTCTTCAATTCGATAAGCTAGTTGAAGAAGTTCGACCAGAAATCATAAAAATGGATTTATCAGAGGACATAAATGAATCTTTTCAAGATCTGGGTCGAATAGATACGAATTTGGATCCTCATCTTAGTTTTGGACAAAAAACAATGAATATTCTACTTTTCGGTTTCTATAAAAAACGAGTTAAATCGAAAAAAAGAGAATTGTATTTCAGAGAAGAAATTCTTCGAAGAAAATTATCGTTTCAGCACATTGAAACGCATCTTAAAGAACATTAATGGAATCAAAACTAAATGAAGCTTATTGGTCAAAACGTTATCAAAACAACGAAACCGGTTGGGATGTCGGATCGCCTTCAACGCCCTTAAAAGAATACATTGACCAATTAGAAAACAAAAACATCAAAATTTTAATTCCCGGATGCGGAAATGCCTACGAAGCGCAATATCTTTTCGAAAATGGATTCAAAAATGTTTTTGTAATTGACCTCTCTCCTATTCCACTTCAAAATCTTAAAGAACGAGTTCCTGATTTTCCGGATAACCAATTATTGGAAGGAGACTTTTTTGAGTTAGCTGATCAGTTTGACTTAATTCTCGAACAAACGATGTTCTGTGCCATTGAACCAAGGTTAAGAATAGACTATGCACGAAAAGCTTCCGAACTTTTGGTTGAAGGAGGTAAATTAGTTGGTGTATTATTTAATCGCGAGTTTGAAGGTGGCCCTCCATTCGGCGGAACGAAAGAGGAATATTTAAGTTATTTTTCAACTCAATTCCAAAATGTTTACCTTGAAATTTGTTTCAATTCAATTAAACCAAGACAAAATTCAGAGTTATTCATGATATGTAAAAAATGAATTAACTTCGTTAAAAAAGATACGTTTGGCAAAGAATAAATCAGCTGTAAATTCAAAGAATCAAAAGTTCAATTCTGAAAAAAATAATGTTTCAGAGCCTTTTTTCACTTCAAAAAAAATGGTTTGGGTTTGCATGATTATTACATTCTTGTTTTATGGAAATTCGATTAAAAATGGATATTCCATGGACGATGAATATGTAACAACTACTACAAAACAAAAAAATGAATTGACAGAAAAGGGAATCTCTGGAATTGGGAAAATCTTCACTTCGCATTCATTCATTGATGGAAAGCAGAATTATGAGTACAGACCTGTTTCCATGTACACATTTGCAATTGAATGGTCGCTCTTTAAAAACAGTGAGAATCGCGTTCATATTTCACATGCAATCAACGTTATTCTATACTTCATAGTTGGCATTTTACTGTTTCAATTACTTCAAATCTTACTTCAAGGAAAAGCTTCTACCCTATCGGCCGTAATCACGATACTTTTTATGATTCATCCCATTCATTCAGAAGTAGTTAATAGTATTAAAAACCGGGATGAATTATTGAGTTTGATTTTTGCATTACTTGCCGCCATTCAAACATTCAAATGGGTTGATAACAAACAATTATGGCGCATATTCTTGGCTTGTTTTTTCATTATGCTTTCACTGCTAAGTAAAAAATCTAACTTGCCTTTTATTATAAGTATTCCATTAATGATGTATTTCTTTAGAGATCTGAAACTTAAAACAATTGGGATTTCATTCTTGATTTTGTTTTCTGCAAAAATAGGTTTCAACGTATTTAAAAATAACCTAATGAACCTCGATGAAAGTACAAATCGAACGTTTGGTTACTTTGAAAATCCGCTTTTTTACCTTGACTTTATTGAACGAATCCCGATGTTTTTCTATACGAATTTGTTGTATATCGAAAAACTTATTTTCCCATACCCACTCGCCTTCTATTATGGTTTTGATGCAATTAAACTGGTTGGATTTAGTGATTGGAGATTTTATTTGAGTCTGGCTGTCATGATAATCGCATTATACTTCGCAATCAAAGGCATTCGTCAAAAATCGATAATGTCGTTTGGAATAATTTTCTTCTTTTTAGCAATTGGAGGGGCATCTAATCTGTTATCTCCGATGGTAGGTATTTTTGCGGAGCGCTTGGCTTTTTCAGCGTCTATCGGATTTTGCATTGTATTGGCCTTTTTATTTGCAAAATGGAAAAATAAAGAATTTCAGAAAAACCTTTTTTCTTTTCCAATTGCGGTACCTTTATTCATCGTCATTATCCCTAGTTTGTTTTACACGGTTAACAGAAATACCCATTGGGCCTCAAAAAAATCGCTTTATCTTGCTGATATAAAGTATGTTTCGAAATCTGCCAAGGCGAATTCTCTACTAGGTTCTGAATATCAGGTTGAAGCAATGGCATTGCAAAAAGAAGCAGGTACTAGTTACTTCGAATTGATTCAAAAAGTGGATTCCGCAATATATTTCTACGATCAATCATTAAAAGTATACGGCGATTACGAATCGAATCTCAACAACAAAGGTGTTTTATTGTATACCTTTCGTTACGATTATTTGGATGCGTTCAATCAATTTAAAAAATCAGTAGATGTAAATAATAAATATAAGGAAGGTTTTCTGAATTGTGGGAATTCCATGGCAAAAATGGCTGAAGGAATAAACGACTTTCTGATCGTTTCACCAGTTGCAAATCGTACATATACATTATCAAAAAATGAAAGTAAGTCATTTGAAAAGATTTATTTGGATGAAAAAGCTTATCAAGTGGCTGCCATTCTAAAACAAATCGAACTGAATATTCGCGAGTTTTATTTTAAAGGAAATCGAAATGATTTAAATATTCGAATTATTCAGAATTGTCAGAATTTACAATCGTTGAATCAGTGGCTTCAAGAAAAAAATCTAGCGAATCAAGTTTCCATGATTTTGGGAAATAACAGTGTTCCAATAGAAACTTCAATAAAAAATATTTTTATTTATTTCGGAGAATTGAAAAAATCGATCCTCAATGATATCTGCTTTAAAACGAAAATAAATGGTTCAAAATGTTCTCTCATTCTCGAGGATTTGAAGAAGAATTATATACAGAAAGCAAAACTATTCTATCAGAAAACAAAAGAAGTTTCGTCTTCTGAAAAGGATTTGTATCCAATTGTCATTCAGTTTGCCAAAATCACACAAGACTATAATTGGTTAGCAGAAATTCAACTAGAATATATTAACGAATTTCCAAATGAATATCTTGGACCAAATTATTCGGAGCTAATTAATGCATATGTTATGTCCGGTAATTCCTCTATGGCAGATAAATATTGCGAAAAATCGATAGAAGTTGAAGAGAATTATATTCTAAAAAATAAAAACAAATTCCTGGGCGAATCATATGTCCGAATGGCAAATGCATACCTCACATTAAAACAAAATCAGAAAGCAATTTCGCATTTTAAAAAGGGTGCTGCTGAATTTAAACGAGAACGTAAATTTTTGAATGAAAAAATAAATCGAACAGATACTGATAATCAGCGAATCGAAATGCTCAATCGTGAATTACAGAATTTGAAGCAATTCAAAGACAGACTTTTGAATAGTTAAGGTTTATTCGTTCTCTTACAAAATCAATCAAGTCAACTCAGTAATGCCGAAATCCAGCTACATAATAGGAATGCCGAGATCGGGAACAACATTGCTTCTATCGATGCTCAATTCCGTAGAAACCAATTTATGTATCCCTGAAATTCCAATCGCGATGTATCTCTTCAATTCGCATCGAAATAGAACCGTTTTCAATGAAAATGATTTTCGAAAGATTCTATCTTTGAGAACTAAGTTGAAATATATTCGAAATGTTAATATTAAAGAAAACTTTTTCGTTGATAACCTAAATGATTGTAAAACTTACCAAGACTTCATTCAATTAGCGTGTCTTTCCATCTCTGATGATTCAAAGAAAATTCAACTAATTGAAAACATCATTGACAAAAACCCAATCTATACTTTTTACACTGATGAGCTTTCTTCCATTTTTCCGGAGTCAAAGTTCATTATCATGACAAGGAATCCCTTTGGATTTGTAAACTCTTGCATTGAAAGCATTGATCCTGGAAAAAAGGCAAGGTCAGCAGAATTTTATTCATTTGCTTATGAAGCATACGCCAAACAGATCATTCGGCTTCAAAAAAAATATTTTGATCGATCGTTGATAATTAGGTATGAGGATTTCGTCGAGAAGCCGGAATTTACATTAAATCTTATTTGTAATTTTTTAGAGTTCGAATTCAATTCTGATATGCTAGAATTTTATAAAAAATCTCAAAATTCAAATGTTAAAAAAGAAATATTTAATGAATCTCAGAAAATTAGGATGGAATACAAATTTGAAGCTTTGGCGAAGCCTGTTAATACCACAAGAATCGAATCCTGGAAAAATAAATTGACACCTAAAGAAATTCAAATTATACGTTCCGTTACTCAATCAACAGCTCAAAAATTAGGCTACGAAATAGAATATTCTCCGTTGCAATTTTCATTTAACTATTTGAAATCGAAATTGATCGTTCGGTTGTACTTTAACTTTGCGAAATATTTCTATCTCTTACCGATTAGATTCAGAGAAATTTTTAGAGTAAAAGTGTAAGAAATGACTTCAAATCAAAAAATGATCAACAAAAAAGAAACAGAACTAGACGATGTTAAATTACATTATATCATTGGTTTAGGGAGATCAGGCACAACGCTTTTGTTGCGAGAACTTGGGAAAAGTAAACATGTTCTTTCAAATCCCGAGAGTTTATTCATTTTGGATTTTCTCTATGTTCAAAATTCGATCGAAACTATGACTCCTGGAGAAATTTCATTTTTTATGGAACGTGTATTCACTCTCAAAACAGGTCGATTTGTGAGCTTGGATATTTGGAATGTAGATAAGACTAGACTCATTGAATGCATTAAAAATCAAACTTACATTCGATTTATTGACTTAATAAAATTGGTCAATTTAAATTCAAAATTTGGACTAAAAAAAAATAATGTTAGAACGATAATTGATAAAAATCCTCCTCACACTTTGCACGTTGAGAAGCTTATAAAATTAGATGATAATTCCAAGTTCATAGGCATTTACAGATCATATTTGGATAACATTATTTCTCGAAACAAATATAAACTTGATGCCTTCAATCACCCATACTATCATGCCTTGATTTGGTGTAGATATAACGAAGAACTGCTAAAATCTAAAGAACTGTTCCACGATAAAATTCATTTGGTAAAATATGAGGAATTAGTAGAAAATCCAGAATTTTATCTCTCAGAAATACGTTCATTTTTAAATATTGAAAACGAACAACAAATTGAAGAAACCTCACGAATTGAAGAGCTATTAAATAGCCTCAAAACTGAAAATGAGAAAGAACAATTTCTGGCAATGCACGGAAGAGCTTTTCAAGATATTGACAATAAATCAATTGGAAAAAAAACAATACCTTTTGATTCAAAAAAAATAAACGCGATTCATTGGATTTGTTCAGGTACGAGCTTAAAAATGGGATATGAACCAATTGCTCATTCGTGCCCCAATTTTGCTATAAGATTTCAAATTATGTTTTTGAAATTTCATTTGTTTGTTGTTGAGTTTAAACATCATTTTTTTTATAGGTCATCTCATAAAACAAGGAGATATTTGAAATTTGTTTTTAAACCACAATCTATTCTTTTTAATAAATCCTAAGTATGTTCAATACTTTTACTCCACAAAATGCAAAAGGAGTCAAAAAATAGCCAATAACTTTTCGAAAATTCGCCGATAACTTTGTGATGAACATTATTCGTTGAATTCTTTTTTGTAAAAAAAGAGAAGTTAATACAGTTGAGAAAACCAATTTCTTTTTCGGTTTAAATTCTTCTCTTAACACATCCACAACCATAATAATTCTTCGTTTTTCTGTCCGATTGAAAGCTTCATGTATATTCGCATCTGTAAATACCAACCATTTTCCTTCCTCCCAAGATCTTAATTCATCTTTAACACGAAATCCGCATTCGGGAAGATAAGCGGGTATCTCTAAACCAAAATGACAACGAAAAATTGCGTTGGTATCTCCACAGTGTGGTAGAATTTCACCATTCGGCTCGAGCTGATTGAAAGAAACGGAAATGATCTCAGGGAATTTGTTCACCAATTCCATTGTTTTCGGAAAGAACTTTTGATTTTTATAAAATTCAATGGTCCACCAGCGCAAAGAAATAGTCTTCCATGTCGATTTGGTATTTACCATGTGCCTATTGAAATATTCTACAAGCTGATTGGACTCTAAAAATCGATCAAGCTCCTCTTTTATTAAATAATAATTAACTTCAAAATCGCTGGTCCATCTTAGATTTTCAGAATCAAAAAATGACGGTTCACTGAAAGGATAAGTGTAAGTCGGATCATATAAACTGAACCATAATTTCAAATTTGTCATCATTTCGAACGGATATTTTTTGTTATGCGAAGTTACATTTTTCATAAATTAATCTCTACATTTGAAACAATGGCAGAACGATATGTCTGAAAAAACAGATAAAAACCCGAATTTTTTCTATTCAACGTCAGATTTTCCTTTTCTCAGGTGTTTGGGGGAGAATTTCTCTACCATCAGATCTGAATTGGAATATTTGATTTCCGAAGGAGCCGAACAAAACTGGTTAAAAACCTTTCCGGATTACGTGGAGTCAAGACAAGCAAAGGCGTGGAAAGTATTCACATTTTTATTCTTTGGAATGAAAAGCCCAAAGCATGCATCGCTTTGTCCAATTACAGCTAAACTAATTTACGATATACCTGAAATAATCTCGTGTGACTACTCATTCATGGCTCCTGAAACACACATTTTGCCTCACAAAGGCTATTCGAGAATGGTTTTGCGATGTCACTTACCCTTAATTGTTCCTGATTCAGCGAAATGTGCTATTCGGGTTGGTGATGAAACGCATCATTGGGAAGAAGGTAAACTTATTATTTTTGATGATTCATTTGAACATGAAGCTTGGAATAAATCTGAAAAACCCCGCGTTGTGCTCATGTTCGATATTCCAAATCCAAATTGGGGTTACACGGCAGATGAAATTTCAGCTTACAAAATCAATAACCTAGACGATCCGTTCTTACTTTCATTGGCTAATAAAGAAAAATGGAAGCAATCCTTTAAAGACCGGGTATTGCCAATGGAGGAATTTTATTAGTCAATAACTCGTTTATCTCCTGCATATTGATTTCAGACGGTTCTCCAATTAATTCCATTTTTGAAGATCCGTTAGCGAAAATTGCAGCGGCTTTATTTAATTTCAAACCTTTAGTTAGGTAATTTTCTCTTGTCAACTCATAAATTTGATTCAATCCATCCTCAGAATCTTCAACCCATTCATATCCTAGAAGTTTATTATATTGAATCGCTCTCAAATTATCTTTTAAAATACGAATACGCGATTTATTAATGTCTTTCAACAAATAGAAAACAAAATTCAAAAGACACAAAGACGCATAAACGGCTGCAAATGAATGTTCGTATGCCTGATCTCCAATGAAAATACCTCCCTCTCCAAATCCATGTTCCTTCTGAAAATTTTTAGCGTTGATTACTCCAACTTTTTTCGAATCAAATACAATGATAAAATAATAGTTAAACGGATTATTTATCGATTCAAACCAAGCATTTTGCATTTCTTCGTTGATATAATCCTTGTAAACCATATTGTTCCGAACATGGGCTGAATTTCGCCACGTTCTCACTAATTCCAAATCATCGCGTTGAAGACGAATTAAACGAACGTCAAATTGTTTTAGAATTAACATTGTTTTTCGTCAATATGATATAAAGGAGCATTATTTATGTTCTTGAGAATTGTTCGCAGATATTGTGCGATAATCCCCAAACTAAATAAAATAATTCCTGTCGAAAATAGAATACTGACTATCAAGGAAGCATAACCTTTTACATCAATTTTATCGACGAAGTGTCTGTAAATAAAGAAAGATCCGACAATTGAATTAACAAAAGCCAGCGTAAATCCTAGATAAGTAACAAATTTCAAAGGAATGCCTGTAGAGTAAATAAGGACTTTTCCAGTTGCATCGAATAACTGACCTAATTTGTACCTACTTTTAGTAATCGGTTTAGGGTTGTTTACAACCTTGACAAACGAAATATTACTTGTATACCATAGTAAAAATTCGTCTATAAAAACAAAATGACGGTGGTTCTCAGCTAATTTTCTTGCCAATTCAGATTCGATTAGACGAAAACTACTACCCCTTCCTTTTTTGGTTCCTTCCAATCTGGCAACTTGCTTATAGCAAAACTTCAAAAATTTCCTAAGTATTGATTGGCGTTGAAAATATTCACCATAAACAACCTGGCAACTAGAATTTTTCTGCTCAATAATTAACTTTTCAAATTCGGAAGGAAGTACCTCCAAATCATCATCCATCGTCAAAATAAAATCACCTGAAGCATAATCAAATCCACAAAGTGTTGCGGCATGCTGGCCAAAATTTTTACTGAGTCTAACGATTTTAATTTGAAGAGATGAATCGGAATTCTTTATCTCTTTCAACTTGTTCCAACTATCATCTTGACTGTAATCATCAACATAAATAATTTCAAAATCGATTTTACCATGCAACAAACGTTTAATTTCTGTATTCAATTGAAGCAGGTCTTTCCCAGAATTAAAAACTGGAACAACAAGACTATATTTGAATTCTGAAATCATTTTATTCGCTGGTAATCAATAATTAACTAGAATTCGTCAAATTTACGATTAATCCGATTTATCTTTATGTAATTTAAAATTTATATCGCTTAACGAACTTAATTAAATTAGAATTGATACAATCTAGTTAGAAATAAATCCAATAAATTTTCAATGAAATCTCGTAAATATTCATTGAGATTCAACAAATTTAAAAGCGATAACTATTTTTGATTAGAAAAAAGTTAGGTCTGTAACTTTTGGTTTGTTCCAATTGTTTTAACTGCATACTTCACAAGTTGAAAAGACACGAGTACAACATCAGCATTGAAATCCATGGTGATTCTTTATATCGCTATGCTTTCAACTTCCTAAAGAATCAGGAAGAGGCGCAGGATATTGTTCAAGATGTTTTCGAAAAATTGTGGGTTAACAGGGATAAAGTGGAATTTGAAAAGGCAAAATCCTGGTTGTTTACATGTGCCCACAATGCGATGATTAATTTCATCCATAAAAAGGCACGATTCGCGAAAATGGCAAACGAGTATCATTCAGAAAAAACTGAATCTTCGTCGTTCGGATTTGAATCAAAGCAAGTAATCAATCACATTGTTGGTATTTTACCACCTCTTCAAAAAACCATTATCCTGCTTCGCGATTTGGAGGGTTATTCTTATGATGAAATTGGTGATATCTTGTCGCTAAATTCATCACAAGTGAAAGTTTACCTTTTCCGTGCGCGATTGAAAATTAAAAAGCAGTTAAAAGGAAGGAACGAATTGGCATGATTTCCCCAAATAGAGAGAATATTGATCGTTGGTTATTTGATTACACGGAAGGAAATCTTTCCGCAGATCAAGAATCAATACTTGAGAATTATATCTTAAATAATCCGGAAATTGAAATTGATTTAGAGGCTTGGGAAAACTCAAAAATTGCTTCCGAAGAATTCAGTTTACCTAATAAAGAAAAAATCAAACGCAAAAGAAGAGTCACACCAATCCTCTTTGCAAGCACACTGCTATTATTAATTTCGTCCACAATTTGGATGTTCTCTCCTAAATCAGCAGAAAGGGAAAATGTTGCTTCTCATCAAAAAAATCAAATTCATAAAAACAAATCGAATATCAATAATTCAAGTTTGTTGACCAAATCTTCAATTGCTTTAAAACCATCCGTTAATAAATCAAATTCTTCAAACAAAAATGAAGAGATTAAAACGATTACTTCAACTGATTTCACATCCAATGTGAGGAACTCGGAAAATGTGGTTTCATTAATTACAAATCCTCAAGAAAACAATCGATATACTGGAAGTGTAAACAATTACAATTCATCAAGTTACTTAAAAACAGACGACAATGCTGAACTTTCAAATTCTTTGAATAACGAATTAAACTCAACAGAAATATCAAGTTCTTTCAATTCCAAACTTTCTAAAATTAGTCTTAAAAAAATTGATTTAAAATCCATACTAATAGATCACAATCAAACCGTTGAAATTGAATTAGGTGAAAAGGAAACTAAGAATGATCAGATCGGTCTAAACCTTGATTTAGGAAAAGTGAAATTATTCCAGAAAATAGAAAAAGTGCTCGAAAAAGATTTGGGTTTGAGCAATATTCCAGATCATACGTATGCAATTCCAGAGTATTCAAATGTTGATGTTCTATTCAGTAACATAGGAGCCACCTCCCAATTTAGATTACAATCAACTTCAATGGGCCGTTGGTTGGACGATTTGGATCAACGTAAATTAAGTCAGCAAATTACACTAGATGGTTATTCAAGAGGGGCACAATCAGGTTTTGGACTTCAGGCAAACTACGACTATTTTGCAAATGGGTCTATTCAAAACTGGAATACATGCCTTTTATTTTCACCAAAAATTGCTCTGTCACGAACAATCTCTTTCGAACCTGCATTGCGTTTTAAAATAGGTAATAAAATCTTAAATGAGGATCGAATTGAAAATCAATCGCTTGTTAATTTCGAAAGTCAAACAACAAACCAATTTAATTTTGATTCAACTCTTGCGATTGGTAGCAAATTATGGTACCGTGACCTTGATTTAGGCTTCACTATCAATACTCCTTATTTTTATTTAGGTGGTCAAGTTTCAAATATTTTGCGGCATCAAAACAACATTTACTCCAATTATGAAAATATGGATTTGCGAGCTCAAAATGTTTACAATGCAATCATTGGTACTCAATATATTTCAAGAAATCAAAAAGTTCAATTTTCTCCATATTGTTTTTATGAACGAATAAATACAAATAGGTTCTTTGCTGGATTCAGCTTAAAACTAAATAAAGTAATGCTTGGTGGCTCATACGGTTCAAGCAACATGGCTAGCGGAATTCTTGGATTGTCTTTCAAAAACTTCGCTTTATTCGCCCAATCCTCTTATGGATTTGTTGAAGCCATTGCCAAAAATACGTTTACACATCAGTTGACCATTCGATTTAATTCAAATGTTGACAAGAAATCAAGACGCTATATAACCTTATAATTATGAAGAACTTAATCGCAATTATTTTATTCGTTATTGTATGCTTTGAAATGAAAGCACAAGACCCGACGTTTACTCAATTCTATTCCAATCCTGTTTATTTGAATCCAGCGCTAGCAGGTTCAAGTGGGTGCCCGCGAATTGGTTTAAATTATCGTAACGAATGGCCACAATTAACTGGAAATTATATTACATATTCCGCAGCTTTTGATACGTATGCAAAAAGTATTTCTGGCGGAATCGGGATTCTAGCCATGCACGATCAGCAAGGTCAGGGAACAATTCAAACGTCCATGCTTGGAGGCGTTTATTCATACAATTTAAAAGTGACGCGTAAGTTTTCGTTGATGTTTGGAGCTCGTGCAGCCTATTTTCAGAAATTCTTGGATTGGGATAAATTGACTTTTGGTGATATGATTGACCCGAGAAGAGGTTTCATTTATCAAACTGGCGACGTTCCGCGTGGAAATGGCAGACGTGGTTTCTTTGACGCTTCAGCTGGAATCGTAGGATTTGGTAAGAATTTTTATTTCGGAGCCGCTGTGCATCACTTAAATCGTCCAGATGAATCTTTAATTTTAGGACAGTCTAGACTTCCTATGCGATTTACAGGTCATGCCGGAGCAGACATCAAAATTGGAAACAAAGGACGATATGCTAGCACAACAAGCATTATGCCGAACATAATCTATCAATACCAAAATGGTTTTCAAGAATTAAACATTGGAACGTACTTAAAATATGGTGATTTCACCGTTGGAGCTTGGTACCGTAACCGTGATGCGTTTATTCTTTGCTTCGGAGTTTCCACAGAACGATTCAAAATTGGTTACAGCTACGATTTGACTGTTTCTAAATTAGGAAATGGAGTTTCAGGGGGATCTCATGAAGTTTCCATGGGAATCAACCTAAAGTGTAAGAAAAAACCGAAAAACTTTAGAAAGATTTCGTGTCCTTCATTTTAAACCTCAGTGATTGAGACTGTTTTGATAAACAGGTAACCGCATAAAACTCGGTTCGAAATAGTTGCTTTTCGAATATATAAAATAGAGCTGTTGCCATTCTGAATTTCGAAAAGATTCATCGTCGTTCTTTCTGCGAATGTATTCTTCTTTTAGTTTAGAATCAGAATCCAATATTTCTTGAATTTTATCAATGAAAACGTAATTCGAGAAATATTCTTTTTCTTGTAAATAAGAATCAAAAAAATTCCAGGTGAAATAGGAATCTTCAGCTTTGGGTTGTAAAACTGAATGAAGGAACATCGCTGAATTTTGTTTCGTAGGAATAATGATATCTCCCGGTTTCAATTGATATTTCATATTCTTCAGTTCGTAATTCATATCCTTGTGCTTGAAATGTCCTTCATAAGGTCTATCTGAACTTTTAAAGTTGGTAACTACAAAAGATTGAACGTCAATCAAAGAATCTTTAAGGACTTTACGAAAATCAATTCTATTCATTTCGAGTCGACGTATAACCTCTTTTTCCTGACCGCCAACAATGTAAAAATCTGGAACAAGAACCGAATCTTTTGGAATATATTTATTGTAATACGGAATCATTTTCTGATAGGGTTTTGAACGATCGTAAAAAAGTCGCTTTAATCCAGTTATTTCATTCTCGGGAAAACTATGCTCGTATCCTTTAAAATTAATCGAGTCTTTTTCATCTGAAAGTTCAAAATTAAAACGAAACCAGGTTTGATCTTGTACCCATTTATTAGCTTTTTTTCGACTTTGCACAATTCGATTTGAATTATTTTTGGTCCAATCTATTAACTCCTCCATAAAGGCCAAAGTGGCTTGAACCCGCTGAGGAAAAGGTTTTAACATGTGTGTTTCAACCGTAAAACTAATGGTATTGAACAATCCTGTATACCCCATCGCATAGCGCGGAAGATCATTGAATGCATAAATTCCTTCGTCTGGAGTCTCCCCTTTCAATTCAACGTACGGAAAAAGATCCCATTTTTTGCTTCTCAAATTCTTGGTTAAATCAGGTAACATAGAGCCATAAACCAAATTTCGAAGACTCGGTGCCAATCGTTCTTTCATCTGAGAAATGTATGTTAAGATATATTGATAATCCGCGCCATTCGAGACGTGATTATCAACAAAAACATCAGGTTCCAACGCGTGAAATATGTTACAAAAAGTAAACGCATTTTCAGAATCCATTTTGATAAAATCCCGATTAAGATCCAAGTTTCGAGAATTTCCACGAAACCCATATTCCTCAGGTCCATTTTGATTTGCTCTGCTGGTAGAAGATCGATTCATCATTCCCCCAACATTGTAAGTTGGAATAAAAGCAATCACCGGTAAATTATCAACTTTCTTTCCTCCAGCAATCCATTTGTCGAGCCAAATCAAACACGCATTTATTCCATCAGGTTCACCAGGATGAATGGCATTATTTATTAAAATTGTTGTTTCATTTTTTGCCTTTTCGAATGTTCTCAACGAATCTTGGGCTCCATTGACAATACAGACATAAATTGGCAATCCATAATCAGAGGAACCCATTGCGTATAATTCAACTTCCGAATGGTTCTTGGAAACACTTTTCAAATGATTAATTAATTCCAAATAAGTAGGTGTTGTATTACCCGTCCATTTTGATTGAGAAAATGAATAATTGATTAATCCAACAAAACAAAAAATAGAAAAAAGTACTTTCATTTTGTAAAAATAGAATAATTCGTAAATAGAAAAACTTCTATCAAATTCAATCCTTAATTTGGTTTAACGTAACTTTGCAGCATGCGAATTGATATTTTAACTGTTTTACCGCAATTGTTGGAAAGTCCTTTTTCAGCATCGATTATGCAACGGGCACAGGACAAAAACCACGTTGAAATTCACGTTCACAACATTCGTGACTACTCTACCAGCAAGCACAAAAATGTGGATGATTATCAATACGGAGGTGGCGCTGGAATGGTTATGAGCATTGAACCAATCGCTACATTGATTGAAAAATTGAAAGCCGAACGAGTGTATGATGAAATCATTTACATGACTCCCGATGGCAAAATTTTGGAACAGCAAGATTGTAATCAACTGTCTTTACTAAAGAATGTTATGATTCTTTGTGGACATTACAAAGGTGTAGATGAACGAATCCGTGAAAATTTCATTACCAAAGAAATTTCAATTGGTTCTTACGTCCTTTCAGGCGGAGAGCTTGCAGCGGCAGTGCTCGTGGATGCAATTGTGCGTCTGATTCCTGGTGTTTTGAATGATGAAACTTCTGCATTAACTGATAGTTTTCAAGACAATTTGCTTTCACCACCGGTTTACACGCGTCCACCTGAATTCAAGGGCTGGAAAGTACCTGAGGTACTTTTATCAGGAAACACCAAAGAAATTGAAAAATGGCGTGAGGAACAAGCCCTTGAGCGCACGAAAACCAGAAGACCAGATTTACTGAAAGATTCGTTTTTTGAATAATTTATTCAATTGATTGCCTCGGCTAAAAAGATTATCTTTGCAAAAATTTTTTTATGATTCAATTATCGGAACGTTTGTTAGCAATGGAGGAATCTGCTACAATCGCTATGGCAAAAAAGAGCCGTGAACTGAAAGCGCAAGGTTTGGACGTAATTTCACTTTCTTTGGGCGAACCGGACTTCTTTACTCCTCAATTTATCAAGGATGCCGCAGTCGAAGCATTGGAGCAAAACTACACGATGTATACACCTGTTCCTGGTTATGACGATTTGCGCGAAAGTATCTCATTGAAGTTCAAACGCGACAATGGATTGGATTATGCAAAAGATCAAATTGTCGTTTCCACAGGAGCCAAGCAATCAATTGCGAATGTTGTTTTAAGTTTGATTAATCCTGGAGATGAAGTGATTATCCCCGATCCGTATTGGGTTTCTTATGTGGAAATCGTTAAAGTTGCCGAAGGAATCCCTGTAATTGTTCACGCAGGAATTGAAAAGGATTTTAAAATTTCAGGTGCCGATTTGGAGGCTGCTATCACGCCTAAAACAAAAATGCTCATTTTCTCAACTCCTTGTAATCCAACAGGATCTGTTTACACAAAAGAAGAATTGAAAGATTTAGCGGATGTTTTAGTCAAACACCCACAAGTGGTTGCGTTAAGTGATGAGATTTACGAACACATCAATTTCATCGGTAAACACGAAAGTTTAGCTCAATTTCCTGAAATTTACAATCAAGTTGTAACGGTTAATGGAGTTTCAAAAGCTTGGGCAATGACTGGTTGGAGACTTGGATATATTGGAGCGCCTAAAGAAATTGCCTCTGCTTGTGATAAAGTTCAAGGACAGTTTACTTCCGCAACTTGTTCCATTGCTCAACGAGCGGCAATCGCTGCAATGAAAGCAGACCCAAGCGTACTAAAAGACATGATCGATGCCTTCAAGAGACGAAGACAATTAGTGTTGGATGCACTTGCAACAATGCCGGGAATTAAATCCAATCAACCGGGCGGGGCGTTTTATGTGTTCCCTGACTGTTCTTCGTTTTTTGGTAAGTCGGTGAATGGTCGTCAAATCAATAATTCAGATGACCTTTGCATGTATTTACTCGAAGAAGGATTGGTGGCCTTGGTTGGTGGTGAGGCGTTCGGTGCACCGAACTGTTTCCGTATTTCCTATGCGGCTTCGGAAGAAACACTTACCAAAGCGATGAATCGAATTAAAGACGCTCTCGCAAAATTAGCTTAAGTGAACTACAAAGAACTTTTCGATAAATTCAATGGTCTTCGGGTTCTCGTGATCGGGGACGTCATGATGGATGCTTATGTTTTAGGAAAAGTAACTCGAATTAGTCCTGAAGCTCCAGTTCCAATTATATCATTAGAAAATGAAGAAGAACGAATTGGCGGAGCGGGAAATGTTGCGCTGAATTTAGTCGCTCTTGGAGCAAAACCGATTATTGCAACAGTAATTGGAAAGGATTCAAATGGCGAAAAACTATCGAATCTTCTAAAGTCAAATGGAATTTCGATAGAAGGGGTTATTTTCAGTGAGAAACGCAAAACGACTGTTAAAACGAGAGTCATTTCAAACAAACAACACCTCTTGCGAATTGATTCGGAAGACACCTTCTCAATATCGAAATCCGAGGAAGATGAATTAATTAATCAGATTGAAAAACTCATTATTTTCGGATTGGATGCAATTGTTTTTGAAGACTACAATAAAGGCGTTCTAACTGAGAATTTGATTTCGAAAATCATAGATTTAGCTCAAAAAAACAATATTCCAACTACTGTTGACCCGAAAAAAGAGAACTTTTTTGCTTACCGAAATGTTACTCTTTTTAAACCGAATCTGAAGGAATTAAAGGAAGGAATGAATGTGAATTTTAATATTTCGAGTGATAAAATTGAATTTGAAAAAGCTGTAAATTCTCTCGAAGATAAGTTAAACAATGAAATTTCATTCATTACACTCTCCGAACACGGCGTTTTCATTAAAAAGTCAACAAATAAACATTACGCCAAAGCTCACTTACGAAATATTTCTGATGTTTCAGGAGCTGGAGATACAGTTATTGCTGTTGCCACGCTTTGTTTAGCTTCAAAACTTGAAATTGAACAAATTGCAGAGATCTCAAATATTGCTGGAGGATTAGTCTGTGAAAAATCAGGCGTTGTGAGTATTGATAAACAAGAATTACTTCAAGAAGTAGAAGAACTTTTAGGATAAATGTCGGAAAAAATCGTTAAGCCATATAATACGGATCGCTCTAAGAAAGAGGAAGTAGCAGAAATGTTCAACAACATCGCTGTTAAATACGATTTTTTGAATCATTTTCTTTCTCTAGGTATCGACCACATTTGGCGATACAAAGCAATTAATGAATTAAAAGAGATCAAACCCAAGAAAATACTTGATCTAGCAACTGGAACAGGAGATTTCGCAATTGCGGCTTTACGGCTGAAACCGGAACAAATAATTGGGATGGACATTTCGGCAGGAATGCTAGAAGTCGGGAAAACAAAAATGCTCAAGAAAAAATACAATCACATCATTGATATGCGATTGGGAGACTCGGAAAACTTACCATTTGAGGACAATTATTTCGATGCATTGACCGTGGGTTTCGGCGTTCGAAACTATGAAAATTTAGAAAAAGGATTGAGTGAAATGCTTCGCGTTGTTAGACCAGGAGGGAAATTGGTAATTCTCGAATTTTCAAAACCTAAGAAATTTCCAATCAAACAAGCATTTACTTTTTATTCAAAATATTTCATTCCATTTTTCGGTAAACGCATTTCAAAAGATGAAAAAGCATACGCTTATTTGCCTGAGAGTGTAGCTGCATTCCCAGAAGGAAAAGCGTTTGAAGATGTTTTGAAAAAATTGAACTATCAACGAGTTAAATCAAAACTCGTTTCAGGTGGAATTGCGACTATCTATACGGGAACAAAATAAGGTTGCAACATTGCTTGAATTTTATCGTTAATGTCTTAAATGAAAACCAACTTTTTAATCGTTCAAATTCTCTTTGTTTTCGCCAGTTTTGGTCAGAAATATAAGCAAGAGCGATATAAGAACTTCGATAAACGTCTATTTCATTTTGGCTTTATGCTAGGAGTAAATTCCTCAGATTTTTCGGTTTACCAAAAAAATGATGCTTATCAGACTTACGGATTGGTCTCGCTAAAAAATGAAAGTCAACCTGGAGGGCAATTGGGAATCCTGGCAACAATGAAGTTGGGAACGCCTATGTTAAGATTGCGCTTAATACCTACCCTTTCTTTTCAGGAACGAGTATTGAATTACAAAAGCCTCGATAGCATTAATTTCAGAGATGGCGTTGGCGAAGAACGCATCAATTCCACCAGTTTGGATTTTCCTTTAATGTTGCAATTTCGAACTAAACGCTATAATAATTTCACAGCTTATGCATTGATTGGCGGACAATATTCAATAGACCTTCAATCGCAAGAAAAGGCTTCACAGAGTTTCATCGATCCGTTTATTAAAATCAAGAAAAACGAGTTTCAAGGTCAAATTGGCGGTGGAGTTGAGTTTTTCGCCCCGTACTTTAAATTCGGATTGGAACTCAAATACTCTCAGGGTTTTAGAAGTAGTTTCATACAAGATTGGACACCTGTATCTAATCCGATAAATCAACTATACAACAGAGGCTGGTGGTTTTCAATTATTTTTGAAGGCTAAAAAATGCCAATTCAAGCAATATTAATCGAAACAAAACGATTACAAATTAGAATCATTGATTTTGAAAATTAATAACTGTTTTTGAAATTCATCGAAAACCAGTGATTTTAATCAATTTCTATTAATTTTAATGTGCAATTGGTTTTTTTAATGTTTTAAATTCTATCCATTTTGTAAATTTGTAATGAGTCAAAATTCAATTGAATAAAGAATCCTTTCAAAAAATTAAGTGAAACCTTATAAATTTATCTCTAATTTCACAAAATATTAAAAATCAAAATAATAAATCATGAAAAAAATAAAGACTTTATTTGTATACACTTTGATGTTACTCCTGTTTGTTGGATGTACAAGTTATGAACCAAAAGTTTATGGTCCCGTTGATTTCGAAATCACACTTGAAGGACCATTTTTTAAAGATGGAATGACAGATGGAATGACTACCATCCGTTTTAAACCTGAAGATTTTGATATTTCAAGGGAAGAAATATTCAGTTTAAAAGTTAATGAAATAACGCTAAGCACGGATAGTAAAGATGGTTTAGGGATTTTTGAGAACTTAGTTTTTTCAATTATGACCGATAATACCGAAACAAAAGAAGTTGCCTCCACAAAAGTGAAAGGTAAACCAAAAAAACTTACAATTAAAGGATTGCAAGAAGCTGAAATAGAAGGATTTAAAAACACAAAGGAATTTTACTTAGAAGTTACAGGTATTACGAAAGCGGATTTTGAAGACAATTTAAAATTAAAAGGAACAATTAAAATGGATTTAATGGTTCCTGAAAAATAAGCTTAATGGCATAAACTTTGCTAAATAAATATAAACCTTAAATCAAAATTAATTAATTATGAAAAAATCGAATAAATTCCTTGTTTGGACATTTGCACTTGTAGCATTTGTAATTAGCTCTGCATTTACTGTTTCCGTTTTAAAAGATGATGAAGGAGACAAACTTATTGGTGTTTGGGAACCTAGTCATGGAAAAGCGAAAGTGAAAATCACTAAAGTTGGAAATAAATACTATGGTAAAGTTGTTTGGCTAAAATTTCCAACCTACGATAATGGCTCAAAAAAAGTTGATAAAAACAATCCTGATCCAAAAATGCATGATACGCCTATTTTGGGATACAAAATTTTAAAAGATTTTGAATATGTTGGAAAAAAAACATGGGAAAACGGAACTATTTATGATCCTGAAAATGGAAGTACCTACAATTGTGTTATTAAACTAAAAGACAATAATACAATCGAAGTTAGAGGTTACATTGGTGTTTCAGCAATAGGAAGAACTGATACTTGGAAGAGATTAGGAAAAGATTAAAAAGTTTTTCTATATTAATTTTGCTTAAAAAAAAGAGGCTGTCAGATTATGACAGCCTCTTTTTGTTTCCATTAAAATTTTATCAAGGACTTACGAGGTTTATACTAACTTGAAAGTATGGCGCACTTGAAACACTATTATCCATAACAAATGGTCTATCACTACCAAAACCTCGATAAAAATTACCACTGTCTACATTGAAACCATAGTTGATGATATATCCAGCTTGCAGTCCAACCCAAATGAAATCACTTAACGCTCTCTGAAAATCAAGACGTGTTCTAATTTCAGATCTGCGCAATTCAATTTTACTATTATCATATCCTTCAACCATACCCGTTGCATCGTTTGATGGAAAAAGTTGATCACTGTTTGACAAATGATAACTTGAACCAACCACCTCAAATCCACCAAGTAACAATGTTTGTTTATTAAATGCGTATCTAAAATGTCCTCTCGCAGGCAATAAAGCTTCAATTCCCCATTTTTCATTTTTAGAAGTATAATTATAAAGTATAACAGGAAGAAAACTCTTTCCACCTGCGCGATAAGTTTGAGTTGCCCCAATACCAAATTGATACCTGTCATTGAACTTCCAACCATAAACTCCCACCCATGTCAGTTTAGTAAACGACAATGACTGCATATTTTTTGCCGAATAATCCCCACTGTAATCGCCTTGTGCGAATGCTAGAATAAAATTCTTCTCATTTAATGGCTTGAAAATAGTTGTGTTTAATTGAAGGGCATTTAAACCTCTGCCAGAAGCTGTTAACAAAGGATTGTAAAGTGAATCATTCTCAAATGAGTAATTCGACTCTACATAACTCCCACCGACATTTATCAATATTTTGTTGTTTGACAGAACGGGAATATTCGCATTTAGAGATAGACCGTTGTAACTTTTTACTTTCCCCTCCTGAGCCGGAATTGATCCAATTGCACTCGAATTAATAGTATGACCCAATGCAAAATCATATCCGATCGAAACTAATTTCGCAGGACTTAATCCAACAACTTTTGGCGTACAAAACCTTTTCACATTTTCACCGGATGAATAACCCTCATACTGGCTGTAATCCTCCTCTTCATCAACTTGAGCAACAAAATGTAATGGCAAAGAAACCATCATCAAACAGAACACCCAAAAATATCTCTTTTTCATAAAACAAATTTTAATGAGTAAAGATACACCTTGGATCGGTTTCTACAAATTTTTACAAAGTTAACTTTCCGATTTTGTTCAAGTTCTATTAATGAAACGAACAAATCTGTTTTTAAACTCAAATCCGCGTTCAATATTGCATTAATTTTACAACCCATGCAAGAAGTAAGTTTTCAATGTTCACCTGAGGAAGCCAAGGACAAATTCATTTTAAGGGATCTTATTTTGAATGAGTTAAAGCATTCCAAAGATACCAAAATTGACTTTCGATGGAAAAAACGAAGCATAGACGCGCGTAAAAAAGCAATAAAGATTAATTGCGTTTTTGACGTTGAAATAAATGGAGAACTCCCTGAAAATAAACTCGAATTTGAATTTAAATCTGTTCAAAATTCAGAACCCGTTCACATCATTGGTGCAGGACCTGCCGGACTTTTTGCCGGTTTACGTGCCCTGGAGTTAGGTTTAAAGCCAATCATTTTTGAACGAGGAAAAGATGTTCGTAGTCGTCGAAGAGATTTGGCATTATTGAATAAAAAAGGAATTCTAAATCCCGAATCCAATTATTGTTTTGGTGAAGGAGGAGCAGGAACCTATTCAGATGGTAAACTCTACACGCGATCCAAGAAACGTGGAGATGTCGAAAAAGTTTTGAAACTTCTTGTTTATTTTGGCGCCAAAAATGATATTCTTATTGATGCGCATCCGCACGTCGGAACAAATAAACTTCCTCAAATAATTACTGCAATTCGTGAGAAAATAATTGCTTTTGGCGGCGAAATTCATTTTGAAAAAAAACTCACTGATCTCCATTTAAATGGAAATCAAATTAAAGAGATTGAAATTAATAAGTCAGAAAAATATCCAGTTGAACGATTAATTCTTGCCACAGGTCATTCGGCTAGGGACATTTTCGAATTATTGCACCGAAAAAAAATTGAAATTCACGCAAAACCTTTCGCGCTAGGGGTTCGAGTTGAACACACGCAAGAATTAATCGACCAACTCCAATATCACGGACGTTTAAACGATGAATTTCTTCCTCCCGCCTCTTATAGTTTAGTCACACAAGTAGAGGACCGCGGTGTTTATTCGTTCTGTATGTGTCCCGGCGGAATAATTGCTCCTTGCGCGACCGAACAAAATGAAGTTGTAACCAATGGTTGGTCACCCTCGAAACGAAATAATCCGTATTCAAATTCGGGAATCGTTGTGAGTATTTTTCCGGAAGACTTTAAAGGAAAAGAAAAAGATCCATTTGTTTGTCTTGATTTTCAAAAGGAAATAGAGCAAAAATGCTGGGAATTAGCCGGTAAAAAACAAAAAGTTCCAGCACAGCGATTATTAGACTTTGTAAATGGTAAAAAGTCGATTGACTTCCCGAGATCATCCTACCAACCTGGAATTGAAAGCGTTGAAATGGATGAAATCTTTCCAAAATTCGTTTCGAAACGACTTCGTCAAGCGTTCAAGGATTTTGATAAAAAAATGAAAGGTTTCTTAACCCATGACGCAGTAATTCATGCGCCTGAATCACGAACTTCCTCTCCCATTTCAATTCCGAGGCAACATGATACAATGCAGCATATTCGAATATCAAACCTTTATCCTTGTGCCGAAGGCGCTGGTTATGCAGGTGGAATTGTTTCTGCTGCCATTGATGGTATGAAGTGTGTTGAGAAAATCAAAGAGATTCGCTAAGCTTTCGCTAACTTTGTGCTATGAAACGAGTTGTTGTAGGTCTTTCTGGTGGCGTTGATTCGAGCGTTGCAGCTCATCTATTGATTCAGCAAGGATACGAAGTGATTGGAATGTTTATGCGAAATTGGCACGACGAATCAGTGACAATTTCCGATGAATGCCCTTGGATTGATGACTCCAACGACGCATTATTAATCGCCCAACAACTCGGAATTCCATTTCAAGTGATTGATTTGAGCGATGCATACAAAGAACGAATTGTGGATTACATGTTTCGCGAATATGAAAGTGGTCGAACACCGAATCCAGATGTTTTGTGTAATCGAGAAATAAAATTTGATGTCTTTCTTAAGGCTGCCTTGGAATTAGGTGCAGATTACGTTGCAACTGGTCATTATTGTCAGAAAAAAGAATTCGAAGATGGAAGTTTCGGTCTTTTAGCTGGAAAAGATAAAAACAAAGATCAATCGTATTTTTTATGTCAAATATCACAAAAACAACTTGCAAAAGCACTCTTTCCAATTGGTAATTTGGAAAAATCAGAAGTTAGGGCAATCGCAAAAGAAATCGGTTTGGTTACTGCTGAGAAAAAGGATTCACAAGGTCTTTGTTTCGTTGGTAAAATTAGTTTACCCACTTTTCTTCAACAGCAATTGAAACCGAAAAAAGGAGTTGTTATTGAAATCCCAAGTGATTTAGAGCAATTTGAAAAATACAATCGAATCGAGCCATCAATTCATAATGTCGAAGTACTTTCGGAAGCTTTTGTTTATTCTCCAAGCAATGGAATTCAAGTTACGGAGCATCAAGGCGCTCATTATTATACGATTGGACAAAGAAAAGGACTGCATATTGGAGGCAGACCAGAACCGAGTTTTGTTATTGGAATTGATACGAATGAGAACGTAGTTTATTCAGGTCAACGAGAATCACACCCTGGACTCAATAAATGGGCTTTAAAGCTCGAAAAAGAATCAATTAATTGGATTCGAAGAAATGACTTCGATTTAACGAATGGTTTAGATTGCGTGGTACGAATTCGTTATCGGCAACCCTTACAAAAAGCAAAACTCATCCAAAAATCGGATGAGTTTTATATCTTGTTTGAGCAAAAGCAACGTGGAATCACTCCTGGCCAGTTCGCTTCTTGGTATATTGATAATGAACTGATTGGATCAGCTGTAATCAACCATTAATTCATATTAACTGAAAAGAAAATTGTTTCTGCTTGATTATTCTCGGAATCTGCATTTTTTATTGTATCTAAAAGCTCTGCAACTTCAAACACGTTATATGGACTTTTAATTCCAAGTTCGCGGTGTTTTGATAATTTCATTTCAGCGTTACGAACCGATTTATTTCTTAATTTTTGAATGTAAGTTGTCATAATTTAAATGTTAATTATGAGCATAATACGCCTCAAAGAATTTTGGGTTTCAAAAAAAATGTAAATCGAGAAAATTAAATTGAAAATACTTCTTTGAAGCGAATAGCTTGCCGTCTTGAAATCTCAACTTTTTCGCCCTTTGAAAGTTCTACTTTTAGCCCACCATTGAACCAAGTTTCGACATTAACAACGTGATTGAGATTGATTATGAATTTTCGGTTAGCTCTAAAAAAATATTCAGGATTAAGACGTGACTCAAAATTATTCAAGGAACGCAATACCATTGGTCGAAACTGATCAAAATATACTTTCACATAATTACCATCCGATTCCATCATACGAACACGATTAAGTTCGATGAACCAACATTTTTCACCATCCTTTATAAAGACCTTATCATTAGGTTCTAAAAGTTTGTTTGCACGAGAGGAGAAGTCAGAATTATCCAATTCTACATTTTCAATGGAAACCTTTTTAATTGCTTGACTTAACCGCTCAGGATCAATCGGTTTTAAAATATAGTCAATTGCTTGCAATTCAAAGGCCTTCAAGGCATGCTCATCAAAAGCGGTCACAAAAATAACTTGTGGAACATCATCCAATTGTTTCAACATTTCAAAGCCAGTCATGCCTGGCATCGATACATCCAAGAATATTAAATCCGGCTTTTGTCTCTTTATTTTTTCAATTCCCTCGTCTCCATTTTGTGCCTCATCGATAATTTCAATTTCAATGAAATCAGTTAATAACGATTTTAACTCTTCCCTCGCAAGTCGTTCGTCGTCGATGATGATGGTTTTGATGGTTTTCATATATTCAGAACTAATTTTTGAATAAATATATCATTTTTATTGAATAGCACTAAAAAAGTATATTATGGAATATATTCCTATTATATATGTATTTTTTTGGAATATAATCCTGATTTATTATGAAATTGGCGATAAACAATTTTTATATTGCTTAATACATTATGCGTTTTTATTTTATTTTAATTATTATATTAATCATTAAATATATTTTATGATTGTTTTATTAACTATTATTTCGTATTTTTGACTAATAGATTAACAAATGGAAATATTATTTGAACGGTATCGAAAAAAATTAGCTTCAGTCCAAGTCAACTTTACAAGAAATATATTCTTTGAAATTGACTGGTCAGATCGATTAATTGGACTTCGCGGCCCAAGGGGAATTGGTAAAACAACCATTTTACTGCAATACTTGAAATTAAATCACACAAATGACGAAACCGCATTATATGTTTCACTTGACAACATTTGGTTTAGCGAAAAAAACTTAGTTGATTTTGTGGATGACTTCGTGAAACGTGGAGGAAAAAAACTGTTCATCGATGAAATTCACAAATATCCAAACTGGGCGCAAGAATTGAAGAATATATACGACGACTTTCCAGAGGTACAGATCGTATTTACAGAGTCTTCCTTATTAGAGATATTAAATGCGCGGGCTGATTTGAGCAGAAGAGCAGTCATGTATTCTATGCAAGGACTTTCATTTCGAGAATACCTCAATTTAGAACATGGTTTTAAATTCAGTTCACTTACGCTAAATGAAATCATTAAGAACCATGGAAAAATTGCTTCCGAAATTGTTCAGAAAATTCAACCTATTAAATACTTTTCTAACTACCTAAAAACAGGTTATTATCCTTTTTTTCGTGAGAATCCAAACACATATGATCAACGATTGGAAGAAATTGTGAATTTTATTTTGGAAATTGAATTGCCTACTTTGCGTCAGGTTGATCCTTCCTATATCATAAAATTGAAACAATTGTTGTTGATTATTTCCTCTTCCGTTCCCTTCAAACCGAATGTCACCAAGTTAGCCGAGCGAATTGGAATAAATCGAAATACGTTGATTTCCTATTTCCACTATTTGGAAGAAAGTGGGTTAACCATGCAACTTTTCAAAGATGCCAAAGGAATCACACGCTTACAAAAACCTGATAAGTTATACCTTGATAATACCAATTTACTCTATACCATCGCGCCGCAAAACGTGCAAATCGGACATGTGAGGGAAACGTTTTTTGCCAACCAACTTGCTCACAAATATTTGGTCGAATACACAGATGTGGGTGACTTTAAAATCAACCGCGAATTAACTTTTGAAATCGGAGGAAAACACAAAACCAAAGAGCAGATAAAAGAATTACAAAACGCTTACATCGCCGCTGATGACATCGAAATTGGATTTAAAGAAAAAATACCGCTGTGGTTATTTGGGTTTTTGTATTGAGAAATAACAATCAATTCATCCTCACCTCAAATGGCAAGCGCATTTGAATGCCACGCATGCGTTCAATCTTTTTAATTGATGCGTAATAATCCAATAGTTCTTGTGGGATTTTTTGAGATTTGATGCTAACTGATTCATCCTCATCACTGTCCTCAATGAGTTCGATTAAATCGCCTAGTTTGTCTTCTTTTTTCAAGGGATAATACAAAACTTTCGGATTTTTTAAATCTACTTCACTTGCTGCGAAGGCAATCGCGTCGTTTAAACCGCCGAGTTGGTCAACTAAACCAATTTTCAGAGCGTCACGTCCTGTCCAAACACGACCACGAGCAATCACGTTAACTTGTTCTTTGGTCATTTTACGTCCATCGGAAACGCGCTGTAAAAACTGCTCGTAAATTTCATCTACTTCCTCTTGGGTAATTGCCAATTCCATCGGTGTTAATTTACGATTGGTTGATAAAACCGCATGTTGATTCGTACTAACTCGATCAAAGGAAATTCCCAATTTATTTTCAAGCATTTTTCCTGTGTATGGAATCATACCAAAAACACCAATTGAACCTGTAATGGTTGTTGGCTCAGCAAAAATCTTGTAGGCTGGCGATGCAATGTAATAACCTCCCGATGCAGCTACATCTCCCATTGAAACAACAACTTTTTTTACTTTATTCGTCAAATTAACTTCTCTCCAAATTTCTTCACTTGCCAAGGCGCTTCCTCCAGGACTGTTGATTCTGAAAACAACCACTTTGATTGATTTTTCATTTCGCACTTTCTTGAAAAGCTTGCAAATCTCAGCGGAGGTCAAACCTTCGCCTTCTGTTGCCACATCACCTTCTGCTAAAATTACCGCAACCCCTGGATTTTCTGATTTCGTTAGGAGCTGATCTTCGTAAAATGATTTCTTCGCATACTTTTCAAAGTTCTGCAACTCCAAGTCTTCCTCAGAGTCAACGTCCACTTTCTTCATCAAAAGTGCCATCACCTCATCGCGGTATTTTACACCATCTAATAATTTATATTCAACGGCATCTTCAGCTCGTTTGATTTTCATTGAATCTGCGATTGTATTCAACTCTTCTGTATCAATTTTACGATCAGCAGCAATGTCATTTCGCATGTCTTCCCACATCGAATTCATATAGCGTTCCACTTGCACACGACTGGAGTCGCTCATGTTTGTCCGAAAGAATGGCTCAACAGCACTTTTGAAGTCGTTATTTTTACCACGAATAATTTCAACTTCCACATCCAATTTATCCAACATGCCTTTGAAAAACATTAACTCTCCACCTAGTCCTGTCATTTGGAAAGCAGATGTTGGAAATCCATAGGATTCATTCGCAGCAGAGCTTATGTAATATTCTTTTTGAGAAACGTATTCACCTGAATTGTATGCTATCGCGAATTTCCCACTTTTCTCAAAGTCATTGATAGCAGATCGGATTTCACGTGCAGTTGCCATTCCGCAAGAAACTTCACCAATATCAATAAATAATCCTTTGATGCGTTCATCCTTCTTGGCTTTGTCAAGTGCAAAGAGAATATCAGGTAATCCTGGATTTTCAGTCATTTCAAAACTTGTCGGATCAAATTCTGATTTTCCTTTCTCCAAAATAGTTCCATTCAACTTCAGATGTAGGATTGTTTTATCTTTTAACGCCATCGGTTCTGGACCGAATTCGCTGAAGGAGCCAATAATTCCACCTAATACAAGGAAGAAGAAAATCATGCCCACCAATCCAGCGATGAAAACGGCTAAAAAGCTCGGCCAAAATAATTTACCGAATGAAATTTTGTTGCCGCCAGTGTTGTTTTGCTCTGTCATAAACTTATTTTTATATATTTTTTACTTTTTTCCGAAGCAAAAAAAGTAACAAAAAATGCTTTTCTTTCATTAGGCGTTTCCTTCGGAACAGTCGATTTTATCGTTCCGTGCTCTTGTTCTTATGCTCATGCGGAGCCTTCGCGAACCGCAACTTCACTCAAATCTTCATTAACGCTTTATGAAAGTTTCAATTCTCAATTAAAATTAACCTAAACTCATCAAATTACAACAAATTACCAATTTTCAATCCTTTGTTAACTATGTTCAAACGTAATGAGAAACGAATTTGTTCTGCATAATTTTTGTAAAAATCCACTCCCATATTTTCGCTACGAAGTAAAGGGAAATAGACTCCTAAAACACTTGAAAAACGGATTCCAAGTCCCGTATTCCAAGCTGTTTGAACTGAAGTTCCGTCATAAAATGCTCCGACATCACCAAATACCCCGAATAAATTCGGTTTGATTGGTAATTGAACATAAGTATTAGCAGTTGTCATCCAAAAACTCGTTGTTCCAAAGCTCGACGTGCTGTG
Organism: uncultured Lishizhenia sp.; assembly: GCA_964534395.1. Lineage (GTDB taxonomy): Bacteria > Bacteroidota > Bacteroidia > Flavobacteriales_D > Crocinitomicaceae > UBA952. The sequence continues at coordinate 43,273 of CAZHOW010000017.1, forward strand.
AAATCCACCGAAGTTATCGGCTCGCTGCTGATTCCAGAATCCAGAAGTGGCATTTCGCGCGAAATCGTAATCTTCCAAAAATAAATCTTGGTAGCCACGTGCTCCGCTCATGGACATTTGATAAGCTGAATTTCCGACCCCATTTGCACTTTCATAAATGAAATTCGTTCCAAAGAACGCTCGCAACTCAATCCAACGATCCATTTTATTTTTCAAGTATCGATATTTATAAGTTGTGGAAGTCGAGAATCGTCCCAATTGTTCTTGATTATCTTCACTTTGCATGTAATCCAAACGCAAGCGCATGTTAAACTTGTGATCTGGTAAATTCACATTATAATCGTATTGGGTAAATGCACCGCGCTGATTGAAATCAAAAGTCGGAAAACGGTCTTTTCGATAAATCGCCTGAACCAATAAATTATGTGAAGTTGCTTTCGCTCGTCCGCGGTTGCCTAATTTGGCATTCCAATATGGACTAACAGCTAATAAAAATCCATTATGATCTTCGCTATTTCCAAAATTCTTTACAGAAACTCCAAATTTTGAAAGTTTGAGGCCATTCACGGGAAGAAAAGAATAACTCAATTCGGCAATTCCTGCCAAATTCTTTCTGCCAAAGGAAAACTGAGGGGCCACAAGGTATTGAAACTGTTTAAATGGCACACCGAAATTATGAACTGCAACTCCCAACATGAATTTATCATAACTATTTCCGCTAAACGTTGGTAGCCAAAATAAATTAGTTTTTCCTGATTCATGATCACCAATTAAAAATTCAGTTTTTAAAGGCTCAATTTTGTGAAACAATTTGTTTACCGTCCAAAAATTATTTCCTCGATTTACTTCTGGAATGTCTTTACTTTTATCAATAGCAAAAGCTGTAAAATCAGTTCCATTGAATAGTACCATTCCTTTTTTGGAAGGTTCAATCCATTTCGTTTGAACAACAGAATCTCCTTTTAATGCATTGATTTCAATTGGTCCTTTAACTTGTCCAATATTTTTAACGATCACATTGGTTGTATTTGTTAACTTGTCTTTCTTGACTTTTTTAATCTTGTAATCAATATGGCGTGTCGTTTGAATTAAATCTCCAAACAACCAAGATAAATCTTTTCCAGTCGTTGCTTCAATAGACTTTTTCATATCCTCTGGCTGAGGATGTTTGAATTTCCATTCTTCAAAATAATTGCTCATCGCCTTATTGAAAAGTTCTTCTCCAAGATAATCTTTTAGGTAAAAGAAAACAAGTCCTGTTTTTTGATACATCGTAACTCCATAATTCGCTGAAGTAAAATCAGCTGAATGTGTTTCTATTGGTTGATCTTCACCGATTACAGCCAAAAAACGAGAACTGATATCTCCCATGTCGTGATGACTCAAATCATTGAAATGAAATCGTCCTTGCAAGATCATATCTGACATGTTCTTGTTCTTCGGATATTTTGTTGCCATGTAACGCATTTCATTCAGCGTATTCATTCCTTCGTCCATCCAACCATGAACGCGCTCGTTCGAACCAAGAATTCCGTAGAACCAATTGTGTCCAACTTCATGAACGATGACGACTTCTAATTCTTCTTTTGAGCTTGAATTTCCAATTACAGTGACATTCGGATACTCCATTCCGCCTCCTGCACTGATTGTCCCGTCAACTGCTGTAACTTGATTATATGGATAATCGCCATTCCAAAGTGAATAGTAATACGTTCCATCATTGATATATTCAATTGCGTGCTGCCAGTGAATTGTGTTGTGAGGAACAAACATTGCCCAAGAGGTCACTTTACGCTTTGAGTGAGGCAATTCCACTTCTCCTTTTATAACACCGTATCGTTTATCTGCAAACCAAGCGAAATCGTGCACTTTTGATTGTTTGAATTGGATGGTTTTCCATTCTTTAGATGATTCAGGAAATTCCGTTTTTCCATTTCGACCTTGAGGTTTCATCAAAAAATCTGGAATTTGACTCTCCGTTTCTTTTGCTTTTTTATTTAAAAAATCAATTTCGGAGGGAGTTTGTAAATCGCCTGTTGCACCCACAACATAATTCGATGGTAAAGTAATGCTCACATCAAACGATCCATATTCTGAATAAAATTCACCTTGATTTAAATAGGGCATTGCGTTCCACCCATTTTTATCATAAACTGCGGGCTTTGGGTACCATTGCGTAATTTGATACGATTGTCCGATGTGGCCCAAGCGAGAAATTTCACCGGAAGGAATTTTTACTTTGAATGGAGTTGAAATTCGGACACTTTCTCCACTTTTAAGACTTTTAGGCAACATTAAGATACAAATATCCTGATGCTCGAATTTATTAGACCACTTTACAGGCTGACCATCAACTTTGAAATCCAACGAATCAATCCAACCTAAATCTTTTTGATCACCAAAACGAAGAATTTGCTTACCTTCCGAATATTGTTGTTTTGCTAGAGCCGAATTTCCGTTTCGATAGGCATTTGGCCACAAATGGATATAAATATGTTCCAAACTATTTGGGGAATTGTTGATGTACTCAAATTCTTCGTAACCAAATAGCATTTGATTAACATCGTCCAATTTTACTTGAATTTTATAATTCACCTCTTGCTGCCAATAATTTTGGGCAAAAGAGCTAAAAATTGTAACTGCAAAAATTGATACAAAAAAGAAAAATTTCATTCGATAGCGGATAAGTAATTTGACAATACAAATATAAATTTGAATTAATTACAGATTTTTTTTATTTGTTAATCGGTTAATAAGTAATTCGAAACAAATCATAAAGTAAATGAACGGAAAAAGGCCGTAAAAAACGACCTTCCCCCTCTATATTATGAAAATTCTATTGAACTAAAATTCGTTTCATAATTGTGTTTCCGTCAATTGAAATATTTAATAAATAAACTCCTTTTTCCAAGTTACTTTCAGAAATTTGAATTTCATCTCCACTAAACTGATATACTCGAATTACTTTTCCGTTCAAATCAGTTAAATGGATAAATGCATTCGCTACTGTTCGATTGAACTCAATTGCAAATGATCCTGAACTTGGATTTGGACTGACCCAAAGATTGATGTCAGATATTAATTGAATACCCAAATTTCCATCAACGCCATCACAATTTTCATCAATTCCGTTATCTAGAATATCAGCGGCATTTGGATTAATTTGACCATTTGTATCATCGCAATCTTGGTTATTTGTACTAAATCCAGGCCCTGGAATTGAACAGAAACTTAAACCTGTGGAACCAGTTCCAAAGCCATCGTTATCTGCATCCGTATAATAGGTTATGAAATTTAATCCTTCATCCGTACTTCCATCACAATCATTATCAACTTCGTCGCAAACTTCTGTTGCTCCCGGATAAATTTGATCGTTGGTATCGTCACAGTCACCTCCTGTTGTAATTGTATTCTGTGGTTGAGAGCAAGATTCAACGCCTGTTGCTTCATCTCCAAAACCGTCACCATCCGCATCCACGTAATACATAGTGAATACAAGTCCATCATCCATAAGACCGTCGCAATCATTATCAATCCCATCACAAATTTCAATTGCGCTTGGATTAATCGCAGGATCCGTATCATTGCAATCGCCACCAATCGTTACATAACCAACACCTGGATTTTGACATAATGTTTGAGAAGTTGAGTCGACTCCAAAAGAATCCCCATCTGAATCCAGATAATAAGTTATTGGACCCGAAATTTGTGCATTTGAATCATCGCAATCACCTGCACTCAGTACATACCCATTTGGTGGTGTGCATCCCGTAAACGAAACAGTTGAATCTCCAATTTGGTCATTATCAGCATCAAAAAACCAAATCGTAGTTGGATTGATTAAAGCATTTTGATCATTACAATCCGAACTGTTGGAAACGAATCCAATAGGCGCTACACAAGAAATTGAATCGTTTGCCAAATCACCAAAACCATCATTATCTGTATCAGCATAATAAGTTTGTGTAGGTAAAGCTATTGCATTTCCATAAAGTGATACATTATCCAATCTAAATGTTGCACCTGTTGTTCCAATTCCTGTAATATAAAATCTAAAAGTTACGTTTGAAACAGCGTCAAATGCGATACCAAGATTTACAGTATCATCCAAGTTTGTATTGTTATTATTAGCTGATAAACCAGTTCCAACATTGGTTGTATAGTTATCTAAACTTGAACGTAAATACCAAGTTGGATTACCTCCTGTTGCACTTGTTCTATGATTGAATGCTACTCGATCAAGATTCAAACTTTGACATTCATTTGCAGTAATTGAAAACTCAGCGTACTCGGATAAATCAATTGTAGATGACGTATTCCAATCATTATTATTAAAAACATTTCCAGCCGCTTGGCAATTCACACCTGTCGAAGAAAATACACTAAAAGTTGCAGAAGTCGGTTGATTTGTTACCGCTGTTGCAGTTACAGGACATCCTGATGGTTGAGTAAATTCATAAATCCCTAACATCAATGGTACTAACGGAGCATCAGCTCCGGAACAATCCTCGTCAATTCCGTTTGCAGGAATGTCTGTGGCATTAGGATTAATTTGATTATTTGAATCATCACAATCTAAACTATTAACAGAGTATCCTGTGGGAACAGAACAATTTGTTAGTGTGAAATTTAAATCACCAAAACCATCATTGTCAGCATCTAAATAATAGGTGAATGTTGGGAGATTTTCGTCGATGCTCAAATCACAGTTATTATCAATGCCATCACAAACCTCTATTGCGTTTGGATTAATTAAATTATTATTATCGTTGCAGTCACCTGAAACTAATGAATAACCACTTCCAGGATTAGTAACTGATTGAATAGAAACGGAGCTTCCAAAACTATCCCCATCTAAATCTTCGTAATAGGTTGTAAGTGTAAAACCTTCATCAATTACTAAGTCACAATTATTGTCAACACCATCAAATACTTCAGTTGCATTTGGATTGATTTGATTGTTTGAATCATCACAATCTGTATTATTTGAAACATATCCAGTTGGTTGACCACAATTTGAAACCGAAATAACTGGATTTCCAAATCCATCGCTATCACTATCCTGATACCAAATTGAAAGTGCATTTACGCTGTTATCGTTATCATTGCAGTCTGTGGCATTCACAACATAACCAGAAGGTTGTCCACAACTTGAAATTTCTACAGAGGAATTTCCAAAACCATCTTGATCAAGATCTTGGTAAAAAGTAGAAAAAGCACTTACATTGGAATTATTGTCGTCACAATCTGTTGAATTAAGTATGAACCCAATTGGTGGAACACACCCTGTGAATGTTGCGTTGGCATTTCCAAAGGTGTCGCCATCAATGTCAGCATACCAAATAGTATTGGGATTAATCGATGCGTTCGAATCGTCACAATCTGAATCATTAGTTACATATCCAGCGGGAGCAACACAGGATTGAACAATAGAATTTGGATTTCCGAACGAATCACCATCACTATCTAAATAATAATTTGTAGGCGAGGTGCAAATAGTCCAGTCAAGTGATACGTCATCAATTGCCAAACCATGATCTGAACCCGTATGGTCAGGATCATACCAACGGAGCATTATGTACGAACCATTTGGGATTACCAAGTTTGGGATTGAAACATTTGATAATGTAACCCTATTCAGCGAATTATTTCCGTCCAAAGGACCCGATGTAGCAGTATTAGTTGGACTTGCTGCATTTAAAACAGTTACAGCGGTCCACCCTAAATTAAAATTGGGCGCAGGGGATATTAAATTTGTAATTGAAGTTGTTGATACTCGATACCAAAAAGTCACGACATTGGGCGTAGTATTACCCCCATTTCTCCATTGTTCTAATGTATATGAAACATTTAACGAATTAACGTCAAATCCGGAAGTATTTTGCAATAAAATACCGTGAGCAAAATTTCCGCCAGAGGTCACATTAGCTGAACCTATAGTTCCCAATGCCCGTTCTGTTGAACCAGTTGCTCCAAAACTGTAAAGACCACCAGAGGATAAACTCCCAGTGCCAGCTGCATAAGTTGTGCTTGTTGAAGTGCGCTGAGAAAACACGCTTGGAATGGTACTATTGTCAATCCAATTATTTACTGAACCTGTATTTAGAAGTGCATCAAAATTTTGGGAATAGGATCCTGAACCACTCATGATGACCTGACTAAATCCATTAAAATATGATGCTAAAACTAGAAGAAGTATGATTTTTTTCATTTTAAAATTTTTCCCAAAAATAACCATTCAATGTCAATCAAATATAAATTAAAAACTAAAAAAGGCGACCGAAGCCGCCTTTGTTTATAACTTATTTGGAGTTGTTAATTACGCTTGAGGCGCCTCTGGTTGACGCTCAGGTTTCGGCAAAAGAACTTTTCGAGAAAGTTTCCATTTCTTAGTTTTTGGATCTTTTCCTACAACTTTGAAATCAAGTACATCACCTTCTTTAACTACATCTTCCATCTTAGCAACCTTATCCCAGTTGAATTCTGAAATATGAATCAAACCATCTGTTCCTGGTAAAATTTCAACAAAACAACCAAAATCTTTTACGGATTTTACTTTTCCTGTATAAGTTGCACCTTCTTCAACTGTCGGAGGAAATGCGATCAAACGAATCTTGCGAATTGCTTCATTCATGTCATCTCCATTGTTTGAAAGAATTTGAACACGACCTTCTCCAGTTGGTAATTCCTCTATTGTAATCGTTGTATGTGTTTCTTTCTGTAATCCTTGGATGATTTTTCCACCAGGCCCGATAATCGCACCAATCATTTCATTCGGAACGTTAAACGCTTCAATTCTTGGAGTTTGAGGTTTCAATGTTGCTCTTGGTGCTGGCATTGTTTCCGTGATTTTACCCAAAATGTGTAAACGTCCTGCTTTTGCTTGTTCTAACGCTTGAATTAATACTTCGTAAGGTAAACCATCTACTTTGATGTCCATTTGACATGCCGTAATTCCTTTTGCGGTTCCTGTAACTTTAAAGTCCATATCACCTAAATGATCTTCGTCACCTAAAATATCAGAAAGAATTGCAAATTTACCTTCGTCAGCTACTAATCCCATTGCGATACCAGAAACTGGTGCTTTGATTTGAACTCCACCATCCATCAGTGCCAAAGTTCCAGCGCAAACAGTTGCCATAGAAGACGAACCATTTGATTCTAAAATATCAGAAACGATACGAATTGTGTAAGGATTGTCATCAGGAAGCACATTCTTCAATGCTCTCAATGCTAGGTTCCCGTGACCAATTTCTCTTCTTGAAGTTCCACGAAGTGGTTTTGCTTCACCAGTTGAAAAAGGAGGGAAATTATAGTGTAACAAGAATTTTTCTGTTCCTGCAAAAGTCGCTCCGTCAATCAATTGCTCGTCCATTTTACCACCTAATGTAAGTGTTGTCAATGATTGCGTTTCACCTCTTGTAAATACAGCGGAACCATGAACCATCGGCAAATAATCAACTTCTGCCCAAATTGGTCTAATTTCGTCGAATTTACGTCCGTCTAAACGCTTGCGCTCATTCAACATCACCCAACGAACAGCCTTTTTCTTAACTTCTGAAAAATAGGGTGAAATGAATTTTCCAACCTCAGCCAATTCTTCCTCAGAAAATGCAGCCTTAACCTCTGCTTTGATTTCTTCAAACAATTCGGATCTTTTAGCTTTATTTGCTAATCCCATTCGAGCGACATCCTTGCACTTATCCATTGCAAGTTCGTATACCTTCGCTTTGACTTCTTCATTGTGATTTTCATGCGAATACTCTCTCTTCGGATTAGCTGTTGGAATTTCAGCTGCTAAGTCCAATTGGAATTGACATTGTTCTTTAATTGCGGCATGTGCAATTTTGAAAACTTCAACCAATTCAGCTTCCGAAATCTCTTGCATTTCACCTTCCAACATATTAATGTCCTTCATCGTTCCTGCGATAACAACATCGATATCAGACAATGCCATTTCAGCCATTGTTGGGTTAATGATATATTGACCATCCACACGACCAACCCTTACTTCAGACATTGGGCCATTAAATGGAATATTCGATACCGCAATTGCTGATGAAGCTGCTAAGCCACAAAGTGCATCTGGATTATTTACTCCGTCATAAGACATCAATTGAATCATTACCTGAACTTCAGCATGATAATCATCTGGAAATAAAGGACGTAAAGCACGATCCACCAATCGCATTACCAAAATCTCCGTTTCAGATGGACGCGCCTCTCTTCTGAAGAATCCACCTGGAAATCTACCTGCGGCTGCATACTTCTCACGGTAGTCCACCGTTAATGGTAAAAAATCCACACCTTCTTTCGCATCAGGTGCTGCAACCACAGTTGCTAATAACATGGTGTCGCCCATGCGAACCACTACAGACCCATCAGCCTGTTTTGCCAATTTTCCGGTTTCGACGCTAATCTCCTTGCCGCCGGTAATCATTGACTTTCTTAAACCTATATTCATTTTTATTTATTTACTTATTTATTTAACGAGTGAATGATTTTATGACTTTACGACTTTGCGACAAATGACAACTCGACAAATGACAATTCGACAAATGACGAATGGACAAATGAATGTTTGACATAAAACTAATCATTAAGTTGTTTTTTAAAACCAATTATTCTACTCTGCAAATTATTTGTTTCAGTTACTAATCCATTTATTTCCATTTGATAGATTTCATTAGCTAAAATCAATTGAGTTTCCAACTCATAACTGGACGCAATCGAAAGGTCTAAAAAACGTTTGAAATCTTTATTTGTAGTTTTACCTGAACCTTCAGCAATGTTCGAAGGAATTGAAACAGCGGATCGATTCATCTGAGAAATCAAATTAAAATTTTCTTCCTTAGGAAGTAATTGTGTAAAAACATAAATTTTCTTAACCAATCCTATACTTCCCTTCCAAATTTTCATTTCACGAAAATTATGAACCGCCATGTAATTATGTAATTATTTAATTATTTCAATTCTTAAACTATTGTCAAGTCATTTGTCTTGATGTCATTTATCCAAATGTCCTTGAACCAAAAAAAAAGACACCCGACCAAAGCCGAATGTCCCCTCTCAATAAATTATTTTCGCAGCTCAGCGAACGAATTAACGACGTAATCCTAATTCTTTAACTAAAGCACGATATTTTTCAATGTCTTTACCTTTTAAATAATCCAAAAGACTACGACGCTTACCAACAAGCAATTGAAGTGCTCTTTGGGTACCGAAATCTTTACGATTTTTCTTAAGGTGTTCTGTCAAATGGCTAATTCGATATGTGAATAATGCTACTTGACCTTCGGTAGAACCGGTGTTAGTTTCAGAACCTCCGTGTTTTGCGAAGATTTCTTTCTTTTTAGTTGAATCTAAATACATTCCAATATTGTTTAAATAATTTTTATGTAGTACCTGAACCTTTCAAATACAATGCAAAGATACTCTTTTTTTCTTGATTGCAAAAAAAATCCCCACTTTCGTGAGGATTAGTTGTAGTCACAATGTTAATTAAGAATCCAATAATTCATTTGATTGAACATAAGCATTAAAATCTGCCTCATCCCCTTTCATTGAAAATGGAGGATATTTATCAGTCATGAAACTCATGTATATGTTAATACGAAATGCCCAACGCATAACACCCAATACATAATCATGCATTCCCTTTGGATATTTTCCAGTTATCAAAACAGCCCAAAAAGCAATTATCCTTACAAACATTACTCCAATTTGAAGAAATAATAAACAAATGATGTGAGGAATATATACATAAACAAACCCAAACAGTTGGCGAGCCAACACGGTTAAACGACTGTAATTTTCTTGTCGTTCAATCTCAATGACGATATTAGAATCTTGAGCCGATAATCCAAACGCGGGATAGCCATCAGAAAGGTTCATTAATCTTGCATTTACCCTCAAGGACCAACGTTGTAAATTTAACTGGTAATTAAATAATCCTTCGGGAAATTTACCGGTAATTAATATCGCCCAAAAAGCAATAATATTTACAAACATAGACCCGATTAATAAAAAAATTAAAAGAAACGCATGAGGAAGAGCAATATATAGCCCACCAAACAATGTTCTTAAAATTAACTCACCCCTTGAATAGGATTCTTGATGCTTTACACCGTACTTCATAATATGTTGTTTTAGTTAATAATAAAACAAACATATAAAAAAAGTTAAAATTTGAACAATAAAATATTATAATTGTTTCGGTCCTTTTAATATTACAAGCTACAATTATTGAAAATATTTATTGGAAATTTCGCTTAAGTTATCTGATAAATAAGTTTTGAAAGTAATCGCCGCAGGCATAAGTTTTTTATCTTTTAAATGAACCAAATACCAATCGTTTTCTAACGGCAACCCAGGTAAATCGATAATTTCCAATTGCTTCAAAGTCAATTCATTACGAATCCCAATTAATGGTAATATTGAACATCCCATTCCACTTATTACTGCCTGCTTAACTGCCTCATTGGATGTTAGGGTCAACGACTTTTCAGCATTGATTTTAAGATTTAATAAAAAACTATCCATTGCCAACCTCGTTGCTGAACCTTCCTCCCGAAAAATAAATCGAAAGTCCTTAAAAAAATCAGATTGTGATGCTCGGTATAAATTTCTTGATCCCTTTCCTCCAACCAAAACTAATTTATTTTGAAACAATTTTATTGATTCAACATTTAAATGATCTGGAAGCCTTGTCATTAATACAAAATCAACATTGTTTTGCTCCAAATTTTTAATGACATTATTACGATTCGAAACATCTAGATCCAATTCTACATCAGGATTTTCCTTTAAAAAATCAGTCAATAAATACGGTATAACATACTTACCAGTTGAAACTACAGCAATTTTCAACTTCCCCGTCAATTTCCCTTCGTACAAGGCTCTTTTATAATTAATTGCATTGACCTCATTTAGAATAAGTTTTGCTGCTTCAGCAATTTCATAACCAAAAGCCGTTACAAAAAGCCTCTTGTTGATAACCTCTGTCAATGGAATATCGAATTGTTCTTGAAAATTTTTCAATTGAATTGACACAGCCGGTTGGGTCAAATACAATTTTTCAGCAGCCTTAGTTATGCTCTTTTGCTCTACAATCTGTATGAAAATACGAAGTTGATTTAAGGTGAAGTTCATAGTTTCCGTTTATGAATACGATATTAACAATAAATATTAATATATGAAATTAAGAATTGAATTTAGTTTTCCAAGGAATGCACCTCCCAATTCGTTATATTGTTTTAACAACTACATTGCTATTTAGTTTAGTTATCTGAAAAGTTTAGCTATTCAATTTCTTTTATTTTGCTCTGTTGTTTATCTCTGTGTGGATTCAAAAAACTTAGTTTGAATAAATTAAACGAAATAGTTGAATTTAAATTAATTTGAGGTGAGTTATCGTCAGAACATTCAAAAGATATACGAATTCATTAATACTGGTGTATGGTAAAATAGCACTCAGTTCGTGCCTAGGACACGAATAGAAATGCGCAAAAAAAGTCTTTTTACTCAGAGAGAATAATTGAATTGATAATGACTTACCATTGAACATTGAAATTTCTTGTAGTATTGACTTTAGATGAAAACTAAATTTCAATTAAAACACTTCAATCATCATTGAATTAAATTCTAATGAGAAATAATTAGATGATTTTATCAATTTGAATATTTTTGATCTGCCTGGTTATGCCAAATTAAATTATACGCATTACCTCTTAATCGAAGCTTTTTTTTAATTACAACGCAAATCAATTCATTATACAAACTGAATCGAACAAGGTGCCGGTCAGAAATGTTAGAAGTACATGAAAACATTTCTTTTTATCGGAGCGAATTCCGATGTAGCGTTAGAAGCAAAAAAAACGTTGGAACAAACAGGAAATCGTATCATTAGCATTAGTCGACAATCTGAAGTTGAATACATGCTCGTGGGTAACCCTGTAACCAATGAGTTACCTGACCTAGTTGAACAGATTGATGGACTAGTTTACTTTCCCGGCAGTATTACTTTGAAACCGTTTCGTTCGCTGAAACAAATGGAATTTCAAAAAGAATTTGAGATTAACGTACTTGGTGCAATTAACGCCATTCAAAAATATAGTCCAAAACTAACAGAAGGATCGAGCATTGTTTTATTCAGTACAGTTGCTGTTCAAATCGGAATGCCGTTTCATAGTGCCGTTTCTGTTGCCAAAGGGGCCGTTGAAGGACTAACTCGAGCTCTTGCCGCAGAGTTTGCCCCAAAAATTCGTGTGAATTGCATTGCTCCATCGTTAACAAATACCAAAATGGCTGAAAAATTTCTCAGTACACCTGAAAAACAAGAAGCAGCTGGATTAAGACACCCGTTGAAAATAGTTGGTCAATCTGAAGATTTAGCGCATGCAGTTGCATTTTTACTTAACGATACATCGAAATGGATGACTGGTCAAATTTTACACATTGACGGTGGCATGTCAAGCATCAAGTTATGAGTTTCAAAGGAAACAAGATTTACCTTCCCTCGAAAAACTGCCCGGTGTGTAAGAAAGAATTTTCGTGGCGCAAAAAGTGGGAGAAAAATTGGGATGAAATAAAATATTGCAGTGACAGGTGTAGAAAAAATAAACATGCATAAATCTTATACTACTGTAAAGTTAATTCTAGGCGACCAACTTAATTTGGAACATACATGGTTTGAAAAAGTTGACGAAGAAGTCCTTTTTGTTCTCATGGAAGTTCGTAGTGAAACGGACTACGTTAAACATCACATTCAAAAGTTAGTTGCTGTTTTTGATGCGATGCGAAAGTTTGCTCGAGAATTAGTGAAAAAAGGACACAATGTTAATTATCTGAAACTAAATGATCCTGATAATCAGTTTACCATTACTGAGAATTTGAAGCAAATCTGCGCCAATGTTTCCGCGAAAGAACTTCATTATCAATTACCAGACGAATATCGTGTAGATCAAGAATTAAAGAAACTTAGAAACGAAATAGGAATCACGATTCATTCAACTGATACAAATCACTTTTTAACAACGCGAGAGGAATTTGGAGAATTCTTCCAAGGAAAGAAAACCTTCCTAATGGAAAACTTTTACCGCCACATGCGGGTAAAACATCAAATATTGTTAGATTCTGCCAACAAACCAATTGGTGGAAAATGGAATTTTGATCAAGAAAACAGAAAAAAAGTTCCGAAAAATCATGTGATACAAACTGTTCCACTTTTGTCAAAAAATGTTTCTGAGATTATTGATGAAATTCAACTTGCAGGGATAAAAACGATTGGGCAGATTTCACCCGTTGAATTTTCTTGGACCACTACCCGCGAGGAAGCACTTGAATTATTGGAGGATTTTGTTACCCAGGCACTACCATTATTCGGGTCACTTCAAGATGCAATGACGGAGAATCACTGGTATTTATACCATTCTCGACTTTCGTTTGCGATGAATGTGAAATTGATAAGTCCTTTAGAGGTGATCAAACGCGTAGAAAAAGCCTATTTAGAAAATCCTGAGTTTTACGAACTAAATCAAATTGAAGGATTTATCCGTCAGATTTTGGGTTGGCGAGAATACATGCGTGGAGTTTATTGGTCACAAATGCCAGAATACGCAGAACTCAATTTTTTTGAAAATAAACGAACACTTCCCTCTTGGTTTTGGACTGGCGACACAAAAATGAATTGCTTGAAACATGCCATTAGACAATCACTTGAACATGCTTATGCGCATCACATCCAACGTTTGATGGTAACTGGAAACTTTGCACTTCTCGCAGGAATTCACCCAGATGAAGTAGACAATTGGTATTTGGGAATTTACATTGACGCATTTGAATGGGTAGAAATCACCAATACGCGTGGCATGAGTCAATATGCTGATGGTGGAATTGTTGGTTCGAAACCTTACGTGAGTTCTGCGGCATACATAAATAAAATGAGCGATTATTGTGGGAATTGTCATTATTCACACGATAAAAAGGTTGGCGAAAAAGCTTGTCCCTTAAACTCACTTTATTGGAACTTCTTTGATCAACATACCGAAAAACTTCGTTCAAACCCAAGGTTGGGAATGATGTTGAATGTATGGAATAAAATGTCGAATGAAGATCGCTCCGCCATATTATCGCAAGCTTCTTCATACCTGAAACAAATCGAAACGTTATGAAGAAAATTGGAATTATATTATTTACCAGTGATTTGCGGCTTCACGATAACACAACACTAGTTGAAGCAATCAAAGAAAATGATGAGGTTATTCCTTTATTTTGTTGGGATGAAGCGGTTATGAATAATGAGCAATTTGGATTCAACAGAATGGGTTCAATTCGCCGCGGTTTTCTGAAAAGAGTATTAGAAGATTTACATCTAAATTTAAAGTCAATCGGTGGATATCTTCTTGTAAAAAAGGGAAATCAAGCAGATGTCATTCAGGAACTTTTAAGTCGCTTTGCAATTTTCAAGGTGTATACCAAAAAGCAAGTTGGAATTGAAGAAAAACGTGAAAATGAGCGATTAAATAGTTTACTATTAACAAAAGGTGTAGATTTTGAAGAATATAGCACAAGCACCATGTATCACCCTTCTGATTTGCCATTTTCGATGTCCTCGATTCCTGAGGTTTTTACGAAATTCCGAAAAATAGTTGAAAAAGAAGCCTCCGTTCGACAACCGTTATCTGCACCAAAAGCGATTACTTGCCCTATCATTTCCAATGATTTACTAGAACTAAATAGCCTTAAAGAGACAATTAAATTAGATAAACGAAATTCCCTCCCTAAAATGGGTGGCGAATCGGTGGCACTGGCTCATTTATGCTACTATCTATTTGAAGCACAGCACATTTTACATTACAAAGAAACTCGTAATCAACTTCTAGGAATTGAATTTTCATCGAAATTATCACAGTGGTTGGCTTTGGGTTGTCTTTCTCCGAAATTCATTTATCACGAGGTCAAACGCTTTGAGCATGAAGTCCAAGCAAATGATTCCACGTATTGGCTCATCTTTGAATTGTTGTGGCGAGATTTCTTTCGTTTTTCGTTTAAAAAAAATCCGCTGGCGTATTACCAGTTACATGGAATACTAGGTGAATCAGATCGAAAACCAACGAGAAACAAACAAGCAATTGATTCATGGATTAATGGCGAAACGCAAAATGATTTCGTGAACGCGGCAATGAAAGAATTGAAAGCCACAGGTTGGACATCCAATCGCATGCGGCAAATTGTAGCGAGTTATTTCATCTATGACTTGGAGCAAGATTGGCGAGTTGGTGCGGCCTATTTTGAATCAAAATTGATTGATTATGATGTTTCATCCAATTGGGGGAATTGGGCCTACATTGCAGGAGTTGGAAATGATCCACGAGCAGGCAGAAAATTCAACACAGAAAAACAAGAAGAACAATACGATAAGGAAAAACGTTATCAAAAGTTATGGAACAAGACCTAGTTTGTCAATACAGCGATTTGCCTTCACCAATGGCTTATTCGTTGCCGAAGAAGGAAGAAAAAAATGAGCTTTCAGAAAGTGACATCGATCGTATCATCGAAATGGCATGGGAAGACAGAACGCCTTTTGATGCCATTAAACTACAATTTGGATTAAACGAACAAGCGGTTCGAAACCTAATGAAAAAAGAACTTAAATATAGTTCATACAAACTTTGGAGAAAACGTGTGGAGGAATGTAAAACCAAACACCTAAAAACGCGCTCAGAAGAAATCAGTCGCTTCAAATGCAACCGCCAAAGAGGTATTTCAAATAATAAAATAACAAAACGATGATTTGTTTAGACAAAGTTGATTTTCAAGCTCTTTCGAAAGTTCCTAGGTTGAATTTAATTAATTCCTGCATGGGTTACAAATCCGCCAATTTAATTGGATCAATATCGAAAGATGGTAATTACAACTTGGCTGTATTTTCAAGTATCACACATTTGGGAAGTGATCCCGCATTATTAGGATTTATTCTTCGTCCAACAACGGTTC
>CAZHOW010000018.1:0-44686 GCA_964534395.1 uncultured Lishizhenia sp.
AAAAAAACTACTGAATAAGTACAAAATTGAAAGTGGCAGTTTCGACAAAGGATTGACAAATAAATAATAAGCGATTCTTGCCATTTTAGGAGTATTTTCCTTTCCAAATTTGATTAATACCTTTGGCTATTTCCTGCTCTTTGGCGCTACCTCCGGGCTCAAAGAATGAGGTCCCTTTAATTTCATCAGGTAAAAATTCTTGTTCTGCGAAATTACCAGGATAATCATGACTGTATAAATAACCTTTCCCATAACCCAATTCTTTCATGAGCGCTGTTGGAGCATTACGCAAGGGTAGGGGGACACCTAAATTTCCAGTTTGCTGAACTAGTTGTTGCGCTCGATTTATTGCCATGTAAGCTCCATTTCCTTTAGGTGATGAAGCAAGATAAATGGTGCATTGAGCCAAGATAATTCGCGCTTCCGGCCAACCAACTGTATCAACTGCCTGAAAACAGGAATTAGCCATTAAAAGTGCATTTGGGTTGGCAAGACCAATGTCTTCAGACGCTGAAATAATGAGTCTTCGTGCAATGAATTTCGGGTCTTCTCCACCTTCAATCATTCGTGCCAACCAATAAACCGCGGCATTCGGATCACTTCCACGAATGGATTTAATGAATGCTGAAATGATATCATAATGTTGCTCACCATCTTTGTCGTATCGAGCCAAACTTTGCTGTGCGTTTTGAAGAACGATTTCATCTGTGATGACAATTTTTTGTTGTCCTTGAAATGTTCCTATTATGATTTCAAATACGTTCAACAATTTTCTCGCATCTCCGCTGGAAATAGAAAGTAACGCATTCGTTTCTTGTAAAACAAGTTCCTTTTTTCTTAAAAATGCATCTTCTTGTATTGCTCGATTCAACAACAATAACAAATCATCCTTTGTGTGATCCTTTAAATTGTATACCTGGCAACGCGAAAGCAACGCTGAAATTACTTCAAATGAAGGATTCTCGGTTGTTGCGCCAATTAAAGTGACGATGCCTTTTTCAACAGCACCAAGTAATGAATCTTGTTGTGCTTTTGAAAATCGATGGATTTCATCAATAAACAGAATTGTTCCTTTGGGTTGAAACATCCCACCATTCTCTACTTTTGCAATGATTTCGCGAACATCCTTTACACCTGAAGAAATGGCAGAAAGTGTATGAAAAGGCCGGTTTAAATGAGCGGCAATTAATTGAGCTAGTGTGGTTTTTCCCACACCAGGTGGACCCCAAAAAATCATGGAGGGAATAACACCGGCATCCAACGCTCTTCGCAATGAGGCTTCTTTAGCCAATAAATGCTGCTGCCCGATGTATTCATCCAAATTGGTTGGACGCATGCGTTCGGCAAGTGGAGCACTGTGATTCATAACGTAAAGATAAGTTGAAAAATGGATTAGCTTCTAAATTGTTATTCGTGCAGTTAATTGAAAGTTATTCTTATTTTTGATATTCTTGAAGTTATAAATACGTTTTACATTGAAAATGAAGCATTTATTGACATTTATATTGTGTTTATTGATAAAAATTGGATTTAGTCAAACATTTAATTCGTTGGTTAAATCATTGCAAGATGGAAGATACACGTTAAGCGATTTGGGAGCATCACATTTTGCTAAATTGTCTTTGGAATGTACTGATAAATCAAGTCCTCATTATTATTTCCAAGTTCTAAGAAAACCGGGAGATAAACAAGGTCCAAGAGATTTATGGCCATCATTTTATGGATGTTACGATTGGCATAGTGGTGTGCATAATCACTGGTGTATGGTTAAATTACTAAAACTTTTTCCAACTATTCCTGAGGCAAAAGCATTGAAAGATAAGCTTGAAATTAGTTTTTCCAAGGAAAATATTTTGGCTGAATTAAACTATGTTAAAACACACGAAGAAGGGTTCTTTGAATTTCCTTATGGTCAATCTTGGCTATTGAAAGTAGCTGACGAATTGAAGCGATGGGATAGTCCTGATGCAAAAAGATGGTTAATAAATTTAAAGCCGCTTTCCGATTACATTGCATTTGTTCATTTGAAGGTTTGGCCTCTAGTAAAAGAGGTTCAACTCTCGGGAAGTCATGATAGTCCGGCCATGGGTTTGTCGTTTGCTTATGATTATTCAGTAAGTTTCAATGATAAAGCACTAAAAAAAGTAATCGTTACAGCCGCCAAAAAGTACTATTCGAATATGTCAAATGCGCCAATCTTAAAAGAACCTTTTGATTATGATTTTATGTCTGCTTCGCTTTTGGTTAATGATTTAATGCGAAAAGTTCTTTCTGAAAAACAATATTGGGAATGGGTAAATAAATTTACTCCTGAATTATTTTCAATAAACAAGGTGAATGAAGGCCTTAAAATTAAAAAGTCAGAGAAGCATGATGGATTTGAATCTCATTGGGATGGATATCATCTAAATCGAATTTGGTGTCTAAATGGTATGTTAAAGACAATATCGGAAAACCGATTGAATGCCGATGTTAGGAAACTTTGGGTTGTTCAAATGAACGATATGTGGAATTATGCTCAAGAAAGCATTGGAAAAGGTAACTATGATATCGATCATTGGTTATCCAGTTTTTCAGTTTTCGCACTTGTAGGATATGACTAAACTATTGAGGTCTTGGACATCCTTTTCCGCGCCCTAATTTGATTGTTACCATTCCACCACAGTAAATATACCAGTCTTTCGTACTTGAATTTCCTCGTTTTCCAAATCGATTGCCGTCCAAACTACGATTTGATAGGGCCGCTGCAGTTGAACCATTGACTGATTCCAATGAAACAGGATCCAAATAGGAGTCGCTTCCAACATCATCCAAATAGTCTGTAAATGTCTTGCGAATGGCAATATCGATATTGAAAGTAGCAAATTTACCTAAGGTAACTTTGCCGCCTAAACCAATAGGAACACACAATTGTAAGTTGTTGTATTTTCGTCTTTTATTCAACGCACTTCCTTGTCCTTCCGTACCCAGTTCATTTAGTTCGACTGTTTCGCCATTGTAATTAGTTGTGGGATTCATGTAAAACAAACCAACTTGAGTTAAGAAATAAAAGGTGCCAAAATACCTTTTGTTACCAATTTGAAATTGTGAATGGTAAAATTCAATTCCTCCGGCAATTTCATGAATTCTTGACTGAAAATCCAAATTTCTATTAACTAGTAATGGCTTATTTGAATCCTTATCATAGGCCTCCACACTGCCGGTTGTAATGTTAAAACGCAATGCCATTCTGGTTTGTAAGTTGAAACGATACATCAAGCCACCAGCAAGGTTACTTTGATAAAATTGCTTTGAAGGATTAAGATCACCTAAGTAATACATTTGACCAATGTGAACTCCTAATTCCGACCGAGATAAGAATGTAGAACGCTGGGCTTTAATTGAAAAGCAAACGAACAATATCCCGACCAAAATGACTTTTTTCACAATTAAAAAACGAGCAATTGGTTAATTTATTACAATACGAACAAGTGCGCGACTAATCAAGCAATCTTATGCCCCCTTTTTCTTTCTGTTTCTTTCAAAAGAATTTTACGAATACGCAAGTTTTTCGGTGTGATTTCTACATATTCATCCTCCTGAATATATTCCAAACATTCTTCCAAACTGAAAACTTTAGGTGGTGCTAATCTGACTTTGTCATCCGATCCTGATGCACGCATATTGGTTAATTTTTTCGTTTTTGTAACGTTAACGCATAAGTCACCTGCTCTTGAGTTTTCTCCAATTACTTGTCCCTCATATATGTCTTCGTTTGGTGCTACAAAGAATTTCCCTCTATCTTGAAGGTTGTTTAGTGAAAATGGAATAGAAGTTCCTTGTTCCAACGAAATCAACGAACCATTTTGACGTCCGGGAATTTCTCCTTTATAGGGTTGATACTCTAAGAAACGGTGATTCATAATGGCTTCACCTGCCGTTTGTGTTAGCAAGTAATTTCGAAGTCCAATGATTCCACGAGAAGGTATTTCAAATGTAATAATCATACGTTCGCCTTTCGGAACCATATTTTTCATTTCACCTTTTCTTTTGGTTACGGCCTCAACAGCTGTTCCGCTAAATTCTTCAGGTAAATCGATTGTTAATTCCTCAATTGGTTCGCACTTCACACCATCAACTTCTTTGATAATTACTTGAGGCTGACCAACTTGTAATTCGTATCCTTCACGACGCATTGTCTCAATTAATACGGATAAATGTAAAACTCCTCGTCCGAAAACCATCCATTTATCAGCCTTATCGGTTTCATGAACGCGCATGGCAAGATTTTTTTCCAATTCTTTTTGAAGACGATCAAAAATATGTCTAGAAGTTACAAATTTTCCTTCTTTTCCGAAGAATGGCGAATCGTTAATTGAGAACAACATGCTCATTGTTGGTTCATCCAATTTAATGGTTGGAAGTGGCTCTGGATTTTCAGCGTCGCAAATAGAATCACCTATTTCAAATCCTTCAATTCCTGTTATCGCACAAATATCTCCAGCTTGAACAGAAGTAACTTTCTTCCGCTCAATTCCTTCAAAAACAAATACTTCTTTGATTCGGTGTTTTTCTTGTTTGCCATCTGATTTTGAAATGATAACAGGTTGGTTTTCATTGATTTCACCTCGCGTTAATCTTCCGATTGCAATTCTTCCGACATAAGAAGAGAAATCCAAGGATGTAATGAGCATTTGGGTGTTTCCTTCTTCAATTTTTCGTGGAGGAAAGTAATCTAAGATTTTATCCAGCAAAGGTGAAATCGAATCGGTTGGTTTTTTCCAGTCTTCAGACATCCAGCCGTTTTTGGCAGAACCATAAATCGTTGGGAAATCCAATTGCTCCTCGTTCGCATCCAATTCAAACATTAAATCGAATACTTTTTCATGAACTTCGTCAGGCGTACAATTCTCTTTATCAACCTTATTGATTACCAACAATGGTTTGATTCCCATTGAAAGAGCTTTTCCAAGCACGAAACGCGTTTGTGGCATTGGTCCTTCAAAGGCATCAACTAACAAACAAACCCCATCTGCCATGTTCAAGACACGTTCTACTTCACCACCAAAATCAGCGTGACCAGGAGTGTCAATGATATTGATTTTTGTTCCTTTGTAGGTAACTGATACGTTTTTAGATACGATTGTAATTCCACGTTCACGCTCCAAATCATTGTTATCCATAATTAATTCACCGGTTGGACGATCACGTTCGTTCAAAACACTTCCTGCCTCAATCATTTTGTCAACCAATGTCGTTTTTCCGTGGTCAACGTGTGCGATAATCGCTATATTTCTAATTTCCATTTTTAATCTTGATTAATCTTCTTTCAATTTATTTTCCACTTCTTCGTCTGTCAGCGCCTCCTGTTGGTTTTCGATCTCCACGATTTCGGTCTCCACCAAAGCTGGATTTTCCACCTGAAAAACCACCGCTTCTGAATCCGCCGCCTGAAGAACTTCTTCCACCACCAGATGAGCTTCTTCCACCACCAGAAGAACTTCGGTCTCGACCTGAAAAACCACTTCCTGATTTTGAATCTCCACCAAAACGTCCGCGACCTCTATTTCCTTCTGATCTTCCGCCGCCTCCACCGCTTTGTTTAGCCGTGGTAACTTCAATCGAAACTTCGTGTCCTTCGAAATTGGCTCCGTTTACGTTTTTAAGAATTTTCTCTGTGTATTCCTCGTCGGCTTCAAAGAAAGAGAACGAAGTCATCAAATCTATTCGACCAATTTTGTCTGATTTTAAACCAGTTGCATCGCAAACAACACGTAATAAAGCTCCTGGATTCAAACCATCTCGGCGACCAATATTAACAAAGAAACGTGTTTTGCCTTCTTCTCTCGCACGAGACCCTTTATCACCTTTTCTTTCGGAACGATCATCCTTTCTCGCCGCAGCATTCAAATCGCCAGCACGCTCGTAGTAATCAATGAAACGGTTGAATTCAGCCGAAACAAACTTTTTAATTACTTCCTCTTTCGAAAGCGATTCAAACGAAGAGAGAATTTGTGGCATAAATTTCTCAATGTCATCTTCTTTTACTTCCGTTTCAATTGTTTTATTGATGAGTTTCATCAACTGAATTTCACAGATTTCTTCGGCGTTTGGGATAGAACCAACTGTAAAAGTGGTGCGCATCTGACGTTCGATCGCTTTGATTTTTACCAACTCTTTTACGTTAACCAAAACCAACGATTCACCTTTTTTTCCGGCACGAGCAGTCCTTCCGCTTCGGTGCGTATAGTTTTCTATATCGTCTGGTAAATTGTAGTTGATTACGTGTGTTATATTGTCAATATCTAATCCTCTTGCCGCTACATCAGTTGCCACCAAGATTTGTAATTCTTTGGTTCTGAAGCGCGCCATTACGCGGTCTCGCATAGCCTGGGTCAAATCGCCGTGTAAAGGTTCAGCGTTGTAACCTTCTTTACCCAATTTTTCTGCAACAGCAGCGGTCTCGTTTTTCGTTCGGCAGAAAATCAATCCATAAATACTTGGATTGAAATCAATTAGTCGTTTAACAGCTTCGTAACGATCACGTTCTTTTACAAGGTAATAGATGTGGTCGATATTTTCGTTACTTTGATTTTTATGTCCAATGGAAACTTCCAAAGGATCGGTCATGTAGGTTTTTGCAATTCGTGCCACCTCATTCGGCATTGTTGCAGAAAACAACCAAACGTTTTTATCAATAGGCGTAGTGTCTAAAACGGCGTCAATGTCTTCTTTGAAACCCATGTTCAACATTTCGTCCGCTTCGTCCAGAATTACATAGCGAACTTCATTCAACACAACTACTTTTCTATTAATCAAATCAACCAAACGTCCGGGTGTTGCTACAATAATTGCAGCTCCTTTTTTCACATCGGTAATTTGTCGACGAATATCTGTTCCTCCGTAAACCGGAACAACATTGCAATCCACATACTTGGAGAAAACCTCTAAATCTTTTGTGATTTGCAAACAAAGTTCACGTGTCGGACAAATAATCAGTCCTTGTGGTAGTTTTGCTTTTGTGTTGATATTATTAACTAAGGGCAAACCAAATGCCGCTGTCTTTCCCGTGCCTGTCTGTGCAAGGCCGACAAAGTCGCAATCCTCCTGCATCAGGTAAGGGATTGCTTTTTCCTGGATGGGGGTCGGTGCTTCAAAACCCAATTCTGATAACGACTTCAGCACCTCTCGCCTCAATCCCAGCTCTTCAAATGTCATAAATATATTTTAAATTTTTGCAAAGCTACGACAAATAAAGGGATTCAGGAATTTTATATTCGTGTTTAACTAAAATAAGGAAGATTTTGAATGTCGTTGGTTTCGTTCTATTGAGGAGGAAAAGATGTAATTCTAGTTCAAATTTCATAAGAATTTTTAGGATCTATTTTCTGAATTTTAGGAGATGGAAAATGGTCTTTCGAGTATGGATGTAGCGACTAAATTAAAAGAGATTGGTTTTAACGAATTACCTGATTTTGCATCTAAATCTTGGTTTGATTT
Organism: uncultured Lishizhenia sp.; assembly: GCA_964534395.1. GTDB lineage: Bacteria > Bacteroidota > Bacteroidia > Flavobacteriales_D > Crocinitomicaceae > UBA952. Next base: position 7,480 of record CAZHOW010000018.1, read on the forward strand.
AGTAAAACAAATACTAAAAGAACCGATGTTTATATTGTTGATATCCAGTTCATTTATTTATATTTTTATTGGAGATTATCGTGAAGGACTTATTTTACTTTCCACATTTTCGATAATCATTTTCATTACCTATTATCAGAATTTAAGAACCGAACATGCACTCATTTCTTTAAGAAAACTTTCTTCCCCTAAGGCAACTGTCGTTCGTGATGGTATCGAGCAGGAAATTCCAGTTCGCGAAATAGTACCTGACGACATAATAATTTTAAATGAGGGGAATCGTGTTGCGGCTGACTCCGTAATTCTTGAATCTCAGAATCTAATGGTAGATGAATCAATGCTGACCGGTGAGTCGTTTCCTATTTCAAAGTCATTGATTGAATCAGAAAACTTAGTTTTTGGTGGCACACTTGTGACACAAGGGAAAGCGGTTGTAAAAGTTTTTTCAACGGGATTAAATTCAAAATTTGGACAAATCGGAGAATCATTAATTTCAATCAAGAAAGGACAAACGCGTCTTCAAACTGAAATGAAAATTCTAATTCGTCGACTTTTTTTGATAGGTGTTGGTATTTCGGTTATCGTTTTTATTGCAACTTATGTAACTAGAGGAAATTTAATTGGTTCGCTTCTGAATTCGATTGCTACTTCAATGGCAATTCTACCCGAAGAATTTCCTGTGATTTTAACCGTTTTTCTTGCTTTGGGTTCTTGGCGATTATCAAAGAATAATGTTCTAACTCAAACTCCAGTTGCGATTGAAAATTTAGGTTCTACAACGGTTTTGTGTGCAGATAAAACGGGGACTATCACACAAAACAAAATGGAGATCGCATCGATTATTAGCGATAACAAAATGATTGAAAAAAATGATTTTCACTCGAATAAAGTAATTATTTCTGAGCTTTTAAAAGTGGCGTATCAAGCATCAGTTGAAAATTCAAAAGATCCAATGGAGCAAGCAATTAAAAGTTTAAATGAGCTGCTATATGAAAATGATTTGCCTGGATTAAAACATGTAAAACATTATCCGCTGAGTCATGAATTATCGGCAATGACTAATGTCTATGAAACGAAAGAAACAGACCCATTTTATGTTTCGGCAAAAGGTTCTCCGGAGGCGATTATGCAGTTATGTCATCTTTCGGAGGACATAAAATCCATTCACATAAATTTGATTCATCAAATGGCAGAACGTGGCAATCGCGTTATAGCAGTTGCAAAGGCGGAATATAAAAATTGTGAATTACCACTAACACATCACGAATTTGATTTTAAGCTTCTGGGTTTTCTGGGATTAGCGGATCCGATAAGACCTGAAGTTCCAAGAGCGGTAAAAGAATGTGTTGAGGCGGGAATTCGAGTTGTAATGATAACGGGAGACTTTCCAGCAACTGCGCGAAGTATCGCAAGACAAATTGGAATGAATGCTGATTCTTTAACTGTAACCGGAAAGGATTTAGAAACAATGACTGATGAAGAATTAAAAGCTAAAATACATCAAATCAATGTATTCGCACGAGTAGTGCCAGCACAAAAACTAAGAATTGTCAATGCGTTGAAATCTAATGGCGAGGTCGTAGTAATGACAGGAGACGGCGTGAATGATGCGCCTGCCTTGAAAGCTGCAGATATCGGCATTGCAATGGGAGAGAAGGGGACTGATGTTGCTCGAGAAGCTGCTGCGCTCATTTTATTGGATGATAACTTTGCGTCAATAGTAGCAGCAATTCGCAGTGGACGCAGGATTTTTGATAATCTGCAAAAAGCGATGTCTTACGTTTTGGCGATTCATATTCCGATTATTGGCATGGCATTGTTACCCTCATTTTTTTCATTCTTGCCCATTTTTTTAATGCCATTACATATTGTTTTTTTGGAATTAATCATCGATCCAATTTGTTCTGTAGCTTTTGAGTTAGAACAGGAAGAGAAAGGAATTATGTCAAGACTACCACGCGATAAAAACGAATCATTTTTTGGGATTAAAAAAATTAAATCGAGTTTATTTAAAGGAATCATGCTTTTTATTTTGGTCTTGATAACTTATTTATTTTCAGTTTTTATGGGATTTTCTCATTCAGAAACACGAGCAATTTCCTTTTCAACATTGGTTCTCGGTAATGTATTCTTAATTTTATCTGGACTTTCAGAATCTCGGGGATTTTTATCTGTTTTCAGAGAAAAAAATTATGCAGCCTGGTTGATTCTCTTTATCGCAATTTCATTACTGGCTCTTATTTTTATGATATCGAATCTTCGGAAATTATTTGATTTTGAGGTCACTAAATCTACTCATTTGCTAATTTCGGTTTTCTCTTCTTTGTTTCTTTTACTATTATTTGAAGGAATCAAATTGAAGAGAAATTCAAGAAAAGTCAATACCAACTTTGATTAAGATTTTTGTAGCTAAATTAATTTTCAACATCAAAACAATCATCATTTTTTTTGGCAAAGCATTTCATTGTCTTATTGATTTTATTACCTTGACTTTTATTAGGAATTTCTTTATGAATCTTTTATTCAAAAAGAAAAAATAGTTTATCACATAAGTCAACACCTATTATCTTTGCAATAAATCTATTTCAAAATGTCAGACGATAAAAAAATCATTTTTTCAATGGTGGGAGTGTCAAAAACGACTCCTCAAGGTAAACAAATCATCAAAAACATTTATTTATCCTTCTTTTACGGGGCTAAAATCGGTATTATCGGTTTAAATGGTTCAGGGAAATCTACCGTAATGAAAATCATTGCTGGATTAGATCAGGCATACCAAGGAGATGTGGTTTTTTCACCAGGATACTCAGTCGGATACCTTCCGCAAGAACCAGAACTTGATTTGAATAAAACGGTCAAAGAAGTTGTAATGGAGGGAGCCCAGGAAATTGTAGATATACTGAATGAATACGAAGAAATCAATGCTGCTTTCATGGATGAAGAGGTTCTTAATGATCCCGATAAAATGGATAAGCTCATTGCTCGACAGGGAGAAGTTCAGGATAAAATAGATGCTACTGATGCTTGGGAATTGGATACAAAATTGGAAAGAGCGATGGACGCTTTGCGATGCCCACCGGATGATCAATTGATTTCGACGCTTTCAGGAGGAGAGAAAAGAAGAGTGGCGTTATGTCGTTTATTGCTTCAAAATCCAGATATTCTCCTTTTGGATGAGCCAACAAACCATTTAGATGCGGAATCAATCGACTGGTTAGAACAACATTTACAACAATATAAAGGAACTGTTATTGCTGTGACTCACGATAGGTATTTCTTGGATAATGTTGCCGGCTGGATTCTTGAATTGGATAGGGGAGAGGGTATTCCCTGGAAAGGAAATTACACCTCTTGGTTAGAGCAAAAAGGAAATCGTTTGAAGGAGGAAGAGAAATCTGAATCCAAACGTCAAAAGATGTTGGCTCGAGAGTTAGAATGGGTGAGAATGAACCCAAAGGCGCGTCAAGCGAAGAGTAAAGCTCGTTTACAGAACTACGATAAAATGTTGGCAGAAGATGTAAAAGACAAAGAAGCAAAACTCGAATTACCAATTCCAAATGGACCTCGTTTGGGACAAAATGTGATTGATGCGATTCACGTTGCTAAAGGATTTGGAGATAAATTATTGTATGATGACTTGAATTTCAAACTTCCGCCAGCTGGAATTGTAGGGGTGATCGGTCCAAATGGTGCCGGAAAAACGACAATCTTTAAAATGATCATGGGTGAATTACAGCCTGACAAAGGTGAGTTTACAGTTGGAGAAACCGTAAAAATCGGTTATGTCGACCAAACTCACAAAGACATTCATCCAGATAAAACTGTTTTTGATGTTGTTTCAAATGGATTGGAATATGTCGAAATTGGAAATCAAAAAATCAACTCGCGAGCTTATTTATCGAAATTTAATTTCAATGGTTCTGATCAGAATAAGAAAGTAGGAGTTCTTTCTGGAGGAGAGCGAAATCGTTTGCATTTGGCTATGACCTTGAAAACTGAGGCGAATGTTTTACTTTTAGATGAGCCCACGAACGATATTGACGTGAATACATTGAGGGCACTTGAAGAAGGAATCGAAAACTTCGCTGGATGTGCGGTTGTAATTTCCCACGACAGATGGTTCCTCGATCGTATTTGTACGCATATCTTAGCTTTTGAAGGTGATTCAGAAGTTTATTGGTTTGAGGGAAGCTATTCTGATTATGAGGAAAATCGAAAAAAACGACTAGGTGATTCTGGTCCGAAACGAATAAAGTATCGAAAGTTGGTTTAGATTTTAAACTGTACCTTACTTTTTATTTTGATAGCACAAGTTCTTTAGACCATTTTGGTTATTTTAACATTACTAAAGGCTCTAATTTCAGAAACGGTCTGGTATTAGGAACACTAATAATTGTTCTTTTTCACTTTCGTAAAGGATAAGGTGTTTAAAGAAATGATTAAAGATCTTTTCAAATAAATAACAGAAAAGATGTTTCATCACGAGATGCATAATTGTTTACCTTAGTTTTCTTCTTTTTTTCAATAATCAGTTATTGATACATATTTGCGTTCATTTATCGATCATAATTGATTAAACTGGTACTCATTTAAATCAGCAGTTTCGGTTATTTGAACAATAAGCACGCTATGTAGTTAACTATTATGTATCTTCACACTATGTCGTCAAATAATTCCATACCAATAGTATACGATTTTGCTTTTCTTGGGCTGGGTTGCGGCAATAGCCTATTGATTCTCGAAATGGAAAGAAAAGGTCTACTCATTGATAAAAAAATTGTAGTCTTTGAGCCAGAAAAGAAAATGCGTAATGATAAAACATTCTGTTTTTGGATGGATCCTGCTCAGCTCCATACCTTTGGAATTCAGGATTTGATACGTGATAAATGGACCAAGGTGAGTGTGGTTAATGATCAAAAGCAAACGTTAAATAAGGTACACTATTTCCATATTCCTGCACTTTCGTTGTACCAAAAAGTGAGTAATTTACTTACTACTTATCAAATAGAAACCCTATGTATATCCTACACTGGTTCTTTTAAACACGAAAGAAATTATTCTACTTTAAACTTTTCAGACCGTATTATTCATGCAAAATACATTTTTGATAATCGTCCGCCATCTTATGTGAATGCAACTAGGAATGAAGTTCAACTTTTTCAAAGTTTTTATGGATGGGAGATAAAGGCACTCAATAAATCTTTTGATATAGATACATTCACAATGATGGACTTTAATGTTCCTCAAGAAGGCTCAACTCAGTTTATGTATGTATTACCATTTAACCAAAATACTGCATTATTTGAAATTACACGCTTCGGTGAAGAGTTAATTGAAAAGGAAACAGCCGAAAATACGATTCATAATTACCTCCAAGCTAAGGGAATTGATTACGAAATTGAACAAACTGAACATGGTGTCATCCGTATGTTTAATTCTCACATTATAGTTGACAATTCGCATTCAAATGTTATAAATACCGGCGAAAGAGGTGGAAGATTAAAACCCAGTACTGGTTATTCATTTATAAGAAGTTTAAATCACGCTAGACAGATTACGAACGGTTTATTGGAAAACAAAACTTATAAAGTAAAGAACTCTAGGCGTTTTTCCTATTATGATCGACTCTTACTTCAAATTCTCAAGTACACCCCTAATCGTGGAAAAGAAATCTTTACGCAGTTGTTTTCAAAAAATAATGTTGAAACGGTTCTGAGGTTCCTGGATGAAAAATCCTCTCCGAAAGAAGAATTAGCCATTTTTGCTAGTCTGCCGCTTCCACTTTTTATTGCTGCATTTTTGAGAGATTGTTTTTGTATGATTAGTAATAGAATCATTTTGCTGCCTCCAATAATTTGGATGAGTATTCTCAGTTTGCTAGCCTATACTCTTGGACTTGAATGGTTTGTTTATGCTTTTTTAATATTAGGTTTGTTCTTGGTTGGTATCCCTCACGGTGCTGTTGATCATTTATATACGCTCGGAAATCCTTCGCCTGGAAAGCTGATACTTCATGTTTTTAAATACCTAGGTCTAGGCTCTTTGGTCCTAATGCTATTTTGGTTGAGTCCAGATATTGGACTAATTTTTTTTCTCCTTTATTCGTCATGGCATTTTGGAGAAACGGATTTTACTTATTGGAAACTATCCGGTAATCGCGCTGCAGCTGCTTGGGGAATTTATTTACTTGGTGGACTTCTACTTAGTCATGTAAATGAAATGCAACTAGTTGTTCAACAAATGTCTGTTCACGTTACTTTTAATAGTTCTTTTTCCTCTGAAGTTTCAAATATTTGGATAATTGTAGGAGGTTTGTATTTTATTGTCAAGGAAAAAAAGAACGGGATTTTTTTCGGGATGTTGGCATTACTGATTTTACAATATCTTCCATTGATTCCTGCTTTTGCTCTATTTTTTATTGGACAACATAGCATGCATGGTTGGTCTAGTTTGAAGACAAATCTAGAAGTATCAAACTTTAAATTGTGGTGGAAGGCACTACCCTTCACTTTAGGTGCATTTTTTCTTTTGCTTGTAACGACTTTTTTCACAACATTCAATTGGGGTCAGGTATTTATTTTTCTTGCTGCTCTCAGTTTTCCTCATGTATATTACACGACCAGATTTAATTTTCGTAAACCTGAATCTTCGTAAAAAGTATTTGATTTTCACAATTTGCAAACACCCTTTTCTAATTTGTAATTCAATTTTCTTATTTTAGTTTATCAATTTTTTAGTTAATTCAATTTCTTATGGTGTGTTCAGAAATAATTAAATTGAACAAAATAGTATCTCTTTTTTTCTATTTTTCTACAAATGCAATCGTTTTTTCACAGAATATTCATGATTTAGCAAGAAGCGGAAGTGTAGCCGAAGTAAAGGAATTTTTGAATAAAGAACCGGAAGCAGTTAATCAGTTGTCTGAAAGAGGCATTTCGCCTTTTATTTTGGCATGCTACCGAGGAAATAATGAAGTAGCTAAATACCTGATGAACAAAGGAGCAGATGTCAATGTTTGTACTTCTGAAGGTTCCGCTCTTTATGGAATCATTTTTAAAAACAATATTGAAATGCTTTCTCATCTTCTTAAAAATGGTATTTCACCGAATGATACTTGTCAGTTTAGACAATTTGGAACACCCTTACATATGGCGATGATTTTGAAACGTTATGAAATGGTAGAGCTGTTATTGAACTCTGGCGCGAGCAAATCTATTCCGAATCAAGAGGGAATGAGCATTGATGAACTTTTAATACGCTATAACGATGAATTGTTAACAAAAATTTTTAAACGTCATGAAAAAAATTAAACCTCTCGTTTTTCTGCTTGTAAGCACTTTTTTTGCATTCGGGCAGACCTATACAACAGGTACAGTAAATCTATCTGCAACTGCTGGATTATCTATGTCGATAAAACTCGATATTGGTACAAATGTATCCATGACTTTAACAGGTCCCTCAGATCGTTGGTTCTCGGTTGGTTTTAATGCTTCTTCGATGGCGGCAGGAACTGATGTTGTAAGTGTTCATTCTTCGGGTATATTGTCCAATTTTGACGCATCATTAACGGGTTATTCTGCTCCTATGACCGATGCGCAGCAAAATTGGACCATTACATCGAACCAGGTGAATGCTGGTGTTCGCACCATTGTTGCCACTAGGGCACTTAATACGGGAGATGCTGCAGACTTTGCGTTTACTTCAGGTCCAGGATCTATATCCTTGATATGGGCGAGAGGAAGTTCAGCTTCTTTTAGTTATTCTTATCATGGAGGTGGTAATCGTGGAATTTCAAATGCTACGTTTAGTTTACTCCCTAATCCCCCTTCTCTTAACATTAGTTCAACGAACTCCGAAATATGTCAGGGAACTTCTACTATATTGACTGCAAGCTCTGATCCCGGGGCAACGTTCCTATGGTCGCCAGGAGGAGCAACAACAGCTAGTATTACTGTTTCTCCTGCAACAACGACTACCTACACCTGCACCGCCACGCTCAACAGTGCAAGTTCAACGGCAACTAGCGTTGTGAATGTACTTCAAAGTCCTATTGTTAATCAGATTTCAAGTAGTGCTCATTGCGACAATCAATTTGTACCACAAACCTTATTTTCAGGAACAGCGGGAGCTACCTTTAATTGGACCAATTCGAATACACTAAACGGTATTTCAGCCTCTGGAACAGGAAATATTCCCGGATTTACGGCATCTGTGATCACAAATTCTGTTCAAACTGGAAATATTACTGTTATCCCAACACTTAACGGGTGTTCAGGCAACCCAATGACGTTTTCGATTTCCCTGGTTCCCACTCCGTCTGCTTTTCAATCCGATTGGGATTGGTGCCATGGTCAAACAGCTACTGCAGTTGTGATGCAAGGTAATTATACAAATATTCAATGGACAAATTCCAATACTTCAATTGGTCAAGTTGCATCTGGAACGGGGGTACTTCCATCATTTACTGCAATAAATACGGGGACATCTGTTGTAACATCAGAAGTAACGGCAACACCTTTTTATACATTTGGCGGAACGACGTGTGTTAGTAACTCTCCTCCTGCAACGTTTTTATACCGAGTTTATCCGATTGGAACGATTACTCCTAATCCAAACCTAAACGTTTGTTCAGGCTCAACGGTGCCTGGGGTAAGTTTTACAGGTAACGCCACTGTTTTTGATTGGACTAATTCTAATCCGTCCATCGGTCTGCCTGCAACGGGAACTGGAAGTATTCCATCATTCACAGCTCCAATAGTTGACAACATTACGACTTCAATAGTAATCGTCACACCTCGTTTCCTTGCCAATAATTTCTATTGTGATGGTGTAGCCGATACTTTTTTAATTACCATTTATCCACCATCATCCTCTGAGACTTCAATTACATCCTGTGAACCCATTATTTGGAATGGAAATCTATATTCAAGTAGCGGTACATACAGTGTAAATTTAACAAGCATCTATGGATGTGACTCGATTGCTACTTTAGTTCTTTCCAACGGAAGTGCCGTTTTTGGTGGAGAAAGTGTTACTTCCTGCAATTCATATACATGGAACGGAAGTACCTATAGTGCGAGTGGATCCTACACGGCCATGCTAACAGCTTCCAATGGGTGTGATTCCTTGGCAACTCTTTCCCTCACGATAAATTCGGAGCCACAAACCCCTATCGTGAATTTAATAGACATGGCAGATTATTTAGAACTAAGTACTCAAGAACAAACAAATACCATTTACCAATGGGTGAATTGTCCGAATTTTGATCCGATTTCGGATGAATACTCCTCTTCGATGATTGTTTCAACAAATGGCAATTACGCGGTGATTGTAACCAATGTCTGTGGTGCCGATACCTCCTTGTGCACGTCGATTGCAACGATTGGTGTTGAGGAAAACCATAGCCAAATAGAGGTGTTTCCCACAGTTATTCATTCCAATGATTGGATAACAATCGCAGCGGATTATTGGATTGTTTACGATTCTTTTGGAAAGGTACTACGTTCTATTTCATCAGATGAGATGCAACTTCAATTTAATTATCCTGCTGGTGTTTATTTATTAGCAAATTCCAAACGGAAGTATCGTATTATTGTTTATTAAGACTTTTCTGTTGCGAATTTTGATATTCAGTAGCATCTTTTCTTTTTCCGTTATACATCTCTCGTCGGGATGACAGCGATGTACCTAGTTGTTTTAATCAAAAAAGGAAATTTAGAGTATTAAAAAAAGCCCCATTTTTGAGGCTTTTAAAACTGTGGTCCCACCTGGGCTCGAACCAGGGACCACCTGATTATGAGTCAGGTGCTCTAACCAACTGAGCTATAGGACCGGTGAACCGAAGTTCAATTGGATTGCAAAAATAGTAATTTTCAAATCTAAAAATGAATCGAATTAAAAAATACTTGAAAAATAATTCATTCGTTTCAGATAAGTGAGTGTTACATAGTAAACAAAGGCTCCCATTTTATTGTACCTGAATCTATCGATAAAACGGTATGTTCCAACGCCTATTTTCGAAAACAACTAAACTGAATTAGTTCAAAAGCTAAAAAATGCAAAATTCCTTTTCATTTTTATTTTCTAAAGAAATATAAAATAACTTTGAATCGTTAGTATGATGAATTATCTAATTAATAAATCTTCTTTAGTTGTTGTTTCCATCAAGATTCTATTGTTGGTTTCAATTTCGTTCAATTTATTTTATCCGAAGCTTCATGCAAAAGCAGTAAACAAAATCAGTATCGTTGAGAGTGATTTTGGTTCTGACGAAGGATCGTTTGACTTAGAGGAGGATTTAGAAGAGCAGGTATTGGAATTGTTTCATATTGAAAGAGAAGATTTAATCCTAAATTTTCGAGGTAGAGAGTTTTCCAATTCCAATTTTAATTTCTTGACGCCACTAGGTTACGTCGAAATTCAGTTGCTCCCCCCCGAATTTAGTTGATTTACTAATTTATCAACGTTTTCTTTTTGTATAAAATAACTCACGGTTATCCGTGACTAATCATATTTATTCCTGTGAAAAAAAATATTTTGCGCTTAATTGGGGTGGCATTTCTAGCTGCTTGCAGTAACGACGGCATACAAGAAATGGAAATGGAAATGTTTCCTGTTACCAAGGCTGTTCAAATGGATACATCCTCCTATATTGACTATGTAACCGAAATAACCGCTTTACAGAATGTTGAAATTCGAGCTCGCGTAAAAGGTTATCTTGAGAAGTTTCATGTTGATGAGGGTGTCTACGTTAAGCAGGGACAGCTACTTTTTACCATCAACAATCGCGAATATGCCGAGGAACTTGCCAAGGCTAAAGCTGCCTACAAAAGTGCAGTTTTTAAGGTTAGCACAGCAGAAATTGATTATAAAAATGCCTTGCAATTGAGTAAAAACAAAATTGTTTCTCCAACGGAAGTAGAATTAGCAAAAAACAAACTTGAGGCCGAAAAGGCCAATTTAGAAGAAGCTTTTGCACATCAGAACTATGCAAAGTTAATGCTGGAAAACACACGAATCAAAGCCCCATTCAGTGGAGTGATTAATCGAATCCCACACAAGATTGGAAGTTTAATTGATGAAGGAACCTTGTTAACTTCTATTTCTCAAAATGATCAAATTTATGCCTATTTTGATGTGTCTGAGAAAGAATACCTTAATTATGCCAGACGTTTGACAAATGATAGCATCGGGTCAAAGACAGTGTCCTTAGTTCTTGCAGATGGACATGAACATAGCTGCAAAGGAGTAATTGAAACGATAGAGGGCCAAATAAGTGAAAATACAGGAACTATTGCTTTCAGAGCTCGATTTAATAATCCTGACAAGATACTAAAGCATGGTGCGAGCGGGAAAATTAGATTGCTACGAAATTTTGAAAACGTAATCGTAATTCCACAAAAAGCAACTTATGAAATTCAAGATAAACTTTACGTTTATTTATTGAATAAAAACAATGAATTGGTTGTTAGAAACATCGAAATTTCCGCTCGTTTACCTCATTTTTTTATTGTTACGAAAGGCTTGAAGAAAGGCGACAGAATTTTATTTGAAGGAATTCAAAATGTGAAAAGCGGAATGAAAATTAGGCCACGTTTTGTGAGTATGAAGTCTATTATTTCCGAACAGAATAAAACCAACTAAAGAGCTGAGAGATGCTAAATAAATTCATCGAACGTCCGGTATTATCTTTGGTAATTTCGTTGTTCATTACCTTACTTGGTCTATTGGCTCTTTTTGGTTTGCCTATTACGCAATATCCCGATATTGCTCCACCTGCTGTTTCTGTTACTACGAAATATACGGGAGCAAACGCTGAGGTATGTGCGAAAGCGGTTGTTACTCCATTGGAAAGAGCAATTAACGGTGTGCCGGGAATGGCATACATGACATCAGTTTCTGGAAATGACGGTACGAGTATCATTCAAGTTTATTTCAAAGTGGGAACAGATCCAGATTTAGCCGCTGTTAATGTTCAAAATAGGGTGGCAACCGTCTTGGATGAATTGCCCGAAGAGGTTATTAAGGCGGGCGTTTCAACCGAGAAAGAGGTAAACAGCATGCTGATGTATTTGAATTTGATCAGTAACGATACAACGCTTGATGAAAAATTCATTTACAATTTTGCAGATATAAATGTTCTTGCAGAACTCAAGCGAATAGATGGGGTTGGTTTTGCAGACATAATGGGACAAAGGGAATATGCAATGCGCGTTTGGTTGAAACCTCATCGTTTGGATGCCTATGAAATCTCCTCGGAAGAAATCATTCAAGCTTTGAGGGCTCAAAATTTAGAGGCCGCTCCCGGAAAAGTCGGTGAAAGTTCGGGGAAGAATCCCCAGTCGCTTCAATATGTATTGCGTTATACTGGAAAGTTTACACAAAAAGAGCAGTATGAGAATATTGTAATTAAAGTGACCGAAGAAGGTGAGATGCTTCGACTTAAGGATGTTGCTGATATTGAGTTCGGTTCTTTGGATTATGATGTCTTATCAAAAGAAAATGGGAAGCCTTCAGCGGCAATTATTTTGAAACAACGTCCTGGTTCGAATGCGAGTGAGGTAATTGCGAATATCAAAGAACGATTGAAATTTTTGAAGGAAACTACCTTCCCGCCAGGAATGGATTACACCATAAGTTACGACGTTTCACGATTCCTAGACGCATCGATCCATGAAGTAATTAAAACACTAATAGAAGCATTTATATTAGTGGCGTTGGTTGTTTTTATTTTTCTTCAAGATTGGCGATCGACATTAATTCCTGTATTGGCTGTTCCAGTCGCTCTTATTGGAACGTTCGCATTCATGCAGATGTTCGGCTTCTCAATTAACTTACTAACTCTTTTTGCTTTGGTTTTGGCAATCGGAATTGTCGTCGACAACGCGATAGTAGTGGTAGAGGCGGTTCATGCAAAAATGGAGGAAAATCACGTCGATCCGAAAACTGCAACCAAACAAGCCATGAGTGAAATCGGGGGCGCAATTCTCGCAATTACATTAGTTATGTCCGCCGTTTTTATTCCTGTTGCTTTTCTACACGGACCTGTAGGAGTATTTTACCGACAATTCTCCGTTACGATGGCTATTTCCATAGTGATTTCCGGTATAAATGCGTTAACGCTCACACCGGCATTGTGCGCCATAATTTTAAAGAATAATCACAATAATGTACGTTCCAAAAATTGGTTATCTCAATTTTTCGATGGATTCAATCGTTTTTATGATTCTGTTTCTTGGAGATACAAGAATATCTTACAAAAAATTGTCAATCGACGTGTTGTAACAATCGGAACTTTGATATTATTCTCAGTAGCAACTTGGGGAGTGGGACGAGTTTTACCTACTGGATTTATTCCAACAGAAGATCAAGGTACAATCTATGTGAGTGTAACTACTCCTGTTGGGGCAACGCTTGAACGAACAGAGAATGTGATTAATCAAATCGATTTAATAACCAAATCAGTCAGCGAAATTGAATCATCTTCATCTTTGGCAGGGTTCAGCATGATGACGGATGGTTCGGGAGCTTCATTCGGAATGATCACCGTAAGTCTAAAACCATGGGATGATCGCGATAAAAGTGCAAATGATATCATTGAAGTTTTGAAGAAAAAGACGGAACATATTAAAGATGCAGATATTCAATTTTTCCCACCGCCGGCTGTTCCAGGTTTTGGAAATGCCAGTGGATTTGAGTTGCGCTTGCTCGATAAAACGGGTCGCGGAGACCTTCAAGAAACATACAAGGTTACCCAACGTTTTATGGAAGAGGTTAGAAAGCGCCAAGAGATAAAGAATATTTTTACGAGTTTCAATCCAACGTTTCCTCAATACATCATTCATTTTGATCAGGATGTGGCTGCCAAAAAAGGAATTACAGTTCATAATGCGATGAGTAATCTTCAAACCCTCATCGGAAGTTTTTATGCGACTAATTTTATTCGATTTGGACAAATGTATAAGGTTATGCTTCAGGCTGATCCGAAATATAGAGCTCAACCGGAAGATATTTTAAAACTAAGGGTTAAAAACAAGGATGGAGAAATGGTGCCATATTCTTTGTTTTGTAACATCGAACGCATTTATGGTCCGGAGCAACTAACGCGCTATAATATGTATATTTCCGCCATGCTAAATGGTGAGTCTGCGAAAGGATACAGCAGTGGTGATGCTATCCAAGCAATAGAAGAGGTGGCTCAAAAAAAACTTCCTAAAGGTTACACTTATGAATGGTCTGGTATGACTCGTGAAGAAATCTTATCTGGAAACCAAGTGATATACATCTTTGCGATTTGCCTTCTTTTTGTCTACCTGCTTTTATCTGCTCAATACGAAAGTTTTATTTTGCCACTTCCTGTTCTTCTATCTCTGCCGGTCGGAATATTTGGTTCTTTATTGTTTCTCTACATTTTCGGGCTTGAAAATAATATTTATGCACAGGTTGCAATGGTAATGCTGATTGGATTATTAGGTAAAAATGCCATTCTCATTGTTGAATTCGCAGTTTTGAAACAAAAGGAAGGAATGTCTGTCTTACAGGCTGCAATTGAAGGAGCTAATGCACGTTTACGCCCAATCTTGATGACATCCTTTGCATTTATTGCTGGGTTGATTCCATTGCTACTTGCCTCCGGTGCCGGTGCCATAGGAAACAGAACTATTGGTTCAGCTGCAGCAGGTGGGATGTTATTAGGAACTGTATTTGGAGTTCTTGTCATTCCAGGATTATTTGTCCTTTTTTCAAAAAAATCGATTAAGAAAAATGAAATTGAAAAAAACAATGAATTGTTATAAACTGATTTGTTTTGTGATGTTGGCTTTCATGATTGAGAGTTGCACGGTGACAGAATTAACAACGCAAGAAATTAATAATGAAATTCCAAAAAACTACCTTTCAATTGAAAGTGCAGATAGCGTTAAACTTTTAAAATGGAAAGAGTTTATTTTTGATAAAAATTTAATTACACTTATCGATTCAGCATTAGCAAATAATTTTGATCTACAAATAGCTTTGCAAAAAATCGAGGTTTCTCGAGCTAACGTTCAATTGAACAAAGGTGTTCGCTTGCCGGATCTTGGCGCTTCGGCTTCATCTGGTATTCGAAAATTTGGAGAATATACTATGGATGGAGTAGGGAATTATGATACGCAATTTTCCCCGAATTTAAATGAGAAACAACGAGTTCCGAATCCACTGCCAGATTATTACCTTGGAGTACAAACATCCTGGGAAATAGACTTGTGGGGTAAATTGAAGAATAAGAAAAAGTCCGCTGCTGCAAGATTTATTGCCAGTCAACATGGCAAAGATTTAGTAATTACAAATTTGGTTGCAGAAATTTCATCGGCTTATTTTGAATTACTAGCGCTTGACAATGAAATTCAAATTTTAGAGAATAATATTGCTATCCAGGAGGAGGCATTAAACATTGTCTCCATTCAAAAACAAACAGGTGATGCCAACGAACTAGCTGTTGAATTGTTGCGCGCTCAATTGTTGAATTCAAAGAGTTTTTTATTGGAAGTTAAACAATCCTTGATTGAGTGTGAGAGTAAAATAAATTTCCTTTGTGGTGTTTATCCAAATGAGATTTTGAGGGATACGTCGTTCAATTTAGAGAGAATCGTTAATTCCATTAACGAAGGAATTCCATCGAATTTACTTCAGAATCGTCCTGATATTAAACAAGCAGAAATGGAGTTACTTGCAACAAACGCTGATTTAAATTCCGCAAAAGCAGCTTTTTATCCATCCATAAATATTAGTGGTTTTTTGGGGTTGCAATCTTTCAATGCACTTCTTTTGTTGGAAGCTCCTGCTTCGTTAGCTTACAATGCAATGGGAGGTTTGACAGCTCCCTTGCTAAATCGAAGAAGGTTAAAAGCGGATTTGATGAATGCAAAATCTGAACAAAAGCAAGCCTATATCAATTATGAAAAAAATGTAGTCAATGCATTTATTGAAGTATATAATTCGCTAAACAAATTGAAAAACACGAAAGAAATGTACAATATGAAATTTGAAGAAGCAGAAGTTTTGAAACAGTCAATCTACACATCATCCGAGCTTTACAAAGCAGGACGAGCCACATATATGGAAATTTTACTTGCTCAGAAAAACGCTTTATTGGCTCAAATTGAATTAAATGAGCTTAAAAAACGTCAGGGACTTTCAATTATTAATTTATATCGATCAATAGGTGGGGGTTGGCAATAAGACAAACGTTATTAACCTTTCATGTTTGTTTTTTACTTTCTTCCAAACTGGCCAATTATCAACTGAGCCAACTCTTCACCTATTCGATCTTGAGCTTCAACCGTGGCAGCACCAATGTGCGGAGTGCAAGCGATTTTTGGGTGAGAAAGCAAGTCTTTTCTTGGATTTGGCTCATTTTCAAAAACATCTAAGGCACATGCCGAAACAGTTCCGTTGTTGAGAGCTTCGATCAAGTCTGATTCATTGATAACCCCGCCACGTGCTGCATTTGCTATTCGAACTCCTTTTTTCATTAAGGCAAATTCTGATGACGAGATAACCGCACTTCCATCCGCTTGTTTCGGAACGTGAATCGAAATGTAATCCATCTGACCTAAAAGAGATTTCAAATCAGTTTTAGTATTAACATTTATAATTACCTCTTGATTTCCGACTTTTACCGGAATTTCGATTAGTTTTTCTGAATTATCAATGGCAATCACTTCCATTCCAACACCTAATGCATAAGATGCTAAGCTTTGTCCGATTCGACCAAATCCAATTATTCCTAAAGTCTTTCCCCGAAGTTCAACTCCTTTGGCGTAGTTTTTCTTCAAGGTTGAGAAATCACCTGTTTCCATGTTTTTGAAAGAATCATGTAAGAAACGAGAAAGTGAGAATAATTGCCCCATCACCAATTCGGCCACTGATTGCGAAGAAGACGCAGGTGTATTAATTACTTTTAGTCCTTTTTCTCTTGCATAAGCAACGTCGATGTTATCCATTCCAACGCCTCCACGGCCAATCAATTTCAAACCTGGACAAGCATCAATTACTTCTTTTCGAACTGTCGTTGCACTGCGAACTAAGACTATTTCAATACCCTGTTCATTAACAGCTTTTGCCAATTCCTCTTGTCCTACTTTTTCCGTAATAACATTGTATCCGGCATCTTCTAATATTTGTTTTCCTAAAGCGGAAATTCCATCATTTGCTAGTATCTTCATCTCTTAAGTCTTATCCTTTTCGTGCAAATTCTTTCATAACATCAACCAATACTTGAACGCTTTCTATTGGCAATGCATTGTACATAGAGGCTCTATATCCACCAACAGAACGATGTCCTGGTAAACCAACAATTCCAGCTCCTTTCCACATGGCATCAAATTCAGCCGAACGAGATTCATCTGTCAACAAAAACGTTACGTTCATATTTGAACGATCTTCTGTTTCAACGGCTCCTTTAAATAATGGATTGCTATCGATTTCATTATATAGAAGTTCTGCTTTAGCATTATTCCGCGATTCCATTGCTTTTACTCCTCCATTTGCAAGTAAATTTCGAAGGTTTAGCATGGCAACATAAATCGAGAATACAGGTGGAGTATTATACATGGATTCTTTCTCAACGTGTTGTTTTAAATCCAAATAGGTAGGAAGGAAAGGAGATGTTGATTTTCCTAAGATCTCATCTTTTACGATGTAAAGAGTCGCTCCTGCAGGCCCTAAGTTCTTCTGAGCCCCAGCATAGATAAGGTCGAAGTCCGCAACATTAATTTCCTTGGAGAAAATATCCGAGGACATATCGCAAACTAATGGTAGTTTAGTTTTTGGAAATTCTTTGAATTGTGTTCCGTAAATCGTATTGTTTGAAGTAAAGTGAATATAATCTGCCTCAGATGGAACCGCGTAGTTTTTTGGAATATATGTAAAGTTTTTATCTTCAGAAGAAGCAAACACATTGACATCAACTCCAACTTTCCTTGCTTCTTTAATTGCTCCAGAAGCCCATGTACCTGTGTTAATATATCCAGCTTTTTTCGTTGAACGCATCATATTCAAGGCAGCGATTGTAAATCCAAGTGTTGCTCCACCTTGTAAATAAACTATCGAATATCCTGCTGGAACATTCAATGCTTTTTTTACCAAATCCATGGCTTCATCCATTACTGCAACGAAATCTTTGTGTCTGTGTGAAACTTCTAAAATTGATAAACCATTAAAATCTAAAACGGCTTCCGCAGCTTGTTTAAATACTTCTTGCGGTAAAATGCAGGGACCTGCTCCAAAATTATGCTTCATTGTTTTTGTTTAAAGTTCAAATTTTGTAATTCAGTTTTAATTACAGGATAAATGTTGAAAATATTTCAAAAAAAAAGCCAGTCATTGACCGGCTATTTTTTAATTCTCTTTTTTCTTGGAGCCTTCCGATTTTTTAGCGGCTGGCTTTTTTACTGATGGTTTCTTGGTTGCTTCTTTAGCTTCAGTGACCTTTTCTTTTTTTGGTTTTGAAGCTACAACAACTGGTTTTTCAACCTTTCTTTTTCGTGTATTTCCATAGGAACCCATTGAACGTTTTCCTTTCGCTGTTTTTTTATCTCCTTTTCCCATAAATCTTACTTTTTGGTTTTCTAATCAATTGTTCGACAAAGTTATAATTCTTTTTGATTTAAACGTTTACGAAATTCATTTTCCAACGCATGTCCGCCATTTAATATTTTTTTACACCATTTAATTTTTAAAGCAGTTTGCTCTTCTTCGTTTAAATTCCAGTTGATTTTACTTTTTTCGAGTCTATCTCGAATGACCTGTAAAACCAATGCTACAGAAACTGAAATATTAAAACTTTCCGTGAAACCATACATTGGAATTTTTAAATGATAGTCTGCGCGATTAATTACTTCATCGCTTAATCCTCTTCGCTCTGTTCCAAAGAAAAAGGCGAGGGGCTTTTCAATAGGAATATCGTGAATTGTGAAGGAGTCAGTATGCGGGGTAGTAGCAACAATTTGATAACCGCTATTTTTAAGATTAAGAATACAGTCGTCGGTAGGATTTTCTCCCAAATTATAGTTGAACAAATCAACCCATCGTCCTGCTCCGAGTGCGATATCTCGTTGAACAGAATATTGAAATCCTTTTTCGATTACATGCATCTCTTGAAGTCCAAAACAATCACAACTTCTAAGCACAGCAGATGCGTTATGCTCTTGATAAATATTCTCTAAAGCAATTGTTAAATGTTTGGTTCTTTGCGCTGCTATACGATCAAACATTTCCACTTTGTTTGGTGTGATAATTTTGTAAAATTCCTCTAAAACGATTTTATCGGTTGACATTCAAAGTGCTTTTTCCATTAAGTAATGTTGTATCTCTCCAAAGAGTAAATGGGATTTTTCTATCATTTCGTAGCCTAACTTTTGATAAAAACCTATTGCAATTTCACGAGCGTGCAAAATTATTTTTTTTTTGTCATTTTCAATGGCGGTCAATTCCAAATTAAGCATTAGTTTTTCTCCAATTCTTTTTCCTTGGTATGATGTCTCAACTGCCATAAATCGGATTTGACCTATTTCGTTTTCCATCAAATCTAGCCGAGCCACGCCTTTAATATTTGTATTTTCAAAAAAAGCAACGTGAATAGCAGAATCATCACCTTCGTTTCGCTCACTTCCTCGAGGTTGATTCCAAGGTTGACGAAGTATACGATACCTTAAATCATAATATGATTCCCATTCATTCTCCGTTTTCGGGCTACGAATTTCTATTTCCATTGAAAAGCGATTGATGTGGTTCTCTTTGTTGATTTTCCGTCAATTTCTTCTGCTCTAACAAGTTTTTGAGCTTGCTCTGATTCAAATACTTCAGCCAAATTTTTAATAATTCCGCACGGTACGTTCAACTTTTTCATTGCCTCAAAAATATGTTCACTAGATAGATCAACAATCTTATTTTCAAGTCTTTCAAAGAGTTCAATTCTATTTGATACTCTATTTTGATTGTTTTGAAATTTTGGATCCGCTATTAATTCGACCAGATTCAAGTACAAACAAAGTTTTTCAAAATGTTGGTCAGAGCCTATTGCGAATGTAATTTGACGTTGGTCTTTGGTCGTGAAAATTTCTCCGTAGGGTGCAATATTGGGGTGTAGACTTCCAATGCGCTCTGGAACATGTTCAGCCATTAAGTAATTGGATGCTTGATTGGTTAAACTGCAAACAGCAGCGTCATAAAGTGATACTTCAACCGTTCGGGCTTTACCGAATTTCTGTTGTTCAAAAAGTGCGAGTAGCAGTCCTTCCTTCAAGTGATGAGCTGCCAAAACATCAATAAGAGCGACAGGCATTTTTACTGGACCACTTGATGACGTCCCATTCATCGACATAAAACCGGTTTCTGCTTGCAGAATAAGATCATAAGCCACTCGATCACTTTCTGAGCCGTAGCCATTGATTTTACCAATGATGAGATTTGGATTATGAATTCTTAAAATCTCATCGGTTAAATTTAGTTTGATGTCATCACCTTTTTTAAAGTTGGAAATCAAAATTGAACTTTCTTTTACCAGTTCGACGAATTCTGAATAGTCAGGTGAATCTTGAAGGTTTAATTGGATGTATTTTTTTTTATAATTGATACTTGAAAAATAGGCAGAAACGTCAAAGTGTTGATTCTCATTCGGAAGTTTCCAACTTCTTGTTACATCCGGCCTGCTTGGATGCTCGATTTTAATTACTTCCGCGCCAAGTTCAGCAAAGAAAGTTGCAACTGAAGGTCCGGCTAAAACGGTCGATAAATCAATAATCTTTAATCCCTCAAACATAACAAATGGATCTATTTTTCTATTTTTTCAATTGTTACAGTAGTTAAACCAGCTCGTACGAAGTTTAGTTTCATTGCTGCGGCCATTGACAAGTCGATGACTCGTTTGGAAGAACCCATTTTGTCGTTTATTTTGACCAAAACCACTGAATCGTTTTTCAAATTCGTAACTTTAACCATTGTTCCCATCGGTAATGTTTTATGAGCGGCTGTTAAACTATCTTTGTGATATCTTTCTCCTGAATAAGTTTTGTGTCCATGCATTGAATTACCATAGTAACTCGCAATTCCTTTCTGAATATCTGATTTACTAAATCCTAAAAAGATGAAAACAAAAATAAATGGGGTTATCTTTTTCATAATCAATTTATTAAATTGTATTGTATTCTATTTAAGAATAATTGATTTTTCAACCAAGTTACATTATTTTATTAGAATTGAACATTTTCGACTTGAATTTGGTTTCATTCTAACAGTAAAATCATTAAATTCGCAACTCAAAATTTAACATCTCGAATTATGGCAGTATTTGATTTAGATATGATCAAAAAGGTATATGAAAAATACCCTGAAAGAATAGCAGCGGCAAGAAAAGTTGTTGGTAAACCTTTAACGTTGTCTGAAAAAATTCTTTATGCTCATCTCTGGGATGGTAATGCTAAAACAGCATTTGAACGTGGTAAATCATATGTGGATTTTGCTCCAGATCGCGTGGCTATGCAAGATGCAACTGCCCAAATGGCTCTTTTGCAGTTTATGCAAGCAGGTAAGAAACGTGTTGCTGTTCCTTCTACAGTTCATGCTGATCATTTAATCCAAGCGAAAGTTGGAGCTAGCAAGGATTTGCAAGAATCATTAAACCAAAATAACGAAGTATTTAATTTCCTTTCTTCTATTTCAAATAAATACGGAATTGGTTTCTGGAAACCAGGAGCAGGTATCATTCATCAGGTTGTTCTCGAAAATTATGCATTTCCGGGAGGAATGATGATCGGAACTGATTCACATACAGTGAATGCCGGTGGACTTGGTATGGTGGCAATTGGTGTTGGTGGTGCAGATGCTGTTGATGTAATGGCCGGAATGGCATGGGAACTTAAGTTTCCTAAATTGATTGGTGTAAAACTTACCGGAAAATTGAACGGTTGGACTTCTGCCAAGGATGTGATTCTTAAAGTAGCTGATATTTTAACTGTAAAAGGTGGAACAGGTGCTATCGTGGAGTATTTTGGAGAGGGTGCAATTAATCTTTCCTGTACAGGAAAAGGAACCATTTGTAACATGGGGGCAGAAATTGGAGCAACAACTTCAACATTTGGTTATGACGAGTCTATGCGAAGATATTTAATTGCAACAGGTCGTCAAGAAGTGGTTGATGCTGCAGATAAAATCGCAGAGCATTTGACTGGAGATAAGGAAGTTTATGAAAATCCGTCTCAGTTCTTTGATCAATTAATTGAGATCAACCTTTCCGAGCTTGAACCGCATATCAATGGTCCTTTTACACCAGATCGTGGAACTCCAGTTTCAAAAATGAAAGCTGAGGCAGAAGCGAATGGTTGGCCAATGAAAGTGGAGTGGGGATTGATTGGTTCATGTACAAATTCTTCGTATGAGGATTTGGCTCGAGCAGCTTCGATTGTTCAACAGGCGGTTGCAAATGGAATTACCCCAAAAGCAGAATTTGGAATCAATCCTGGATCGGAACAAGTTCGTTACACAGCTGAGCGCGATGGTATTCTGGCTGATTTCGAAAAAATGGGAACAAAAATCTTTACCAATGCTTGTGGTCCGTGTATTGGTCAATGGGATAGGGAAGGAGCTGAAAAGCAAGAGAAAAACACAATTGTTCACTCATTTAATAGAAATTTTTCCAAAAGAGCAGATGGAAATCCGAATACGCATGCCTTTGTTACCTCTCCTGAAATGGTTGCTGCTTTGGCGATTTCTGGAAATTTAGGTTTCAACCCAATTACGGATACATTAACAAACGATAAAGGGGAACAATTTAAATTGAATCCACCTGTTGGGGATGAGTTACCGAAAAAAGGTTTTGATGTAGAAGATAACGGTTATCAAGCTCCTGCAGAGGATGGAAGTAATGTCGTTGTTGCAGTTGCACCAGACTCTTCTCGTCTTCAGTTATTAGAAAATTTTCCAGCTTGGGATGGCAAGAATATTGAAAATGCTAAGTTGCTTATCAAAGCAAAAGGAAAATGTACAACGGATCATATTTCGATGGCTGGTCCATGGTTGCGTTACAGAGGGCATTTGGACAACATTTCAAACAACATGTTGATTGGTGCCGAAAATGCTTTCAATGGTAAAGCAAATGAGGTAAAAAATCAATTGACCGGTGGCTATGGAGAAGTTCCTGCCGTTCAACGTGCATATAAAGCAGCAGGTGTTCCTTCAATCGTAGTTGGTGATCATAATTATGGTGAAGGTTCCTCACGTGAGCATGCTGCAATGGAACCTAGACATTTAGGAGTTCGTGCTGTAGTTGTCAAATCTTTTGCCCGAATTCATGAAACCAATTTGAAAAAACAAGGAATGTTGGCTTTGACCTTCTCGAACGATTCTGATTACGACAAAATTCAAGAAGATGATACTTTTAATTTTGTTGATTTGGTGAATTTTGCTCCGGGTATACCATTAACGATTGAAATAACGCATTCTAATGGAAACATAGATTCTATTCTAGTCAATCACACTTATAATGAATCTCAGATTGAATGGTTTAGAGCAGGTTCGGCTTTAAACTTGATTAAGCAGATGCAAAATTAAAGCAATGAGAGTCTTTCTATTTTCATTTCTTTTGATTATTGCCAATGGAAGTAGAGCTCAGATTCTATTCGCCGGTAATCATGTCGTTGAAGGTTATTTCGGTATGCCTAATATGGCCCGATTTTCTGGAGGTATAAGTTTATTCACTTCGGAGATAAACACAGGAGAAGTGACGCGATTTAGAGGAATTGCACCCTCTGGTGTTCGTTATTCGTATATGATTACAGAAGATCTAAGTTTCGGATTTGACTTAATGTATAATTCTAGTAATGTTACCACGTCAACAACCGATACTATCTACAATGGAATAACAGGGCAATGGACTTATCAACAATCTTCAAATCAAATCGTTACGAATAGACTTCGTTTTCATGCACGAATGAACTTTCACATTCCTACAGGTAGACCTGAGTCTGATTCTTATTTTGGTGTTGGCATTGGATCAAATAATCGTTGGATAAATCGATATGAAAACAATGTTTTAGTTGAAACACTCGAAGGGTCTAAATCGTCTGTTTTACCCTTTTCAATGAGAATTTGTTATGGTTATCGATACTTTATCGGTTATAATTGGGGAATTAGCGGGGAAGTAGGTCTGGGTGGGCCGCTTTTGTCGATTGGAGTTTCATATAAATTGTAAGAACTCTACTGCAGATATCTACAAAAAAATATTTAGTTTGAATTAGTTCTTCATATTCTTCTTTTTCTTTTTATCTTTTTTCTCCTTTTTAACTTTCACTATTTCTTCAGGATTGTCATCTTCATTTCGCGAATTTTCTTGTGTTTTTTTATGTTTCTCGTTAATCTTGACAATGTCGGTTCGAACTCCATAATTATCAAATCGATACTCTTCAATTATTTCCCCTTTTAAATATTGAGTGACATGTTTTGGGTTTCCATCTTCAAAGTTCTCAAGATGCTTTCCATCGGGAATTCCTTTAATAAAAAATTCTTGTTTAAGAATAAGTCCTTTAGTGTCCATGGTTTTGAATTCACCATTCTTCACTCCTTTAGTCCAATTTTGAATATTGGCGATTTTGCCGTCATCGAAATAGTAAGTCCATTTTCCGTGATTTTTCCCTTCTTTGTAATTGATGTCGACAATAACCTTTCCCTCCCCGTTAAACTGCTTATGATTACCGTCTTGTAATCCTTCTTTGTAGTTTACAATTCGTTTTAATTTGCCATTTTCGAAAAAATCTTTTTTTACTCCGTCAAGCTTATCATTTTTGTATGTTTCAAGCTTAATTGTATCATTTTTATCGTTGTTTTGAAATGAAATGAATTTACCCTCCTTTTTACCCATATTAAAATTCTGTTCAATTTCTTTTTTATTAGTGCTATCATAGTAAAAAACAGTTGGACCATCCATCACACCGAGAATAAAACTCATTTTTGATTGTGGGCAACCGGATTCATAATAGCTTATTCCAATACTGTCTTGTTTTCCATTGACAATTTTAATTTGGTTCTCAACGACACCGTTTCTATAGCAGGATACACATGTTCCATTGAATACTTCAGTAGTCATTTTTCTCGAGTAATACGTATTTGTGTATTCATCAAAAGCTACTAGTTCATTGCAGTTTTTTACTGTTTTAAAATCGCAAATCGGTTTTTTTTTGTAGCATGGAACTTCTTGAGCAAATAAACTAGATGCTGTTATAAGCATAAATATTGCAAAAATCGAATTTTTCATAAATCAGGGGCTTAATTTGAAAAGAGCTTGTTTCATCTCGGTTGGAACGGGGATCGTTTGGTTGGTTACAGAGTCAAAGCATACCATTACGGAGCA
Source organism: uncultured Lishizhenia sp. (assembly GCA_964534395.1). Taxonomy (GTDB): domain Bacteria; phylum Bacteroidota; class Bacteroidia; order Flavobacteriales_D; family Crocinitomicaceae; genus UBA952. The sequence goes on from CAZHOW010000018.1 coordinate 32,861, forward strand.
TCCTTTTGTATGTAATTTTCCACCAATAAAAATTTCGTAACCGAGTTTAAAACTTTTAGTTCCAATTTCCAATAATTTCATTGAAATAATTGGTGTTTGATGCAGGAGAATTGGATGTATGTAATCAATTTCATTGCGAACTAATAAGACTCCATTCTTTTTCCAATCCCAAGATTCACCTAAAAGTTCTCTAAAATAATGAACGCGTGTCATTTCGAAATAGCTCAAATAAATGGAATTGTTTACGTGACCTAAGACATCCAAATCAGCGAATCGAACTTGTATTTCAGCAGGTTTTATGTTCATTTGTCCAATTCTTCAAATTCGGAATTATTACTTTTAAACTCAGGAACAATTTCCTTCATTTTTTGAACCAAATCGATGTTTTGATCCGTATTAAGGGATTGTATTAAATTTTCAATCATGGAGATTTGATAATTTTCAGCTTTTCTGGTTTTTGCAATTAGTATTTTATCGTGATGTGTGGGAAGCGTATTTTCTTCATTTGCTAATAATTCCTCATAAAGCTTTTCACCGGGTCGTAAACCTGAAATTTTAATATCGATATCTCTTCCCAATTCCAGTCCGCTAAGCGAAATCATTTTTTTTGCCAAATCTATAATTCGAACAGATTCACCCATATCGAATACGAAGATTTCTCCACCTTTTCCCATAGCGCCTGCCTCTAATACCAACTGACATGCTTCTGGAATGGTCATGAAAAAGCGAGTTATTCGTTCATCAGTTACGGTTACCGGTCCTCCGTTATCGATTTGCTTTTGAAAAAGTGGAATTACAGATCCGTTTGATCCAAGAACATTACCAAATCGAGTTGTCACGAAGCGTGTTTTATTTACCTCGTTTTTGCTTTGCGTGTATATTTCTGCAATTCGCTTCGATGCTCCCATAACATTTGTTGGATTAACAGCTTTGTCAGTGGAGATCATAACAAACTTTTCAACCTCATTTTGCAAGGCTAAGTCAGCAAGAATTTTTGTTCCTTTGATATTATTCAAAACAGCTTCAGCTGGATTTAGTTCCATCATCGGAACGTGTTTATATGCGGCAGCGTGAAAAATTAATTGAGGCTTGAAATATTCGAAAATGCGATGCATTCGATTTTCATTGCAAATATCCCCTATGATTACTTCAAATTTTAGTTTCGGATAAAGGTACAAAAGTTCAAATTGTAAATCATAAACAGCGGACTCTGCTTGATCAAGGATGATAAGGAGGGAAGGATTATACTTTGCAATTTCTTTTGTCAATCCACTACCAATTGATCCCGCAGCTCCTGTAACCAAAATTATTTTATTGTTGAGTTCATTTTGAATTTCTAAATTACTTAAGCTAATTGCTTTTCTACCCAATAAATCCTCAATTTTAATTTTGGAAAGTTGTTTAGTCGTAAATTCTCCATTCACCCAACTTTTGGGATTTGGAACTTTTTGAACGGCGATTTTGAGGTCTAAACAGGAGTCAAGAGCAAATTTTAGTTTCTCAGGATTTGGATTTTGAATGGCTACGATTAATTGTTTTATGTCAAATTCCTCTTTGAGGGATTTTATTTGGTTCGTTCCAAAGACTTTCGTTCCTTCAATCCGAGTCGCATTTAATTTTGGATTGTCGTCAACAAATGCGATTACTTTCTGATTATTTCTGGGGTCGTTTTCAATGGTTCTTTTTGTAATGATTCCGCTGACTCCCGCACCATATATCAATACATTTTCTTGCTCGACTTTGGATTTTGTTCGCTCCAAATAAAGCAATTTAATTATAAATCGACATCCAATAGCAAATGCGAAACCAGCGAGGAATTCCAATATTAAAACTGACATTGGGAATAAAAAGTAACCATCCAACCATTCATAGCGAATAAAACCAGCGATTAGGAAAATGAAACTACAGTTCAAAACAGCTAGAAATATGCGCTTCAAATCTTCGGTGGAGGTATAGCGAACAAGACCTTTGTGTATTTTGAACAAATAAAAAACCAAGAATTTGACCAAAAAATAAAACCAAATGGATTTGGATAATATCAACCACTCTTTGCGAATTAACGAAACGTCTGCTTTCAAGTCGAATCGAATGAGATAGGCAAAACCCAAAGCGAAAGCCGCAAGTAGCAAATCAATGACAATAATTACCCAACGTGGGGTTCTTGCTCGTAGTTCAATCATCTAATTTCTTAAAGAATTCAAATATAATTTTTTATTTCTTTCAGTTTATTTCATATTCGAGAATCTATCAACAGCTTTAACTTTGCAAAAAAAAACAATGAATGAAAGAAATTGAGCGCAAGTTTTTGGTTCGTGATGTATCTGTTCTAAAAGAATGTAAATTTGATCAAATTCAACAATCCTATTTATTTAATGAGTCGAGTAAATCGTTGCGCATACGGATTAAAAACGATGCAGCCTTTCTAACAATTAAAGGAAATCAAATTGGAATCACCAGGTACGAATTCGAATATAAAATTCCTAAAGAAGAGGCTTTCGAAATCATCGAGCGGTTTGACTTGAAAGTTTTATCAAAAAAACGATATTATTTCAATTACGGAAATTTGACCTGGGAAATTGATGTTTTTGAGGGAAAACTGAACGGATTAATCGTTGCTGAAATCGAAATTCCAACGGCAAATTATCAATTTGAAGTCCCAAGTTGGGTAGGTGAGGAGGTAACCTATGATTCGAAATACCTTAATGCAGAGTTGTTTAAAAAACTATAAATCCATTTTTTCTGTGCTAATTGGATTTTTTAATAAATCGATAACGAATGTTCCAAATTCAGCTGAAAAGAACTTTAAAAAATCTTCAATAGTTTCAACTGTGGGGATTGACACAACTGATTCAAAACAACTATGGAATTCTTGTTTAGCAATTTTCTTGAAATATTTTTTCAACATTTCGTCTTCATCCCAGAATTCATCCTCAATTAAGTAAACAGTTGCTTCAGCCAGTTCAGGTTCAATCAATTCTTCTTTTGATTGAGATGTTTTCCAATTTAAAAAATCAGATGTTGGTTTTACGGAAATAAATCCACGACTTAAAATTTTCATTTTTTCTTTTTCGGAACAAGTTTATAATTGATAAATTCAAACCATTGAGCATTACGATTTTTTTTCTGATCAATAATGAATTTGAATTCATTTTTTTTCTTGGAGAATCGTATAAATTTAATCCAGTTCTCAGTATTTAAAGGCGAATTACTTCTGAATATATCAATCGAATTTGCGGTGGCTACAAGAAGCAGATTGTTTGCCTCAATTTTAGTTTCTTCATATAATTTGATGCTTTTACATTCTTTTCCATTGCAATCCAGCCAATTAAAGAATGCGTTTTTCATTTGATTAGAATCAACATATTCGTACAATTCATGTTGAATTTGGATCGTTGTATCCATTGAAAATAAAGTTCTAAATCCGTTTTTTTTGCATGGGAATCTACTTAAGAAAGTGGAGTTGTCTCTGGAAACAAGTCGTGATAATCTCAAATCGACTGAATCAACAACGTATTCGCGGAGAAAGACTTCATTGCTGTCGATTTCTTTATTATTTGTTGAATTTGATTTAGTATTGGATTTAGGTCGTATTTTTTCGAGTTCTACTAAATCATTTTTCGGATCATTGATGCAACCGAAAAACATAAATATTGTTAGGTAAATTAAAGAATTGTGAAAGCGCCTTTTCATCATTCAAAAATAATTACAATTTCTTGTTTTATGTTTCCATAAGCTAAATCATTTTACTTAATTTTGTGTAAAATTTGGATTATGAAATATTTAGTTGTTTTTTCTTTTTCTTTACTCATTTTGAGCTCTTGTGGGGTTAAAATTCCATATACAACCCAAGTTAGAGATGAATTCGCATTGGATAATGAAGAAAAAATGAGTAAAGTTCAATTTTTTATTTCCCACACGATTATACTCAATCAAGAAACGCGATCTGATAATTCAAATACAACCACGAATGGAACATTAGTGATAAATTCAAGCAGTGAAAGTGAATCGATTATTATTCCTGCTGGAACGCGCTGTATTTTTGATAGCTTTGGTGCAAAAGGCGAGATTAAGGTTCGATTTGAAAATGGAGAAAACAAAGTGCTTCCTTTCATCGCAAAATCTGAATCCTCGTTGAGTAAGCGCTATTTTTTTGATGCTGATTGGAATGCTCAAGGTGGGCCAAAAATAAATTATGGCGAGGATCAGTATAAAGTTGATTTATCGAGGGGAAGCGCTCGAACTGCTCATTTATTAGTGGTTCGTAAAAAACTTCTAAAAACAAAACGCAAAGAACGTGTTGTTAAAGGAATGAAAATTTAATTTCTTCCTTCAATCCAGAAAATTTATGGAAACACTTGAAAAAAGACACATTGAATTCAATCGTGATGGATTCGATAATGAAGAGCTTTTAACTATTTACAAAAAACTTGTAAAACCACGTTTGATTGAGGAGAAGATGTTGATTCTTTTGCGTCAAGGTAAAATCACAAAATGGTTTTCTGGATGGGGCCAAGAAGGAATCTCTGTTGGTTGCGCGTACGCGATGGACGAAGATGAATATATTCTGCCGATGCACCGTAATTTGGGGATATTTACAACAAGAGATATCCCTTTGAAACGTCTTTTCGCTCAATTTCAAGGTAAGCTTTCGGGATTCACAAAAGGTCGTGATCGATCTTTTCATTTTGGAACGCAAGAACATAAGTTGGTTGGAATGATTTCACATTTAGGTCCACAACTTGGAATTGCAGATGGAATCGCGCTCGCTAATAAAATTCGTAAAAATGAAAAATCAACAATTGTTTTTACAGGAGATGGTGGGGCATCGGAAGGAGACTTTCATGAATCATTGAATGTTGCCGCTGTTTGGGATTTACCGGTCATTTTTTGCGTTGAAAATAATTGTTGGGGATTGTCTACGCCATCTGTGGAGCAATTCCGATGCAAGCAATTCATTGACAAGGGAATTGGATACGGAATGAAAGCTTTGCAAGTTGATGGTAATAATATTTTGGAAGTCATTCGAACAGTTCGAACCATCAATAATGAAATTCGAAAAGACCCTAAACCGTATTTATTAGAATTGATGACCTTCCGCATGAGAGGTCACGAGGAATCTTCAGGTACAAAATACTATCCAGAAGGTCTTCAGGAGGAATGGGCTCAGAAAGATCCGGTGACGAATTATGAATTTTATTTGAAAGAACAGGGTGTCTTAATCGAAGAATTGGAGAATCAAATTAAAAGTGAAATTAAAGAAGAAATTCAATCCTCTTTTGAACAAGCTCAAGCTGAAGGGTCAATAATTGCAGATGTCCAAGTTGAATTAAATGACGTTTACGCACAATTTGATCAGAAGGTAATTGTTCCTACTGGATCCAAAACGGAAAAGCGTTTCATTGATGCTATTCAGGATGCGTTGGTTCAATCGATGGAAAAATATCCTGAATTGATTTTGATGGGACAGGATATTGCTGAATACGGAGGAGCTTTCAAGGTTACAGAAGGTCTTGTTGATAGGTTTGGTAAGGATCGCGTTCGAAACACACCTTTGTGTGAGTCAGCAATTGTTGGGGCAAGTTTAGGACTTTCGATTTCAGGAATGAAAGCCATGGTTGAAATGCAATTTGCTGATTTCGTAACATGTGGTTTCAATCAAATCATCAATAACCTAGCTAAAATTCACTGGCGTTGGGGACAGAATGCCGATGTTGTTGTACGCATGCCAACAGGAGCTGGAACTGCTGCTGGTCCTTTTCATTCACAAAGTAATGAGGCGTGGTTTGTTCACACTCCAGGATTGAAAGTTGTTTACCCATCTTCACCCTCAGATGCGAAAGGTTTATTAAATGCCGCTTTCGAAGACCCGAATCCTGTTATCTTTTTTGAGCACAAGTATTTGTACCGAAGTTTAAAGGAAGAGGTTTCTGATGACTATTTCACGGTTGAAATTGGAAAAGCAAAAACTATTTCTTCAGGACAAGATTTGACAATTATTACATACGGCCTTGGTGTTCACTGGGCGAAAGAACTAGCAGATGCAAGAAAAGACCTTTCAGTCGAAATTTTGGATTTGAGAACTCTTTTACCTTTGGATGAAGAAGCTATTTTCGAAGCAGTTCGAAAGACAGGCAAGGTAATAGTTCTGCATGAAGATTGTATGACTGGTGGAATAGGAGGGGAGTTGGTAGCCTTGATAACAGAAAACTGCTTTGAAACGTTGGATGCTCCGGTTATGCGAGTCGCTTCTTTGGATACGCCTGTTCCTTTTGCTGTCTCTCTGGAGAAGCAATTCCTACCTCAGGATAGATTAATTCAAGCGGTTGAAAAGCTTTTGAAATATTGATTTGAAAAGGTATTTTTCTCGAGAAAATGTTTATGCCAATTTGATTTTCAAGTTGGGCTTAGTTCTTATCGTTTTGGAACTATACCGAGTCATTCTTTTAGCCAAAAATGCCAAATCATTTAGAAATTTCGGTTTATATGAGCATATCGTAGGAATTTGGTTTGACATAATTACCATTGCACTTTTCTTCTTGCCTTATATAATCTTATTTCTAATTCCAATTGGTCAAAAATTTGAAAAGGTAAGATCCATAATTCTGTTTGTTTTATTCGTTATCACATGTTTTTTGGTATTCTTTTTCAATGCTTGGGATGTTGCCTATTTTTCTTACACGGAAAAAAGAACGAGTTACGATTATTTGATGTATATGTTGAATAATCCTGAAACTGGAAGTTTGGTAGGTGATTTCTTAATGGAATTTTGGTGGCTGATAATCTTTTTCATCACATCCTTTTCTGGATTAATATACGGCTATGTAAAACTTAAAAATCCCATTTCAGACTACAAAGCAATTTCGAGTTGGATAGGATTAATTGTAGGAGTATTTCTAACCATTTTAATTGGAAGAGGTGGGTTTCAATTAAAACCTGTGGGAGTTTTGGAATCAACAAATTATTGTTCGCTTGAGAATTCTCCAGCGGTTCTGAATTCTGCATTTACGATAATTAAGACGTATGATTTTGTTGGTGTAGAAGAGAAAAATTATTTCTCAGAAAGAGAAGTTAATCGAATTTTTAACCCGATACAGCGATCAAATCCGCAGCATTTGTTGCCAGGTAAACCTAATGTAGTATTTATTCTTTTTGAGAGTTTTGGGACAATGTATTGTGGACCTGCGAGTCCTGAAAGTTATACGCCTTTTTTAGATTCCATTTTAAACCTATCGATGTATTTTGACTACGGAATTGCCAATGCTAGAACTTCAATGGATGCTTTACCGACGGTTGTTTCATCAATCCCTACATGGATGAACGAAAGTTTTATTCTTTCCTCTTATAGTTCAAATCAATTTGAAGGTTTTCCAAGTATATTGAAAAAAGATGGTTACGAATCAGCATTTTTTCATGGCGCTTCAAATGGATCCATGCGTTTCGATGCATTTGCCTCTGCGGTTGGATTTGATCATTATTTTGGACGAACTGAATATGGAAATGACAAACATTTTGACGGAAATTGGGGAATCGAAGATCATCACTTCATGTCCTGGTCCATCGATCGAATGAATGAGTTCAAAAAGCCATTTTTTTCAATGATTTTTACACTTTCTTCGCATCATCCGTTTACTGTTCCAGAAGCGTACAAAAATAGAGTTCGAAAAGGACCCGATCCACTTTGCAAGACAATAAATTACGTCGACTTTGCTTTTAAATCTTTTTGGGAAAAAGCAAAAAAACAGGATTGGTTCAACAATACCTTGTTTATTTTCTGCGCTGATCATGTTGGTCCAACTTCAAGGACTGAACGGGCTACATTAGAGTGGGGGCATCGCATACCAATTGCATTTTATCATGCAAGTGGAAAATTGCCAAAAGTGAAGGATGGAAGTCCTTTTCAGCAAATTGATATTTTACCAACCGCATTGGATTTATTAAATCAAAAAACGAGTTTTTTCGCGATGGGAGCATCATATTTTTCAAATCGAAAGTATCCTAAATTAGCCTATTCATCCGAGAACTTTATAGTATTTGAAAAAGAAAAGAAACCATTTTCATGGAATGAAAAGCAAAATAATGAAAGGAGTCAAGTTGAAATTTTAAAAATACGAATGTTAAAAGCGATTTATCAGCAATATACTTCCTCCTTAATACAAAACAATATGAAACCATAAATTACATTAATGTGGTATCCTAAAAGTTTATAAAAAGAATGCTTTGATTAGAATTTAGTTCGGTTTAATGAACTGATTACTGTATTAATGAGACACTGAGTAAAGTTGTTTTTAACAACGTGAAATTTCGAAATCACATATTGTTAAAAATTACATTCTTTTTTTTATTTTTCTTTTGATAACTTTGCCCCTCTTTTCAAAATTGATCTATGAAATTTAACAAAAAATTTATGAAATATTTTCTTTTGATAATTGGCTTTTTTGCTTTCGGCTTTGGAAGGTTTTACTCTCAAACTTCGGGAATGATTGTTGAGCCTGCAACGGGTGCTGCAGCTCTTATTTTAGACCCAAACTTAAATGGTTATGTTTCTGCAACCACCGCTGGATTTCTAGGAAACGACCAATTAGTTGCCAATAATGAGTTACCATGGCAAACACTCATTCCTGCAGGTTCAGAACCGAATTCGGATGTTCAGAATGGTCCAAATTGTGGATTTACTGATTTTGTTGAGTCGACAGCTGGAGGAATTGATCCTGTTTTTCATTTAACTTCTGGAGGAAATTGGTTGTTCCGCTTTAGAATGGCAAGTATTGCTCCAAATGCGAAGTCATATTCAATAATGGTTGATATTGATAATCTTATTGGTCCTGGAGATGATTGTTACATTCCTGGGGTAAATCCTGGTTTTGAATTGGAGATTGTTCTTGCAACCAAATTTGGGGTTAGAATTTACGACCATCGTATAGCATGTGGTACCAATTTAGTTTACTCGTATGGACCTGAAAGAATTCAAAAATCAATCGCTGCATCAACGGTATGTAGTCAATTAAATTTCTTTTTAGAAGCTTATGTGAGTTGGGCTGATATCACTACACAATTTGGTGTTGGTCCTTCAACACCAATGCGTTATGCAATTGTTGATAATATGGCGGCAGATAAATCAACTATTTGTAATCCTTCATCAGCATCTGATATTGGTGGAGTGGATGACAACGCTTGTGGCAGTTTAGAAGCTTGTTTTACGCAAATAGTAAATTTACAACCACCATGTCCACCGAATAGTATTTCTCCATGTATTTACTCTGCCTGCCCTACGATTTCGGGCACTCCTATTGCGGCTGGTGCGACATCAATAAGCGGTACATCTACTGAAGCCAATGGTACCGTCATTCGTATATATGTCAATGGCGTTCTGGCTGGTTCTGGAACGGTCACTGGAGGAAGCTGGACAGTTTCAGGGCTCACACCATTGGCTGCTGGCGTGCAAGTTTCAGCTACGGCACAAGCAACAAATGAAGTTGAATCTGGAACTAATTGCAATAATGCTCAAGTGGCCGGTGCAACTTGTACGAATCCAGTAACTGCTATTATTCAGTGTAATGCCAGCAAAGCTTTTACAGGAACGGCTGATCCAGGTGCAATAATTAGACTATATAACGCGGCAGGTGTTTTACAGGCTCCAACTAGTGGAACTGTATTTGCTGGAAGCCAAATTACTGCCTCAACATTTCCAAGTGGTTTAACTCCCGCCTCCTCTAACTTTTTATGGAGATGTGTAGGGGCTGGAGCAACAACAAGCTGCACTGCAGGTGGCGGCCCATGTATTGCTGATGGGAATTATTATGTCACTGCTCAACTTCCTGGACAATGTGAATCGTCACCAACTTGGTTTTGTGTTGGTCTAACAGGTTCAACAAATATTCCGCAAATCACAACAAGTATCTCTACTTCGACAACAACAGTTTCTGGTACGCTTACAAATAATGTTGCAGAAAATAACGGTGTAAGTATTTTCCTATATGTCAACAGCGCACAAATTGCTACTACTACTACTACAAATAACCTTGGGGCATGGACGATAACTGTACCCGCAGGAACATTCGATGCTTGTGATCAAGTTTATGTGGTTGCTGCAAGAAATATTGCGACACAACGATGCCCATCACAAAGTACAGTTAGAATTGTGACCGGTGGTATTACATCAACGCCAACAGTTAATTCTCCTTTATGTGGTGCGACCACATCCGTTTCTGGAACAGTTAATGAACCCAATGGAAGTCAAGTTCAAGTTTTCTCAAATGGAATTTCTGTTGGGACAACAACTTCTGCTGGTGGAACTTGGGAGCTTACAGGTGTAAATATTCCAGCAGGTGCCGTTGTAACTGCTCAAGCAACAAATACCTCAGGATGTGAATCTGTTAGTGCAACTTCATCGGGTGTAACCGTGAGCACGCAGAATACGAATGTCGTGTCAATAACGCAAAACCCTTTGGTTGAAAGCAACCTTGTAATTTCTGGAACTGGTTCAAATGGTGACGAGGTTACACTGTTTATCGACGGATGGCCTCTTTATAGAAATTTTGCGGAAACTTTACCTGCGACAGCTACTGTTTCAGGTGGTGCTTGGTCAGTGACTTTAACCGAAAACACTCTTTATGCTGGTGGAATTGTTACAGCGTCAGTTACGAATGGGTTGACATGTGGAAGTGTTCGTCAAGATCCAACTCCAGTTATTTGTACTCCTCCAAGTTCATCTTTAGTTGTCTCTCCTGACAATTCAACAATTTGTTCGGGAACTGCTGTTACGAATGTAACCATTCAAAATACTCAAACTGGTGTTATTTATCAACTATTTAACAGCAGTCTTTCTGCTAATTCCGGTGCTTCAATTATGGGGAATGGAGGTAATATAACTCTAACTTCCTCTCCCATCTCGTCTAATACAACCCTAACCGTACTCGCTATAAAATCTCCTTTCAATGGATCTTGTAATCAATTTTTATCGGAAAATATTCTTGTTTCTGTTGTTTCAACACCTACTTTAAGTTTTGTTTCCCAAAGTAATTCAGGGTGTGGTGTATCCAATGGAAATATTACAATTTCTGGTTTAGGTAATAATTTAACATACACAGTAAATTATTCACTCAATGGTTCAGCGACCAGTGGCAGTTTCACCTCCAATGGTAGTGGTCAAATTATTTTAAACAACTTAGGAAGTGGAACATACACAAATATTAGCACATCTGCTTTTGGTTGTAATTCTACAAATGTACTAGCGGGGCCATACATCTTAACGGCTCCAATTGCTCCAGCTGCTCCAACTGCAAGTGTGACGGCACAACCAACATGTACTACTCCAACTGGAACAATCGTAGTTACTGCTCCAACTGGCGCGAACATTCAATACAGTGTTAACGGCACAACTTACCAAGTGAGTGGAACATTTAGTGGTCTTGCTCCAGGAAGTTACAACGTAACTGCTCAAAATATGTCAACGGGATGTGTGTCTTCAGCAACAGCCTTAACTGTAAATGCAGTTCCTGGAGCTCCAGCTACTCCAACTGCAAGTGTGACGACACAACCAACATGTACTACTCCAACTGGAACAATCGTAGTTACTGCTCCAACTGGCGCGAACATTCAATACAGTGTTAACGGCACAACTTACCAAGTGAGTGGAACATTTAGTGGTCTTGCTCCAGGAAGTTACAACGTAACTGCTCAAAATATGTCAACGGGATGTGTGTCTTCAGCAACAGCCTTAACTGTAAATGCAGTTCCTGGAGCTCCAGCTACTCCAACTGCAAGTGTGACGACACAACCAACATGTACTACTCCAACTGGAACAATCGTAGTTACTGCTCCAACTGG
>CAZHOW010000019.1:0-38700 GCA_964534395.1 uncultured Lishizhenia sp.
TAACTTGTAACCAAACTTTGTAAATTGAATTATTTGTAATAACTTTGTAATTACACAAAAAATAAGTCATGGAAGTTTCAATTATTAAAATAGGGAATTCGAAAGGTTTTCGATTAACCAAAACAATTCTAGAGAGGTATAACATCACGGACAAAATTGAATTGATCCTTGAAAAAGGACAAATCATTTTGCGCCCTATTTCAGAACCTAGAAAAGGCTGGGATAAAGCATTCCAAAAGATGCATGAAAATGGTGATGACCAACTTCTTATGAATGATGTTTTTGAAGATGAAAACTTTGACGAATGGAAGTAAAACAATATCAAATAGTTTTGGTTAATCTTGACCCAACCTTGGGTAGTGAGATCCAAAAAACTCGACCTTGTGTTATTATTTCACCAAATGAAATCAATGACAATCTACGAACAGTTGTAATCGCACCCATGACTTCTGCAAGTAGAAAATATCCAACCAGAGTAAAAGTCCAGCACAACAGTCAAGAAGGTTGGGTTGTAATTGATCAAATAAGAACAATCGACAAAATACGTATTATAAAAAAGTTTGGTTCGCTTACAGAAAAGGAGATACTCGAATGTAAACGTGTGATCCGAGAAACATACATTGACTAAAGGACATCTGCTAACACACGTCTAGCGCAAGAGCCGAAATCTTGGTCACGTAAAACGAAAATGGAAAACAAAACAATCTTGGATCGCGACTAATATTAATTTTAAAATCGGCCCCTTCGCCAGGCGTGGGAACATTATGGGTAATTAACCACACCCGAAAAATCCCCAAAATATATTTTGAATTAATACCAATATTTGGTATCTTTACGAAAATTGAAAATCATGAGTAAAAACACATCAATTACCTTAGGTAGTTATTTTGATCAATTTATTCAAAATATTTTAAGAGAAGGACGGTACAAAAATGCAAGTGAGGCAGTTCGTGCTGGATTAAGACTACTTGAAGAAGAAGAGCAGAAAATTATTGCTTTGCGACATACGATTGACACAGGTATTAATAGTGGTTTAGCCGAAGATTTTGATCCTGACGAGCATTTAAAAATGTTAAAAGCAAGCAGAAAATAAATGGCAAAGTTTAAGTTAACGAATAATGCCGTTAAGGATCTATCCGATATATGGCATTACATCGTTGAGGCTTGGTCTGAAAGTCAGGCAGATAAACATTATAAACTCTTGCTTAATGCGTGTTCTTCAATCGCTAAACAACCACAAATAGGAAAGGCTTATGAAGAAATTTACCCAGAATTAAAAGGTAAAAGAGCTTCAAAGCATATCATTTTCTATCGTTTAATGAAAGACAACTCAATTGAGATAACAAGAATTCTGCATGAACAAATGGATTTGAAGAATAAATTACAAAAATGACCCCAGAAAAGAATTACCTAGAAATAAACCGTCAAGCTTGGAACAACAGAGTTGAAGCTCACTTGAAGTCGGAATTTTACGACGTTGAAAATTTTATTAAAGGAAAAAGCTCACTCAATGATATTGAATTAAACTTGCTTGGCGACATTAAAGGAAAAACAATTTTGCATTTGCAGTGTCATTTCGGGCAAGATACGATTTCGTTAAACAGACTGGGTGCGAACGTCACAGGTGTTGATTTATCAGACAAAGCGATTGAAAGCGCTCAACAAATTGCAAAAGAAACTGGCTCGAATGCCAAGTTCATCTGTTGCGATATTTATGACCTACCAAATCAGTTGGACGAAAAATTCGACATTGTATTCACAAGTTACGGGACAATAGGTTGGTTGCCCGACTTGGATCAGTGGGCAAAAATTATTTCCAAATTTTTAAAGCCAAACGGACAATTTGTGTTTGTTGAATTTCATCCGGTTGTTTGGATGTTTGATGACAACTTTGAGAACATTGGTTACCGATATTTTAATTCAGGAGCAATCATCGAAACGAATAGTGGCACTTATGCCGATAAAACAGCTGATATAACCATAAACGATGTGTCTTGGAACCATGGAATCAGCGAAGTAATAAACAGTTTGATTAAAAACGGACTTGAAATAAAATCGTTTGACGAGTTTGACTATTCGCCTTATAATTGTTTTAACAAGACAGTAGAATTTGAGCCAAATAAATACCGAATTGAACATTTGGACAACAAAATACCAATGGTCTATTCTATATCAGCAACAAGAATGAATAACTGATAACATTTAGGAATCGCCAATAAGTAAACAGTTTCTTCAATTTTGCCCACAATCTAAAATCCAAAAAAACTATGAAAAGAAATAGCTATGCATTGAAAATTTTAATGGTATTTCTAATTCATTCTTGTGGAATCAAAACGGCTAAAGAAGTTCAACTTAAATTTTCCACTGAAAAATCAAAACTTCCTGAAACACTAAATTGGAATAAAATAGGGTTTGCTAAAGAATTGATTAATCAAAAAGAAATGATCGTGGTCATTAGTGGTGGCACCAATCCAATTCCATTAGACAAATGGAACGAATTCAAACCCACATTACCATATAGTAAAAATTTAGACCGACATTTACTTTTTCAGCAATCAGCCTTTTATCGTTCTCCGAATACGGATGTAAATTGTAAAGAAACTAACTGCATAAAACAGCGAGAATATAAAAATTACACTTGGGTAGAAATGGCAAAACCAATTTGTATTGATTTTGTGGGTGGTAAAACAGATATACTCAAACCCGAAAAAGGACACTTGGTGATAAAGACAATTCAAAAATGTCAAACAGTGATGTTTACCGAAAGTATTTTTCAACTATCAGATAACAAAGGGAATTTTTATGCGATGCATGCCACCCAAACTGAAAAACCCGACACATCAGTTAGTCTGCCATTAGGTTGGACGATAAAACAAGTGTTTTTGAAAGAACCATTAATTATTTCTCCTTTTGGAGGGGGTAATGAATGTTACTACAATATTGTTGGAGACCATTTGGGACAAGGCTATCATCAATATATATTTGCAGATTCAGTCTATCCGCCAGGTAATAATTAAATAAGATAACAGTTGTTGAAACTATAAATAGCTTTTAAAATTTAACTGAAAGCGATATGAATGAAATGACAATGAACGAAGAAATAAAGTCATATAACGACCAACAGACAGAAACAGACCAAGAAGTTTGCAACTTACTCGCTAATACAATTAACAACGAATTGACAGAAGCAGAAAGTAAAATTTGGCATGCACATCCAGTTTGGTTTTTAGATGGAAATCCGGTGGTTGGATACAGTAAACAGAAAAAGGGAATCAGACTGATGTTTTGGAGCGGAGCAGACTTTGCGGAAGATTCTTTAATTGTAAGAGAAGGAAAGTTTAAAGACGCTTCTATTTTTTATAATCACTTTTCAGAAGTAAATACCGAGGACTTAATTCGCTGGCTAAAGAAGTCAAGAGAAATACAATGGGATTATAAAAACATAATCAAGAGAAAAGGGAAATTAGAACGACTAAAATAAGATGCAACCAACACCTGAACATAACGAACGAATGGCGAAAATGACCTTGGCCTTGGTTTATCCGCTTTACATAACTAAAATTGAGAAAAAGGGAAGAACCATTGATGAGTTGAATCAAGTCATCGAATGGCTAACAGGTTTTGACAACCTAAAAATTCAAGAACTGATCTCCGAGAAAGCTACCTTTGAAACATTCTTTACAAAAGCAAAATTGAACCCAAATGCCAACTTGATTAAAGGCACAATCTGTGGTTATCGGATCGAAGAAATTGAAAATCCGTTAACGAAACAAGTTAGGTATCTTGACAAATTAGTGGATGAATTAGCCAAAGGAAAAAAGATGGAGAAAATTTTAAGGGCAATATAAAAAACTTATTCAATTATTTATCTATTATTGAATCATTACAAATATGATCCTTCAAAACGAGAAAAAACGCAATTCCTCCACCCTAATCCTATTATGCATTCTCACTATTCTTGGGAATGCCTTCTTAATTTTGAAAGGAATTATAAGCTTTTTGATTCTGTTAAATTCGAATGACACAAGAAGTCACGAAACTATAACTAATATAAATCTTGTCTTTTTTATAGAGTTTATAACTTACATTGGTTCTATTGCTGGAGCAATCATAATGCTTAACGGAAAGAGAGTTGGTCACTTAATTTATCAAATTTCAGCAATCGTTTATTTAATTTCAACAGCCATGTATGCCATTTTATGTTTTTTATCCATTATTGGGATTGTAGTTGGATTGCTCCAACTTGTATATATGGGGATATGTCTATTATTTATGATTTTGTTTCTGAATCAAAAAAAGAACCTGCAGTAATTGTAGATGCTAAGGCGTTTTTTTTCTGAAAAAAATGTGTTACTCCAAATCCTTCAAATTCAATTTTCTCAACTTAGGTGAAATTTTCCCTGTAATTACGACCACCAAAATTGTTAGCGATCCACCAACAACGATAGCTGCTTTTGTTCCCCACCATTTGGCCGTTAGACCCGATTCAAAAGCTCCGATTTCATTGGAGGAACCAATAAAAATCCCGTTAACAGCTGACACCCTTCCTCGCATGTGATCCGGTGTGGCAAGTTGCAAAATGGAATGACGAATTACCACACTTACATTGTCAAAAGCACCTGTTAAGAATAAGAAAAGCAAAGCCAACCAGAAATTCGTCGAAACTCCAAATAAAATTGTCGAAACACCAAATCCTGCAACAGAGTAAAGTAGAATTTTTCCTGCATTATCAGTTGGCGGTCGGTAGGCAATAATCAAAGCCATAATCGCCGCACCAAAAGCTGGAGCGGCACGTAAATAACCCAATTCAACAGGTCCGGCGTTGAGCACATTTTTTGCAAAATCAGGAAGAAGTGCAACGGCTCCACCAAACAAAACCGCAAATAAATCCAAGGACAGCGCACCAAGAACGAGTTGGTTTTTCATAACGAACTTCGCACCCACACTGATACTTTCCCAAATACTTTCTCCTTCCTCCTTGGATGGCGTTTCCTTTTTCGGAATAAACAATAAAGAAAACAAGGCAATGAAAATGAATACCAACGCCACACCATAGGCTGTCATGTAATCAATTGCTACTAAAAAACCAGAAATAGAAGGACCAATGATGGAAGCCAAATGCCAAATCGTACTATTCCATGTCGCACCATTTCCATATAATTTTCGGGGCAAAAGCTGTGAAAGAAAAGGTGAAAGCGCTGCCGACATGAATCCACGGATAATTCCGATTATTCCAACTAAAAGAAAAATTGGCAAAGTTCCATACCATTTCAATAAACCACTAGTGTCAATAGAAAGATACAACAAGGCGGCACTGGCCAAAATAAAAATCGAGGTAAAAAGAACAATGATTTTCTTTCGATTGAAGGTATCCGCAATGTGCCCAGAAAAAATGGAAATCAAAATGAAAGGAATTGCCTCTGCTAACCCAATTAATCCCAAATCCAAAACACTTCCACTAATCGAATAAACTTGCCACCCCACAATGACACTCTGCATTTGAATGGCCATCGTAAGAAAAAATCGAAAGGTCAAAAAGAATTGATAATCTTTGATTTTTAATACGGCAAACGGATCGTGCTTTTCCTGAATCACAATTATCTGGTTTCAGCAAGATTCTTCCCAGTCATTTCCGCTGGAACTGAAATTCCCATTCGATTTAAAATCGTTGGCGCAACATCGGCCAGAATTCCAGATTGAAGTTTTACGTTTTTGTCATTGGTCACCAATACCATTGGAACAGGGTTCAAACTGTGCGCTGTATTTGGACTTCCGTCATCGTTTAACGCGTAATCTGCATTTCCGTGGTCCGCGATGACTAAAAATTCATAACCCACTTCCTGACCAACATTCACAACATCTTTCAAACAAGCATCAACTGTTTCCACTGCTTTCACAATTGCCTCATATACACCTGTATGCCCAACCATATCTGGATTCGCGAAGTTTAAACAAACGAAATCGGGTTGTTTGGTCTGCATAAAGTCGACGATACGATCACGAACTTCAGGCGCACTCATTTCGGGCTGTAAATCGTAGGTTGCTACTTTGGGAGAATTGACTAAAATTCGATCTTCATTTTCAAAATTACTTTCTCTTCCTCCGCTAAAAAAGAACGTAACATGTGGATATTTCTCGGTTTCAGCTATTCGAACCTGCGTTTTACCTTCATTCGAAATTACCTCTCCAATCGTATTGAACAAATTATCTTTTTCGAAAACCACCTGGATATTTTTGAAAGTAGCATCATAATTGGTCATCGAGCAATAATGCAAATTCAAAGGTTCCATTTCGAATTCAGGAAAGGCTTTTTGAGTTAAAGCAATCGTTATTTCACGAGGTCGATCGGTTCTGAAATTGAAACAAATCACCACATCTCCATTCTCGATAACTCCATTTGAATCAATAATACTTGGTTCGATGAATTCATCTGTAATTCCATTTTGATAAGATGATTCGATGGCTTGATCAGCAGAAGTATATTTAGATCCGACACCTTTGGTTAATAAATCAAATGCTTTCTTGACACGTTCCCAACGGTTGTCTCGATCCATGGAATAATAGCGACCAATAACGGATGCAACTTTTCCTGTAGAAATTTTTAGGTGCTTCTCAAGTTCTTGCATAAAACCCAATCCACTCTTTGGATCGCAATCACGACCATCTGTAAAAGCGTGAATAAAAACTTCATTCAAATCATATGATTTTGCCATATCGCAAAGCGCATACAAATGTTCTTGAGAACTGTGAACACCACCCTTGGAAACAAGTCCGATAAAATGGATTTTACAACCATTCGATTTGGCTTTCTGAAACGCCTCATTCAAAACCTCATTCTGTTGGAATTCCCCATCTCGAATCGACTTATTGATACGCGTAAGTTCTTGATAAACAATTCTTCCTGCACCAATATTCAAATGTCCAACTTCCGAATTTCCCATTTGACCGTCCGGAAGACCAACATCTTCGCCACTCGTTTTTAAAGTCGCGTTCGGGTAATTTTTCAAAAGGGAATCCATGTATGGGGTATTCGCATTTGCTATGGCATCTGATTTCGAGCCATTTCCAATTCCCCATCCATCTAAAATGATAAGGCCAAAACGATTTGTCATAATGGCAAAGTTACTTCAAAAATGCTGCCTTTGGGAGAATTATTTTTGCACACAATAGTTCCTTGATGCAACTGAACGAATTGCGAAACAATATACAATCCCAAGCCACTTCCTTTATTTTGACGCGTTTCTTCATTACCTGAACGATAGAATTTTGAGAAAATGGATTGTTTATCCTCTGTCGAAATTCCAGGGCCTAAATCTCTAACACCAAAAATGATTTTGTCGTTTTCAATTTTACCAAAAACACTAATTTCTTCTGATGTTCCAGCATATTTTATTGCATTTTCAAGTAAATTCAGCAAAATTGTTTCCAACATAAACGAATCTGCTTGAATTTTCAACTTGGAGACAATTTCTTGTTTAATCTGTGCAGAGGGAAAACGCTTTTGAATTCGTTCAACCAGTTGACTGGTCAATTCATTGAAATCAATTTCCGTTTTAACAGGAGCCAGTGCTTTATTATCTAATCTCGAAGCATTAAGAATATTATCAATCAACAACTCTAGTCGCTCGTTCTCTTCTAATGCTTTAGAAAGTAAATCGTCGCGTTTTTCAATAGGTAACTCGCGTTTAATTAAGGTTTGTAAAAGTAACTTTGTAGAAGCGATTGGGGTCTTTAACTCATGTGTTACAGACAACAAAAAATTCGATTGCCTTTGTGATAGCGTAAGTTCCTTTCGAATCGACGAACTTATTTTGAACAAGCCAAAAATTAAAAGCAATAGAAATACAGAACCTTCTCCAACAATCATCAATGTCTTTCGAAAAATCATCGATTCATTTTCAGCACTTTCCCGGCTTAATTGAATTAAATGAAATCCCCACCAAAGAAATTGAAGGATAACATAAATACTTAAAATGTAAAAAAGAAGATTGGTTTGTTTCTTCATCCAATTTTAATCTTTCGATTTGGAGTCATCGGAATCCGACTTCTTGAAAATACTTCCAACTTCTCGTCCGATTTTCTGAATGGTTTCTACGCCCGCAATAATTGGTGTTGCTGAAATGTCATCATAGGAAGCATACATCTGATCGACTTCCAATCCTGGATAAATAAAAATGAGATCGTTGTTTGGGCAGGCTTTTTCCAATTTAGTTGAGATAGATTCAATCATCGGATCATAGGAGACAGAACCAACTCGAGCTGAACAAAATACGACTAAATCGTCCTTTGATTTGTTGTAAAGAGGGAAAAAGTCATCTAAATTCTCAATCTCTTTAAGTCGAACGTTAAAATCCAATTTATTCGCATAAGCCACTTTTTGAAAACGCTCATAAGTTGGGGCTGAAGCATAAAGTTCCGAATCTACCGAAAGCTCTTTCGAAAGTCGAAGTACGCGTTCTACCCAAAGTGAAAAGGTTGGTTCAATTTCAGAAAGTAAAGGTGCTACAATTACAATTTTTTGATAACTTACTGAAGGTTTATCCAATTGACAAAAGAAAATGGTTTTATCACAAACATCCAACAAATGAGCGCGGTCATCACCAACAATTCTTTTCAGAATATTTTTGTTGTTACGACTATCATTAATGATGACAATGTCGGAAACCAACTCTTTTGAAACGCGAGCTATACCTGATGAAAGATTATAATCGATTGTGGCGATTGTATTAATTTTTGATTCATGACCAGCGAAATGTTTTACGATGTCCTCCAATGACTTTCTAGACTTTCGAATCATTCGCTCAGCCTGATCGTTGTTTGGATATACACTTACTACGGAAATTGGATTAATTACTTTGGGATCCGAAACAAGAATAGCAAAATCGATAAGACCTTCATTTCCATTCAATTCATTCATGGAAACCATAATGTGTTTGTTTCGAAGCCGCGTTTCATTATCGTCTAAATCGCTGTTTTCAGACATTTCAATTAACATTCTCTTTCCAGCGCTTTCGGTAACAAATGATGACGTCATGCACGTGAATAGAATCAACAAGACGGTTCCATTTACAATATTAATGCTTAATATACCATTTCCATTGTCATATCCAACCATAATAATTGCCAAGGTTGCCGCCGCATGGGATGTGCTCAATCCAAAAATAATTTGTCGCTCTATTTTACTCAATTTAAAAATGATTTGGGTAACAAATGCAGCCAACCACTTACTGAAAATGGCAAATGAGGTCAACACTGCTGCAATTATCAATGGCCATGTTCCTTGAAAGAAGGCTCGGTAATCTACCACCATTCCAACAAAAATCAAGAAGAACGGAATAAATAGCGAGTTTCCAATAAAATCAACACGGTTCATTAAAACGGAATTGTGTGGAATAAGACGATTCAATACAAGCCCAGCAACAAACGCTCCAATGATGTGCTCCACGCCAGCCATTTCAGCCAAGAATGCCGAAAAGAAAACAACT
Source organism: uncultured Lishizhenia sp. (assembly GCA_964534395.1). GTDB lineage: Bacteria > Bacteroidota > Bacteroidia > Flavobacteriales_D > Crocinitomicaceae > UBA952. The sequence goes on from CAZHOW010000019.1 coordinate 9,486, forward strand.
GAAAGCACAAAAATATACTGAGATGTCTTTTCACTATCCAACTTGCTAAAGAACCAACGGGCAACTTTAGGAATTATGAAAAACATGATGAATGAGAAAATGGTCAACGAGGTAATTAATCTCACCCAAAATGCAAAATCGAGATTACCTTTTGTTGAACTCGAAATAATTGCTAAAATGATCAAAACAGCTGTATCAGTGAGAATAGTACCACCTACAGTTATTGCAACTGAACTATGTTTGGATAAACCATATTTGCTAATAATCGGATATGCAACCAACGTATGAGTCGCAAACATACTTGCCGTTAACAAACTCGCCATTGGACTTAAATGTAAGACATAGTAACAGATCGGATAACCCAAAAACAAGGGCAGCGCGAATGTTAAAATCCCAAAGGTGATACTTTTATTCAGGTATTTTCTGAACTGATTCAAATCAAGTTCCAATCCAGCGATGAACATGATGTAAAGAAGCCCAATTGTTGCGAACAACTTTATCGAACCCTCTGATTCCATGGTCTTCTCTCCAATCAAGCGCAGTCCATTCGGTCCAATAATCATTCCGGAAATTATCAGGCCGATTATAGAAGGAATTCGAACTTTTCTCAGAAGAATGGGAGAAAGCAAAATGATAAATAATAACAACGAAAAGACGAGAACCGGATTTTTGATCGGAATAATAAATGCTGCAAAGAAATGCTCAAAAAAATACTTCATCTAAAGTGATTTAAATTCAAAACCACGGCCTTTTAGTTGCTCGACAATTTCAGCTAAAGAATTCTTTAAATTTGGAAATGCCTTCTTACTATCATGAAAAACCAAAATATCTCCCCCTTTAATTTTAGTTGATTTTTGAATAATCTTTTTCGAAGAAATAACCTTATCAAAATCATAGGAAAGCCAAGACCAAAAAACAATTTTCTTTCCACCTTCCGTTAGCATTTTAAACTGATTGCGCGTAATCTTTCCGTACGGAGGTCGAAATAAATCTGATTTAATATGTGCATCGGCTTGACTCACTGATTCTACATACGAGTGTAAGCCCGTTTTTGTTCCACATTCGTGATTCATTGTATGATTTCCTATTTGATGACCGTCTGAAATTATTCGATCCAATAATTCGGGGTATTCTTGAACATTTCTTCCGACAAGAAAAAATGTGGCTTTTATTTGGTATTGGCTCAACAAATCAAGAACCCACGGTGTGACTTGCGGACACGGTCCATCATCAAAAGTCAAGTAAATTGAATCGGTTTCTTTCCCCTTCCAAACGCCACTTGGAAACAACATTTTTGCGATAAGTGGCGCTCGGAAGAATCGCATACTATTTCAATGTATCGGAATTTGTATCTTCTTTCATCAAACTCTCCAAATTCAACACCTCCTGATTGCTTGGAACTGGTTGTGGACTTCCAGAGGACTTTAAGAATCCATAGTGCTCACCCATTGCTCCTAAGTTCGTTTGAAGTCCTGCAATCATTCCCATGTAGTAAGACCCACCTGTAACACTTGCGGCACTCTCACCTGCATCACTTGCCGCTTGCTGTAATTCGTTGTAGATTCTTGGCATATCATTTTTATATACTTTGGTAAACAACTTATAAAGTCTTTTTGCCAATGCTCCATCCTTCGCTCCAAACTTCGAATCATTCGCAATAACATACATTTTGAAACATGCGTCAAGAGCTGCGTAAAGATCCTCAGCATTTTCAGGATTACCGGCATACTCTGCAGCACTATGCTCAAAGTAATTGAAAATCGTTTCATAATTATCTGCCAGTTTCATTCCTAATTTTGTCGCTTTATTCTTGTCTCCAGCCATAAAATAAAGTTGAACATACTCATGAAGACAACCACTAGATTTCGCTTTGACATCTTGCCCTTGATACATGAAGTTGGTATGGGCAGAATTGATTTTGAGTGAATTCATCGGATCAATTTGGTTAACTTCCCCAAAATCAAGAACAGTTTCCAAAGGCATTAGTTCCATCGATTTGTCAAGAAGTCTGATTGCTCCTTTTTTATCACCTTTATTCAGAAATTGCTCCGCTAAAAGTAAAAAATTACAACGGTATTGCTGTGTATGACGACGTGCATAGTAATCCGTTAAGACTTTCGGATTGTTCATCTCTCCATATGTGTATGTCTCCAATAAATTCTTTTTCATTTTAGCCAAATTGAAGAAAACTGGTTCATCCTTCAATGGATTTAATTCGTAAGCCATACCTACTTGCTTGATGTAACCCGAACTCAACAATGCTATTGAGAATGATGAACCGCGACTACTAGAGAAATAAATTCCGCGTTTCCAATCATTATTGGCAACAATATCCATCATCATGACTTCATCGCGAGCTAAATAACGATCTCGCTCTGAATTGAATTCAAAAACAATCTTATTTGGACATTTAGCTACCTCACTTCTAGAAATAATATTTGCATTAGTAGCATTTTCTTTATTCACTTTTAAAGAAAAACGACTAGAGGGGAAGAAGCTAAATCTATTCCCGTCGTTATTTACCATGTTATTGTCATCACGAACAAAAGCCATTGCTTCTTTAAAATCAACTGCCGACCAAGGAGTTTCAAATTGTTCTAGTAAAGTCTGTAGTTCACTTGCAGCACCCTCTGCAAACTGAACACTTCCTCCTTGAACTCCTTTGAATAAAGTAATCGTTCCGTAGTATTTCTTTAAAACACTTTCGGCGAGATTAGAATCATCGGTATTTGTCAAATATTCAATTCCTTTTAGTGCATTTGGCTCGGAAGTAGTAATCTTCGAAACGATTGTGCCAATTTTGGAATTAAAATACATTAGTGCTTGTTTCGCTTGCGTCTTGTTCTCTTTTACACGCATTTCAACCACCTTTTTGATGATATCGTCGCTTGCGTCCATAGAAACCAACTCCAATAATGAAAGGAAATAAATTTGATCCGTATTTCCTGCATACATCAAAATTTGGTCTTCTCTAAACTTAATCGGAAGTGGATCAGATTCGTAAGCACGCATTTTCATTTGATTTGTATACCAGTCTGTTCCCATTAGCGAAAGGTTGCAAACGCGCACGTCAGTTCTGATTCCTTCAACTTCTTGTAAGTACCAAAGTGGGAACGTATCGTTATCACCATTTGTAAAAATTATTCCATTCTTTTCACAAGACTGCAGGTAGTTGTACGCCAGATCACGAGCAGAAGTTTTACCACTACGGTCATGATCGTCCCATCCTTGAGCTCCCATAATTAAAGGAACAATTGCACCTAAAGCCGTCGCTACAATCGCGCTAGTATTTGCGTTTTTAAGTTTACTTAGGACAAAATCATAAATCGCATAAACTCCTATTCCAATCCACATTGCGAAAAAATAAAAAGATCCAGCGTAAGCATAATCACGTTCTCTCGGTTCAAACGGTTTTTGATTCAAGTAAACCAAAATTGCAATTCCCGTAAACAAAAATGCGAGGAATAACACAAAAGCATCTTTTGGAGCTCGATAAATATGAAATACAAGTCCAACAATCGCCAATATTAGCGGCAACATGTAGAACTTATTATGTGAGGCATTATTCGTCGTATAATGCGGAGCGAACTCTTGACTTCCCAAACGCGCTTCATCGATGAAGTTTATTCCTGAAATCCAATTTCCTCGCATGTTATCACCATGTCCTTGAATGTCATTTTGACGACCAGCAAAATTCCACATGAAATATCGGATATACATCCAATTTACTTGATATCGAAAGAAATAAGTTAGGTTTTCCCCGAAAGTTGGTAAACGTTTGCCATCTCGACCAATATCTGTTCCTTTATCCTCATTTGCGTCGTATCCTGACCAATTTTCATAACCTTGTTGATGCAATGGACTATCTCCCGAATACATTCTTGGAAAGAAAGTTCCTTGAGAATAAGTAGCAACAGCTTGTTTACGGATTGAGGCATTACTTTCATAGTACTTCTCTTCAATCGTATAGGCTCCTCCATTATCATTTACCCATTTTTCAGCATCCGACTTTTTGGTGAATGCTTTCACGGCCATATCATTTTCGATTACAACGAATCTGCGTAAGTAATAGGGAGAAAGATCTTTCCATCCTTCGCGACTGACCAATTGGGGCCCTTCCGACGTCATTTCTTCACCATTTCGCAGTGAATTCCAATAGTTTCCATATAAAATAGGAGCTGAACCATATTGCTCTCTTTTCAAATAGGAATGGAGCGTAACTAAGTTTTCGGGGTCATTTTCATCTAACGGAGTGTTTGCATTCGAACGAATAACAATTACAGCGAAGCTTCCATAACCAATTAGAAGGAAAATTAATCCCATCATCGCATTGTAAAGAATTGTCTTCTTGTTTTTTTGTGCATAGTAAACACCCAAAACGCAAAGCCCAATTAATAGCAAAAAGAAGAAGATTGTTCCCGTAAAAAAGGGTGCTCCGAAACTATTTACAAATGCCACCTCGAAACTTGAGGCCATTGATACTGATCCCGGAATAATTCCTTCTTGTATAAAACCAAGAGTAAAAATGGAAATCAAACCACATAGGAGTATTCCAACAAAATTAACATCTGATTTTACACGAAAATAAATCATGTAACCAATTGCTGGTACTACAAGAATCCCAAGGAGGTGAACTCCAATTGCCAAACCAAGTAAAAATAGAATTAACAAAATCCAACGATTTGGATTAGCTGTAAGGGAAAGCTGTCCATTTTGAACTTCAGCCATTTCCTCATCCCATTTTAGAATGGCCCAAAAAATAATAGCAGTAAATAAAGAGGCCATTGCGTATACCTCTCCCTCAACTGCTGAAAACCAAAAGGAATCAGAAAAAGTGTAGGCTAAAGAACCAATTGCTGCGGCGGAAAAAATTGCAAATTTCTCAGCTCCTTGTAGGTTATTCGATTTTTTAAGTGCAATTTTCTTTAATAATAAAGTCAATGACCAAAACATGAATAATATGGTAAACGAGCTCGATAATGCTGAAAGAGCATTTATCCAAACAGCAACACTTTCAGGGGCAGCAAAAAATGAAAACAATCTACCTAATACCATAAACAATGGTGCACCTGGCGGGTGTCCAACTTCTAATTTGTAAGCCGCAGTAATATATTCTCCACAATCCCAAAGACTTACAGTAGATTCAATTGTCATTAAGTAAACGGTGGTGGCAATTGCAAAAACAACCCATCCAAGTATTTTATTCAGTTTCTCGTAATTCATAGAGAATATTTTTATTAATTATGCGAAATTAAAAAATAATAACACACGAATTTAATTCAGTTAAATGCAAAAATTTCATAGTGTTTTGGAACTATTTAAAAATTGTTTTTAAATTTGCGCTCGCTTGTGAGAACAATCTAAGCTAAATTGACCCATGGTGTAACTGGCAACACGTCTGGTTTTGGTCCAGAAGAGTCTAGGTTCGAGCCCTAGTGGGTCAACTAACTAACCCCTAAAATAATTGATAATCAATGTTTTAGGGGTTTTTTATTTTAATATACATCCAAATTGAGTTACATTCAGTAAAAACACTTAGAATATTCTATTTCTTTACACTTAATTTCTATTTATTTTGAAAAGTTAATTAAAACGGAAAGGCAGACTACCTTAAATTTGTCCTGTAATTAATAAAACAAATACGAAATGAAAACACTACACCTTAAACTTATGAGCCTATCAATGATTGCTTTTTTTTGGCTTACTAGTTCAAATGCAATCACTCAAACCACAAATTATGTCGGAAATTGGCAATCTACCACACCAGTTGTGAGCATGAACAATTCAATAATGAAAATTAAAATACTATCGACAAATCAACCAAATGTTTTCATTATTATTAATGCAGATAATCCCAAAAAGAAAATTATAGCTAAATACAATCCAGCAGACGGGAGAGTTTATGCTACAGTAAAAAACACGCCTATTTACCTTGTTTACCTGGCAGCAACGGATAGCCTCCAATGTTACAGGCAATCCAATAACACACTAATCTGTGATTTAAATAGGTTCTAAAAAAATTCTTGATTATTCGCAGGCGAGTCTTTGATTCGCCTTTTTTATTTTGCAGAATTCAGTTTGAGTTCTAATGACTTAATTGATCCAAATCAACTCGGTTGTGATCATGTTTGAATAAAAGACCGAAAAGTATAGCCACAACAAAAGAATATACGGCAAAGGTTAACCAAATGCTGAACCAATCATTCGATCCGTTTGAAAGCGTAAAGTAATTTTTAATTAGTATTCCACTCAGATAACTACCAATAACGGCTCCAAAACCATTTGTCATCATCATAAAAAGACCCTGAGCACTGGAACGAATTTTTGAATTCGTAGTAGTTTCAACAAATAGTGATCCTGATATATTAAAAAAGTCAAAAGCCATTCCATAAACAATACATGAAACAATAATCATCCATAGTCCTTCGGCAGGATTTCCATATGCCAAGAGTCCGAAGCGAAGTACCCACGCAAACATACTGATTAGCATAACTTTTTTGATTCCGAACTTTCTTAAAAAAAACGGAATTGCTAATATGAATATTGTTTCCGAAATTTGGGAAATGGACATAATAATTGTTGAATGCTCCACAACCCATAAATCAGCGTACTTTGGAACTTTTTTAAACTCTGATATATAAAGGTCTCCATACATGTTTGTAAGTTGCAATGAGGCGCCAAGAAGCATTGAAAATAGAAAGAATAATGCCATTTTATACTGTGCAAATAGACGAAATGCATCAAAACCAAAACTACTAAATATCGATTTACGTTCTTCCGGAGCATTATTTGTGTCGCATTTAGGAAGTAATGATAATGCATATATAGCCAATATTATTTCAGAGATTCCACCAATATAAAATTGTCCCGAACTTGCTTTGTTCCCTGTTAAATTGGTAACCCACATAGCTACAATAAATCCGACTGTACCCCAAACTCGAATAGGAGGAAAGTCTTTCACCACATTGAAATTATTGGATTTCAACACATTATAACCTATGGAGTTTGACAAAGCAATTGTAGGCATGTAGAACATCATTGACAGAAAAATCCACCAATAAAAAGAAATTGGATCGTTCACTTGTGACAAATAAATCAAAACCAACCCTCCTAAAAGATGGAGCATGCCGAAAAGTTTCTCTGCAGGAATCCATCGATCTGCAACAATTCCCATTAAGGTTGGCATAAAAAGTGAAGAAAGTCCAAGTGTACTAAAAATTGCACCGAATTCAACGGGGCCCCATTGCTTTGTTTCAAACCAATAGTTTGCAATTGTTATTAACCAAGAGCCCCAAACAAAGAATTGCAGGAAACTCATTAGAATTAGTTTAAACTTTAAACTAGGATTTTGCGAATTAATTTTCGCGTCGATTAAGTTCATCTCTTATTTTTGAGGCTAGTTCGTAGGCTTCATTTTCAATTGCTTCTTGAAGTCGATGATTCAGTTCCTCTTTAGTTGCGTTTTTCAACTCACTTTCCTCGGAAACATCAATTTCTTCCTCTTCATCAAACAAATCTTCTTCAGAACCATTCTCAACACCTTCACTGCTATCTACCTCTTGTAAAACTTCTTCATGTGTGAATATTGGTGCATTAAATCGTACACCAACAGCAATGGCATCAGAGGTTCTTGAATCAATTTCCGTTAACATTCCGTCTTTTTCACAAATAATTTTTGAGTAAAAAACTCCCTCAAGAAATTTGTAAATAATAATTTCTTTCACACTTACCCCGAACGATTTACAAAACGTTTTTATTAAATCGTGAGTCAGAGGTCGATTGGGAACCATTTTTTCCAACTCAACCGCAATTGATTGTGCTTCAAAACCTCCAATCAGAATTGGTAACTTTCTTCTTCCGCCAACTTCAAGCAGAGTAAGCACATACGACCCAGATTGGGTTTGGCTGTATTGAATTCCAGTAATGTCGAGTTTAATCTTTTGCATTTACGAAATCACATTAATTCTGACTCGCTTTGAATTTATTAATAGCTGCTGTCAATTTTGGAACCACATCGAATGCATCCCCGACGACTCCATAATCCGCAGCTTTGAAGAAAGGTGCTTCGGGATCAGTATTGACCACAACTATTACTTTTGAACCATTAACCCCTGCTAAATGCTGAATTGCTCCTGAAATACCAACAGCTACATACAAATTTGGTCGAATTGCAACTCCAGTTTGTCCAACGTGCTCATGATGCGGTCTCCAACCGATGTCCGAGACAGGTCGCGAACAAGCAGTTGCTGCACCCAAAGATTTTGCTAAATCTTCAATTATTCCCCAATTTTCAGGGCCTTTTAATCCTCTTCCTGCAGAAACAACCAACTCCGCCTCTGGCAATGGAATTTCACCTTCAGGTTTTTTTGTCGAAACTACTTTTATCGCAGCGACTCCTGCATTTCCTGAGACTTCTTCAACGACGCAGGCACTTCCAGATTTTTCGGGTTGAATACTATTCGGAAGTAATGAAATTATCCTTGAAGAAGAATTAACTTTTACCAACCCCATCGCTTTTCCAGAAAATACATTAACCTTGACGCTTCCATCTCCCTCCGGCAATGCTACTGCTCCAGAAATAAGTCCTGCATTCAAACGAACTGACAGTCTTGGTGAAACTGCTTTTCCAATTAAATCATGCGAAAAAACGATTGTTGAAGCTCCATTTGCTTGTGCTACTGAAGCGACCAAACGAGTCAATTGCTGAGCATCTTCTCCATCAACAGTGCGGTCAACAAGAACTTTTGAAGCCCCATATTCACCTAATGATGCTAATGTATCTGAAGAGGCATTTCCATTCGTTATTACAACGACTTGGTCACCTAATTTCTTACCATAAGTAACGGCTTCAAATGCTGCTTTTGAAAGACCGTTAGCTGAATTTACATATACTAAAACCATAACTGAATTCTTTATATAACCTTCGCTTCGTTGTGAAGTAAATTAACTAATTCGTCCATATTATCAGGACTAATCATTTTAACTGCTGATTTCGCATTCGGCATCGCATAAGACACAAATGAAGTCAATTCGTCTACAGCTACTGGAGCTACCACTTGAAGAGGCTTTGTTCTTGCTGCCATAATTCCTCGCATGTTTGGAATTCGTTGTTCTGCCATTCCTTTTGCACAAGAAACAACCGCTGGAGTGGATACTTCAACTACTTGAACTCCTCCAACAATCTCACGCTCCAATATCAAAGTTGAGCCATTCACATCCAATTTAGACGCTAATGAAACAAACGGTAAATCCAATGACTCAGCAATCATTCCACCAACTTGTGAACCGTTATAATTGATGGTTTCTTTTCCTGTTAAAATCAAATCAAAACCATTTGATTTTGCATAACTTGCAATTTGCATTGCTGTGTAATAAGCGTCTTTTGGATCTGCATCGATTCTTACTGCTTCATCTGCTCCAATTGCTAAAGCCTTGCGAATAACGGCTTCGTCTGCGGCATTTCCAACTGTCACAATTGTAACTTGTCCACCACCGGCTTCTTTGATCTCTAAAGCACGAACCAACGCATACCATTCATCATATGGATTTACAATGTATTGCACGCCGTTTTCATCGAACTTCGTGTTGCCATCGGTAAAAGCAATCTTGGACGTTGTATCCGGAGACTTGCTGATGCAAACCAAAATTTTCATAGCTTATTTGTTTTTAAAAGTGTACAAATTTAAAGAAATATCTCTTCGCTTGATTGGAAATTTTAAGTAACTTTTTACAAGTTTAGAAACCTTATAAATGCAAATCGACTTTCTACAAACTCAAATTAATCAAAAGGGCATAAATTAAGGATGAACCAAAGGTTATAAGGGCAACCTTTTTCAATTCGGAATCCAAATCTTTAGGTGTTTCATTCAAAAAAACACGTTTCAAGTGAGGAAAAAGAAGTAAGCTGGGCACTACTGCAAGAGGCAATAAAAAGTTAAATGATAAAAAGGTAAAAGTGGCAATTACCAGAAGCCATGCTGCTAATCCTCCAAGAATTAAAAACGCGTGGTAAAATTTTGCCCGCTGAAATCCTAACTTCACAACAGTCGTGTTTTTCAATGATTTTTTGTCATTAATGTGATCTCGTAGATTATTAAGATTCAAAACAGCTGTGCTCCAAAAACCGATTGTTAAGGCGGGAAAAAATACGAGCCACTCAAAACCATTTCCGTAGAGCGAAAAAACACCTAGGACACTTACAATACCGAAAAATAAAAATACCATTAAATCCCCTAGGCCGCGATAACCATATGCGTTTTTCCCAACTGTATACGTTACAGCAGCCAAAACACAAACGATAGCCAAAATGGCGTAAAACAAAATTAATTCTGGCGTCAGGTTTTGTGAGCTGTAATAAATTAGCCCTCCTGCAGAAATTAAAGAAAGTATGGCACAAATGTAAATGGCATTCTTCATTTCTTGCTGAGTAATCATCCCGGATTGAACTGCGCGGGTTGGACCGACACGATTATTGTTGTCCGTTCCTTTTTGGCTATCTCCTAAATCATTCGACAAATTTGAAAGAATTTGAAAACCGATAGTCGTAATAAGAGCCAAGACGAAAATTTGCCAAAAGTTAATGTCTTCACTTGGATTTGTTATTGAATGAAGAACCTTTGCCATTCCCGATCCAACAATTATTCCTGAAACTGATAGAGGTAATGTTCGAAGTCTAATGGCCTGAATCCAGGCTTGTCGTTTGGTCATTGAATCGATTTTTTGCTAATATTCTATTTCTTCCTTTTATAAACAGGCACAGTAGAACAAGGTTCACCATACATAATCGAAGAAACAACAGGCTGAATGTGATTTAATAGCGTAACCATTGCGAATTCAGGCGCTGAAATATCACTGCAACCTTTGATAATGACTTTTCCATTTTGAAATTCTTCTAAATTTAGCGCTTCGATATTTCGTTGAATTAGTTGTTTTTCGAGATCTGATTTTGATCCAACAACAGCAATTGAAGCAATTCCATTGAGGGAAGAAGCTACCAACATATAAGCCCATGTAGGAATAATAGCATCAGCAGAGCAAAAAATAAAAACAGCTTTTCCTCTATTATTCTCCCAATTTTCAGTTTTTATCCAATCTCTAAAATCTTTTTCCTTTAAGACTAGGCCTTGCCAAAGCTGATCTGAAAGATCTATTCCAATGATTGTATCCTTTGGTTTGAAATCAGCAAGATCAAGCTGAATCAATCCGCTCTCTTTGACTTTATTTTTGATTTCTTCCATGTTACAAAATTAAGTATGATTTCGGAGTTAAAATGTATTTTTGACAACCTGTCAGTAAATTTCAAGAGGCATGGGATTTGAAAAGAATTTTAAAGATGCGAAGTCAACCTCATTTTGAAACTCATTTACGAAACGCCATTCCACCAGCACTTTTCGTATTAGTAGTCATGTGGTTGGTTTATTGGTCTGATTATTTGTTCGTTTACGATTTTCATAAACTTGGCGTAATGCCGAAAACTTCAAATGGATTGAAAGGAATATTTTTCATGCCTTGGATTCATTCGCATGGGGACATTCGCCATTTGTTGAATAACTCAATCCCATCGTTTTTACTGCTAACACTTTTATTCTATTCATACCGAGAAATCGCACTTCGAGTGTTTTTATTGTGCTGGTTTGTGACTGGGATTTTTCTTTGGGTATTTGCTAATAATAATGGAGCCTATCACATCGGAATGAGTGGAGTAATTTATGCGTTAGCTGCGTTTTTATTTACTTCAGGTGTATTAAGGAAATTTTTACCACTTCAAGCCTTATCTTTGTTTATCGTATTTATCTATGGAAGTATGATTTGGGGAATCTTTCCAACTGAACAACATATTTCTTGGGAAGGACATCTTTCAGGAATGCTTGTTGGAATTTTCTTAGCTTTTTATTACCGCAAATTAGGCCCACAGCGGCCAAAGTACCAATATGAGATCGAAAAAGAACTTGGCATTGAACCACCCGATTTGGAAGGACAATATTGGGAACAAATTCGTCTCGCTGAGGAGCAACAAAAATTAAAAGAAGAACAGGAAAAAAGTATTCGAATCAACTACGAAATCAAGAAATCTGAGAACAGTTAAATTACCTCAGAAAATCATAGGTCTTAAAATGCTGAATGCGAAGTGCAAGACCAAACTCACGTTGACCTGAACTGATTTCACCAAAATACGTGCGATGATAAGCCTCCAATTTCGTTAACCATGCCCTTGATCTTTTAGATCCACCCGATTCAAAGTGATGAATGGCCAATCCGTATCGCAGCGAGTAAGTGTTTCTTGCAAAGCGAAAGGATTGGTTAGGCGTGTGAAAATATTCTGGTGCTACAAATAAATCCAATAGTTCAAATTTACATTTTGCACCTCTTTTACGTTCGTGAATCTTAAGTAATCTAGTTCGATATTGAAGTCCAGCATTTAGCGAGCGAAAAGTAGCATCTTGATTTACAAAAACAAAAGTCGCGCCTACTTCTGGAATAAAATGTTTACCGAATTGACTACAAACACCAACTTGAACGGAAGGTTGAAGAACCCGATCCTGTCCGAAATTATACATTGAGTAAACACCAATATTTTTCTTGGTTCGAACATAATATTGTGCGAAAACCACTTGAAGGGAAATAAGTGAAATAAAGAGAATAACAGCTTTCATTTGGAGAATATTAGAGTTAAATAATCTAACTCTAAAACGCGATTTTAAAACGTATGTAACAACATCGAATTTTAAAAATCGCCTCTTAATTTGTTTTAAGGAATTTAACCTCTGCTTTCCATTTGCCTTCTAAATCAAATTTCTTTTTTCTAAAATTTACAGCGTAGAATGGAATTGATAAATAAATTGAAATAACCTCCCCTGTGCTATAGAATTTGTATAAGCCGAAAAGTGTAATGAAACTACCAACTACATTTCCTGCGACTCTGAGCGATTTTCCCGTTGTTTGAATAGACGAGATATTACTGATAGGGATAAGTTTTATTGAACCTATCGAATCGAGTTTTAAATTCAAATTCGATGAAAAATTTGAGTCATTTCTCAAGCGAAGAAAAACTGCATCCTGATTTACGATTATTAATCTGCCTTTCATCTTTAATGAATCCTTTGTTCGAATAACGAGTTTTGAATTTTCTTTTATCTTCCTTATCGAAAGTCCATCTGAATGCCAACTAAATAATTGTAAAATGGGCAATGAATCTTTTCGATTAAATGAATTTTCCTGATTGGAATAATAAATTGAATCAATCTTTCGAGACCGAATTTTTCTAATTTTTGAATCAGGTTTTTCATTATTGAAATAGCGAATTTTACGCTTCTTTTTTTCGATAATAGTTGCTTTTAGAATTTTATCGTTTTTCAATTTAATGCTATCACATGGAAATTGATTCAGTTGAGCAAATAGCTGAATAGAATTTAGAAGTAAAAAAGTAAAAAGTGCAAATTTCACAATGAAACTAAATTTATGTGATTGAATAGGTGGACAAATCATTTCCCGCTAAAAACTCTTTATAATTCATTCGTCTTTTTCCTTCTGGTTGCAGTTCTGAAATGCTCAGGTAGTAATCGTTACAAGGAAATAAAATTCCATCCAAACCTTTTTTAATTTGTTTTGAATCAACAACTTCATTCGTGACTTTTGAAGAAAATAATTTAAAAGTAATCTTTTCCCCGTTTTTGAATAAAGAACACCATGCCGCAGGATAAGGTGAAAGTCCACGTATTTTATTGTGGATTATTGCAGCGTTTTGATTCCATTGGATTTCACAATCAGCCTTAAAAATTTTGGGAGCGTGAGGAAAAATTTTAGCCAATTCTTCGTCTTGTGGCGTTGCTTGAATTTCATTGTTCGCAATCTTGTCCAGTGTTTCAACCGTTAAATTTGCCCCTAAATTCATCAATTGATCATGTAGTTCACCTGCCGTCATATTTTCCGAGATGGAGATTTTCTCCTGAGCCAATATACTTCCGGTATCAATTATTTGGTTAATGAAAAATGTAGTAACACCAGTTTCTTTTTCTCCATTGATTATAGCCCAATTTATAGGGGCTGCCCCGCGATACTTTGGAAGTAATGAAGCATGTAGATTAAATGTTCCTTTTGGCGGCATTGACCAAACAACTTCAGGCAACATTCGAAAAGCTACAACAACGAAAATATCTGCATTAAATGCCTCCAAATTCGAAAGAAACTGCTCATCTTTTAATTTTTCAGGTTGAAGAATTGGTAAATGATGCTCTTTAGCAAAAATTTTTACCGCACTTTCTCTAAGTTGTTGACCTCGCCCAGCAGGCTTGTCAGCAACTGTTACAACCCCAACAACTTCGTGTTTGCTTTTTAAAATCGAATCGAGAATGGTTACCGCAAATTCGGGTGTCCCCATGAAAACGATTCTCAACTTGTTATCTTGCATTGCAATTAGACAATTTTATTTTTCCAATTGAATAGTCGTAAATACCCGATTGAAAATAATCCTAACACTCCGAAATAAATATATTCAACAGTCCAAATCCAATAGATATCAAAATTCCAAACTTTGATAAATAAAAAACTGAAAACAGCATAAATACCTACTGTCAAAAACTCAATCATCATAGAATGAAGCGTATTTCCACTACCGTGTATCGTTTGAAAATACACAGACACCAAACCAAACAACAATATGGAAACAGAAACAAGTCTTAAGATTTCAGCACTTTTAGCAATAAATTGTTCCTCAGGATTAATCAAATGAATCAATGTCTCCGGATACAAAATCGCACCATGAAATGAAATTAAAAGAAATATGACTGTAAGGAACTGAATCCGTTTCTGTATGATTGGAATTGCCACATATGTCTTGTGTCCAAGATATTGTGAAATATATGTTTTCGTGGTTCCAGCAAATCCCCAAATTGGCACAAAAGCTAGAAAGTAGATTGACCGAATATTCTGTGAAACGGTTAAATCGAATTGTCCTTTTTGCTCTAACCACGTAAAAAATAAGCTCCACGTTCCCAAAGCAAAAAAACCTTGTAACATCAAGGGACTCCCGATTTTAAGCAATTCTAACATTGACTTTCCATCAAATGAAAAATACTGATAAAGACGATAGCGCTTCCTTTCCTCTGAAAAACTTAAATAAACTATCAAAAACAACATTCCCAATCCATCCGCAATTGTGGAAGCCAATGCAGCTCCTTCAACTCCTAACCTGGGAAATCCAAGATTACCAAGTATAAGCCCATAACCAAAAACCATATTTGAAGTTGCCGTGATTAACGCGGCAATAAGGACCACCCACGTTTTTCCAGTAGCGACAAAGAAGGCTTGAATCGATAATGTGATCATCGCAAAAAATAAGGCAAATGCTCGAATGTGAATGAAATCACCTTGCAACCCTCCTACAAATTGATCTTTTGAATACGACAGGATGATATCTGGCATTAAAAAATAAAGCAGAACGAAAAATAGGGTAGCAAGAAGAAAATGTGTTATGACAGTCGTCCCAAACACTCTTCCTATTGCACTTTGCCGCTCCTCCCCTATTCTTCTTGCAATAATTATTTGAGCACCATCAGCCATCCCAATCAAGCACATATACATCGTTACATAAAGTAACCCACCGTTACCAACTGCCACGAATGCCTCTGTTGAATATCGACTTATGAGTGCTGAATCAGTAATCATTACGATGGACTGAATAAATCCCGATACCATCATTGGTAATGCGACACCTAAAATTGTTTTATATTTTAAATCCAGCATCAGTCAACTTGTATAACAAGGCCTTTCAAATATTCGCCTTCAGGGTGAAATGAATTGATTGGGTGGTCAGCTGGTTGATGCAATTGCTCTAAAATTCGGACATTTCGACCAGCCTCAATTGCAGCAGCAATAATTGTATTTGTAAACAGATACTTATCCACAACCTGCGAACACGAGAAAGTAAAGATTAGTCCTCCAGGTTTGATTTGTCGGATGGCATGAGCGTTTAATCGCTTATATCCTTGAATGGCTTGATGTCTTTTATCTCTGTGTTTGGCAAACGCCGGTGGATCCAAAACAATTATGTCGTAGTCTTCTTTCAACTCTTTCATATATTCCATAGCATCCGCAACAATAGAAGCATGACTTCCCGAATATGAATTGATTTCTACGTTCGATTCAGTCAGTTCAATCGCTTTTCTTGAACTATCTAATGAATGGACTAAACTGGCATTTTGGTTAAGTGCTTGCAAACTAAATCCGCCCGAATAACAAAAGGTATTTAACACTTTTTTACCATATGCATATTTACCCAATAGTGATCTATTTTCCCGCTGATCAATAAAAAAACCGGTTTTTTGACCTGTAATCCAATCGATTTTGTAATTAACATCATTTTCAATTGCCAAATGTGGAGTTTCACAACTACCATAAAGATATTCATCCTTTGCATTAATTCGTTCGGGTAATGTATCTGAAGATTTCGAGTAAATCCCTTTCAATTTATCCCCAAAAGCATTTTTTAAAGCATTTGCGATTAGGTTGATGGAACAATACATTCCAATTGAATGACATTGGATCACTGCAACACCATTATAAAAGTCTACAATCAAACCCGGAAGGTTGTCTCCTTCACCATGACAAACTCTGAAAACATTATTTTTCTCATTTAAAAGTCCAAGATTTAACCTCAACCGAACCGCATTTCCAATTGCTTTATCAAAAAACCTTTGGTCGATTTCTTCTGTTTCGAAAGTTAAAACTCGAACAGAAATCGTTGCGTGTTGAAAATGACCTTGAGCTAAGAAACGACCTTTATGATCTTCAATTGCTACAACTTCACCATCATCAAAGCGAGAAACATCAGTGTAAATTGCTCCAGAGAATACCCAAGGATGTTTACGTAATAAGGATTGTTCTTTTCCTTTTCTTAACTGGATATTTCTAACCGTCATAGTGGCAAAGATACGGAAGTTTTACATCCAAATGGATTATTTTACAAGTGCCTTTTTTGTGATAAAAAAATCTTGTAAATGATAGAAGCGGCTATACAATTATGATTCAGCCTTTGGAAAATACCTTTGCCTCTTAACAATAAAAATTTTCAATTATGTCATTAGTAAAAAGAAGAGAAAGTTTAATGCCCTCATGGGCAAGTGATTTGTTAGATACAAGTCGTTTTTTTAGTCCGAGATTATTTGATTTGGGAACAGATCCTTTTTCCATTGATTTTTCGAGTAGAATTCCATCAGCGAATATTAATGAAACGGAAAAAGAATATAAAATCGAGTTAGCTGTTCCCGGAATGGAGCGCAAAGATTTTAAGGTAGCGATTGAAAATGGGGTGCTTTACGTTAGTTCAGAAAAAGAGGAAGAACATGATGATGAGGATAAAAACTACACGAGAAGAGAATATTCCTACAGTGGTTTCAAACGTTCTTTTTCCTTACCTGAAAATTGTATAGAAGATAAAATCAAGGCAAAATACGAAAATGGTATTTTAAATCTCATTCTCCCGAAAAAGGAAGTTACGATCATGAAGCCGGCAAGTGAAATTCCGGTTTTATAAGGGTGGGTTTATCACTCTAAAATTGAAAACCTCTTGTCGATATAGCGAGAGGTTTTCTCTTTTAAATCATAATTACAAACCTGAAATTCTGGCGAAAATTTTACCACTCCAATAAAGTGCTTTGAACGAATTACCTGAATCGTACACAAAACTAAAATTTGCTTTTAAAACTCCTTTTTGAAACTCCGATTTGTCTGCAAAAAACTTTCCCTCTTTCATTGTGAAAATCCTCGTAATTCCTTTGTTTTTTATATAAGCCCAAGAGGTAACGTAATCATCCTTTAGTCGAAAAAAAAGACTACAGTTCATACTATCACTACTTTTCGTAAAACCTTCCACCGTGAAATCACCATATTTTTTAACAGATAAATACTTGTTATCTTTCATATCTGTTAACGTAGACCGTGAATCCAACGAATAATAATGTCTTGTTGAATCAATTATCGTGTAAAAAACATTCATCGAGTCAACGATTATTTTCCTCCGCTTGTCCAACATTTTTTGTGCTCTAGGAGGGCAATCCCAACATATAATTTGCTGATATTCATTTATTTCAATCCCATTCGCATATTCCCATTTAGTTGCAAAGGAGTAGTCTCCTTTTAACTCTGAAAACCATCCAATCGGAACAGAAAGACTTTCTTTCTCTGTAGTTTTTAAACCGGAGTATTCAGAATCACTTACAGCGCAGGATAATAAAACCGAACTCAATAGTTGAAATAGAATCAAGCGAAAATAAACCTTCACAATTTTTATTTTCCCGAAAATAGCAGAAAAAGTGATGCTGTAGGTTAAACAAATCCACAGTTGATTCAGAATGAATTGTTCAAATGTTTTCCAATTTCAAAAATAAACATTACTTATTCCAATTACTTTTGCTCAAAAAGTAATAATGGCAAATAAACGAAATTTAAAAAAGAGCATAAATTCATTGGTTTTTGATGTAATCGATGAATGTATTTACATCCAGGAAATTAAGCCTGAAAAATTTGAAGCGTGTGAAAAACTAATTGATGAGGCAGTGAACTTCTATAACAATGCACTAGCAAAGATGAATTCAGCAAAAGCGAAAGCAGAATTCCGCTCTATAGCAATCGAATTGGATGACAATGCAGAAAACTTTATTGAAAGTCTTAACGCCTTGAATTCATAAAAGAATTCTTTTTCAAGCCTAAGAATTTCTTTTTCAATTAAATTGTTAATGTCTGTCATTTTATTTATTTTAGATGACTAAAATTAGAACATGACAAGCACCGAACGTTTATTTGATATACCATACTGGCAACAAAAAAACTTCCCAAACCCAAAGATGTTTGTTTCCAAATTGATGGGACAATGGGAACCTATATCGACGAGTGAATTTATTCTGCGCGCGACGGAAGTTTCAAAGGGATTGATTTCTTTGGGAATACAACCTGGAGATAAAATTGCAGTTGCTAGTTCCAATCGTGTTGAATGGAATATTTTAGATATCGGTGTTCAGCAAATCGGAGCTATTCTTGTCCCTGTTTATCCGAATATTTCCGAAAGCGATTACAAATTCATTTTTAACGATGCAAAAGTTAAAATATGTGTTGTTTCAAATTTAGAACTTGCTAATAAAATCGATAACATTAAAAGCGAAATTCCAAGTTTAGTTCATCTTTTCACATTTGATGAACTTGAGGGCTTTATTAATTGGAAACATATTTTCGATGCAGCATCTTCAACCCCTGAATCTGAGGTTCACAATAGAATGGGTGAGATAAAACGTACTGATTTAGTTACAATTATTTACACATCTGGAACTACAGGAAATCCAAAAGGTGTGATGCTTTCACACAACAATCTATTATCCAATTTGGAGGCTTGTAAACCAAGGATTCCTGCTGATAATAATTCAAGTGTATTAACTTTCTTGCCAGTTTGCCACGTTTATGAACGAATGCTACATTACTTGTACATGTATCTTGGTTGTTCCATTCATTTTGCAGAATCAATGGAAACGATTGGCGACAACATCCGTGAGGTCAAACCTGATGTATTTACAGCGGTTCCAAGATTGATTGAGAAAGTTTTTGATAAAATCATGGCAACCGGCGATACGTTGACCGGCGTAAAAAGAAAACTGTTCTTCTGGGCAGTTGGACTCGCCGAAGAATACGATGTTGTTGGTAAATCAGGATGGTATAAATTCAAATTAGCGATTGCTCGTAAATTAATATTCTCAAAATGGCAATTAGCCCTGGGCGGGAACGTAAAAGCTATTGCTTCAGGTAGTGCAGCACTGCAACCTCGGCTGGCTCGAATTTTCCTTGCGGCAAATATCCCCATTTTAGAAGGATATGGTTTAACAGAGACTTCTCCTGTCGTTTCCGTAAACTCATTTGATCAAGGAATTCGAATAGGTACCGTTGGTACTCTAATTGACGGCGTTCAAGTTCAAATAGCAGAAGATGGTGAAATATTAGTTAAAGGTCCAAACGTAATGCTTGGATACTATAACAATCAAACTGCAACCGATGAAGTCATTGACAATGATGGTTGGTTTCACACAGGTGATATTGGAATTTTTCAAGAGGAAAAATTCTTAAAAATTACGGATCGTAAAAAAGAGATTTTTAAGACATCAGGTGGAAAATATATCGCTCCTCAAGCGATGGAAAACAAATTCAAGGAATCTCGTTTTATTGAACAAATTATGGTAATTGGTGAAAATGAAAAATTTCCAGCTGCATTTGTAGTACCTTGTTTTGCATTCATTAAAGAATGGGGGACCCGGCATGGGATGAATTTAACAAAAGACTCAAATGCCGAAATCGCCAATAATTCCGCAGTTTACAAACGAATAAATCAGGAGATTGAATCATATAATAAGAGTTTCGGGAATTGGGAGCAGATCAAAAAATTCGTGCTTCTTCCCAAAGAATTTTCTGTTGAAGGAGACGAGTTGACGCCTACTTTAAAATTTAAACGAAAGAAAATATTAGCAAAGTACCAAAATGAATATCAAACAATTTATGGTTAATTTAATTATTAAGGCATAAAAAAACGTCGGAGAATTCTCCGACGTTTTTTTTAGATGATTTAATTAATTTGCTGCTTTCTTGGAACAACAAGATTTACTTTGTTCTTGCTTGGATGCGCAACATCCTGATTTTTTCTTTTTCTTCTTTCTTTTATCATCGTCTTTTTTCTCGATTTTTACACCTGTAACAGCTGCGTAAGAAGAAGTTGCCATCGAACCAACAAAAGTGGTTAATGCTAGAGCTAAAAATACTTTTTTCATAATGATTGTTTTTTAGTAAAGTTATTAAAAAATTTAAAAATGAGCCAATCTAGTTGTTTTAGCCTTTACAATATCGCCAATTTTAACATCTATTTTGGAATCAAGTGGTAAAAAAACATCAATTCTCGAGCCAAACTTGATAAAACCAAATTCTTCCCCTTGTATCGCAGCTTTTCCAACTTGCGCATAATAACAGATTCTTCTTGCTACAGCACCTGCAATTTGTCGAAATAAAATCTCATTTCCATTTTCGTGTTTAACAACTATGGTCGAACGCTCGTTATCTGTACTGCTCTTCGGGTGCCAAGCTACAAGGAATAAACCTGGGTGATATTTTACGTAAGTTGTTTCTCCTCCGATAGGAAAGTAATTTGCATGAACATTCAATGGCGACATAAAAATTGAAATTTGTATTCGTTTATCCTTAAAATATTCGTTTTCTTCAACTTCTTCGACCACGACAACTTTTCCATCCGCAGGACAGACAATATCATTTTCCTTGAATGAACATTGTCGATTTGGCACTCTGAAAAACTGAACAACTAGGAATAAAAACGTCAATAAAATGAATTGAATGAGCCAGAAAACAAGCTGCCATTCGTTTTTACCCAAAAGCCAATAGTTCAATGCAGATAAACCTAGAACAGCAACCAACGTGCCAGCCATAATTCCATATCCCTCGCGATGTAATTTCATATCAAAACTTTTCCCAATATGTATAAATGATTGTCCAACAATAAAAAAACGGTATGGTAAACAATACGGCGTCGAATCGATCCAAAATACCCCCGTGTCCAGGAAGTATATTACCAGAATCTTTAATCTTAAGACTTCTTTTAAATAGTGATTCTAACAAATCACCATAAATGGCACATGGGGCGATAATTATTGCAGATATGATCCAAAAAAGCTCCTCTCCCCTATTTACAAATGCCCCAATTATATATCCAACTATAAGGGTAAACAATACACCACCAATTGTTCCCTCCCAAGTTTTCTTAGGCGAAATTCGTTCAAACAGTTTTCGTTTTCCAAATAACCTGCCACTAAAATAAGCGAAGGAATCATTGGTCCAAATTAAAAAATACATACCAGCTACGGTTGGAAGATAAGACGTACTTCTCAAATTTAAATCGATTGTTAAATAAAAAGGAACCACAATGTAAATAACTCCGAATACAAGAACTGAAATATTAATTATTGGATGGTCCTTTTTTTTCCATAACTCATTTAAAATAAGTGTAAAAAAAAGTGGAAATATAACAGTTATGGAAATTAGAGGCAGTAGTTTCATGCTCACCCCAACTAAAAGTAAGAAAATGAAAATCCCAATGAACAATCCTATTTCGTGGCTTACTTGAACAATTTCATGATTTTTAAATAGACGATAAAATTCAATCAATCCAAGAACCATGAAAATAGAAAAAACCAATGATTGGGCGTATGGATTCCAAAGAATGGAACCAATAACAACGATTCCAAAAATTAAACCGGTTATACTTCTAGTGGCGAGATTACCCAATGGCATTATTAATCAATTCTATTGCGGTCGTTTCAAACTCCGAAGTTACATATATTTCGTAATTACCGAAATTATTAAACATGGAAGAGGCGTTATTTTTTGCCACAAAAGGAATTTCAATTGATCTCAAAAGAGCCTTTATTTCCTCGAATAAAATCAAATTAGTGGTATCTAAAACCAGTAACATTCGAATCAAGCATTTTTAGACTCTTCTGAATTAGAGTCGTCAGGTCTTTCAGTGCTCGCATCGGACTCACTTTCTGATTTGGTTAGTTCGTCAGTGGATTCAATAGTCTTTTTTTCAGTTTCAATTTCCGTTAAATCAGTTTCTTGTGTGAATTGATCAGGTTCAGCAGGATGAGATATCTCTGAAACATCCCAAGGTCGCTTACCGAATATCAATTCAAGGTCTTCTTTGAAAATTACTTCACTTGTCAACAATTTAGAGGCTAACTCAGTCAATTTATCCTTGTTCTCTGTAAGAATCTGAACCGCACGTTCATATTGACTTTCAATTAATTTACTTACCTCTTCGTCAATTACGCGTGCAGTTTCATCCGAATAAGGTTTTGTGAACATATCTCTGCCTTGTGAATCATAGAACGAAATATTTCCGACACGTTTATTCAACCCATAGATTGAAACCATTGCATAGGCTTGCTTGGTTACTTTTTCTAGGTCACTTAATGCCCCTGTACTGATTTTACCAAAAATCAATTCTTCTGCAGCACGCCCTCCCAACGCAGAGCACATTTGATCCAGAATTTGCTCTGTTGTTGTAATACTTCGCTCTTCAGGCAAATACCAGGCTGCTCCGAGCGACTGACCTCGAGGAACAATAGTCACTTTCACCAGCGGATGCGCATACTGTAACAACCACGAAATAGTTGCGTGTCCAGCCTCGTGGTAAGCGATTGCTTCTTTTTCTTCCTTGGTAATAATTTTATTTTTCTTCTCCAATCCACCTACAATTCTATCTACCGCATCTAGAAAATCTTGTTTTTCAACATGTTTTTTGTCTTTTCGTGCAGCAATCAACGCGGCTTCATTACATAGATTGGCAATATCCGCACCAGAGAATCCTGGAGTTTGTTTTGCAAGAAAATCAACATCCATGTCTTTATCCAATTTCAACGGTTTCAAATGAACTTGGAAAATTTCCTTACGTTCGTTGATATCAGGCATATCCACATAGATTTGACGATCAAAACGCCCAGCTCGCATCAAAGCGCTATCAAGCACATCTGCTCGGTTGGTAGCAGCTAAAATAATTACTCCGGAGTTGGTTCCAAAACCATCCATCTCCGTTAAAAGCTGGTTCAATGTATTCTCACGTTCATCATTTGAATTGAAGCCATTATTCTTACCTCTTGCACGACCAATCGCATCAATTTCATCAATAAAAATAATGGAAGGAGCTTTTTCTTTTGCTTGTCTGAATAAATCGCGAACACGAGAAGCACCAACACCTACGAACATTTCAACGAAATCAGAACCTGATAACGAAAAAAACGGAACCTTAGCTTCACCTGCAACTGCTTTTGCCAATAACGTTTTTCCAGTTCCCGGAGGGCCAACCAATAAAGCTCCTTTCGGGATTTTCGCTCCAAGTTCTGTATATTTCTTAGGATTTTTAAGAAATTCTACAATTTCCACAATTTCTTCTTTCGCACCTTGCAATCCTGCGACATCTTTGAATGTAACATTGGTTGTTTTACCTTTTTCGTAAACTTGAGCACGAGACTTTCCTATGTTAAATATTTGTCCGCCTCCGCCGCCTCCGCCGCCAGACATTCTTCGCATAACAAAAATCCAAATGACAATAATTAAAGCGAATGGTAAGATATAATTCAAAATATTAATCAAGTAGTTTACCTGAGTGACATTCTCATAATTACTGTAACCGTGATCCTCAAGGGCTTTCTCAAAGTTGGCGTGACTTCCTATATTCTCCAACTCAAAAACGATTGACTTACCTTTATTTGTTGATTGATTGATCACCTTCTTCATTTCACTCAACTCACCGGATTTAGCCTCATTAACGAGCTGAATTCCTTTGGACGTAAGCTCAAATTCACAATAGGATTGATTAACAATTTTTACATTTTTCACCCCTTTTTGGTCAACCAATTCTAGCAAGGTATTTTTTTTATTTATAACTGCTCTTGAACCAGAATTCCAATATATTTCAGCTGCAATTAATGCAACTCCGAGAATGGCATAGATCCAATAAATTGAGAATGGATTTTTTCTTTTATTTTCTGACATAACTTAGTTTACTGTATGTTTGGTATATCTGTTCTTTTTGCATCCGCCCAAAGGTCTTCAATATCGTAAAACGAGCGTGCATCTTTGTAAAAAATATGTGCTACAACATCAATGTAATCCAATAAAATCCATTCGCTGTTGTTTTTGCCTTCGATGTGCCAAGGTTTCTCTTTTAAAGTTTTTCGTGTAAATCGCGTAACTGAATTACTGATTCCATCCACTTGTGTACTTGATTCCCCACTGCATATAACAAAAAAGTCACAAACCGCACTGTCCAAATGTCTTAAGTCGAGCACCACAATATCCTTCGCCTTGTTCTCCTGCATTCCTTCAACAATTGTTTTACACAATAGTTCAGATTCAGTAATTTTCTTAGTTTTTCGCATTTATTTATTCTTGAAACACAAATCTAGTCGATAAATTTTAATTTTGGCCTTCCCCTATGAAACAATCAAATTCAATTGTAAACGTTTTTGGAAAAGAAATTATCCATTTGTCACACATTGATTCCACCAACAATTTTGCTGCCACATTGATTTCAGACCAACTTTGTCAAAATGGAACAGCAATTCTGGCAGACTCACAATCCTTTGGGAAGGGACAAAGGGGAAATACATGGTTTTCTGAGCCAGGAAAAAATTTATTGGTTTCATTTATTTTAAAACCCGACAAACTGTCAGTATCAAAACAACACGAATTAACTTGGATAACAAGCATTTGCATTGTTAAAACATTAGGAATATTTAACATTGAAGCCCAGATAAAATGGCCGAACGATATTTTCGTAAGAAATAAAAAAATCGCTGGTATTTTAATTGAAAATCAAATTACAGGAGAATACATTTCAAATTCAATAATAGGAATTGGACTAAACGTAAATCAAGTAAATTTTGCTGGTATTGAAGGAACAAGTATGTTGAATGAAACCAATGATAAAAAATCTATTGAGATCATTTTTAAGGAGTTGTGCAATCAAATGAATTTGTTTTTTGGAAAAATAATTGAAATTGAATTCGATACCCTTAAGTCGGAATATGAATCACTTCTATATCTGAGAAACATAACATCACTTTATGAAGATGAAAATGGCAAATTTGAAGGTGAAATAATCGGAGTAATGAATAATGGATTCCTTCAAATTAAAGTTGATGAGGAAATAAGGGAATACGGAATAAAAGAAATTCGTTACTGCTCGAAATGACTTTTCAATTTTTCTGACATGTAGTTAAACAAAGCGGAAAGCGGCTTCTCAACCATCATTTTTAGAAACGCGTTCACCTCACCATCAAAATGAATGTATCCATCTGTCAAAGTCCCATTTTCTATCAAATGAATGGTTAAATTAAACGGGAAAGGCGTTTTTTCGCCTGACTTCAAGAATAACTTATCCTCTTTACTACCATGCTGCACAAGCGAAATTGTAATTCCACCTTGAACTTTGAATGAGCAAGATTCCATATCTGCTTTGAAATCAGAAATTTTATCTTGAGGTAAGATTAACCAAAGATTTTCCGAATTTGAAAGAAAGTTAATTATCTCTTTCTTAGTAGCCTTTACCGAAACTTGATTACTTTTCAATTCCATTATTCAACATTTTGCATCCAAGTAGAGGGATTCTCTCTCCAATTTTGTAAATGTGCCAAATCATTTTCACTAATGTAATTTGATTTGATTGCTTGCTCGATTAAAATGGTGTAGTCTGTCAAAGTTATGAAAGGACATCCTGCTTTTTTGAAATTGTCCTGGGCAACTTTAAATCCATATGTAAAAATTGCAGCAAGTCCCCGAACCTCTAAACCAGCTTCTATTAATGCCTCTACAGCTTTTAAACTGCTACCTCCGGTTGAAATCAAATCCTCTACTACCACAACGCGCTGCCCCTTCTCGTAGGCACCTTCAACCAAATTCCCCATCCCGTGTCCCTTAGCGGCACTTCGAACATATATGAAAGGAAGACCCAATTCTTGAGCTATTAAAACTCCTTGAGGAATCCCACCTGTTGCAACTCCTGCAATTACATCTGGTTTTCCAAATTTCTTTTCAATATATTCCGAAAACGCCTGACGAATGTGTGTCCTTGCTGCTGGGTAAGATAAGGTAACGCGATTATCGCAATAAATTGGTGACTTCCATCCTGAAGCCCAAGTAAATGGATTATTTGGTTGCAATTTAACCGCTTTCACTTGTAGTAAAATCTCTGCTAATTTGAAAGCGCTATCTTTGTTTGGAATCATGGCGCAAAAATATAAAGTTTTCGTGGAAGAAAAGTTAATTTATTTCACGGATATTGAATTAACCGGGATCAATGAAGTTATCCCTTGGGTTGCATCCAACTATTTGACACTTTATAATGATCTTCAGCAGGAGAATCAAGTTATTTGTCAGAATCCGAAGGAAGATATGATGTTTTTTTTTCAAAACTTTTCCTTCATAGAGGCTGCAGGTGGACTGGTTAATCACAAGGGTGATTTTTTGTTTATTAAACGTAACGGATTTTGGGATATTCCAAAAGGAAAAATGGAATCCAATGAAACATCAGAAAGCGCTGCTATTCGTGAAATTCAAGAAGAATGCGGTATTTCTGGAAAATTAATAATCCGAAAAAAAATTATTGAAACCTACCACACATATGAATTTAAAAATAAATCAATTCTTAAGAAGACACATTGGTATTGCCTTGAGTACATTGGAGACAATTCAACCAAACCACAATTGGAAGAGGGAATTACAGAAATTCAATGGCTGCCTCAAAATCAGTTTTCAACAATTGAATCAAATACCTATCCTTCCATTCTTGATGTACTGGCAGAAATTAGGAATTCTTAATTTTGTGTTAAAGAAATTGCAATTAGAAAAATAAGTTTTACTATTGTTAAATAAAATATTAGAAATGAAACAAGCCATTTTCTCCTTAGCATTAATTTTTTCAGGAACCATATTTGGGCAAACAACTGAAAAATCTCCTAAACCCACGAAGCAAACTCTTAAGTTTACAACACTAGAAATTGTTCGAGACTCTATTCCATATGATTCTAAAGATCTTTTTATTTTCGAATTTAAAAACAACTCCAAAAAGCCTGCGAATATTCAAGGCGTTCAAACAAGTTGTGGATGTACGGCGGCTGAAAAACCAACTGAACCTGTTAAACCTGGGAAGAAAAGTAAAATCAGTGTTTCATACGATACAAAACGAGTTGGACAATTTACTAAAACGATTACCGTCACTTCGGATGTTTCTGAACCGATAGTATTAACGATTCGAGGAACGGTTTTACCACAAAAAGAGGAGCCTGTTAAAAACTAAAATTTAACATTAGATAGTTTTGAAAGCGTCCTCCGTGGCGCTTTTTCTTTTTATAAGATTTTGAAAATCGGTTCCGATTCAATTCTTTATCTTTGCAAACCAAATTAAAAGAATGGAAATCCCAAAAACATACGAGCCCGGAAAAGCGGAAGAAAAATGGTATCAACATTGGTTAACAAAAAATTACTTTCATTCTACACCAGATGAACGAGAGCCATATACCATTGTCATTCCACCGCCAAACGTAACTGGGGTTTTGCACATGGGACACATGTTAAATAACACGATTCAAGATGTTTTGATTCGTCGCGCTCGAATGCTTGGAAAAAACGCTTGTTGGGTTCCTGGAACAGATCACGCTTCCATTGCGACAGAGGCAAAGGTGGTTCAGAAGTTACGTCAAGAAGGAATAAAAAAATCTGATTTAACGCGAGATGAATTCCTGAAACACGCTTTTGAATGGAAAGATAAGCACGGAGGAATTATTCTTGAGCAATTGAAAAAATTAGGTGCATCGTGTGATTGGGAACGAACACACTTCACGATGGATTCAGAATACTCGGACTCCGTAATTGATGTGTTTATTGATCTTTTCAAAAAGGGAAAAATTTACCGCGGCGTTCGCATGGTGAATTGGGATCCTGAAGCTTTAACAGCCGTTTCAGATGAAGAAGTTTTATACAAAGAAGTTAATTCGCGCCTGTTTTTCGTGCGTTATAAAGTTGTGGGGACAGACGATGAATGGTTGACAATCGCAACTACCCGCCCCGAAACTATTTTGGGTGATACTGCGATTTGCGTTAATCCAAACGATCCTCGCTACAAACATTTACAAGGAAAAACGGCCATTGTTCCCCTGGCAAACCGTGAAGTTCCAATCATTGCTGATGAATATGTTGAAATGGAATTCGGAACAGGTTGTTTGAAAGTAACACCAGCGCATGACATCAACGATTACGAATTAGGGAAAAAATTTAATTTAGACATTATTGATTTATTCAATGACAATGGAACATTGAATGCTCACGGCTTACACTACGAAGGAAAAGATCGTTTTGAAGTTCGCAAAGAAATCGAAAAAGAGCTAAACGATAAAGGATATTTAGTGAAAACGGAAGACCATATCAATAAAGTTGGTTTTTCAGAACGAACAAACGCGGTAATTGAACCAAAATTGTCGTTGCAATGGTTTGTTTCCATGAAAGAATTGGCTCAACCGGCTTTGGACAATGTGATGAATGGAAACATTCAATTTCATCCAGATAAATTTAAAAATACCTACCGTCATTGGATGGAAAACGTTAAGGATTGGTGTATTTCACG
>CAZHOW010000020.1:0-36546 GCA_964534395.1 uncultured Lishizhenia sp.
TTGATGGTCATGGAAATGGAAATCGATCTTTGGAATTTACACCATCTACTTTGGCCAAAATTTTAACGGATGGTTTCGTTGAAGATCCAACGTATGATTTTGGAAAAGGACCAATCAATGTTAAAGTTGTTGATCCATTGAACTTAGTGAGCGGTTATTTTGAATGTAAGTTCAGAGATTATGTTGCACCAGCATCTGGAAATAGTGCTGATACTGCAAGTTGGATTATTTATCGTTACGACAAAAAAGATGGAGTCATCTTGGATTCAGTTACTTCTGAGCAAACAATTGAGTTTGACAATGAGCAAATTATTCCTGAGTGGGGTATTTCTGTTCAGATTAAGCAAGAAAAGTACTTCTTCCCTGATGCTACAGGTCCTCTTGCTACGAAATCTACAGATATGATTGAATCATCCATTGAATTTGCAGATTCATCAAAGAGATGGTTAGCGGGAGTACCGGATAATGATGCTTATTTCCCAACAAACTGGATTCGTTCAGGTGATTATGCTCCGGAAACAGATCCTACTAATTCGGCTTATGAGTGTTTACCTGATGGTGCAACTTATTTAGATCCATGTAACTATCGTGATGAGGCCAATGTTGATCCAGATCAAGATTACGAGAAAATTTTAGAAGGAACAATTGCTCCACATAGACTAGTGGGTTACCAATCAGACTATATGCCTTTAGCGTATTTTGGTTCGTTCGCTCCATCGAGTAAGACGAATGCTTCGATAAGTTTCGCGCCGAGTGTGAATATTGTATTGACAAGTGATAAATCAAAATGGACGCGTTGTCCTGTTATTGAACTTGGAAGAAATACTGCTTTGAATGTGGGTGGTGCACAAGCTGGCGCTATGAGAAAAAGTCAAAGTGTTAATAAAGAAGGCATTCCTGAACAAACAGGAACAGGAATGGGTTGGTTCCCGGGATATGCTGTTGACTTAGAATCTGGAGCTCGTTTGTACATGGCTTTTGGAGAGAATTCATTCTTAGGTGGTGAAAATGGAGCAGATATGATATGGAATCCCACAGATCGTTTCATTAGTGGAGTAGGAACACCATTAATGGGAGGAATGCATGCGATTTATGTGTTTAGTTACAACCAAAAATCGATTAATGGATTCTCAGGAGGATTTGATTTCCCAGCTTACAAACCGTCTGAAGCAGAAGTGAACGGATCAAATTTCTTGCAAAACAAGTGGTTAGAAGTTGAAACGAATAATGCAACAGCGAAAAGAGAATTGTACGGAAGTTTATCATGGGTTTCTTATCCATTGTTACGACCAAACCAATCCTTACTTTCAACGGATGTTACCATCAAATTGAGAATAAACAAAGAATACAAGAACTTTGTGGCAACAGGAAAGAATGGCGGTAAGCCGATGTACTCTTGGTCTATGGATGACATTGCTACAGTAACTGCAAATTCAGATCAGTTGAAAGAAGCGTTGAAGATGATTAATGTTGTTCCAAATCCGTACAATGCATTTTCGGAATACGAACGAAATAAATTGGATACTCGAATTAAGATAATTAATCTTCCCGAACAGTGTACGATTCGTATTTACTCCACGAATGGAAAGTTAATTAGAACTATTAAAAAGGACAGCCCTATTACTTACCAAGATTGGAATTTAACAAATCATGCAAATATTCCCGTTTCATCTGGAATGTACTTGATTCATGTTGAAGTACCTGGTGTTGGAGATCGCGTAGTGAAAGCATTCATAGCCATGCGAACAGTTGATTTGGAGAATTTGTAGCATGATTGATAACGACACTCTGTTTACTATTTCAAATGAAGAAGAATTTGAAAAAAAAGCAATTGATGTTTTTAACTTTCAACGTCAAAACTGTAAGATTTATAGAGATTACCTATCTATTTTAAATTTTCCACAGCCAACGTGCATAGCAGAAATTCCTTTTTTACCAATATCGTTTTTCCGATCTAATCAAATCATTTCTGAGAAAAGAGAATTTTCAAAGGTTTTCAAAAGTAGCGGAACAACTGATTCAGAACGAAGTCAACATTTTGTGGCAGACTTAACCCTTTATGAAAAATCTTTCGAAAAAAGCTGGCGTCACTTTATTGGAAATCCGGAAGATCAAGTAATTCTTGCACTCTTGCCCAATTATTTGGAACAAGGGGATTCTAGTTTGGTGTATATGATTGATTTCCTGATACAAAAATCCAATTCATTACTTTCAGGTTTTGTAATGAACGATGCGAATGAAATCGAAAAACGCTACCAAAAATCCATTCAATCTGGAAAGAAATGTATTATAATTGGTGTTTCTTATGCTTTGTTAGACCTGGCTGAACACAATTTTAATTTTTCTGAAGCACAAATTATTGAAACGGGAGGAATGAAAGGCCGCCGTAAAGAAATGATTAAGGAAGAACTTCATGAAACCTTAATGAAAGGATTGCATGTTTCAAAAATTGCCTCTGAATATGGGATGACCGAATTACTTTCACAAGCCTATAGTATTGAAAATGGGATTTTTCAAACGCCTCCTTGGATGAAAGTACTCATTAGAGATGTTTACGATCCTTTTGTATTTGAGCAGGAAGGAAAACTGGGAGCAGTTTCTATTATTGATTTAGCTAATATTTACAGCTGTTCGTTTATTGCTACCGATGATTTAGGGAGATCTTTTGGTGATTATTTCACTATTTCAGGCAGAATGGACAAGAGCATTCAACGGGGTTGTAATTTGTTGGTGTAACTAGGTCATCATTGACTGAACAGATTACTATTCATAGACTTAAACGTATCAAAACAAAAACGGCTAGGTTTCCCCAGCCGCTTTGTATAAATTAATCTAAATCTTATTTGATCGCATGTCTCAACATGGATGTTGATTTCGAACCATTTGTGATGTTTAAGAAATAAATTCCAGGATTCAATTCTTGATTGATGACAAACATATTAATTCCTTCATTTACTTCAATTTCACGTTGCTCCATCACTTTTCCAGTTGCATCGACCATGTTCAAAGTGCAAGTTCCAATTAACTCCTTGTTGTTCACAACAACTTGGAACGATGTACCAGAAGGATTTGGAAAGCTTGAAAAATATCCTGGTGTTTCCTCAGTACATGAAACATTGATTGGATCATATACTTTTTCTGTTCCGTCAATATCTACTTGACGTAAACGATAGTAGTTATTTCCATTAGTTCCATTTTTATCGAAAGATTGGTAAGTAATTAACTCATTTGATGTTCCAGCAGAAGGAACTGTAGACAATAACTGCCAGTTTTCACCGTCTCTTGATTTCTCTACGTTGAAGTGAGAGCTATTGAATTCTGAAGCTGTTTGCCATGTCAAATTAACTACACCTTCTTCGCAAAGACCAGAGAAAGAAACCAATTCAACTGGTAACGGGTTGTTGTTGCCACTTCCTGCCCCAAACCAGCTAAATCCTGTTGAAGTTCCTGTTACAGTAAAATCAGAGTTTGAATTACCAATCACCGGGCTCTGCCCAAATGTTAATGCTGACCATGTTCTGTGGTTCTCTTGTTGGTTATTTGAACCAGCAGCTTTAATGATACGAACGGTAGAGCGATCATTCACGTTGGATAAGTTTTTCATTTGCAACGTAATCGTATATGGAGTAGTGTTGATTGATTGAGTATAATCATTTGCAGTAGGGTTAATTTCCCAATAACCTTCCTCATCAAAATTCTGAATCAAAACTCCATCTCCTGTTGTTAGTGGAAGACCTGTATACAATGGTGCAGTACCTCCCGCAGCTCCTCCTTGGTATTTAACCGTCAAATATTGATTTGCACCAGGTGAACTAGTAAAGGCAATTGTTGCTCCTCGAGTATTTGAAGTATTACCAACAGGGAAATACGCACTAGAACCAGGTGTTGAAGGAAAATAACGTCTTAAGGCTCCGGTAATTCTTCCACTATTTGTTGCATTATGGCTTATCGAACCTGGATTTGAAGAATTTGTACCTATTGTTATCAATGCTGAGTTTACAATATCTCCTTTGGTCATTTTAAGAGTATCAGTTACAGTAACGGGAGCTGAAATAGTTAAAAAACCTGTATTTTTATTTATCTCCAATTTAGCTACTGAAATTTGCTGACCACTAATTGTCTGATCAATTGTATTATTAAAAATTAATGAACCTATATCTCCAGAAGTTCCGGCTATTATTTCACCGTTATTCACTAAATTACCTTTAAAGATAATTGTATAACCGTCTTCTTTTGTAAAGGTTGCACCATTTCCTACAGTTAAACTATGCAAAATAGTATAACTACCGGATGATGAAACGCCTGCACTATCACCAATCGTTAAATCATATATCTCACCGTTTTGAAAAAGACCATCCGTTATCTGTGAAGAATCCGTTAAATTTAATTTTGACTGAGCAACAGAACCAATAAGACCTCCATTGGATGTAGATATTCCGAATCCTCCAGAATAGTTTAATGTTTTACCATTCAAGTCTAGGTTTCCTTGTTCAAAATCTAGTGCACCAGAAACACTAATATCATTACTCAAACGAACTACACCCTGAGACTTAGCAATTCTAACATTCGAAAAATTCAAAGCTCCCGTTCCGCGAATAATTTGCACAGCTGAATTTCCAGTAAAGTTCACTAAACCATTTCCAGCATTAATATTACCATCATTTACAAAATTTCCTCTAACATTAATGGATGCATTATTTCCTAAAGTAACATTTGCATTTTGACCAATATAAATATTGTCAGACCTGAAATTTCCTGAATTTGGAATTGTTAAATCGCTGGAAACACATGACACAGCTTGGGAGGAACTAACTACAAAAACTTCATGATTTTCTTGAGGTACTTGATTTGCAACCGAGTAAATTCCATTATTAAGAACATACCAGTTTCCTGATACATTTCCATTTGAGTTAATGTTTCCATTCCACAAGTAATCACCATTTCCAATTGTTGTACCATCAATTGTGATTGATGTAGTTGGTTGAGAAACTGTTACTTCTCTTGTAGCCGTTGCATTTGCACATCCACCTGTTCCTGTAACTGTATATGTCATTGTCGCTGATCCAATTGCGACACCTGTTACCACTCCCGAGCTATTAATTGTAGCGACTGCAGTATTACTTGAAGACCAAGCTCCGCCTGATACTGTTGAAGCTAACGTTGTTGTTCCGTTAGAACAAATTGCTTGTGTTCCGCTTAATGTACCTGCTGATGGAGCAGCTGTTACTGTAATCGTTCCCGTTGCATTAACGGAACCACAACCTCCAGTCAATGGAATACTATAATTGAATGTTCCTGATGCTGTTGGTGTACCACTTATTGTAATAACGTTCGATGCCCACGATGCCGTTACACCTGCAGGAAGTCCTGTTGCTGTTCCAATTCCTGTGGCACCAGTTGTTGTTCGGGTAATGTTTGTTAAAGCAGTATTGATACACAAAGTAGGATTTGATGAAGCCGTTCCAGCGGTGTTTGCTGCTGTTACTGTAATTGCAATTGAATAAGTATTACTAACAAAACCATAAGTACTATTTTTCACTGTCAGTGTTCCATTATAAATACCTACTGCTAATCCAGCTGGTAAAGTAATTGTAATAGGACTTCCAGATAAATTGGCATCTGTCACATCTGTAATCCCTGAAGTGAAATCAATGCTGTATTGATTTGGGCAACCTGTGGTGGTTGAGTATGCCAAAGTTACATTTTGTGCCGAAGCACTGAAACATGCCGAAGCGGTTGTATTTGTTAAGGTAATAGTTGGGTTATTTGGTAAAGAGTATGTCACTCTAACTAAACCATCGGCACCTTGACCACCGCCATTTTCACCACCGCCACCGCCACCGCCGGGAAAACCACCATCACCACCTTGTTGTTCATTGTCTCCACCGCCGCCACCGCCACCGCCTAAGGCGTTGTCTGAACCATCATTACCATCATCTTCGTTGCCACCTGTACCGCCGTTTCCGCCTGAGCTATTATTTCCATTACCTCCATTACCTCCAACGTTACTCGCGCCATTTGCACCATTGATACCAGCGCCATCTGGACCACCTGCACCGCCACCGCCGCCACCAACGTCATCAGTATTATTTCCATTACCTCCATTACCTCCATTTGAAGTGGTTGGATTTGTTACACCGCTCGTGGAGGCAGTTCCACCTGCTCCACCGCTGGTAGTTTGGTTTGCTCCCCTTCCTCCGCCATTAGCAACAACAAGAGTTGAACCAAAAGTAGATGCAGTACCATCAGTATTTTCACCACCACCAACGCCAACAGTAACTGTATAGTTCCCTGAGGCATTGTTTATTGTCCCTTTAGCATAAGCGCCACCGCCACCGCCTTTTCCACCACCACTGCTATTTCCATTAAATCCGCCGCCGCCGCCGCCCCATGCTTCAACGGTAAGGCTCGAAACACAACTAGGAACGGTAAACGTACCGTTTGAGGTGAAAGTTGTTGTATAAGTACCACCAGGGATGTAAGGTTTTAATGCAATTAAAATTGCCCCATCACGTGCGTTTCCAGAAAGCGTTACAGATCCAATGCCAGTTTCTCCAGCTGTTGATTTAATTGCCCAAGCCCCAGCAATACCCATATCTAAATCTGCATCAAAAGGGACATCAAACAATTCTGATAACGAACTAGGAGATGTTGAACTCCAATCGCTATTAAAACTTCTATTGTCTGAAATCATTGCAAGCATTATTACCGCGGCGTTATTAGATGTTGTCGTAATCCCGTTCGCAGAAAGTGAGCTATTATTATCAGTACTTGATGTGAAAGTACCTGCGATATCAATCGGATTTGTTTGATCAACTCCTGAGAATGCTATAATACTGGCTTGCATGTCATTTGCATCGCTATCCCCCTGAAACGTAAAATTAGAAGCACTTACATCAGATGACGTTGCAATTTTGTATAAAACTGTACCCCACCACTCGTTGCTTCCTGATGTGTAAAATTTCGCTCCCCCGACTAATTGCCATCCAGTAGAAGTTGCATCGGAGAGTGAATTATCATCATTATCAGCTTGATTGATTGTAGCAATGAGCAAATCGCCAACAGCTAGACCTGTGGGTTTGGCAACAGTGACAGATGTTGTTGTGCTTGTCGCAGTAGTTGCCGTTCCCCTTTGCGCTATCTGCCCCCAAGAATTGAAGCCCAACAAACCAATACAAACAAGAAAAGCTGATTTCCTGACCAAGGAAATTGAACGATCCGATAACTGATTAAATTTGGTGTTAAGTCTGCTAATCGAGAAGAAAGGACCTCTCTGAAGATTTGATTCTGTTTTCATGAAATTTAAAAAAAATTGTGTTTTCTACGTAAAAAATGATAAATAGTTAAAAAATAAATTTGTTAGTTAACAATGTTTAGTTTAGTTTAGTTTAAGTTTCATAGTTTAGTAACATTCTTGCCTGAGTTTCAAATAATACCCTTTCAAAGAAAAGAATTATCATTTATTGCTCAATCGCCCAGCAAAGTTATTTATTAATCAATGAGCTACAAAATTTTTTTTCAAGTTTAGTCTATCGTATTTACTATTGACGCCTAACGAAACTCTTCAATTTTTGATGTCTTTTTTTCAATTAAAAATCATTTTTTTTTCTTTAAATTGGATTTATCTATCTGTTTATCTAGTTTTTAAAATTTACAAATGCAATTACCAACCAAAATAATGACTAGAATAAAAAATGTAAAAAAGACACTATGACAACGAAATATTTTAAGTTTTTTTAGAAATTTATTTTTTAATTCTAGTAAATTAAACGTAGCTGATTCTACACATTTCCTTTCTGTATTTCCATGTGTTTTCACTTAGTGTACGTTTGAAAATTGCAGTGTAGTATGTGCTTTATGCTAAAAACAAAATCGTTTCTTGAATATTTACACCTAAAATTTATAACAATTCCTTATGCCATATGTGTGATCGCTTTGATTCGATTGGAGAAAATAAATTCAGCAAGTTCCAAATAAGCTTATTTAATCCAAAAAGTTTAATGTATGAATATCCAATATCATTTAGAGGCAAGTCTTCTGTGCTAGATTATTGAATTCCTTATATCCTATCAACCTACACGACAAAATCCCCTTATCTTTGGTACAAAAAAACGGAAATGCGCAAAATTTTTCAAAGCAGGTGGTTCAAGGTCCCATTTAACATTGCACTGTATGGATTCTCTGCTTATGGTTTTTTCTTGACGATGACGTATTTTGCGATGAAATTCAAATTAACCAATGAGTCGGGTTCAATTGATGCAAATAACCGCTATTTTCAAGAAATGCACGACAAATACAATCAATCGTTCAAGGTTGATAGTGTTTCCATGATGAGACACCGTTACGAGGTTTTGAATCGCATTTTGCTCTTGAATGAATATTATCCAAAAAACGCACAATACATTCTCGAAGCTTATCAAAATTCGAAGGATGAAAAAATCGCCTTACAAATGCTTGATGCTGTTGATCTTCGATTGAGGGATAACACAGATTATATGTCAGGAATTCAAGAGCTACGTGAAAAAAGATTCAAAAGAAAAAAAACGACTGGATTGAGTGTTTTTGAGTGGATGAACATTGAAGAATGGAAAGCTTTCAGAATCGCGGTGCAAAAGGACAAAAAGTGGATCGATTCAGCTGCGCATGCATCAGGAGTAGAAGCTCGTTTAATAGTTGCTTGTTTGGTCGGAGAGCAAATTCGTCTTTTCAATTCAAAACGTGAGTCTTACAAACGCTACATCGGGCCACTGAAGGTTTTAGTTTTGGAAAATAACCTTTCCTATGGTGTAACGGGAATAAAGGAAAACACGGCAATTAAAATTGAAAACTACCTAAAAGACTCAACAAGCACATTCTATCTTGGGAAAAAATTTGCCAACCTACTTGATTATGATACTTTGACTAATTACACAAATAACATTAACGACACAATGAACACCCGCATTAAGAGATTAGTTCAATTCAATAATCACTATTATTCCTATTTATATGCAGCGCTTTTTGTGAAACAAATTAAAATGCAATGGCAACGAGCAGGATTTCCTATCGACAATCGTCCAGAGATATTAGCATCACTTTTTAACCTGGGTTACGCCAAATCAAAACCGAAGAAAAACCCAAGTGTTGGTGGATCGGAATACGAGGTTGGAAATTCAAAATATACTTTTGGTTCCATCGCTTTTGAGTTTTATTATTCAGGTGAATTAGCGGATGTTTTTCCTTATGAAAAATCCCGTTTTGATTGTTATGATTAGCCAATTTGATAATTCATTAATTGGAAAATTAAAATTCGAACTAATTTAGTGTAACGTTTTTCAAAACTGGCATTATAGTCGCCTCTGAAACCATAAAACTTAATTTATGACCGAAAAAAATCACATCCAATGCCCAAAATGCGGGACAAGTATTAACGTTAACGATATCATTACAAATCAACTTGAAGAAGAGATTCGATTGAAGTATCAAACAGAGCTTTTAGCGGAACAACAAAAAGTATTGGAACAATTGGAACAAATTCAAAAGGAAAAGGAAAATTTTGAGCTTGCCAAAAAAAGGGAAAACGAACTTTTTCAGGAGAAATTAGATAAAAAACTAAAGGAAGAACGCCGTTTAATCGAGGAAAAAGTCAAAAATAAACTTTCAGAGGAACAAGCCGAACAATTCCAAAAGTTACAGGAAGAATTAAACGAAAAAACAAAGAAAATCAGTGAATTGAATCTTGCCAAAGCTGAAATCGAAAAGTTAAAACGAGAAAAAGAAGAGGCGAAATCACTAGCAGAATTGGAGGCCCAAAAAAAACTGAATGAAGTTTTAAATGAAGAAAAAGTAAAAATTAAACGTGCCGCCGAAGAGGAAAACGAATTGAAAATCAAAGAGCTTCAGAAAAAACTGGATGACCAAAAACAGCTTACTGAAGAAATGAAACGCAAGCAGGAACAAGGTTCAATGCAATTGCAAGGTGAAGTTCAAGAGTTGGCAATCGAAGAGTGGCTAGAAGCGCAGTTTCCACTTGACAGCATTGAAGAAATTAAAAAAGGAGCTCGCGGTGGAGATTGCATACAAGTCGTAAATACGCGCGATGCTCAAAACTGCGGTAAAATCTATTACGAAAGTAAGCGAACCAAAGATTTTTCGGCTGGTTGGATTGAAAAACTTAAGGGCGACATGCGTGAAAAAGACGCTGATATCGGTGTAATCGTTACCGAAGTGATGCCTGCTGGAATGGAGCGCATGGGAATGAAAGATGGGGTTTACATCTGCACCTACGAAGAATTCAAAGCGCTAAGTGGCGTTTTACGAGAAACCATCATTCAAGTCAACAATGCGCTCGGCTCACAGGTCAACAAAGGCGACAAAATGCAAATGCTTTATGATTATTTGACAAGTAATAGTTTTCGCATGTCAATTGAGGCTATCGTTGAAGGATTTAAAGCTATGAAGGATGGATTAGAAACCGAAAAACGATCCATGCACCGCATCTGGAAGGAGCGTGAAAAACAACTCGAAAAAGTTATTTACAACACAATAGAAATGCACGCCTCCATTCGCGGAATTGCGGGAAATGCGATTCAAGCTGTTCAAGCACTAGAGTTACCGGGTGAGGAAAACGAGGAGGAGGAATGAGTTGAAAGCTTGTGAGTTAAGAACGCAAAGTTAAGAGATAAAAAGCGGAATTAAATGGCGTTTGAAAAACTTAACTTTTATCTTTTAACTCTTAACTTTATTTATCATGATTACAATTAAAAATAAATCCTACTCAGGTTCAAACAACCGCGAAAGTTTAATAGATTTTGAAATCCCTGAAAATTTCAATAATCAGATAATTGTTTTCGTACATGGATTTATGGGTTTCAAAGATTGGGGAGCATGGAATTTAGTCCAAGATTTTTTCACAAAACAAGGCTTTGGATTTTGCAAGTTCAATCTTTCACACAACGGAGGAACCATCGAAAATGGAATCGATTTCCCGGATGAAGAAGCTTTCGGTTTAAATACCTACTCAAAGTAATTGAACGATGTTATTTCAGTTCTGAATTGGATTGACTCCCAAAACACTTCCTATCAAAAGATTCATTTGATAGGTCATTCACGTGGTGGTGGAATTGCACTGCTAGCTGCTAACATGGATAATCGAATTTCAAGCGTCACCTCTTGGGCAGGAATTTCAGATATTGGTTCGCGATTTCCTTCTGGAAAAGAACTAGATGAATGGAAAAATTCTGGTGTTCGCTATGTTCAAAACGGAAGAACCAAGCAAAACTTACCCCAATTCTATTCGCTTTACGAAGATTTCAATCAGAATCAAGATAAATTGAACATTGGAAAAGCTTGTGAAACATTGAAAATACCTGCTTGTATTATTCACGGCAGTAACGACACATCAGTTCCGCTTTGCGAAGGCGAAAAAAATGCAAAATTATTAAACGTTCCATTGCAAATTATTGAAAATGCCGATCACGTTTTTGGAGCATCGCATCCATGGAAATCGAGCGACTTACCAAAAGACCTAAAAATAGTTTGTATGCAAACTCTAGAGAATTTTAATAATTTACTGTTAACATAAGCTTAATAATCTTTTTAAACAATTAAATTTGCCCTCCTTTAAACTATTTACATTGAGAGGTTGCATCTTAATTCTAGTCCTTTTTTGTGTTCTAAAAACTGGAAATTCGCAAGTAGATCACTACGAAACCATAGTTTATGACTCCTCAGCTTGGCGTTTCACCGTGCCAACTGCATCCACCTCAATGAATTGGATTCAACCTAGTTTTGATGCATCCAATTGGAATTCAGGAATTGGAGGCTTTGGATTTGCTGATGGTGACGATAATACAGTCATTCCTACATCTTCCATTTCCGTTTTTGTAAGAAAGGAGTTTTCAATCAGTGACCTTTCAGTTATAAAAAAAGTGATCCTCAATATGGATTATGACGACGCGTTTGTTGCTTATGTGAACGGAATAGAGATCGCTAGAAATGGAATCACCTCAACAGGGCAACCTGTTTATAATCAATTGGGTGAAATTTCACACGAAGCCAAATTATATCAAAATCAATATCCCGACCAATTCTTATTCGATATTTTAGATTTTCCAGCCACGCTTTTACAAGGCACCAATGTTCTCTGCGTTGAAGTACACAATCAAACAGCTACTTCCTCGGATTTAACCTGTCGGCCTTTTCTTTCTGTTGGAGTGAGTACATCAGACTCGACATACTTTCCTACCCCAACTTGGTTTGTTACACCTGTAACATTTTCAAACTCAACTTTACCAATCGTGGTATTGAACACAGATGGTGTCGAAATTCCAGATGAGCCGAAAATTCATGCGACCATGGGAATAATATTCAATGGCGAAGGGAATGTAAATTCAATTTCGGATCCATTTAATGAGTTTTATGGTGAAATAGGTATCGAACGAAGAGGCTCATCCTCAAATGGTTTCCCAATGAAATCCTACGGATTAGAAACATGGGGACCAGATTCTTCAAATTATAATGTTTCCATTTTCGATTTTCCTAGCGATAATGATTGGATTTTGTATGCGCCCTACACTGACAAAAGTTTAATTCGAAATGTATTAACCTATCATATTGGAAATGAAATGGGAAATTATTCTCCCAGGACGAAATTGTGTGAAGTAGTTTTGAATGATGAATACATCGGAGTTTATGTTTTCATGGAACGAATCAAGATAAATCCAGGACGAGTTAATATTAACCCGGTTTTACCACAAGATACGTTGGAAAATGAGCTAACTGGCGGCTATATTGTAAAAATAGATAAAACAACCGCTGGAGGAATTATTGCTTGGACTTCACCACATTTAGCAAGTGCCCCAAGTACGAATCCCATCCACTATCAACTTCATGACCCAGAAATTACGGAGATAAATCCTTTGCAATTGTCCTATATTGAGGATTACATTACGACTTGGGAAGACACACTGGCTGGTGTTAACTTTTCAGATCCAATTAATGGTTTTAGAAAGTTTATTGATGTTCAATCCTTTATAGATTTCATGTTAGTAAACGAATTATCAAAAAATGTCGATGGTTATCGAATTTCTACGTTTCTACACAAACAGCGGTTTAGTGAAGGTGGAAAACTAGTTGCGGGTCCTTTATGGGATTTTAATTTAGGTTGGGGAAATGCAAATTATTGTTACGGTGGTGATACAACGGGTTGGGAAATTGACTTCAATAATTATTGCGCAGGTGGACTTGATAATCCATTTTGGTGGAAACGCATGTTAGAAGATTCGGCTTATGCAGATGAGGTTAATTGTCGTTGGTTTAGCTTGAGAAATGGCGTATTAAGCAACGAATATCTATTAAACTATATTGACAGTTTAGCTGCCTTTTTAGAAATTCCTGCATCTCGGAATTATAACAAATGGCCTATTTTAGGAACCTATGTCTGGCCAAATAACTTTATCGGACAAACGTATCAAG
This sequence comes from uncultured Lishizhenia sp., assembly GCA_964534395.1. Lineage (GTDB taxonomy): Bacteria > Bacteroidota > Bacteroidia > Flavobacteriales_D > Crocinitomicaceae > UBA952. Next base: position 13,456 of record CAZHOW010000020.1, read on the forward strand.
AAGAAATCGATTATATGAAATCATGGGTTGTTGGAAGACTTACTTGGATGGATAACAACATGTTTGGTTCTTGTCCAAATCTTGGATTGAATAATAATCTAAAGGAAGACATTGTTTTTTATCCAAATCCAAGTAATTCAGTAATTAAAATAAAAGGTATAGTTCAGTCGGATATGCTTCGTGTTACCGATATTTTTGGAAGGGTAATTATGGAGCAACCTGTAAATAATCATGTTCAAATTGATGTTTCCAGTTATGAAAATGGTCTATACATTTTTGAACTAAAACAACTGAAATTAAAATCTAAAATCTTAATTAAATAAGCATGAAACAATCATTTTATCTATTTTTATTAGTCGTGGTTTTCGCGTCTTGTAAGAAAATTGAAGGACCAGGAGGAACATCAGCAATCCGGGGGAAATTAGTTGGGCAAGATTTTTCTTTCGGTGATAAAGAAGTAACAACCATTTCTTTTTCTTCTGGTGCAACTCTTGAACACGGCGATTATTGGCTCTTAAATTCAACAGATAGTTCGAAACTTTACTACATCTATTACCAAAATCCGAGTTGGATTTCATCTGCCGACCCACAATTGCAGGGAAGAATTGGTATTGCAGTAAGTTTTAATTACAGCGATTCGAACCTTGAATTAGCACAACGAACTTTAGATTCTATAAATCAACAAAGCGATTTACCTTTCGTTCTCTCGTTAACACAGGATATTTTAACCGTTACATCTAAGTTTTCAGGCGAAGTGGTTGATGCGGATGATTATACAACACCTTTCTCAGTTGATGTGTCGAATCAAGGAACTCCAAATATGATGGGAGATTCTTTCGGAAGAGCTGGAGAACGCGTTTACATTATCTACGGTGATAATACGTATTCAGCGAATTCAGTTCGAACGGATGAAGAAGGAAAATTTTCATTTGAAGGATTGCAAATTGGAACCTACACAATTTATGCCTTATCTGAGGATACAATCCAAAATGGCAAATTCAATCGAATTTCAAAAACCGTTGAAATCACGGAAAAGAAACAAATTGTAGATGGCGGAATATTCAATGTTTTTTATTAGAAGGTTTTTCTTTTGCATTGGAATCACATTGATTTCCAATTCGTTTTACAGCCAGGTTTCAACTTGGATGGGAATTGGGGTAAGTCATTCTTTTCATAAATTGTTCAATGCTGATTTAGGTTATGAATATCGTTTGAAAAATACGAGCGAATTTGATAAATCCAATGTGGAGTTGAAGTTTTCTCAAAATTGGCATAAAGGAATTGAGACATTTGTCAAATACAGAAATTCAATTGTGGGTAACAGAAATAGCGCTTTAAATTTAAAGCCATTTACTTATGATAATCGCGTAAGTTTTGGACTAGATATTTCTTTTCTAAAGTTTTTAGATATCAAGCGAACAAAGCTAAATTGGGTAATTACGCAACAATTTGATAGTTATCAGTTCAAACGTAATTCGAGTATGTTGAGAAATAAAATTCTCTTCAAACATGACGTCAAAGATTTTCCACTCTCTCCATTTGTTTCAGTGGAACACTTTTACAGGTGGAACCGTGATATTGTTTATGCAGATGATGAAATCATAATCTCAGGAGGAACTAACGCATGGCGTTATTTTATCGGAACAGACATTGAAATTTCCAAAAAACAGCGATTGATGTTATCACTTGGTTTAAGAGATCGAGTTCTTTCAACCAATGATGCTTTTATTCTTCGGGTCAATTATAAGATTTCTATTTAATTTGGGGAGTTTTAGTCCTCAATCACAACCGCGACTGAATCCACATCACCATTAATAGGCGGTGTTAGCTTCGTGATTTTTACGGAAAGTTCAAAAACTCCCTTCAATTCATTTTTAATTCGAGAGAAAATCCGCTGACCAACGGTTTCAATTAATTTCGAACGAATCGCCATTTCTTCCTTGACAATTGCATTTACATAGACGTAATCGACCGTTTTAGATAAATCATCGCTATTTGCAGCTTCGGAAAAATCGGTAACAATGGTTACGTCGACAACGTAATGACCTCCAATTCGGGCTTCTTCTTCCAAGCATCCGTGGAAGGCGTATAACTTTATGCCGTTAACCTCGATTTTATGCTTCATTGAGAATTTCAGTGATTTTCTTTAAACCAAGTTCGATGCGAGCAATCACCTCATCTTTACCAAGAAATGCTGAAATGTCAAACATTCCCGGACCAGCGCCCACTCCCGTTACGGCTAAACGGAAAGGCAACAAAACAGCACCGATTCCCATTTGCTTTCGCTCTAAAAACGCTTTGAACGCAGTCTCTACATTGGTTGAATTGAAATCACTGATTTGAGCAAGTTCATTTTTCCATTCTTCAATTACCGCCGTCGTTTCTGGTTTCCACTTTTTAGAAATGGTTTCACGATCGAATACGGTAGGACGCCCCAACAAATAAGCTCCATCCGTTAAAATATCTTGAGCAAACGTAGCACGCTCTTTCATCAAATGACAAACTGCTTTTAGTGTTTCGAAATCGTATTCATTCTCAGAAATTTCTTGCAATTTCAACGCGATTTCGTCATCGGATTGTGCCCGCAAATATTGTTGTTGGAACCATTTCGTTTTTTCAGGATCAAATTTAGCTCCCGCTTTCGAAACGCGATCCAATGAAAATGCTTCAACTAATTCGTCTAAAGTGAAAATTTCTTGTGTCGTTCCAGGATTCCAACCTAAAAGTGCCAACATGTTAATGAAAGCTCCAGGCAAGTATCCTTTTTCTCGGTAACCAGAATACAATTCACCTTCGGAAGTCGTCCAATCCGTTGGAAAAACTGGGAACCCAAGTCGGTCACCGTCTCTTTTCGATAATTTTCCGTTTCCATCCGGACGCAGCAACAAAGGTAAATGTGCAAATTCAGGACAATCCCAACCAAACGCTTCATACAACATCACGTGCAGTGGCGCTGACGGCAACCATTCCTCACCACGAATGACGTGACTGATTTCCATCGTATGATCGTCCAAAATATTTGCCAAGTGATACGTCGGCATTCCATCGCTTTTGAAAAGCACTTTATCGTCCAAATTATTTGTATTCACAACCACCCAACCACGAATGATATCGTGAAAACGAATATCACGATTTCTCGGCATTTTCATTCGTATAACGTATGGTTCACCTTCGGCTAGCAAGCGATCAACTTCTGTTTGAGGCAAAGTCAACGAATTTCGCATGGAGGTTCGGGTAACACTGTTGTATTGCCAATTGGGCATACCCATTTTTTTGGCTTGCTCACGCATGTTTTCCAATTCTTCAGCGGAATCAAACGCATAATATGCTTTTTCCTCTTTAACTAATTGCTCGGCGTAAGGCTGGTACATCGCTTTTCGTTCAGATTGCACGTATGGACCGAAATTTCCTCCTAGTCCTGGACCTTCTGTTGGCATAATGCCACACCATTTCAACGCATCCATGATGTATTCTTGAGCGCCAGGCACAAAACGAGTTTGATCTGTATCCTCGATTCGAATCAAAAATGTTCCGTTATTCTTTTTAGCAAAAAGGTAATTATACAAGGCTGTTCGAACTCCACCCATGTGAAGCGGACCTGTTGGTGACGGGGCAAATCTTACGCGAACCGGTTTTTGTGACATCTGAAAAATTTTCGGCAAAGATAATCGAATTTCAGAGAATTAGTTGCTGACGGGTCGTCTTAAGGAACGCAATACAGCGTATCATACCAAGGTGAAAATCCTGCCCAAATTCCCAATGCTCCACCTGTCAAATTAGTTGGGATATTTATTGGCGTTGAATACGGATTATCGCTTGATTCCATTTGTGCGGATTTTTTATCAAAAAAATCGTAGGTTTTCTTATCCATTTTGGAAAATTTCACAACGACTGAATCTCCTAATCGGTAATATCGTTTGTAGATTTCCAGGTGCGTGCTGTCCTTTCTTTTGAGTGGATTTTGATAATAAAAATCAAAGGTCAAACCATCAAAATACCTATCCTCGCGATATGCGCCAAAACCGCGCCGAAATGTTTGATCCAAATCTTCCCCATTAACCTTGTTTATTCTTCGAACTTCCCACTTGTAAGCGTCAAATTGTCCGGGTGGATCTTGAAGTCTCGCCCAAGAATAACCATATTCACCAGTTTCAGGTTCCAATTTCCAATAGATTGATTGAAGAGGAGTTGGTGCAGGCAGATACGTTTTAGCAGTGTAATTTTTTCCTTGGTGATCGATGATTAATTCATAGGTCTTTTCAGCTTGTGCAATTAAACTTGTAGAAGAATAAACGCGAATAGGTAATTGAAGTAACTCAGACCATTCAATGCGCAGCATTTCAGCCAATTTTTTCTGTGATGAAACAGGAAGATCTGTTGATAAGATATAATCAAGTTGGAATGTATCGTTTTCAACTACCACTTTCACATCTGCATCCGAGACAAACGAATTGACATAAGCAGTAATGTATGATTCTGAATAAATATTTGCAGATTGAGACAAAATCACGATTGGATGCCCTCCCGCCTCAATGTTTCCATCCACAACAAGCTGTTGTTTGTAGCCTGGAATATCAATTTTCACCTCTTTCGTGCAGGAGAAAAAAAAGAGTATTAAAAATAAAAAGGCGAAAATTCGATGCAAAATCCTTACTTAACTTCAACTAAGTTAGGGATAAATAATCCACGCTCAAAATCGATATCGATTCGTCCCAAATTTACCCCAGCCCAACCAACTTGATTGATGACAACAGGATTTCCAAAGCTGTTTTTTTCGATGGTTGGTTTATCCAAAAAAGTGTGGGAATGTCCCCCAAGAATTAAATGAATAAACTCGGTTTTGGAAGCTAATACGCGATCGGAAACTTTCGACGAATTCGGGTAATCATAACCCAAATGGGAGAGACAAATCACTAAATCACACCCTTTTGAATTGAGCTCCATCGAAATTCTATTCGCAGTGTCAATTGGATCGAGGTATTTCGTCTTTCCAAATTTATCGTCTGGCACAAGCCCTTTGAGCTCCACTCCAATTCCAAAAACGCCAATTTTAAGACCACCTTTTTTGAAAATCTTGTAAGGTTGGTTTTGATCTTTTAGAATTGTCTCGGAAAAATCGTAATTGGCACAAAGAAATGGGAAATTGGCAAAGCGTTTGGCATTTAAAAATCCATCCAAGCCGATGTCGAAGTCGTGATTCCCCATCGTTGCTGCGTCGTAGCCCATGGTTGACATCAATTTCATTTCCAACTCACCGTGAAAGGTATTGAAGTATGGTGTTCCTTGAAAAATATCACCGCAATCTAATAGTAGTACATGATCCTCTTCGCTTCTGATTTTTTGAATTAAACTATGTCTTTTCGCAACGCCACCCATTCCTGGGAATTTTGAATGATTAGCTGGAAATGGCTCGATGTGTGAATGCGTATCGTTGGTGTGTAAAATCACCAATTTTGATTTTCGAATAGAATTGGATTTCTGTCCGAATGAAAATTTACTCAGTGCAAGTGCACCTGAAGTTAGCGTTAAATTTCTTAGAAATCTTCTTCTTTCCACAATCGATTTTCAATAGGCGTAAAGATAAAAATGTAAAATGAAATTCAGGTAAAATCGATGTTAAGAAAGAAACGAAATTAACTTTTATCCTAAATAAGCTTTTAAAAACTGATTTATACTTGCTTCGCGTGTAGCTCTATCTTTGATGATTTGGGAATTTATCGAAATACATTGTTCTCGATTAATTTTTAAGGCATCCACAATCGGATTTTTACCATTCATTTCAATCACACCATTCTCATTTTGACGAATCCATTCCTGAGAGACCGGCAAGTCAGAAACAATCGGGATACATGAAGCCGACATTGCCTCCAATAAACTAACGGAAGTTCCATCGCTTGAAGGAATTGAAATGTAAATCGAAGATTTTGTGTACCACCGTCTATTTTCCTCTTTTTGCTGCCAACCAACAAATTCAATCTTGGATTCGATTTCAAGATCTTTTACACGTTTTTTAAGTTTTCTAGTTTCACTTCCTGTTCCTGCAATGACTAATTTCCAATCGGAATTCGTTTTCGAAAATTCAGCAAAATAGGCAATGATTTGATCAATCCGATAAAGTGGTTCGTGCAGGCGATTCGAATAAATAATTTTTTCCTTTTCAGCTGATTCAATTGGGTCAATTCCATATTGAAGAAGCAGATATTTCTCTTCGTTCACAATTGATTTCATCGCTGAAATCATATCCTTGGAATCAGCTGTTACGGCATCGGAATTTTTTAAAGTTGACCAAACAATGAATTTATACAAGATATTTTTCTTCGGCATTAGCAAGACATCGCTTCCCCAAGCCGTTGATACAACTCGAATGTTTAAGGATTTCGCAATTTTAGCGACCACGAAGGCCAATCGATTTACTTGATGGATGTGAATAATATCAGGCTTCAATGCTTGAATTAGTCTTTTAACTTTAAAATAATTTTTAATGACTTTCCAAGGTTTAAGTTGACGAAATGAGATTACAAATTCCTCAATTACGCCTTCAAAATCACAAGCTTCTTCAGAAAGCAAATAAATGTCCTTTTCTCTTTCTTTTAATGCTGAGAGGTAAGAAGAAACATGCACCGACTTGGGTCCGACTTGCAAAATTTTCATTTTGTGATTTTATGAATAAGTTGAGCCAATTTCTTTACTTGTTCTTTTCGATGCAACGATTCAACTTGTTCGTTCGAGGCAAATTTAATTTTGTTTTGTTTCCAATCCTCGAATGCGTTCAAAATAACTTTTTTATTTTCTTCCAAATCATCAAATTCAGCGACGTATCCACAATTAAATTCTTCGATGAGTTTTGCAGCCACATCCGATTTATCAACGCATGCCAATACTGGTTTTTGAACAGAAATGTAATCGAATAATTTTCCTGTGAAAATGCCTTTTTGTTCACTTTTCGGATGAAGTTGAACATTGCAATCAAATGTGGCCATTTTCTCTATTGCCTCTTGATAAGGTAAATTTGGCGATAAAAGTATATTTTTTTGAAGTTCTTGTGGGATATAGAAATTACGATGAGCTCCAACAATTTCAAAAATAAAGTCGAAATCAGAATTTTCTTGCTTTAACTCACTCAATGCTTGCATCAAAATGTTCGGCTTGCGTTTTCCATAAAAGGTTCCGAAATAACCCAAAGTAAAGACTGAATTTTTCACTTCATCATTCAAATTCCTTTTGAATTGATGATTGAAACCGTTTCTGATTTCTTCGAAAAATTGAACTTTTGGTAGTAATTTTTTGAAATCACTCAAGATTGGTTCGCTGACACTCGTCACGGCATCGGCATAGTCGTTCACCTGTTTTTCAACTTTTTCAAGTGTAAGTTTAGTCGTGGCATCGATATACGGATTAGCTGACATTTCATCGCGCATATCAGCAATCCAAGTAACGGACGGAAACTTCTTTTTGAATTCGATTGCAACCAAATGTGCCTCTTGTGGACTAAAAGAACTTATAATGGAATCAAAAGGCTTGATTTCATGAAGATTCTCCAACTTTTTCAAAGTCGATTTTTGCCATTTCAAAAGCGGATTTCGAATGAATTTGGATAAAATAATTCGTGTGCCAACTTTTAATTTATGCAAAATGGCGCCGTCAGACTGTTTGTCTTTCAATCGCTCAAAAAGTTTATTTGAGGAAGTGTAATGAACATTTATCGAATCGTTCCAAGTAATTGACCTTTCACTTTGATCCAAGCATAAAACTTCCACTTCAAAATCTTCACTCAAAAATTCAGCAAAAGCCAACATGCGATTTGTTGCCACACTTTCTACAGGCGGAAACCAAGTTGTAATCAGTGCTATTCGTTTATTGGTTGACAATTTCCTTAATTTTTTGAATGTACTTGGTCGCTAAAGTTTCGGGATTGTAACGTGTTTTTACATGATCCATCATTTCTTCGTTGGGCTTCATTCCGCGACTTTCGATCTTTTCAATCAACTGCTTCATTCCTTCAATCGCTTCATTAGTGTTTCTTGCTAAATAAGTCAATTCAAATGGCAAGGACATCATCACTTCGCAACCAGAGCCTAAAGCTTCAATAACCGAAACTGAAAATCCATCGTGTTCTGTTAAGCGAAGAAAAATTGGAGTTTCACGCAAGCGATTTTCAAATTCATCAGCACTTACCCAGCCATTTAAATGTACGTTTGAAGTAATTGGGAAATCTGATTTTGACAAACCAAACAATTGAAAATCAATATCTGGAAACGCTTTAGCTAATTCAGCGATGCGTTCCATTCCATAAAATGCCTGTCGATTTTCAGCAACATAGCTCATTACTGAAATTCGTTTATAAACTGTTGGATTGGATTTAACTACCACCGATTTAAAATGCTGGTATTCAGGCTCAACATGAATACTCTTCACCTCCTCCATCAACCATTCGGAATCAACAAAATTAGTGGCATAATCAATATATTTACGCTCAATCGTTTTATTATTAAATCGATCCATTGCGAGCAACGCATCTGTCCCCATCCATTGAAGAATCAACTTTTTTTTCCATTTCAAAACCAAATTCAAACTTCCACTGTTGTCAGTCACTCCATTCATTGAAATGACAACATCTGAAAAGGGAATTTGAAGAAAAAACTTGAGTTGGTCCCATTTGGAATTATATGTATCTAAAAAAATATACTTGGACTCGGGATCGAATTTCTGAAGTTCCTCCGCTAATCGTTTTGAAAACAAAGGCAAACCACTAATTAATACTTTCATTTCCTTTTTTAATTAGTTGATAATACCAAATCAATAAGGTCAAATAGAAAAGCGCATAAACAAATCCATAAAGGTAAAGTGTGTTCAAAAAACTTAAATTAAACCATAGACCAATGAAAAGGGTAAAAAGCGTGCAAGCGTAACCACCAAGACTAATTAAGAAAGCCGCTTTCTGTTTTTCCATTAAAATAGGAAGTCCTGAAATTGGTGAAAGTATAAAATACATAAACAACATGGGAGCCATACACCTCGCGTATTTCCCAGCCTCCTCCCAGTTATTTCCTAAATACCATTTGAAAATAATAGGTCCTAATGCAATTACTACGATCGTAAATGGAATAGCGAATAGAATCGATGTTCGAACTGTTTTTTTCACGATTGGAAATAATGATTTACCAGCATTTATGGCTTTTCCTGCCTCAACATAAAAGAGCTGAGATACCGAACTCGAAATTAATACTATTGGAGCTTTTACATACTTGTTCATCATGGCGAAAAGACCCAATTCCAAGTATCCAAAGTACTTCGATATAATCCAAAATAATAAAAATTGCGTGATGAAAATATCAGAAAAAGCATGCAACGAATTAATCAAAGGGAAATCCTTGTATTCTTTCAAAGTTGATTTTATCGTGATCAAATTAAAATCTTTGTAATTGACTTTTTTATTGACACCAACCATAAGAATTATAATATTCACATATTGCGATAAGAGCCAAGAAACAATCAAACCATTGATTCCCCAACCAATGTAACCAAGCCCTGCAGCCAATACATTATTAACCAACGATTGAGCTATTTTCCCAATAGACAATAATTGAAAACGTTCGTGCCTCAAATTCCAGTTATTGGTTAATCCTAAAAAGCCAAAACTAACTACGGCGAGAGGAACCATCCACAAATAAGTCGGAAGACTTTTATCGTTGTAAAGTTCTCCGATTTGATAAGCGAAAATCGGTATTAGGATACTCAAAAGGCCTAAAGCAATAGTAATGAATAATCCTGTGAAAGCTATTTCCTGAGCTTTTTTGTGTTCTACCGGAATCGGAACGGCCAACTCCAATCTACCTGTTGAAATAATCCCAATAACACCGACGATTGCCATAAAATTGGCTAAAACAGCAAATTCTTCTGGTGTGAAAATGCGAGACAATATTGGTGCAACCAAAAAGGGAATTAACTGACTTAATGTGTTTCCAGACAACATCGTCAAAAAATTGCGGTAGTATGTCTTGTTAGAAGTCGTCAATTCGTTTGGTTTGAAAAATGGTCAGTTGAATTGCTAAAATCGGTAATAATAGCCAATTGATTGTAAGATAGAGATACGATGACGGCATCATCCAAAGAAATGGAAGCGAAACCAACAAGAAAGACAAAGCAATTTTTACAGCATTAGAAATTGAATTTCGAAATTGAAAAAAGGACACAAAAATGAAAATCAAAAACGAAAAATAAAGCCAACCAAATAATCCGAATTGACTAATGATTTCAATTGGGAAATTGTGAGGTGAAGTGTGGGTATGAATAAAATATTTGTTTTGTTTCGCCTTACATTTTTGAGCGTAACCACCTGCTCCGATTCCAAGAACGGGTGCGGACTGAATGAAATCTATTCCGTTTAGAATTAGATTTTTACGCAAATTCACCGATCCAGTTGGACTTTTGGTATTGATCGAGTCAAGCTCGGTGATCAACATTTTTTGTTCTTTTTTCGAAAGTTTATCTTTGGCCGAAACAACATTTATTCGACCGTCTTTTTTTTCTATTAACGAGACCCCATTCAATCGATAATTTGCTCCATTTTCATATTTTGGACCGAGAAAAATACGATTATTAAGAACGGTGATTCCGAGTAATAACAAACCAATCAAATAAGGATAAATGGATTTTATACCGTTTATTTTCAAATGAAAAAACACTGATTTAACAAGGAGAAAAACCAAAATTCCACCACTAATAATTTTCGCAAAATTGGAATCGGCATACGTCGAAAAGACAAAAATGACTAACGTAACCAAAATTTGAAACAAGGAATTAGTTTGAATTTTTTCGTCAATGATATTTAAAATCAAAAAGATAAAAATCAAATAGGTCAAATAATCGTTTTGATTGTCGTAAATAAACATCGGGGCGTAAAATGTATTACCAACAGGCAAATGAAGTAGTTCAGCCGTTTTGTGTCCTGCAAAGTGAATTCCTGTGAGAAATTCCAAGATTCCTGAGAAAAGTAAAACAAATAAAAAACACCTCAATCCCAATTTTATGATCCGTAAAAATTCCGCTTTATCCAAGATATGATATGAACCAATCAAAACGAAGCCAAACAAAAATTGCATAATCAAGGAACGCACATCGAAAATAGCTTCGGGCGGAAATCCATTGAATGAGCTCGAAATTAAAGCATAAACCAACCAAATGACTAAAAAACCGAGAATTAATAATTCTAAACGATTCATTTTTTTGACAGCAACTAAACAAAAAGGCAAAATTGCTAAGGTCACTATCAAATTAGGGTAAATGGTCAAAAAACCGATTGAAACTCCACCGATATTTGAGCCAAACGGCAAGGTCAAAAGCCAAGCAAAAAAAAAGAATTGAACAAGATTCTTTGTCTCGCTAAAAATTGACTTGAAATTGACATTAAAAGACGTCATCAAAACAAATTTACCCAAAATCAGAGACTTCGTTAATAGCATATTAAGAAGCTTTCCTCGGTGAATTGTTAACTATTACCAATTTGAAAGACATTCCATAAAATCCAAGTTGTTATATTTGCTCAACAAAAAACTAAAAAATGAAAAATGTCGCTGTTATTGGTGGCGGAACAATGGGAAATGGAATTGCTCACGTATTCGCACAATTTGGTTATCATGTTAATTTAATCGATGTGTCTGCTCCAGCTTTGGAAAAGGCAATTGCAACAATTGGGAAGAATTTGGATAGACAAGTTGCGAAAGGGTCTTTAACTGAAGATGAAAAATCGGCGACATTGAATAATTTGAAAACTTATACTTCGATTAAAGAAGGAGTTGTAGGTGTTCAATTGGTTGTGGAAGCGGCAACAGAAAATATTGATCTTAAACTGAAGATTTTCAAAGAATTGGATGAAGTTACGGATCCAACTGTGATTTTGGCAACAAATACGTCTTCCATCTCAATTACAAAAATTGCTTCAGTTACGAATCGTGCTGATAAAGTCATCGGAATGCACTTCATGAACCCGGTTCCAGTCATGAAATTGGTTGAAATTATTCGTGGTTATTCCACTTCAGATGAGGTTACGGAGTTAATCATGGAAACTTCCAAAAAATTAGCGAAAGTCCCTGTTGAAGTGAACGACTACCCTGGATTTGTTGCCAACAGAATTTTAATGCCAATGATTAACGAAGCGATTTATACGCTTTACGAAGGTGTTGCAGGTGTTGAGGAAATCGATACGGTTATGAAATTGGGAATGGCTCATCCGATGGGACCACTTCAATTGGCAGACTTTATTGGCTTGGACATTTGTCTGGCGATTCTTCAAGTTCTTCACGACGGTTTCGGAAATCCAAAATATGCGCCTTGTCCACTATTAGTAAATATGGTTTCCGCAGGCAAAAAAGGAGTAAAATCAGGCGAAGGGTTCTATTCTTGGACTCACGGGACAAAAGATTTGATTGTCGCTGGAAATTTTAAGAAGTAATTCATCGTACCTAACTAAATCGGCTTCATCCTCTTACTAAACCAATCATCACATTCTTTCCATTTTATTGGAAAAGAAAACTATCTTTGAATAACTAAATTTATTGAAAATGAAAAAATTGCTCTTTTTATTCTTGGGTTTTGCTTCTATTCAGTCGCTTGTTGCTCAAAATGTTGATGAAATTATTAAAGCATACCACGAAGCAATTGGTGGCAACAAATGGGATGCCGTAAACGGAATGCGAATGACCGCAAATGTGGATCAAGGCGGAATGAAAATCCCCGTTGAGGTTGTTACGTTGAGAGATGGGCGTATGTATACTAAAGTTACTTTTATGGGTAATACAATGACAATGGGCGCTTTCGATGGTGAGAAAAGTTGGTCGACCAATTTCATGACGATGGAACCGGAAGAAGGGACTGCTGAAACATCTGAAAATGCAAAACGTGCGATGAAAGAGTTTCCAAATGCTCTTATCAACTATAAATCTTTGGGTTATACTGCTACGCTTCTTGGAACTGAAAAAGTAGAAGGGACAGAATGCAACAAAATCAAATTGGAGAAAAAAACAGTGTTGGTGGAAGGACAAGAAGTTCCGAATGTTGAATTTTACTATTTAGACAAAGAAAACAACGTTCCAGTTATGGTTGAGGCTGAAATCAAAGAAGGCGAAATGAAAGGAAAGATTTCACAAGCAAAATTCAGTGATTATCAAGAAGTAAATGGCGTTTACATTGCATTTTCAAACAGTAATGGAATTAAAGATGAAGGTGCGCAGGTAATTCAATTTGAAAAAGTTGAAATTAACCCAACTTTCGACGAAAAAGATTTCAAGTTTCCAAAGAAATAATTTAAAAGTATGTTTCGATTAGCGTTTTGTGCACTCATATCGGGTGTGTCACTTTCTGCCTTGTCGCAGGAGAAAATTATAGCAGGAGAATTTTTTGGCGATCTGAAAGCTCGTCATATTGGTCCAGCCTTGATGAGTGGTCGTGTTTCTGATGTTGAATTACATCCCAAGAATTCCAACATCGTATTAATCGGTTCTGCTGGAGGTGGTGTTTGGAAATCGCAAGATGGCGGCGTGCGATTTAATTCCATATTTGACGGGTATTGTCAATCCATTGGAGTTGTAACGATTGATCCAAACGATCCGGACAATACCTATTGGGTTGGAACTGGTGAAACTTGGACACGAAACAGTGTTTCTATGGGTGATGGCATCTACAAAACGACGGATGGAGGTAAAAATTGGACGAAAATGGGGCTTGAAAAAACAGACCGTATTGCTTCCATTCAAATTCATCCTAAAAATCCGAACATTGTTTATGTCGCAGCCCTCGGCGCCTTGTGGGGAAATAGCGATGATCGTGGCGTATACAAAACCGAAGACGGCGGAAAAACATGGAATAAAATTCTTTTCGTTAATAATACGACAGGTTGTTCTGAATTAGTAATGGATTCTTCCAATCCGGATGTGCTTTACGCAGCTTTTTGGGAATTCAGAAGAACGGCTCATTCATTCAATTCAGGTGGAATAAATAGTGCTTTGTATAAATCCATCGATGGTGGCAAAACGTGGCAAAAATTGCAGAATGGATTACCAAAAGGAAAATTGGGTAGAATTGCCGTAACGATTGCTCCCTCCAATCCTCAAATCGTTTACGCGGTCATGGAAGCAGAGAAAAAAGAGGAGAAAGGTTTGTATCGATCTGATGACGGTGGTGCAAATTGGAAATTTTTGAATGGCGATTTTGCATTAACCGTTCGACCTTTTTATTTTTCCAAAATTACGGTCGACCCGAAGAATCCAGACATTGTGACCAAAGCAGGACTTTTTGGCTCGATTAGCCGTGACGGCGGTAAAACATTTAAGAATTTAGGCTCCATGCACTCCGATATACACGATATCGTTTTTGACTATTCGAATTCAAGTAAAATGTTGGTAGCTACTGATGGTGGACTTTATCGTTCGCTTGATGGTGGATCAAGTATGGAAATTGTGGAGAATTTGCCACTTAGTCAGTTTTATCACGTAAGTTTAGATAACCGATCGCCTTTCTACGTTTACGGTGGTTTACAGGATAACAATTCATGGTTTGGACCGTCGGCAAGTCCAGGTGGTGTTGAATCAAGGGATTGGGAATTAGTTGGGCAAGGTGATGGTTTCCGAGTTTATCCGCATCCAACCGATCCAAATGTTGTATACTCAGAAATGCAAGGTGCTGAAGCCATTTGGCGTTTTGATGTGGCTAAACAACAATTGAAAGTCGTGAAACCATATCCTGTGGATGGTGACCCGAAATTGCGCTTTAATTGGAATGCTGCGATAACGACAAGCAAACATCAACCAAATCGTTTGTATGCAGGTAGTCAATTCGTTCATATTTCAGAGGATCGTGGCGATAGTTGGAAGAAAATTTCTCCTGATCTTACTACGAATGACAAAACCAAACAAAATCAAGAAGAATCAGGTGGTCTTTCAGCTGATAATTCCGGTGCGGAGAATCATTGCACCATTTTTACCATTGCTGAATCTCCTTTAACTGATCAAGTTATTTGGGTTGGAACGGATGATGGAAATGTTCAATTGACGCAAGATGGTGGAAAAACGTGGACAAATTTGACAAAGAACATTGTCGGCTTGCCTGCAAATACATGGTGTTACCACATTGAAGCGAGTGTTCACGGAAAAGAAATTGCCTATGCCGTTTTTGACGGGCACGCGAAGAATGATTACCAACCATACGTTTATAAAACAACGGATTTCGGAAAGACATGGAAAGCAATTGCTACATCGGAAATCGGTTCGTTTGTTCGCAACATTCAAGAAGACTACAAAAATCAAAATCTACTTTTCATTGGTGCTGAAAATGGCTTGCATATTTCGTTGGATGGCGGAGCAAGTTGGTCGCAGTTTACCAATAATTTCCCGAAAGTAGCCGTTCACTATTTGGAATTGCACCCTGAGAAGAATTCGCTTGTAGCTGCAACACACGGAAGAGGAATAATCATATTAGATGACATTTCTCCACTTCGAAATATCAGTGAAGGCCTGTTGAAATCTAATTTGACCTTTTTCGAAACGAAACCTTTCACAATAAGTGAAAAAAGTAACTTTGGTGGAACTGCCTCTGAAAATCAATTTGTTGGCGATAACCCTTCCTCAAATGCGAAAATAAGTTATTTCCTTCCAAAGCGACATACGTTCGGTAAAATGACTGCAGAAATCGTTGATATGAACGGGAATCTTGTTTCAAAACTAGAAGCAGGCAAACAAAAAGGAATCAACACGATTGAATGGGGATTCAATGCACTAGCTCCAAAAGTGGCCAAAGGAAAAGGATTTTCTGCAGCCGGAGCGCCAACGGTTAAGGCAGGAAAGTACAAAGTGAAAATTTCTAAAGGAAGTGAGGTTTTTGAGAAGGAAATAGAGGTTCAATATGACCCTAATTCTACATTTTCACTAAACGAGCGAACCGAACAACATCGTGTAACAAAAGAGCTTTTTGATTTCGTTCAAGATTTGGCTTACTTCGTTTACCAAATTGATCAATGGGACGAAAAAGTTGAAGAATTCAAGAAGAAAAACAGTGCACCCAATAAAACCGTTGACAAACTTGCAATTGAATTAGATGCATTGCGTGATAAATTGGTTGTAACTAAAGGAGACAACTACGTCGGAGCTGGTGAGCCTCAATTAAGAGAAAAATTGAATGATATTTACGGAACAATTTCTTCCTATTATGGAGCTCCTTCATCCACACAATTAGAGAACGTCGCTTCATTAAGAAAACAATTTGAAACAGCGAAAAGTGAATTTGAGAAAATCAAAGCTGGAAATATAAAAGCATTTGAGAAAATTCTTGATAAGAATACAACAGTACAAAAACCTGTTATTGTTGGTTTTGAAGATTTTTTAAAGTTGTAGTATCCAATTGAATTCTGTTTTTGACACCACTTAATAGATGTCAAAAGACAATATTTTTGTAATAATCATGAGAGTTTATCCAATTAATTGGGATTTTCAAAATATGATAATTTATAATTTGAAAGTTTTTTTTACTGATTGATTTATACAAATGACTTGTGAATGTAATTGTAGTTTTTGGTCACAGAGAAATTGAAAGTCAAACTGCTGTAGAGCTTATTCAGATCTAAAAATTATAGAATCGGTATTTTAAATTATAAAGGTTCATTTTTGCACCCAAATCAGTCTATTACAATATAGTTATCGTTGAAATTTATAAAGATATTGTTCCAAAATAATTTCATTAAAAATTCTGGACATTAAACGATTAAACTTATTTGAATATATTTATCTAAGAAGTTCTATTTGTACTAGATAATTTAGGCTTAAAATGGGAAATAAAAGATTACTCTTATTTTTTAGCAGATATTTCGCTTAAAATTTAATAAGATAAGGTTATTCATAGGCGAGTAATTTCATAATGAAATTTTCGATCTCATAGAATCTTGCCTGTCAAGCAATTGCCAGAAAACACAAAAAGATTCGTTTTTTACCTTACCAGATTGATGTGACCAGTATGAGATTGATTTACTTTATCCTTGGAATTTTGGAATTCTATTTTGAAAATGTATACACCATCTTGAACCCAATTATCATTGAATTTTCCATCCCAACCCTGAAGTATATCATTTGTTATAAAGACTAGTTGTCCCCAACGATTAAAAATAGTTAATTCATAATTCTCGATATTAAATCCTGATGAAAAAACAGGTATCCAAATATCATTTAGACCATCATCATTCGGAATAAACGTATTTGGGGCAAACAATACAATATCATCTGAGACTTTTATAATTTGAGAGGTAGAATCTATACATCCTTGATCCGAAATAGCAATAAGTGAAATAATATATGATTCTTGAAGAGTAGCCCCATATGTATGACTTTCAGGATTAAAAAGGGTGTCTCCAGTGTCATCGCCATAATTCCAAACATATTCGATTCCTCCAGAAGAAGTGTTTTGAATGTAAATTGTGTTGTCTCCCTCTGCTATTACATTTGTCGATAAAACGAAATCTGCATTTGGAGTTGGATAAGCGCAAATTAAATCATTTAATGTTAACGTATTTGAACATCCATTTGGTGAGTCAGTGGTCAATGAAATATCAAAGCATCCTGGATTTTGGAATGTGTAGCTTAAGTTATCGCATTCATTTAATGTTGCTCCATTTCCTAAATTCCAAGTACAATTTTGTGTGTTTGGGGTTGTATTAGTTAAATTAACGGTTAATGGCAGACATCCTTCTGTAAAATCAACATCAAAAGTAACAACAGGAATCGGATCCACAGATACCGCAGCTGCAGCCGGAGGACTTGGACATCCATTGAGGAAATAAATAACTGAATAGGTTGAGTCAGACTGAGGATTAACACTTATTGATTGACTTGTTTCATTGGTCGACCATAAATATGTTCCGCCAGGAGTAGATGGATTCGCTGTTAAAGTACCAAATTGGTTTTGGCAAATTACAATATTATTAACAGTAACAGATGGTGTATTAACAAGTGTTACTTGAGCTGATACAGAAGGACTTGGACAATCATTCAACGAGTATATTACAGAAACTGAAGTTGATGCTGTAGGAGAAAAAGTGTATGTGCTTCCGTTTGAACCATTTGAGGGTGTCCAAATAAATACACCACCTGGTGAAGAGGGAACCGCCGTTAACGTGCCTGTCTGTCCTTCACAAACTGAAATATCATCAAGTTGAACTGATGGAACATCCGTCACCGTAATAGTTCCAGTGGCAGGTAAGCTTGGGCAATTATTAGAGGAAGTATAGACAACAGTATAAGATACCGTATTTAATGGTTGAAGCGTAATACTTTGAGTAGTTGAGATATTAGGAGTCGTATTCCATGAATACGTTCCGCCTGATACGCTTGGTGTAGCTGTTAATGTTCCTTGTGAACCTGTACAAATTCCAATATTGTTTACTGAAACAGTTGGTGTTTGATATACCGTTACTAAATGATTAGCTGTGTTAGAAGGACATCCATTCAAGGTGTAATAGACCGAATATGTTGTTGAAATATTAGGTGTAACGGTAACGCTTTGACTTGAACTTGTATTTGGACTCCAAGTGTAAAATCCTCCTGCGCCCGTTAGAGATGAATTAGCAGTTATTACAGCACTATTTCCTGAACAAATTGTTGTCGTTCCACTCACATTTACTACTGGTGTCGGAGTGACTACAACATTTGCCATGGCAGTATTACTAGGACAATTATTTACATCAAAATATTGCACATTGTAAACTGCATTAGTAGTTGGGTTAACACTAACAGATGCAGATGTAACTGGGAGAACATTATTACTTGGCAATTGCGTCCATACATAGGATCCTCCTGGAGTTGAAGGAACTGCAGTTAAAGTTCCAGTACTTCCTGAACAAATGGTTATTGAACTAACAGTTACGGTAGGGTTAGCAACTTGATTAATGGTGATAGATTCGGTATCAGTACATCCGTTAGATGCCGTTACGGTAACTGTATATGTGCCAGCTGAAGTTAAATTTACTGTCGGATTTGAACCTAACCCATTGCTCCATTGATAAGATAATCCACCTGAAGCAGTTACGTTTATTTGTGTTTGATTACAATGTAAATTAGTTGAACCAGTATTATTGGTGATGATCGCAGTAGGCAAAGTCTGATTGCTCGTTAAGGTTATTGATTCCAAAGAGGTACAACCATTTGCGCCTGTAACGGTGACTGTATAAGTTCCTGCCTGTGTTAACGATTGATTGGCATTAGACCCAAGTCCATTAGACCATTGATAAGAAACCCCTCCAGCTGCTTGAATATTAATTATTGGATTAATACATGTAAGTATTGAGGTATTTGTGAGGTTTACTATTGAGGTCGATGGTGGATTAATATCTTGAGTTATATTTATTGTAAATTGAACCGGGCAAGAATTACCGTCTGTGGCATTTAAAATGTATTGACCAGGGCTATCAAAGGAATTAGTTGTAGCATTCGGAGTCAACCCACCATTCCAAGAAGATGTTAAGACATTACTTACTGTATAATCAATGTTTGTAGTTGTGCATGTCAATAGAGTTGTTCCGTCATTGTTTATCAAAACAGGTGTTGCTGCAAAAGAATTTATAACAGAGTAAGGAAATGATTCCTGACAATTGTTTTGATCTGTGACGACAGCTGTATAAGTACCTGCAGCTAAATTTGTTAGATCCTCCGAATTAATTGTATTATTCCATACTACATTATATGAGCCAACACCACCTGATACAGTTAAATCAATACTTCCAAATCCATTATTACATAATACATCAACAATAGATGCAGTTGCAGTGATTTGACTTGGTTCATTAATATTGATAGTAGTTTGAGTCGGGCATCCATTATTATCAGAAATGTTGTAGGTATACGAACCTGCTAATTCATTAAAAATTCCAATTCCTGAGTAGGGTGAAACTCCACCTGAAGCACTTACTGTTATGGTTGATAAATCTCCATTACATAAAATTGGGGTAGCAGTAGATGTTGAATTAAGTGGAGCTGGTTCAGAAATGACAATTGTAGTATTTGCTGTATTACCATAAAAATCTGTAATTATATAGGTATATGTTCCTGCTGATTCAGTGTAGACACCAGTTCCAGAATATGGAGCTATTCCACCATTTCCTGTAACAGTAATCTGAGAGGTCCCACCATTACAAAGTATGGTCGTCGCTATTGAATTTGCAGTTAATGGTAATGGTTCGGTAATGGTTACAGAAACTACATCTGAGCATCCATTTGCATCGGTTACCGTGTATGAGTAAGTACCCGCTGTTACAACAAATGTACCTGTGCCAGTGTAAGGTAAAGTTCCACCTGATGCTGTGACAGTGACAGTCGAAGTCCCACCACTAAAGGTAATTATTGTACTATTTGCTTGGGCATCTAAAACAGAAGGCTCAGTAATTAAAGAAGAAACTGAAGCTGCACAACCGTTATTATCAGTAACCGTAAAAGTATAATTCCCAGTTGCTAAATTATTAGTTACTGGTGTTGTAGTGTAGGGTGATGTCCCTCCTGATATTAACAATGCTACAGAACCATCAGAGAGTCCGTTGCAGCTAACGTTTGTTTGACTTGATAAAGAAACTGATAAATCTGCTTGTGGTTCAGTTATTTGAGCATTGACTGGAAATTGACATCCATTATCATCAGTAACTGTAAAAATATAATTTCCTGCTGATATATTGATTTGACTTGGGGAAATTGTATAGGGCGCAACACCTCCTAGTGGTGTTATGGAAACCGATCCGTTATTTCCTCCAAAACAAGTAACATTTATTTGACTATCTAATGTGGCCGTAAGTGATCCCGGCTCTGTTATCGTCGCACTTGCAGTTGAGCTACAGCCATTATCATCGGTAATAGTTGCTATATAACTTCCCGCTCCAAGGGTCGATAGATCTTGGGTTGTTTGCACTGGTGTCGTGTTCCAGGAATACGTATAGGGTGATGTTCCTCCTGTTACCGTTAAATCGATTGAACCCGTTGTATTGCCATTACATAACACGTTGGTTTGTGTTGTACTTGCTGATAATGGTGCCGTTGGCTCTGTTATCACTGCCGTAGCTGTTGTTGTACAATTGCTCTGATCGGTTACCGTTACTGTATAAGTGCCTGCTTGTAGATTTGTAAGATCCTCGTTCGTCTGAACTGGGGTTGTGTTCCAGGAATATGTATATGTTCCTGTGCCGCCTGTTACTGTTAAATCAATCGAGCCTGTTGAGTTGCCATTACACAAAACATTCACTTGTGTCGTACTTGCTACCATTCCTGATACAGGTTGACTTAGCGTTGCACTTGCAGTTGTACTACAACCATTATCATCCGTAATTGTTACCGTGTAGCTTCCTGCCAGTAAGTTCGATAAATCCTGTGTGGTTTGAACTGGGGTCGTATTCCATGAATACGAATATGGTGATGTGCCTCCTAACACAGTTAAATCTATTGAGCCTGTTGTATTACCATAACATAACACGTTGGTTTGTGTTGTACTTGCTGATATTGTATTAATTAATACGTTCAATGTTACAACAGAATCACATCCGTTTGTAGATAATAAATTTGCTGTATAATTTCCAGGTCCATTAATTGATTGACCATTCCAAATTACTGGTAAAATATTTGAACAGAAAGCTGTATCGATCACTAAATTAAACTCAGGATTCACTGTAATTGTCATGGATGTCGTAGTTGCACATTGTCCAATACAATTTGTTGCATTGTAGAAACTACTTGATGAATTGGCTTGCCCGAATGAAACAGGGTTAGGAATACCATTATTAAATTGAAGCGTAAAACCTTGATTGGTATTACAATTATTAATAAGCAAAGCATATTTGGCTCCTGGTGTTGTCTGAACAAATTGGCAATAAGCATTTTCACCTGGATCACAATTTGGATTCTCTGTAAGATCCGTATCAGTCATACTTAACCCAGTGCTTCCAAATGTATTCAAACAAGACGCAGAATTACATCGAATTATTGTTCTAGGACCACAAGGATTATCTGAAGATAGCTGATAAAGTATGAAATCTATATCATCGTTAGGTAAATTGGGTATTATATCAAATGTTAGGTTGCCAGAGTTAGCAGCATTGAAAATAAACCAAGCAGAATTTTGCTCATTAGGGCCTGGTACATCCAAACAACTTCCAGACTCAGGTTCTTCATCATTATTTCCTGCTCCGTTTAAACTTGATACCGTAATTGTTTGATTTGGATTGCAAATTAAAACTGCTTGATCACAATCAGGTCCTGGAAGAGGACTTGGGGTAAAAGTATAGGTTGTTGTAGCAGTATTATTTATAGCTGGAGACCATGTTCCCGAAATGCCATTATTTGAAATTGTTGGGAGATTCGATAATAAATCTCCTGAGCATATAGGTGAAATCTGAGAAAACTGTGGATTGATTGTTTGTGTCACAGATACAGTCATTGACGCTGATGTTGCACATTGTCCAATTGCTGGTGTAAACACATAATTGGTAGTTGAATTTGTATTTATAGAAGGTGACCAAGTTCCTGTTATCCCCTCATTAGATTGGCTAGGTAAACTAAATGATCCTCCTGAACAAATTTCTCCAACTTGAGTGAAGGATGAGGTGATAACTGGATTTACTACTACCGTTGCACTTTCTGTATCCGTACAACCATTTCCGTCTGTTACCGTTACTGTATATGTTCCTGCTGTTGTAATCGCTGAGCTGGTAGCAGTATTACCTAAACCTGATGACCATCCATAACTCGTTCCTCCACTTGCCGTTAAGGTAGTACTTTGACCAGAACAGATTGTTAATGTTCCCGATATAGATGCTGTCGGGGCTGATGTTACTGTTAATAGTAATGTCGCTGTTGCATTAGCACAGCCTCCTGTTCCTGCAACTGTATAAGTCATCAGCGATGTTCCTGCCGTTAAGCCAGAGATAGCTCCTGTTGATCCATTAATCGTCGCAACTGATGGTGTTCCACTGCTCCATGTCCCGCCTGCTATGGTGGAACTAAATGTTGATGTCCCTCCAACACATATCGTTTGTGTGCCTGATAACGTGCCTGCTGTCGGGGCTGATGTTACTGTTAATAG
>CAZHOW010000021.1:0-33091 GCA_964534395.1 uncultured Lishizhenia sp.
TTTTGATACGCTCTGCATCCACACCACCTTTTTCACGAGCCAAGTGACCGTCCTTCGTTTTGTAGAAAGACAAATCCCCGATGGTGCCTTTCAACTTAATAATGCCAATTTGCTTTGCCATTTTTAAAGTGTATTTTGATTAATAATTCACAGCTGAGACCCTCTCAGCCGACATCCTTTTTTCCTCGCGAGTTGAAATCAGATGAACCAAAAGTACAGCCCAAAACACATCCAATCTTAGAACCACAGCCGTTCAAAACCCATTGTTACTAAATATGCCGAAGTATGCCAAAGTTGTTCAACTAAAACACCTTACATTTGTAAAACCACGGTAAATCAATAAAGCTTATTTCACTTCATAGTCGCTTCATCCTCAAGATGAAAGCAAGATACTATATGAATTAAGGCAGGATAGAGTATCGTGAAAAGCAAAACAGCATAAAACGAATTAAAGCATGCAACGAGTAGTCATATATCCAAAAGACATCATGATCGTAACCGGGAGAAGTGAGCGCTATTCCAGAAACCTACTTAAAAAGATAAAAGCCAACTTCAACAAAGCCCATCACCAACCATTGACCATAGAAGAATTTTGTCAATACATGGGATTTGACAGCTCACAAATTAGGACAAATTTGAAATAAAAAACAGGGTAGAGCATACCAAAAAATGAACAACAGAGGGATTACATTA
Source organism: uncultured Lishizhenia sp. (assembly GCA_964534395.1). Lineage (GTDB taxonomy): Bacteria > Bacteroidota > Bacteroidia > Flavobacteriales_D > Crocinitomicaceae > UBA952. The sequence goes on from CAZHOW010000021.1 coordinate 694, forward strand.
GCCTATAAATCCGTACATTTGTTTTGACACGAATTGACCTATTTTGTTATGTTTTATCAGGTGCGTCATTCGGGGCGTTTGCGACTTTTAAAAATAAATCCCTTATGGGGCAAGCAATAGAGAGCATAGGTTCTACACCCTCACTCTCCGCTGAAAATAGGTCTTGGAAACAAGGCCTTTTCTGTTTTTATTAGTTTAACAGATCACTCGATTAGAAAAGCGATTTTGAGAAATCTATTTTTATTTATTTTTTTCGGCAATCAACTAATTGCTCAAGAATCTGATAGTTCAGATATGATACTATTCCGTTCATTTGGTGAAAATTTTCTTTGGGGAACAGCAACTGCTGCATATCAAACAGAAGGTGCGTGGAATGAGGATGGAAGAGGTCCTTCTATTTGGGATGATTTTACTCAGAAAGGAAAGGTTAAAAACGGAGAAAATGGAAATTTCGCCACTGATTTTTATCATCAATTTGAACAAGATATTCGGCTTGCGAAAGAAATGAATTTCAAAGTTTTTCGTTTTTCGATTTCTTGGTCGCGAATTTTACCGAATGGAATTGGTGAGGTAAATTCCAAAGGAATTGAATTCTATCATCGTGTAATTGATGAATGTTTACGAGAAGGAATTCAGCCATGGGTAACTTTGTATCATTGGGATCTTCCATTGAAATTGCAAGATAAAGGTGGCTGGGCAAATCGCGACGTAATTAAATGGTTCGAAGAATACACTAGACTTTGTGCTAGGGAATATGGAAATAAAGTAAAATATTGGATGATTTTTAATGAACCTGCCGCTTTTATTGGTTTAGGTTATTTGATAGGTTACCATGCTCCTGGAAAACGAAATGTCAACTCTTTTATTAAGGCGACTCATTATGCTTGTCTTGCAATGGCGGAAGGTGGAAGGGTTTTAAGAAATGAATTGCCTAATGCAATAATTGGAACTACCTTCAGCTGTTCAGTTGTAGATCCCTATAAGGGGAAGCAACGACATGAGACAGCAGCTGAACGTATGGATGCCATGTTGAATCGGATGTTTATTGAACCGAGTTTAGGTATGGGATATCCCCAAAAAGAATTTCCAATTCTTAGAAAAATAAGGCGCTATCAACTTCCAGGTGACGATGAGAAACTAAAATTCGATTTTGATTTCATTGGTTTACAAAACTACTTTCGAGTCGTCGTCAAAAGAAGTCCTTTCATTCCATTGATATGGGCAAGGCAAATAAGTGCAGAACGAAGAAAAGTTCCACAAAATGAAATGGGTTTTGAAATTTACTCCGAGGGAATTTATCGAATTTTAAAACAATTTTCGAAATATGAAACAATAAAAAATTTCGTAATTACTGAAAACGGTGTTTGTGTTAATGATCAATTGATTGAACAACAGATTCATGATACCAAGCGAATTGATTTTTTTCGTTCCTATTTGAATCAAGTATTGAAAGCAAAGAAAGAAGGTGTTCCAGTATCAGGTTATTTGGTTTGGAGTCTAACTGATAATTTTGAATGGACAGAAGGCTTTACGCCAAGATTTGGTCTTATTTATGTAGATTATAAAACGCGAAAACGCTACTTGAAAGATTCGGGAAAATGGTTTAAATTTCAGTTGGGAAATTAAATTTGCTTTGCTCCAAAAAAAAACGCCTGATTAAACTTGGTTACTATTGTAAAAATTAGTTTTTACTTTGTAAATTGCATTCCAAAATTGTAGTTTCAAAATGAAAGCAAAAATTAATTGGATTCTTATCGCGTTTGTTTTTGTTTCAATTTCCGGTTTTTTTAGTGCTCAAACACTTATTATCAATGAATTTTCAAACGGACCCTTTGATGAACAAGAATATATAGAATTTATTGTTGTTGATGATAATCCTTTTTATGACTGTGGAAATACGTCACCACCATGCGTAGATATAAGAGGTTGGATCATTGATGATAATAATGGTTATCATGGTCCTGATGGCATTGCTGGTGGGTGTAATCGCTTTTCGTATGATCCTTTTTGGCAATGCGTTCCATTAGGTACAATTATTACAGTTTATAACAATGCTCAACCCAATACAAGCTTACCTCCGTTTGACTTATCTATGACGGATAACAATTGTAGACTTGTAATACCTATTAATAATACTCAACTTTTTGATAACAACACTAATACACCTGGAGCAATAGCTTGCTCATATCCAACAACAGGATGGATTGCTGGTGGAATTTGGAGTCGAATTGGTATGAGAAACGATGGCGATTGTGTACGTTTGGTAAATTTGGCTGGTTGCGAAGTAGCATCTTTATGTTATGGTGATGTTAATCTTAACACTCAGATTTATTTTGCAGGAAATGGAACCAATAATGTATGGTATTTCAATGGCGGAAATCCAATTAGTCAATCCAATTGGTCAGAGGGTTGCGCTGACAACGAAACCATTCTTGATGCTGCTACGTGCGGCTCAAATGACCAAACACCCGGATCTCCAAATAACGCTTTGAATTCTGCATACATCGCTCAATTTAATAATAATTGCTTACCTATTCCGCCTTTATCACTAACAATTACAAATACTACAGCACAAAGTTGCACGTGTAACGGTTCGGCAAGCATTTCGGCTACAGGGTCAATCGGACCGTATACGTATGCATGGTTTGATAATTTCAATATCCCGCTCGGTCAAACTGCTGCTACTGCCACGAATTTGTGTTCAGGAAATTACTATTGCGTTGTGACATCGAGTATTGATTGCAAGGACACGATTCCTGTGTTTGTTGGAAGTATTTGTTCAAACTTTGGCACTTTTGCTTCCGCTACAATGATTGAAAATTGCATTAACAATCAGTTTTATAATACTACATGGGCAAATTTACCCGATCAAATAAACCCAAATGGTGTTTTATTCAATGCATGCAATTTTGGACCATTTTTTCAAAATTCAAATACACTAATCCTTCGCGGTGGGGAGGTTAAGACATTTAAAAATCCTGGAGCAAATGTCTGTGGTTCAAAGTTGTATTATACAGTTTATACCGTTGGAAATCAGCCATTAATACCAAATTTCACTGTATTGGATTTGCCATTTAAAGAATCATGTGTGGTTGGACCGACTGCGGATGAATTTCCCACAGGTGGACCTTGTTTTAACGCCTCCGACCAAAAATGGGCAAAAGAAAATTATAATATTGACTTAACCACTTATCCTCCAGGAGATTATGTCCTTGAGGTTTATTATGCTGTTCCTGGAAGTTTTACGAGCACAACAGCATGTAATGATACGATTTACGTCAATAACAACGGAAACAATTACAAAGCCCTGTTTCAAATAAAACCACAGCCTTTAATTTCTGGTGGACCATTGAATATATGTCCGGGAAATAATTCAACGTTGACGTCGAACTATACAACTGGAAATTCCTGGAGCACATCAAGCACCAATCAGTCAATAACAGTCAACACAATTGGGACTTATACATTAACCGTAAATCTCAATAACAATTGTCCGAATTTAACTGATAATGAAACCATCAACGTCTATGCTTCGCCTACGGTGGAAGCAGGACCAAATCAAACGACCTGTGGAGGGGCAGGCGCAATTAATTTAAACGGCGTTATTGGTGGCTCTGCAACAGGTGTTACTTGGTCATCTCCTTCTGGTTCATTTTCAAGTAATAATACTGCATCAACTGCATATACACCATCAATAACATCAGGTGTAGTGACCATTATTTTGACAGCAACTGGTCCCTGCCCATCTGTTCAAGATCAGTTGGTCTTATTAGTAAACGCAACACCCACTGTGAATTCTGGATCTGATCAAACGATATGTGCTGGATCAACCGTTAATCTTTCAGGTACTTTTGGAGGATCAGCCAATTCAATTTTATGGACGGCACCTTCTGGTTCATTTTCAAATGCAACAAGTACTAATCCCGTATACACTCCTTCCATTACTTCAGGCAGTGTTACCTTAACTTTGACCGCATCAGGTCCGTGTCCTTCAGTTTCTGACCAAGTTGTTATTTCCGTTAATGCGCCAACAATTCCATCATTCACCCAGATTTCACCAATCTGCTCAGGAGGAACGATTTCATTACTAACAACATCTTTGAATGGAGTTACTGGAACATGGGCTCCTTCCATCAATAATTTGGCAACAACAACTTACACATATACACCAACAGTAGGGCAATGTGCAACAACAGCAACAATGACAGTTACGGTCAATTCACCAACAACTCCAACATTTAACCAATTGGCACCCATTTGTTCAGGAGCAACATTCTCTTTGCCTTCAACTTCATCTAATGGAATAATTGGAGCTTGGTCTCCAGCTATAAATAACTCTTCAACAACTACTTATACTTTTACTCCTTCAGTGGGACAATGCGCCAACAATGCGGCTATGACAGTGGTTGTAAATTCAAACTACACCGTAAACGCATCACAAATAGTTTGTCCTAGTCAAATTCCATATGTTTGGAATGGAGTAACCTTTAATGCGCCAGGAACCCAATCTGTAACGTTGAACTCAGTTAATTCTTGTGATTCAATTGTGAATATGACATTAAATGTTAGTTCCACAATTACAAGTAATACTAACTTGGGCGTCTGTCAAAGTGATTTACCCTATTCTTGGAATGGACTGACATTCAATACTGCTGGAAGTCAATCGGTTAATTTAATAGCCCAAAGTGGTTGTGATTCAGTAGCAACTTTGAATTTATCGGTTTATTCTCCACAATCAAGTTCAAGCAATATTACGGTATGTCAATCGCAAATACCGTATTTGTGGAATGGTCTAACTTTTAATGGTCCTGGATCTCAAATCGCAACATTGCAGGACCAAAATGGATGCGATTCATTGGCTACTTTGATACTACAAGTTGCTAATACATTATCAAGTTCTAGCTTACTTTCTGTATGCCCAACAGAATTACCATACATTTGGAATGGTTTGACTTTTTCAAACGCTGGAAATCAAACGGCTACTCTTCAAAGTGTTGGTGGGTGTGATTCTTTGGCAACATTGACGTTGAGTTTATATCCGGTATACAATGAGTCAGAAAATGTAACGATTTGTTCTAATGAAACTCCCTTTTTGTGGAATGGATTGAGTTTATCGGCTTCTACTTCACAAACGGTAACATTGAATTCAATCAATGGATGCGATAGTATTGTCACATTAAATTTATCGGTTCTACCAATATTCTCAACTTCTTTAGATTCTATTGTCTGTCAAAACGAGTTGCCGCTTGTTTGGAATGGCTTGACATTTAATGCTGCAGGTACTCAAACGTTAACAACCACCTCCGTAAATGGATGTGATAGCTCAATTATTATGAACATTCAAGTATTGCAATTGCCTCAAGCCTCAATAACAGGAGGAGGCGTTTTTTGTGATGGCGATGTAATTCAACCTATTGAAGTCGATTTAATCGGATCTTCGCCGTTTAATGTAAGTTATACTCTTGATGGAGTTGGAATTAGTATTTCAATCAATCAAACTACAGTTTCATTGGGGAATGCTGCTGGAACATATATTTTAACAGGGATTTCTGATTTAAATTGTCAAGTGAATTCAAATCTTGGTTCGGCATCAATTATAATTAACCCAATTCCAAATTCGCCTCAAGTTAGTAATGATTCTGCTTATTGTTTAAATTATATTCCAGATACCTTAGTAGCTATTGGTAATTTGAATGCAATGATTTCTTGGTTTACAGATGCAACTTTATCAAATCCTATTCAAACGGGAAATTCTTATCATCCTGATAATATTTTAGGAACGACAACTTATTACATCGTGCAAGAAGAAAATGGTTGTGTTAGTGCGCCAAATAATGTGTCGATAACTTTTGAAAATTGTGATGTAATCATTCCAACAGCTTTTACGCCTGATGGTGACAATGTTAATGATACATGGATCTTGGGTGGAATTGATGCAATATTCCCTAAAAATATTGTTTACATTTATAACCGTTGGGGGAATGTGATTTTTCAGTCTCAACAAGGAAAGTATGAAACCAATTCTTGGGATGGAAAATATGATGAAAAACAAATGCCAGTTGGATCGTATTATTTTATCATTGAATTCAATGATGGTCAAACTGAAAATAAAACAGGAATTGTTAGTATCATCAAATAATCGTTGAAGCCTGATAAAGTTTTATTTCTTCCCACGAGATTTCATCACCAATTTGTTCCTTAACCTTTGTAAGTGAAGTCAAATTTAAGTCGGAAAGCAACTCGGAAATTTCATTGATTCTTTTTTGTTCCATAACGTCTGCAAGAATTATTTTTTCAGCTTTAATTAATTGAACGAAGTGACTTGTAATCGTGGTTGTTGAAAGTTGTCTTTCTCGGGCAATCTCCTCGCAAATTTTTCCTTCGTGCAAAAGTTCAAGTGTGATGTCGTAAGTTGACTTTTTAACTTCTTTTTCTTTTGTTTTTTTTGAAATCTTGATGTCTGGGGTTCGATTAAATCCATCGAGCTGATCGATTAAATTTGTTGATTTGTTTCGAATTACATTTTGAATTGTTGCAATTTTAGAAATGTGATAATTTTCTATCTCTGATGTTTTGTAGAGCTCTTTGGTTATGCTTCGCCCTGCAGATAAGGCTTCTGAATACAATTTGATTTTTTTTAGATTTATGATTTTATGAAGCAATAATTCTGAAAATAACTCCAATTCATCCGTATATTGTTTCGTTTTCTTAATCAATTTCAAGGAAATAATCTTCTCATATAGTTTGTCTAAAATTTTATTCAGTATCGGGAAGAAGTAGTTGTAAGCCGCATCAATTCGCTCATAAATAAATTGTAAATCAACTTTTTCCAATGAAAACAAGCGATCAATTTGAATTTTGAACTTGGTTGTTGGTTCGATGGTAGAATCAATTTCCATCAAAATCGTTTGAGCCCACGTTTTATGTTTGAACTTTTCTGTTTTAATGCCTGCTGTTTTATAGCTTACATGGTGATTAGACCATTCGCTAAATAAATCATACCATTCAAAGGTCTCTTTTATTTTTTTATGAAGATAAAGTAAGCTGTTTCGTTCTAATTCGATTTTCAATTCTGGTTGCTCGGATTTCGTGTTGGAAAATGATAAAATTTGCTCATCATTCGACATACCAAGGAAACGTAATGGTTTCAAGAGTGTCAATCCATTCAATGATTTTAATCTGGAAAAGGCAACATAGGCTTGGCCTGGAGCAAATGATTCAGAAACATCCAAAATTGCTTTTTCAAAGGTTAAGCCTTGACTTTTATGAACCGTAATAGCCCAGGCAAGTTTAATTGGAAAGTGAACAAATGTGCCTATCACTTTTTCCTTTATTTCTTGTGTATTCGAGTCTATTTCATAACGAATATTCGCCCATTCATAGCGCTCTACGGTAACTTTCTTTTTTTCATTTGGAAATGAAACAGTAATTTCATCGTCTGACAAAGAATCAATAAAGCCAATTTTTCCATTATAAAAGTTCTTATCAAAAGAAATGTCATTTTTAATGAACATAATTTGAGCTCCAACTTTCAATTCCAACGTTTTTTCCAAAGGGTATTGGTTTTCATTAAATTCTCCTGTAATTTCCGCATCGTACTTGTAAGATTTGCCTTTCAATAAATCTAATTCTTGGGCATTCATCTCGTCGGCTTTGGAATTGTGTGTTGTAAGCGATATTATTCCTTCCTTTTCCTTTTGGGAAATGTTGGGATTAACGTGTCTGTTCAATAAAGTTAAATCCTCATTCGTTATGCGATTGTTCCTGAGATTATTAAGCAGTTCAATAAAAACGTGATCATCCTGACGGTGAATTTTCTCAAGTTCTATGTATAATGGTTTTTCGAAATCAAATACACGCGCATTGAAAAAATGGATTCCTCTGTAATAATTGCTCAAAAATTGCCATTCTTCGCGTTTAACGACAGGAGGTAATTGCATCAAATCACCAATAAAAAGAACTTGAATCCCACCAAATGAATCATTATTTTTGCGAATGGTTTTTAACGACCAATCGATAGCGTCCAATAAATCAGCACGTAACATACTGACTTCGTCGATAATCAATAATTCCAAACTTCGAATTAAGGATATGCGTTGACTATTGATTTTAAAATGGCGCTTTAACGTCGTTTTATTCTCGTGTTTGATGTAACTGTCAGATTGCGGACTCTCAAATTCAGGAATAAAACAACCAAATGGCAATTGAAAAAAGGAATGAATGGTAACTCCACCAGCATTAAGTGCTGCAATTCCTGTTGGTGCTACAATTGCTGTGTTTTTGTGTGTTGAGCTAACAATTTTTCGAAGTAAAGTTGTTTTTCCTGTTCCGGCTTTACCAGTTAAAAAAACGATCTTATTTGTTTGATTGATAATGTTCTCCGTATAGCTTGCTGGATCGAAATCGAGGGATAGGTTTGTATTGTTCATTACTTGAAGATACGAAAAAATATGAATTCAATTAGAAATATTTTATGAGTATATGAATGGAATTAAAGTTTTTCCTTTAAAAATTCTCCCGTTGAATTGTCTTTTTCTTTAGTAAGATTTTCCGGAGTTCCTTCAAAAAGAATTTTTCCACCATTTTCACCACCAACAGGACCTAAATCAATGATCCAATCCGCACATTTGATGACTTCCATGTTGTGTTCAATAACGATTACGGAATGTCCACGATCAATCAACGCGTTGAAAGCGATTATCAATTTATCGATGTCGTAAAAATGCAAACCAGTTGTTGGTTCATCGAAAATAAATAGGGTAGAAGGGGCGTTGGTTCCTTTGGATAAAAACGATGCTAATTTAATTCGTTGCGCTTCTCCACCACTCATCGTGCTGGATGATTGCCCGACTTTCAAATAGCCCAATCCAACATCCACTAAGGGTTGAATTTTCTCGACTATTTTTTGTTCAAGTCGATCCGTGCCATTTTTGAAGAATTCTAGAGCCTCATCTAAATTGGTTTCTAGTAAATCGTATATGGTTTTTCCCCGATAGTCAATTTCAAGTGTCTCAGCTTTGTATCGTTTTCCATTACACGTTTCACAAACCAAATTGACATCCGCCATGAATTGCATTCCAACGGTAATTGTCCCTTCACCTTCACACATTTCACATCTTCCACCTTCGACATTAAAACTGAAAAATCCTGGTTTGTAACCTCTCAATTTGGCTACAGGCTGTTTGGAATACAATTCCCTAATTTCATCAAACGCCTTCACATAAGTAATTGGATTACTTCTAGATGATTTTCCAATAGGATTTTGATCCACAAACTCAATGTGTTTAATCAATTTCAAGTCCCCTTTAATCGAATCAAATTTTCCGGGTAGATCTGAACTCAAACCTAATTCTTTTCGAATCGCCGGATATAAAATTGAACGAATTAAAGTTGATTTTCCAGAGCCAGATACTCCTGTCAAACAGACTAAACTATTTAATGGAAAATCTACGTTTAAGTTTTTCAGGCTAAATTGTCGAGCTCCTTCAATGGCTATTCTATTTTTAGAAGTTCTACGTTTGGATGGAACAGGAATGACTTTTCTTTCTAGTAAATAATCTGCGGTAAGGCTGTTTTTAGACTTCTGTAATTGATCAAAGGTTCCTTGAAAAACGACCTCTCCTCCATATATTCCAGCTTTCGGTCCAATGTCTAAAATCTCATCAGCGGCTCGCATCACTTCTTCCTCGTGCTCAACGATTATAACGGTGTTGCCGATTTCTTTTAAACGTTTTAAAACGGAAATTAGGCGTTCTGTATCTTTGGGATGCAGGCCAATTGAAGGTTCGTCTAACACATAAATTGATCCAACCAGACTACTTCCAAGTGAAGTTGCTAAATTAATTCGTTGAGATTCGCCTCCAGAAAGTGAATTAGCTGAACGATTTAATGTCAAATATCCAAGTCCCACATCTTTCAAAAATCCGAGTCTGTTTTGAATTTCTGGTAAAATACGCTTTGAAACTTGAAGTTCGTAATCGTTAAGATTTAAGGAATTGAAAAATTTGTAGGCATCTTCAATTGATAGCAGCACACATTCCTGAATCGAAAGTCCGTTGATTTTAACATTCGCAGCGTCGCCTCTTAGTCGCGTTCCTTGACATTCCGGACAAATGGTTTTGCCTCGGTAACGCGAAAGCAAGACGCGATATTGAATTTTATATGTTTGACTTTCAATGAATTTGAAAAACTTGGTAAGACCCAAAAAATGATTGTTTCCATCCCAAAGCAGTTTCAATTCCTTTGGAGTCAAATCTTTGATTGGTCTGTGAATCGGGAAATCGAATTTCTTTGCATTGAAAATCAGTTCATTTAGGTATTCACTCATTGTTTCGCCTTTCCAAGGTGCAATTCCACCTTCATAAACACTAAGCGTTCGATCTGGAAAAACCAATTCTTCATCAATTCCAAGCACCATTCCATATCCTTCGCACGTTTTACAAGCGCCGAACGGATTATTGAAAGCGAAAAAATGGAGATTTGGTTCTTGAAATTCAATTCCGTCCAATTCGAATCGGTTACTGAACCAAGTTATTTGTTGATTATCCAATTCGAAGATTCCACAATTACCATTACCTTCCGCAAAAGCAATAGAAATAGAGTCTGTTGCACGAGCTTCGTTACTTTCATCTGAAAAATCACAAGAAAGTCGATCAATCACCAAATGAATTTCTGATTCGATATTTTGATCTAAAATGGCTTCAATTAATTCAAACTGATTATTTAGATAAATTCGTGTAAATCCTTGTTTGTAAAGGTTTTCTAATTTTGAATGAACCGATTGATTTGGTTTTATTTCCAAAGGTGAGAGAATTGCAATTTTTGCGGTATTTGGCAATTCTTTCAGGTAGTTCATAACATCACCAATCGTATGTTTTTTGACTTCATTTCCGGAAGTTGGAGAAAAAGTTCGACCGATGCGAGCGTAAAGCAATTTCAAATAATCATAAATTTCAGTTGTTGTTCCAACGGTTGAGCGTGGGTTACTTGTTATGACTTTTTGTTGTATCGCTATTGATGGTGCAATTCCCTTAATGTAATCGGTTTCTGGTTTGTTTAATTTACCTAAGAATTGCCGGGCATACGACGACATACTTTCGATGAATCGTCTTTGTCCTTCAGCATAAATTGTATCAAACGCCAAACTCGATTTTCCTGAACCGGAAACACCAGTAATGACTGTAATTTTTCCATGTGGGATTTTGACATCGACGTTTTTTAGGTTGTGAACCCGAGCTCCTTTGATTTCTATGAATTTTCCCACCATGCAAAAATAACACCTGAGCGATAAAGCTGTTCAAATCAATTCAATATCTTAATAAATTTTCTAATTTTAGCCATTCACATTCGGATTCAACAGATATGCACAATTTATTTAGAAAGAAACCACTAACAGGAGTCGTTTCAGACGATGGAGGACATGGAACAGGTTTACACAAAGTATTGAACCTGAGAGACCTTACTTTTTTTGGCGTCGCAGCGATTATAGGTGGCGGAACGTTCAGTGCAATTGGAAATGCATGCGCTGCTGGAGGTCCCGGAGTTGTTTTTCTTTACATTATTTGTGCGGTTGCGTGTGGATTTACAGCACTTTGTTATGCTGAATTTGCTTCACGTGTGCCAGTTTCAGGTTCTGCATACACCTATGCGTATGTTTCATTTGGAGAAATCTTCGCTTGGATTATTGGATGGGCATTGATTATGGAATATTCTATTGGAAACATATACATTGCATTTTCATGGAGTGGTTATTTCACCAATTTAATTCCTGGAATTCCGGAATGGCTCACAACCAACTACTTGGATGCGAAGGCCATGTTAACGGAGGAGGCAAAATTAGCTTGGCAAAACGCTCCGATGATAGGAAGTTTAAAAATCATTTTCGACCTTCCAGCAGTCATCATCAATATTCTCATTACAGCTTTGGTTTATGTGGGAACTAAAGAATCTAAGAATTTCAGCAATGCCATGGTTGTCATCAAATTATCGATTATTTTACTCGTCATTCTTGTAGGAATGTTTTACATTGATTTCAATAACTGGCAGCCTTTTATGCCAAACGGTTTTGGAGGCGTGATGGCCGGAGTTTCAGCAGTATTTTTCGCTTACATTGGATTTGATGCCGTTTCAACATTGGCTGAAGAAAGTAAAAATCCACAAAAGGACTTACCGAGAGGAATGATTTATTCACTTGTAATATGTACCGGTATTTATATCATTTTGGCGCTGATTTTAACTGGAATGGTTTCTTATGAATATCTAGGAGTTAACGATCCCTTGGCTGAAATCTTCAAAATGAAAGGAATCAAGTGGATGCTTTGGGTTGTTTCGATTGCTGCTGTAATTGCCATGACAAGCGTACTTCTTGTTTTTCAAATGGGTCAACCGAGAATTTGGATGACCATGAGTCGTGACGGTTTGATGCCGAAGAAATTTGCGCAAGTTCACCCCCGATTTAAAACACCCGGTTTTGCGACGATTGTAACAGGTTTGGTGGTTGGAATTCCAATTTTATTTACGAATGAAAAGTTTATTCTCGATTTTACAAGCATCGGAACCTTGTTCGCATTCGTTCTCGTTTGTGGAGGAGTTTTAGTTTTACCGAGAAAAGATAAAGAAGAAGGAAAGTTTCATTTGCCGTACATTAACAGTAAGTATTGGTTTCCTGCAATTGCTCTATCTGTTTTTGGTTTCTTGATTTATAAATATCCGGAATTCTTCATAAGTCAGTTTCAGATCACATCCGAAAATATTGAAACAGCGCTTCCAATGGTAATCTTTTTTGCTGTTTGTTTAATTATGGTCATATTGTCCTACTTCAAACAATTTTCATTAATTCCAGTTCTAGGTTTGGTGTCTTGTTGTTACTTATTAACTGGAATGGCATGGTCAAATTGGAAATGGTTCTTCGTTTGGTTGGTTATTGGCTTGGTGTTTTATTTCAGCTACGGAAGAAAGCATTCGAAGTTGAATAATGGCTAAAAAATGGTTTTTTTTAATTTAAAACGATGAAAATAGCCGTCATTGGGGGAGGAGCAGCTGGTTTTTTTTCGGCCATTTCGTGTCGAAATCACTTTCCGAATGGGCAAGTGACTATTTTGGAAAAATCATCGAAAGTTCTATCGAAGGTTAAAATTTCTGGAGGAGGAAGGTGTAATGTAACAAATGCCTGTTTTGACAATAAAAAACTCTCTAAACATTATCCTCGCGGCGAAAATCAATTGAGAAAAGCTTTCGAGCAATTCAATACAACCGATACGATGGAATGGTTTGAAACCAGAGGTGTGAAAATGAAAGTTTATCCCGATAATTGCGTCTTTCCTTTAGCGAATGATTCACAGGCGGTTATTGATTGCTTTTTGAATGAATCCAAACGGCTGAAAATCGAAATACGTTACAATCAACGGATTCAACAGATTTCAAAATTCGAGAATAAGTTTTTGCTTCAGACCGATGAAAATAAACTTGAATTTGATCGTGTGATTGTTACCATTGGTGGACAACCGAAATCATCCGGTTTTAATTGGATGGAAAATTTTGGTCATCAAATCATTGAGCCCGTACCTTCCTTGTTTACGTTTAATATGCCCAAAAATCCGATTTGCGAATTGATGGGTAATGTTGTCGAACAAGCAACAGTGAAAGTGGAAGGAACAAAATTAGTAGGGCAGGGACCCTTGTTGGTTACGCATTGGGGAATGAGTGGGCCTGCAATTTTAAAACTTTCAGCTTGGGGAGCCAGAATTTTAAATGAAAAAAATTACAATTTCGCAATTTTGGTTAATTGGTTGAACGAGGTAAAGGAAGATGATTTACGAGCTCAACTTCAGCGATATATGCTCGAGCAAGGAGGGAAGATGGTTTCGAATTTTAATCCATTTCCATTGACCAATCGGCTTTGGTGTTTTCTTCTTGAAAAATCTGAAATCTCCCTTGAAATGAGGTGGAAAGATTTAGGTAAAAAGAACATCAATAAACTCGTGAATACGTTACTAAACGATCGTTACGAAGTCAGTGGGAAAACTACGTTCAAAGAAGAATTCGTAACAGCTGGAGGAATTTCATTGCAGGAAATCGATATCAAAACCATGGAAAGTAGAGTAATTAAAGGATTGTTTTTCGCTGGAGAAGTTTTGGATATCGATGGAATCACGGGTGGATTCAATTTTCAAGCAGCCTGGACAACGGGATTTATCGCAGGAAAAAATGTTGGTATCGAAAATTAATTTGCTCGTCCTGCCAAAAGACTTAAGTGAAACAAAGCATCTCCACTTTCCTTCTCACTGATAGAAATGTTATAATAGCAGTTACCAATTCCGTTTAATAGACTACAAAGAATTTTTCCTGATTCATTTTTTTTATCTTGATACATAAATTCAATTACTTTTTGGACATCATCAGCTTCTAGCGTGATCATGGGGAAACTGGAAGTAATCGTTTGTTCAATTTCAAGGAATTCCTCTTTGGAAATGCGATTTTGCTTCCAAGAAATGAAAGCCTCAGCGCACATACCTAGAGCAACTGCATGACCGTGCGAAATAGGAGTTTTATCCAGGAAATAACTTTCCAAAGCATGTCCAATTGTATGTCCAAAATTCAAAATCTTACGCAAGCCTCCTTCTTTTGGATCCAAATCAATGATTTCCGTTTTAATTTTGACTGATGCGTGAATGACATCTTGTTGAATCAATTCCTCCTCAGAATGAATTGTTTTAATTTGATTCCAAAGTTTTTTGTCTCGAATTAATGCATGTTTAAGCATTTCAGCATAACCATTGAAGATTTCCTCTGCTGGAAGCGTTTCAAGTAATTTAGTATCGATGTAAATTCTCTGAGGATGACAAAATGTTCCAAGTTGATTCTTGTATTGGTCCAAATCAATCCCAGTTTTTCCGCCAATCGAGGCATCTACCATTCCGAGTAATGTTGTGGGAATATTTATGAAATTCATTCCTCGTTTGAAAATGGAAGCTATGAAACCACCCATGTCTGTAACTACACCACCACCAACATTGATTACCAAGTCTTTTCTGCTGAAACCATATTCTGTAAAGGCTTGCCAAACTTGGAAACAAACCTCCATAACTTTGTTTTCCTCACCAACTGGAAGTAAAATAATTTCTGCTCGTTCCAACTCTTCGAAAGAAGTCAATAAGTACTCAAGGCAGCAATCGTGTGTGTTTTCATCGACCAAAATAATCAATTTATGTTCTCGATATATTTGCAGCAATTCAACAAATGAGCTTTCCTCAAGTGGGCCGATTTCTACCGAATATCCTTGAGCTTCAATTACTTTCATTAGATGGATAGTTTTCTCAAAGTTAATTATTCTTTTTAGTAGACTTTAAGTTACAAAAAACAAATTAAATTTGACCAATGATATCTTTTGAGAATACAGAAATCGCTTTTCAAAGCAAATCGAATAAAGACTTAAAAAGAGCTTATTGGCTATTTAAGATAATTGCATCTCCAACCTTTGTGAAACTTGGAAAAATTGCAACCAATGTAGCGTTGAAACTTCACTTACCCATCAATGCAGCAGTTAAAGCAACTATATTCCGCCAGTTTTGTGGTGGTGAAAGCATCGGGGAATGTGATGCAGTAATAAAAAAAATGGGCGATTTTGGTGTTGGAACAATTCTTGACTATTCTGTTGAGGGTAAAACATCAGATGAAGATTTTGATCAAACAGCTGATATTATAATTAAAACGTTAGAAAGAGGAAAGTCTGATAAAAACATTCCGTTTGGAGTATTTAAGGTGACGGGGATTGGTCGGTTCGACTTATTAGAAAAAGCGAGTAAAAAGGAATATAACTTTTCTGAAGCTGAAAAAAAGGAAATCGAAATTATAGTTAACCGAATCGATCGAATTTGCAAAGCTGCATTTGATTCGAATGTTCCTGTATTCATTGATGCGGAAGAATCGTGGATTCAAGAAGCTATCGACACATGGGCGTTCGAAATGATGCTAAAATACAACAAGGAACGAGCAATTGTTTTCAATACAATTCAAATGTATCGTCACGATCGGTTAGAATTTTTAAAGTCGTGTTATCAATTAGCTATTGAAAATAAGGTCAAATATGGTGTTAAATTAGTCCGAGGTGCATACATGGAAAAGGAACGAAATCGAGCGGTAAGTTTCGGTTATCCTTCTCCTATTCAACCGGATAAAGCTTCTTCTGATCGCGATTATAATTTGGCTTTAGAGTTTATTGTTTCAAATGCAGAAGATTTCGCACTCTGCGCCGGTACTCACAATGAGGAAAGCTCACTTTACCTTATACAACTATTAGAAATGCATCAAATCAAGGGTGACGATGATCGATTTTTTGGTGCTCAGCTTCTTGGGATGAGTGATCACATTTCATATAATTTGGCTGCTGCTGGATACAATGTTGCCAAGTATGTGCCGTTTGGTCCTGTTCGTGAGGTAATGCCTTATCTTTTGCGAAGAGCTGATGAAAATACTTCGGTTGCAGGTCAAACGGGAAGAGAGTTGAGCTTGATCATGCGGGAATTGAAGCGTAGGAAGTTATAATTACGTAAAATTAAAAGGAACACTGAACGCGCATTAAGATGGATTGGCCGGTTCTTCCAAGGATATTTTCACTGGCTATTCCGATATTCCAATTTTTTATTTTTAAGCTTGAATAAGTTCCAAATCGATAAAATGTAAATCCACCATAACTTGCATTTACGCCAACGTTTAACTTTACATCTTTACCAATCGTAAAACGATAATCTAAACCAGCAAAAATTAAAGGATTGTATGCCGAACTAAGGAACATACGAACTCCATAAAATTCTTGTAACTTCCTCACAGAATTAGGATCAACTAGTTTTGAGAACTGCAAAAAACCAGGAAGAAAAATGTTTTTTTTGACGTATGATTTCTGAACACCTAATGTGTCAAGAACGGAAAAGTTAGAATCTAAAAATGATGCTCCGTTCAACAACTGATTGAATGTCAGTCCTGTGAATGAAAAAACTGTGTCTGCTGAATAGTGATTCATAGGGGTTGTTAAAGAGGCGAAACCAATGTTTTTACCTAAAAATTGATAATAGAGCGGATTGCCTTTTTTTGTCGAAACAGAAAATCTTAGATCTACGTCTAATCCAACACCAAATCCTTTCATAAGAGCTGAACTAGTTGAGAAATCTACATTACCATCATAGGAAATTGCCATGGAATCCAAATTTTGAGATTGGAATAATTCTCCAGTTCGAATAGTTGCCTCACTAAATCCAGATAAATTAAAAAGATTCAATGAAATGGAGGATTTTGATTTTTTGTCCAACCAACCAAAACCTACTTTTTGAAAGGTATAACTCGAGAATTTTGTTCCAGAAATGGATGCCGTATCACCGAGGAAATTTTGATTTCCATAAAATGTTAAGTCGAATAAATCCTTGGAATATCTTGCACCTATAAAAGAATAGTATCCAACTTTAGCTGTAAATCCCCAGTTTGGATTTTTGAAAAGCGAAACTGCATAATTTCGATATTCAGCCTCTGCATTTAAATCTGATCCAAATTGATTTACACCTCGATGTATATCTCGACTTTTATCTTTGATTTCAGTAGTGATTTCTCCTCCATAAAACAATTTTTGAGTAAGTGATTTATGTAAGGATGTAGATGCATAATCAGCTGTTCCCGTTAGTATAATTTCATGCTTTCGATTTATCAAAGTATCGTGGTAATTTGGAAGCCAAGATTGTGAAAACCCGTTTTCAATCAGGATTAAGAATAGTATGGCAATGAATTGTTTCATTAATAGATAATTGTTCCGTTGAGTTTAACATTAAGTTTGACAGCCAAATAGGCCCCGAAAGGAATACTTTGTTGTTCGTTCATTCCTGATGGATAATTTGGTGTGTCAAAACGAGCTTCTACAACAACGAATTTAAGTTTATTGAGGTCAGAAACCAATGCCTCAGGTAGTATAAATTCAACAGACGATTTTTTTTCAAATAACCCATTTTGTGGATTCACACTTCCCAATTTACTTGATGAGATTTGTGAAGAACCAATAACTGTGTGCATTATAAAGTTATTTTCATTCATAAAATAAAGAACAGGATCACATGATATTGGGAAGGCATTTGTTGCATTTAGTGTGATAGTACCAGAATTTGCATGGATTTTTGTCGGATCTTGTTTAAGATCGAAATTAAATGTATCTCTCAAGGTTAAGCCATCAGCCCCCAAAGACAGAGGCATTTGAAGGTTAACTTTTACTTTAATTTTACTGTTTGGAAAAATTTCATCGGCGCCTCCAGAGATATTACCCCACGGATTTAATTGAAACTGATAACCAATCTCGTGTTCTTTGCCTAGATTTTCTATGTATTGTTCAATATTGCTATTAGTTGAATTGAATGATTTGGTTTGTTGACTCGGATTTAATGACGACCAACTACCTGTTGCGGGAGAAATATAAAAATCTAAACCAATTTCTGATGAATTGAGTGACACAGAATTTGAAGCATAGTTCGTGTTCTTGGCATGCGTAACTTTACCTTTGAGCGAAACTTTCATTCCGTTTTCGATTGTAAACAAGAGGTTCGTTGCAGGAATATCGATTGAACCACCTATGACATTATTTAAATAAGGAATTTGAAAATTTGAAGTATCAGAAACGAGCTGATTACCAAAGTAACCTTTAGCATAGTCGATTTCCAAATCATAAAGGGTTCCATCAAATTTAAAATCATGTTGCGAATTAATGGAAACAACTGATCCATTTGGGTCCGTTTTAATAGCTAGTTTTGATTGTAATTTATTATAACTAAATCCAGATTCGCCGCGTAAATCAATGTCAAATCCTGATAAATCCAAGATTTCTTCAGCTGTCTGGGGTTGAGCTATTGATCCGGCATCAACAGAATATGTTTGTTCAAACATAACACCGTTTTTTGTAGTTCCTGGTAATTGAATGGTGTAAAAAACTTTGGTAGCAAGCGGATTGTAGACCTTCACTTTGATTTTTCCATTCGCAATCCGAATCTTTTTTAGTTCAATTCCATTCAAGTCGATTGTGTGTTCCTCAATTGAATTCACAAAAGTAAATCCAGGTTGAACATTATTGATGTTGAGAAGCGGACTGAAAAACTGGGTAATCGTCGTGTCAGGAATTTTAATGATGTCCTTTATTCCAATGTCTAAAAGCGTACGAGTCAAGTCAACATCAATGGTCGCTTGATTTGAGGTTGTAAGTGTAGAGTCATTCATGAAATTTGAAAGTGTCAATGTATCAGAAACAACTGGGGCGCCCCAATCGGTCGTCCAGCTTGTATCCTTCTTTTTACATGAGAATGCCAAAAAACAAATTAAAGTGACGTATAAAAAATTCTTCATTATAAGTTGGCTTGGGAATGCATTACCTTTCAAAAATATAACGAAAATACGATTTTAGGTCGAATTGACTTCTGTTTTAATTAAATTTGAACGTGGTTTTTAGTAGTTCTTTATTCCTCTTTTTATTTTTTCCATTATTTTTAATAGGATATATTATCCTTCCTAAAATTTTAAAGAATACGTGGATTCTCATATCTAGTTTGGCCTTTTATTATTGGGGAGCACCGCTTTTTATTTATTTATTGGTATCAGCGACCATCATCGATTTTTTTTTAATTAAGGAAATTCATCAATCGGAAACGAGAAGTCGACAAAAACTATTTTTAATCGCTTCATTGGCTTTGAATTTGGGGTTATTGGCCTACTTCAAATACGCGAATTTTTTTATCGAAAATGTAAATAGTGTTCTTGGTTCAATTGGTTTTAATCAAATTGGGTGGACGAAAATTGCATTACCAATCGGAATTTCATTTTATACGTTTGAGACGCTAACATATGCCATTGATGTTTATAGAGGAATTCATGCTCCTTTGAAGCGAATTCACCACTATTTACTTTACATCATTTGTTTTCCTAAATTGATTGCAGGACCCATAGTTCGGTTTAATGTAATTGCAGATCAAATTCCGAATCGAAATGAAACCATTGATAATCAGATTTTTGGTTTTTATCGTTTTTCAATCGGTTTGGCTAAAAAAGTGCTTATTGCAAATACGCTCGGTGCATTTGCTTCTGAAACAATGAATTTGCCTTATAATCAATTGGATACATCAATGGCGTGGTTAGGGATTCTTGCCTACACGTTTCAAATTTATTTTGACTTCTCAGGTTATTCTGATATGGCAATTGGTATTGGTAAAATTATGGGATTTTCGTTTTCAGAAAACTTTGATAATCCTTACAATTCAAGAAGCATAACCGATTTTTGGCGCAGATGGCACATGACTTTAGGGACTTGGATGAAAAACTATTTATATATTCCGTTAGGGGGAAATCAAGTCTCGAGTAAAAATCGGTTATATTTCAACCTAATACTTGTATTTCTTTTATCCGGATTATGGCACGGCGCAAGTTGGAACTTTGTTATTTGGGGAGCCTTTCATGGTTTATTTCTCATTTTGGATCGAATTTTTCTAGCAAAATTACTAGAGTCAATCGGCACTATTCCAAGTGTGATATTCACTTTTTTAGTCGTAATGATTGGATGGGTATTTTTTAGCTTGGATAATTTTTCAGATGCTATCCATTATATCAAGGTTCTTTTTTCATTTAATTTCCCGATAACTGAAATGCCAATCGGAAAAGAGTTCGTTTTCACCTTGGTAATTGCCACTATTTTATCATTTATTGGTTTGACAAAATTTGGTAAAAAAGCTCAGACTTTAATTTACAAGGAGTACGATTATTCTACTATAAAAGCATTTGCTACATTGATTATTGCGTTGGTTCTATATGGAATTTCAGCAAGTTATATTACCTCTACAGGCTTTAATCCGTTTATTTATTTTAGATTTTGATGGAAAATAAAAGGACAGAGAGGATAAAGAGAATCATGTTTTATTCAGTTTTAGTTGGATTAAGCATTCCTTTCATTCAGTATTTAACCCATTTCGCAAATGAAAAAGCGTTAAAAGGTGCGATTGTGGAACCGATAAAGCCTGAATGGAACTGGGATAGTTTGCAAAACTGTGCGTTTCAGGAAGATTTTGATAAATATTACAATGAAAGGTTTGGTTTTCGACCTAGCTTTATTCGTTTGAATAATCAGCTAAAGTATTGGATGTTCAATAAAGTTCAAGCAAACGGAGTAGTGATTGGAAAAAACGGTTATTTGTTTGAATACAATTACATCAAATCATATTATGGTTTGGATTACATCGGTAGAGACAGTATTGAAAGAAATGTTGAACGACTCCGTCATATACAGTTCAAATTGAAGGAGATGAATAAAACGTTAATTGTCGTTTTGGCTCCAGGCAAAGGATCTTATTTCTCTGAATATTTTCCAGATTCATGTAAAAGAAAAAAAGGACAAACGAATTACGAAGATTACGTTCAATCGATGAAGAAAAATCAAGTCAATTTCGTTGATATGAAAGCTTGGTTTCTTAAAATGAAATCAAAAACAAAATATCCTCTTTTTCCTCAATCCGGAATTCACTGGAGCAAGTATGGAGAGATCCTAGCAATGGACTCGTTGGTGAAATTTATAGAATTGAAATCAGGACTAAAATATCCATCAATCAAAGTCAATTCAATTGAGATGTCATCTGAAAACAAAGAAAGGGATTACGACATCGGTGAAGGATTAAACTTGATGTTTCAGACCTCCACTTTTCCGATGGCGTATCCGACTTTTGAAATTAAAATGACTGAAAACAATAAACACAAAACGACAGTTATTGCCGATAGTTATTATTGGGGAATGTTCAATGCAGGTT
Organism: uncultured Lishizhenia sp.; assembly: GCA_964534395.1. Classification (GTDB taxonomy): domain Bacteria; phylum Bacteroidota; class Bacteroidia; order Flavobacteriales_D; family Crocinitomicaceae; genus UBA952. Next base: position 22,500 of record CAZHOW010000021.1, read on the forward strand.
TTTCATCTAGTCTTTTTTACAATGGTAAATTTTGGTTTTACAACCAAGAAGTTTATCCTGATCACTATGAAAAGCCAACCTTGGTATCAACGATAGATTTCAAAAAGGAAATTACCGAAAATGAAGTTATTGTTCTCTTGTCGACAGATGCTAACCTCAATCGATTTCCATTTGGTTTCAGTGAATTATTTATCCAATACTTTCCAATGAAAGATAAGAAGTGATTACTGCTTAATTACTTTGTGAATTTTAGAACCCATTTGAAGAAAATAGATTCCAGATGTAAGAATTGAAGTGTTAATTTCCGTTTTTATATTTACTTTCTCAGACCAAACTTCAATTCCAATTTGATTGAATAAGGAGGCTTGAATTGGAATATTTGTTGAATTCTGAACTGTAAGAATTTCATTGAACGGATTTGGATAAATTTTAACTTGATTATTTTCCTTTGATTCAGATAAACCAACCAAATTTGTTAAAGTGGAATTTACATCGCTTGGAAAAACGTTATTCGGTCCAATTTTGGCGACAAAAATATTACTTCCACCATTTTGTTGAACAATACCATCATCCATGATTGAGTTAAAACCAACGACAACAAAAGCTCCGTCGATTGTTGGGATCAAATCATTTATCTTGTCCACTCCATCATTTGTTATAGCCGCAGACCAATTTTGAGTAATGTAATACAAATCTTGTGTTGTATAATAAGCGATTGCCAAGTCAAAAGCATCTAGATTCGTCCCTGGATTGATTGATTGATAACCAATTGCTGCTCTATCGGATGAAGAAATAAATGCAATTTCGTTGGGAATTGTGCTGTAACCTTGATTGACAATTGTGTAATGACTAATTAGTGTTCCATCTAAGTTATAAACGCCATAATAATCATTAAATGAGGATGTATTTTCTCTATACCCAATCACATAGTACTTATCGACACCTAGCGACAAATCAGTGACAACATAATTTCCTGTTCTATCTGAGATCGTATCGAATCTTAGTACATCACCTTGATCATTCAGTTCAAGAACAAATCCTTTAACCATGTTTGAATCTGGAATGTAATATTGACCACCAATCAGGTAATTGTTATTGAACCTAATAATTGAATTAGCGATGTCTTTTCCTGTGCCTCCAATAGTTTTTGTCCAAAGGGTATCCCCATCTTTTGTTGTTCGAACAATATATAAATCGGAATTATCATTTGAGATATCGACTGTTTCACCAACCATTATAATCCCTGAATCCAAGGTCATTACTGCATCATTGATTCGTTCCCAAGAGTCTGAATTACCATAAGTTTTATACCACAAATCGTTTCCGTTGAGATCAGTTTTTAATAAATAAGCATCAAAATCACCAGTTGAATTATAGGAATTAGAATATCCAGCAACGTAAAAACCTAAATCAGCATTATAAAGAATACGTCTGCCACCATCAGATTCTTGTCCACCATAATTTCTACTCCATAAATAATTACCCATACTATCTAAATGTAGCAAGAATGCATCCGAATTTTCGCTCCAACTGCTTGAACTTCCTGTAATCATGTATGATGAATCTTCCAATTGGACTATTCCTTCACCTTTATCATACCCATTTCCTGAATACGTTTTATAAAAACTAATTTGTCCGAACAGCTGACTCGATAGAAAAATGAGGATAATGGTTTTTAATGAATTCATAGAAAACAAAGAATTACGACTTTAACGATAGATTAAGGTTTACATATCAAATATACACGATTTAAATTTAATGTGGGGTAATCCACAATCAATCACAGGAATTTCGAACTAGCGAATTATTGTCAAAAATCCCTCCTGATTTATGACATTTTTATTCCCAACTATTGAGTAGGTCATTCTCCAAGAATAGGTTCCTGTCTCGAAATTGACCTTCGGATTTCTCTGAGTAACAAAGGGATTGAAGGAATTTACTTCTTCCAAACTTTTCGCATCGAATAGGAGCAAACCCCATCTGTTGAATAGTTGGAAATTGAATTTTTGAATTTTGCAAAAATCAGAAAAAACAATTCGCCATGGTTCTTCATCATTTATTGACATGTTGTTCGGAACGAAAAAGCAAATACTATCTTTATTTTCTTTTTGAGTGTATCCTGTTCCAAAAATGAAAAGATGTAAAATGAAAAGAGCTGTTTTCATAGTATAAATTTATTTATTAAACTCGTTTTCCCAATTCTATTACTTCCAAATCGTGAATTCGATCGTCAGAAATAGAAAATCTTAGTATTGTTTTTACGGAATGAAATCCTTTAAAACCGCATGCGCCAGGGTTTATCCACAACATGTTGAATCGTTTGTCCATTTGAACCAACGTAATATGTGAGTGACCACAAATAAAAAGTTTTGGAGCTCCGTTTTTGATTAATTCGTCAAAAGCCGGTTTCGAATATTTTTCTGGTCTTCCGCCTATGTGAGTGATCAATACATCAATTTCTTCAATTTTAAATCTGAGGAATTCTTTCGTTTCTTGGCGAATTTCATGATTGTCGATGTTTCCCCAAACGGCTCGAGTAGGCTTGAATGCTGAAAGTTCGTCTAAGACTTCCATCGAGCCGATGTCGCCAGCATGCCAAATTTCATCAACATTCGCAAAGTATGATTTAATTTTTGGATCTAAATAACTATGTGTATCTGACAGTAAACCAATTCGTTTCACGATAATTTAATCTTCGATTATTTTCAAATTAGCGAAACGCAATAAAACGGTTTTACTACCGTGATGTGGGAAAAATATTGTTGCTTTTTTGTCGGCACCCGATCCTTCTAGCTTGGTTACTTTTCCTTTTCCAAATCGATCGTGTTCAACGTTGTATCCAACTTTGACATCCTGTTCATTTGAGTTAGGCGAACTTGTTTTACCTTGTAAATCATTCAAAGATCGCAGATTTGGACGAGAAACCTCAGGTGTTTTATTTAAACCTCCCGTGAATGTTCGTTCAAAGCCTCCTCCCATCAAAGACCTTCCTGATCCACGTTGTGGCGTCTCGAATTGTAAATATTCGGGTTCAATCTCATCAATGAAACGACTCGGCTCGCAACTGATTAATTGCCCCCATGTGAAACGTGATGAAGCGTATGAAAGTGTGCATGATTTCATGGCGCGAGTCACGGCGACGTAAAAAAGTCGACGTTCTTCTTCCAATTCCGATCTTGTATTTAAAGCCATCTGGGAAGGGAACAAGTTTTCTTCAAGTCCAACAAGAAAAACGTGTGGGAATTCCAGTCCTTTACTAGCGTGAATGGTCATTAACGAAACGTGATTTCGTTCTTCGGATTTGTCCTCGTCGGCGTCTGTCAATAACGCAACTTCAATCATGAAGTCGGAAAGCGATTTAAATTCGTCGGTTTCATCTAATTTAACGAACTCTTGAATACCAGATAATAATTCCTCAATGTTTTGAAGACGTTCAACTTCTTCTGGGCCTTTGTCTTTTTCGTCACGTAATTCCTTTAGAATTCCAGATGATTTTGCAATCGTATCAGCTAGTTCATATGCATTCAACTTATTCAGTTGTGCATTGAAACTCGAAATCATGGTTGTAAACTCGTATATTTTTGATTTTGTTCCCGAATTAACATCAGCTGGATATTGATTGAAATCGGTAATTACATCCCACATGCTCACATTATAGCGATTCGCAGCAATAATTACATTTTCAATACTCGTTTTTCCAATTGCACGCTTGGGATAGTTGATGACACGTTTCAATGCTTCTTCGTCTCGTGGGTTTGCGGCCAAACGAAAATAGGCCAACAAATCTTTGATCTCTTTACGTTGGTAAAAAGATAATCCTCCGTAAATGCGGTAGGGGATGTTTAATTTCCGAAGCGCTTCCTCAAATGCACGAGATTGTTTATTTGTTCTGTAAAGAATGGCAAAGTCATTCCAACTAACTCCTTCAGATTGTTTGGTATCGAAAAGGCGAGAGGCGATCGTTTTTCCTTCTTCGTTATCAGTAAGCGTTCTTACCACTTTTAATTTATCACCAATGATATTATCAGTCCAGACTTTTTTATTGATTTGGTCCTTATTCTTTTTAATTACGCTATTCGCGGCCTCAACTATGTTTTTGGTACTTCGATAGTTTTGTTCGAGTTTGAATAATTTGAAATCGGGGTAATCTTGACGGAAGTTTAGAATGTTCTGAATATTCGCTCCTCGAAATGAATAAATACTTTGTGCATCATCGCCGACAACACATATGTTTTCAAAACCGGCCGCAAGTTTCTTTACAATTAAATACTGAGCGTAATTCGTGTCTTGATACTCGTCAACGAGAATATATTGAAACTTTTGCTGATAGTAATGAAGCACTTCCGGAAAATCGCGGAGTAAAACATTGGTAAAATAGAGTAGATCATCAAAATCCATTGCTCCTGATTTCTGGCAACGGTTTGCGTATGTTTGATAAATTCTTCCAATTTCAGGTCTTCGCGATTGTTTATCCTCTAATTGGATTTCGTCGTTATTTAAATACGCTTCAGGTGAAATAAGACTATTTTTAGCAGATGAAATTCGGCCGAAAACGCCACTCGGTTTGTAGGTTTTGTCATCTAAATTGAATTCCTTGACAATATCTTTGATTAAACTTTTAGAATCTTGCGTGTCGTAAATGGTGAAGTTGTTCGGAAAACCAATTCGATCGGCATTGAATCTCAATATTTTTGAAAAAACGGAGTGAAAAGTTCCCATTGAAATGTTCTTGGCTTCTTGTCCGCCCACAATATTCGAAATACGCTCGGTCATTTCACGAGCCGCTTTATTCGTAAAAGTCAACGCTAAAATGTTGAACGGATCGATTCCTTGTTCGAGCATAAAAGCAATTCGATAGGTCAAAACCCTCGTTTTACCTGATCCTGCACCGGCAATGACCATCGTTGGACCATAAATATTTTCGACAGCAACCCGCTGACTTTCGTTTAATTCGTCGAGATAAGACATTGGAAATTTTTCAATTCAAAATTAAGAATTGTGAACGTCAAAAAAGATCGAATCTAACAGAAATCAATTCAAGTTTTTAACAAATATATATTTCCGTTAATTTCATTGATGAATCATTGATTTTACACTAATTTTGCTATCCCAAATTAGAAATGAAAATTTATCATAATCCACGATGTTCCAAAAGCCGTTGCGCTTTGGATTGGCTTAAAGAAAAATCCTTTGATTTTGAAGTAGTTGATTACATGAAAAATACCCTTTCATTGAAAGAAATAAAATCCATTTTGAATTATTTGAATATGAATGCTGCTGATCTACTCAGAAAAAATGAATTGGAATTCAAAGAGTTTATTCAAAACAAAAATTTGAGCGATGATGAAATTATTGAATTGATGTCCAAATATCCGAAACTAATTGAACGACCAATCGTAGTATGGAACGGAAAAGCGGTTATCGCAAGGCCATTGGAACGATTAACTGAATTAATAAAAATTAATAACTAAAAGTAGCCTGTGCTTCACGAGTGTTAAATGAGAACGAAATACATTGATTTAATTGACCAAACCTTTGATTTTCCTCAAAATGAGTTTAATTTGAGGGAAGATCGTTTGTTTTTTCACGGGATTGATTTGATGCGTTTAATCAATGAATATGGAACGCCTTTAAAATTTAATTATTTACCGCAAATTTCGAATAATATTCAACGAGCAAAAAGTTGGTTTCGTGAGGCGATAAACAATTTGGGATATGCCGGAAAATATTATTATTCGTATTGTACGAAAAGCAGTCATTTCTCATTCGTTTTAGACGAAGTATTGAAAAATGATGTTCATATTGAAACATCTTCTGCTTTTGATATTGATATTGTAAATAAACTTGTTGAAACTGGAAAATTAGAGAAAGGGAGATATGTGATTTGCAATGGTTATAAACCAGACTTGTACTTAAATAATATCATTCGTCTAATTGAAGAAGATTTTTTAAAAATTGTTCCGGTGGTTGATAATATCGATGAATTACAACGCTTAATCGATGGAACGGACAAGGAATTGAACATTGGAATTCGAATCGCATCAGAAGAGGAACCAAAGTTCGAGTTTTATACATCGAGATTGGGAATTCGTTATCGGGAAATCGTTCCGTTTTACAAGGCCATTTTGAAAGACAATCCGCGCGTTCAAGTAAAAATGCTCCATTTCTTCATCAATACAGGAATCAATGATACTGCTTACTATTGGAATGAATTAACGAAGTGTTTGCGCATATACAGTGATCTCAAGAAATTATGCCCTGAATTAGATTCATTAAATATCGGTGGTGGTTTTCCAATTAAAAAGTCCTTGGCTTTTGATTTCGATTACGCTTATATGGTTCGTGAAATTTTAACTCAGATTAAGCGTGTTTGTACTGATAATGACATTCCTGAACCGAATATTTTTACTGAATTCGGAAGTTTTACAGTAGGTGAGAGCGGAGGAGCAATTTTTAGCGTTTTACATCAAAAACAACAAAACGACCGAGAAAAGTGGAATATGATTGACTCATCGTTTATGACCAATCTTCCAGATACATGGGCGATCAATCAGCGATTTATTATGCTTCCAATTAATCGTTGGAATGACGATTACGAGCGCGTTTTACTGGGTGGTTTAACATGCGATAGTGATGATTACTACAATTCTGAGCAGCATTCGAATGCCATTTATTTACCGAAATTTGATAAAAACGAGCCTTTGTATATTGGCTTTTTCAATACTGGCGCCTATCAGGAAACCATAGGAGGATTTGGTGGATTAAAACATTGTTTGATTCCAGAACCAAAACACATTTTGATTAATCGAGATGAAGATGGAAAAATTCACTCGGAAGTTTTTAGTGAAGAACAAACTGCTCAGGATTATTTGAAAATTTTGGGTTACTAGAATCTATAGAAAAATGAAATTATTATTAAAATAAATTTATTGTTATACTTGTTATTCAAAAACATTTAGTTAAATTTGCATTCCATTTTTGAAAGAATAAAAAATGAAAAAAGAGATACACCCAGAAGATTATAGATTAGTTGTATTTAAAGATATGTCGAATGACTATTCTTTTATTTGTCCATCATGTGCTGCGAGTAAAGAAACAATAACATGGGAAGATGGAAATGAATATCCGTTAATTAAACTTGATATTTCTCACAAATCTCATCCATTCTTTACTGGAATAGCTCAATTTGTTGATACAGCAGGTCGAATTGATAAGTTCAAAAACCGTTATGGTCGTCACATGAAATAATTGTGGCTCAATAATATTTGAAAGCCTTCCTTTAGGAGGGCTTTTTTATTTTTCAAACTTTGCAGTTGCTCTCTTCAATCGATCGTTGATTGTTCTTCCTAACTCAGTTTCCGGAAATCGTTCGATGTAAATTTTCTCAAAACCTTTAGAGTCCATGGTATGCATTGCGTTATATAGATTTCTTGCTGCTTCGTCTAAATTCCCGTTTTCACTCAAAATGATTTTGTTGGAAACGTCTAGAAAATCATTTTTGAAGAAAATAAAACCTGATGACTCGTTTTTTTTAATTTCTTCAATCGAATCAATAAAAAAAAGTGGAGTAGTTGGGGCGTAATGGTGCTTAACCATACCACTTGTTAATGGAGTCTCGTCTGCATTAATATTGACTTCTGGTTTAAAGCCTAATACATTTTCTATATCCTCGATTGAAATACTTCCAAGTCTATAAATTATCAATTTTTCATTTTCAACTCCAACTATCGTTGACTCAAGACCTTTGTTGCACGGTCCACCCTCTAGAATGTATGGGATTTTTCCATTGAGTTGGTTGTACACATGCTCTGTTTTTGTTGGGCTAATTCTTCCATACGGATTAGCGCTAGGGGCAGCAAGAGGGAAAGTCAAGTTTTTTAATAGTTCAAGAGTAACAGAATGAGCTGGAACTCTTACAGCGACGCGATTATGTCCAGCTGTAATAATATTCGGAACCAATTCAGATTTGTTTAATAAAAGGGTCAAAGGTCCGGGCCAGAATGTTTCAGCAATTTTTTTTAATTCTTCTGGAAAATCTTGAATGTATGGTGAAATTGCTTTAGAATTTGAGAAATGTAGGATTAAAGGATTTGATTTTGGACGTCCTTTGGCTTGAAAAATTTTTTGAATGGCAAGCTCATTCGTTCCATTTGCAGCTAAACCATAAACCGTTTCGGTTGGAATAGCAACTAATTCTCCAGATTGAAGGTACTCAATTGCTATTTCTAAGTCAGTTCCTATTTCCGTTTTCACCGAACAAAGATAATTAAAGCTTTTGGAGTCAATATAACCCTTTTCCTACCGCAACAAATTAACGTGTCCTCTGGCATCATAAATTCGTTTGTCGTACCAAGTGAACTGCAGTTTCCAGATGTAAGTTCCATCTTGGCATTTATCGCCGTTATAAGTTCCATCCCATCCTTGAGTTGGGTCGTTTGTTTCAAAGATTAGCTCTCCCCACCGGTTATAAACTTGGATGTTGTACTTTTTTACGTTCTCAAGATTTGAGAAAACAGGCGTCCAAATGTCGTTTCTATTGTCGTCATTTGGTATGAAAGTGTTTGGGACATAGTAGAATGGATCGTTATTGAAGAAGATGAGTTGATAGGCCGTGTCGGCGCAGCCTTCGGTTGTGACGGCATACATCGTTATTAGGAAGGTGTCTGAGATGTTTGCTGGATATTGGTAATCGCCCGGTTCAAAGTACATTTCATCGGGATCCCCAACGCCCATGTTCCAGATGTAAAAATCAGCAGGCGTTGATGTGTTCAGAATCGTTGTTACGGGTGACTCAGGGAAAAGCAAGGTCGGTGACGCCGTGAATGAAGCCGTTGGTGTTTGATAAACGGTGATGTAATTCTCATAAGTCACGTCATTGAAACATCCATTGGCATCATAGGCTACAAGATTTACATCGTAAACTCCGCCTGCTTCGAAGGTAATCACCACATCCTCACAACCCGAATACGTGAGTGAATCTCCAAACGTCCACGCGCAGTTGAAATCCGCATCCGAGGTATTGAAAAACTCCACCGTCAAAGGACTACAACCACTAAGAATATCCGAATCAAACGAAGGTTGAATTTGTGCTGGCTCACCTAAAAAGCAATCCAAGTTGAAGGTACAACCATTGGTGTCTGTGACAATGACGGAATAAGTTCCTGTAGCCAGCGAATCCACCACTTCTGTTGAATCACCTGTTGTCCAATCGTATTGATAGCCCGGAGTTCCGCCTGTTGTGGTTAAAATCAATTGTCCATCGGAATATCCAAAGCACTGCGGTTGCACTTCAGCATATGATGCCGAAAGTGGAGCTGCTGGTTGGGTTACAACAGCCGTTTCAGCGTATGTACAGTTGTTGGAATCAATAATGGAGATCGAATAATTTCCAATTGGAAGCGAATCAATAAACAAGGTAGAATCCAACGTCGACCAGCCGAATTCATACGGAGCCGTCCCTCCTGTAATGTTTGCAAAAAGACTTCCTGTACTATCTGCAAAACACTTCACGTTTTCAATATCAAAAGTCACATCGATTGGTGCAAGCGGTTGGGTTAATGTTACCTCAAGCGTATCGGTGCATTGTAGGGAATCTTTCACAACAACTTCATAGACTCCCGCAGGAAGCGATTGGATATCTTGAGTTGTTTGATTGTTGGACCAATCGTATGTGTATCCGTTGAGTGTGGAAGGTGTTCCACCACTTGGGGTGATGTCGATGCTTCCTGTTGAAGCTCCAAAGCAAAGGATATTGACGTGTGTTTCCGTAGTCGAAATCGGTGCAGCAGGTTGTGTGATAATTGTTGAGATGCTATCAACACAATCGTTAGCATCCGTTACAATGACTTGGTAGAAGCCCGTATCGAGCGCAAAGACATCTTGTGTTGTTTGTCCGCTGTTCCATAAGTAAGCGTATATTGGCGTTCCACCACTAACTGATAAATTGATTGAACCTGTTGAATTCCCAAAACACGCCACGTTTACTTGAGTTAACGAAAGTGTGAGTGGTTGTTGGGGTTGCGTTACTGCAAAATTAAACGTGTTAACACAGTTGTTGGCATCCGTCACTTGCACGCTGTAAGATCCTGCCGATAGCGAATTGACATCTTCTGTCGTTTGACCATTTGACCACAGATACGTATAAGGTCCCACACCACCCGAGGTTGTGATATTTAAAGCTCCATCACTTCCCGAAAAGCAATTTACGGGCGTCATCTGAGCGGTTGTTGAAACAGCATTTGGCTGAGTCAGGATTAGGGAATATTGCTTGGAGCATCCATTGTTGTCAACGACTGAATAGTTGTATGTTCCTGCTGCTAGGTTACTCAAATCCGCTGAAGGAAGGAGCGTCGGACAGAAATAGGAATAAGGAGCTGTTCCTCCAAAGATCGATGCATCAATAGCTCCCGTGGAAAAACCATTACAGAGAATGTTTGTGGTGACAAATGTCGCGTACAGTGAATCGGGTTGAAGAATCTGGGTTGTTGCTTGTGCTTGGCAGTTGAAGAAATCTGTTACAGTTACGGTGTAAACTCCCGCAGGAAGGTTGTTGACATTTGGAGTAGAAATGTTGATTGGTGACCAATTGTAGC
>CAZHOW010000022.1:0-30480 GCA_964534395.1 uncultured Lishizhenia sp.
AAATTCCAGCTGTGGTTTGATTTGCGCCTCCCAACAAAATGCTTTCACCTTGACAAATTTCAGCAGTTAGGTTCGTCAAATACACTGGATTTACGGTTAACGTTGTTCTTAGGACTGAATCACAACCTTTATTCGTTGCAAGTGTATCGTAGTAAATTCCAGCTGTGGTTTGATTTGCGCCTCCCAGAAAAATGCTTTCTCCTTGACAGATTTCTGCGGTTAGATCAGTCAAATAAACTGGATTGACAATCAATGTAGTTCTTAGAACAGAATCACAACCTTTGTTTGTTGCAAGTGTATCGAAGTAAATTCCAGCTGTCGTTTGACTCGCACCTCCCAACAAAATACTTTCGCCTTGACAGATTTCAGCGCTTAGGTTGGTCAAATAAATTGGGTTAACAGTCAACGTAGTTCTCAGAACTGAGTCACAACCTTTGTTTGTTGAAAGTGTATCGAAATAGATTCCAGCTGTCGTTTGACTTGATCCTCCCAACAAAATGCTTTCGCCTTGACAGATTTCAGCCGTTAGGTTGGTCAAATAAGCTGGATTGACTGTCAACGTAGTTCTCAGAACTGAATCACAACCTTTGTTTGTAGAAAGTGTATCAAAGTAAATTCCAGCTGTGGTTTGATTTGCGCCTCCCAACAAAATACTTTCGCCTTGACAGATTTCAGCCGTTAGGTTTGTCAAATAAACAGGATTTACAGTCAACGTTGTTCTTAGCACTGAATCACAGCCTTTATTTGTTGCAAGTGTGTCGTAGTAGATTCCAGCAGTTGTTTGACTTGCTCCTCCCAACAAAATGCTTTCGCCTTGACAGATTTCAGCTGTTAGGTTGGTCAAATAAACTGGATTGACAGTCAACGTAGTTCTAAAAACGGAGTCGCAGCCAAATGGCATTGGATAAGTTAGATCATAGTTTCCTGCTGTTTTTCTATAAACTCCATTGATTAGCGCACTATCTCCTTGACAAATGGAAAGATTAACTTGATAAAATGGAGCAGGTATTACGGTTACATCCAAATGAATATTTGAAGCTAAGTTGTTACATGGAGCAATTACATCAACTGAATATCTTCCTGAAGTAAAAACAGTTATAGACTGCGTAGTTGCGCCCGTTGACCAAAGGTATGTTGGACTTTCAGGAGCTGTTAATACAACCGAATCCCCTTGACAGAAAGTCAGCGGACCATCAGGAGTTATGATGTTTGGAGTTTCATTCAAAACGATATTTACATTTTTTGTTTTAATTGCTCCTCCATGGGAAAGCAGACGTCCTTCAATAAACACATTTTCCAATATAGTCTCAGCTCCATTTGCGGCTATGATTGTTCCTCTAAAAATGGTAAACGGATCTATACCGACATTCCCACTAATGACCCAAAAAATATTTCGAGCCTGAGCACTATCCAACAATACAACATTGGAATACGAGTTCGCATCGAAATTACCACCCACTTGCATAATAAAAACCGCATCCGGATTTCCTTGCGCATCAAAATAAAGCGTGTCGGATATTTTGGTATTTGAACCTAAACAATAGGTATGTGGAGTTAAGCGCAAACCATAACCCAATAGTGTAGGATGCAGTAATTCAATATCGCACGATACAGCATTCAATTCATTGTACAAATTCAAGTTATCAATCTCACCTTGAATTGTCCACGCATCAGGCACGTAGTGAATCATACCATTAACACCGGCTGGATCAAATCCATCAACGATTCCACTATTTGTCCCGACATCACCTGTTATGTTCGTCGTTCCGGTGTTTTTAATAGAACCATTATCATTAAAAATGGAAAAACAGCCCAGTGAACCAACATTCGGGTAATTTGGACCAATAAGTTCAGGCAAACCACATCCCAATGGAATGAATGCTCGGACAAGATTTAAAATAATTGTTCCGTTTTTCGTTAAGCAACGCCCTTCCAAATTAGCGTTTGTCGCAAAAGTTATGTTGTCATTGGTTAAACAATTCCCTTTCATCACTGTGCCATTAGAAAGCGAAGTTGTACCATTAATTAACCAAAAAACGCGACACGCTTGCGTTCCGTTCGTTAAGATAACTTTTGACAAGGCATTCGCTTGGAGATTTCCTGAAATTTTAATGATGAAACAGGAATTTGTATCACCTTGACCATCCAAATACAGATTTCCGTTGATGGTCGCAGAACCAGAAATACCATGAACTGCAGGAGTCAAGGTTTGTCCATTTCCTAATGTATTTCCTGGAAATGAAGTTGGTGTTTGAGCGGACAACGCATTATAGGCGGAAACTAGATTTGAAGCAGCTGCCGAGCTTGAACCATCCGTATCGTGAAATGTCCCATTTATATTATAGGTAAATCCAGAAATAGCCCCTGAATTTGTTCCAATATCTCCGATAATTATGGAATTTCCATTATTCGAAATGTTTCCATTCGAGGTAAAGAAAACGTAGGAACTGAGTGTGCCCAAAGATGGCGCCGTCTGCCCTAAAAGAATCGCCGACAAATTCATCGTCAACAATGCTAAAAATGAGTTTCGTATGTATTTTTTCATAACCTGTGATTTAAGTTCAAATGAATAATAAGAGCAAAGTTAGAGGTGCCCAAAACCCTTTATCTTATAGATATTATGCATAGGTTTGTAGTAATCGCTCTACTTACAATTTCAAGTATTAAGTTTGAAAAATTGTATTGAACTTATTTTGTTCTTCACAGAAAAAAAATGATTTATTTCTAACTTTTTAGGTTTATGATTTGTTAAAAAATCAGTAAATTAGAATAGTCGTTTTAATCAACCTGAACAACCTGTAAAATCAGTCACTTATTTTGAAAACACATTCGCATTTCAGTTTGAAATATGGGATTTTATCGCCTGAAGAAATTGTGGATTTAGCGATTGAATTAGGTTATTCTTCCGTTTTGTTGACCGATATCAACACTACTGGTTCTTCACTTGCATTTATCCGAGCAGCAAAGAAGAAAGGAATTAAACCGATAATTGGAGCCGAGATTCGAAATGGAATGGAAATTATCGGAACAATTATTGCCAAAAATCAGGATGGATTCAACGAATTAAACGTTTTTCTCTCTCAACATTTAGCTACAGGTAAAGCGTTTCTTGATTTAATTCCAACGTTTGAAAATTGCATTGTATCCTACCCCATTTCGAAAGTAAGAAACGGATTAAAAGAAAATGAATACATTGATATTCAATTAAATGAATTAATTAACCTAAATTATAAGTTTAAACATATTGATCAATCAAAGGTGATTATTTTGCAACCAATGACCTTTCGATCCAAGCGCGATTTCAACACACATCGATTACTCCGAGCAATTGCAAATAATACGTTGCTTTCTAAGCTTCCAAAAGAAGAACAAACATCAGAAGACGAAAAGTTTTTACCTAAAGTTGAATTTGAAAAAGCGTTGGAATTCTATCCTGAATTATTGAAACAAACACAGACTGTACTTGAAAGTTGTTACATTGATTTTAAATTTGGGGATGAAGCGATTCCTCAAAACCCTATTTCATATACTGATTCAATAGAAAACGACAAAGCGCTTTTAAGAAAACTATGTTTGGAAGGTCTTTCATTTCGATATTCGGAGGTTACAGAACAAATAAGTTCTCGCATCGACATGGAACTCGAAATAATCGCAGAGAAACAATACCTTTCCTACTTTCTAATCGCTTGGGATTTTACGAGTTACGCTCGGTCTAAAAACTATTTCTACGTCGGTCGAGGAAGTGGTGCAAATAGCATCGTTGCCTATCTCCTAAGAATTACAGATGTTGATCCACTCGAGTTGGACTTATATTTCGAACGATTTATTAATCTTTACCGAAAAAATCCGCCTGATTTTGATATCGATTTCTCCTGGAAAGACCGAGACGAAATTATCACCTACTTATTCAATAAATTCCCAAATTCAGCTTGGCTTTGCACCTATAACACATTTCAATACCGAGCCGCTATTCGTGAATTAGGAAAAGTATTCGGCTTACCGAAAACTGAAATTGACATTTTGTGCTCTGGGAAATATTCGCTTGAAAAAGTCGATGAAATGTCTAAACTCGTTTTGAAATACGCCAAATCGATTGAAGGACTCCCCTCCTATTTGAGTGTTCACTCAGGTGGGATCGTTATCAGTGAAAAACCAATCACGTTTTTTTCATCCACTTTTCTTCCGCCAAAAGGCTACCCAACAACACAATTCTCGATGATGGAAGCTGAAGATGTTGGATTATACAAATTTGATGTGCTAAGCCAGCGTGGCTTGGGGAAAATTGCCGAATGCTTGGGAATCATTTCATATAATCAACCTGATGTCGAACCACATGACATTCATGACATCGCGTTTTTCAAGCAGGACAAAAAAATTGAAGAATTGCTACTTCACGCCAAAGCGCTCGGTTGTTTTTATGTGGAATCACCGGCAATGCGGATGTTGATGTTAAAGTTGAATGTTCGAACGTATTTGGAATTGGTCGCAGCAAGTTCGATTATTCGTCCTGGAGTTTCACAATCAGGAATGATGCGTGAATACATTTTACGCCATAAAAATCCAGAACGACGAGCAACGGCACATCCCGAATTGCTCAAAATCATGCCTGAGACTTATGGCGTAATGGTTTATCAAGAAGACGTAATCAAAGTAGCGCATCATTTCGCAGGATTGACATTGGCTGAAGCAGATGTTTTACGGCGAGGCATGTCTGGGAAATTTCGCTCTCGGGAGGAGTTTCAATCCGTTAAAGATTCGTTCTTCGAAAACTGCCTTAAAAAAGGATTTGAATCGAGTTTAACTGATGACGTTTGGCGACAAATTGAAAGTTTCGCCGGATATGCATTTTCCAAAGGACATTCAGCCTCATACGCAGTTGAAAGTTACCAAAGTTTGTATTTAAAAGCTTATTTTCCATTGGAATACATGACAGCTGTAATTAACAATTTTGGAGGATATTATCGAACGGAAGTTTATGTTCATGAGGCTCGAAAGTGGGGAGCTGAAATCGAGGCACCATCGATTAATGAAGGATCTTATGAATGTATTTTAAGAGGAAATCGATTAATTCTAGGTTTCAATTTAGTAGCAGGAATTGAAGGAGAATTTATCATTAAATTATTCGAAGAACGGGATAAAAATGGAATGTTTTCGGATTTCGAAAATCTCATGAAACGTTTTCCTATTCCCTTGGAGCAATTATCCATTATCATTCGAATCGGAGCCCTGAGAGATTTTCAAGAATCCCGAAAAGAATTGTTGTGGAAAGCACATTTTTTTCATCATCATCATCAATCCAAACCAAGGGAACTTGAATTATTCGATGTAAAACCTGTTTCGTATGAATTACCGAAATTAGAAGAAAGTAATTTCGAATTAATTTTTGATCAAATGGAACTATTGGGCTTTCCGCTTTGCAATCCATTTGAACTTTTAAAAGATGAAATTCCGAAAGAACATCTCAAGGCAAGTGAAATAAAAAATTGTTTGGGAACAATAATAGAAACATACGCCTACCTAGTTTCCATTAAGCAATCTAAAACAGCGCAAGGTCAAACGATGAGTTTTGGAACCTTTCTCGACATCGATGGTGAAACGTTGGATACAGTTCATTTTCCGGAAAGCCTTAGGAAATTCCCATTTACAGGAAAAGGAATTTATTACTTGAAGGGATTTGTAAGTGAGGAATTTGGCTTTTATACCATAGAAGTTGGACGGATGGAGAAACTACGATTTATTGAGGACGTTCGATTTGAGGATTTAGCTAAATAATAATTAAACCTGGAAAAAAATCAAATTTTAAACTTACAATACTTTATAACATGTCCCCTACTTGTAAATAGTTTTTCGTAGTGGGTTTTGATATGAAAAATTGCTTTTGTTTCCTCATCCAAATCTTCTGGAAGACTTCCATATAAATCCCAAGTGGACTCCGAACATTCGTATTTCTGTTCTTTAATCTGTTCTTGCGTGTATTCAAAAAGTAGATCACTATCTGTTTTCATATGCACTATTCCCCCTTTTTTGAGAATTTGGCGATAACGATTTATGAATGGTGGTGACGAAAGTCGTTTGTTCGGTTTCTTAGGCTGAGGATCAGAAAAAGTTAGCCAAATTTCATCGACTTCATTTTCAGTAAAGAAATTGGTAATGAAATCTATACGTGTTCTTAAAAAGACAACGTTTTCCAAATTTAATTCAAGGGCTTCTTTCGCTCCAATATAAATGCGATTCCCCTTCAAATCGACCCCAATGAAATTCTTTTCAGGATATTGCTTTCCCAACCCCACTGAATACTCACCTTTTCCACAACCGAGTTCCAAAACAATTGGATTTGAATTCTTAAAAACTTCAGAACGCCATGTTCCTCTCAAATCAGAAGGTTGATTCATTACGGGTTCAAAAACATTCTTAAACTCCTTAATGGCTGCAAAACGCTTTAATTTATCCTTCCCCACTTAAATTAACTTATGAGTTTACACGCTCTTTGATGTCTTGTGATGCTTCATCGACAATGACTTTCAAGATATTCTTTTGCTTATTCTTGGCTTCGAAATGCACTGAACCTCCGTCGGCATCCATTTCAAAAGTCATATATTTGAATAGTTTCACATAGCGCTCATTGCCTTCTAAATCAAAACTACTCATATCGAGTCCATCAAAATTAACGAATGCACTTATCGGTTTTCGACCAAAATTCTCACAACCATTTGGTAATTTCAATCCGCCATTTCCAGGCAAATATCCAACAGAAGTAAATCCGTTGATTTTTGTTCCATTCATTTCGAATTTGGCCATATTAGCACCCATTCCATCAGCCATTCCTTTTACCATAGGCAAAATTGTGTTTCCTAACTCCACATAAAAATTAAATTCAGGCTTGAAAGCTCCCGAATTATCAGGCGTCCCCATTAAAGCGATTCCCAATTTCCCTGAAAACAATCCAGCTAATCCTTCATCGCCGAGCATTGCAAGTGCAAATTGAGCTTGGCCTCCGGCATTCTCACCAACTTTTTCCATCAAGTTCGGCGCAAAACGATCCAGGAAACTTTGGATTTTTTTCATATCTGCGTTCATTGCAAAAGCTGCTTGAACAGGGCCGGAGCCTAATTTAGAAACAACATTGTCAGCATTGCTTCCCATTCCGAAATACGCTTTTAACTCATTCGATAAGAAATTCTTCATGTTCAAATTAATCGAACCGGATTCAAATGTTAAAACTGCCTGCGAGTAACTATTTTCGGTCATCTTTTTCAATTCAGATTTCTTGGACTCATCCATTTGAACGACTTTTTCTAAATTACCGTATGTAGCCTCCAAATCAGTTCCAACAACTACATCTCCTTTTTGAGATAAAATTTCTTTGACTTTATTTTCAGGGGATTCTGTTTTCAAACTTTCAAAAGCTTTTTGAATGATTGTTTTCCCTTCGGTCAATCCTGGTTTTGTTATAAAAACAATTCGATTTTCCGAAACAGCAAAAGCAACATCACCACTTTCATGCATATCAAATTCCTTCGCTTTATCCATATCAAATCCTTTCTTCTGAATATTTGCCACCAACGAATCTCTATTAGTGACTTCAGCAAAAGCATAAACCGTTGGAACACTTTCATTCAAATCCTTCGGACCTTCCATGGCAAAATAGATGGGTTGATCTTTACATATTAATTTCTCAAAAACACCAACTTCTTTAGCGATTTCACTACCAAATTTTTCAATGGATTGATATTCAGCTTTATCAAGAATCGATTTAACGTCTACGTAACCAAAATAGGCAATCGATGAATTACTTTCTACAAAAGCAGAAACATCCTCCGAAATGGATCTATTTTTAGTTGAATTACAAGAAAATAGAATAAAGAAAATAAAAGGAGAAAAAAGCAACTTTTTCATTCAATGATAATTAAGATTTTGATAAACGAAATTACAATATATTTCATTCCACAAGTAACAAGGAATTGATTTCAAGCGATTATTTTTGCACAATGCATTACGTCGAACCGTTTTTTGGCTGGAGGGGCTATTACATTGCTTCTGATGACCCAAAGTCACCTTTTTTCGGAAGGGAATATAGTGAATTTGAATTCAGCAATACGGTTTATGACTTTTACATTCATCCGCAATGGGATTCTATTGCATCTCCTACTCTGTATATTAAAATTCTTTTCGCAGACTACGATGAAACGTATGCAATTATCGAACTGATTGGCGAATGGAACGACGCAATTGAAAATGACATTATGATTCTTAAGCGCGATATCATAGAACCCATGATTGAGCACGGAATCAACAAGTTCATTTTAATCGGTGAGAACGTTTTGAATTTCCACTATTCAGACGATTGCTATTATGAAGAATGGTTCGATGAAGTTGAGGATGGATGGATTGCCATGGTAAATTTCCACGATCACGTCATTCGCGAATTTGAACGTATCAATATCGACCATTATTTTGTGATGGGTGGCGAATTGGAAGAAATTGAATGGAGAACTTATCGTCCGTTTCAGTTTTTTAAAAAAGTCAATGATTTGGTAATGAAACGACTAAACTAGTTCATATCTACTAATTTTCCTACACCAAGCTCTTCCTTCCATATTTGTAGTGGATAACCGTAATACCAAATATCGCCGATGGATTTCAATTGTGCTTTTAGCAGACAACTATCTGAGTTGAGTTTGGAAATAATTGACGAATTAGAAATCACCGAAATTGAATCTTGCACATTGAAATTCCTTGAATCAAAATATCCATTACCTGTCATTTCGGCTCTAAAGAAATTTGCAGAACCTGAGAGCGTAATATCTCCCCAGCCATGGGAATTAAGCAGAAATAATTTGTTTCCGGTAAAATTTGTCAAATTCATCGACCCTCCAGCATCTTTCAAGACAATACTCATTTGATTAAAATTCCAATTATTTCGATTTGTTAGAAGTTCCGTACCTTGATAAACTAGAGAAGTTAAATTCACAAAATGAATTTCAACTGTAATTTTTCCGGTCTTGTATCGCAAAAATTTACATTTATTCTCGTTTGAAACAACAAGTTCATCCCCATCAACAGCGCAATTGACAAATCCGACCAAGTTCTCACCACCATCCACAACTACATAATTTGCAGTATCCTGAATCATGATGTAATTCAAGTGTTCTTTCAAATAAACTCTTGAAAAATTCCCTGGATCAATGATTCGTTTCGCATTATCACCGCTTTTCTTTACACAGGCTCTTTCATCTGGTTTTTTACAAGAAAAAACGAAGAGCAAAATAAATAGCAGATAAGGCGTTTTTTTCATCAGTCAAAAATGATTTTTGCTTGTCGCGTTTTTTGATAGTTGATTGTATAACCGAGCCCAAGTTCCATATAATCCGCTCTTGCAAAATGAGTTTTCAATGTGAAATTAGCGATTAACCCATTAGAAAATTGATAACGCATTCCAATTCGATGATAGACGGGATCCTCGGGTTTGTAATAGTCGCGAATGTATGCACCCATTCCAAAAACAAAATGAAAATGGTCGAGCGGAACCAAATATCCAGCGTATAATCCCAGCTGAATCATGCGCCATTGCGTTTTGGGTACTAGTGGCTCATAACCGAGAATAGCTTGCTTTGAAATGATATCCAAATCGAATTCAATTCCTGCTTTGTGATTGAAAAACCTACGAACGGAAAAACCGCCGGCATAAACCGGATATCTTCTTCCTCCTATGGGCATGATTTGTTTCATTGAAAAAATCCCATAAACGCCGTACAACCACTTTTTTAACGGATAATCAAACTTGTGCGTATTAATAGTGGGTTTTTCTGAACTTAATCGTCTGGCATATCCAATTGAGACATAAGGCAAATTAATTCCGAAATTTGGTACTTGAAATGCCGCGTTGCTGAAATGGGTCAAATCCAATCCAAGAGTAACTGCATTTCCTTTGATACGATATATACTTTTAACACCGACGCAGATCATGGCATCCACGTGCGATCCGATAGCCATTCCTTTAGGATTCTCTATTGGATCAAATCGTTTATTTGTATAACCAAAACCACTTCCTAATTTCCAATTAAATTCATAGTTCTTAAATTTAACTAAAGGAAACTCGGCAAATCCATATGCACCCACATACCTTCCCAAAACTTCATTGTTTCCAACAGATCCAATAAACAAGGTAGCTCCGATGGTTGGGTATTTATATGCATTATGCCACTTCTTGAATCCTTTTGTGTGCTGATAGTAAGTAATTTCTACTGCTTTTGCCAATTCTGCTGGCAAATGTGCCATTATTCCCTTATGAGCAGCTAAAAAACCAACTTTTTGACGAACTTCGATACCTTGCTCGTTCGTTGTTTGAGCCAAAAGATTTGTAAGAATTAAAACAAAAAATGTAATTAAATGAAGTTTCATCAATTAACAAAGTTAAACAAAGGAAATTAAGATATTACTATAAATTTGTACCCAAATGGATTCTAGACTACAAGCCTTTGAGAGGTTACTAACTATTATGGACGATCTTCGAGAGAAATGTCCTTGGGATCAGAAACAAACATTTGAAACGCTTCGACCTCTTACTATTGAAGAAACATACGAATTGGCAGATGCTATTTCTAATAATGATATGGAATCCATAAAAGGTGAAGTCGGCGATTTGTTTCTTCATTTGGTCTTTTATTCCAAATTAGGGGAAGAAAGCGGAATGTTTGACGTCACGGATGTCTTAAATCAAATTTGCGATAAACTTATTTATCGTCATCCACACATTTACGGTGATGTAAAAGTTCAAAATGAAGAAGAAGTTAAAGCCAATTGGGAAAAGTTGAAATTGAAGGAAGGTAAGAAATCGGTTTTGGAAGGAGTTCCTGTTTCATTACCCGCGCTTGTCAAGGCAACACGAATTCAAGAAAAAGTCAAAGGAATTGGTTTTGAATGGGATAATCCTGAAGACGTTTGGAAAAAAGTGGAGGAAGAGTTGGCAGAATTTAAAGTGGAAGTTGATTCAAATTCTGACAAAATAGAAGAAGAATTTGGAGACTTGTTGTTTTCATTGGTCAATTATTCGAGATTTATAAACATCTCTCCTGAAAACGCTTTGGCAAAAACGAATAACAAATTCATCAATCGCTTTTGTTTGATGGAGGAATTGATTCAGCAGGATTCGATAGATATTCGTGAAATGAATCTGAAAGAAATGGACGTTTATTGGGAAAAAGCAAAAAATTTAATAAAAAAATATGACTGAATTAGAAATTCAAATCATTGAAACCATTGTTCTTGGTGCAATCATTTTAATCATTAAACTTTTTACACAAAATTCAATAAATAAGTTTCTTGCTAAATTCGATTTTGATCTCAAACGTAAACGAATAACGCAACGAATCATAAATTTGTTTCTTACTTTATTAGCAATAATCATTCTAGCCGGTATTTGGAATATAAAAAGAAGTGAATTGATGGTTTTTCTCACTTCTGTAATAACAGTCTTGGGAATCGCTTTTTTCGCACAATGGTCAATTTTATCAAATATCACCTCAAGTTTAATTTTGTTTTTCAATCACCCATTAAAAATAGGTCAAAATGTAAGGGTTTTGGAAAAGGATTACGATGTAGAAGGTCAACTGATCGATATTTCATTTTTCTTTATGTATATTAGGGATAAGGATGGCAATACTATTACAATTCCAAACTCTGTTGTCTTGCAAAAAACGATTGTTTCCAAAAAGAATTCTTAATTTTGATTTATTAGGGCAATTAGCTCAGTTGGTTTAGAGCACTACCTCGACAAGGTAGGGGTCACTGGTTCGAGCCCAGTATTGCCCACTAATAATTCGTTTCTCAAATACTAAGGGCGAGAAGTCTATCCGCCGAAGAGAAACAAAGGCGGAAGCCCAGTATTGCCCGCATTTCGAAATGACTATTTTAATAGTCTATTTATTCATTAAATGATTACTTTGCGCTTAAAAAAAGTCTTCTCAAGTTGTAGAGAAATTTACCGTACAAAAACCCATTCATTATCAGCCGACAACTTCTCACTAAATGAGTATCCATCCAAATTGAAAGATTTCAAATCCTTATCTTGTTTAATGTCATTTTCTATTATAAAACGAGCCATTTTCCCCCTAGCACTTTTCGAAAACATTGACACATTGGAATATTTGTTTTTTTTGAACTCCTTAAATTGTGGTGTGATAACCCGACGCCCTAATTTTTTAAAATCAATAACATTTGAATATTCTTGAGAGGCTAAATTAAAAATTACATCATCTTTTTTTAAGTTAACGTCCAAGAATTGAGTCAATTTTTCACTCCAAAACTTATATAGATTGCGATCTGCCGAATTTGGTGAATAATTTAGCCCCATTTCCAAACGATAAGGATAAATCAAATCAAAAGGTTTTAAAATTCCATATAATCCCGAAAGGATAAAAAGAGTTTCTTGTGTTCTTGCATGATAGTGATCCTTCAAAGACGAAAAATCAAAAGCTTTGAAAGCCTCACCTGAATACATCTGAATGGCATGAAACTCCTCATCGACACCACAACTTATCCTCCAATTATTAAATCGATCTATATTCAACTCTGCAATTTTAGTTGAAATTGACATCATCTTGGCTAGCTGATCAACATTCATTTTTTTTAAGTCTTTAACAATATACTCTGCTTCCTGAATGAACATGGGGATAGAAACTATTCTATTTCGAATAGGAACAGAATTCGTATTTTTTGTCGGAGAAAGTAAAATTTTGAATTTCATAACACCCATTTTTGGTCACGAAATTAATGTAAATTAAGATTTATTATTAATTTCATCAATCTAAACCAACAAAATGAAAAAAACCTTATTTCACTCGCTAGTACTTGCACTAATTTCCTTTTCAGCAAGAACGCAAACATCCCAATTCATGGGTAATGTGAGCCCAACAATTAGCCATCTTATTGAGGCTAAAAAATCAGATTACGAACCAAAAAACCAAATTATCAAACCTAACTTCAAAGGCCGTGAATTAATTGAAGTGGATAATTCAAATACCCATTTACCAGATTGGGCTTGGCAACAGTATGAAGTTGTTGAAAAAAATGCAGCCGCAACAAAACTATGGGATGTTCAAGGTTTGGGCTCAAACCTATCCCCACCGGATCCATCAGGTGAAGCAGATAGTTTGTACTATATTCAGGCTACAAATTCATTTAGCGGTTCCTCCTACCGAATCATGAATAAACTTACAGGAGCTACTGTTGGCAACTCAGCCTACACCATGCAAACATTAGGTGGTCCTGCCGGTGCCGGAGACCCCATAGTATTGTATTACAAACAAGCAAAAAAATGGTTTTTAACCGAATTCTCTAGTTCTGGAAACAAACTACTAGTTCACGTTTCACAAACGAGTAATCCACAAGGAGCATATTGGACATATCAGTTCACGTGTACGCAATTTCCAGACTATCCAAAATGGAGTATTTGTCCAACCTCGGATGCTTTGCTTGTGACAACGAATGAAGGTGGCCCACCTACAACTTACGCCATGAAATTAAGCTCACTAATTACAGGAGCTACCTCTCCATTTATTAAAATTGCAATTGGATATGCATTAAATGGCTTTGGTTTTCAATCGATTACACCAGTGGATATTGAAGGTGACTTTGCCGCACCAGCCGGAATGAAACCTCTTTTTGTCAGGCATCGTGATGATGAATCACATTCAAATGGTTCTCCTGATAGTGGCACAAACGATTGGATAGAATTATGGGAAATGACAATTAACTGGACAAACAATAGCGCCACTGTTTCCAAAATTCAAGATATCTCAATAGCAGAAATAGATTCTAAACTTTGTGGCTTAACCAGTTTTACGTGTATTGCTCAGCCAAATACAACTAATAGACTTGATCCTTTGAGGGAAACCGTTATGTTTAAGGCTCCAATGCGCATTTTTGAAACGCATCAAGCGATGGTTTTGTCTTTATCTACCGACGTAAATGGTGCTGATAGAGCTGGTGTTAGATGGATTGAACTTAGAAGAGATTCTGGAGTAACAACCCCGACATGGTATAAATATCAGGAAGGGACCTATGCTCCAGGAACTACAACAAGTAGATGGATGCCCGCAATAAATATTGACAAATGGGGCAATATCATAATGGCTTATTCAACATCTTCCAATAGCAACGGTGATTTTCCTTCTTTAAAAATGACTGGAAGGAGACCATGTGATCCACTGAATGTTATGACAATGCCTGAAACAACTTTGATTGCGGGAACAGGTTCGAAAACTGGTGACACACGCTGGGGAGATTACCACCACATGTGTATTGATGATTTTGATGGTGAAACTTTTTATTATACCGGT
This sequence comes from uncultured Lishizhenia sp., assembly GCA_964534395.1. Lineage (GTDB taxonomy): Bacteria > Bacteroidota > Bacteroidia > Flavobacteriales_D > Crocinitomicaceae > UBA952. The sequence goes on from CAZHOW010000022.1 coordinate 14,340, forward strand.
GTTTACTTTGCTGGAGGAACGAAGACTCGAAATATTGCTATGAAAATGGATCCAGAGAATTTGGATGCTGCTTTGGTTGGACTTTTTCAAGTTGCAAATGGAGATATTTGTGGAACTTCTGCTCAGATTGGATTAATCGTTGAAAATCGTGGAACTGCCCCAATCACTTCAGGTTCATTTTCTTGGCAAATTGGAACAGGAAACTTAACAACAGTTGATTATTCCTCAAGTCAATTGACTAGTATTGGAAACCGTGATACATTATTTGTATTTGTGAATGGTTTGAGTGCAGGAACTAATTCGGTGAATGTTTCACTTGTATCTGCCAATGGCTCTGCGGACGATAACAGCTGCAATGACGAAAGAGGTGTTACTATTTCGGTTAGCGGCGCGCAAAGTTTTTTAACATCTTTCAATGTTATAAGTCAACCAACTTGTACCGCTAATGTCGGATCTGTTGAATTACAAACAACAGGAGGATCAGCACCTTTTTTCTATTCGATGAATGGAGGAATAAATCAAACAGATCCTACTTTTTCTGATTTAGCTCCTGGAAATTATACATACACAATTACCGATAATACGGGTTGTTCAATTTCAGACGTATTTAATCTAACTACACCTTATTCCATAACATCTAACTATACGCAAACGGCAAACATAAATTGTTTTGGAGAATCAACTGCAGAAATTTCTATAACTGCTGATGGCGGACAAGGAGGATACACCTATTCAATAGATGGAACGATATTTCAAACAAATCCATTATTCTCAAATTTAGCCTCAGGAGAATATCAAGTAATTTCAAAAGACGCAAATGGTTGTTTGAGTGAACTAACCATTGAAATTTCGCAACCAATCCAACTTGTAATAAATGCCATTCCAACAATGATTACTTGTTTTGGAAATAATAATGGTTCTATTGCAGTTAATGTTTCTGGAGGAGTATCACCTTATACAAATTCAATTAATAGCTCTGATGGAACTTTTTCAGGATTATCGGCTGGGACCTATGAAATCACAACTACCGATGCAAATGGTTGTAATCAAACATTTGGCACGACGATAACTGAACCGACACAAGTAACGCTTTCAGGAATTCCTACATCAGTAACTGCTGGGTCATCAAATGGTTCAATAACCCTTACAGGAAGTGGAGGTTTAACCCCTTACTCCTACTCGATTAACGGGACGAATTACTATTCAGGATCTTTATTTTCAAACCTTGGACCAGGGACATACACTTGTTATGTAAAAGATGCCAATGGATGTGTTGACACAACTTCAATTGTTATTGATGAAGTTGCTGGAATCGATGAAATAGACTTTCAAATCGTTAATTTATATCCAAACCCAAACAATGGGGTCTTCGAACTGGAAATTGAAGGATTGAATGAAGATCAATTATCTTGTAAATTATTTAATATTCAAGGACAATTGGTCTCCGAGTTTAATCTAACTGTTACCGATGGAAAAGTAAAGAAAACCATTGAGATGAGTAAAAAATTAGCTTCCGGAACTTATTATTTAGGCATTTATGGTAACAATGAGGCTATAATCAAGCAATTTATCAAGCAGTAAATACTAAGAATATAATTGGAAAGAGGCTGAGTTCATTCTGAAACAGCCTCTTTTTTTGATATCATTTTCCTAAATTAGTTGTATTAAACTAAACCTTAATGATTGAAATTGCAAACACGATCAAAAAGAATCTTAAATGTGCACGATTCACTTATGTCATTTTAGCTTATTCAATTGTTGTATATGCTGCAATAAATTTAACTGAGAAAGGTTCATTTGTATCTGATTCGACATTGTCAAAATTTGGAGCGCCGACATCAATTGAAATTTTTAGCGGAAAATACTGGGGTGTTGTGACCAATAGCTTTGTCCATTTTCAATTCGCACATTTATTAATAAATATAACCGCAACATTATTAATCGCTTCATATGTCGAACGTAGAATTGGATTTTGGAAACTTTTCGTTTTTGGACTTTTGGCTTCATTGGTAACATCCGCCTTTCAAGTTACACTTTCAAATGATGCAGGGATAGGTCTTTCTGGTGTTAATTACGCATTGTTTGGGTTTATTTTCGGGAAAACGTTCCTCGATCAACGATTTCGAATTGTCACAAAAAACCTCGCTTTAATCGTTATGGTTTTATTCATTCCATTTTGCGAGTTGATGAATAGAATATCAAACTGGAACATCGCAACAATTGCATTAGGTTCAGGATTAATCTTTGGAATTTTATTCGCTGGCTTATTCTCAAAATTCAAACTGGCTTCAATAACCATGTTATTCGCTATGTTTCTGTTTTCACTAACCGTTTTATTTTATTCTCCATGGTCAGCGGAATGGAATTGTGCTATCGGAATTAAATTACACAGTGAAATGAAATTGCGTTTAGCTAAAAAATATTACAAGGAATCACTCCAGATAAATTCCAAATCCATTTGCGCATCAGATAACCTAACTTTAATTAAAATCGATGAACTTTCAGAAATAGCGCTAAATCTTCACGAACAAAATAAATACATTGACGCGGGAAAAGTATATGACGAAATATTGAAAATTGACCCTAAAAATAGTTGGGCGAAGGAGAATAAACGCCGATTACCCTAATTTCTTAATTCATCAAAACAATAATCTTAAAAAAATTGTCTAATTATTATCAAACTGAATGTAAACTAAATGAATTTCTTTGTTAATTTTAGGCGACAAAATTATAAACATGGGTGATACAGCAAAAATTGAACTAGAAGGGAAAATATACGAACTTCCCGTGATTGTCGGTTCAGAGAATGAAAAGGCGATTGACATTTCCAAACTTCGTGACTTAACTGGGTATGTAACCCTAGATACGGGATACAAGAATACAGGTGCTACAAAAAGTGCAATTACATTTCTAGATGGTGAAGAAGGAATACTTCATTACAGAGGATATCCAATTGAACAATTAGCGGAGAGAGCTTCGTTCATTGAAGTTGCATATCTTCTCATATATGGAGATCTACCAACTCAAAAAGAATTAGACGATTTCGAAGCGAGCATAAAAAAACATACGCTTGTCCACGAAGATATGAAACAATTCTTTGAGGCTTATCCTGCTCAGGCACATCCTATGGGTGTCCTGTCTTCAATGATTTCCTCACTTTCAACATTCTATCCAGAATCGTTGGATCCAAACAGAAGTCAAGAGAAGAAGAATTTGACCGTTCATCGACTAATTGCGAAATTGCCAACATTGGCTGCATGGTCATATAAAAATTCGATGCGTCATCCATTCATGTATCCAAAAAATGAATTCGATTATTGCAAGAATTTCTTGTATATGATGTTCGCAATGCCCACAGAGGATTACAAAATCGACCCTGTTATTATTGATGCTTTAAACAAACTTTTGATTTTACATGCTGATCATGAACAAAATTGTTCAACTTCTACGGTTCGAATCGTTGGTTCTTCTCAAGCTAATTTATATTCAACAATCTCTGCAGGAATTTCTGCACTTTGGGGACCTCTTCACGGTGGCGCAAATCAAGAGGTAATTGAAATGTTGGAGCAAATCCATAATGATGGTGGAAATGTTGATAAATGGGTAGCAAAAGCGAAAGACAAAGAAGATCCATTCCGTTTGATGGGCTTTGGTCATCGCGTTTACAAGAATTTTGACCCTCGAGCCAAAATCATCAAAAAAGCATGTGACGATGTTTTAGAGAAACTTGGTGTTAATGATCCTCTTTTGGATATTGCGAAAAAGCTCGAAAAAGTAGCATTAGAAGATGAATATTTCAAAGCAAGAAATTTGTATCCAAATGTAGATTTCTATTCTGGAATTATATACAAGGCAATTGGTATTCCGACAGAAATGTTTACGGTAATGTTTGCGCTTGGTCGTCTACCAGGATGGATTGCTCAATGGAAGGAAATGACCGAAAATAAAGAACCAATTGGTCGTCCACGTCAAATCTATGTTGGAAAAACGTCAAGAGATTACGTTGATATTTCTAAACGATAGTATTTAGGGATTTTCTTTAATGGAGTTCTTCGCACGCACTGTTTTACTATGCTCATTATTTTTTGTTGATATAAGTTCAGCTCAAAATTTCAGGGATGGTGATATTATTTTTCAATCTTCTCTATCTCAACAAAGTAAAGCTGTAGAAGAAGCAACAAACTCTCCATTTTCTCATTGTGGAATCATATTTTATGAAAATGGAGAAGCTTTTGTTTTTGAAGCCGTTCAGCCTGTCGGTAAAAGAAAATTGAATGATTGGATTACAAGCGGAGTTTCTGGGAAATATACCGTTATGCGCTTGACTGATTCCTCTCTGTTAACAAAAGAAAATCTTCGAAAAATGAGTGATTTTACGAAGAGTCAATTCGGAAAGAATTACGATATCTACTTTGGCTGGAGTGACAAGGAATGGTATTGCTCCGAATTGGTTTGGAAAACATATCACAACATTTTATCGATTGAACTTGCAAAACCGAAAGCGTTAAAAGAGTTTAATATCGATGCTCCAATAGTTCGCAAAACGATGGAAAAGCGCTATGGAAAAAACATTCCATACGATGAGAAAATGATATCTCCAGGACAACTTTTTGAATCCAAACTCTTGTACAGAGTTAAGTAAATTGTATATTTGTTTTGAATGAAACTAAATTATCAATTCAAGCATTTCCAGGAACTATCACCCTCTGAATTTCATGACATAATTGCTGTTCGTTTAAAAGTTTTTGTTGTTGAACAAAACTGCATTTATCAAGATCTAGATGGGAAAGATAAAAAATGCTACCATGCGATTTGTCGTGATGAAAAAGGAACCATTTTGGCTACGGCTCGAATTGTTCCCCCGGGAATTTCTTACGAAGAAGTATCGATTGGACGTGTCGTAATCGATGAAACGATACGAGGAAAGGGATTGGGTCATGAATTGTTGCGTCACTGTTTCAAATTTATTCGAGCTGAATTTGGAATAGTTCCGATACGGATTTCAGCACAAAAACACTTAGAGAAATTTTATAATAGCCACTTATTCTTATCTACAGGTAAAGAATATCTTGAGGATGGCATTCCTCATCTAGAAATGTTACATTCACCTTTAATTTAATGACATGTATAAACTTATTGTTATCTTAAGTGCTATTTCGTTATTTTTCTCTTCTTGTAAATCAACGAATAATAATGGTTCTCAAAAGCAAATATATGGTACAATAAATACCGAATATTTGGATCTTAATGTAAAGCCTCAAGATGACTTTTTCCAATTTGCAAATGGAAATTGGGTGAAAAATACGGAAATTCCAAATACAGAGTCTCGTTGGGGAAGTTTTAATGAACTCGATCTATCAAATAAAAAGAAACTCATTGAGATTCTTGAAAATGCGAAAAATAATACGGGAGAAAAGGGCTCTCAGAATCAAATTTTAGGAGATTACTATTCGTCATACATAAATATGGATTTGAGGAATTCCAAAGGCATAGAAGGAATTGAATCCGAATTGTTGCAAATTCAAGAAATGAATAGAAAGGATTTCTTGGTGGAGATTATTGCTAAACATCACAAAGATGGAATAAATTCAATTTTCAGTTTTGGAATAGGACAAGATTTGAAAAACGTTTCAAAAAATATCGCTTATTTAAGCCAAGGCGGATTGGGGCTACCGAATAAGGATTACTACATCGATGATAAGAAAAAAGAGCTTTTGAATGACTATGAACAACACATTTCTCGATGCTTTCAAGCTATCGGTAAGTCAGAAGATCAAGCTAAAGAAATTGCTCAACATGTTCTAGTCTTCGAAAAACAATTGGCTAATGTGATGTTATCTAAAGCAGAAAAGAGAATTCCAGAGAAAACTTACAATAAAAAAAGCTTACGTGAAATCACCTCAATGACGGGAACATTTGATTTTCGCTATTACTTAAATCTTTTGGGGTGTTCAACTCCTGACTCGATTGTAGTGGATAATCTAACTTTTGTTAAAACCATTGCGGACATGGTCGAAACAACGGATATGCATACTTGGAAACATTACTTAAGTTGGAAAGTAATTCGCCATTATGCTAAACATTTAGACCAGAAATTCGTCAACTTAAACTTTGAATTTTATGGTAAAAAACTGAGTGGTAAAAAAACAATGAAACCTTTAAATGAAAGTGCCATTGATGAAATTACTGATATGGAGTTCGCTGAGTTACTTGGTAAAGCATTTGTTGAAAAACATTTTTCAAAACAAGCACAAGAACGTGTGAATTTAATAGTTGACAACCTATTGATCGTATTTCAAGATAGAATAAACAATTTAGAATGGATGAGTGAAACGACTAAGAAAGAAGCTTTAAATAAACTAAACTCAATCGGTCGAAAACTTGGTTTTCCAAGTAAATGGGAAGATTTTTCACAACTAAATTTCACTTCAAAAGACTATATTGCGAATATCAAGGAGGTAAATCGATACGCCGTAAAAAAGAATTTTGAGGAACTAACAAAACCAGTTGACAAAGAAAAATGGGGAATGCCCGCACATATGGTTAACGCATACTACCATCCTCTTTTAAACGAGATTGCCTTTCCGGCTGGAATTATGCAACCGCCGTTTTTTGATGAACAGGCAGAAGATGCTGTAAACTATGGCCGTATCGGTATGGTAATCGGTCATGAATTCACGCATGGATTTGATGACATGGGATCTAAATTCGCTGCTGACGGAACGTTCAAAAACTGGTGGACAGACGAAGACAGAGCGCTGTTTGAAGAAAAAACAAAAATATTAGGTGAAACGTATGCTGCTTTTTGCCCCTTGGAAGGAAATTGTGTCAATCCGGATTTGACGATGGGTGAAAATATTGCGGATCTTGGTGGTTTGACGATGGCTTATTATGCATACAAACGAACAGCTGAATTTAAAAGGAATGAGATCCGAGAAGGATATACACCTGCACAACGATTCTTTATTTCGTATGCTCAATTATGGAAAATCAAATACACGGATGAAGAGATGAAAAATAGAATCGCCAACGATCCTCATTCTCCTGGTATGTATCGTGTTAATGGACCTTTAAAAAATTGTCCTGAGTTTTTTGACGCATTCGGCATCGAAGAAAATGGTCCGATGCGCAACTCAACAAAAAAAATTGCCAAAATCTGGTAATTATGTTTTCGAAAAATGAAACACATTTTCTACTCTTTTATTTTTTCAATTTTAGTTCTTCAATCAGTCACGTTTTAAATATAGTTTACCGAATTACCCATCGTTTAAATATAAATGCAAAAAGCGTTGCAAATTAAAAAATCTATAGATTTGAGCACGAGTAGTTTTGTTCAGTTTCCATTGAGTGATCGATTCAACCATTTTCTAAATCCAGGATGGTTATTGATTTAAACTATAATTCGCCTAAAATTTTCAAATCAATTCCCTATAAAATTGGTAGATAATTTGAAGTCCATCAATTCAAAATTACTTTAGTCATTGACAATACATATTGATAGAACGTTTAATCCATTCCAAAAATCTGATCTTAATTTAAGCATTGCTTTAATAACGATTGACCCTTTTCAATTTATTCCTTCCGAATCAAACATTAATGAATTATTAAACTATCAATCAGAAATTCATCCCAAGTTAGTAAACAATTCTTTGTTTCGAAATAATGTTAATTCGAGTTCCGATCTGGTGAAACGTGTTTCATTAAAATTTTAAGTCCGTTTTGTTTTGAAAAATAAGACTTTTTAATTTCATGCATATAATTTGAAGAAAATTTCCGTGATTCCTCTACATCAACAATCGGAAATGGATAATCAACTCCAATTCTGCAATTGTAAAAGGTTTGCTCCATTTCATTCATTTTCCATGGCTCGTGAATCAAACTTGGCGGAACATCTTTTAACTCGGGAATCCACTTTTTAATGAACTCTCCTTCGGAATCATGTTCCTCCGAATTTTTAATAGGATTGTAAATACGCAGCGTATTGACTCCCGTTAATCCTGCCTGCATTTGAATCTGAGGATAGTGAATTCCAGGTTCGTAATCCAAAAATTGTCGGGCTAAAAAATGTAAATCGCGCCAATCTTGCCATAAATTGTAAACGAAAAAGGAAACTACCATCGCTCGCATTCGAAAATTCAAATAACCCGTTTCAACAACACAACGCATACAGGAATCAATAAGTGGAATCCCCGTTTTACCTTGTTGCCAAGCCTGAATGTATATTTCATTTTTTTGCTTTCCCAAATCTTCAAAGGCCGCATTTACCGCTCGAAATTCCATTTCACATTCCGTTTCAAACTTTTGAATGAAATGACAATGCCAATGAAGTCGAGAAATGAAATTAATTAAGGAACGCTTGTTCCCTCCCCTATTTCTTGTTTCCAAAGCCATTTGATAAACCTGACGCAGTGAAATGTTTCCATATGCCAAATACGGCGAAAGTCTACTGCAACCCGTTCGTGCATACATCGGTTTAGAAATGTGTCGACTGTAATTGTAATGTCGCTCCTTAAAAAAACTATTGGCGTATTTCAAAGCCTTCAATTCACCTCCCGGTTGGAAATTTGGATGAGATTGTTTAAGTTCATCTGGAATTAATTCTAAATTAAATTGATCGGATATCGATTTATCGCAAGTCACTGTTTTCAGGTCACTCGGATTAATTTCAATGATTGGTTTATGCATAAATTCCATCCATTTCTTATCCCAATCTTTTCGATTTTGAATGCCACGAAGAATACCATTCGTTTGACTTTCTTTCCAAATGATTCCTTTCGACTTGAAAAATGCTTTCAAAGCCAAATCACGATCAAAACTCAAACGGTTTCCGGTTTCCTGATGTGAAAAAACAGATTGAATTTCGTAGAAATTGGCCAGTGACTGAAAAACTTCCAATGCTTCACCGTAAAGAACTGTAAAGTCTTGATCTTTTGATAGTTGTGATTTTAATTCCATCAAAGACTGCCAAACGAAACGCCAATGACGCACGTCAGAATCATGGTGGTTCATGAGCGAAGGCTCAAAAACATAAAGTAAAATGACAGGTAGTTCGGATTCTATTGCGAATTTCAAAGGTTCGTGATCCTGAAAACGCAAATCACGCTTTAACCAAACAACATTAACTTTTTGGGATTCCACAACTGATAAACACGTGAATCCACTATTGGTTTTTAAGTTCAACGAAATAAATATCCGAAATCACTCAATGATGGCAATTCACTAAACGTTCCTTTGATGGTATGTGTTCCTGGAAGTAAATTGATAAAATTTCTATCGAATCGAATTCCTTGTTTCAAGGAATAAACCCAGAAATCAGCACAAAAAGCGGAATTGGTGATTTTCAGATCAAAGGTTTTTGTGATAGGATTTATATTTTCAAGTTTCAAATTCAACGTTGGTTTCGGAAGTGTTTTTTTTGAACTAATTAAAAAATCTCGGGAATAACTTGAATCAATTAACACCCGAATCATAACATCATTTGAAAACTTGGCTTTTGTTTGATTCCAGATTTCGATTTTATCCTGAAAATTAATCTCTATTGGCGTTTCCTTCGATTCAACCATTTTTCCATCCAAATTGTAGGTTTCGATTTTGATGTTGGCTTTCTGTTTTTCTTTTAAATCAGATTTAAGCCAAATAATTTCCCCATTTTCAGTTGCTTGTTTCAGTAATGCTAAATCTCGGTAATCATCTCGAATTGCATAATGTAGAGCTTTCCAATTTCCATAGTAATCTATGCTCGACCATGTAGGTGCTGGCCAACAATCATTCAACTGCCAAAAAATAGTTCCCGCACAACGCGGAGCATCTAATCGATGACCGATAACTGCCGATGAAACAGCATAAGCTTGAGTTAACTGCGAATAATATACAAAACGTTCAAAATCATTGGTCTTTCCATAAAGTAGATCTGCATGTTTCTTAATCATTTGATTTCCGACATAACTTTTTTGGTGGTGCTTCATCACTTTTGAATTCAAATCCCAATCTTCCTTTTTTGAAAAAGCTAACAAGGTTGAAAACTCCGGAAAACTCTGAAAGCCATATTCGGCGTTAAATCGACCAATTTTCTTAGCAAAATCAGACATTGGATCCTTGCCATGCCAAACACCCCAATAGTGCTGAGAACCATGATTGTAAAATTCGTCCTTACCCCAATTGCTTAAAGGTGAAGTATGAACGTAAGCCGTTTTTGAATAGGTTGAAACAATATTCGAAATTAAGGTTTGAAACAAGTCAACATACGCTTTTTCTATTACTTTTTGATTCGATTCATTTAAGTTGTATTGACTTTGAAATCCCCAATTTTTCCAAGCGACATCTACCTCGTTATTTCCGTTAAATAAAACAACACTTGGATGAGATGCAATTCTTGGAACCTGATAAATCAACTCCTTTTGCACTGAAGATAAAAATGCTGAATCTCCTGGATACATAGCGCAAGCGAACATAAAATCTTGCCAAACCATGATTCCTTTTTCATCACAGGTTTGATAGAAAATATCATCTGGGTAATATCCTCCACCCCAAACACGAACCATGTTAAAATTGGCTTCAACCATTTGATTAATCATTTCAACAATTTCATCGTCTTTCACAGCAGCTGGAAAAACAGATTGAGGAATGTAATTCGCGCCTTTGCAAAAAATCGGAATCTCATTGACCACGAATTGATAGGAAGTCCCCCATTTATCCTTTTGTTGAACTAATTCTACTTTTCGAATTCCGAACCGAACGATTTTCTCATCAATTAATTCCTTGTTTTTATTATAAATTCGGATTGTATCTTGATACAGTTTTTGGCTACCAAAACCACGAGGCCACCAAAGTTCTGGATTATCAATTTTTAAGTCAATTTGAAATCCTTCCATTTTAAGAGTGACATCCTCTTCTGTAATTTTGCCCAATAGATTTGAAACTAGTGAAAAGCCATTTTTATAATCCAATAAATTAATACGGTATGTTACCCAAGCAGAATTCCCTGCAATTTCTTTTGTGGAAACAACACAGCTCAGAATTTCATTTTCTTTACCGATTTGAACACTAGCTGCCTTCGATAAACCAATCGTATTCATACGTAAAGCCCAATCCCAACCGAATTGATATTGGGGTTTTCTAGTCAAAGGTGCCGCTTTAATTTTATTTGGATCGTTTGGCGCTGGAAAATGGAAGTTTTCAGATTCGAATCTCTTTTTATGATAAAGAATTGGCGGTGTAAAAACTAACTTAATCTCGTTATATCCGCAAATTACGTTGTTTTTAATTTCAATTTGATGCGGATGAAAAAAATTGTCAGTCGAATAGATCTTTTCACCATTCAGCATGACTTCAGCATATGTATCAATATTTGAAAAATTCAGTTTTAAACTTTTCGAATTGAATTCCTTTTCAGTCAAATAAAATTTTGATTTTAATTGCCAGGTTTCATTTTCAATCCACGCAAATTGTTCTTCGTTGCAACCAAAAAATGGATTTGGAAGTTCACCACTTTCAATTAATTTCTCTTGAATGCTACCACTTGTGCCAAAAGATTGCCAAACTTGTTTTATTGGGTGATAGAATTCCCATGTAAGGTCGTGTTGAGCTAGGAGTTGATTTGACAAGACAAACATTAATAGAAGACAGTTAAAAAAATTCTTGCAAAACAATTTGATATCAAACATAAAAAAATTAAATCTGTCTATAAATACATCACGACTTTCCAGTTATTATCATACCTGTTGATGATAAACAAACTAAATATAATATTATTAAATTAAATCAATTCAATTCTTTAAACTAAAAAAGTGGAAAAACTTACGTTCTCCCACTTCATTTTTTTATTGACACTATCGAACAAAATTAAACGATAAAAGTACCTCAGGATTTATATTATCAGGACTTTGAAAATCTGGCTTTTCAAATTTACATTTTCATAATAATGAATTCCGTTCTTCTATTCTTTTGATGTTCTTCCTCAGAGCAATTTGATTTTACTGTACCTTCACAAGGGCAATCAACTTTAAGTTTACTTTCTCCGTATCCTTTACCATAAATTCGCTCTGGATTTGAAATACGTTTCTTAATGTATTCAGCTGAAGCTTTAGCACGATTGTCAGATAATTTTAAATTCGAAGCAATACTGGAGCGGCAATCTGTATGAGAACCTAATTCAATTTGCATTGATGGGTATTCGTTCATAACCTTAACAATCTTATCTAATTCAACTGCTGCATCCTTTCTAATCACATATTTTCCTAAATCAAAATAAATTGGTTTGATGTTGATTAACGTAGAAAGGTCTACCCCGATTTCAACTTTACCTAAAGAAACATCCAATTTCTCATTTAAATTTATCAATCCAGGCTTATCAATTTTGTGCGTAAATACAACAGTTTTTGTTAAGTATCCTGATTTTGAAAGAGTAACTTCATAGTTAAGAAGATCATTAACCTTATTTTTTGTCAATTCTTTCATGAAATCTCCTTTTTGAGTTGTAGTTCCTTCAAAAATAACTTCTCCTGTCTTTTTATCTTTGATTTTAATAGTTACGCCATCTAATAACTGACCATTCTTGTTGTCTTTGATTATTCCAATCAACCCGATTTGAGGAATTTTGGCCAATTCAACATCTGCTTTGATAGTATTGCCTACTTGTGGAGTAGTTTTTATGGAAGTTTTGTTTTCAGAATAGTCTTTATTTTGAGCAACTATGACAAATTCTTTATTCGGTTCAACATCAAAACTGTAATTACCTGTTTCATCTGCAACTACAGAAGCAATTACAGTCCCATTATTATCTTTTAAATAGACTGTTGAACCAGCAAGAATCTGTTTGGAGTCTTGGTCGAGCACAGTACCAATTATTTTCATCTTGAATACAAATGGGCGTGTCATTTGGAAAGAATAAATATCATCACCACCTTTACCACCTGATCTGTTGGAAGAAAAATAACCAGACTTTCCATCTTTGTTAAATGTAAGGGCAAAGTCATCGTTTTGACTATTAACTGGCTTACCTACGTTCGTTAAATTCCCGAAAGATTTTCCATCCTTTTCGATAGACATTACAAAAACGTCAAGTCCACCTAGACCAATGTGACCATTTGATGAGAAAAATAAGAGACCCTCAGAACTAATCCAAGGAAACATCTCCTGTCCTTCGGTATTGACATCTTTTCCAAGATTAAAAGGTTTTCCGATGGTGCCATCAGAGTTCAAATCTGCCATATATAAATCTGCACCTCCAAAACCACCTGGCATATCAGACGCGAAAAAAATAGTTTTACCATCCTTGGAAATTGCAGGATGACCTATTGAATAATCTTTAGAATTCAGGGATGTTTCCTGTTCATTTATCCATTTTCCCTTATCATCAACATTAGCGGAATATAACTTAAGATTCTGAATTCCTTTTTGATCACGTCTATTTTTACCTTTCGCAATATTATTTCGGGTAAAATAAACTATTGATTCATCCGCATTAAAACACAAGGGACCTTCGTGAAACGTAGTTGAAATTTTTGAAATTAGTTTTGGAAGACTCTCTTTTTCGTTTTTGACCGTAAATAAATCCAAAAATTTTCCACCATTCCACATCCAGTTCTTCTTAATTAGTGTATTTCGTCGAGAAGAAATAAAATAAATATCATTCGATTTACTATAGTGATATCCTCCAAAGTCAGACTCACCTGAATTGAAATCAGCATTCGAAATAGTAAAATGAATCCCCTCTTTCTCAATCTTATCTAAGTAAGAACGGTTATTTGCGAATGAAACCGCACGCTTATCTGAATTTGATTTCTCATAAAATAAATTCATTATTTTATCACTCTCAGCATATTTTCCATTTTGTTTCAATGTCTGAGCATAATAAAAGTAATGCTCATTTGAAAGTTTTCCGCTGATTGCTGCTTCAGAATAATACTTTTCAGCATTCACCAAATCATTAACATTGTAATAGCTAAATGCTAATTTGGATTTCATATCCGCATCTGCAAGATCAGTATTTAATAAATCAGAATAATTTTCAATTGCCAATTTATATGCAAGTTTTTCATAATAAATATTTGCTTTTTTTAATTTTCCTGATTGTGAAAACGATGAAAAACAAACAACTGTCAAAAACGATAATGACCAAATAATTCTTTTCATGAGGCTGTAATATCTTTAATTAGAAATATCTAGGAGATCTAATTCCTTGTTTATTAAAACTAAAATCATATGAAAGCAAAAATTCATATGTTCCATAATTATACTTTCGAATTTGGGTAGTAGAAAAATCGGATGCAAGGCCTATTCTAAAAGATGGGCTGATTTGATATTGCGCAAACACTCCCAATGCAGCATTTAATCTATACATTGATCCTAACCAAACCTTGTCTTGGTAAATCCCAGCAACTGAAAGATCAATACTTATTGGAGCACCAATTGTTGCTTTAACTTGAGAAGTTGGTCTTAATTTCCAGTTTGAACTAACTGGAATAACAGCTCCTACAATACCAAAATAATGTCTCTTTTCTTTGTTACTTTCAGTACCGTCTAAACTTTGTTCAATCAATTTAGGCGTACTCAATCCTGCGAAAAACTTAGGTGTGTGATAGTAAACTCCAAAACCAAAATTTGGATTTATACGACTTCGAACATTTGTAAGTAAGTTCACATCATTCGATTGAGTAGTTTGTAAAAGATTAGTTTGAGAGGATATAACATTTAACCCTGCTTTCAATCCAAATGATAATTTGGATTTATCCGTTAATTTTAAACTATAGGAAAAATCACCATAAAACATTGTTTGACTCAAAGGCCCAATAACATCTCTAACAGCCGTTATTCCTAAACCAACTGACTCATATGACAGAGGCGAGTGTAAGCTAATTGTCGTAGATGATGGTCTGCCTTCAAAACCAACCCATTGCTCGCGATGTATCGTGGTTGCTGTTAACATGCGCGTGCTTCCGGCATAGGCTGGGTTAACAAACAATGCATTATCAAAATACTGCGTAAATTGAGGATCTTGCTGTGCATTTACTTGAAATGAGAGAAACATTCCAAATGTTAATGCCAATTTTATTTTTATTGCTTTCATTCTATTTTAAAAATCTAATTAACGTTTCAAATAAACATATCCTTTGAAGAGAGATGATCCATCGCCATTCAAGTCAAGAATATAGTAATAAGTTGAAGTTGGAAGTTTATCGTTACCTATGATAATTCCTCTATTTGGAGTTCCATCCCATAAATTGTTATATCCTTCTTCGTAATAAACCTCATTACCCCATCTATTAAAGACAGTCAATTTATTATTGGGATAGTTCTCAATTCCAGTAATAACAAATGTTTCGTTGGTATTATCTCCATCTGGTGTAAACGCTTGAGGAATAGTAATTTCAGTATCACATGGATTAGGATCACAAGGATCTAATGGATTACTTCCGCCAGAAACCTCTTCACCATTCGTTAACCCATCCCCATCACAATCAGAGTCTAACCAAGCTTGACTAGGAGTAACTGTTTGATCTGCAAACCATAGGGAACAAGGATCATTTGGGTCGGTTCCATTTGGACCAAGAGTTCCATCACCATTTGGATCGATTTCATCCCCATTTGTTACGCCATCACCATCACAATCTGTATCTAACCATGCTTGACTTGGTGCTACTGATTGATCAGCTAAATTCAATGAGCATGGATTGCTTGGATCTGTACCATTTGGTCCAGGCGTTCCGTCACCGTCTGGATCGATTTCGTCTCCATTTGTTACACCATCTCCATCACAATCTGCATCTAACCATGCTTGACTAACAGTTGTTAAATCTTGGTCAGCAAAATTGAATGAACAAGGGTCAGTTGGATTTGTACCATTCGGTCCAGGTGTTCCGTCACCGTCTGGGTCAACTTCTTCACCATTAGTTACGCCATCACCATCACAATCTGCGTCTAACCATTCTTGACTAACAGTTGATAAATCTTGATTGGCAGCATTGAAAGAACATGGGTCATTTGGATTGGTTCCATTCGGCCCAGGTGTTCCGTCACCGTCAGGGTCAACTTCTTCCCCGTTAGCAGTTCCATCGCCATCACAATCTGCATCTAACCATATTTGACTAACAGTTGCTAAATCTTGGTCAGCAAAATTGAATGAACAAGGGTCAGTTGGATT
>CAZHOW010000023.1:0-30418 GCA_964534395.1 uncultured Lishizhenia sp.
ATTCCTTTTCCCAGAGAAGATGTTACACCCCCGGTTACAAAAACATACTTGGTTGAATTGGACATGAAATTAAATTGTAACTACGGGACGCAAAGTTAATACATCATTCTAAAGTAAGTTGAAATTGTTGAAAATTAAATTAGAGCTCGTATGAAAATAGAGGATTGTTACTTTTTTCTTTTTTTACGTAACTTTGATAAAATGTCAAATTCATTTAAAAATTACCTATATGCAGTCATTTCAGGAAAGATCGAAGTTAGGCATGGAAAAGTTATCCAAACAATCGCCAATCACCTTAGAGAAAGCCAAAGAACAGGTTCAGAGATTAAAGATTCAAAGCTCTACAAAGAACAAGAAAAGCAGAAATTAAAAGCGTATATTTCTGAAAATCAATTATGGATTTACGATCTTGATCTAAATCAATATGTGAGTGAAGGCGCGGAACAAAAAGTTTATTTAAGTGATCAAAAATCTGTATTTAAATTAAACGACACCATATACTACAATTGCTGGGAAGATTATTTTCATAATTTATTGTTACACAACACATTTTTTGAAGACACCGCATACCGGTTAATTGGCTTCTACAAAGAAAGTGAATGCCTATTCGCTGTCGTAGAGCAACCTTTTGTTGAAATTACATCCAATACAAATCTGAAGCAAATAAAAGATTTTCTTTGTGATAATGGTTTTATGAACAATAGAAATAATGATTATTTTAACAAAGACCTCGGAATTATTTTAGAAGATCTTCACGACGAAAATGTTTTGACAAAAGATGGTCTTTTGTATTTTATTGACACAGTATTTTATTTAACCGATGAATTTTGGAAGGACTTTGATTTTTAAACTGCAAAGTGAAATAAATTACTTCTTCCACTTCAGGTAGTTCTTTTCTTGAATCGGACGATTTTCTTCAATTTCTGTCAAAGGTTCGCAGGGCAGGAGGGAGGCATGACAATCCTGAGGTAGCTTTTGATACAGTTTTGTTCCTTCGGTTTTCCAAACAATCATTTCATCTGACACTTGTTTTATGATTTTAGCCGGATTCCCAACTACTAGACTTCGTTCAGGGATATTTGTATTTGCTGAAATGAAACATAACGCACCAACAATCGATTCTTTACCTATGACAACATCATCCATAATCACAGAATTCATTCCAATCAAACAATTTTCTTCTAAAATCGCACCATGAATAATTGCCCCGTGGCCAACATGAGCTCCTTTTTTTAAATGAACGGTTGTTCCTGGAAACATATGAATCGTGCAATTTTCTTGAATGTTACAGCCGTCTTCTATGATTATTTGTCCCCAATCTCCGCGGATAGCAGCACCAGGACCTATGTAAACATTTTCACCAATTATTACATTTCCAGTAACACTTGCTTGCGGATGAATGAAACTAGAAGGTTTGATGACTGGTTTGAAACCATTGAACTCGTATATTGCCATTTTATTATGTTAAATAGAAATCATATTAAGACCAAAGTAGCTAAATTAGCAATGTAAATTCAATCTTAATTCAAATGAAAGCAATTACTTTATTTTTTGGCATTTTAATGCTCGCTGCTTGTTCTTATGGACAAAAACGCGTTTCTCAAGAAGAGTTTAAAAAATTAATGAAAGATAAGAACGCTCAAATTCTAGATGTCCGCACGGCTAATGAAGTTGCTCAAGGAAAAATTCAAGGCTCAATGAACATAGATTATTTTAGGGCTGGTTTTATTGAAACAGCATCAACTAAATTTGATAAAAACAAACCGATTTTAGTTTATTGTGCTGCTGGAGGAAGAAGTGCATCTGCCGCTAAAGATCTTAAGAAAGCCGGATTCAAAAAAGTTTATGACTTGGAGGGCGGGTTTGATAATTGGAAGGAGTAAATCAAACAAGTAAGAGTTTTAGAGTGAAGAAGTAAGAGTTTCAGAGTGAAGAAGTAAGAGTTTATATTAAATTCTATTTAACATAATATAAATTATAATACATTATAATGTATTGTGTTTTTAATAGATTTCAAACATTTACCTTATTTAATATGTTGCCTATCTTTGAACGCTATTAAGAATAAAATTGTCAGCAAGCGATAAACAAACAATAATTGATCTAGAATTCAATTTAATAATTGAATGGCTCGAGCAATTTGCAATTCAGAAAACAGCTGCCGATAAAATTAGAACCTTAAAACCTTCAAATAATTTCATTCAACTTGAATTTGATTTAAAACAATTAAACGAATTAAAAACGATTCGAATTTCAAATGAAAGTTTTCCAGCATTGGGTTTTGAAGAATTGTTGGATGAAATCAAGCTATTGAGAATTCAAAACTCGGTTGTTTCCATTGAAGGATTTCGAAGAATCTATCAAGCATCTGAATTAGTAAATCGTTTGGTGACATTTTTTGAATCTCGAAAAGAACGATATCCAAATCTTGAAACCATTGTTGAGCATTGTGAAATCAATTACGAAATCAACAAACGAATTGATCTGGTTTTTGATCGCAGTGGTAACGTCAAGGATGATGCCTCTCCTCTTTTAAATGAAATTCGTCAACGAATTAAAACACTTCGAAATCAAATCAATCGAAATTTTGAGCGCGAATTACGGAAGCTTTTAAAGGATCAAATTTTAGGTGATGTTACGGAAGGCTATGTCAATGAGCGCAGAGTGCTTTCTGTTCAATCTTCCTTCAAACGAAAAGTAGCTGGAAATGTGCACGGGTCGAGTAAAACGGGAAGTTTGACTTACGTAGAACCTCAAGTTAACGTGCCGCTTAACAACGAAATGGAGTTTCTTTTGGATGACGAAAGAAAGGAAATTCATCGAATTTTAAAACAACTCACGAGCGATATCGCTGTCCATTACCCATTAATTGTTGCTTACCAAAAGTGCCTGATAGATTTTGATTTCCTGAATGCGAAATGTCGTTTGGCAATGGAAATGAACGCCGTATTACCTGGAATTAATCGAAAAACGGACTTTGAATACATCGATGCGTATCACCCGATTTTAAGAAAGTCGAATTCATTGGTAAAAAAGGAAACAAAGCCGCAGCGAATTCTGATGAATGGAAATCAACGTATGTTGGTTATTTCTGGACCGAATGCTGGTGGAAAAAGTATTACGCTCAAAACTGTTGGATTGCTTCAATTAATGCTTCAATCAGGTCTTTTAATTCCTGTCCAAGAAAATAGCAAAGCATGTTTTTTTCAGCAGATTCTATCCGATATCGGAGATAACCAATCTATTGAAAATGAATTATCTACCTACTCTTATCGCTTGCAACGGATGAACTACTTTCTTAAGGTTTCAAACCATCGAACGTTGTTGCTTTTAGATGAATTTGGAACGGGTTCTGATCCTGAATTAGGTGGAGCATTAGCCGAAGTATTTTTTGAAGAATTGTATAAAAAATCTGCTTATGCAGTCATTACAACCCATTACAGCAACATCAAGCTCAAAGCAAACGCACTGAAAAACGCTGAAAATGGCTGTATGCTCTTTGATTCGGAAACTTTAAAACCGAAATACGAGTTTGCCATCGGTCAACCAGGTAGTTCTTTTACATTCGAAGTCGCAAAAATGAACGGAATTAAATCTGAAATCATTTCAACTGCTAAAGGACTTCTGGATGATAAAAAAGTAAAGTTGGATCGACTTTTAAATGACTTACAAAAAGAAAAGAATTATTTTGAACGTTTATCCCGAGAACATCAAGAAGCCCAAGAAACAGCAGAGGAAGCTCGTGTTCGATTTAATGAGAAAAAGGAACATTACGAAAATCGTTTGAAATCGCAACTGTCTTTGATCGAACAGAATAACAAGCAATTGGCAGCGGGAAAAAAAATGCTTCAGTTTATTGAAAAGTTTAATTTGAAATCTCGTAAAAAAGACGCCAATCTTGATCTGTTGGAAGAAATTAAAAACTTCATGAAGCTTGAAAAATCCAAAACCGAAGTTAAAATTCAACAGCAGAAAGCGGAGAAGCAGAGTCCAAAAATTACCGTTGCCAAACAAAAGAAGCAAGAATCTCTAAATCAACATTTGATAAAAGTTGGCTCTTCTGTTCAGATCTTGGGTACAAATCGAATTGGAATCGTCGATAAAATCAAAGAGAAACACTTGGAAGTGATTTTTGGCAATGCGCTCATTAAAGTTGAACGTGAAAAACTTCGATTTTTAAAGTAATTCAATTCGATAGGAATGTTCTTTCAGCTCATTTGGTTTGAGAAAATGTAGTCCTTCTTTTTCTAGAAAATCTCCTTTAGAATCAATTCGATCAGCCCAACCCCACCAAGGTTCAATGCAAAAGAATGGCGCATCTTTTTTACTCCAAAAACCAATAGCGTCTAATTGTTCGAAAGAAACGGCAACAAGTCCTCCCCTATCTTTGTGTCCTAAAATCACACGAATGAATGGTGGTTTTTTGAATACAATTGCATCTTTTTCGACAAGCGAATAATCGAGTTGTAACTTATTATCAATAGTCAAATCAACTGTTTTTCCCGAATAGTAAGGTCCTTCCAAAAGCCATTGCTTTGTTGAAAAAGCCCGTCCAAAATCCAAATAATAGTCAGTTAATTTTCCTTCAATCGCAAATCCTGGATGTCCACCAACTGAATAAGGTAATTTCACCTCTCCCCTATTTTCAATGCGGTATTTCACGAGTAATTCTGATTCAATCAACTGATATTCAACGTCAAAAATAAAATCGAACGGATATTCTTTTTTCGAGATTTCATCTGAATTCAGTCTAAAGACAACTTTCAAATCTGATTGTTCAATTAATTCAAATGTCCGATTTCGGGCGAATCCATGTTGAGACATCGAATAAGGTTTACCCTCGTAGCGAAATTGATCGTTTTTCAATCTTCCTACAATTGGAAATAGATTTGGTGCTACGCGATTCCAAAATTGTTCATCTTTTTTCCAAAGGACATTTTTTCCATCAATCTTCGATAGTTCAGTTAATTCAGCTCCTTCAGGATTGATTTTTGCAATAACTTTTTGATTTAGAATTTCAATCATAAATGCGAAAATAAATAGAATCTAGATTAAGCCAATTTTAAATTGTGATCATCTATTCAAAATAATACTCACGAACGGTCATGATACCAAAGAAAAACGTAAATTTGCGCCACTTTAATACAAACGTAAAATGAGTATAGCTTTAGGAAACCATATTTTGGTAGAGTTTATGAATTGTGAGCCGCACGTAATGAATGATGTTGCTGGAATTGAGCGGGATATGGTTGGTGCGGCTCAAAAAGCTGGTGCTACTGTTATTAATTCGACTTTTCATCACTTTTCTCCGTATGGTGTTTCAGGTGTTGTGGTTATCCAAGAAAGCCATTTAGCAATTCACACATGGCCGGAATATGGTTATGCCGCTGTTGATTTATTTACCTGTGGTGAAATGAATGCTTGGATTTCTTTTGATCATTTAAAAGAATGTTTTGGAGCGAAATCCTACTCTGCCATTGAAATGAAGCGTGGTTCAGTTAACTTACTGACAAGAAATGATTTTGATATTTCAACAATGCGTCAAAAGGCTTCTGAATGGAGAAATCCTGAGTTTTTCACGCGTAATGTCTGGTTTACTGATAAAGACGAAAATCAAGCTTTATCTTTACGATTTACGGGTGATGTATTTTTCGATGTCCAGTCGCCATTCCAACGCGTTCGTATTTTGGAATCATACAAATACGGCAAAATGCTTGCATTAGATGATATGGTGATGACAACCGAAAATGATGAATTTCACTACCACGAAATGATTTCTCATCCCGCTCTTTTCACTTTGCCAACAGCTAAAAATATTCTAGTGATTGGTGGTGGAGATGGTGGTACAGTTCGTGAAATATTAAAACATGATCACGTTGAAAAAGTGACGATGGTCGAAATTGATGGAGCTGTAATTGATGCGTGTAAGGAGTTTTTACCAAATATTGCCGCGGCATTTGACAATCCGAAATTGGAATTGATTGTTGACGATGGTATCGCGTTTTTGAAAAACGCAAAACCGAGTACTTATGACATTATCATTGTTGATGGTTCAGATCCTGTTGGTCCTGCGGAAGGATTATTCTCAGTTGAATTTTACACGAATTGTTATAATGCATTGAAGGATACTGGTGTATTAGTTGCCCAAGGAGAATCACCGAAATTCAATGAAAAAGCATTTGCTGAATTGAATTTTACGTTACAGGATATATTTGGAAAGGACAAAGCGCCAGTTTCGTTGTTTTTCGTTCCAACCTACCCTACTGGAATGTGGAGTTTTCAATATGGAATTAAAGGCGATTTAAATCCGAAGACTATTTCAAATAAAGCTGAAATATCAGATTTTGTAGGAAAGAAAGGATTAAGATATTACAATGAGGATATTCATTTTGCATCTTTCGCCACACCAAATTTCGTGAAAGAATTATTAAAAAAGTAAACTAATTAATCAGATATAATGCAAATTTCAACTAACAAGGTAGTTTCGTTAAAGTACAAGCTATCAAATGCTCAAAATCAAGAGCAGATCGAAGAAACAAACGAAACAAATCCGTTAGTTTTTTTATACGGTGTAGGAACAATGATTCCTGATTTTGAAGATAATTTATCAGGAAAAGTTGCGGGCGACACGTTTGATTTTAAAATAGAGGCTGCAAATGCATACGGAAATCATGATCCACAACACATTGCGATGATTCCCTCAAACATTTTCCACGATGAAAACGGAAATTTTGATGAAGTAATGTTTCAAGTTGGTTCTGTTGTTCCAATGAGTGATTCTGATGGAAATCATTTACGCGGAACGATAATGGAAGTAACGGATGAACATGTGAAAATGGATTTTAATCACCCTTTGTCCGGAACCGATTTACATTTTACTGGCGAAATTTTAGATGTTAGAGAAGCAACCGAGGATGAGATCGCACACGGTCATGTTCACGGTGAACACGGGCACCAGCATTAAGGTGAAGTTTTTTTTCTGAAAGTGAAGAAGTTATAATTAATTTTTTTACTTTCGTTTAAATTCAATCACCAATGGCTACAATATTTGAAACGCGATTAATCGGCAATATTGGAAAAGATGCTGTCGTAAAAAACATGGATCGTGGTATAATCGCAATTAATTTTCCTGTTGCACACAATAAAAATTGGAAGGACAAACGAACGGGTATTGTTAAAACCAAAACGACTTGGGTTAACTGCACTATTTGGAAACGCGATGGTTCAAATCTCAGAATTATCGACTTTTTGAAACGTGGAACGTTAGTTGAAGTTATTGGAACTCCATTTGCAAAAGCATATACAAATGAAGATGGTTCATTAAGATCTGAAATTCGTTTAAATGTTTCCAAAACAAATATCTTACGTCCAACCAATAAAGAGGATGGAATTCAAGAGGATATCATTGACAATGAAGAAGATACATTTGAAGCGTCAATAGATGACTTTACCATGGATGAAGATGAATTTTAATTTTTGAAAAAAAAGCATTTTTTTTCTACATTTTTTAATTTGAAAATTAAATAAATACTATATTTGCATCCTCTAAAGAGAAAAACATACTCCTCCTTAGCTCAGTTGGTTAGAGCATCTGACTGTTAATCAGAGGGTCGCTGGTTCAAGTCCAGCAGGGGGAGCAGATAAAAAGATAGAAGGATTACACGATATGTTGTAATCCTTTTTTTTATGAATAAGCTTCTCAATTTCTTAAAAAGTATCAAAATGAAGTAATCGTTGACGCAAGCGTGTTTCTCTTCTTGATTTTAAAAAAAAGTACATTTTGTAAAATTGAAGAAAGCTTATACTTTTGAAATTAAATAAACTACATTTCAATATGAAAACACCTTTTAACAAATTTCTTTACATCGGATTTTTACTTTTAGGATTGTTCCAGGCATTTTTTTCTAAAGATTATATTCAGGCAGCCTCATCGATGGGAATTGGTTTAGCATTTGACCCATTTGATACGGAACAAAAGTGGAATGATAGACCTACTTGGCAAAAGATAATTCTAATTATGCACTTGGCATTGGTCGCAGCAATGTTTGGGTTTGGAATTGGGTTAAATGAAAAATAGACTTCCTGCAATTTGAAAAGGAATTCAGCCTTTCAATCTACTGATTTTCAAATACTAGAACTGTTTTTTTTGTTAATATAAATCTAAACTACTCGAAAGAATTTGATTAAACATAGTAAGCTAAAAGTTAAACATTAAGTAAAAAAATGGAAGGCGAATGAATTTCGAATAATGAATGCTGTGAATAAATCCTATTTTAACCACAAAAGAATAATCTTCAAAACAACTTGCATCTATCTATGTTGTTATTTTTGCAAAAATATTTTTTATGTCAGCTAGAAATTGGGAAACACTGAAAAAATACACAGACATTAAATTCGAGTTTTTCGAAGGTATCGCTAAAATTACAATCAATCGTCCACACGTATACAACGCTTTCCGCCCGGAAACGAATTTTGAAATGCTGGATGCAATGAATATTTGTCGTGAAAATCCAGATATCAACGTAGTTGTGCTTACTGGTGAAGGAGACAAAGCGTTTTGCTCCGGTGGAGACCAAAATGTCAAAGGAGTTGGTGGATACATTTCTGAAAATGGCGTTCCAAGATTGAATGTATTGGATCTACACAAAGCAATACGTTCTCTTCCTAAACCGGTTATTGCCATGGTTAATGGTTACGCAATTGGTGGTGGCCATGTACTACATGTTGTTTGTGACTTGACAATCGCATCAGACAATGCACGTTTTGGGCAAACCGGACCCAAAGTTGGGAGTTTTGACGGTGGATTTGGTTCTTCTTTTTTGGCAAGACATGTAGGACAGAAGAAAGCAAGAGAGATTTGGTTTTTATGCAATCAATATACAGCCGAGGAAGCAGAGAAAATGGGAATGGTAAACAAAGTTGTTCCTTTTGACCAGTTGGAGGATACAGTTGTTGAATGGAGTAAAACAATCATGAAAAGAAGTCCATTGGCCATTCGAATGATAAAACGAGCCATGAATGCGGAGTTAGATGGTCAACATGGCTTGATGGAACTTGCTGGAGACGCTACCCTACTCTATTATTTAACGGAGGAAGCTCAAGAAGGCAAACATGCTTTTCTTGAAAAACGTGATCCTAACTTTTTACAATATCCAAAATTTCCTTAATAATAAAATTTTATTTATGTCAATTCGCTCATTAGAACCTAAAATACTTTGGAATCATTTTGCAGATTTAAATGCAGTTCCTCGTCCTTCAAAAAAAGAAGAACGAGTACGTCAGTTCATAGTCGATTTCGGAAACAAACTTGGATTGGAAACAATCGTCGATAAAATTGGAAACGTTATAATTAAAAAACCGGCATCTTCCGGAATGGAAAATCGCAAAACGGTCATTTTACAATCACACTTGGACATGGTTCACCAAAAGAATTCGGATAAGGTATTCGACTTTGACAAACAAGGAATCGAAATGCTGATTGAAGGTGACTGGGTGAAAGCAAACGGTACAACACTTGGTGCCGATAATGGAATTGGTGTTGCAGCTATTATGGCTGTACTTTCTTCGAATGAAATTGCACATCCAGCTATTGAAGCGTTTTTTACGATCGATGAAGAAACTGGAATGACGGGTGCCATGCAAATGGATGGCTCTTTGTTTCAGGGAGAAATATTACTTAATATTGACACAGAAGATGATGACGAACTTTCAATCGGTTGCGCGGGTGGGATTGACACAAATACAACTTACACGTACTCCGAAGTTGATGTAAATCGAACTAGTAAAACATTTGAAATTTCCATTCGAGGTTTACTCGGTGGACATTCAGGAATGGATATTGACAAAGGTCGAGGAAATGCAAATAAATGGTTGGCTCGTATCTTATGGGAAGTTAGTCGTCAAATTTCAATGCAATTGATTTCTTTTGATGGTGGAAGTTTGAGAAATGCAATTCCGCGAGAAGCAACCGCGACCATTGCAATTTCATCTTCCGATACTGGTAAGTTTGAAAATTTATTTAACGAACAAATTGCGACATTAAAAGAAGAATACAAAAGCATCGAACCTGCCATTAATATTCAGTCGCGAGAGACATATTCAGTTGAAAAGGCTATGTCGGATGAAGAATTTAAAAGAATCATCAATTTAATTTGTTCAGTTCAAAATGGAGTTTTCAGAATGAGTCCTGATATTGAAGGCCTGGTTGAAGCTTCTTCGAGTTTAGCAAGGGTAATTATCAAAAACGGAAGTTTTACAAGTCAATCTTTACAACGAAGTAGTGTTGAATCTACAAAATCAGAGGTAGCTATGGTAATTCGATGTGCTTTTGAAAACATTGGTTGTGAGGTTGTACAAGGAGGCGAATATCCAGGATGGAAACCAAATCCTGATTCAGCTATTCTTAACGTAATGGAAAACTTGTACAAAGAAATGTTCAACGATGATCCTAAGGTGAAAGCATGTCACGCAGGTTTGGAATGTGGAATATTAGGAAAGCATCTTCCCGGAGTTGATATGATTTCTTTTGGACCAAATATTCGTGCTGCACATTCACCTGATGAAAAAGTTCAGATTTCTTCAGTTCAGAAATTTTGGAACTTCTATTTGGAAACTCTAAAAACGATTCCAAAAAAATAGATAATTACGAATTTATTCTTTCAAACAACGCACAGACATTCCTACGTCCTTTGTTCCGTAGTTCATGATTAGCTCGGTTTCCATATTAGAAAGACTGCGATATCTTCCATATAAAGTATATTGAGGTGTGGAACTCCAAAGGACGCATTGTTGCCCTATTTTCTCAAAATCACCGTTGGAGTTTCTAAATCCACCTGGTAAGGCAGAAAATCCGGAGCTGTTTGTTCCATTTCCAGAATTTGTTTTTGAAATCCGTACACCCTTGTTCGCGCAGGATCCGCATTTTTTTATTCTTTTCTGATCCTCTGACCATCCAATACATGCTTTGCATCGCTCTTCCACATTCCAAGAATTCCAGCCAGAATCGTTTTTCAATTTCAAACCAACATCTCCCCACAAATAGGTATCTAGTAAATTTAAATCCTCAAATTCAGGAATTTTCCAACCCACGGGGGCTAATCCTCTCGGATCACTAACCGCAAACCAATTGTAAAGCTTCCCATACTTTTCACCATTTTTTGAATCATTATTATAATGACACCAAGCTGGTTTTCCTTGTTTACCTGCTGAAATCCATTCATCTTTGGTTTTTGCTTCAGGGATTGAATCACCATTTCGAAAATACGATACATTAAGATTTTCTATCATCCAAATTTGCTTGCCAATAATTATTGTTTTTTCTTCTTTCTTAGACTCTGAAATGGCATTATCGGATTCTACTTTTCCATTTCCAATCTGTTTCTCTAATTGCACTAGTAGATCTTCCTTCTCTTTTAATTGTTTTTTCAAAAACAATATTATTTCTTGATTTTCCGCGCGTTCAGCATTAATTAAATTGGTTAAACTATCAACACGTTTTAACAAGTCGCTCAATTTTGGTGTTTGCGTCTGTGAATGAATTGAATTTAAAAGAATTATAAAAAGTAAAACAAGTGCTAATTTCACAGTACAAATTTCATTAAATCAATTGGAATTTCAGCTATTTACAGGTTAATAATTCAAAAACTTCAATTAAAAAACCAATTAAAGCTATCTTTGCACCAATGAAATTTCAACTGAATACCATCGAAGAAGCCATTTCGGAAATACAAAATGGACGAGTCATTATTGTCGTGGATGATGAAGATCGTGAAAACGAGGGCGATTTTTTAACGGCTGCCCGAAATGCGACTCCCGAAGTAATCAATTTCATGGCAACGCACGGTCGAGGATTAATTTGTGCTCCATTAAGTGAAGATCGCTGCGATGAATTAGGTTTGGAGATGATGGTTCGAAACAATTCTACTGCCTACGAAACTCCATTTACTGTTAGTATCGATTTAATAGGTCACGGCTGTACTACAGGTATTTCAGCGAGCGATCGCTCTAAAACAATCCTAGCACTTATTGATCCCAATACAAGACCTGAAGAACTTGGAAAACCAGGACATATCTTTCCACTTCGAGCAAGAAAAGGAGGCGTTTTAAGAAGAGCTGGGCATACAGAGGCTGCAGTGGATTTATCCAGAATGGCAGGATTCGAAGAAGCAGGTGTGATTGTTGAAATTTTGAATGAAGATGGAACAATGGCTCGTCTTCCTGAATTAATAGAAATTGCTAAACGATTTGATTTGAAAATCATATCAATTGAAGATTTGATCAAATACCGAATAAAGCATGAAACACATGTAGAGCGAGTTGTTGACGTTCATTTACCAACTGAAATTGGTGAATTTCAACTACATGCTTTCAAAGATTTAAACACTGATCAAGATCATTTAGCTCTTGTGAAAGGAAACTGGAAAAAAGATGAACCAATTTTAGTTCGCGTGCATTCGTCTTGCTTAACCGGAGATATTTTTGGCTCATGTCGTTGTGATTGCGGTCCTCAACTTCATAAAGCGATGGAACTCATCGAAAAAGAAGGAAAAGGAGTTATAATATATATGAATCAGGAAGGACGAGGAATTGGTCTAGTAAATAAACTAAAGGCGTACAAGTTACAAGAAGAAGGTTTTGATACATTTGACGCAAATGTTAAACTCGGATTCAAACCAGATGAACGCGATTATGGAATTGGAGCTCAAATGCTTCGCGATTTAGGGGTTTCCAAAATGAAACTTATGTCGAATAATCCCAAAAAACGAACAGGACTAATTGGTTATGGGTTAGAAATTGTTGAAAATGTGCCATTGGAGATTAAAAGCAACACGTACAACGAAAATTACCTTCAAACAAAAAAAGATAAGTTCGGTCATAATTTAAAATTGAATAAATAATGCTTTTCGCTAACGGAATTGAAAAGAAATATGGCCAACTTGAAATTTTAAAGGGAGTTGACTTACGAATAAACTCAGGCGAAATAGTATCCATTGTTGGTTCCTCTGGAGCTGGAAAGACAACCTTACTTCAGATTTTAGGAACGCTTGATCGACCTGACTCGGGGACTTTGGAAATTGCAGGAGTCAATCCGTTTCAACTCAATTCCAAAGAACTATCGAACTTTCGAAATCAATCACTGGGTTTCATTTTTCAATTTCATCAATTGCTACCTGAATTTAACGCACTTGAAAATGTCATGCTTCCTGCGTTGATTGGAGGGAAAACAAAAAAAGAATCCGAGGAGCTTGCTCGTCCTTTACTTGTTAAACTCGGAATTGAAGATCGAAGTCAACACAAACCAGGCGAATTATCGGGTGGAGAACAACAACGAGTTGCAGTTTGCAGAGCTTTAGTCAACAACCCAAAAATAATTTTTGCAGATGAACCATCCGGTAATCTGGACACCAAAAACGCCAGGGAATTGCATGAATTGTTTTTTCAACTTCGCGATGAGTTTAATCAAACATTTGTAATCGTTACGCACAATGAAGAATTAGCTCAAATGGCAGATCGCAGTTTGGTTATGCGCGATGGAAGATTTGTAAATGAGTAAGATGTCTGAGTCCGATCTCAAAGATTTTCTCGATTTTAAAGCTGACTTTTACGAAAATCCGAAATTTATCGAAGACGACCCAATACAGATTCCGCATCAATTTCATAAGAAAGAAGACATTGAAATAAGTGCCTTTCTAATATCTACAATTGCATGGGGGAACAGAAAAAGCATTATAAAAAGCGGTGAAAAGCTTTTAAAAATAATGGATTTTGAACCGCATGATTTCATTCTAAATTTCTCCGATAGAGAGCTAAACTTTGTTCATCGCACTTTTAACGGATCGGATTTAGCATTTTTTCTTATTTCGCTAAAAAATATTTACGAAAAACATAATGGACTTGAAAATGTCTTCCATTCAAATGATAATAAACTTTTTACCAAAATATCAAATTTCAGAACAATTTTCTTAGAAGTGGAACATGAAAAAAGAAGTGAAAAGCACATTTCAAATCCAGTAACAGGTTCAGCATCTAAAAGACTAGTGATGTTTCTTCGTTGGATGGTTCGCTCAAATAAGAATGGAGTTGATTTTGGGCTTTGGAAATCAATTCAACGTTCTTCTTTAATGATTCCATTGGATGTTCACACCGGAAATATTGCATCAAAGTTAGGTTTGATTTCAACGAAACAATTTTCATGGAAAACTAATGAAGAACTCATTTCAAAACTAAGGAAATTCGACCCAATTGACCCTGCCAAATACGATTTTGCACTCTTTGGGTTGGGAGCTTACGAGAAATTTTAGACAGGCTCGGGAAATGGAATCAATTCAAAAGTCAAATCGGAATCGGATTCTTTTTCGGGTCTAAGAATTAGGTGATTTTCGTCTTTAAATTCAAAGAGAAAAGTCCATTTTTTGTTTGGAAATTTAAGTTCCACGTAATTTTGATCTGATTCCAATAGATATGTTCCATCTTCAAATTCATTTTCAACCAAATGAAGTAAATCCCCATAAACAAAGCGACCAGACTTGTAAAAAACAAAAACATCCGACGTTAGTCCGTTTCGTGATTCAATTAAGTCATTGCCTTTAAAAACTGAATTTACCATCCATACCTTGCTGTTCCCGTCACAAAAAGAATATGTAAAATCGACGTTTACGGTTTCGTTATCATTGTCACATGCAAACAGTAAAAAGAGTAAGCCGATCGAAACAAATTTAATAAACGAGTCCCTTCTCATTTAATATTTTTTGAACCTCTATTGACACGGAATCAATCATTTCTGGTTTAATGCGTTCACTATTAATTTCTTCACATCGAACGAAATCATATTTCCCATTCTTCCATGAATACAAGCAATGGTAAAAGTACTTTTGTTTTTCGTAGCGCTCAAAGAAGCGAACGACAATATCATCGTAACCGAAGTCCTTTTTTCTAGTTTGAATGATATACCCAATAAATCTATTCGTATTTATTAATTTTCCATTTGTACGTTCAAAAACCAGAAGGCGGCGGACAGGAAAACCATTTACTCCTGAACGAACAAGCAAGATAAATCCTTCATTCAATGGTTTTTCATGCTTGAGAGGAAAAAATCGAAAAAAACGAGGGGAACAAGATGGACGCTCAAGACTGTTATCTTCCTTCATCGTAGAATCACAAATCTTGAGTTCTTTTAGCAATTTGGCTTCAACTTCAGTCTTAAACGCATTATCGTTGAAATCTGTTGAAATTTCAATGACTTCTAGAATTTTGTCTTCGGAATTTTTAGGTTCCCTTTTACCATCCTCTGAACCCTTTCTCATGGTTAGCATTGCAATGATTCCTCCGATCAAAATCATTAACACGGCAATTATTATCTTATTCTTTTTAGTCATTCAATTTAGATTTGATCAAAAAATATAGGTTTAACTTATGAATATTTGAGAAGAAAATTGAAACGCATTATCAAAACGCGTCATATCAATCCCTGTTTCGATTTGATTATTCATAAAATAATTTATTACTTCTTCCGTAGGAATGTTTCCAGTTAAATCATCTTTTGCCATTGGACAACCTCCAAACCCTTTTATAGCACTATCAAATCTTCGACAACCAGCGGAATAAGCCGCTTCCAAGAGATCGTTAACATTTTCCTTACGAGCATGTAAATGTGCACCGAATTCAGCCTTTGGCAACTCTTCTGATAACAGCTTAAATAAACTTTGAACAGAATCAGAACTCGCACACCCGATTGTGTCTGAAGGCGCCAATATTTCAATTCCCATGTTCTCGTGAAGCATTTTAGCCCATTTCAAAACAACGTCAGGACTCCAATCTTCATTGTATGGATTTCCAAATCCCATAGATAAGTATACAACCAATTTTTTTCCTTTCGTTTCAACCAAATTTTGAATTTTTTCAACTCGATCCAATGATTGTTCAATCGTTGAGTTCGTATTTCGCATTTGAAATACCTCTGAAACCGAGAATGGATAGCCAAGATAATTGATTTCCTCGAAAGATAGAGCATCCTCTGCCCCACGTTCATTTGCTATAATTGCTAACAACTTCGTTTTATTATTTAATTGAAGTCCTTTCAAAACATCCGCTGTATCGCGCATTTGTGGAATTGCCTTCGGCGAAACGAAACTTCCAAAATCAATGGTATCAAATCCACAATTTAAAAGTAAATTGATGTATTCCGTTTTAATTGCTGTTGGAACGAAATCATGCATTCCTTGCATTGCATCCCGAGGACATTCTATAAGTTTCAACTTATCCATTTAAACCTTGTTTGATTATTTCCTTATTAATTTGTTTGATTAAACCTGGACCTTCATAGATGAATCCAGTGTAAAGTTGAATAAGGGAAGCTCCAGCTTTTAATTTCTCGATTGCATCTTCAGGTGAGTGAATTCCTCCCACTCCGATAATTGGAAATACAGCATTCGATTTTTCGTGTAAATAACGAATTACTTCCGTAGATCGTTTTGTCAGCGGTTTACCAGAAATACCCCCTGCCCCCAATGATTCAACTAGTTTTTCATCGGTCTTGAGTTCAGTTCTATTAATTGTAGTATTAGTAGCAATTACACCGGCAATATTTGTTTCTTGAACTATATCGATTATATCATCGAGTTGATCATTTGTCAAATCCGGAGCAATTTTCAATAATATTGGTTTTTGAATTTTCTTTTGGTAATTTATAGTTTGAAGTTCAGACAATATCTTGGTAAGTGGCTCCTTTTCTTGAAGTGCTCTTAAATTCGGGGTATTTGGAGAAGACACATTGACCACAAAATAATCCACAACATCAAATAGTTCATTGAAAGCAATTATGTAATCATTGATGGCATTTTCATTAGACGTGATTTTGTTTTTTCCGATATTTCCTCCGATTATCAATCCATTTTTCTTTCGATTTTTTAACCTGAATTTCATTTCTTGAAGCCCATCGTTATTAAAACCCATTCGATTTAAAATGGCTTCATCTTGTTTCAATCGAAATAATCTCGGTTTCTCATTTCCCGCTTGAGGTTTTGGTGTAACAGTCCCTACTTCGATAAATCCGAATCCCAAATATTCTAAGTCTTGAAACATTGTTGCGTTTTTATCAAAACCGGCAGCGAGACCAACTGGGTTTTTGAATTTTAAACCAAAAAGATTTCGTTCCAAACTGGTGTCCTCAAAACAAAAAAGATTCTTGAAAATATTCTTAGAGAATGGTAGTTTCAGAATTAAATGAAGGGAATTAGTTGAAAAATAATGAACCTTCTCAGCATCAAATAGAAAGAGGAATTTCCGAATAAAAGAATACATAAACAAAGGTAAAAAAGAAAAGCGAGATGAAACTCGCTTTTCTTTTCAGTGTATTAAACTTTGTATCTTCCTGAGGATTTTAAGTTATATTTTTTTCGTTGCCGACCGTAATCCTTGTATGTTAAATTTCGGGTAACTATCAAATTGACATGATAATATGCATCTTTTTGATTTGAATCTCCGCGTTTCTCACCTGGATTAAAAGAGGGATTACCAACAGCTGGATTTGCAAAATATTGTGCTTGAGGAGTACTTAATTGACTTGGATTGGCATATGTTGTACTTACATCATCGATGTAATCAGAAAAGGTTTTTACATAAGCCAATTCCATACCAACACGCCACATCTTTGATACACCCATTCTAAAACCGAAACCAGCTGGAACAGTAAGTGTAAAAGGACTATACATTACAGATTGACCCTCCGTTTTTAACGGCCTTAAAGCAACCATACTTCCGTCGATATATTCTGACCTTGGATTAAAATACAAAAGACCCAATCCAGCAAAGACATAATACTGTTGACTTCTACTTTTCTTTGAATAATTTCCTGGAAGATTGAACATTGAACCAAACTTCTCATTTGCAGCGAAAATGAACTCCAATCTTTGCTGAACCTCGATACTCAAGCTTTGAAAATTCAAACCTCTCACATAACGAGTGGGCTCCTCAGACCACTTGTCATCTCCTTTTAATTGAAAAACACACAAACTGGTGGTTGTAGCAAAATAGGGATGAAACCTTTGACGATAACCTAACCATCCTGCCAATCCCGTAGCTTGAATATCAATATCTTTAAGGCTGTAATCTCGACCCACTCCAACAGAACCTCCTAGGTCACCATTAAACTGTGTAGCGCCAAAACCAATTTGCAATTCCTTTTTATGCAAAGACCAATTCCGTTGGGTATTGAAGTTTGCGTGCTGAGCTGCAACAGTCAAAGGAAGAATTGCCAACAAGCAATATAAAAAATTTCTCTTCATGTGTGTAGGTTCGTCAAAAAAGACTCACGAAGATAATTTATATTTTATTAAAAATCAAAATAATTTTAAAAAATGTAATGTTATTAAAATAAATTTGTTACTTAACTCCATCCCAAATATAGATCTTTGGATACTGAAAAAGCCAATAAACCTCTAAAAAAATGGGCTTTTAGGCATAAAATTACACCAATTAATTCTTTGAGTTTCATCATCAAAATTTCAATCTTCTGCATTCGTTTGTAAAAAAAACTTTTTCTTTAATTTAATCAAAACTCGGAATGTTTTTACCTTCGCATTATTTTCAGTCAAATCCAAAATTTCTCCAATTTCTCGAAACGATCTTTTTTCAAAAAAACGCATTTCTATTAATTGAAGTTCGTTTTCTTTCAAAAGTGTCAAACTTTTAAGTAATTTTTCACGATTGACTTCCGTATAATCGTCACAAAACTCATCCACAATTTGAACAATCGTAACCATTTCCAAACTGATTGTTCTTCTTGCTTTTTTATCTCTAAACGATTGATAAAGTTCACTTTTTGCTATTCTGAATAACCAAGATGAGAATGGCACTCCTCTGAACTCAAATTTATTCAAAGCTCCTAAGGCTTTGACAAAGACATTTGAGGTAATGTCAAAGGCGACCTCTTCTTCATCTACACGTTTGTAGACGTATCGAAAAATCGATTCATAATATTTACTGTAAATAGGAGCAAAAAACTGCGGGTTCATTTTTGCCTTTTCAATTACTGTTAATTCTTCCTGAAGAACTAACGCATTTTGGTGGTAAGCGAAATTCGTTTCCATTTCTTTTGGTTTTATAGTTTTTAACTTGGAGAATTCAAGAGCTTGCAGTCTCTTTGCATTTCTAAACGCAACCTTTTTGAAATTATAACAAACTGATATGAAAAAAATAAATTTTAACAATGCGACTCTCCAACATTATTTTATCAATTGCAATCTATTTAACGAATTACACTATAGCTCAGCACAGTAATTTTAACTCTCAAATTAATTGGTCATTAAACAAGCGTGAGTTACAATTCGGACATGGCGCAACTCAATTCACGGGGGATTTAGGCGGAACTCCAGACATTGGAGCAGATTACAGCCTGAGAGACATTAACTTGAAATCGACAGGATTTGCGGCTTGGCTTGGATACAGGCAACGTTTTCATCCACTTTTTGCAACAACAACTTCCGTCTGTTTGTTTGGATTAAATGGGGACGATGCGCTATCTCAGAATATCTTGAGAAATAATAGAAATCTTAATTTTAGATCAACTACTTTTGAAATTCAACAAAGGTTGGAATATATATTTTACTCTGTTGAACGTTTCGGTGCGAGATATCGAATACCTGGAACAAACCATGTTAAAAACAGAAATGAACAATACTATTTCTTTAGTGGAGTTGGTTTAATGAAATTCAATCCAAAAGAATATTACAATGGTGAATGGCATGAATTGGCGTCTCTGCGAACGGAGGGTCAAGGATTAAATGGTGGGCCTGAGCCATATCGAAAATACACACTCACTATTCCTGTTGGCATTGGTTTTCGAATCGGAATTAGTAGAATGTGGCGTTTAGGGATAGAGGCGACATATGTTAAGACTTTCTCAGATTATATTGACGATGTGAGCGGTGTTTATTATGACCCAAGTAAACTTCAATCTGGATTAGCCGCGCATTTCTCAAATCCCGCAAATCAAAACAAAGATTGGTTTAGACCTGGAGATCAACGCGGTGATCCAGCTCACAAAGACGCCTATTATCATTTGAACATAATTCTCACGAGAAATATTACATACAAAGAATTCAATATGAAAATTAGCAGATCGGGAAGACCTTTTTCGAAAACCAAAAGACTTAATCGACTTAAAGCCTAAAGCTGAATTCGAAGCTGAATTAATAAATCGGTTTTTCGAGATCCATCAATTTGCTCGGCACCTGAACTAACAGAATTACGATTATTGTATAAAAAGTAACCATAACGAACCCACAAATCAAAACGCCTAAGAAACGAATATCTCACCAAAACATAAGCTCGATTTCCTTGATAAAAATAGGCTGGAACGGCAAATGCGTAAAGTGCATTGTTTTCAAATGAATAAATCCGTGTATCATAACTATCAGTATCGAAAAGCGCATATCTCAGCGCAATATCCAACGGAAAACTTTTCGGCCGAAAAATAAAATCTTGCGTTATGAGTAAACCATCTTCAGGTGTGTTACTCAGCCTATTTATGGTTACATATTCAATTCTACTTTTGAGTGTGAAGAATTCACTAACTGTATAGGATAAATTAAATCGATAACTTCGTTGAACAACATCCTCAATTTCAGTATTTGTTCCATCTGAATCTCGGCTATTTCGTTGCCTCATTTGTTGTCGGAAACGACCATAGATTTCAAAAATTTTATTTGGCTTATAGATTGGTTGAATTAAAAACTCATGACCAAAGGATGGTGCGTCGACTAAGTACCTCATCCATGGAAATTGAAATAAATCAGCATAACCATTCAACGACCATTTCGAATTGAATTTCAGTTTGATTCCGGCGTAAAGTCCTTTTTCATTTTGCGTATTGCTTCCTTCTGAGAAGCCAGCATTATAAAAAGTTTGATAATCCCTTGAATAATTACGATAAAGTAATCCAATACTTGCTCTTGAATCGATAGAAATCATTGCTCCATGAACCATTGCCAATCCATTTTGAACTTTGGAATCCAACACTTTTGAAACTTCTCCAAATAAGTTCAAATTCTTAAATGTATAATTGTAATCACCACTTAGCGACAAACGACTTCTACCCCTGAAATCAAATTGGTTGTAAAAAGTCTCTCTACGATCAAAAACTTTATCATAGCCCTGATAAACGACTGCAGTACCAATCTTTAAACTTGTAGATGAATATCGAACATTTGCTCCAGTAATAAATTCTGTCAAACCATTCATTTTTGAAATTTCAGAATTCGTTCGATGTAAACCTGATAAATCAATAGTTGAAATGAATTCCAAATCCTCGTATGTTGAATCAGCCAAAACGGCAGCATCTATCTTCTTTCGTGAACCGAACAACGTCAAACCAAAATTTCGATATGCCAAATCAACTGCTGCTCCTCTTAAAAATCGCGATTCGTCTACACTTGTGTATGGTCGAATTGGAATTGCATTACGTTTGATTGTCGCAATATCAGCTGTTTTACCAAAAGCATAGCTCGACCAAAGATTTAGCCCCTGCCCTATTTGTATTTGATAATCTCCAATCACTGCAGATTTTAAATATTTCCCTCCTTTAAAAAAAGCATGTGCAGAATAAAAATCAAAGCCATTTTTTTGCGCCCCTCTAAAAAATTGTTCTCCGGGATCTTTTTCACAGGTATAACCAATGCTAATGTTTGTTTTGTACGTATATCTAAAACGCGTATAATATCGATCTCCATTACCGTAATAATAATTATTTGAACTCTTCATAACGGAATCAGGAACATCTGTATAACCTGCTTTTTTTTCTACCATTGGTTGATAGCGGATAAATTGTTCAAACTTACCTTGCTTGATAGCCTCTTTAAATGTTATATGTAAATTGTCCAATCGGTTATCAACTCGAATAAATGGTCGGACTAATTGAATTGTGTTTAAGTCCCAAAATTTTAAGCTTTGAAGCTCATAAATCGAAATGAAGTTTCCAAATGCCTTTCGATGAAGTAATAAATCATTTATTTGGACATCAGTGAGCAAATTTAACTCTTCCAATTCTTGTCCTTGCGTTGTATTGAGATTGATTGGATTGTCATAATAGAAATTAAGTTGCTCAATGATATTGGTCAAATCAAGATTTTCTGACTGCAATTGTTCAGAAATAAATTCGATTCGTTGTTGGATGATTTCACCTTTATCTTGAGCGAATGAAAAACCAAAATGGAAAAACGTTATTAAAAAGAAAAGTCGCTTAAGAATCATTTCAATTGAACTGTAAAACTAACATTTGGCGACCAACCAATGATTTGCTGATATGCTGAACCAACATCCAACTTATAAATTCCTTTCCAATGATAACCAAACCCGAATGAAAATTCAATCGGTGCAGTTCCAAATCCTCCTCGGAAATATAAATTTTCCGCAGGCTCATATTCTACTCCAGATTTAAATCGAATTGGAAAATCTACGTTCTTTTCTACCTCGCCTAAAAGCAATACTTTCTTTGAAACATGGTATCTAGTTCCAAGTCTAAGAGCTGTTGAATATCGATCCTCTTGAAATGCAGATAATTCATTTCTGGTTAAATTCAAAATACTGAATCCAATATGCCAATTTTCAGAAATTTTCGCCATTGCGCCTAATTCTGCAGTTACAGTTTGATGTCGACCATAAGCTTGAGGCAATCGAACTAAATGATAATTCAACTGGACTCCAATTGATAAAAAGTCGGTTAATCCAAGTGAATAACCTAAACCCGATCGATAAGTTCTAAAATTAGTATAACCAAATGTTTGCCCTCCAAGTGAAATCACACCTCGTTTTATCGGAAATGCAACCACAAAACCTTGGGATTGTAACTCACGTAGTAAAAAACGATTTTCGTATGAAACGCCAAAAGCAACCTTTTTTATTCCAACAATTGCAGCTGGGTTATGATGAAATGCCCAAACATCATTTAATGCAACACTTGCATTACCCAATGAAATAGATCGACTTCCCATAGGCTGCCATCCTTGAGCAAATGTCATAGTAAAGGAAAATAAGATAAAAAAAACTATAATCCGAGTCATTTAATTAATCTTTGAAATTCACCGCACACTTTACATTTGTAATCACGTTCTTCAACAAAAAACCAACTTGAACCATGATCTTCACTCAATGCGAAAATCGATTTTCGATCATTTTCTGGAGTGGAATATTCATCCTTTTTTAAGGCTATTTTCAATTCAACGTGAATCGAATTTCCATTTGACTCTGTCTTTCCCAAAACTGCATCAGTCCAAATCATTTCTTCTTTGATAAAAAGTTTTTTGAATTCTTTGTGTCCCTTTTTCTTATAGTATTTTAAAACAGAAGGATGAATATATGATGCTCGAGATAATTTTAAATCCTCATTTACCGCAAACAAATACTTAGCAACAGCTATATTTAAAGACTTTTCCTGACTTGCATTTAATCCACAAGCAAACAAAAATAGAAAACCAAGAAAAAGAAAAAAATAGACTTTCATAAAACATTTGCAAATTAGTTAAAATTTGTGAAAGCTGATACCATTTGTTTATTACTGTTATTTATTCAATTCATTAAATTTTTGACTACAGCAAACGATTCTATTAACTTTTCATTAATTTACATCTCGTTATGAAGATTCTGTCAACAATAGAATTGCGCGAAGCTGACATATTTACCATTGAAAACGATCCCATTGCATCGATTGATTTCTTGGACCCAAATTTCCTTGAAAATTCTGAAACAAGTTTCAAATTATTGACAAAGGAAATCATTCAAAATAAAATCAAACCAAGGGAAAAATTTTCACACAAAGGAACGTATGGTCATACGCTAATCGTTGCTGGTTCACTTGGAAAAATGGGAGCCTGTGTTTTGAGTACAAAATCCGCGCTTCGTTCAGGAGCAGGATTGGTTACAGCATTTGTTCCAACATGTGGTTGCGAAATTATTCAG
The DNA here is from genome assembly GCA_964534395.1 of uncultured Lishizhenia sp. GTDB lineage: Bacteria > Bacteroidota > Bacteroidia > Flavobacteriales_D > Crocinitomicaceae > UBA952. Next base: position 23,950 of record CAZHOW010000023.1, read on the forward strand.
ATAACGAACCCTGAAGCCATCTGCGAATTGAGCTCGGAAGAAAATTATCTGGCAGGCGATTTAATTTGGGAAAATTATTCTGCAATTGGAATTGGACCTGGAATCGGTAAAGAAATAAAAACCATGCAATTGATTAAACATTTGTTCCAGAATTATTCGGGACCATTAGTAATTGATGCAGACGCCTTGAACATAATTTCAGAATACGATTCACTATTTGATAAAATCCCTAAAAATTCAATATTAACTCCTCATCCAAAAGAATTTGATCGTTTGTTTGGTCAATCAGAGTCAGCATTTGATCGATTAGAAAAACAAAGAGAAATGTCTAAAAAACTCAAATGTCATATCATTTTAAAAGGAACTTACACGTCTATTTGTGAACCCGATGGAATGCTACATTTCAATAATACTGGAAATTCTGGTATGGCGAAAGGTGGCTCTGGCGATGTTTTGACTGGTTTACTAACCGGGCTTTTAGCTCAGGGATATTCAACAAAAGATGCTTGTCAAATCGGTGTTTGGATTCATGGTTTGGCGGGCGATTTTGCCGCACAAAAGAAGAATGAAATAACAATGACGGCGATGGATTTGATTGAATGTTTAACAGATGCTTTTGAGGAGATTAAAACGGACTTTCTTCCTCCGTATCCCAACGGGTAACACGCTGAACCCCATCTACCTCCTCGAATTTTTGAGTTAATTGTTCCAATTGTTCTGTATCGTATACCAAAACTTTGATTTTACCTTCAAATACCCCATCGTTTGTATCAAAGGAAATGCTTTTCATATTTACGTTATTCTGTTTAGAGATGATTTCTGTCAATTTGTTTACCAATCCCAATTGATCAATTCCGATAATCCGAATAGCAGCAACACGTTCAACTAAATGATCTGACTTCCATCTTGCTTTGATACAGCGATAAGCCATTTTACCCATCAAATGTACCGCATTAGGGCAGTTAAATCGATGAATTTTGATTCCTTCACCGATTGTAATAAACCCAAAAACTTTATCTCCCGGAATTGGATTGCAGCACTTTGCCATTTGATAATCGAAGCCTTTAAAATCGTCACCAATCAAAATTGTATCTTGCTTCGTATCGATTCCGGAAATTTCATTTCCATTTTCAGAATGTTTATTCTTTTTAACTATGATTTCCTTCTTGGGTGCTTGAATAATTCCATGATTGTGTTCAAGCTCTCTCAACCTGGCAAGATCAATTTTCCCTTTTGCGATTCGAAAATATAGTTCGGTTGCACTTCCTACACCAAAATATCGCTCAAGAAAAGAAATATTTTCCGAACTCATTCGGAAGTTGAATTGCTTAAATTTACGCTCTAAAATTTCTTTTCCATCCTGAGCAATCAACTTTCGTTCTTCATTTAAAGAAGATTTAATTTTTTGTTTTGCTCTTGCCGAAACAACAAAACGCAACCATTCTTCGTTAGGCTTCTGTTTTGATGAGGTAATAATTTCAAGTTGGTCACCATTGTTTAATTGATAACTCAAGGGCATCAAACGATTATTAACTTTCGCACCAATGCATTTATTTCCAATGTCCGTATGGATATCGTAAGCGAAGTCCAAAATTGTTGAACCGACTGGCAATACGCGTAACTCGCCTTTTGGTGTAAAGATGTAGATTTCATCATTGAACAAATTCAATTTAAAATCATTCACAAAATCTAAAGCACTTGATTCAGGATTATCCAAAAGCTCGCGAATTTCGGCAATCCAACGATCGAATTTATTATCATCGTTTTTAGATTCTTTGTATTTGTAATGCGCTGCAAGTCCGCGTTCAGCAATCTCATCCATTCGTTTGGTTCGAATCTGAACTTCAACCCACTTTCCAGTTGGAGACATAACCGTTGTATGTAAGGACTCATAACCATTTGCTCTTGGCGTAGAAATCCAGTCTCTCAAACGCTCGGGACTTGGCTGATAAAAATCGGTTACAATACTATAAATTCTCCAACAATCAGGTTTTTCAAGTTCAACGGGTGTTTCAACAATAATTCGAATCGCAAAAACATCAAAAACTTCTTCAAAGGGAATTCCTTTGGATTGCATCTTGCGCCAAATCGACGAAATAGATTTTGTCCGTGCTTTAATGTCAAAAATATACCCTTCGTGAAGTAATGTCTCGCGTATTGGAGCTGTAAATCTTCGAATAAACCGATTTCGAACGTCAGCTGTACTTTTCAATTTCGATTCGATATCCTTGTACACTTCTGCTTCACAATACATCATCGATAAATCTTCCAATTCTGTTTTTATAGAATAAAGTCCTAAGCGATGAGCAAGCGGAGCATATAAAAATTTGGTTTCAGAAGCAATTTTCAATTGTTTGTCCTGGCGCATGCTTCCGAGCGTCCGCATGTTGTGCAGGCGATCAGCTAGCTTGATTAAAACAACACGGAAATCATCCGAAATCGTTAAAATCATCTTCCTGAAATTCTCAGCCTGAATAGAAGCATTTTCGTCGAAAACTTCAGGAATTTTTGTTAAACCATCAATAATTAAACGGACTTTTGAACCAAATAAATCTTCGATATCCTGAAGCGTTATATAGGTGTCCTCAACTGTATCGTGCAACAAAGCACAAACCACTGCAGTTGCTCCAAGTCCCATTTCTTCGGCGCAAATTTTGGCAACAGCAATGGGGTGATAAATGTAGGGTTCGCCTGACTTACGACGCATGTCTTTGTGCGCCTCCAACGCAACATCAAATGCCTTTCGAATTAATCTGGTATCTTCTTTTGAACGATCTTTTAAAGCACGAAGCAAACCTTTGAACGCATTTAGAATTTCTTTGCGCTCCAATTCCAAATTAATCTCAGTATTGGCTCCGTATGTTTGCATTATTTTGCTGGAAGAATTTTAGCTCGAACTTCTCCAAAACCAATTCTCACTCCGTTTGCTTCTGAATGACCGCGCATAATCACAGTGTCTCCATCCAAAATAAATTTGCGCTCAGAACCATCATTCATTTTTAATGGCTTCGTTCCTTTCCACGCCAATTCAAGCATAGATCCATAAGAACCTTCCGTTGGTCCTGAAATTGTTCCGGAGCCCATCAAATCTCCGCATCGCACATTGCAACCGTTTACAGTATGATGAGCAAGTTGCTGCGCCATGTTCCAATACATATATTTAAAATTGGAATTACAAATTACAGTTTCTTCGGCATTCTCAGGTTCAATGGCAACTTGTAAGTTGATGTCGTATGACTTTTTCCCTTCGAATTCAAGGTAAGAAAGTACTTTCGGTTCTTGTTTCGTTGTTTCTACTGCATAAGGCTCAAGTGTATCCAAGGTTACAATCCACGGTGAAATCGATGACGCGAAATTCTTTGCTAAAAATGGCCCGAGTGGAACGTATTCCCAAGATTGAATATCTCTTGCCGACCAATCATTAAATAAACACATTCCGAAAATATACTCTTCTGCCTCTGAAGTTGTAATCGAATCTCCAAGGGGTTTACCATCGTAGGTAACAAAAGCCATTTCCAATTCAAAGTCAACCTGACGAGAAGGTGCGTAAATTGGATCTTCAGTAGGAACTGGTTTAATTTGACCTTTCGGACGATGTATATTTTGACCCGAAAGAATAACCGATGAAGCCCGACCATGATAACCCACAGGAATCCACAACCAATTTGGCAAAAGCGCATTCGCAGGATCTCTGAACATCATTCCAACATTCGTCGCATGTTCTTTACTAGAATAGAAGTCGGTGTAATCTCCAATTTGAATTGGCATGCACATTTCAACTTCACTAATATCAAATAAAACTTCGTGAACATGAGCGTCATTTTGTTGCAATTCGTTGCTGTTTAAATCAAACAAGTCTGAAAGTCGATTTCTTAAATTTCGTGTTGCTTCTTTTCCATGTTTCATCAATGAATTAAGAAATTGATTGTCAAAATCAGCGAGTACAAAGCCAAGATTGTTCAAATACCCCAATTGAAACAAATTACGCAAATCAATTACTTTATCACCAATTCGAGTTGCAACAAATGGAGTTAAGTCTTCTGTTTTTACTACTCCAAAAGGAATGTTCTGAATCGGAAAATCAGAATTTTCAGGAACAGATATCCATGATTTTAAAGAGGGGTTGTTTGCTTTTATCATCTTTTTAAGTTAAGAGTTGAAAGTTAAAAGTTGATAGTTGAAAATGTAAAATATAAAATTGTTTCCAAAGTCCTAGTATCTTGATGTATTAAAGTCCTAATGTCATTTGTCATTTGTCATGAAGTCATTTGTCATAAAGTCACCAAGTAATTGGTCAAAAAAAAACTAAACATTAAATCGAAAGTGCATCACATCACCATCTTCCACAACATATTCTTTTCCTTCGACTTTGAATTTACCGGCTTCTTTAACCGCTGCTTCGGAACCTAAAGTTGTAAAATCGTTATATTTCATTACCTCGGCACGAATGAATCCTTTTTCAAAATCGGTATGAATTACGCCTGCAGCTTGTGGAGCTGTCATTCCTTTTCGGATAGTCCATGCGCGAACTTCTTTAACACCTGCCGTAAAATAGGTTTGTAAATTCAAAAGTGCATAAGCTGAACGAATTAAGCGATTCACACCCGGTTCATCTAGACCAAGTTCATCCAAGAACATTTTTCGTTCGTCGTAGGTTTCCAGTTCAGTAATATCAGCCTCGATTTTCGCACCAATTACTAAAACTTCAGCTTTTTCATGCTCAACAGCCTTTCGAACTTCATCCACATAATTATTTCCTGTCTTTACAGAATCTTCATCCACATTGCAAACATACATTACTGGTTTCGAAGTAATTAAGTTGAATTTGTGAATAATATCACGTTCCTCTTGTGTAAAATCCAATCCTCTGGCAGAAATTCCCTTTTCAAGACCTTCTTTAATCTTTAGAGCAAGTTCATTTTCTTTCAAAGAATCTTTATCGCCTGATTTAATTACGCGAGTCAAACTGCTGATTTTTTTTTCAATGGTATCCAAATCTTTCAATTGAAGCTCAATATCAATGATTTCTTTATCTCGAATCGGATTTACACTTCCATCAACGTGAATGATATTTCCATCATCAAAACAACGTAAAACGTGCAAAATAGCATCTGTTTCTCTGATATTCGCTAAGAATTGATTCCCTAATCCTTCACCTTTGGACGCTCCTTTCACCAATCCTGCAATATCAACGATTTCCATTGTCGTAGGGACAACTCTTTCAGGATTTACTAGTGATTCCAATTTCTCCAATCTCGGATCTGGAACTGAAATCGTTCCAATATTAGGTTCTATTGTACAAAAAGGAAAATTCGCAGATTGGGCTTTCGCGTTCGACAAACAATTAAATAAAGTCGATTTCCCAACATTCGGCAGACCAACAATTCCACACTTTAACGCCATTTATTTGATTTTTTCACAAAGATAAGAAAGGATAGGGTAATAGCGAACCGAATAATGAATAATTGCGAATTACAAACTAATGGCTCGTATTCATAAGCAATTCAATTTATATGTGAATTTCCTTTTGTATGTGAATTTTAGTTTTTGTAATTTTGCAATTCTTTAAAAGATAAAATCAGAAAAATGAGTAATACAACCGAAAAAGTAGCCTACAAAGTGAAAGACATCAGTCTAGCCGACTGGGGAAGAAAAGAAATTAAATTAGCTGAAGCTGAGATGCCAGGATTAATGGCTCTTCGCGATGAATATGGCCAATCAAAACCGTTGGCAGGAGCGAGAATTGCTGGATGTCTCCACATGACGATCCAGACTGCAGTTTTAATCGAAACTTTAGTTGACTTAGGTGCTGAAGTAACTTGGTCTTCTTGTAACATTTTTTCTACACAAGATCACGCGGCAGCGGCAATTGCAGCAGCTGGAATTCCAGTATTCGCATGGAAAGGAATGAACGAAGAAGAATTTGATTGGTGTATTGAGCAAACTTTATTTACTTTCAAAGATGGTAAGCCGTTAAATATGATTCTTGACGACGGAGGTGATTTGACAAACATGGTATTCGATCGATTCCCGGAATTAACAAAAGATATCAAAGGTCTTTCGGAGGAAACTACTACTGGTGTTCATAGACTTTATGAGCGTAAAAAGAATGGAACCTTGGTTATGCCAGCAATTAACGTGAATGATTCAGTTACAAAATCGAAATTCGACAACAAATACGGTTGTAAAGAATCATTAGTTGATTCAATTCGTCGTGCAACTGATGTCATGATGGCAGGAAAAGTTGCTGTTGTATGTGGATACGGAGATGTTGGTAAAGGTTCTGCAGCGTCGTTGCAAGGAGCAGGAGCACGAGTTATTGTTACTGAAATCGATCCAATTTGTGCTTTACAAGCTGCAATGGACGGATTTGAAGTAAAGAAATTGGATTCAGTTGTACATTTGGGAGATATTATCGTGACGACAACAGGAAACAAAAACATCGTTGTTGGACGTCATTTCGAAAAAA
>CAZHOW010000024.1:0-29387 GCA_964534395.1 uncultured Lishizhenia sp.
TGATTGTCTTTTTGGATGAGGTAATTTAACACTTGTTCGATGTCGTCAAACTTCTGATTGTTAAGCTTTTCAAGCTCCAAAAGTTTTTCTGAGAGCTCTTGATAGGTTAATGCAAATTGTCGCATCATCACAAAAGCGCGCATGATGGCGATATTCATTTGAATTGATTTTTTACTTTTTAAAACACTTGATAACATTGCTATTCCTTGCTCTGTGAATGCAAATGGTTTATGTCTTTGTCCTCCCCAACTTGATGTCACAAATTGTGATGTCAAGTTTTTAGTTTCAAGTTCGGTCAATTCAAACATGAAGTCTTCAGGAAAACGATCAATATTTCTTCGTACAGCTTGTTTTAATACTCTCGTTTCTACCTCATAAATTTTTGCTAAATCCATGTCTAGCATTACTTTCTTTCCTCTGATTTCTAGGATGCTGTTTTTGATTTGTTCTAGTTCCATTTTTATTTGATCTTAATTAAATAACAGTCTGTAAATCAGCAAAATAACTTCGTATTCATGTGGTTTTTTATGCCAGAATGAAAACGGTTTTTACCTTAATTTAATGAAAAAGATGATATTAATTTACTACGAAAGCAGAAAATTTTAGGATAAAAAGATGATATAAATTAATCGCGTTAAGACTATGGGCAACTAAAAAAAATCAATACAAAAAGTTATTATACGGATATCGCACCCTAAAGATTTCTTTCACCTGTTCATAAAGAACAGCTTTTAGTTCATCGACATTATCTTTATTCTGAGCGGAAATAAAAACACATTTTGTTTTGTTCATTTTCGACATCCACGTTCGTTTAAGATATTCTAGTGAAGAATGATCTTCTTCGCCTTCTTCTAATTCGGGTGATTGGTATGCATCAATTTTATTGAAAACGAGAATGGTCGGCTTTTCCGTTTTATCGATTTCATTCAAGGTTTCATTCACCACGTGAAAGTGATCTTCGAAACTGGGATGAGAGATATCTAGGACATGAACTAGTAAGTCAGCTTCGCGCACCTCATCCAAGGTTGACTTAAATGATTCCATTAATTGCTGAGGTAGTTTTCGAATGAAACCAACGGTATCAGTAAGCAACATAGGCATGTTGTCAATCACTACTTTTCGCACAGTTGTGTCTAAAGTTGCGAAAAGCTTGTTTTCTGCGAAGACATCCGATTTGGAAAGTAAGTTCATTAAGGTGCTCTTTCCAACATTCGTGTAACCAACCAAAGCAACTCGAACCAATTGACCTCGGTTACTACGTTGAACGGTCATTTGCTTGTCGATTTCCTTCAAACGTTCTTTCATCAAGGAAATGCGTTGCTGAATAATTCGACGATCGGTTTCAATCTGAGATTCCCCTGGACCACGAAGTCCTATACCTCCTTTTTGACGCTCCAAGTGCGTCCACATTCTGGTTAATCGAGGAAGCATATATTGCAATTGAGCAAGTTCAACTTGTGTTTTAGCGTGAAAAGTTCTTGCTCGACTAGCGAAAATATCCAAGATTAAAATGGTTCTATCGAGCACTTTACATTGCAATTCGCGCTCAATATTTCTCAATTGCGAAGGAGAAAGTTCATCATCGAAAATTACTAGTTCAACATCGGTCGCTTTGATGTAAAGTTTGATTTCTTCTAATTTACCTGTTCCAACATACGTTCTTGGATTTGGATAAGGAAGTTTTTGTGTGAATTTTTCAATGGTAATAGCACCTGCTGTTTCGGCAAGAAATTCAAGTTCATCTAAATGTTCTTGAGCTGTTTCTTCTGAAATATCGGAAGTAATTACACCGACCAGTACACACGATTCTTCAACAGCATCAACGGTAACGTGTCCTTCCTGCATTAGTTTTTTAACGATTTGACGTGTTTGATAACAAGATCAATATTTTCTTTGTTTTCCAAAAGTACACTCATTGGCGGCATCGCGTTTTTACCATTCACAATAATATTTTCAATTTCCTGATCACTCAGTTTGGACATGGTTAAATCTTTAGCGCCAGAAGCACCTAATTTCCCATCTTCTCCATGACAAGAAGCACAATGCATGATAAACAATGAGGCGCCTTTTTCTTCGGGGGTTTCGGGTGGTAAAACATCGTTTTGTGACTGATTATTGGAACAAGATGCTAGCCCGAATAAAAGAATGGAAAAGAAATAAATCCTTAGAACCATCCTCCTCCTAAAACTGTTCTAAATGGCCATGGAATAGCTGCTAAAATTAGAACCAATCCAATAACATACAACAATTTGATTGGTTTGAATTTTTCTTCCGGTGTAGTTCCTTTTTTAGATTTGCTGTGACCGATGGTAACCAGAACGATGGCAATAATCATTAACAAAATATGCTCCATTCCATAAAACCGGAGTAATGGATTTTTCATCCAACCATCAACAAATTGAACCTTTGTCGAAGTAACAAAATACTGAACTAATCCTATTAATAATTGCGTATGTAAAGTTACCATCGCAAAAAGATTTATCAATCTATGCTTCTTCTCATAGGTTTTGGATGTAAAGGCATTTACAATCGCTAAAAGCAATAAAATTAGAGCAACCCAACGTAATCCAGAGTGAGCGTGTGTTAAAATACTATTCATCTTTTCTATTTATTAGTCGTTTAATTTCAATACTGCCAAGAACGCTTCTTGTGGAACTTCCACGCGACCCACTTGACGCATACGTTTTTTACCTTCTTTTTGTTTCTCTAATAATTTCCTTTTACGAGAAATATCTCCACCATAACATTTTGCGGTAACGTCTTTACGTAAAGCTTTGATGGTTTCACGCGCAATAACTTTGGCTCCAATTGCCGCTTGAATAGGGATTTCAAATTGTTGTCGTGGAATCAATTCACGCAACTTGATGCAAATTTTCTTTCCTAAATCAAATGCATTACTTCGGTGAACAAGTGCAGACAAAGCATCTACCTGTTCGCTATTTAGAAGTAAATCCATTTTGACCAAATCAGATTCTTTGTAACCAATGGGATGATAATCAAACGAAGCATAACCTCGCGAAACGGACTTCAATCGATCGTAAAAATCAAATACAATCTCAGCCAAAGGCATTTCGAAGGTTATCTCAACGCGATCTTGCGTCAAATAAACTTGATTGCGTAATTCACCGCGTTTTTCAATACACAGCGTCATAATCGCACCAACATATTCACTTTTGGTAATAACTTGTGCTTTGATGTATGGTTCTTCAATGCGATCCATTCCAGATGGGTCGGGTAATTCAGATGGGTTATTCACGATAAGAACCTTATCCGGATCTTTTTTCATGTATGCTTTGTAGGACACATTGGGAACAGTTGTGATAACCGTCATGTTAAATTCACGTTCCAAACGTTCCTGAATGATTTCCATGTGTAACATACCTAAGAATCCACAACGAAACCCAAAACCAAGCGCGGCAGATGATTCTGGTTCAAAAACCAAGGAAGAATCATTCAACTGCAATTTTTCCATCGAATAACGAAGCTCTTCGTAATCTTCCGTATCAACAGGGTAAATTCCTGCAAAAACCATTGGTTTCACATCTTCGAATCCTTTGATGGCTGTATCGCATGGATTTTCTGTGAGTGTAATCGTATCTCCAACTTTAACTTCTTTCGCTTGCTTGATGCCTGAAATGATGTAACCCACATCACCTGTTCCAACCATATTTTTAGGCGATAAGTCCATTTTCAGAATTCCAATTTCATCTGCGTTGTAGTCTCTTCCAGTATTGAAAAAGCGTACTTTATCTCCTTTGCGTAAAACACCATTTCTAATACGATAATAAGCGATAATTCCACGGAACGGATTGAATACCGAGTCGAAAATCATCGCTTGAAGAGGAGCATTTTCATCTCCTTTAGGAGCAGGAATTCGGTTAATGACAGCCTCCAATATTTTATCGACGCCCAAACCTGTTTTACCTGATGCAGGAATGATATCCTCCACATCACAGCCAATCAAGTCAATGATTTGGTCTGAAACTTCTTCCGGCATGGCTCCAGGCAAGTCCATTTTATTAAGAATCGGAATGATTTCCAAATCGTGCTCCAAGGCCAAATACAAATTAGAAATAGTTTGTGCTTCAATTCCTTGTGACGCGTCCACAATCAACAATGCTCCTTCACAGGCAGCAATGGAGCGCGAAACTTCGTAAGAAAAATCCACGTGTCCTGGTGTGTCAATGAGGTTTAATATATAATCTTGCCCTTCAAACTTATAATTCATTTGAATGGCGTGACTTTTAATGGTAATTCCACGTTCACGCTCCAAATCCATGTCGTCAAGCGCTTGGGCTTGCATTTCACGATCGGAAATAGTTCCTGTGGTTTGTAACAAACGATCGGCGAGGGTACTTTTACCGTGGTCAATGTGAGCAATGATGCAGAAATTTCGAATGTTCTTCATACGATTGCAAAAATAGCGTTTAAATTGCTAATGTAGAATGGAAAAATAAACACAAAAGCAACCTAAATCGATAATTATCTAAATTTACGTTTGACAAATTACACAGAATACATAGGATATGTGGCATCAGCACTTGTATTGGTTTCATTTTTAATGAAAAACATCACTTATCTAAGGATTATTAACACGATAGGTTGTGGCTTTTTCATTTTATATGGCCTTTTACTTCCATCTGCTCCGATCATCATTACAAATGTTGCAATTGTGCTTGTAAACTTGTATTATTTATTTAAAATGACTCGGACGAAAGATTAAAATTTAACTATTACAAAAATCGTTCGGACGAAATTTCTTTGGAAATAGCTGTTTCCTCGATTAAATAACTTGCAAATTCTCGGGATAATGTCGGTGCCATCATGTATCCTTTTGTTCCAAGCCCATTAAAAATAAAGAGTTTAGAAAATTCGGGGTGTTGACCCAAGATCGGTCTTCTGTCTAATACTGTTGGACGAACACCTACATTTTGAGACAAAATAATGGGATTAAAGTCACCAAGCACATTTAAATTTGAAAGAAGCAACTCTTTCCCTTCTTCCGTTGTTAACAGCGAATCATTATTCCATTCATAAGTTGCACCAACACGAAACTGTTGATTTCCAATTGGTAAAACAAAGCATTTGCGGTTCAACGATTCGTTTTCCGGAATTTGGCTTGAAGAAATCGTTAGTGTTTGTCCTTTTGTTTGTTGAATTGGTAATTCTGCAAAAAATGGAAGATCTTTGTTTTGATATCCACAACAAAAAACCACGAAATCATATTTTTGACCTTTATAAACACCTTCTTTCGGATCAAAATCCTTTAATGAAAAAGACTCTTTTAATAGAGCTCCGTTTTTTTGAAAAAAAGCCAGATTAGAGTAATAAAACTTCTCCGAATCAACCCAAAAAGCGTTTTTCACCCTTCCTGAGCCAAATTGATTTATCGCACTATCAAACTTTTCATCCTCTTCGGAAATAGGGGTCAAGTAATTTTCAAATTCTGGTAAATGTTGTTTTTCCAACCAAGAAGTCCGTTCTTGCTCTGATGAAAAAAGGCGACGAATAGTAATAGGGTGAAAAAGTTTTACATCTAGTTTTCTTTCTAAGGTTAAATAAAAATCTTTTGCTTCACAAAGAAATTCATCCAGTCTCCAGGATTTATTCATTCGTCTAAAAACCATCGGATTGACCATTCCTGCTGCAACAGATGTGGCATGGTTCTCACCTTTATCTAAAATTGTAATTTGGTGACCTAAATCTAAAAATCGATGCGCTAAAGAACTTCCCGCTAAGCCAGAACCAATAATCAATATGTTTTTTTTATTGGTCATGATTGCGCAAAAGCGAGTGAAATAACACTGATTTTTAAATTTTTATTTGATTTTAATAGTTCGGTTGCAAGGGATTCAATCGTTGAACCCGTTGTGATAACGTCATCAACCAAGGCAACATGTATATACTCAGAAAGATCTTGGCTTTGGAAAACGCTTGCTACATTTTCCCATCGCTCCTGATTCGATTTTTTGGTCTGACTAGAGGTATGTTTGCGTTTTGACGTTCTGTTTTTAATTATTGAAATCCCAAGCTCTGAGCTAATTCCCCTTGCTAAAAGTTCACTTTGATTATATCCTCGAATGAATTCTTTCTTGTGATGTATAGGGACAGGGATAAGAGCGTCTAAATCAAAAAAAAGCTCACTTTCCTTTAGCACTGAACCAATCTTTTTCCCAAAATCTATTCCGAGTTTTTCCTTGTGTTGATATTTTAATTGGTGCAAAATTTCACGGATTGCTGTTTCTGAATTGAAATAATATAAAGCGAAAGTTTTTTCGAGATTAACCCTTCCCCAGAATAATTTATCTAAAACAGAATTTTCTTTGAATTCCTCAAAATAGGTTCGTTTCAACGCTAGTTCGCAAAGACTACAAACATGTTTTTCATTTGGTGTAAGTTCTGTTTTACAAGATAAACATATTTCAGGAAAGATCAATGCACCAACATCATTTAATTGACGTGAAATAAATTTTTTTATTGAAAGTGTAATTGTATCCACGCTTTACGTTCATTTGAACAAATATATGTTAAAAACCACCATCAATTTTATAAAAAAGCGTGAATCGAATATTTTAATTTAGATGAAAGAAATCAATAACAAATTTTTGAAATCAAGCAAGTATTTTTTATGATAAAAATTATCAAAAAAATGCTTTTTTCAATGTGGATATCTTTGAGTAGTTGTTGAAAATCGCTACAGGGTTTATTCACTATGGATTACAGCAATTAGTGTTGAAAACAATGAACAAATGTTGATTTCTTTGAAGTTGAAACTCGTATTTTTTGACAAAATTTGTAAGCCCGGTAAGAAGCTGTTGATATAAGTGAGACGATAAAAAAGAAAACGAAAAATTATCGGGAAAAACAAAAGATTTTAAGGTTGATTTGTGAAAGCACAAAAAGCTTAAAGGGAAAAGTTACCTTGATTTAAACAAGATTAAATTATAAAAAATGGCAAGCCAATTAGTTGAACCAATTTTACAGGAAAACAATAATCGCTTTGTATTATTTCCAATACAGCATGACGATATTTGGAGCTTTTATAAAAGAGCAGAGGCTAGTTTTTGGACGGCCGAAGAAATTGATTTGTCTCCAGATATTATTGATTGGGAAAAGAAATTGAATGATGATGAACGTCATTTTGTAAAACATGTTTTGGCGTTTTTTGCTGCTTCAGACGGCATCGTAAATGAAAATTTAGCAGAGAATTTCCTTTCGGAAGTTCAATATACAGAAGCAAAGTTTTTCTATGGTTTTCAAATAACAATTGAAAACATTCATTCTGAAACCTATTCATTGTTGATCGACACTTACATTAAGGACAGTGCAGAGAAAAACCACCTTTTTAATGCGATTGATACCCTTGACTGTGTAAAGAAAAAAGCCGAATGGGCGTTGCGTTGGATTGAAAAAGGGTCTTTTGCAGAAAGATTGGTTGCTTTTGCTGCGGTTGAAGGAATCTTTTTCTCAGGTTCATTTTGTTCCATTTTCTGGTTAAAGAAAAGAGGATTAATGCCGGGATTATCTTTTTCGAATGAGTTGATATCGCGAGACGAAGGACTACATTGCGATTTTGCTTGTTTACTTTATACAAAGCACCTAATTAACAGACTTCCAAAAGAGCAAGTTCAACAAATCATTACTGACGCGGTTGAAATTGAAAAAGAATTTATCCTTGATGCGCTTCCTGTGAAGTTAATCGGGATGAATAGCGATTTAATGAGTCAATACATTGAGTTTGTTGCTGATCGTTTATTGTTAGAGCTAGGTAATGAAAAAGTTTATAATGTTTCCAATCCATTTGATTTCATGGAAATGATTTCAATTCAAGGAAAAACAAACTTTTTTGAAAAGCGAGTAGGTGAATACCAAAAAGCCGGAGTTTTAGCAGGAAAAGAAAACCAAACATTTAGTTTGGACGAAGAATTTTAAATTGATTTAATATAAGTTAAAAGATGTACGTAGTTAAAAGAGACGAAAGAAAAGAGGCTGTGAAATTTGATAAAATTACAGCACGAATTGTTAAAATGTGCTACGGCTTGGATCCTTTAGTGACACCCGAGTTGGTCGCAATGAAAGTAATTGAAGGAATTTATGATGGTGTTTCAACATCAGACTTGGACAATCTGGCCGCAGAGGTTGCAGCTGCAAAAACCATTGATCACCCTGATTACGCTCTATTAGCTTCTCGAATTGCCGTGTCAAATTTACACAAGGAAACAAAAAAGACATTTTCTGAGGTAATGTTTGACTTATATCACTACATTGATCCAAAGACGGGGCAAAAAGCATCTCTTTTAGCTGAAGATGTTTACAACGTGATTATGGAAAATAAAGACACGTTGGATTCTAGCATCATTTACGACCGTGATTTTCGCTATGATTACTTCGGGTTTAAGACACTGACGCGTTCCTATTTAATGAAATTGAATGGAAAAATCGCTGAGCGTCCACAACAAATGTTGATGCGTGTTTCCCTTGGTATTCATAAAACCGACGTACAAGCAGCGATTAAAACATACAATCTAATGTCTGAGGGTTGGTTTACTCATGCGACACCAACATTATTCAATTCAGGCACTCCAAAACCACAAATGTCATCTTGTTTCTTGTTAACAATGAAGGAGGATAGTATTGAAGGAATTTATGATACGCTTAAATCGTGTGCTCAAATTTCTCAGTCCGCAGGAGGAATTGGACTAGCAATTCACGATATTCGTGCAACAGGTTCATACATAAAAGGTACAAACGGAACATCAAACGGAATCGTTCCAATGTTACGTGTATTTAACGACACAGCAAGATATGTTGATCAAGGAGGCGGTAAGAGAAAAGGTTCTTTCGCTATGTATATTGAGCCTTGGCACGCAGATGTTTTCGACTTCTTAGATTTGAAGAAAAACCACGGTAAAGAAGAGCAGAGAGCAAGAGATTTATTTTACGCCCTTTGGATTCCAGATTTATTCATGAAACGAGTAAAAGAAAACGGAGATTGGACGTTAATGTGTCCTCACGAATGCCCGGGTCTTTCTGAAACGCATAGTGCTGAATTTGAAGCGCTTTACACGAAATATGAAAAAGAGGGGAAAGGTCGTAAGACGATCAAAGCTCAGGATTTATGGTTTAAAGTTCTAGAATCTCAAATTGAGACTGGAACACCTTACATGTTGTATAAAGATGCAGCAAATGCTAAATCAAACCAACAAAATTTGGGTACAATTAAGTCATCAAACTTGTGTACTGAAATCATCGAATACACCGCGCCTGATGAGGTGGCTGTGTGTAATTTAGCATCAATTGCCCTTCCTAAGTACGTTTTAGACAACGGAACATTTGACCATGATAAATTATTTGAGGTAACATACCAAGCAACGTTAAACTTGAATAAAATCATAGATGAAAATTATTATCCAGTAGAAGAAGCAAAAAACTCAAACTTACGCCACCGACCAATCGGTTTAGGGGTTCAAGGTTTAGCTGATGCATTCATTATGATGGGATTCCCGTTTGAATCTGAGGAGGCGAGAGCGTTGAATCGTGAGGTTTTTGAAACAATTTATTATGCCTCGATGACTGCTTCTAAGGATTTAGCAAAAATCAACGGGCCGTATGAAACGTTTGAAGGGTCACCGGTTTCTAAAGGTATTTTCCAATTCGATATGTGGGGTGTAACTCCAAGTTCTCGCTGGGAATGGGATGTTTTGAAGGAAGAAGTTAAAACGCATGGCGTAAGAAATTCCTTATTGCTTGCTCCAATGCCAACTGCATCTACTGCTCAAATTCTTGGAAATAATGAGTGTTTTGAACCATATACATCAAACATTTATACGCGTCGCGTTTTATCAGGTGAGTTTATAATCGTCAACAAACATCTTTTGAAAGATCTTGTAAGAGAAGGTTTGTGGAATAAAGATATGCGTCAAAAAATTGTTGCAGCGAATGGTTCTATTCAAAACATCAATGAGATTCCTCAGCACTTGAAAGATTTATACAAAACAGCATGGGAAATTTCTCAGAAAGCAATTATTGATCAAGCTGCAGATCGTGGAGCATACATCTGTCAAAGCCAATCTTTGAATATTTTCATGGAGAACGCAAACTTCGGTAAGTTGACATCCATGCATTTCTATGGTTGGGAAAAAGGATTAAAAACAGGAATGTATTACTTACGAACGAAAGCTGCAACAGACGCAATTAAGTTTACTATTGATAAAGCTGTTGTTGATGAAACGGCCGCTCAGTCAATCGAAGACCAACAAGCCGCTATAGCCTGTTCATTAGACAATCCAGAAGGATGTGAAATGTGTTCCGGGTAGAAGCGACGCTAGTCGGTTATAGACGGAACGGAAATTCACGAGCTTGTTCTCGCTAAATGTGTTCCGGGTAGAAGCGACGCCAGTCGGTTGTAGACGGAACGAAAATTCACGAGTTTGTTCTCGCGAAATGTGTTACCGTAAGAAGAAGCATAATAAATACTAAATTCAAGAAACCTCATCAGAATGAATGGGGTTTTTTTGTATCTTTAATTGAAATTAAAAACGATGCAAAGTAATTTATTACAAAGGATAACATTTAATCCTGCGCAATGCGGAGGAAAACCATGTATTCGAGGGATGCGAATTCGCGTAAGTGATATTTTACAATTACTAGGAAATGGATTTACTAGCGATATAATATTGGAAGAGTTTCCTGATATTACAAAAGAAGACATTCAAGCTTGTTTACTTTATGCGGCAAATAAAATGAATCATGCTGTTGTAAAAGCCGCCTAAATGCTGATTATTGACGCGCAACTTCCTCCATCGCTGGCCGTTTTTATGAACGAAACCTTTGGTTTGGAAGCATTTTCTTTAAAGTTTCTTAATATGTTGCAAGCAACTGATGAAGAAATATTTTATTTTGAAAGAGAGAGGAATGCATTTTCTCAAATTACTAGATAGATTGGGTTCGCCACCAAAAGTTGTTTGGATAACAATTGGCAACACCAATGCACAAGGCCTTAAAAACACACTAGTTGATAAGTGGACACTAATAACTGAATTACTAAACGATTCAGACTTAGTTCAACTTGCGGAATAAATCATTTCTTATCCAATCCATCAAAATTCTTAAAGTACTCTAGAAATAAAGCTTCACTGTGCCTTTTTGACTTTAGAAACTGAGTTTTTGTAAAAGTGTTTTCCGTATAACTTTTACTATCAAAATTATAGAGCAAACTTCCCTTCGATTCAATGAAACCATACCCACGAATTGTGGCGTGGAAAGCGAATTGTTTTACATTTGGACTAAGTAAATCCTTACTGAATTTAAGATCATTCGTTTTTATGCGTAACTGATGTATTAAAGTCGCTGCTAAATCTGCTTGTGAGCCAATATTTTTATAAACTGAACCTCTTTTTGATTTTAGCACGGGTTCACCATAAATTAGTATTGGTATTCTGAAAAACTTTGTGCTGTAAGGTTCTGGAAATTCAGGAGAGCCATGACTGTGGTCTGCAACAAAGACAAAAACTGTGTTTTTATACCATTTTTCTTTTTTGGCTTTCTTAATGAAATCACCAATACATTTGTCTGAATACTGAATTGAGTTCATGAAATCAGCCTCTATCCCCTTCCATTTTTCTTTTCCTGTTTTTGGATAATCGAACGGGGCATGTGTGCTGCCCGTAAATGCGCATTGCATAAATGGTGATTTACAAGCATTTATTTCTTGAAGAAAGAATTTAAACAAGTCTTTATCGTGATAAGTCAGTTTTCCATGCTCTAGCCCGGCAGGAAAATCGTCTTCATCCAGTACTCTGTTGAATTGATGCTCTACAATAAAACTTTCAATGTTTCCGTATTTTAAGTCACCAGCAAACGTGTAGGAAGAAAAATAACCATATGGTTTTAGCAACTGATTGATTGATTTTATCTTGCGGTGCTTTTCGGGGTATAGGGAAATGGCAACTTCTGGAATTCCAGGATAACCGGCAAGAATAGAAGTATTTCCAATTTCAGAAGTCGTATTGGTCGCGTATATGTTGGAGAATAAAACGCCTTCTTTAGCCAATTTATCAAAATTTGGAGTCGCACCTTTCGTATTACTCAAACAGCCAATTGCATTCGCTGTCCAACTTTCGAGAATAACAAATACGAGATTCGGCTTGGAGTCAGTAAGAATGTAATTATCATGATTTTGGTCAAAATCGAAAAGCGTTTTAACTATTTTTTCAGCTTTTTTTTCTTCCATTTTCGGTAAAATGTCATTGAAGTCGGTTTTCATGTAAAGAAAAAAGCTGTTTCCGAAGAAATAAGTTGAGTTGATGGAAACATCATTTATTTTATGTTCTTTAGAGAAACACGCTGAGTCAATGTTAATGGGGATTTGCTGCCAACCCCCTCGTGCAAATAAAAAACAAAAACCGATTAGAAGAGGAAACGCAAGCAACAGGAATGAACGATCTTTCCAATTTGCCGCAACAACTTCAAATCGTCGAGTTGGAAGTAATTTTATAATCATGAAATAGGCCACAAATCCTTCAAACAAAAAAAACAAAATGAAATAGATCGTCATCGAATAATCCGCCGTTCTGAAAACTTCATCAGGGTTGGAAAGATGCATAAAAACGCGAGAAGTCAACTTGTGATTCCACTCGAAATAAGCATTTATTTCTGCACTATGTATGATGGAAACAGCCAAAATTTCGATTCCAAAAAAGACATAAAATAAAATTCGGAGCCATTTGTGATTGTTGAATTTTAATAAAAAAACAAACAAAAGAGGAATAACAGAGAGAAAACCTGCCGTTGCCAAATCCAATCGCAACGAATAAATGAAAATCAAGGGAAAATCAATACCCGCTTTTTCAAAAACATCATAGTGAATAACAGAAAAAAGAAGCCGCTGAACATCGAAAAGTAAAACCCAAAAGAGAAGTAGAAGTAGAAAATTTCTAATTAATATTTTGGTAACACTCACATAACAAAGTTAGGGATTCAAATTAACTTATCCTTAGCATCAAATAAAATGATCTTGCTACTGAATATGAGGTATTGACGCTTAAAAAAGCAATCTCTAATGAATTCATACGTTTATTTAACACAACAACTTATCTTCGTGTTAATGTCATTTCGACTAACTTTTTTTCTAATCGTAATGTGTTTTCTGCCATGTTTACTAGTGGCGCAGGAGTTAAGTTGGCGTGAAGTGCGACGTGTGGTTGGAAAAGAAGTAATTCAACTCGATACACTTAGTATTTATCCAAATTCGTTTATGGTTAAAAATGGCGAAATAATCTTGTCTGAAAAGGAATATATTATTGATTATTTCAAAGGCACATTTCAACTAAAAAAACCAATTTTAGACACACTTCATTTTACGTTTCAAGTTTTTCCATTTCAACTTTCACAAACTCTTCGAAAACGAGACGAATCAATCATATACAGTCAAGATAAAGGCGACAGAGATCTTTTTAAGATTGAAAACAAGGTCACAGTCAACGATCTTTTTGGCGGAAGTGAATTAAATAAGAAAGGCAGTATTTCCCGAGGCGTAACATTTGGAAACAATCAAGATCTAGGAATTAATTCGTCTTTGAATTTGGAATTGAACGGTGAACTTACGCCGAATTTGAAGGTTCTGGCCTCTGTTTCTGATGCTAATCTTCCAATCCAACCCGATGGAAACACCAATAAATTACAAGAGTTTGACCAGGTTTTTATTCAGGTTTACAACGATCGCTTGAAAGTAGTTGCGGGAGATTTTTGGATTAGTAAACCAACAGGTTATTTTTTGACTTACAGAAAGCGTGGACAAGGACTTACTTCTGAATTCAAATGGACCACACCTAAAAATAACGAGTGGAAAACCCAAGTTAGTGGCGCACTATCAAAAGGAAAATTCAATCGACAAATTATACAAGGAATAGAGTCAAATCAAGGGCCCTATCGTCTTCGCGGTGCTGAAAATGAACCGTTTATATTGATTTTGGCAGGAACGGAACGAATCTATATTGATGGACGTCTTTTGGAAAGAGGGCAGGAGTTTGATTATGTCATTGATTACAATTCTTCCGAGCTTACGTTTACCTCTCGCAACCTCATTACCAAAGACACACGAATCGTCGCAGAATTTCAGTATTCAGATCAAAATTATGCAAGATCCCTCGTTCAAAATTCGACCACATACACGGGCAAGAAACTCAATTTTTGGATTAATGCGTATTCCGAACAGGACGCAAAGAATCAATCGTTGCAACAGGAATTGAGCGGGTCGCAAAAGCAATATTTAACCCAAATAGGTGATAGTTTGGAGTTGGCACGAATCAATAGCATCGATTCAGTAGGGTTCATCGAAAACCAAGTGCTTTACAAAATGGTTGATTCATTGGGCTATGATTCGGTTTTGGTTTTTAGTATAAATCCAGATTCAGCTAAGTTTAGAGCGTCGTTTCAGTTTGTGGGGCAAAACAAAGGTGATTACGTGCTCGATAATTTTAACGCTTTTGGTAAGGTTTATCGATGGGTTGTTCCAATTGGTGGAATTCCTCAAGGTGATTATACACCAAGTCGGTTGATTATTACGCCAAAAAGAAAACAATTGGTGAGTTCAGGATTTTCTGTTCGAATATCACCTAAAGTTTCATTGGAGTCTGAAATGGCGCTTTCCACGAACGACTTAAACACCTTTTCAAAACTGAATGGTTCCGATGATCAAGGTTATGCCAATCGTACAAAAATTAAATCTTTGCTTCCTTTTGGAAAAGATACTACTGCAGGTTGGCAACTTGAAAATGCCGCAGAAATTGAACTTTTATCAACTCATTTCAGTCCGATTGAACAATACCGAAAGGTGGAATTCGACCGTGATTGGAATACAAGAAATCAAGGTTTTGTTGGTGCTCAGCGTGTCGCTAATTTGTCTTCTACGTTGAAAAACAAGCGAAATGGATTTATGAATTTGGAAGGACAACATTTCTCGATTGGAAAGGACTATTTTGGAAATAGACTGGCAACAGAAGGAAATTGGAAACAACAAGGGTGGTCAGCGAAATGGGATGGTAGTTTTCTGTCTTCTAAGAATCAACAAACCAATGTAAACCAGAACATAAACTACGCTGACAACTCATTTTTAAGGCATCGCGCAGATATTTCGAAGGATTTTAAATCAATAAAAATCGGATACATTGACGATCACGAGCGAAACGAATTTCGAGGATCATCCAATAAAATAAGCCCACTGAGCTACCAATTTTTCGATTATCAATTTTATCTTTCAAGTGGAGACTCATCCAAGACGTTTTTTAAGCTTTTTTATCGTGAGCGTTACGACCAACGAGCCGATAGTTCTCGCTTAAAGCCTGTCGCAAAAGCAATTACCGCAGGAGGAGAAATTAAACTGGCCGAATTGAAAAACCAACGATTAAATATCATTGCTGCGTATCGTTCGCTGAGTGTTTCAGATACCATATTACTTGTTCAAACGCCTGAAAACTCAATGGTAGGTAGAATTGACTACGAGGCAAGGTGGTGGAAAAACGCATTGACCTGGAATACGTTTTATGAGGTCGGATCAGGGCTGGAACAAAAACGCGAATTCCAATACCTCAAAGTAAATGATGGGCAAGGAATTTATGCGTGGGTTGACTACAACGGAGATGGAATCAAAGACTTAAACGAATTTGAAATAGCACAATTTATTGATCAAGCGAGCTACGTTCGAATTTTTATTCCGAGTAATACGTATATAAAAACATATTCGAATGAATTCAATCAAAGCATCTTTTGGAGACCTGAGCGAATATGGGCAAATAAATCATCTTTTTACAAACTTCTGTCTCGTTTTTCTAATCAGGCGCGTGTCCGAATCAATCGAAAAATTAACGACTTTGATCCAAATGCAGCTTTCAATCCCTTTGTTACATCAATTAACGATCAAAATCTAGTAAGCACCAATTCGACGTTGAAGAATTCACTTTTTTTCAATCGAACTTCAAGTATTATTAACGCAGAATATAGTATTCAAGATGTGCGCGGAAAAACACTTCTTGCAAGCGGATTCGATTCAAAGCGTAATGCATCTCACGAATTTTCTCTTCGGTGGAATATTCGACCAACTTTTTCAATCGAGGTAAAAAGTCAACTTGGGACAAAGGAATCTTTTGCAGATTATACCATCGGCAGAAACTATAAATATGATTACAAGACTGTTCAACCAAGCTTCATTTATCAACCATCTACGAATTTTAGAATATCCCTTGATGCAAGAATTTCAGATAAAGTAAATTCCGAAGAATTGGGTGGGGAGAAATGTTCGTTAATGGAAGTGGGAAGTAGTTTGAAATACAATCAAACAGAAAAAGGGAGTTTTCAAGCGGAATTTAAAACCATTCGAATGAATTTTGATGGTAACAGCAATTCTGCAATTGGATTCGAATTATTGGAGTCGTTAAAACCCGGAACAAACTATACGTGGAACATCAGTTATCAACGAAACGTTTCCAAAAACCTTCAACTTTCCATTCAATATTTAGGCAGAAAATCAGAAAATTCTCGTTTGATTCAAAGCGGAACGATGGAGGTGCGGGCTTTTTTCTAGTTTTATCTTGGTTTTGGACCGATGTATTCCATACATGGATTTAGTCCAACGAAACACTTCTCGGATAAAGTAATAGAAACATTGGCCTCATCACTTACTTCAAACGTAAAATCGGGCGTTGCTTTCCACGATTTTAGTTGTTCTAAACCGACAAAGGCATACATTTCACTATCTGGTTTTCGGAATTTTTGTTGAATTTCTTCGATAGAAAGCATTTTGTCCCCACGAAAAACCTGATAGCTACCTGTTTTAAGTTTACCATTCCATTTTCCAAGAGAATCTAATGTAATCCATTTTTCAAGAGTGAAGGACTTTGAGTCATCATTCATCTTGTAAATAGCGACTTTTTCATTTGAGTATGGAGTTCTTATTCCTTTTGCAATTTCCGGCGTTGGCTTTGCACCACCACAATATGGCTTCCAAGTTTCAAATAATAGAGTTACTTTCTGAGAAGAACATGAAGTTAGAACAATGAACGTTAATATGCTTAAGTATTTCATGAGTGCTTTTTTATTCCATTTAACTAAAATCCTGCCAAAATCAACCTATAAGTTCTAATGCTCTGTATCGAGCATTAGAATCTGCATTCACATAATTTTCGTACGTTGGATTTAAAATGTTATCACAAGAATTAACCACATTTTCATTGAGTTGCGCGATTTCCACAAAACTGATTTTCTTGTTTAAAAAAGCATCCACTGCGATTTCATTTGCGGCATTCAGCGTGCAAGCAATAGTTCCGTTTTCATGCATGGCACGATATGCTAAATCCAAATTTTTGAATACTTTTCTGTCGGGGGCTTCAAAGGTTAAGCTTGGATAATCCATAAAATTGAATCGTTGGAATTCGGTTTTAAAACGATTCGGATAGGTTAATGCAAATTGAATGGGTAATTTCATATCAGGAAGTCCCATTTGCGCCTTCATGCTGCCGTCTTCAAACTGAACTAATGAGTGAACAATCGATTGCGGATGTACAATAACATCAATTTGATCAGCTTGCAACCCAAACAACCACTTTGCTTCAATTACTTCAAGACCTTTATTCATAAGACTTGCTGAATCAATGGTGATTTTTGCCCCCATCGACCAGTTAGGGTGTTTCAACGCTTGGTCAAGCGTAACATTTTGAAGTTGATTGGACGAAAATCCACGAAACGGCCCGCCTGAAGCCGTTAAATAAATCTTTTCAATCGGGTTGTGAAACTCTCCAACAATGCATTGAAAAATTGCGGAATGTTCTGAGTCAACAGGATAAATGTTAACACCTTTTTCTTTTGCAAGCTTCGTAATCAATTCCCCTGCAACAACCAATGTTTCTTTATTGGCAAGCGCAATTGTCTTCCCTGCATTGATTGCGTGTATTGTTGGCTTCAATCCCGCATAACCAACGAGTGCAGTCAAGACTGTATGGACTTCATTTGATTCGACAACTTGACATAGCGCATCCTCACCACAATAAACATGAATATCTTCATTTTTCAGCGCTTCCTTGACTTTCAGGTATTGATTTTCATCTCCAATTACAACGGAATTTGGCTGGTATTTAAGAGCTTGTTCAATTAATAAAGTAGCATTTTTACCAGCAGTTATAACTTGTAAATCAAAATATGCTGGATAAGCGGAGATAACTTCTAGTGCCTGTGTTCCAATGGACCCGGTTGAACCTAGAATAGCAATTCCTTTTTTCTCTGACATATTACAAAAATAACATTTTGGACCCTCAAAACGATAATGAAACATATTATTATGCTAAATTCGGATCGAAAAAACGATTTATGGAAGACCGAAAAATAACAGTTGAAATAACAGTTAACAAGGGGTTAGATTCTGTTTGGAATAGTTGGACGGAACCTGATCACATTCTTAATTGGAATCATGCTAGTGAGGATTGGCACACTATTCGAGTGCAGAACGAATTAAAAGTCGGCGGAAAATTTTCTTATCGTATGGAAGCGAAAGACGGAAGTTTTGGATTCGATTTCGAGGCAAATTATGAAGTTGTAAATGAAAAATCAGAATTGACATATATTATGAGCGACGGAAGAAGAGCATCGACAAATTTTAAAAGTAATGAATTGGAAACTAGAGTTATAACTACATTCGACCCAGAAAATGAAAACCCAATAGAGCTGCAAAAAACCGGTTGGCAAGCGATATTAAATAACTTTAAAAAATATGCTGAAGCATGCAATAATTTAGAAGCTTTCTAAGTGAATTTTTAATTAATTTCGAACGACTTAACGCATTGCTATTATGGAAATAACCCCTGAATTAGAGAAAAAACTGGAGCTCCTTCAAGAAAAGTATAGTGGTTTAGGTCAGGATTTAATGTCTTATTTGGATGGTCTGTTATATGCGGATGTAACTACCTATTGGGATTACATTGAGTTGGACACCCTACTAAGTCTTCAAAAACCTAAAACACAGTTTCCAGATGAAGTAGTATTTATCATGTATCATCAAATTACAGAGTTATATTTTAAACTTTCGTTGAGAGAATTTCAACAGCTTGGTGAGAAAAAGGTCATTGATAAAACGTTTTTTATAGACAGGGTAACTCGTATAAATCGTTATTTTGAAGCACTCATCAAAAGCTTTGAAATAATGATTGACGGAATGGAGCGAGAGCAATTTCTAAAGTTTCGTATGTCTCTTCTTCCTGCAAGTGGATTTCAGTCTGGGCAGTATCGACAAATTGAAATTTACAGTACAGATTTTATTAACCTCGTAGCGAAGGATAAACGATCAAACTTTGATTCAACCTCTTCCATTCGAGAAATGATGGAACAGATTTATTGGAAAGAAGGCGCCACAGAGGTTTCTACTGGTAAGAAAACACTAACTCTGACTCAGTTTGAGGAAAAATATTTAAAATCATTTATTGATCTTGGGGAACAATGTAAAACAAAGAATCTTTGGCAGGTTTATAATCGGTTAACAAAAGAAGATCAGGAAAATCAAGAGGTTAAAGCCACCCTGAGAACAAATGATACAAATGTAAACGTAAATTGGCCTCTTGCTCACTACAAATCAGCTGTTCGATATCTTGCAAGAGACACTGAAGATGTTGCTGCAACAGGTGGCACCAATTGGCAAAAATATTTACCTCCTCGTTTTCAGAAACGTATTTTTTATCCGCAACTTTGGTCACTGGAAGAAATTGAAAACTGGGGTAGGGGATGGGTTGAAGATACGTTGAAGGCATCTAAAAAACCTCTTTGATATATATTTTTGAGAAGTCGATTAAACCAGAGGTGTTTATATTAAAATCACGTACTTTTAAATTTACCACAACGAATAGGTCTTCGCTGAACAAAGGAACAACGGCTGCTTTTTCCATTAATATTTTATCACATTTTCGCTGAAGCCTTAATTTTTCGGTAAAATTTCCTTCTAATTGGGCCTTTATGTATATGGAATCAAAAGCAGAGCTATAAAAGCGATTATAATTATTTTCTACCTGTGCGATTTGTTTTTTATTACCATAGAACTGATTCAAATAAGCATCTGCGTCAGGAAAATCTGGAACCCAAGCAGATTTCCAAATTTTGGCTTTTCTAGACAAAATGGCTTTGTGTTTTTGGCTTAGAGAACAATATTTTATATCAAATTCAACATCAATATTTTCCTTAAGTTGTTTGACGATTTCTTTCGACCATTTATCAGTTATACCTCCTTTTTGTGCGTTAATGTATAAAGTAAGACGGGGAAAACGATTTGTTAAACTATAACCCGCCTCTCTCATTAATTTTTTGGCTAAGGAAGGGTTGTAATTTAATAGGCCTTCTTGATTTGGCTCATAATAATCGTTTTTGGGAATCAAACCATTTATTAAATAATTTCCCTCACCATTCATTGCGTCTAAGCAAATTCTTTTTCTATCAATAGCCAATGAAAACGCTTTTCTAACTAATTCGTTATTAAAAGGATAGCTTGTGCAATCGAAGGATAGATAGTTGATTTTTGTTCCTTTTTTTACAATAACTCGATGTAATAAATTTTTTCCTTTTTGTGCATCTTTTAAGGACCCAAATGAATAATTTAATTCGTCAACGGGAAGTTGAAACAATATGTCGGCTTCTTGTTTTGAAAAAGACAAATATTCAGAACGAATACCTATAGTATTCAAAACACGAAGTTCTGCTAGAAAAGGGAGCTGGTTTCCGAAATTATCTTTTTTCCAATAGGCCGGGTTTCTTTGCAAAATAATCTGATTTTTATCTGATGATTTGAGTTTAAAGGGCCCTGTTCCAATCGGGTGATAAATTATGTCCTTTTTGTAATTTAAGAATGCTTTTTTAGAAAAAACAACTAAACTAGGATGAGTCAATAGTTTTTGAAAACAGGGATAATTTTCAGTCAGACTTAATTCTATTGTCGTATTATTTATCACTTTTATTCCGCTGACACCGTCTTCTAGAACACGATTAATCGTGTTTTTATAATAATCTTGTCCGCCAGCTATTTTATCTCTCAAAAGAGAACCAAATGAATTCCATTTATTACCAGAACAAGCGAAAGAAAGCGAAAACTGGACATCCTCAGCCGTCATTTTTGAGTCTTTCGAAAACGATTCGTCTTCATGAAAATAAACATCGTTTCTTAATCGAATAATGACAGTTTTACCCCCGTTTTTTAGTGTGATTCCTTTTGCTAGGTTTGGAACAATTTTGCCTTTTTCATCAAGAATGAAAAGAGGTTCAAATAGTTGCGAAAGTATTCGTTGATTATAAACAGTGGTAGTATAAAGAGGAAAAAACACCTCCATTTTTTCAGGGGTGAAAAATGTAAAAACACCTCCGTATTTTTTTCCTCCAAAAGCTACTTTATCTTCTAAATTTTCTTTGCAAGAGGATAAAATTATGGAGAATCCAAAAAGAAAAAAAGCTAGTTTAGAAATCATAACATAAAGTTAAATGATTTCTATGAAATTTAATTTTCCGACCGAATCAAATGAATAAACCCGTGTCCTTCCAGTTCTTGACCAGTTATTCCTACGCCTAAGTATTTGTAGAAATAAACACCTTCTTCAACCTTGCCACCATCCCAAACAGGAATGTCGTTTATTAAATCATCGCTGGTGTCGTCGTATACAACATTACCCCAACGATTAAGAACGACTAAACGAAGAGATTTCAAGTTTTTCCATTCCAATTCGAAAATGTCATTTAATCCATCTTCATTTGGAGTAAATACATTTGGCGCTACAATGACTGGGTCTGGAAAAATACAACTTCCGTCATCCACTGTTGCATTTGGATTATAATTATCTGCTTCTGCGTCCGTACACCCACAAACGGTGGTGACAACTCCAATTACAGCGGTATCCGAGCAGAAAGGTCCTTGTTGAACAATTAATTGAATGGTGAATCCTTCATTTTGTGTTGGATTTTCAAAAATGTGTGTAAAGCCACTTAAGTCAGTTGTTGTGCTTGTGAAACCATCACTTAAATTCCATATGTAGAATGTTCCATTTTGGCTATTGTTTGTGGTTGTTACTTCTAACGGAGAACAACCACTTAAGGGTGTTGCAGTGAATTCGGCTATCGGTGGATCTAATAAATCAACAAACACACTATCATTTACAGAGCAAACGTCATCTGATACAGTAAAGTAATACCAACCAGAAGGTATGTTTTCCCAAACGGACGCATCGATGAAATTGGAATTATTTGAACCTGGCCCAGTCCAATTGAAAGAAGGGATTCCTGTAGTTCCAGTGGCAAGTCCCCAAACAACTCCAGTTGGTTGACAACTAGAAGGTTCTGTCCCCATTGTATCAATGGCAAGTGTTTGATTCATCGTTATCGTTACGGTATCTGTTCCTGAAAAATTACAATTATCCGTTGCTGTAACTAAATAGGAAACTGTTCCATTTTGAGAGATGCTCCCGCTTATTGTGTCCCCCGTTCCAGCAGGACTTCCAGATAGGGTTGTCCATTCGTAATCATAAGGTGCGTAGCCTCCCGCGGCCGAAGCAAAAAGCGGAATGCTGTCGGTGGCGCATTTGACCAAAGGATCATTTTCTGTAATGTTAATAATAGGCCCTTCACCTATGTAAATTGTACCTGATGAGAAAATGGTATCATTACAAGGATTTATTATTTCAACAGTAATTATAACAGATTCAAACCCTTCTGTAATTCCATCTTGAGTAGGTGTAAGATTTAAAATAACCGAATCTTCTCCTGGCAAAAATGTTATCGGATTAATCAAATCATTGTAGTCAACACCTTCCACTGCATCGCCAGTAATTGTATAATTAATAACCAGCGTATCATCCAATTGAGTTGATGGACGTGTAAATATAAAATTAGCATCTGTGCATCCTTCTACAATGGTGGTGTCGCCAGAAACGGTTGCAACAGTAACAGCAACAGCATCAGATGCAAAACTTCCTGCCTCTAAGAATACGCCAGAATCATAAGATTGATCGCCTACGTTTGAAATTGCTAGTTTTATGTGATAGGTCTGATTACACTGAACAGAGGCGGCTGCAGTCAAAACAACTGTTGTTCCATCATATTGGATAGCTGTACCATAAGTTGAACCATTGTCGTTAAAAACGTAATAAGCAGTGTTAGAGGCGTCGCCCACATTATTGATCGTAACAGGAATTCCACCTGGTATTACAGCAACGTTTGCTCCTCCAGCAGGGTATCCTGCAAGTGCATAAGGACCTGAAATCCCGGGTCCCCATAAAAATAATCCAAAAGCATCATTAAATGTGGAAGGAGAGAACTCTGGGTATTCATCTGAACCAAAAATGTAACGGAAACTCATAGTATCACCTGATGGAACAAAATCGAACTCCAAAACAGTTCCATTTGTAACAGTTCCATTTGCAATTGCATTAAGGTGAGGATCTGTTGATACATTTGGAGTTAGGGGATTATTATTTGTAAAACTTCCTGAAGCATTTGGCCCTTGTGCACCAACTCCATTTCCTGTGGTTAGTAACATTCCCGCGCTAAATGGGAATGAAGGATTATTATTAGTGAATGCTGTTATATTACTTACAGGCGTGTTCGCATTCACAGGGCTACCGTTAATTGTAATATTAGAAGCTGTAACACCAAATCCAAGCAAAACGTTATTTACAAGTTGAGTAGGTGTTTGTGCCGTATTTACCAAAATGCTTTGCGCATTTGAAATGAAATAATTTAGCGAAAATAAAATGACTAAAAAAAATATTTTTTTCAAAACTGTAGATTTTAATTATTTAATATGACAACTTTAAATCCGAAAAGGTTGCATTACAAAATTAATGTTTTGTTTTTACATTAAGAAATCAAACCTTTTTAGCAACTTTGAATATCTTATTTTTTGTCATGATAAAAACACAAGCTTACATTCAATCCAAAAAAGAAAAATTTGTTTCGGAGTTATTGGAACTGCTTAAAATTCCATCTGTTTCTGCTGATCCTGCTTTCAAAAATGACGTCATAAATTGCGCGGAAAGACTAGCCGAAAATTTGCGTGAAATCGGAATAGAAAAAGTTGAAATTTGTCAAACGGCCGGTTATCCAATTGTCTATGGAGAGAAAATAATAAATCCAGAGTTACCGACAGTCTTGGTATATGGACATTATGATGTTCAACCCGCCGATCCTATTGAATTGTGGACTTCACCTCCATTTGAACCCGTAATCAAGAATACAGAAATTCATCCAGAAGGAGCAATATTTGCGAGAGGAGCGTGTGATGACAAAGGACAAATGTTTATGCATGTAAAGGCTGCCGAAGCCATGCTAAAATCGAACGAAATCCCTTGCAACGTAAAATTCATGATTGAAGGTGAAGAGGAAGTTGGAAGTGAAAACTTGGGGATTTTTGTAAAAAACAACAAAGAGAAACTAAAAGCTGACATCATTCTTGTTTCAGATACAGGAATGCTTGCAAATGATACTCCTTCTGTTACAACAGGTTTAAGAGGATTGAGTTATGTGGAAGTTGAGGTTACCGGACCAAATCGAGACTTACATTCCGGGTTGTATGGTGGCTGTGTGGCAAATCCAATCAATGTCTTAGCGCAAATGATTGCTTCATTACACGATGAAAATGGAAAAATCACGATTCCAGGGTTCTACGATAAAGTGGTTGAATTATCAGATGAAGAACGCGCTGAAATGGCAAAAGCACCATTTTCTCACGAAGAGTATTGTAAAGCATTGGATTTAAAAGATGTGATGGGAGAAGCTGGTTATTCGACACCTGAGCGCGGTTCCATCAGACCTACATTGGACGTAAACGGAATATGGGGAGGATACACGGGCGAAGGCGCTAAAACAGTTATCGCCTCCAAAGCGTTTGCGAAAATTTCAATGCGCTTGGTTCCCGATCAAGATCCAGAAGAAATAACTCAATTATTCAAAACCCATTTTGAGGCAATTGCTCCTAATAGCGTAAGTTTCGTTGTAAAACCACATCACGGAGGAGAAGCGGCCGTCACACCAATCGATTCAATAGGTTACAAAGCAGCAAGCTTGGCTTATGAAAAAGCATTTGGTAAGAAACCAATTCCTGTTCGAAGCGGTGGTAGCATTCCAATTGTTGCGATGTTTGAAAAAGAATTGGGCCTAAAAACCATTTTGATGGGATTTGGTTTGAATAGTGATGCCATCCACTCACCTAACGAACATTACGGTTTATTCAATTTTTACAAAGGAATCGAGACAATTCCATATTTCTATCACTTTTTTACGGAATTAAATGCAAAATAAAAGTCAACTAATTTATTGGTTTTCACTAGTGTTTCTTCTTGCCTCTTGTGGATTCCAGCAACCTGTTTTTAAAAAGTATGAAGGCTTCGATATGGGGAAAATGGACGCGAAAAATGTTTCTTTTACAGTAAAAGCAAGTATTTATAATCCAAATTGGTACGCATTAAAAGTAAAGCCTTCTTCTTTGGAAATCAGCACTTCAGATGGAAAAATTGGTGTGCTACATTTAGATGAAAAAATCAAAATGAAGGGAAGAAAAGAAACATTAATTGTCGCACCAATGCATATCGATCTAGAAAAAGGAATAATGATGAAGATGATGTCATTTAGTCTAAAAGATTCTGTGAAAATCAACTTGAAAGGTGACGTTCGAGGCGGTATCCTTTTCATCACTAAAAAAATCCCAATGGAATTCTCTCGAAGTGTTTCACCAAAAGATTTGAATCCATTTAAACGAAATTAATTATGCTTTCTGCTGACGTTCCCAAAAAACTATTTTTACTCGATGCATATGCGTTAATTTATCGTGCTTACTTTGCTTTTGCTAAAAATCCACGTGTCAATTCAAAAGGTCAAAATACTTCTGCTGCATTTGGTTTTACCAATGTACTGATTGACGTCATAAAAAACGAAAAACCGTCGCATTTGGCGGTTGTTTTTGATCCTCCAGGTGGTTCAACGCACCGAATTGATGGGTTTGAAGCCTACAAAGCTCACCGTGAAGAAATGCCGGAAGACATTCGATCTATGATTCATCCGATTAAACAGATTGTGGAAGCATTCAACATTCCAATTATGGAAGTCCCTGGTTATGAAGCGGATGATGTAATCGGAACAGTAGCAAAAATTGCTGAATCAAAGGGATACATTACCTATATGATGACCCCAGACAAAGATTACGGACAGTTGGTTTCTGAAAAGTCATTTATTTTTAAACCTGGTCGTGGGGGAAATCCTCCTGAGATTTTAGGCGTCAAAGAAGTTTGTGAAAAATTTGAAGTAGAACGCCCCGAGCAAGTCATTGATATTTTAGGTTTATGGGGTGATTCCTCGGATAACATACCGGGAATTCCGGGAATAGGCGAAAAAACGGCCAAAACGTTGATTGCCAAATACGGTTCGATGGAAAACCTTTTCGAACATACGCACGAATTAAAAGGTAAACAGCAGGAAAATGTTATCAATTTTCAAGAACAAGGATTAGTTTCTAAAATGTTAGCAACTATCATCACTGACTTAGATGTTGAATTCGATGAGGAAAAATTAGTAATGTGTGATGTGGATGCGGAAAAAGTCAAAGAAATTTTTACGGAACTGGAATTCAGAAATTTAGCAAAGCGCGTCATTGGTGAGGAGATTGTTGTTTCAGCTTCGTCAAGTACTTCAAATGATACTGGTCAGTTGGATTTATTTGGAATGCAGAGCATGGTGGAACCGCAAGAGCCGATTGAAACCGTAAATTATAAAACCATTGTTACCGAGCGTCCGAGTTACCATTTAATCACAACTCCCGAAGAGCGAAAAGAGTTGTTGGAGTTGTTATTGAAACAATCGCAGGTGTGTTTTGACACGGAAACCACCGACATAGATGCGTTACATGCTGAATTAGTTGGTTTCTCGTTTTCTTACAAAGCAAGAGAAGCGTTTTATGTTGCCGTTCCTAAGGAATTTGATTCTGCGAAAAAAATTGTACATGAATTTCTTCCGTTCTTCGAAGACCCTTCCATTGAGAAAATTGCACATAACATCAAATACGATTTAAAAGTGTTGCAACGCTATGATGTCCAAGTTGTGGCTCCAACCTTCGATACCATGGTAGCACACTACCTCATAAATCCGGAGGCGAAGCAAAGTATGGATTTTCTTGCAACTTATTATCTGGGTTATCAGCCTATTTCCATTGAATCGTTGATTGGTAAAAAAGGTAAAGGCCAAGGAAATATGGGCGATTTAAAACCCGAAGAAATTTCTGATTACGCTTGTGAAGATGCCGACATCACGTTCCAGTTGAAACAATTATTTGATGATGAAATAAACAAACCGCATTTGTTCGACTTGTTTTATAAAATGGAAATGCCACTCGTGGAAGTGTTGAAAGACATGGAACACGAAGGAATTGCTGTTGATGTCAAAGCTCTCGAAGATTATTCAAAAGACCTCGAAAAAACGTTGATTGACCTTGAAAAGGACATCAAAGAAAAGGCAGGAATGGACTTCAATATCGATTCACCGAAGCAATTAGGCGACATTTTGTTTGAAGTGCTGAAAATCTCAAATAAGGCTAAAAAGACCAAAACAGGACAATATGCTACTTCTGAGGACATTTTACAAAAACACGAGCACGATCACCCAATTATTCCCTTGATTTTGGAATACCGTCAATTACGAAAATTGAAAAGTACGTATGTCGATACACTGCCCACTATGTGCGATAAAACCGATGGTCGAATACATACCAACTTCATGCAAACCGTTACGGCGACAGGTCGTTTGAGTTCCAATAATCCCAATCTTCAAAACATTCCTATAAAGTCTGAAAAAGGACGAGAAGTTCGAAAAGCTTTCGTTTCTAGAAGCGACGAATACAAATTGATGGCGGTAGATTATTCTCAAATTGAATTGCGCATCATTGCTGCATTAAGCGGAGACAAAAACATGATAAACGCATTCCGTGAAGGACACGATATTCACTCGGCGACGGCTGCCAAAGTTTTCAATACAACAATTGATAAAGTCACTCGCGAACAACGAGGAGCAGCAAAAGCAGTGAATTTTGGAATTATTTATGGGCAATCAGCCTTTGGTTTGTCTCAAAACCTTAATATTTCAAGAACAGAAGCAAAATCAATCATTGATAGTTATTTCGAGCAATACCCGACCATTAAATCCTACATGGAAAGAACCATCGGACAAGCGCGTGAAATGGGTTATGTGGAAACGATTATGAAACGAAGAAGGTATCTTCCAGACATAAATTCTGCGAATGCTGTTGTTCGTGGTTATGCGGAGCGAAATGCGATTAATGCTCCAATTCAGGGTTCAGCTGCCGATATCATCAAAATGGCGATGATTGCTGTTCATAAAGCCATGCAAAAAGAAAATGTGAAATCAAAAATGATTTTGCAAGTGCACGATGAATTGGTTTTTGATGTGCATGTTTCCGAAGAAATGTTGATGCAAGTGCTCGTAAAAGAAGCGATGGAAAATGCCATTCAATTAGCTGTTCCGATGGAAGTAGAATTGAAATTGGCGAAGAACTGGTTGGAAGCGCATTAAATATTGTTTGGGATTAAGTAATTATTTCTTAAATCTGATCTAGGAAATAATTAGCCTTAGTCGCTTTTCATTCCATTTAAATATTTCGAAGAATTTGAGTTTAGTAATGACTTCATTTGCATAATTGCAACTTGATTTAATTGTAGAATTCTTTTGTTAGATGGAATGCCCTGCTGAATTAGTAATGCGTTAATGCTTTCCATATTACTTAGTACCACCAATTGATGAAGGGTTGCTTGGTCTCGAATATTACCAATTAAATTTGGATTTTGAGATCCCCATTGAAGTGCAGTCATTCCGAATAAGGCAACATTTAGTAAATCCGCCTCATTTGCATAAACAATAGCGGCTTGCTCTTTCGTTAAAGTCTTAGGAATCAAGTTTTCTTTGATTGCATCCGTGTGAATATGATAATTGATTTTGGAAATCATTCGCTGCACTGACCATTCGTGATTTTGTCTATTCGATTCAACTTCTTTGAGCCGTTTTATTTCAGTAATTAGATAAAGTTTGAATTCTGTGGAAACCCATCATGCAAATTCAAGCGCTATTTCAGAGTGAGCAAAGGTTCCGCCGTTCTTTCCTTTATTACTTTCAATGCCAATTGCAATTGTAAGTTTAATCCACCTTGATGGTGATAATGTAAAAGCATTACTTCCGGACTCTTTTAATAAGGAGTCGATTTCGACCCCTTTAAAATTTGTGTGGAAAAAAATCAATTATATCCACAACAATCCTGTAAAAGAAGGCGTGGTTAAAAATCCCGAAGACTGGTGCTATTCATCTGCATCCAATTATCAAGAAAT
>CAZHOW010000025.1:0-28668 GCA_964534395.1 uncultured Lishizhenia sp.
TTTTTAAAAACCCCGATTGTGAAAACTTTTGGGGTTTTTTGTTTGTTTGCTTTTTAAGATTTAGCGATTTAATAATGAATCTTTGATGTTTACAACTTGAATTCTTGCCGCTGCTGAATTGAACGACTTAATGTAAGTTCGTCTGCGTATTGAAGTTCTGACCCAACGGCCACTCCTCTTGATAATGCAGTTATATATGGTGAAAATACTTGAAGTTTTTTGAAAAGATAAAAATTAGTTGTATCCCCTTCCATCGTGGGACTTAAAGCGAAGATAATTTCATTTGTAAATCCTTTTGAAACCTTATCAACAAGTGACTCGATGTTCAAGTCTTGCGGGCCAATGCCATCCATTGGAGAAATTAATCCACCTAAAACATGGTAAATACCCTTGTAAGTTCCCGTGGATTCTATGGCCATTATGTCGCGGATATCCTCAACAACGCATATAGTTTTAGTATCTCGATTTGGATTCAAACAAATGAAACATATGTCATTGTCGGAAATGTTTCCACAATTTCCACAGTTTTTAATTTTTTGTTTTAATTCTACAAAAGCTTTTGAAAAGTCGTCAATCTCTGTTTCTGTTTTTTTTAAAAGATGCAGAGCCAATCTTAAAGCCGTTCTTCTTCCAATTCCAGGAAGAGAGGCAAGTTGATCAACAGCATTTTCAAGATATTTGGATGGTATGTTCAAATTATGTTTTGATTATCAAAATTAGCTATTTCTTATACTGTTTTAGTAATTCTTTCGGAAAGATATCAAAAATCTTAACTTTGTATCATGCCCCATAAGGAACTTAACATAAGAAATAAAAAAGCACGTTTCGAATATCATTTGGAAGACGTCTATCAAGCCGGAATTCAGCTGAGTGGTACTGAAATTAAGAGTATTCGTAATGGAAAGGCAAGTATTTTAGAATCATATTGTATTTATAGTAATGCTGAAGTTTGGATTCGGAATATGCATATTACGGAATATGAGAATGGTTCTTTTTACAATCATAAACCAAGAGCAGATAGAAAATTACTACTCAATAAAAAGGAAATAGAGAAACTTGAAAAATTTCTGAAAACGAAAGGGAATACCTTGATTCCCTTGAAGTTATTTTTATCTGAAAAAGGTTGGGTAAAAGTTGAAATCGCATGTGCGATTGGTAAAAAACTGCATGATAAACGCCAGGATCTTAAAGAAAAAGATGATAAACGCGAAATGGATCGCGCCTTGAAACGCTAGTCCCTAATCACTGGATATCCGGGATATTTTTTCTTGTCAAAAACAAATTTGCTGTCATCGATATCTGGATTTTCTTGAAACTTTGATAATGAATATGTCATTACTGTCCCGTCTTTCGATTTCATGATTGCTTTTTTAAGTTCACCATCTCCTTTGGATATGTAAAGAACGATGGTATGATATTCGGCTTTCGAAGGATTTTTAGGGTAAAGATCAATAACGTGAACGGACTCACTACCTAATTTATCTTCTTTAATGTATTTGTTTTTAAAGCCACTTTCCCAAATAGTCATTAATTTTTTTGGATTTATACCATCCTCATCATCAGTGGCGTCAGACTCATAAACTGATTTTTCCTCTTTAACAACCGTCCAAGTTTTCATACCATTCGAGATAATGGTATTCTCACCATATGATGCTGAAAATTTATTGCCTTTAACCCATCCTTTTCCGGTTTCACTTTCATTTGTCCCAGTTTCAGAATTTTTAATACTTGCACTGAATTCGATGTAAAAGGATTTTAGACCTTTCATTTTTGAAGATAGTTTATCTAAAACTCCTTGCGCTTTTGAATCTTGAGCATTTAGAAATTGAACGTTTAATAGAACTAGTAAGAGAATTGAAAATAGTGATTTCATTATGATTTAATTTCTTTACAAATATCTAAAATTATGCCAAAGACTTTTGATTATTTTCTTTTCATTTTATCAACATCAGATTTTAGTTTAAAACTTTAGGATTCGATACTTTTTCTTTCAATAAAGCGATTTTCAATACGTCACTCATTTTGTCTACGTAATGTATATCAAGTCCTTTTAAATAATCAAGTTTTATTTCGTCTACGTCTTGTTTATTCTTGGAGCACATAATAATTTCTTTTATTCCTGCTCGTTTAGCTGCTAGAATTTTCTCCTTGATTCCACCAACAGGAAGGACATCTCCTCGTAAGGTAATTTCACCTGTCATTGCCAAGTTTTTCTTTACTTTTCGTTGCGTAAAAAGTGAGGCTAGTGAAGTTAACATTGTTATTCCTGCACTTGGTCCATCTTTTGGTGTTGCACCTTCAGGAACATGCACGTGAACATTATAGTTATCAAAAAGTTCAGAATTTAAATTCCAATGTTCACTATGTGACTTCAAAAATTCTAAAGCAATAACGGCAGATTCTTTCATGACTTCACCTAAATTCCCAGTTAATGTTAGTTTACCTTTCCCTTTTGTAATGGAGGATTCGATAAAAAGAATATCACCTCCTACACTTGTCCATGCTAATCCTGTCACAACTCCTGCAACTTCGTTATGATCGTATTTTGTTCGAGTTCGCCCTGCTCCAAGGAATTTAAAAATTTCTTCCTCGGTAATTTTAACTTCGTAGGGATCTTCCATTGCGATTTGCCTTGCTCGATTTCGAACAATTTTCGCAGTTATTTTATCTAGTCCTCGGACACCTGATTCGTTTGTGTATTCTTCAATAACTTTCTCCCAGATTCTCTTATCGATGGAAATGTCTTTTTTGGAAATTCCGTGTTCGGAAATTTGTTTCGGAAGTAGATGTCTTTTGGCAATTTCAATTTTCTCTTCTAGTGTGTAACCATTCACTTCAATTATTTCCATTCTATCGCGTAAAGGTCCTTGAATGCTTGAAAGGCTATTTGCAGTGGCTATAAACATGACTTTTGATAAGTCAAATTCAGTTTCAACATAGTTGTCGTAAAATGCATTATTCTGTTCAGGGTCTAATACTTCAAGAAGGGCAGAGGAAGGATCACCATGATTACTTCTCCCCAATTTGTCTACTTCATCCAAAACGAACACTGGATTTGAAGTTTCTGCTTTTTTAAGGTTTTGCATGATTCTCCCAGGCATTGCTCCAATATACGTTTTACGATGTCCTCTAATTTCTGCTTCGTCATGTAGTCCACCCAATGACATTCGTATGTATTTTCTTCCTAAGGCTTCAGCTATAGATTTCCCAAGTGAGGTTTTTCCAACTCCCGGAGGTCCATAAAAACATAAAATTGGCGATTTCATATTCCCTTTAATTTTCAGGACTGCCAAATATTCTAAAATTCGTTCTTTTACTTTTTCCAATCCGAAATGGTCGCGATCTAAAATCTTTTCTGCACGTTTCAAGTCCAAATTATCCTTCGTAAATTCCCCCCAAGGTAAATCTAGAAGTAAATCAAGATAATTGAGTTGCACCGTATATTCAGCTCCTTGCGGATTCATTCGTTGTAATTTCTCTAACTCTTTGTAAAAAAGTTTTTCGACTGTTTTGGACCATTTTTTATTCTTTGCCCGATCTTCCATGTCACGAACATCTTGAATCTGAGGGTTATCTCCTAATTCATCTTGAATGGTTCGCATTTGTTGGTGAAGAAAGTATTCGCGCTGTTGACGATCTAAATCTTTTTTGACCTTGTTCTGAATTTCATTACGCATTTCAAGCATTTGAACTTCCATAGTCAGGTGTTCAAGCACCATCATGACACGTTTCTTCATATCCATTTCCTCTAACATTTCTTGTTTTTTAGAAACGTCAGCATTCATATTTGAAGAGATGAAATTTACTAGAAAAGTCGGACTATCGATATTACCTATTGCAAATTGAGCTTCAGACGGAATATTTGGACTTTCTCGTATGATTTGAAGTGCTAAATCTTTAATGGATTTAAACATGATATCCAGTTCTTTGTCAGTAGCGTCAATTCGTTTTTCCTTAATGATTCGAACTGAAGCGGTCATGTAAGGCTCCGTTTGTAAAGGTTGAACAATTTCAAATCTTCTTTTTCCTTGAATGATTACAGTTGATGAACCATCAGGCATTTTTAGTAGTCGTACGATTTGAGCAACTGTTCCAATTTTATTTAAATCATCAAATTCAGGAGATTCCTCTTCTTGATTTTTTTGAGAAACGACACCAATGATTTTATTTCCTTTATTCGCTTCTTGAATTAACTTGATTGATTTGTCTCGCCCAACTGTTATTGGAATGACAACTCCTGGAAACAATACGTTATTTCTCAAAGGTAAAATTGGAAGTTCCGATGGGAATTTTTGGTTGTTAACATTCTCCTCCTCCTCTGCGGTAATTAGCGGAATAAACTCGGCATCACTTTCCAAACCTCCTGCGAAACCAAAAAAATCAATATCTGTTAGATTGCTCATAGTTATTTTTTAAGCCATTCTGTCAGTATTTCTAATTTAAACTAATGTATTTACTAGAATTTGACGAAGGTTCTTTATTGCGACAAGTGCTGTGCCAATAATCTAATTCTGAAAATTTGGCTTGACAGATTTAAAATTGAAAACT
Source organism: uncultured Lishizhenia sp. (assembly GCA_964534395.1). Taxonomy (GTDB): domain Bacteria; phylum Bacteroidota; class Bacteroidia; order Flavobacteriales_D; family Crocinitomicaceae; genus UBA952. The sequence continues at coordinate 4,549 of CAZHOW010000025.1, forward strand.
TTTAATTGATCATTTTGTTTTAAGAGCATGAAATGGATTTTAATCACATTAACTTTTGTATCGTCAGTTGCCTGTGCTCAAAAGACAAACTCAGAAACTTCAAAAAATCAAGAAACAGAGGAGTTCAATGGGAAAGCTTTGCCGAAAAATGTTTGTTACGTCATTCGCGATGGTGGAACGGAGCGCCCTTTTACCGGTAAATATTGGAATCATCACGAGAAGGGGAATTACCATTGTGTGGCTTGCGGTTCAATTTTGTTTTCGAGTGAAACCAAATACGACTCAGGTTCCGGATGGCCTAGCTTTTATGATGCTGAAGATAAAAAAAACATCAAGGAACTCGATGACTATGAATTGGGCTACAAACGAATAGAAATTCGATGTAAAAAGTGTGATGCGCATTTGGGGCATTTATTTGATGACGGGCCAAAACCAACTGGAATGCGTTATTGTGTGAATTCAGCAGCACTTGAATTTGTTAAGGAATAAGTATTTTTGCCTCAAAATTTAAAAAATGAAAGTTGCAACATTTGGAGCTGGTTGTTTTTGGTGTGTGGAAGCATGCTTTAAAGATTTATATGGTGTCATTGATGTCTACCCAGGTTATGCGGGTGGTCAAATTGAAAATCCAACTTATGAACAGGTTTGTTCAGGTAACACGGGACATGCGGAAGTTGCTCGCGTAGAATATGATGAAAATCTTTTGTCATATGAACAGCTGTTGGAAGTTTTTTGGTTTGTTCACGACCCGACTCAATTAAACCGACAAGGAAATGACATTGGTACGCAATACCGTTCGGTCATTTTTTATCACGATGAACTTCAGAAGTTGGAAGCCAAAAAATTTAAAAATAGACTCACAGAAGAAAATGTTTGGGACAAGCCTATTGTAACTGAAATTTCACCTATTTCAAATTTTTATCGTGCAGAAGCTTACCACCACAATTATTTTGAATTGAACCCGCAAAATATGTATTGTCAGTCTGTTGTAAGACCAAAGGTGGAGAAATTCAGAAAAGTTTTTTCAAGTAAATTGAAATAAAAAAAGCGACTCGAAAGCCGCTTTAAATCGATTCTTTAGACTTTTTTAGAAATTATATTTTTTGTCTTCAATTAATTTCTGAGCAATCAATTGCCTTGCATTCTTTGGGTTAAATGCTTCAACTTTTGTAAATCGCTTCAATCCCATCAACATCATACGAGCCTCGTCACCTTCGGCAAACGAGTAGATTGCATCTTTTGCAGCTTTTTCAATTCGATCGGCTGTGTCATAAAAATAAGTTTTAGCAATTGCAATATCCACTCTACAAGCCTCTTCACCGAATTTTTCAATTTTCTTTTGAACTCTTAGAAGAACAGATTCTACTTGATATATCCAAATAGCCAAATCGGCGACATTCATCAATATTTCTTGTTCTTTGGAAAGTGTTTGCATCAATTTCTGGACTGCAGATCCTGCAACCATTAAAATACATTTTTTAAATCCTTCTAAATATCGCTCTTCATTACCAAGCGAATTGTTTGAAGGCACAGTCATTTCTGGAATGGACATCAACTCTCCGGCAACCTTCATGGCTGGACCCATTAAATCCAGCTCACCTTTCATAGCCCGTCTAAGAACCATATCAACGATTAGCATCCGATTAATTTCATTGGTGCCTTCAAAAATTCGGTTAATTCTTGCATCACGATATGCTCGTTCAACAGTTGATTCAGCTGAATATCCCATTCCGCCATATACTTGAACAGCCTCATCAACAACATAATCCAAACACTCTGAACCTGCAACTTTGAGAATGGCACATTCAGGCGCAAATTGTTCAATACCTTTTAAAGTAGCTGCACCTTTGTCTAAACCATTTGTAATATATCCTGCGATAGCGTCATCAATATTTTGTCCTGCTCTGTATGTTGCTGATTCCAATACATATGTCCTTATAACTTGTTCGGCTAATTTATATCGAATAGCTCCATATTTGGAAATAATTCGTCCGAACTGCTCACGTTCATTGGCGTATTTGATGCTTTCATTAATTGCACCTTTGGCTCCTCCCAAAACCCCTGCACCTAATTTGATACGACCAATATTTAGGATATTTAGTGCGATTTTAAATCCGTTTTCACGATCTGATAACATATTTTCGACTGGAACAACAACATTGTTGAAGAACACTTGTCGGGTAGAAGAACCTTTGATCCCCATTTTTTTCTCCTCGGGATTCAAAGAAATTCCTTCACTTTTCGCTTCAACCAAAAATGCAGTTAAATTCTTGTCGTCATCAATTTTAGCAAATACAGTAAACAAATCAGCGAAGCCACCATTGGTAATCCACATTTTTTGTCCATTCAGAATGTAATTTTTTCCATCTTCAGATAAAACAGCTTTCGTTTTTCCAGAATTTGCATCCGATCCAGAACCTGGTTCAGTTAAACAATATGCTGCTTTCCATTCACCTGTTGCTAATTTTGGAATGTACTTTTCCTTCTGACTTTCATTTCCATAATAGAGTAGGGGTAGTGTTCCAATTCCTGTATGCGCGCCAAAAGCAACTGAAAACGAGTATCCATGCCCCAAATGCTCCGTTGCAAGCAAAGAAGTTTTGAAATCAACACCCATTCCGCCCAAATTTTCAGGAACAGATAAACCTAGAAGCCCAAGTTTACCAGCTTTCTCCAGAATTGAAGGCATCAACCCTTCTTCCATTTTATCGATTCGTTCAATATTTGGCAAAATTTCTTGAGCAATGAAATCGTCACACATTTGCGCGATCATGTGGTGCTCCTCAGTCCATTCTTCTGGTGTGAAAATTTCAGAAGTAGTTGTTTTTCGAATAATAAACTCTCCTCCTTTGATTGGTTGTGTATTCATATCATCGGTTTTTTACATTCAAATATAAGTAAAATAAAAACAAATACTATGCATGCATAATTAATTTTTTATCATTATTATTTTGAGTGCTTCCAAAGTCAATTCAGGATAATATTTTTCTAAATTTGAAAAATGTTTGTAATTATTGATGTTGAAACAACTGGAGGTAGCCCGAGAAATTCGAAAATTACCGAGTTGGCAATATACAAATATGATGGCGAACGGATTGTTGACGAATTTATTACACTTTTAAACCCTGAACAACCTATTCCAGAATTTATAGTCCGATTGACAGGCATAAACGATGAAATGGTTTCAAATGCACCTCGGTTTTTTGAAGTGGCAAAAAAAATAGTTGAGTTCACGAAAGACTGTGTTTTTGTCGCTCATAATGTAGCTTTTGATTATGGAATGCTCAGAAGTGAATTTAAAAATCTTGGATACGATTTTCGTCTTCCTCACCTATGTACCGTACGAGCTGCGCGCTATGTGATTCCTGGCTACAAATCATATAGCCTTGGAAATATCTCGAAGGAATTGGGGATAGAAATCAATGGTCGTCATCGAGCTGGTGGTGATGCATTAGCGACAACCAAACTGTTTGAGATACTTTTGAATAAAGATCCGAATAGCTTAAAAACATTTATTCAAGAGGAATTAAATCCGAAGTCAATGCATCCGAATTTGGATCTTGATATTATTGATGAATTGCCCACAAAAGCTGGAGTTTATCGATTCTATAACGAGTTTAATCAACTGATTTACATTGGAAAAAGTATCAATATTAAAAAACGCGTTGAACAACATTTAAGAAATACGAAAACGGCAAAAGGAATTAAATTAATTCAGGATTTAGCCCGTGTTGATTATGAACTTACCGGTTCTGAATTGATTGCGATGTTGCTTGAGTCGGAGTTGATTAAATTGCACCGTCCGATTTACAATAGAAGATTGAGAAAAAGTTTATTTCCTTACGGATTGTATGATAATTTAGATGAAAATGGTTATTTGCGTCTAAGTATCGAATCAACGGCTAATCAAGATTCCCATCCTTTAATTCATTTTTCTTCACGAAAGGAAGGTTCTAGTTTCCTTATGTATGTTTCTGAAAATCATCAGTTTTGTCAAAAATTATGTGGTTTATATCAGACAAAAAATGGTTGTTTTCATTATGAGATAAAACAATGTCTTGGAGCTTGTGTTGGCGATGAGTCATCTGATGCATATAACAAACGTGTTGAGCACTTTATTTCCAACTTGACTTTTGAAGGAAAGAGTTTTTACATCCTTGATAAAGGGAGAAATAAATCGGAGAAAAGTGTTGTTTTAATCGAAAATGGGAATTATCGAGGCTACGGATATGCTCCATTTCACTTTCAAGGTAAGTCTCCAATTCAATGGAAAAGTTTCATAAAATATCAACAGGAAAACAGGGATATTAAAACTATTTTGAATCAATTTATTCGAAAAGATAATGCTCACAAACTTGTTGAATTTTAGGTACAGTAAAAATCATAAGCGTATCTTCGTAAGGTGAAAGGTAAAGTAGTTGTTCTAGGTTCCGGTACATCTCAAGGCATACCTGTTATAGCTTGTGAATGTGATGTTTGTGTCTCGAATAATGACAAGGATAATCGCACTAGGTCTTCAATTCTAATTCAAGTTGGAGAAGAAAATTATGTGGTTGATACTGGACCAGATTTTAGATTTCAAATGTTGCGTGAAAAAGTGAAATCACTCCGAGGGGTTCTATTTACCCATGAGCACAAAGATCACGTCGCTGGAATGGATGATGTTCGAGCGTTTAATCATTTGGAGTCACGTCCAATGGAAGTTTATTGCACCGAACGTGTGGAAATGGCTTTGAGAAGGGAATTTCATTATGTTTTTTCTGAAGAACGGTATCCTGGTATTCCAAAAGTGGACCTTTTCAGGATAAATGATGAACCAATCGAGTTACGAAATAAGTTAAAAGTGATTCCAATTAATGTAATGCATTACAAGATGCCAGTAAAAGGCTTTCGATTTGGAGATTTCGCTTACATTACGGATGCCAAGAAAATTGAAAGCAGTGAAATAAAAAAATTAAAAGGTGTTAAAACACTAGTTGTAAATGCATTGCATCGCTCAGAACATCTTTCTCATTTTAATTTGGAGCAAGCCTTGGATTTTATTCAGACTGTTCAACCTGAAAAAGCATATCTAACTCATATTTCACATCTATTTGGAAAACATTCGGTTGTAGAATTGGAACTTCCAAGTAATGTATTTTTAGCTTATGACGGCTTGAAATTGGAATTTGAATACTAACAAAGTCTTAGTTGAAATCTTTAATCTGTTGGTTATTTGATTTACTTATTAAGTTTAATTTTGAATTGTGACCAAGGAAAAATTCATCGATATAAAAGGATTGATAGTGAGTAAAAATCCAAAATTACTTCGTTGGCTTCCTGGGTTTGTTATTTCTTATCTAAAAAGAGTCTTACATCAGGATGAAATAAATCAGTTTCTTAGAGAAAATGAGCAATATGAAGACATCGATTTTTGTGAATCGATAATTAATTACTTCAACATTCAAGTCAATATTCAAGGAATTGATAAAATTCCTAAAGATGGCCCTGTCATTTTGGCAATGAATCACCCGCTAGGTGGAATGGATGCGATTGGTTTAATTGTTGCGTTACGTCATCATCGAAAGGATTTGAAATTCATTGTTAATGATTTGTTGATGAATTTGAAAAACATCCGCGGATTATTTATTGGTGTGAATAAACATGGAAAAAATGATCTCTCAGTGAGGGAACAAATTAAAAACGCCTTCAGCTCGGAAAATGCTATTTGTATTTTCCCCGCAGGGCTTGTTAGCCGAAAAATAGAAGGAAAAGTTCAAGATTTGGAATGGAAAAAAACATTTGTTGTATACGCTCGTGAGTTTAATCGAACAATTGTTCCAATTCATATTGAAGGTGAACTTACTCCATTTTTTTATCGCGTTTCAAAATTTCGAAAATGGTTGGGAATAAAAGCTAACATTGAAATGTTTTGGCTTTCAGATGAATTATTCAGACAAAGAAACAAGACGATTAATATTACGGTTGGTAACCCAATTTTGGGTTCAGAACTTAATACAGAATTAAACGATTACGAAGCAGCGCAGTACATTCGAAAAATTGTTCATTCGTTAAGAAAATAAGTATGGAAAGTATAATAGATCCAATAGATAGAATATTATTGAAACGAGAATTATCGTCAGATAAATTTCTTCGAAAAACAAGAAAAGGTGACAATGAAATTTATGTTGTAGATAATTTTAATGCGCCAAATGTTGTTCTTGAGATAGGACGTCTCCGCGAAGTTACTTTCAGAGCGTCAGGTGGAGGGACAGGAAAGTCAATTGATTTGGATGAGTACGACACAAATGAACATTGTTATAAACAATTGGTTTTGTGGTCACCGGAAGATGAAGAAATAATTGGTGGATATCGTTATATTAAATGCAAAGAATCGATGGATGACTCAGGTAATATCCATTTGTCAACAACGCATTATTTTGATTTTTCAAATCGTTTCGTTAAGGAATTTTTACCATTTACAATTGAATTGGGTAGAAGCTGGGTTCAGCCAAATTATCAGCCTAGTGTTAATCCACGCAAAGGATTGTTTGCTCTAGATAACATATGGGATGGCCTAGGTGCAATTATCAAATTCAATCCGGAAATTAAATATTTCTTTGGGAAAGTAACCATGTACCCAAACTATAATACAGATTGTCGGGATTTTCTTTTGCATTTTATGCACCATTACTTTCCGGATAAAGATAACTTGATGAAACCTTTTCATCCTTTAATCCAGAATTACGACAAAGCCTACGTAGAATCCCAACTGGATGGATTGGATTTTAAAGACGGTTTTAAAGTTTTAAATGGACACGTTCGTGATAAAGGTGAATTTATTCCTCCTCTTGTGAATATTTATATGAATCTCTCTCCTACCATGCGGACATTTGGAACAGCAGTAAATCCGGATTTTGGAAACGTTGAAGAAACAGGAATTTTAGTGACAATAGCCGATATTTTTCCAGACAAAAAAGATCGACATATAAATTTTTAAAGATAGGTATTGTACCTGCTAACGAACGCTTCAATATCTTCTATGCCCGTTCTGCGTATTAAACGTTCTTTAATTCGTTGAATGTAAACGTTTATGTGGGCTTCATTCATTTTATGACTAATATAAATGGATGATTTTCCGTAATAATATTTCATTTTAAGGATAAGCGCCTCTCGCTTGGTGAGATTTTTAAGAAAATTTTTAATGGCATCATTTAAATCATTGGCACCTGAAATTTCGGAATCTACCAAATGCTTAGAGTTATTGACAGATACTTCATCATAAACAAGTTGTACTTTTCTTTTACCGTTTCTTTTTCTAAGTTCTGATTTACAAAAGTTTTCAGCAATTGTTCTTACCCATGAACGAGTTGAAAATAAGTTTGGGTCGTTCTCATAAAGTCGACCAATTAATTGGTAGAAATGTACCATGAGCTCTTGATAGATGTCTTTAATATCCTCGCCTCTGAAAAAACCTCTTGTGACATAAATTATGTCACGGTCGTAACGATTTGAAAATTCGTTGAATAAAATGTCCTGTAACTTACGATCCATTAATTGATTTTAATCTGTAATTTGTTCTTTTGGCTTACCCGTTAAGTGCTCTAAACCTTCAAGTTTTTCCTCTATTTCATAAATTGAGTTTGTTTTTATTTCTTTTAAAATATTATTCAATATCTGATCTAAATCTTGTTCCTCTTTTCTCAATAAAAACGTTTTGGACTTGTGTTTTTTGAGAACATAAATTAAATTGGAAATCTCTTTTCGAATGTCTTGGCAGATCATTCCCATTGGATAAATGAAAAGATTCAGCGATTCGTCAATTTTTAGTTTTCCAGAAACATTTTGCTTGAAAAAGATTGGATTTTCTTTTAATCGGGCGAATGAAAATGCCTGAAATAGCACTTCACTTGGGTCTCCAATAATTAGATCACTGTTAATTAAGTGTTTATCGTGTTCAATTATAAAAGAAAGTGCTAAGGTTAGGTTGTTTAAATCATATGAGCCATTGTATTCAACCTCTATATCGTTGATGCATAATTTATTGGATGAAGTTTCATCAAAAGGATCCTTTCTTTTGTAAGTCAAATAATTTAATTTGAATTGTTTATTAATGTTGTTTTGTATGTTCTCTGCATGCTCAAAGGCATGATGCCCAACCAGTAAAATTGATTTTTGTGTAGACTTTTTCATAAGCATTTATTTCTTTCAAACGCGATTTGAATGCATTAATAACAACTTTGAACTAAATTTACACGAAAACTAACAATTTTTTTCGTTAAAGCTCGTTTTTGTATCATGAAGCTCACTGCGCTTTTTATTTTTCAAATTTGTTTTCTGGCATATGGCCAGTACAATGTCGGAATCAATGGTTTTCAATATATAAATGGGTTTTATTCGGCAAGAAATATTGGAACCGGTAATAATTTAATTAGTGTAATAGACAATGATATCGTGCTAAGTTCGGAAAATCCTGCTTTACTAAACAAAGCAATGGTTAACCAACTCGCGATTAATCAAACGTTGCTTCCTACTGGTGTTAATTTTGGATCAATTCAGTATGCCTTCAACTCAAAAATTGGGATTTTTTCACCGATTGTTAAATATGCAAATTACGGTTCTTTTGAAGGTACAGATATCGGTGGTAATTCAATAGGTGCTTTTGGAGCTTTGGACTATTCTATCGGTATGCTTTATTCAAAGGAATTTAATCCAGTTATTTCCCTGGGGCTTGGATTGAATGTTTTGGGTTCTCATTTAGAAACGTATTCTGCTTATGCATTTGCAACAACATTTTCAGCTGTTTATAAGCATCCAAATCAACTATTTTCAGCGGCATTGATTGCAAAAGGAATAGGTGTAAGTTTTAAACAATATACTGCAAATCAAAAAACAAGTCTTCCAATAGATGTTCAAGCATCTTTAACTTACAAGTTGAAGCACGCTCCTTTTCGTTTTTCACTTCTTGCTAAACAGTTGAATAGGTGGGATATCGTTTACCAAGACCCGAATGAGAAGCCCTCATATGACGCCTTGACAGGAGATACTATCCCTGTTCAAACTCCTGGTTTCATTGAGAAGCTTGCTAATCACCTTAATTTACAAGTTGAATTGATTGCTTCTAAATCTTTACATTTCCGAACTGGCTTTGATTTTCATCGTCAACAGCAATTGAGGGTTTTTAATCGTCCTGGTCTCGCCGGGTTTTCTTTTGGAGTGGGAGTTTATTTAAAAAAAATACGATTGGATTATGGATTTTTAATTTATTCGAAAGCCGGTCAGAATCACGCCATTGGAATTAGTACGAATTTGTGTGATTGGAAAAGAAAAAAATAAGTTATTTTTTCTTCAAAATAATTTCTGTAATCTCAGGATAAATCCCCACTCGTCCCGGAAAACCAATGTATCCGAAACCACGATTCACATACAGATATTGATTTCCTTCCTTGTATAGACCTGCCCATTTTTTATACTTCCAAGAAACAGGGCTCCATTTTAAACCAAAACGTTCAATCCCGAATTGCATTCCGTGCGTGTGCCCTGAAAGCGTAAGATCAATATTCGTATGTACAACTTGTTCATCGAAATGACTTGGGTCGTGTGATAAGAGTAATTTGAAATGATTTTCGGGAACATTAATCAATGCCTCATGAAGCTTTCCGCTTTGTCGAAAAGGTGCTTTACCCCAATTTTCTACCCCAATTAACCAAAAGCCTTTTGTTAATTCTATGGAATCATTAAGTAAGGGTGTGAAGCCAATCGTTCGGTGGGAATTGATCAATTTATTTAAATTTCCCTTTTTTTCTTCAATACTGGTCCATTTAACGTAATCACCATAGTCGTGATTTCCCAAAATACTGAATTTACCTTTCTTCGCTTGTATGTCCAAAAAAACAGACTCCCAACCACTAATTTCCATAGCTGTATTATTTACCAAATCACCTGTAAAGAATACATAATCCGCCTCTAAATTGTTGATTTTTCTAATTGCTTTCTTGACTTTTTCATGATTGTCAAAAAAACTACCAATGTGTACGTCACTAATTTGTACCATTTTTATTTCGTGGAAATCTTCTGGCAGATGAGGAAATGTCATTTCTATTCGATGCACTTTCCAATTCCATCTTCCGTAGAAAATTCCAAATACGAAGCCGATGATTAACACGCTTGTTAGGAACCATCCAATCCATTTGAAATAAACGATGTCAGTGAAATGATAGGTTAAACCTGCTGGTAAATAAAACAGTGTTGGTGCAGCGCAAATTATTATGAATGCAAAGACAGTGAAGCCTTTTTTAAAATCGGTTTGTTGACCTCGATTTCGGAATAGAACAAATAAGAGCGAAAAAGAAATCAAAAAAATAATTAAATGGATGTACCCGAGCAATTGAATCAAATTGTTTGTGTTGTTTAACAGAGAACCAACAAAAAACAGTTCCGAGAAAAAAATCAAGATGAAGACAAGTATAAATATCAAGTGTGAAATTTATCGTAAAATTAATTTATTCAAACATCTAAAAATGATCTACTTTCTGTTTTTTGAAATAATTCTTTCTTTTTTAAAATGTATCTTTGTAATCATTTTATTTGATATGGCACAGAAATACGCGACTAGAGAAGAGGATTATTCGAAGTGGTATAATGATTTAGTTTATCGCGCTGATTTAGCGGAGCATTCAGATGTTCGCGGCTGTATGGTTATTAAGCCATACGGTTATGCAATTTGGGAGAAAATGCGCGAAATTCTGGACGTCAAATTCAAAGAAACAGGTCATTCAAATGCATATTTTCCTTTGTTCATTCCAAAATCTTATTTGAGCAAGGAAGCCAGTCACGTAGATGGTTTCGCAAAAGAATGCGCTGTTGTAACCCATTACCGTTTGAAGAATGCTGAGGATGGGAGTGGGGTAGTAGTGGATCCTGAATCCAAGTTGGAAGAGGAATTAATCGTGCGACCAACTTCAGAAACAATAATCTGGAATTCGTATAAAAATTGGATTCATTCTTATCGCGATTTGCCGATTTTGATTAACCAATGGGCGAATGTGGTTCGTTGGGAAATGAAAACGCGATTGTTTTTAAGAACTACCGAATTTCTTTGGCAAGAAGGTCATACTGCTCACGCTACCAAACAAGAGGCAATCGAAGAAACAGAGCAAATGCTTAATGTGTATGCTGATTTTGCAGAAAATTATATGGCTATGCCAGTGATTAAAGGTCGTAAAACAGCTAATGAGCGTTTTGCAGGTGCTGACGATACTCTTTGTATTGAGGCCATGATGCAAGATGGCAAGGCACTTCAAGCGGGGACATCCCATTTTCTTGGTCAAAACTTTGCAAAAGCATTTGAAGTGAAGTTTGCAGATAAAGAAGGAAAATTGGAATATGTTTGGGCAACATCCTGGGGAGTTTCAACTCGTTTGATGGGAGCTTTAATTATGACGCATTCCGATGATGAAGGGTTGGTTTTACCGCCAGCTTTGGCTCCAATTCAGGTTGTGGCAGTTCCCATTTATCGTTCGCAAGAAGAATTGCAAGCAATTACAACAAAAATAAATGAGCTTACTACGAAATTGAAATCAAGAGGAATTTCTTTCAAATACGATGATGATGATAACCGACGTCCAGGTTGGAAATTCGCAGAATATGAAGCCAAAGGAGTTCCTGTTCGTGTTGCCATTGGTCCAAGGGATTTGGAAAATGGGAAAGCTGAGGTTGCTCGAAGAGATACAAAAACGAAAGAAGTCGTTGATTTTGAGGGACTCGATTCTTACATTGAGCAACTTTTGAATGAAATTCAATCTAACTTGTTAGCCAAAGCGAAAGCATTTCGTCAAGAGAACACCAAAACGATTGACTCCTATGAGGAATTCAAAAAGGAAATCGAAAACGGTGGGTTCTTCTTGGCACATTGGGACGGCACTTCTGAAACGGAGGAAAAAATCAAAGAGGAAACGAAAGCTACAATTCGCTGTATTCCTTTTGATGTTCCTGCAGAAGAAGGAATATGCATGGTAACGGGAAAACCATCAGCCGGTCGAGTTATTTTTGCTAAAGCCTATTGATTTGTCTGTTTTTCGATTCAAGTATTTTGACGTAAAACAAGAAAAGAATCCATTAAAAGTTGGGACAGACAGTATGCTGCTAGGTGCTCTAATTGAAGCATCAGGTCACGAGAATGCATTGGATTTAGGAGCAGGAACTGGTGTTTTATCGTTGATGATTGCTCAGAAAAACCCGACAATCCTAATTGATGCCATAGAAATTCATGAAAATGGAGCACAAGAATGTCGTGATAATTTTGAATCAAGTCCCTGGTCAGAACGTTTAAAAGTCTTTCAAGGGGATTACTTGAACTTTTCTTATCAAAGAACTTATGATTTGATTTTTTCAAATCCACCTTATTATTTGAATACCTTGCCTTCATTGAACCAGGATAAAAATCAAGCCAAACATTCCAATCAAAATGAAGTTACTAAGTTTCTTAGTCAAATAAACTTAGTACTTTCTAAGAAAGGTAAATTTTGGATTATAATTCCTTATTCAAATTTTGAATTGTTCTGTCAAATAGCGAAAGATCACAAACTGTTTCCAATTGAAGTAATTTTGATTCACGCAAAAGTCACTCACCGTAATAAACGAGTAATAACTTGTTTTCAGAGACAAAAATCTAAGACTATTCTCAAAAAAGAGGTAATCATAAGAAATTTGGATAATCAATATTCTGCCGAGTACAGGTCATTAACTCTCGATTTTCATTGGGATTTGTTCTGATTTGAAATTATTTTAAGCATTAATATGTTTAATACATGTAATAAATTAATACTACGTATAATTACTTACTTTGTAAAAGTATTTCTACCTTAACAAAACAATCGTAAAGCTCTGTTGTTAACGTAAATTATTAATATTCAGTTTTTTAATATTTTTAGCTTACATTTTTGGATATTTTTTGTTAATTTACAAAAATGGTATTTTTATGTTTCTAAATTAATTATATGTCATTTGATGGAAATGAAGGTAAGGTAGTAAGCTTACAAGAAGCTGCAATTTGGACAGCGGAATATAGAAAAAGCATTCAGCAAGAGGAAACAATTGCTCATTTTATCGGAAAGAATAAATTGATTGAGCTTTTAGAACAAGAAAACTGTGTTGGGGTCCGAATTTACTATGGTCTTGATGAAATTGGTGAAAAGAATTTGGTGTTTGTTGGTGCAGATGAAGATGAGAATGACCTGGTGGATGGTGTGATTTTGGAATATGCAGCAAAGTGTCCCCCTAAATGTTCAAACACAAATGATTTAAATACATGAAATGTATGATCTACTTTTAAATATCTGTTTTTTAAGCGAGATATTTCCATTAGTGTTTCTATATAGATTTGATTATTATCGTTACAGCGAAATTTTTATTTTGATGTTTGATTTCACACTTTCGAAGTTCCTGGTAACGTTAATTGCCATTCTAATCATGTATCTAAATTTTTGGGATGTAAGCTTGAATTCTTTTTTTCAGAATATTTACACTGTGCTTTATTTCGTTATTATTTCAAGACTTTACAAAACCATTTTAATTGATATTGATAGTATAATATTTAAAGTTGGAAACATTACCTTTTTATTGGGATTGATAATGAATGGAATTTGGTTCGATTACAGAAATGAATTTTTTAATTATGCTACTAGCATAGTAAATCTAATTTTTTCCATTTACGGTATTATTTTTTTTATAGTAAGTGAAAGAGGTATAAATTCAGTAAGATTTAGCAACTATTTTTGGTTGAATATTGCGCTAGTTACATACAATATGTGCCTGTTTCCTGCTATGTTATTTGATCATTTTATCATCGGTAAATCATGGTCATTCATTTCAGAGTTATTGTGGTCGATAGTTCTTATTGCTAGTATTTTTCTAAATATTGTTTTATCAATTTCTTTTTTACAGGTGAAAAATGTTCGAGAAGAAGAAGTAGCGAAAAAATGAACTCAAAATTAATAATCGTATTTTTTGTCATTGGAGTCTGTTTGATATTTTTGGGTCTGATAATTTCTATTGTTTTTTTGTATTCCAATTTTAATAAGTCATACAAAAAACAAGACGAAAAATTTAAAGAAGAAAAAAATAACTTACAATTGCGGATTTCAGAGACAGAAATTAACTCTAAAGTAGAAGAGAGGGAGCGCATTGCTATCAATTTTCACGATGATATAAATCCATTATTTGCCGCTCTAAAATACCAGTTACTTTTATTCAATTCAAATGCAAAAAAAAGTGGATTAAATTATGATCAAAACAAACAGATTAGCTATTTAATTGATAAAATAATTGAACAGCAAAATGCCGCGATTGGAAATATTAACACAAGGGTTCAAACGATAGGTCAATTGTCTTATGCCATTCAAGAATATTTAAATTGCCTAAATCATTTTAAAATCAAATTTGATACTGAAATTATCGCAATAAATAACTTGAAATCTGAGATTTTCACCAACTTATATAGCATCTTTTTGGAGCAGATTCATAACATTATGAAACATGAAATGATAAAAGAATTGAATGTTCATCTTAAAATGGATGACAACTCTTTTGATTTAATATTTAAACACGATGGAATTGGTTTAACAAATGAACAATTTCAAAATTCAATTCGATTAAAGGAGGGTCGAGGTTTGTCTTCTATTCAATCAAGGTTAACATACATTGGAGCTAAAATGGAACTTATGTCATTGAATGATGGCGCTATCGTACATATTACATTACCTTTAAAGAATGCCTAAAGATATAAGAATTGGAATTGCGGAAGATCACTTGATTGTTCGACAAGGGATTGTAAAGTTATTGAACCAGGAGAGTGGCATTAAGGTCATTTTTGATGTAGGAAATGGGTTAGAAGTTATGAATTCCTTAAAAAAGAGTAAGATTGATGTTTTGATAATCGATCTTAGCATGCCCATTGTTGATGGTAAAACTCTGCTTAAAAATTTGGAGGTTAGACATCCAGATATAAAATCAATTGTGCTATCTGCAAAAACAGATCAATTGGAAATTGTTGAGTGTTTGCAATTAGGCGCGAAAGCATATTTACCTAAACAAGTGGATTTTGATATTATCGTGGACGCTATTTTCCAAGTAAATGAAGGTTTACATTATTTAGATAAAAATGTGTCGGAGGCAGTTATTACAACATTGAGGACCAAGCCTAATTCAGTTAGAAGAAGTGAAATGAGTTTGCTGAATGAAAAGGAAATTGAAGTTATTCGCTTGGTATGTAATGGATTAAAAAACCATGAGATTGCGGAACATCTTTGTTTGAGTACACGAACTATAGAGGGAATTAGACTTCAAATCAGTAAGAAAACAAAAACTAAGAAGGTTGTAGATCTGATTTATTTTGCGTTGAAAAATAGAATATATACAATTCAATAATTAATTTATCCTTTTTAGTTATTCAATTATAAAAAGATCGTTTTTAATTGCGTAAATTATGAGCCCAGCCGTGCCCAAAGAATTTGTTTTTTTTAGCAGATTTTTACGGTGATTTTCAACTGTTCGACTGCTAATTTTCAATTCGTTTCCAATTTCTTTAGAAGTTTTGTCGTTGCAAATTAATTGTAGAACGTCTACCTCTCGTTTCGTTAAATGCGTATTTTTAGTTTTTTCATCCTTTAATAACTTAATGTAGGTTTTGACTGCTAGGGGATCTATAAAAAATCCTTCTGAAATAACTTTGGAAATTGCTTTTAACAAAATATTAAAATCAGCACGGGCATCCAAAAATGCATTACTATAGTTTAGTGCCTCAATTAATTCTTGATCATAGTCTTTTCCAATAGTAATAATTTTAATTCCAGGATTTTTTGATTTTATAAGCATTAATGTTTGAGAAGTATTTTCAGTTTTTTCTAGATTGCCATTAATTAATACATCAATTTTTTCAATCCTACTTATTTTTTCTGTATCAAATTCTGAGGTTGTCGATAAAAGTTCCACTTTATAAATTTCATTTCTTTCAAATAAAAGTATAAGCCCTTCGCTTTGCAAATTGGAGAAATTAAACAAAAGGATATTTTTCTTCACGGAAGTATCTAAACTTCAGTAAAGTTAAATTGCTCGAAAATGATTGTTTTTACGCTCGTTTACACTTAAATTGTAGATGTAACATATGAGTGTAAAGAATGAATTGTAATTATAATTTATAATTAACTTAAATAAATTTTATTATATTGATAATGATTTATTTAACTTGATTATTTTAAAAATCGAGGATAGTTTAACAAAAAACGATCAAAACAGTGCTATCCGTAAAAATACGGATATTTGAACGTAATAGTACGCGATTAAAAATAAGACGCTTTCCTAGAAAATTAGAATGCTGGATCCAAGAAGAACAACCAATGAACAAATTGAAATAACCACATATTGCAATGGCGTTAAAGAAATCTTCTCTGCGTTAGAATCTTTCGAAAAAGCTAAAACGATAAAACGTAGATACAAATATGCTCCAATAACTGAACTCACAAGTCCAAGAATTACAAGAAATAAATTATTTTGGTAGGCATTACTTAAGATTAAAAATTTTCCGAAAAATCCAGTTAAAGGTGGAATTCCTGCAAGGGATAAGAATGAAATTAAAATTACAACTCCGATAAATGGGTTTTTGTATCCAATACCTTTCCAGTTAATAATATCTTCCGAATCAATTTTATCGATCGCTTGACTTAAAGTCATTAGGGCAACAGTAGCTGCAGTATAACCGATTAAAAAGACTAGTAATGATCCGTAGTCTCCAGTTAAAATGGTTAACATAGCAAGACCAGTGTTACTAATTCCCGAATAGGCTAACATGCGCTTAAAATTAGACTGTTTTAACGCTGATAAGTACCCCAAGAAGAATGACGCCGCGATTACAAAAGTTAGAATCGTGAAATAAATTTTACCACTATCTGTGAAAACATTACTGAACAGTGTTGTAAAAGCTACTAAGGCGGATAATTTCACAACTGTTGCCATATAAGCCATAATAGCATCGGTGCTACCTTGATAGACATCGGGACTCCAAAAATGAAATGGAACAGCTCCAACTTTAAATAAAAAAGCTGCTAAAACAAAAAGAACTCCAATATGAAACATAGGAGAAGGTTCGGCTATCCCACGTGTAATATTAATTGTCGCCAAATCAAACGTTCCTGTAGCACCATAAACTAATGCAATTCCAAATAAAAGTATACCAGTGGCAAAGGAACCTGTAAAGAAATACTTGATTGATGCTTCCGATGAAAGAACATTCGATTTTTTAATTCCTACTAAAACATAAACAGGAATGGACATTATTTCCAAGCCCAAAAAGAACATGAAGAAATTGTTGAATGCAATTAAGATTAAGGCTCCACAAAGAGAAAACAACATTAATCCATAATAATCTGCGGTGTGTTCTTTGTCTTTTTTAAAATAACTAAATCCACCAAGAATTATTAATAACGTCAGTCCGATTGCCAATAATGAGAATGCATCTGTTAATGGAGAAGTTGAAAGTCCATTATATTTGCTAAAGATCGAAACGTAGGAACGAGAAAACAAAGTCAGAATGAAAGCTGTTATTAATCCAAGCGTAGAAATGGAAAGCGTTAAAAGCGGCTTTTTCATCATTCCGACAAATAAACCAACTAGCCCGGTGATAAAAATTACAATTAGTGCGTCCATTCTATTTAATAAAGTTAAAGTCGCCCACTATCAAAGCGTTGATGTGTTCGATACTTGGTTTTACAAAGTTCATAATGCATTCTGGAGAAATACCGATAAGAATTGCTGCTGTAGTTAAAAGTGCAAAAACTAGTATTTCATTCCACTTTAAATCTTCAAAAGAAGTCATTTTAGGAGCCCCAAACATACTAATTTGATAAGCGCGAAGCATGTAAACTGCACCAAAAACAAGTGTTGTCGAAGCGATTAGCCCTGTAAACCAATGTGCAACAAATAATTCTTTGATTAATAAAAATTCTCCGATAAATCCTGCAGTAAATGGAACTGAAACTGAAACAAATGTCATTGCCGCAAACCAAAAACCAAATCGAGGTGCGATTTTCGCAATTCCGCCAAGCTCATAGATATTTCTAGTTCCTGTTCTGCTTTCAATAATATCAGCCGCGAAGAATAAACCAACAGCAACAATACTGTGATTGATTATTTGAACTACGGCGCTTTCTAGGCTTGTCTGAGTAAAAAGAATAATTCCTGCTGCGATTAATCCTACGTGACTAATGGAAGCATAAGCAAACAGTGATTTAATGTCTTTTTGTTTGATAGCGATAATGGCCCCATAAACTATTCCAATACAACCCAGTGTAATTACAATCCATTTGATTTCGGAAATACCGCTTGATGTTAAAGGGATCATCCATTTAATCATTCCATACAACGCCATTTTTAGCATCAAAGCGGAAAGAAGCATCGTTCCTGCCATTGGAGCTGTGGTGTAGGTTGCAGGTTGCCACGTGTGAAAAGGAAACAGAGGAATTTTTATAGCAAAAGCTAATAAGAATCCACATGCAACCCAACAAGCGACTTTAGCACCAAGAAAGCTTCCTGCAATTGCCAAATTTTCATGAGCAAAGGATTGGTAGGTTGACCCCAAATAGATAAAAGATAACAACATTCCCAACGATCCAAGAAGTGTATAAATGAAAAATTTCATTAGAACTGGATTGTTGTTTTGCTGTCCGAACCAATAAAGAATAAGGAAGATTGGAATTAAAGTAACTTCCCAGAAAATGTAGAATAGAATTCCGTCTTGTGCTAAGAAAACTCCCAATAAACCCATTTGCATAAAGAATACCAATGCAGTAAATGTTTTGTTTTGAGCTAATTCTTTTCCGTAGTTGGCAAGTAAAATGATTGCCACAACAGCGTTAATAAGAAAAACCATTGTTAAACTCAAACCATCGTAACCCATTTTAAATGATAGCCCAAGAGGAAATTCTCGGTTAGGGTCAAGTAATGAAACATATTTCTCTGGGTTGAAATAGGATAAATGCCCAACAGCAACTGCTAATGAACCTAATGCACCGGCTAATCCAAAATACCGAACAAATTTCTCTGGAACAACAAATGAAATTAGCGCTAAAACGAGGGGTAATACGAGTAGTGTCAAAACTATTTATTTATGAAGTATGAACCAATAATAACAACCAAACCGAGCACCATCCATAATAAGTAGCTCGATAAAAATCCACTTTGCCACTTGCGTGTGACATTTCCTGTTTTCTCAACAAGACCAGCAAAACCAAAAATTCCGTTTTTCAAAACCATCACATCGAAGTGATGATGCATTGTATGCGAAAGCCATTCAGTTGGTTTTACAAAAAGGGAATTGTACAATTCATCGAAATAAAGTTTAGCATTAGAAGCTTTCTCCCAGCCACTAAGTTCTTCATCCGATTTGGCGATATTTCCTCGTTTGGCATAATTGACATACGCCCAAGTCATAACAGCAAGTGCAATGATACTGGCAACAACCATTAACATGAGGGCTGCATTTTTATCCAAATGATGTGCTTCAACTAAATCCAATCCAGTTGTGTTTGCATTGAGGTAATCATTAAACCAATGTGCTCCTTTATGAAGGAAAATTCCTGGTAAATTCAGAATACCACCAAATACTGAGAGTACTGCTAAAACCATCAAAGGAATTGTCATTGAAGGACCGCTTTCATGAATATGTGACTCTGTATGATGATCGCCACGGAATGAACCATGAAAAACCAAGAAATAAAGTCGGAACATATAAATCGCTGTAAGGGTCACTGCAACCATTAACGTTCCAAATACAAATGGATTGTGCATCAGAGCGTGTGCAATAATCTCATCTTTTGAGTAAAACCCGGAAAGTAGCGGAAATCCAGAAATAGCTAATGTTCCTATCAAAAAGGTAATGTGTGTAACAGGAATCTTTTTAGCCAATCCACCCATTTTACGAATATCTTGTTCATCAGACATCGCGTGAATAACACTTCCTGAACCTAAGAATAAAAGTGCTTTAAAGAAAGCGTGAGTTGTTACATGGAAAAGAGCGACTGTGTAAGCACCCATTCCTAGTGCAACGAACATCAAACCCAATTGAGATACAGTTGAATAAGCAAGTACTTTTTTGATGTCGCTTTGACGCATCGCAATGAATGCGGCGATTAGTGAAGTGGCTAATCCAATATAAAGAATAACTTCTTTTGTAAAAGGTGCCAATTCGAAAAGAAAGTTAGAACGAACAACCAAGTAAATACCGGCAGTTACCATTGTTGCTGCGTGAATCAATGCTGATACTGGCGTTGGACCTGCCATCGCATCAGGTAACCATGTAAACAAGGGAATTTGAGCACTTTTACCAGTTGCTGCAAGAAATAAACATAAGGTAATTGCACCAACTGCAGCATAAGGAACTAATGATGCTAATTTCAATTCAGCTACTTTTGCCGCAATTTCATTGTATTCTACTGTTCCAAATGTTGCTAATAACATAAATAAAGCGAACAATAATCCAACATCACCAATTCGATTCATAATAAATGCTTTACGAGCTGCAACGCTATTTTCTGTTCCTTTCGAAATATCACTGAAATGAAATCCGATTAATAAATAAGAGCACATTCCAACACCTTCCCATCCAAAGAATAAAACGAAATAATTACTTCCAAGAACAAGAAGTAGCATGGAGAAAATGAAGAGATTTAAATAAGCAAAGAACTTATAAAAACCTTCATCGTGATTCATATATCCAATCGAAAACAAATGAATTAAAGAACCAATTCCTGTAATAATCAAGGTCATCCAAATGGAAAGTGAATCGATTTGAAAGCTTGCGTTTAATTTGAAATCTTCCAAATTGACAACTGAAAATAGATGAACAATTTGATTTTGAGGTAAATTCGAAAAAATCAGTAGGGCGCAAATAAATGAACCTGCTACCATACTTGTTGCTAATGCCCCAACGACAGATTTAGGTAGATTTTTTCCAAAAAGACCAATAGTCGCTGATCCCAAAAGTGGGAGTGAGATTAAGGTAAGTAATAATATATCTGCAGCCATTTTAGTCTTTTAATTTGTTAAATAATTCAATATCAATGGACTTATTGCTTCTGTAGGCCATGATTAAAATGGACAATCCAACCGTAGCTTCTGCTGCCGCAACCACAACAATAAAGAAAACAAATATTTGAGGATCACTAGCTCCGTAATATTTAGAAAAGGTTACTAATAGTAAATTGACCGAATTAAGCATAAGCTCAATACACATCAATAGAACAATCATATTTTTACGAGTCAACACACCGTAGCAACCAATCGAAAATAAGGCGATTGCAACGACTACGAAAAAGTCAAGTGAGGAACCGATAGTGCTTACCGCTGGAATCATGTTAATCAATTATTTGTTTTTCTCTTTTCGCCAATAAAACAGCTCCTACCATTGCGGCAATGAAAAGAATAGATGAAACTTCGAATGGAACAACATACTTGGAAAACAATAAATTTCCAAGGCTTTCAACTGTTCCTATATTTGGATTGCCTGGCACGTAGTTCTTTCCCAATACCAAACTGTCTTTCAATGCAGCTACCAATACTGAAAACAATGCTCCAGCAGCTAATACACCAATCAATTTGGAAAATAAAGTAGTTTGTGGTTCTGCTTGTTTATTCAAATTCAATAACATCAAAACGAAAAGGAATAAAACCATGATTGCTCCAGCATAAACAATGATGTTAACGATTGCCAGGAACTCTGCATTCATTAAAATGTAAAGTGATGAGATGAAAAAGAAAGTAATTACTAAATAAATTACACTGCGAATGGGATGCTTACTCAATACGACCATCAATGCAGAGCCAATGGTCAAAGATCCCAAGATAATTGCTAAAATTTGTAAGGTCATATTTTTGATCTTTTGCCGGTATGCTGGCGTTTTGTAATGTCGATTCGTTGATCGATAGGTTCAACAAGCTTATCCTTTCCATAAATGAAGTCATTTCGCTCAAATTCTGTAGGAACAATTCGATCAGTTAAGAAAACAGCTTCTTTCGGACAAGCTTCCTCACAGAGTCCACAAAAAATACAGCGAAGCATGTTGATCTCATAAGTTTCAGCGTATTTCTCCTCACGATAAAGATGTTCTTCACCTTTTTTTCGCTCATTTGCTACCATTGTAATTGCCTCAGCAGGACAAGCAACAGCACAAAGACCACAGGCAGTGCAATTCTCACGACCTTCTTCATCGCGCTTCAATACGTGCATACCTCTGTAAACTGGTGCAAACACACGAACCTCTTCCGGGTATTTGATCGTTTTTCTCTTTCGAAGCATGTGCTTGAAAGTAGTCATCATTCCCTTGGCAATTGCCCAGAGATATAACTTTTCCGTAAACGTCATCGGTTTATCGGAAACAACTTTTTTTCTATTGGTTAAACTCTTCATTTTCTTATTGATTAAACCAACCTTCTTTAAATGCAATTACAACTGCAGTTACGAGCATGTTGATTAACGCAATTGGAATTAGTGCTTTCCAACCCAAATGCATTAATTGATCGAAACGGAAACGTGGGATTGTCCAACGAATCCACATGAATACGAAAATCATGATGAATGTCTTCGTGAAAAATGCTAAAACACTCAAAATTGCCAAAGTATTCCCGCTAAAAGCATCCATTCCGGGGAAATTATACCCACCGAAGAAAAGGATTGCTATCACGGCAGATGAAATAAACATGGCAATGTATTCAGCGAAAAGATATAATCCCAATTTCATGGAACTATATTCGGTGTGGTATCCTCCGATTAATTCGTTTTCACATTCAGGAAGGTCAAATGGAGCACGATTTGTTTCAGCTAATGAACAAATGAAGAATACCAGGAAACAAACGGGTTGGTAAAAAATGTTCCAATTCATTCCGTGTTGCTTTTCAACGATTTCAGATAAACTCAAACTACCTGACATCAAAATAATTGTTATAGCAGAAATTCCCATGGCCAACTCATAGGATATCATTTGAGATGATGCGCGTATGGCTCCGTAAAGTGAGTATTTATTATTCGAAGCCCAACCTCCAATCATTATTCCATAAACGCTGATTGATAGAACTGCGAATAAATAAAGAATTCCAATGTTGAAATCAGTTACTTGTAAGGCGATTTTTCTTCCAAATAATTCTAAATCTGTTCCCCACGGAATGATGGCGCTTGTAATTAAAGCAGTAAACATGGCAATTCCAGGCCCGATGATAAACAACCACTTGTCTGCGTTCTTTGGAATGAAATCTTCCTTCAAGAACATTTTCGTTCCGTCAGCAATGGGTTGAAGAATTCCAAAAGGTCCTGCTCTGTCTGGTCCAACTCGATCTTGAATCCAAGCGGCTAGTTTTCGTTCAAAATAGGTTGAGTAAGCTGCGATTCCCAAAGAGATTAGGAAAAGAAGAACAACCAAAATCGATTTTTCAATTAATAATCCGGTATCCATCAGCTAATCTTTTTTTGTTCTTTATCCATGAATGTTTTGTATTTCCCTTGAGAAATAACAGAATGGCGATTGATTGATCTTGGACCAATGATATTCCATTTGCTAACATCTTTTTTGTCGTAACGACAATCGTTGCAAATCCAAGCAGCCTTATCATCGATG
The DNA here is from genome assembly GCA_964534395.1 of uncultured Lishizhenia sp. GTDB lineage: Bacteria > Bacteroidota > Bacteroidia > Flavobacteriales_D > Crocinitomicaceae > UBA952. Next base: position 28,185 of record CAZHOW010000025.1, read on the forward strand.
TTTTCAACTTCACCATATTTGTCTTTGCGAGCTGTAACTCTGAAAATTTCGTTTCCAAACATCCAAACAACCGCTTTTCCTGAACATTTCGTACAAGAACATTCAGCTTCCATTGGTTTCAAGAACCAAACACGACTCTTGAATCGGAACGTTTTATCAGTCAAAGCACCAACAGGACATACATCGATCATGTTTCCTGAAAAATCATTTTCGATTGCATTTTCGATATAGGTGCTGATTTCAGCGTGTTCTCCACGATGCAAAACACCATGAACTCGCTTGTCAGTCAATTGATTCGCAACATGAACACAACGATAACAAAGAATGCATCTGTTCATGTGAAGTTTTATTTTATTTCCAATATCAATAGGATCGTAAGTTCTTCTTTTTTCCTCGTAACGAGTTTTCGCAGATCCGTGTTCGTAACCTAAGTCTTGCAAGTGACATTCACCAGCTTGGTCACAAACTGGACAATCCAATGGGT
>CAZHOW010000026.1:0-28440 GCA_964534395.1 uncultured Lishizhenia sp.
TTTTTAAAAACCCCGATTGTGAAAACTTTTGGGGTTTTTTGTTTGTTTGCTTTTTTATTAAATTTTGAGTATTCTCATGACTAAAACCTGTTTTTATTTGTTCCTATTCATAATTGGTTTAACTTCAACAAACGCTCAAAATTTATATTTAAAAGATATTTATACAAACGAACCAATTTCATTTGGTAAAATTTATCCTGAAAATGAAAAACCTTTTCTTACGGATATTGATGGAAAATTTAATTTAGTCAACGTAAACCAAATTTTTAGTGTTAAAGCAACTTCATATCGTGATACAACAATTACATTAACGAATGGCGATAGTATCATCTTTCTGACTCCTACTTTGAAATCATTGGAGAATGTAACCGTTAAACCGGGTATCAATCCGGCTGATGTTATTATGGCTAAAGTCATAGCAAACAGAAAGAAAAACCATCCTTTGGAAAATGATGGGTTCATCAGCAAGCAATACAGCAAGTATATTTTTGATGTCGATCAAGAAACAAGAAAAAATATTTTTGACACGATTATCTTTCCAAAACCGGACTCAAACATCATTCGAGCGCGCAATTTCTTGGATAAGCAATATTTCTTCATTACAGAATCTGCATCTCGCCACTTTTTTGAGCCACCCTACAAGGAAAAGGAAATTATTGACGCCTTTAAAGTTTCAGGAATTAGTGATCCTCTTTTTTCAACATTTGCTCAGGAGATGCAGTCGTTTCATTTTTATGAAAATCAAGTATCCGTTTTAGGAAAGCAATATGTCAATCCAATCGCTTTTGGTTCTTTGAATCGTTATTTGTTTGTTCTAGAGGATTCTACGTTTAACCAAAACGATACGACCTACACCATTTATTACAGACCAAGACTCAATAAGAATTTCGATGGTCTAACAGGACGATTGTTCATAAATACGAATGGTTATGCGATAGAGAAAGTTGTTGCTGAACCATTTAATAAAGATACTTCCGGAATTGATATTAATATTGTTCAGGAGTATCGATTTACAAATAATACAAAATGGTTTCCTTACAAACTATCAACAACGATTGATTTAAAGACAGCCATGATAGCGTATGGAGGTAAAGAAAAGGATAAATCAGGATACCTTCAAGGAAAAGGCTCTACCTATATTGAAAGCGTGAGTTTTAATTCGAAAGAATTGGAAAAGGAGCGATTTAACAATGTTTCCATCCAAACAGCTGATAAAGCGAATAAAATTTCAGATTCGACCTGGAATCGTTTACGACAAAATGAATTGAATACGAAAGAGTTAAAAACCTATCAAGTTATTGATAGTTTCGCTAAAGCTGAAAACCTGGATAAGTATCTCTTTTTTGCAAAGGTGTTGGCTACAGGTAAAATACCTGTTTCTTATTTTAACATTGATCTAAAACGAGTTTTCAACTACAACGTTTATGAGAAGTATCGATTTGGACTTGGAATAGAAACCTCAGAAAAATTAATGAACCCGCTTCTTTTTGGAGCTTACTTCGGTTATGGAACTGGTGATAAAACGTTTAAATATGGTGGATATTCAACGCTTTTTTTAAATAAGGGAACAGGAACCAAACTTCATCTTTACATTCAAAATGATGTTTCGGAAGTAGGAGCGACAAAACCGTTTTTTTCACCCGGACTTTTTTCAAACGAATCCTTACGTTACTTATTTGTTTCCAATATGGCGTTGCAAGAAAAGTACGGAGCTACTTTTTCCACTTCGATTCGCTCCAACATGGGAATTCAACTCGATGTAAACAGACATAATCTCATTTTCAAAAATGGTTACCAATACAATGGTTTGTCGACATTTAATGCTTTGGAAACATCTCTGATTTGGTCTTGGAATATTCGTGAAAAAGTAAATTTAATTGGTAATCAACGCGTTTCAATGGGAACGAAATATCCTAGACTTCAGGTTCAATTTGACAAAGGTTGGATTCCGACGGATTATCCTCAATTTTTAAGTTATTCTAGGTTGAATTTATCAATTAGTCAAAATATTACTGTAATTGGTATTGGTAAATTATCGTGGAGTTTTATAGGAGGAATTGCGGATGGGAACGTTCCTCTGAATTATTTTTTCGCTTTACAAGCGTCTCGTCAAAATTGGTCGGTTTCTGTGCCTAATACGTTTGAAACGGTTGGAGCTAGTGAATTCTACCACAAGAAATCAGCATCGCTTTTCACACGTTTTACATTTAACGCCATTCGAACCAAGGCAAAATGGAATCAGCCCCAATTCGGAATTCATTATGCTTATGGAATTGGCGAATTTCAAAATAAATCGGAACACAATATCGAGTTTAAATCAATGGACAAAGGATTGCACGAGGCTGGGATTTTTCTGAGTGGTATTTATACAAGTGGAAATTCAAGTGTTGGCTTGGGCTCCTTTTACCGATTCGGATATTACTCTGATCAAGATTGGAGAAAGAATATCGTTCCGAAAATAGTGGTTGGTTTTACTTTTTAACGAAAATCAAACAACGCTCAATTCTTCACTCTAGAAATTTCTATTCCACAACTAACTTTTTAATAATACTCACTTCGTTTGAAAAAGTGTCGATGTAATTTACTTTCAAAAAATAAAAACCAGCAACATTTGGAGAATCAATTTCAACAAAACTTTGATTTAGTATAGAGTCCTCAATGATTTTTTTTCCATTTAGATCGAATAACTCGATGCCAAATTCATTTGTTTTATCATATGGCATTCGAATGGTTAATTGCTGATTCTCTTTTATTGGATTGGGATAGACGATAACTTCATCAGCTGCTTGATTCAAAAATAAATTCCGATTAAAATCAAACAGGTAAAAACCTGTATTTCTATCTGAAACCAAAATCCGTCTACTTGGCAGTAAGGCGTGTATCCCCCAAGCCCCCCACATCGAGAAATTAGTTGTGAGTTCATTATCAATATATGTATCATAAGCGGCCACTTCCCTAGGAGGGTTTATTCGCAAATCATAGATTCTCAAACCATCGTTGTAGTATGCAATAAAAGCAAATTCATTCGTGCAATGTATATTGTGAGCCGTTTTTGGATATGGTGAATTGGGTCTACCAAAGAAGGAGTCAATACTAATTGAAAAATCACTTTTCAATTTCGCCTTTTTAGCCAGGGTACCAGGTGTTTCATCTGCAAAAACGTAGGTTTCTCCATCCGGACAAAGCCAACCTTGATGGTTATATCCTTGCTGCTGATAAATTTGTAAATTATTCAAGTAAATTGGATTGTTTGGATTTGAAAAATCGTAGACTCGAATCCCGTCGTAACCACAATTGAGAATAGCCAAATTATCTCTAACGTAAATATCGTGCACATCTTGAATTTCCTCCGGACTTTGCCAAAGTAATGTCGGATTTACTGGATCGTTTAATGAAAAAACGCGAAGCGGAACCATTGAAGTTTCTGTGTCATTTATAACCGGGGTGACTTGACACAAATACAGAAGCTCATTCAAGGAATCAACAAAAAGATTATGCGTTTTTCCAAATAAGTTGTTTCTCAAATCCGCCACTAGATGCACTGAATCAGGTAAATATGAAATATCAATAATCTGTAAGCTACTTGAGCCATCATCGCAAACGGCATATACATAATTCTTAAAATGTTTGTATTCACGATTAATTGCTTGCGAAGAAACAAAACGACCTGGAACGAAATCAATAAATTTGAACTTGTCAGCTTCCGTTAACTCAAAAAAGTGAGCTCCTTCGGTTGAACCAATGATTCCGTATTCTTTTCCTCCCTGTTCAAAGGCCCAACAACCGCTAAATCGAACTTGACTTGTATTGGTTAAAAGAGTATCAGAAAACCAATGATCTAAAAGACTTATATTTTTGATCTCTTGTGCCGAAAGTTGAAATAGGGTGAAATAAAACAGGAAAGTCAGAAACTTCATGTTGTAAAAATAAAGTAAAATAGAATTGAAAATTCTAGAACTTAATAGCGAATGCTTAAGTTGCTGTATTTCGTAAATGATTTGCCAGTGGCGTCCTTAGCTGTGATAAAGTAGACATAATTACCTGTAGGGACTTTTTCCCCGTTCATCATGGTTCCATCCCAATTAAATTCTAATTCTATTGTAGAAAAAATGGTTTTTCCTTTTTGATCTAAAACAACCAGCGAAAAGTCAGAAAGCTCAACTTTTGGAATTTCAAATAAATCGTTGTTCCCGTCACCATTCGGTGTAAATACATTTGGTAAACTTATTTTAATTTCGCTTTGTATTGGAGCTTGTTTTGCTCCTGAATTTTGATTTGAGCTAGTATTTTCAACTTTCGAGTCCGATTTTGATTCGATTTTAGGAGTAAAGGCAGGTGTTAGTTCTTGTTTTTCTTCAAAAATTTGTTCTTGGAATTTTGGAGTGGAATTGTTCGAGTTTTGATTTTGTTGTAAAACAATATTTTTTGAATCAACGTTAGTAATAGGTGAAGTCAACAATACAATTTCATCAACGCTCGTTTTATTCTGTACATCTGAAAATTTAGGTGAAGTAGTTTCTTTAACTTTTGCTTCTTCCTTCACTTCTAAAACGGATTCTTTATCTTTTTTAATTAATTCTTTTTTAGTTTGAGATTCATTTTCTGAATTTGAAACAGCAAACCAAATTCCTACTGAAACAGCCACGGTCAAGGAAGTTCCAATAATCAATTTCGTTATTAAAGAAAGACCAGTTGTCACTGAAGTCGCTCCTATGGAAGAAGAAATAGACGACCACACTTCAGGACGAACAGGCGTCTCAAAATTGGAAAGTTTTTCTTGAAATAAATCTTTAATAAAATCCTTTTCTTCCATCTTATCTTTTTTCAATGCGATCTCTCAAATAGGCCCTTGCTCTCAAATACTGAGATTTAGATGTGCTTTCTGTTATTCCAAGTTGCGCTGCAATTTCTTGATGCGAATAGCCTTCAATTGCGAACATGTTGAAAACGATGCGATAACCATCTGGCATGCGTTGAATCAAATTCATCAAATCCTCAGCCATCAAATTCTCGGCGATAAAACTGTTTTGATCCAATTTATATTCAACTTCTTCAGCTTGCACATCCTTCAAAAATTTTGAATTTTTTCGAATTTGATCCAAGCATGAATTCACAACAATTCTGCGAATCCAACCTTCTAAAACACCTTCATATTTGAAGTCAGGAAGTTTGGAGAAAATTTTCACAAACGAATCTTGCAAAGCGTCTTCAGCTTCTTGCGTATTTTTTAAATAACGCAAACAAACGGAAAACATCTTTTGGGCATATTTGTCAAACAACGCTTTTTGAGCCCGAGAATTACCCTTAATACACTGACGAACTAATTCGTAATCCTCCATGACTCAAATACGATGACATTTATAGTTGCGAAAAAGTTGCATTGGTTTCATAAATTCCCTTTTAATTAGGTAATTTCGTAGTGTAAAATAAACGTTTTATGCGATTGGTTGTATTGTTTTTCGTGATTTTTGTTTCCCAAATTTCCTTTAGCCAACGCGTCAAATCGATTAAAGTAGGGCATTGGAAAGGAGAACTAGCTATGAATGATCGTTTGTTTATTCCTTTTTGGATTGATTTTTCCTCAAAAAAAAGTAAAGTTCAGATGGAGATTGTCAATTCAGATGAACGTTTGAAAATGAGGTTAAAAGCTGACAATGATTCCATAACTGCTTTTTTTCCTGAATCAGAAGCGTATCTTAAATTCAAATTAGAACAAAGTAACAAGGAAATTAGAGGATATTGGATTAATCCCAACAAAAAAACAATAGTCAAAATCCCATTCAATGCCTGGCAAATAAACGATATCATTGAGATTGCACCAAATACATCCAACATTTCTGGGAGATGGAAAACAACATTCGGTCCAAATTCCAAAGCACCTGAAAATGCCGTTGGAATCTTCGAACAAACCGCCGGAACGATAAAGGGAACTTTTTTGACCGAAACAGGCGATTATCGATACTTAGTAGGATCGATCGGTGCTAATAAATTTCAAATGTCAACATTTAATGGTTCTTGGTCGTTTTTATTCGAAGGAAAAGTGGTCGGTGATTCGATTTATGGAAATTTTTACAGTGGACAAAGCTATCAAACTTCATGGTTGGCTGTAAAGGATGCTACAGCTCAACTCAAAGATGATGACAGTTTAACCTATTTGGTTAATGACAAACCATTTCAGTTTGATGAAGTTATTGACTTGAAAGGTAAGCCGTTTCGATTGTCAAATAAGAATTTCGAAAATAAAGTAGTTGTTTTTCAGATTATGGGAACGTGGTGTCCAAATTGCATAGATGAAACCAAGTTGTTAAATTCTTTGTTTGAGAATTATAAATCCTATGGTTTAGAGGTTTTTGCATTGGGTTATGAAGTTGGTACAAATCAAAAACTGCAAATCAATCGTTTGAAAGCATTTAAAAAACGGTTGAGAGTTAAATACAGTGTTCTTTTAGCTGGCACGAACGATAAGAATGTAGCAGCAAAGCAATTCCCTATGCTCAATGAAATAATTAGTTTTCCTACGACAATAATTGTTGACCGCAAAGGAAAAATTCGATTTATTCATACTGGTTTTAGCGGACCAGCAACAGGAGAATTCTACAAGAAAACCTGCGATAACTTACAGTATGAAATTGAGCTTTTACTTGGATTATTAAAATAGTTTTTTCAAGTTTAATAGTACATTTAAAGTTTATTTTTGAAATATGAAACGAGCACTTTTTTTATTAATCCTTTTTGCAATTTGCATTCCGATAGGTTACTTTTTAATTAAACCAAAGGATCAAAAAAAATTACCAATCATAAACCCAATTGATGTGCAAGAGGAAATGGTTGACCCTGAGATGTTACGTATCGGACAAGGGCATACAATTGGTGATTTTAGTTTTAAAAATCAATACAATGAAACCATTACTCAAAAAGAAGTCAAGGGTAAAATATTTATCGCCGAATATTTTTTTACTACTTGTAAGAGTATTTGTCCTATAATGAATGAACAAATGCAGCGAGTTCAAGATGCTTTCATGGATAATCCGAAAGTCAAAATACTAAGTTTTACCGTAGATCCTGAAGTTGATACAGTTGAACAATTAAAACGATATGCTAATTCTCACAATGCAGTTAAAGGTCAATGGCATTTTTTAACCGGGAAAAAAGAGGATTTATATGCTTTAGCTCGAAAGTCATTCTTCGTTTTAAAACCCGCTGAAGCAGCCAATCAGGGTGATGTTGGTAGTGATTTTATTCATACCAATAATTTCGTTTTAGTAGATGGTAAAGGTAGAATCAGAGGATACTATGACGGAACCAATGAAAAAGAAATTACCTCCTTAATTGCAGATATTAAACGTTTGGAGGAAGAGTAAATCAGGTTTTTTGACTAAAAACTAAAAGATAACCCAAGTCTGAAGCCATTTACTTGAAATTTCGGATTGTATCCATCTGCATCTTGTGGCTTCAAATCATAAAATTTCTGGCTTAACGTAATGTGGCGTTGATATGCCAACTCAATATTGAAACTTCCCCCTTGTTTCAGTATAAACCCAAAACCATGACCTATGGAAAAAAGTAAATTTGAAAATTCTGTTTTTGGGAAATAATAACCTTCTGAATAGCTGTTTGGAGTAATTTCTGTATATGGAATTCCAGAGTTTTCTAAAAACATTTTTTGATACTTAAATTCAATGGGAAAATATTTAGCGATATTGGTTTTTTTTTGGTCGTATTCATAATTATAGCGAACACCAAAATTGTGATACTGTTGGCTAGACGACAAGCCGAGCTCTGCGTTTGCACCTAAAAAATGACTCCTAGTAAAATATTTTCCAATGGTTCCTGAAACGCCTATAGCCATGCCTTTTGATTCCTTTCTCGAATTAAGATCATTAGTTTCACTTTTTTCAAGACCATAGAAGTAACTGGTGTTAAGCCCTACCCCGTATCTTATACCTTTACTTTTTCGTTCCCTCAGAACTTTTTGCTTTTTAACTTTTATGGGGAAATTCTGTTTTTCCAAAAAATACTTGTAATCCTGCCTACTAAAATTGTAAACACGTCCAAACAAATCTTTAAAAGATATGCCTCCATGTTGAGAGTCATAAGCAAGTATTTGACCTTTTAAAATGCGTCCATCGTTGAGATAAATGACATCATAAACCTCATAACGCGTTGAGTCTTGCGCGAAAATATTCGAGGTCATCACCAAAAACAAAGTGAAAATGAGGATTTTAAAATTTTTCATTTTTTTGACAAAAGTAATTAGAATTTCAAAAAGTGTAGAATAATTAGGAGCCAGAGTAAATACTCATTCAATCCATGTATTTTTACAACATTTTCAGCATATCTTGTAATTCTGTATCTTTGTGATATCTTATGAGAGCAAAGAAAAATAATTCGCCCAAAGAGAATGCTTCTGTGAAGAAACCATCGGCGAAAGGAACGACGGATACGAAGAAAACAGTTACCGCTCGGGACAAACGAAAATATATTGACTTTAAAATTAAAGTCAAAAAAGGCGACCCACTTCCATCTTTTCGAGAGGAGAATATACGCTTGAACAAATATCTTTCAAATGCAGGGGTATGTTCTCGTCGCGAAGCAGATGTTTTGATTCAAACGGGAGTTGTTACTGTCAATGGAAAAATTGTAACTGAGTTGGGATATAAAATTCAACCTAGTGATGTTATTCAGTATGATGGAGAAACGATTAATGCAGAGAAAAAGCGCTATGTTTTATTGAACAAACCAAAAGGATTTATCACCACAATGGATGACCCGCGTGGAAGAAAAACGGTGATGACATTAGTTAGTAAGGCTTGTCATGAACGTATATATCCTGTTGGACGTCTAGATCGTGATACAACAGGACTTTTACTGTTCACAAATGATGGTGATATGGCAAAAAAGCTTACCCATCCAAGGTATCAAGCTCGAAAATTATACCACGTTGAATTGCATAAGCCAGTTACGCGAGAAGATTTAGAGAAGCTTTTGAAAGGAGTCGATCTCGAGGATGGAAAAACAAGAGTGGATAAAGCTGAATATGTGGATGATGGTTTTTCTCGTGAAATTGGTGTGGAACTTCATTCTGGGAAAAATAGAATAGTCCGACGTTTATTTGAAGCCCTGGGATATAATGTTATTAAACTTGATAGAGTACAATTTGCAGGTTTGACGAAAAAAGATCTTCCTCGAGGGATGTTTCGACACTTGACCGAACAAGAAGTTGCATTTTTAAAAATGACAAAATGAAATTGATATTATTTTTTTTTAGTTCATTAATTCTGTTAACATCATGCGGTACCAATGATGAAAAGTTTAAATCAGTAAATCCAAATGCTGAATGCTTTTATCCGATTGATACGATTCCCAAGGTATATTTATATCGAGATATAGCTCATGGTCTTGAGGAGGAATTTCATCGTATTTACGCCATACGTGACTTCGCTGGAGAACATGTCGTTGTTGAGAGATATGCGAGCGACGGAAGGATTTTGGATGCCATTAATTATAACGTTGATTCTTTGACCGTTTTTGATCAAATGGTTGTAGATCGCTTCAAGAAAAAGGAGAAAGCCCGAATTTATAAAAACAAATTATTTCCAATGGATTTGAAAAAGCAATCTTGGTATGCTGTCAAATTTAAAGGAGTTGTTGATTCAACTTTGATTTTACGTGAGGTGATACGAAAATTTAAAAAGTCCAAAACAACAAGTATAATGGAAGAGGAGGATTCTGAAACACTTGTTTTTGAAGATTTGATAAGACAAACTGTTTTGAATCCATTTACGAAAAAAGAACAGTCTTATGAAGCTAGGCAAATTAGTTATTTTGCCAAAGGATATGGATTGGTAGAATGGCATAGCTTAAATAAAAAAGTACATTTCCGCTTGGAAAGAATTTTATCGCAACAAGAATTTGTTAAAATCATTGCGCCATGAAAGTTTTGTTCTGTTTGATATTTTTGTCCCTTACATCCGTTACTTTTTCTCAATATAAAAGAGCAAAGACGAAAAGATCTTGGTCGGCAGGTACTCTTTTTTTTTATTGGGGTTACAATCGAAGCTTTTACACAAAGAGTAATATCAATTTTAATGGTGCTGGTTATAATTTTACGTTAAATAATGCAAAAGGTGTGGATCGACCTTCGAAAGAAATCCGAACCTATTTTTCCATTAAAGATTTTACCGTTCCACAATTCAATTTCCGATTGGGTTATAACATAAAAAATAATTGGGCTATTTCAATTGGCTATGACCACATGAAATATGTTTTAGTTCATAATGAGCCATACACACTTTCGGGTTTCATTAAACCGGGAGTCGATGTTGTTACCAATTGGTCAGGAAATTTCATTAATGAGCCTGTAATTACTCAACAAGAAACTTTTCATTATGAAAATTCTAATGGTCTCAATTATATTCGTTTTGAGGTATCTAGGATTGATCAATGGTTTCGAAGTCAAGGTGGGGAATTCGCCTTTTCATCATCTTTTGGAGTTAGTTCAGGAGGAATTTTGAGTATTAACGATTTTACATTTGCCGGAAAGAAAGATATGCAAACCATTTCTATGTCTGGTATGGGTATATCGGCTCATTTAGGCGCCCGATTTGAGTTTTGGAAACATTTTTTCGTGCAAATTAATGGTGCGGGAGGATTATTGAACCAAACCCGTGTGGATACCAGACCCGATGATTACGACTCGTATGCGAGGCAAAGAATTGGATATGCTGCAACAGAAATAGTTGCTGGAGGCTTGTTTTATTTTAAACCGAAAAAAGGCTGCGACAGTTGTCCACAATGGGGGAGGTAACATGAAGTTTTTAATCGTTGGTTTAGGAAATCCGGGTTCGGAATACGTGGAAACGAGGCATAATATCGGATTTAAAGTTGTTGATGCAATTGCCAAAGAATTAGGTGATTCGTTTTCATTAAATCGTGCCGCACATCGTGCCGAGGTCAAATTTAAAGGCAAAACTCTCATTTTAATTAAGCCAATTACCTTCATGAACTTATCTGGAAAAGCAGTGAACTATTGGCTTCAAGCGGAGAAAATTCCAATTTCAAATTTGCTGGTAATTACGGACGACATTGCACTTCCTTTTGGTAAATTACGAATGAAAGGCAAAGGAAGTGATGGAGGCCATAATGGTCTCAAAGACATTCAAGCAACTTTAAAAACAACAGATTACGCTCGACTTCGATTTGGTGTTGGAAACGATTTCCCGAAAGGAAGGCAAGCCGATTATGTTTTAGGCAAATGGACGAAAGAAGAATCACTGGCATTGTCGGAACGTATTGATGTAGCAACCGAATTTATTAAAAGTTTCGCAACTCAAGGTCTCGAATTGACGATGACCAATTGGAACGGCAAATAGTTTCTCCTGTTGAAATTCTGCACTATGTAATTTAAGTTGCAAAAGATTTAGTTTAATTCATTGATCTTCGCTCATTAATTCTTTAAAACTTTCAAAATGAAAAAGAATATGGGCAATTTGGATCGTATGATTCGAGTTTTAATAGCAATTATTTTAAGTCTACTTTATTTTACAAACGTAATTACAGGTACATCAGGTTTGGTATTAATGGTTCTTTCTGGAGTATTTGTTTTGACGAGCTTTGTTAGTTTTTGTCCACTTTATATTCCATTGGGATTAAACACATGCAAAAAATAATTTTTCAATCAATAGCCTATTTATGAAAAAACTCATTCTGTTTTTTCTGATTCCATTTTCATTTATGGGTCAGCAGTTACTATTTATTCCTGATACGATTTCAGGTCCTTTTATTCCACTTGAAATTAGACATGACCATATGCATTTTTTTACAGGTGATCAAACAGAAACAATGGGGATAAATGGACCGATTCTCGCACCTACCATTATTTTAAATAAAGGGCAACTAGTAACAATGGAAGTTGCCAATTTATTGATGGATTCAACGACAATTCATTGGCACGGATTGCATGTTTCATCAGAGGATGATGGTGGTCCGCATACACCTATTCCTCCTTTTTCAGTGTGGTCTCCATCATTTGAAGTAATGGATAAAGCTTCAACGTATTGGTATCATCCGCATTTGCATCACATGACGAATATGCATGTTCAAATGGGTGTTGCAGGAATGATTATTGTCCGTGATACTGAAGAAGCAGCCTTGAATTTACCTCGCTCTTATGGAATTGATGACATACCTCTAATTATTCAAACCAAAGGCTTCGATGCAAATAATCAAATTGTGGTGGAAACGGCCTTAGACACGACGGTTCTTGTTAACGGAACAATAGATCCTTTCGTTCAGTTGCCTGCTCAAGTTGTTCGATTAAGATTATTAAATGGATCTTCAGAACGTGTTTATAATTTAGGTTTATCAAATGGAAGTCTTTTCTACCTCATAGGCACCGATGGCGGTATGTTGAATACCCCAGTAACATTGTCAAGATTAAAACTTGCCCCAGGCGAAAGGGCTGAGGTTTTGATAGATCTTCAAGGAATGAATGGTCAATATTTGAATTTGATGTCTTTCGCATCTGAATTGCCGAATGCTATTTATGGCGCTACTCAACCAGGAATGGGTCCTGGTCAGTCAATACCGAATTACAATCTTAATCCCTTGAACGGTAATGATTTTCAATTACTGCATATTCAAGTGATTCCTCAAACGCCAAACCCGATTTTTTCAATTCCGAACACGTTAGTTCCCAATAATCCATGGTTGGAAAGTAATGCGAATGCAACGAAAACATTAACATTTAGTCCTCAAACTATGGGTCCAACTGCCATTAACGGACCTTTTCTGATTAACAATACAGCATTTAATATGGATGTTATCAATTATTCCATTCCATTAAATAATACTGAAGTGTGGACTTTACAAAATAATTCACCTATTGCACACCCATTTCATTTACATAACGTTCCATTTTATATTTTAGATATAAATGGCGTGCCTCCGCCACCTGAATTGGCAGGTCGTAAAGATGTGGTGTTAGTTCCTGCCGGACAAGGAACGGTTAGATTTATAACAAAATTTGAGGATTTTGCGAATGATTCCGTTCCATATATGTATCATTGTCACATGTTGACGCATGAAGATGCTGGTATGATGGGGCAATTTATTGTCTTTGACCCCAATAGTTCAGTAGTTGAAATTCAAGACCAAGAGCTAACTATTTTTCCAAATCCTGCATCTGAAGAGATACATCTTGTTGGTGAAACAAAGGAACTAAAATTCACAATATATGATGTTCTTGGTCAACAAGTTCAACAAGGATTATTAAACAGTGATTCCAAAATAAACATCCAAAATTTACCCACTGGAATTTATTCACTTGATGTCACCAGTAACCAAAATTTTATAAAGAGTAGGTTTATTAAACTTTAGAAAAAGCCTTATTGACTGCTATCTTTAATCCTTTTCGATAGGTTGATTAGACCTAATTTCCACGTGTGTTATTTCTCCACCAGTTCTTCCTGTTCCAGTAGCTAAATAAACAACGATCATAGATATTCCAAGAACAAGAAATAAACCCAAATCTCTTAACGGGTGTTTCTTCCAATTGAACCAAAATACTAAAACGGAGAAAAAGCCCAACACATAAACCATAATGGCAAATGTTTCAGCATATTTTTCATGAACATGAATTGCCTTGTGGCTTCTGCCTAATTCTTCAACTATTTCTTCAGCTCCCTTACCTGAATTCATGGTAAAAATAGTCGCTATTGCAGCGATTATGAAAACACCTAATGAAATTCGTTTTACAATATCATTTTTCAAAAACAGACCAATGACTAATAAAAAAAAACCGACCAAAGGGAGTATTATTGGAAAGTGGTTAATAATCAAATGAAAATGAGCTTCGTTCATCATAATTTAATGTTTTGTGAATATCTACGCAATAAATTGAAAATCGTTACAAATAACAAGATTCAGGTTAATTTTGTTGTATGCAAGACATTTTTTCAAAAGAGGACATTGTACTTCTAGTCAATGAATTTTACAGAAAGGTGAAAAAAGATTCTAATTTGAGTCCATTTTTTAAGAATTTGGATTTTGATGTTCACATGCCGAAAATGATTCACTTTTGGAGTTTTGCGCTTTTAAATGAACCCGGATATACAACGAATGTCGTTGAAAAACATTTGAATATGCCTTTGCAAGAAGCCCATTTTGAGCGTTGGTTGAACTTATTTAATGAAACGATCGACGAACATTTTTCTGGGGAAATTGCAAATCAAGCAAAACAACGAGCTCAACTGATTGGTTGGACGATAAAAAGTAAGATTCAACAATGAGTTCTAAATTTTTGTAGTTTTAACCTAATTCAATATTGATGAAAGGATTGGTTCTCAAATCGACTGGAAGATGGTACAACGTGCTTTTGGAAACAAATGAAACGATTCAGGCTTCTATCAAAGGAAAACTTCGAATTGAAGGTTTGAAAACAACGAATCCTGTTGCTGCAGGCGATGAGGTTGCAATTGAATTGGAAGGAACCGATTACACGATTAAATCAATCTATCCAAGGAAAAATTACATCGTTCGCAAGTCAACGAATTTGAGCAAGCAAATGCAAATTTTAGCTTCCAACATTGACCGAGCTTATTTGCTGGTGACCTTGAAATCTCCTGTTACACAAATCGCTTTCATCGATCGGTTTTTAGTCGCTGCAGAGTCGTTTCGTATTCCAACAACCATTTTGTTCAACAAAGTTGATTTATTTGGTCCGAAAGAACATACTTTATTAAATGAGTTAACGGAAATTTATTCTAAAATTGGATACCCGTGTCACTCCATTTCAGCTGAAAATCAAGAAAATATTGATTTTTTGAGATCAGAAATTCAAGGAAAACAAGTAATGATTTCAGGAAATAGCGGTGTTGGAAAAACGACATTGGTCAATGCGTTGGACCCAACATTGAATCTTCGAACGGGTGAAATCTCACAAGTTCACGAACAAGGAAAACATACAACAACTTTCGCTGAAATGCACGCACTTCAATCTGGTGGGTACATCATAGATACGCCCGGAATTCGCGCATTCGGATTAGTTGACTTAGACAAGGAACATTATAAAGATTATTTTCCGGAAATGAGGGAATTAATCGGTGAATGCCGCTTTCATAATTGCAAGCATTTGAATGAACCGCATTGTGCAGTAAAAAAAGCGACTGACTCGGGTGAAATCGCAGAATCGCGTTATCAAAGCTACGTTCAGTTGATGCTGGAAGATGAGAACGATCCGTATCGTAGAAATGAATTTGTATGAGAATAGTCGTTCAACGCGTTTCTGAAGCATCGGTTAGAATTGATGAAAAAATAGTTGGCTCAATTTCCCAAGGACTGATGGTTTTGGTTGGCATTGAAACAACTGACGTCCAATCGGATGCTGATTATTTGGTTCAAAAGCTTGTCAATCTCCGCATTTTCAGCGATGAAGAAGGAAAAATGAATCTTTCCATTCAAGATGTTGGTGGAGAGTTACTTGTTGTCAGTCAATTTACGCTCCACGCCTCCACGAAAAAAGGAAATCGTCCAAGTTACATTCGAGCAGCTCGACCCGAACAAGCTATTCCGCTGTACACCTATTTCATTGAGCAAGCCCAAAAGGAATTAAAATCAAAAATTCAAACGGGTGAATTTGGCGCTGACATGAAAGTCTCATTGGTAAACGATGGTCCAGTTACTATAATTCTTGATTCTGCAAATAAAGATTTTTAACGATTATTAATTCAAACATAATTCGTTACTATTCCTTTTCTCATAAATTTGAATTTCAAAAAATTAAACAATGAGAAACAACCACGAAATCGATTACTTCATCAAGGGTGAAGAAATGCAATTAGTAGAAATAGAATTGGATCCACAGGAAACTGCAATTGCGGAGGCTGGATCGTTCATGTATATGGATGAAGGCATTCAAATGGAAACGATTTTTGGTGATGGATCTCAACAGCAACAAGGATTTATGGGTAAACTTTGGAGCGCTGGTAAACGCTTGTTGACTGGCGAAAGTTTATTCATGACGGCATATACGCACACTGGAATTGGAAAAGCACGCGTTGCATTTGCCTCTCCGTATCCTGGAAAGATTATTCCAATCGATTTACAACAATACAACGGTAAATTGATTTGTCAAAAAGATTCATTTTTGTGTGCAGCGAAAGGCGTTTCTGTTGGAATTGAGTTTCAGAGAAAATTAGGCACCGGTTTGTTTGGTGGAGAAGGATTTATCATGCAAAAACTGGAAGGGGATGGAATGGCTTTCTGTCACGCCGGCGGACACGTTATGAGTCGCAAATTGAATCCGGGCGAAGTATTAAGAGTTGATACAGGGTGCGTAGTTGCTTATACTTCCGATGTTGATTACGACATTCAATTTGTGGGTGGTATCAAAAACACACTTTTCGGTGGAGAGGGCGTTTTCTTTGCTACGTTACGTGGACCAGGAGAGGTTTGGTTGCAATCGCTTCCGATTTCTCGCTTGGCTTCTCGAATTCTTTCTTATGGAACTACCCAACGCAAAGAAGAAGGTAGTATTCTCGGTGGACTTGGGAATTTGTTGGATGGTGATGGGAGATAATATTCTTTATTGAATTGTAATAATTTTCCTGTTTGGTATCTTTACCAAATGAAACAACCATTTACTGCTCTTTTCTTTACATTCCTATTTTCATTCGGCCTAAATGCTCAAAAGAAAATCATCGATCATAACGCCTATTTTGAGTGGAAAAAGTCGGAAAAACAACTTATTTCTTCAAAGGGAAATTTTGTAACCTATGAAAAAACGCCTTTGAAAGGTGATGGTTATTTGTTCATTTACAATTCGAAAACGCAAAAACTGGATTCAGTTTTCAGAGGAAAAGACGCTAAAATTGCTTTTGATGAGTCTTTCATTGCCTTTAAAGTTACTCCCGGTTTTGATACCTTGCGAAAATGTGAGTTGAATAAAATCGACAAGAAAAAATGGCCAAAGGATTCACTTTTCATTTGTTTGACTCAACAAGATTCTTTGATTAAAATCCCAAAATTGAAATCTTTTTCAATAGGAGAAGAAGGAAGTAATTTGGCTTATTTGACAGAAGGAAATGAATTAACAAAGCCCAAGAAAAAGAAATTCACGCTTTTTAAAAAGAAGAAAAAAGAAGAGCCTAAAAGTGAGGGCAATGTACTAACATACTTCCATTTGGATCCGAAGAAAATTCAAAAAGTGAAAAATGTTACGGAATTCTCTTTTTCGAAAGATGGCAGTCAACTTGCGTATATTGAGCACACAAAATTGAAAGCTGATTCTTTTTCATTGAATATCAAAAAAGTCAGTGACTGGTCAGACCTCATTCAAGCTCCAAAACGAAGTTCTTATAAACTGCCTGAATGGAATAAATCATTCGATAAAATAACTTTTCTTTCTTCGTCTGATACTGCCAAAACGAAACAATATGTTTTAAATATCTTCGACATCAAAGCAAAGAAAAATCGAATCATTGGCGATACCTTGAGTTTGGATTTTGACGAAAAATTGGGTGTTTCCGAATTTCAAACACCGATTTTTACGGACAATGGGAAGTATTTATTTCTTGGCGTTTCCGAGCGAGTTAAGAAGGAGGTGAAAGATTCGCTTCTTGAATCAGAGAAAGTAAAAGTTGATGTCTGGCATTACCTCGACAAGCGCATTCAGCCGCAACAATTAGTTGAATTGAAAGAGGATAAAAAGCGAAGTGATTTGTATGTCTATAATTTCGAAATAGATAAGGTCATTCAACTTACAAACGATACACTTAACGCCAGGCCGAATGCCAAATTGGAAGGTGATTTTTTATTGGCGACCTCAAACGAACAATACGCTATTCAAGCGCAATGGAAATCTCCTGCTTTGGAAGATGTTTATCGAATTTCAATTAAAACAGGCGAAGTAAAACTGATTGAACGTGCCGTTTCATTTGGTGGACAATTATCACCAAGTGGAACTTATTATTCGTATTTCAATCCTTCAACGAAACAGCATTATTTGAAAAACATTGATTCAAACAAAACAAATTGTGTGACCTGTAATTGGACAGGAATTCGTTGGGAGGAGGACGTGAACGGTCAACCTACAGAAGCGGGTCCGGAAGGAGTTTATGGTTACACGCGAGGTGAGCAATATTTCCTTTTCAAATCAGAATATGATGTTTGGGCATATGACATTCCAGGAAAAAAATTGTTGTCGCTGACCGAGCAAAAAGGGGAGAAGCGAAAAGTGAAATTAGATTTGGTGAAATGGTCTAACGATAGTATTTACCTTGATTTGAAAGACAGCTACGCTCGTGGTTTTGATACAAAAACCAAAGGTGAAGGAATTTATACATTTTACGATGAAACAGGGATGTATGGCTTGTTTAAAAGATACGATGGTGCGTTTAAAATTAATTCGTTAGGTCGTTCCAAAGACAAATCAAAAATACTCTTACGAAGAATGAATCTCGATGAATATCCTGAAATTAGAATGCTCGATTCGACGTTCACGAATGAAAAAGTCCTCTCAAATACCAATCCGCAGCAAGCAAATTACAATTGGGCAACTGTAGAATTAGTTAAATGGAAATCCCACGACGGTACTGAATTGGAAGGATTACTCTACAAACCTGAAGATTATAATTCTTCTAAGAAATATCCATTATTGCTTTATTACTACGAGTTAAACTCCGATAATTTGCATAATCACCAAGCTCCAAGACCCTCGGCAAGCACAATTAACCCATTGGAGTATGCTTCAGCAGGATATTTGGTTTTCATTCCCGATATTCGATATGTTTCAGGCCAACCGGCCAAGTCAGCGTATAACTCCATTTTGAGCGCGACGGATTATTTAATCAAAAACTATTCGGTTGATTCAACAAAAATGGGTCTGCAAGGACAAAGTTGGGGTGGTTATCAAACCGCTCAATTAATCACAATGACCAAGCGCTATGTGGCAGCAATGGCTGGAGCTCCAGTTGGAAATATGTTTTCTGCTTATGGCGGGATTCGTTGGGGAAGTGGTTTGAATCGCCAATTTCAATATGAATCGCAACAAAGTCGAATCGGAAAAACGATTTGGGAAGCTCCGAATCTGTATGTTGAAAATTCGCCCTTATTTCATTTGCCGAAAGTTTCAACTCCACTTTTAATCATGCACAACGATAAAGATGGTGCTGTTCCGTGGTATCAAGGAATAGAACTTTACAATGGAATGCGTCGATTGGGTAAACCGTGTTGGTTGCTAAACTACAACGAAGACGATCACAACTTGACGAAATTGTCATATAAAATTGATTTAAGCATTCGAATGCGACAATTCTTCGACCACTATTTACAAGGTAAACCAATGCCAATTTGGATGAAAGATGGAATTCCTGCAATCGAAAAAGGAGAAAAATTCGGTTATGAACGTGAATAAGGAGAAACTCTTATTGATTTCATTAATTCTTGTTTTTATCGGAATTGCCATTCTGAGTTTGTTACCTCCGAAATCAATTGAGAAAATTGGAGAGCACGACAAAATCAATCATTTTATTGCCTATGCGGTTCTAAGTTTGAATGTTGGTTTGGTGGTCAATAAGTTTAAAGCATTTGCTTTTTACATACCTTTACTCATTGGATATGGCTTGCTGTTAGAGTATTTACAAGGTTTTGTTCCTGGAAGACAGCCCTCTTGGCTCGATGCTTTGGCCAATTCAATGGGAGTTTGTATAGGTTTTATTCTATACTTTTTATCCTCACTAAAGAAAAGTGAATAAAAGAATGAAACTACTTGCTATCAACGCTTTCCTCGTCTTTGTCTGATTTTTCCTTTTCGAAAAAATCAACATTAAATGTCACGCCAACTTTGAATGGATAAACCTCAACAGTTTTGTTATTCTTAAAAAGTGAATTCAACTGATAGGAAGCATAAAGTCCAATCCACCCATAACCTGCTCTTAAAGTGGCATCTAATGTAACAGGATTCAGATTGTATTTAGAACGAACCACATTTTGAAATCGATCACCATTTTCATATTTACCTGTTCTAGTTGTGCTCGAACCAAGGCGCAAACCTCCAACAACACCAGCGGCAACATAGAAATTCTTTTTTTGTTTTGCTTTCGTTGAGAACTCAAGTAAAAGCGGAACGGTTAAATAAGTTGCAGTTAAACCGTTATTTCGGTACGATTGTAACGTGTCATTCACCGCAAAAACGGTATCTTGATTATGGAAAAGGACAAAATTTTCTCGAAATCCAACTGTCGAAAATGCTAATCCTAAACCGGTTGTAATGCCGAAATACTGCTTGAAAATTGGTAATTTATATTCTAACAGGTTTAAATTAACCGAGCTAGATTTACCAATATTATTTTCCCAATAAGGATTATTTTCAAAAGTTGAATTAAAACCTTCGCTCATTAATATTAGTGAACCAATATCGAATCCGGCCCAATGCGCATCATAGCGTTTTGTGATTTCATCTGACTCAGATACTTTTAATTCGGAATCATTTACTTGAGAAATCACAAAATTTGATGCTAAAACCAAAGAAAAAAGGATGCTAAAAGTTTTTTTCATAAAGGAAATTTTACCAAAGGTATGAATTTCTTATAGTTTCCTTACTTAAAGTTTAATCAAAACCCTTCCCATAAAATTTCGTCCTGCTTGCGGATAATAAAAGTTCTCCGTTGTGGTTTGTCCGCCGTAAATGTATGAGAAGGTATATCCATTGTTTGAATACATCGCATTGAAAATGTTGTTCACTTGTAATCCAAATGTTATTTCTTTGAAAAACAAATTATTAATCGTGTAGGACACGATGAGATTCGAGAAGGTAAATGGATTAATACTTCGGTTTACATTCGATGTATTGTCGAGAAACTGACGCCCAACATATTTTGTCATCCAATCAATTGATAATCCTGAAATTGGCATATAGGTAAATCCACCATTTGCCACAATATTTGGCGAGAAAGCGAGATCGGTATTTGTGTGTGAAATAACTTGTTGTTGATAATACGGTTCATTATCCAAGTATTCATCAACATACTCATCGAATTGTTTGATTTTATTTTGGCTCAAAGAAACTGAAGCATTCAGTCGAAGTCCTTTGACGATTTTGTAATTTCCATTTAATTCGATTCCAGCGCGGTAACTATCTGCTACATTCGTTCGCGTGTAACCACCAACGTCATTGATTTTCCCTGTAAGTGCCAACTGATTGGTGTAATCCATCCAGTAAAGGTTAGTGGATAAAGCGAATTTTTCTCTGATAAAATTGTATCCCACTTCCAAATCGCGCATCGTTTCATGTTTTGGTCGACTTGTAGGCGTGCTTTCACGGAAATCTCTTCGCACTGGTTCTCTGTTAGCAATACCATAACTTGCAAAAAACGAATGATTTGAATTCAATTGATAACTCGCTGATACTTTCGGATTGAAAAAATTAAAGTTTACTTGTTGTTCAATATTTTTAATTTCACCATTCACATCATCAAAGCCGATGAAGGAATAATCAATGTGTCGGAATTGCAAATCTCCCGAGACTGTTAGCTTGCCAAGGCGATAAGTTCCTTTTAGATAATTGCTGAATTCGGTTTTTCGACCAACTTCATCATAATATCGGTCTCCTAATTCTGAATCGGATGCATTTCGAGCCCAAATAACCTCTCCAAAATGTCGTCCAATATAGGTGTTTGCAGATCCTCCGAAAGTTAAATTGAACTTTGATTTATTGCAAGACAGCGAATAAACAGCCCCAATGAAATCATTATCGAGCCAACGACGACGAATTAAGTCGGTGGAATTAATTGTGTCCCCACCAACAATTACCGGACTTATACCATAGATAGACAAAGATTGATCAACCCGATATTCTTCATAATAACCTCGGCCGTATGTATAGTGCCCAGCCACATTTAGAATTAAGTTTGGTTTCAAGGAGCGCGTGTAATGCAATTGAAAATTATCTTGCTGGTAGTTGTCCTCTTGGTTTCTATAAGTGTAGTAATTATATGTTCGTCCAGAATTTAGAAGATTTGCTCGCTCTTCATCTGTCAAGAAATTTCGGTCTGCATATGCATTCATTTCGGCAATGTCACCATTTACGCGAGATTCTGGTGTTCCATACCATGATTGATAAGTAATTTCTTTTCCACTGAACAAAATTGCTTTTAAAACTGATTTTTCCCCAACGTAAGATCCTGCCAAATAATAAGAACGTAAATTAGATGATGCCCGATCAATGTAGCCATCAGAAACAATTCGTGAAAGTCGTGTTTCCAAAGAAAATTTATTGTTGATTAAACCAGTACCAGCTTTCACAGTTGATTTTAAAGTATTAAAAGAGCCAAAAGCATTATCAATCGAAGCAAATGCGTTTTTGGAAATGTCCTGCGATTTGATGTTCAAGCTTGCACCAAAGGCCGCAGCACCATTTGTGGAGGAGCCAACACCACGTTGAATTTGCAAATTCTCAATAGAGGAAGCCAAATCTGGCATATTTACCCAATAAACGTCATGCGATTCGGGATCATTTACTGGAATTCCATTAATCGTAACATTGATTCGAGATGCATCAACTCCTCTGATTCGTATCCCTGTATAACCCACGCCAGCGCCCGCATCGGAAGTTGTTACAACGGATGGTGTTGCCTCTAATAGAATAGGTATATCTTGCCCGAAATTCTTTCGTTCAATGGGATTGCCTTGTTTAACAATTGTTGACGATGTGGCCAGTTGGTCAGCTCGTGTAGCGGAAACTTGAACTTCCTCCAATGACTTCGCATTACTTTCTAAGGTTATTGTTAACTTTTTATCGAAATCACTTTCTTTCAAAGGAATAGTAACTTTTAAAAATCCCGGAAATTCCGCAATCAGCACGTACGATTTCGCTTGGATATTAGAAAAAACGAAATTTCCATTTTCATCTGATTTTGTGATGAGATCTGTGTTTTCGATTTCAAGTTTAACTCCTGTTAATGGGAGATTACTCTTATCTTTCACTTCTCCCTCCAATTTCTTTTGAGCTGAAAGAGAGCCAAAAAACGATAAAAAAGTCGCTAAATAAACAATTCTTGTCTTCATTTTAGTTAAAAATTAAACAAGAACAAGGGGCTAATTCTTGGTGATTAATAATCAATTAGCACTGTCATCTTCCCTTCGCAGGCATTATCCTAGTCAGGTTCAATGGGTATAATCTCAGCCCTTTCGAGCACCCCTTAGAGACGAAGCAAAATTAGGAATAAATATAAATGGATTTTGAAAAATATGTTAAAAGAAATGTAATTGTGAACGGTATAATTGCTACTTATTAATTATTTGTCCGCAATTCGCAACTAGACGTTGTTTCGTTATATGAAAGTGAAATCTACCCTTCGATTACGTTGTTTTCCTTCTGGCGTTTTATTCGAATCTACGGGCTGTTTTTCACCTTTGAAATCAATCACTACGCGTGATTTATCCAATCCGTTTTCTTCAAAAAAGTGAATGAGTGCCTTGACGCGTTTTTGCGATAATTGCACATTGTATTTGTCAGAACCATCTGCATCGGTATGTCCGGTAATTTTAATTCGAAGGTCAGAATGACTTTTAACCATTTTGATCATTTTTCGAAGGTATTCTTGATATTCAGTTTTTATTTCATGTTTATCATAATCAAAATATATCGGATCAAATTTAAAGTTTCGTAATTCTACTAAGCGCTGTTCTGGAGAAGACAGACCTTCTTTCATGTCGTTTACAAAGCGATCAAACCACGAATGATTTTGCAAAGGCTCCTGTTTATCATTGAAGTCGAATTTTGATTTGAATAGAATGATCTTTCCACTTTCAGACTGGCATTTCGGCTCGTAAGTACCTTCCAGGTAACCCGTTGTGAAATTATAGGTGAGGTTGAAATTCAATAAACACGGAACAGGTGATTTAGAAGATTCTTTGAGAATACCTTTCTGAACAATGTTTAAATAGCGATTGGAATCCAATTTGCCACCAAGTTTGTAAATTCGGAATTGATCCTTCGAATAGTTTTCAATCCGGCATTTTCCATCTAGCAAATTATTTATGATTTCAAATTCAAAATAAATGGGATTTCCTTCTTGCCAATTAGCACCATTTTTCACAATTATACCCTGCCATTGACCGCTGTACTTGAATTGAGCTATCAATATATTTGACAGTAAACAAACTAGAGAAAATAGTATCAGTCGAAGCACAACAAAATTTTATTCGAATCTTGACAAAAAATGTTCCATTAAAGAACTTATTTTTCGTTATTTTGTTTCAATTAAAAATCAAATATGAAAAAAGCACTATTTATTTCGTTAGCCGTTTTATTATTTTCAGCAACTATGACAACAAAACAATCCATACACCAATTTAAAGTAAAGGACTTAGAGGGAAATGATTTCGATTTCGCCTCATTAAAAGGGAAGAAAGTGATGGTCGTAAATACAGCCTCCAAATGTGGATTAACCCCTCAGTATGAGAAATTAGAATCATTATATAAAAAATACGAGTCGAAGAACTTTGTAATTGTTGGTTTTCCTGCTAATAACTTCATGGGACAAGAACCTGGTTCAAATGAAGAAATCGCTACATTTTGTCAAAAAAATTATGGTGTTACTTTCCCAATGATGTCGAAGATTTCTGTGAAAGGAAAGGATATGCATCCAGTATATCAATTTTTAACATCGAAAGATAAAAATGGTTTGGAGGATAATGAGGTTCAATGGAATTTTCAAAAGTATTTATTGAATGAAAAAGGAGAGTTGGAAAAAGTAATTTCACCTCGCACTCAACCAGATGACAAATCAATCATCGAGTGGATCGAAAAATAAATAGAAATATTAACATTTTGTTGATAAATTAAGGCTTTCGAGCTATCTCACTTCATTTTCTCTGTATACATAATTCGTATCTTTGGAATCCTTTCAAAATTCATTGAAAGTAATTTATTGAGCTATGGCAGAAGAAGAAAAAAGAGACAATTATTCAGCGGATAACATTCAGGTATTAGAAGGTTTAGAGGCGGTTAGGAAACGTCCCGCGATGTATATTGGTGATGTTGGAATAAAAGGACTTCATCACTTGGTTTACGAGGTCGTTGACAACTCAATCGATGAGGCGCTTGCAGGCTATTGTAACACCATTCACGTTTTTATCAATGAAGATAATTCCATTACTGTAAAAGATAATGGTCGTGGAATCCCAACAGCAATGCATACCAAGGAGAAAAAATCAGCCTTGGAAGTTGTAATGACTGTTCTTCACGCCGGTGGTAAATTTGACAAAGACACGTACAAAGTTTCTGGTGGATTGCACGGAGTAGGTGTATCGTGTGTTAACGCATTATCGATTGCACTAAAAGCAACTGTTCGCCGTGAAGGAAAAATTTTCCAACAAGAATATAGCATTGGTAAACCACTTTATGACGTGAAAGTTGTAGGTGAATCTGATGAAACAGGCACAGAAGTTACTTTCAAGCCAGATGCTACAATTTTCGAATCAACTGAATATAACTTCGATACGTTGGCGGCTCGTATGCGTGAGTTGGCTTTCTTGAATAAAGGAATTACAATTACACTAACTGATTTAAGAACAGTTGACGACAACGGTGAATCGCCAAAAACTACTTATTATTCTGAAGGTGGATTGCGTGAATTTGCTCAATATTTGGATCGTAATCGCGAAGCATTGATTTCAGACGTAATCTATTTTGAAGGGGAACGTGAAAATATTCCGGTTGAGGTTGCTTTGACTTATAATACTTCCTACACGGAAAACATACAGGCGTATGTAAATAACATCAATACGCACGAAGGTGGAACGCATTTGTCAGGTTTCAGAAGAGGTTTGACAAATACATTGAAAAAATATGCAACAGACTCTGGAATGTTGGCCAAAGAAAAAATTGAAATTGATGGAGACGATTTCCGTGAAGGATTGACTGCTGTTGTTTCCGTTAAAGTTCAAGAACCACAATTTGAAGGTCAAACAAAAACCAAACTAGGAAACAGAGAAGTTACTGCTCCAGTAAGTCAAGCGGTTTCTGAAATGCTTTCTGCTTATTTGGAAGAACATCCAAATGAAGCAAGATTAATCGTTGAAAAAGTGATTTTGGCAGCTCGTGCTCGTCACGCTGCGAGAAAGGCACGTGAAATGGTTCAACGTAAAAACGTGTTGACTGGTTCTGGTTTGCCAGGTAAACTTGCTGATTGCTCCGAAAAAGATCCTGCTGCTTGTGAAATTTACTTTGTCGAGGGAGATTCAGCAGGTGGAACGGCGAAACAAGGTCGCGACAGACATTTTCAGGCAATTATGCCATTACGTGGTAAGATTTTGAATGTCGAGAAAGCGATGCAACACAAAATCTTCGAAAACGAAGAAATCAAGAATATTTACACAGCTCTTGGGGTAAGAATTGGAACTGAAGAAGATTCCAAAGCGTTGAACCTCGAAAAATTGAGATATCACAAAATCATCATCATGTGTGATGCCGACGTGGATGGTTCTCACATTGAAACATTGATTTTAACCTTCTTCTTCCGTTTCATGAAGGAACTTATCGAGAATGGTTACATTTACATTGCAACTCCACCGTTATACCAAGTGAAGAAAGGAAACAAATCCGAATATGCTTGGAACGAAGATCAACGTGATCGTTTAATTAACGAACTGAAAGGTGGAGGAAGCGAATCTTCAGTAAACGTTCAACGATACAAAGGTCTTGGTGAGATGAACGCGGAGCAACTTTGGGAAACAACGATGAATCCGGAGAGCAGAACGCTTCGTCAAGTAACGATTGAAAATGCTGCTGAATGTGATCAAATTTTCTCGATGTTAATGGGAGATGACGTTCCACCTCGTAGAGAATTCATTGAGAAAAATGCGAAATACGCGAAAATAGACGCTTAGATTTTTGAGATTTAGAGTTAAAAGATAAAAGTTAAGAGTGATTAATATTCCCTCTTAACTTTTCACTCTAAAACTTTTAAATTCCCAAGGACTTCAATTTCTCCTCCAACAACGCAATTTTCGCCAAGGCATCAGCCTCTTTTTTCCTTTCTACAGCTACTACTTGTTCTGGTGCACCTGCAACAAATCGTTCATTTTTCAGTTTCCCTTGAACGCTTTCAAGGAACTTTTTAGCGTAACTGAGTTCTTCAGTCAATTTTGATTTTTCAGCTTCAACGTCAATCGAATCACCAAAAGGAATAAAGAATTCATTTCCATCCACAATAAATGAATTGGCATTATTTACCTTTTCAGGTACATATTCCATGACAGATAAATTACCCATTTTCACAATCACAGAATCGAAAGACGAATCAGTTTCTTTGTTTTTACGGACAAATAATTCCAGCTTCACTTTGTTCGCGATATTGTTATTCTTTCTAACGTTACGAATGTTTGTTATAATTTCTTCCGCAAGGGTGAACTTGGCTAATATCTCTGAATATGCATGTTGAACTTCCGGCCATTTTGCGATGATAATATCGTCACCTTCTTTTCTGTTTCGCAATTGATGCCATAATTCTTCCGCAACAAATGGCGTAAACGGATGCATTAATTTTAATAAATTTTCAAAGAAATCCTTTGTTGTTTCCAATGTTCGAGAATCAATTGGTTGTTCGTAACCTGGTTTAATCATTTCGAGATACCACGAACAGAAATCATCCCAAACCAACTTATAAATCGCCATTAAGGCTTCAGAAATTCTGAACTTATCAAACAAATCATTGATTTCAGCTAACACCGTTTGGAACCTATTTTCAAACCACTCGATTGCCATTATCGAAGATTTTGGTTGCTCCATTTCTTTTACCTCCCATGCGGAAACTAGTCGATAGGCATTCCAGACTTTGTTGGTGAAATTACGCCCTTGCTCGCATTGAGAACTATCAAATGGTAAATCATTTCCTGCCGGTGATGAGATTAAAATTCCAACACGAACGCCATCAGCTCCGTATTTTTCAATTAAATCAATCGGATCGGGCGAATTACCCAACGACTTAGACATTTTTCTACCCAATTTATCACGTACAATTCCAGTGTAATAAACATTTTTGAAAGGTAAATCGCCCAAGTATTCGTAACCCGCAATTATCATTCTTGCTACCCAGAAAAACATGATTTCAGGTGCGGTTACTAGGTCGTTTGTTGGATAATAGTATTTTATTTCTTCGTTTCCAGTTCTTGTCAATCCATTAAAAACAGAAATCGGCCATAACCAACTTGAAAACCAGGTATCTAAAACATCTTCATCTTGTCTTAAATCGGATAAAGAAATATCTTTTCCACTTTTTTCTTTTGCAAGTAATTGTGCTTCTTCAGCTGTTTTGGCAACTACATAATCATTTGCTCCTGAACCAAAATACCAAGCTGGAATGCGATGTCCCCACCACAACTGACGTGAAATACACCAATCCTTAACGTTTTCCATCCAATGACGGTAGGTATTTTTAA
>CAZHOW010000027.1:0-27178 GCA_964534395.1 uncultured Lishizhenia sp.
TTCATCGAAATCGGGGTGCAAAGATATACATCATTTTTATTCTAACAATACTTTTCTCAAAGTTTTTTTTAAAAAAAGATTTTGACATTGTATAGGTTTTAAATTGAAGGGTCTAGAAATCAGCTAATTTAACCCTCAATTTATCAAATGCATCAGAATTAGAAAGTTTCGCTTTGTAATCAGAAAGCATCATGTTTTTGGAATATAAATCATCCATTACGGATAATGAAAAATCTTTATCGAACTTAAATTTTGAGATTTCAAAAGATAATCCATTATAGGATTTGTACTCATTATCAACGATTAATATTGAAATATTAAATGCCAGTTCAATCCTATCACTCAACGAAATTTCATCGTCAGAAATTAAAGATAATTCAGCAAGCAATAAGCCGGTTCGATGAAATAATATTTGTTTCTCGGAATTGGCTAGAGTCTTCAAAAAGGTATATTTGCGCTCAAGATCAAAAATCTGATTATTGTTCAGAACAACTCGCGCAACTTTGGATGAATTTATCTTTGAAATGCTAAGCCAAACTCTAAGCGCAACAATGACGAGAATCAAGCAAGTAAGACCGGAAATTTTGGCAAGAAAAAGTTGATTGGAAAAAATTAAAATTGGGACTAGAACTAATAACAAAAAAAATATCGTCAACCAAAGTGGAAAACGATATTTTAATGAATTTATTGATTGAGAATTTTCTCTGTCTGAGCCGCTAATCATTGATCCATTTATCATTCAACATTTCACCCTTGATTGTTACATCCTTAGTGCGTGAGTAATCCTCCGCAGCAATTAGCATCTGCTCTTTTGTATCTCTTCTAATTAGAATAGCACTAGATCCTTGCGTTTTGACTTCAATGTAAAATCCGTTTTTTAATCTAGCCGGTTTTGTTGGTGGTCTTCCCATTTGTATTGTATTTAATTATCTAAAGCTAAACATTTTTTTTGAATGGAAGTTCAAATTATGCTTTTTTAAGAAAATAAACTTAGCAATCAAATTTAGAATTCAACTAAATTAAAATGTAATTTCGCGTTATGATCAACCTAGATAATTTAGGATATTTTTTACCCCAAGGATATTTATTTCAAGGAATTAACGTACAAATAAATAAAGGCGAAAAAGTAGGACTTGTTGGGAAAAATGGAGCTGGCAAATCAACTTTGCTTCGAATTTTATCGGGAAAGATAAAACCAACTGAAGGAGGAATTCACACACCCAAAGGAACAAATATTGGTTTTTTGACGCAAGATATTAAAATTGATTCAACAAAAACGGTTTTTGATTTTTTGAATTTTTCAAACGAAAGATTAAATTTCATCCGAACGCGACTTGATGAAATCAACGAACAATTGGTATCTAGAACGGATTATGAGAGCACATCTTATCTTGCTCTTTTAGACGAGTTAAGTGAATTAAACCACGATTTTCAATTAATTGACGGTTTTCAGTGGGAAGAGAAAATTACAACGACTTTAAATGGTCTGGGATTTTCAGATGCGGAACTCCATAGAAGCCTGGATACATTTTCTGGAGGCTGGAAAATGAGAGCTGAATTAGCTAAAATCTTGGTTAACGAACCAGACATTCTACTTCTGGATGAACCAACAAATCATCTGGATATCATTTCAATTAGTTGGTTGGAAAATTATTTACAGCGATTTGATGGCGTGGTAATAATAATTTCACATGACCGCATGTTTCTTGATAACGTTACAAAAAGAACTCTTGAAATTAGCCTTAGTAAAATATTTGACTTTCCATTTCCATATACAAAGTACAAAGAGGTCCGAACAGAGGAATTGGAAAGGTTGAGTTCAGCGAAAAAACAACAGGACAAAGAAATTAAGCAAACCGAAACACTAATCAATAAATTCAGAGCGAAAAGTAGTAAGGCCGCTTTTGCTCAGTCATTGATTAAAAAACTGGAAAAGACAGAACGAATAGAAATTGAAAAGGATCCGACTTCCAAAATGAAACTTACATTTCCATTAAGTGTACAGCCAGGAAAATGGGTTTTAGAACTGGATAATCTCGGCAAATCCTATGGTGAAAAATTACTTTTTAAAAATGTAAATATAACACTTGGCAGAGGTGAAAAAATTGCTCTTTTAGGTCCAAACGGCGTTGGGAAATCTACCTTGCTTAAAGCCATCATGAAAGAAATGGAATTCGAAGGGATCGTCAATTATGGACACAATGTAAATGTCGCTTACTTTGCACAAGATCAAGCCGAAAATCTCGATAAAAACAAATCTGTTTTTGAAACAGTTGATGACGTTGCAAAAGGTGAAATCAGAAAAGATTTAAGGACGATACTTGGTACTTTTCTTTTTAGCAATGAAGATATTGAGAAAAAAGTAAGTGTTCTTTCAGGAGGTGAGCGAACAAGACTCGCACTGTGTCAACTTTTACTCAGTCCTTCAAATTTTTTAATTCTTGACGAACCGACCAATCATCTTGATATCCAAAGCAAAGATGTCCTAAAAAGAGCTTTAAAAGACTATGAAGGCACTTTTATAATCGTATCACATGACCGAGAATTTCTACAAGATTTAACGAACCGCATATGGGATATTGAAAATCATAATTTGAAGATTCATCATTTTACGCTACAAGAATATCTTGATTACAAAATGAATAGAAAGGTAGTTCCAGTAGAAGAAAGGAAAGAACCAATAAAAACCATAAAACAAGACTCTCAAAAGCAAAATGATGCAACAATAAATTCCAAACTTGAAAAAGAAATCCGATCCTTGGAAAAAGAGATTGCATCTATTGAAGGTGATTTAAAAAAAATGGATGAATTAATTTCTCAGCTCGATTTTGAAAAAGAAGAAAATCAGCTCGTCTTAACTGAATACGAGAAAAAGAAAAGAATCCTAGATGAGCTTATAGTAAGTTGGGAGGAAAAAGTTATTCAATTGGGGTGAAACTATTTTAATTAAATTGTGCTCCTTCCAAAAATTAATATTCCATGAGCGTAACACTTAACTGCAAATTCCGCGATATTGATTATAATATTTAAATTGAAATTAAGTTTAAAATACGAAATGAATTATGGATAAATCATATAAAACGGTTTCAGAATCTCAAACAGTTTTAACAGAATTAATGATTCCGTCATATTCCAATTTTGGAGGTAAAATACATGGAGGTATTTTGTTATCATTAATGGACAAAGTAGCTTATGTAACTGCTTCAAAACATTATGGTGGTTATTGCGTAACTGTTGCGGTGGATGGTGTCGAATTCATTAATCCAGTGGAAGTTGGCCAACTTGTTTCATTGAAATCAAGCATAAACTATGTTGGAAAATCGTCCATGATTGTTGGGATTCGAGTTGAAGCATTGTACCCAAAGACTGGAATAATTTCACATACCAACAGTTCCTATTTTACAATGGTAGCCAAAAATGACGCAAACGAAATTGATGTTGTCCCTGGTCTAATTTTGGAAAACGAAACAGAGATAAGACGCTTTTACGAAGGTTTACATTTAAAAATGATGTCCAAACAAAAGAGAGAGATGCTCAAATCCGATTTTTCGCATTTATCAGTAAACGAAATAAAAACCCTTCTTGTAAACGAGAAATGTAAGGTCTCAATCTAAGTGTTTCGTTAAAACAGAATTGAAATTTAATTTTTTCTTCTAATTTCCTTTCGCATTCTTCGTCGAGTCTTTTTTATGTGTCTTCGATTCTGCTTACTTTGAATTTTTAAATGACGGTTATATTTCTTTTTTAGGTATTTCCTTTTAGCTCTTTGCTTCTTTTTTTCACGTTTTAGCTCCTTCTTACGTTTTCTTTCAAAGGCTCTTTCCTTTCTATCTTGAAATGAAAAAGTAGAACCATGTCCTAATTGAAAGGAAAAAAATAGAATGGAAAAAATAAATATAAATCGAGTAAATTGCATAACTTTACATTGATGGTTATACGATTTTTTTCAATTTTGTTACCTCTTTTGTTTTTGGTGGGATGCCGTAAAAACGTTGTCAACCCTGTTCCAAACATTCCATTCGACATAACCATTGACATTAATTTACCCACTTATAACGCTTTAAATGGTGTTGGAGGTTGGTGTTACGTAAATGGCGGATCTCGCGGAATTATTGTTTACAGACGATCAATTGAAGAATTCATTGCATTTGACCGCCATTCTCCGGAAGACCCTGATGGCACATGTTCCTCTCCCCTTTTTCCTGATGAAGACAACTTCTTGCAATTGAATGATACATGTAATAATGCTACATTCTCTCTTTATGATGGAATGCCTATTTCAAATAGTTCATTCGGACTAAGGCAATATTTGACCGTTTTTGATGGAACGAATATGCTCAGGATATACAATTGATTCGATATTGTTAAAAAATTAAATGAATCCTATCTTACAACTTTTTATTCTAGACTAACTTTGCAATATGAACGAAATAAAAGTCACAATCATTGACAGAGAGGGTATTTCACATGAATTAGTGGGTCCTACAGATATGAATATGAATATCATGGAGTTATGCAAGGCTTACGAACTACCTGTACTTGGGGAATGTGGAGGAATGGCTATGTGTGCGACGTGTCAATGTTATTTGGAATCAGATACTAACCTACCTGATCAAAGCGATGCTGAATTAGACATGTTGGACCAAGCCTTTTTCGTAAAACCAAATTCGAGACTTGGTTGTCAGATTCACTTAGATGAATCAATTAATGGAATTGTTCTAAGACTTGCTCCTGAGGGTCACTAGACTATTATCGATTGCTATTCAATAGCAGCCCACCATCCATTGTAATTGTGGTTCCCGTGATCCAAGAACTTAAATCGCTTAATAGAAAAACAGCGAGATTTGCGACATCTTTTGGTTTACCAATTCCTAATGGGTACTGACTTAAAATCTTCTCCCATTGATCTTCAGTGTA
This sequence comes from uncultured Lishizhenia sp., assembly GCA_964534395.1. Lineage (GTDB taxonomy): Bacteria > Bacteroidota > Bacteroidia > Flavobacteriales_D > Crocinitomicaceae > UBA952. The sequence goes on from CAZHOW010000027.1 coordinate 4,918, forward strand.
TGCCTTCCTCGTTTGTTCGTATATCTCCGTTTGAACTAAGGCAGGAGCGATACAATTCGATCGAATTCCTTCATGCGCGAATTCCAAAGCTACAGATTTTGAAAACGCTTCAATTGCAGCCTTAGAAGAAACATATAAACTTCCTCCCATATATGGATGCTGAACAGATATGGAAGACATAAAAATTAAAGATGCTCTTTTCGCTAACAATTTTTGTTGAAAAAGTCGAGCTGTCAACGTGATAATGGTTTCAGTATTGACTGAATAAACTTCCTTGAATTGCTTTTCTTTGATAAATTTAATTGGATAAGGATAAATTCTACCCGAACAATGGACAACGCCATCAACTTTTTCGATTTCAGATAGAACACCATCAACCTCTTCCGAAATTGTTAAGTCGCATTTTATCACAATCAATTTCTTGTTTTGATTCAATCCTTCCAACTTATAGATATTCCTTCCAACAGCATATACTTTTGCGCCAAGAGAAAGACAAGTGGATACAATTTCTTTGCCAATTCCACCTGTTGCACCCGTTACCATTATGGTTTTATTTTCGAGATTAATCATATTCCAAAGTCCTCACCTTTAATGGTCCTATTTCCAATAAAACATTCGCCCAAGATAATCCTACACCAAATCCGCTTAAGATCATGGTTAGTTCTTTATTTTCAATTTTTTCTTGAAGTGCAACGCAAATCGTGAGTGGAATTGATGCTGAACTTGTATTTCCATAATATTCGATGGACATAGGGAATTTATCATCCGTCAACTTCATTTTTTTTCGGACCGAATCGTTAATTAATTTATTTGCCTGGTGTAACACAAAATAATCTACATCTTCCTGTTTCACATCTGCAAAACTCAAACATTCAGCTATCGACTTCGCAACCTCCTTTAATGCAAAATTAAATACCTTCATTCCGTCAAGCGCCAAATGATTTCGAGAACGAACAACTCCAGGCTCATATTCTCTTTCCTCATCCAAAAAAGAGTTATAGGGAAAACGGGAATGACCGTATTCAATAAGTATGGCATCTTTTCCGCTTCCATCTGAATGCAAATCGAAGAACATTTTTTTCGAATTCACACTTACAGAAAGTAGAGTTGCAGATCCGGCATCACCAAAAAGTGGGTAAGTCGACTTATCGTTGAATGAAGTTGAAATCGTGGATTTATCTCCTGCCAGAAGCAGCCCTTTCCGTAGACCATTTTTTAATAAACTTGTTATTACAGACAAACCGTAAACGTAGCCTGAACAACCTAGATTGATATCGAATGCTATACAATTCTTTGACAAACCTAATCTTTCTTGAAGGACAATAGCTGTTGCAGGAAGAAAATAATCTGGAGATTGTGAAACAAAAATTATTACGTCAATATCTTCCCTATTCAAATTCAAATCAGTCAACAAACTTTCGGCAGCCCTGTAACATAAATCAGAACAAGTAAACTCTTCGGAAGCAACCCGTCTTTCTTTAATACCAGTAGTTTTCTCAAAAAGCAAGGACTCGGCTTCAGTAAAATGAGAATAATCGCTCGTTTTTACTTTTTGAGATGGCACGCACGAATAAATTGCGTCTATTTTTACGTTATCAATTGAAAATTTTGCCACTAGGCAATCCTTTTTGAAATTACTTCGAAGAGATCCTGAACAGTCAATACACTTTTCAATTCTTCTCCAGTCAACAGAACATCATAGTGATTATCAACAAGAGCAATCAAAATAAGTGCGTGCATACTGCTCCAACCTTCCATATCGCGAATGGAACTATTCGCCTGCAGAGTACCTTTTTCGATTTCTTCAAATTCAGCCTCAATTTGATTTAGTAATTCTTGGATATTCATGTTCAAAGATATCAATTTTAATATTCCAAAATAGTTCCTCCCCAAGAATATCCAACACCGAAACCAAGTAACATAATTCGATCACCTCTCTTCAGTTTACCTTCCAATTCAGCATGAAACAAAGCAATTGGAATTGAACACGAAACCGTATTTCCAACTTCTTCCAAATAGACATAAAATTTTTCGTCTGGAATTTTGCACTTTCTTTTCAACGATTTTAGAATAATTGAACTAGCTTGATGAAAAACAAAAAGATCAATTTCATCAAATGAAACCTCATTTTTTTCAAGCGTTTTATTTAGAAGATCTGGAACCTTATCCAACGAAAAACGAGTAATTTCTAGACCATTCATCGACATTCTTCCGTGGGCTAAATTCTGAGGTTCATCGGCATATTCGTTTATATAGTCCATATCAATTGGGGAACGTGTAGAACCTCTCTCAACAAGTAAATTTTTAATTCCAGAACCATCGTTACCGAAAACAAATTTCCCAATTTTACCTGATTCTTTTTTTTCTATTATTGTAGCTGTACCTGCATCTCCGAACAATACCCTCATATCAAAATCCTCCGAGTGAATTACACTTGATGGTATATCAGCAGCAATAAACAATACGCAATTGGCATTTTCCGACTTAAGAATTGAATCTGCTAAACTTAATCCATAAATGTATCCTGCACATCCCATTGGCATATCGATACACCCACAATTTTCCTTCAAACCCAATCTGTAGTGCAGCGTGCTGGAGGTTGTTGGAGCCTTGTAGTCTAATCCTTCTGTACAAAAGATAATAAAATCAATTTTTGAATAATATTCTGGATTCCTTTCAAGCAACTTCTTCGCTGCCTCAAATCCCAAATCTGAACCTATTTGATTTATTGCCCGAATGTGTCTTTTTCGAATTCCAGTATTTTTAAATGTGACCTCAAAATTCTTTTTAAAATAATTGGACATTTCTTCTGTAGTCAGAATTGTTTCTGGCAAATAAAATTCTATTTTTGATATTACAGGTAACATTTATACCTAGCAAAAATATAATTATTTTGAAGTTGTATTAGTTTTGTGTAATAAATTGTTGATTTAAAAAAAGATAGTGGATAAAAACAAGGCAACTTTTTTTTACATTTGTCGTCAACATTTAAACCAATTAATTGTTATGCTAAAATTATATTTTCTCTCATTTTCGATTTTTACTTTGGCCCTTTCTGTAAATGCACAAGTAAAAGTTCAGTCTAAAAGTCAATTAAAATCTCAGGTTCAAGAGAAGAAAGAAGGCGGTAAATACTACAGTGAATATGTGGTTCGACCTGAAAAATTAAAAACCTTTTTTCATTCTGGAGAGATTCCTACTGATTTTCCTAAGTACGATAAGTATAATACCTTTGAGGAGAATAAAATTATTGCTAAGAATTGGGCAAAAGCAAATAAAAGCCTAATCAAAGAAGAGTTTTGGTATAAATTCGAAGATTGATTTTTAGATGCGAGGCCACAGATCGATTATTATAATTTTACTATTTGTTATCAATTGTCAGCAATTGATTTCCCAAACAGGCTGTCTTGGTGCTGATCCTTTTTGTACTGGAACTAATTACACATTTAACAATAGTACCAATGTTCCCAATTTAGGTTCAGTAGATTGTTTGGGGTCCACTCCAAATCCTACTTGGTATTACATGGAAGTGGATCAAAATGGTCCTATGGGCTTTACAATTAGTCAGTCATCAACCTCAGGCGTGGGATTAGATGTGGATTTTGCTTTGTGGGGACCTTATTCTTCATTGGCAGCGGGATGTGGCAACCCATTTCCAAACGGCACTCCAATTGATTGTAGTTATTCTGCTGCAGCAACCGAAAATGTCGCTATACCTAATGCCCAAGTTGGACAAACATACATACTTTTAATTACAAATTTTTCTAACCAAGCCGGTACAATAACGTTTTCTCAAACAAGTGGTTCAGGTTCAGCTGATTGTTCATTCACCTGTGGTGTAGCATTAACTGCAACTCCAAGTGCCTGTAGCAACAATACGTATTCGGTAAGTGGAAACTTAACGGTTACGGGAGGTCCAGGGATTTCTGTCCCTAATACAGGAACCGTCACAATAACAAATAGTTGCGGTGGCTCCCAAACATTTCCGGCACCGTTTACAAATATTCCTTACAACTTTACAGGGCTAACTGCCAATGGAGCAGGTTGCACGGTTACGGCAACATTCGCGAATTTCCCGAATTGTAACACAGTACAAAATTATACTGCTCCAGTTAGTTGTGTTTCACCATGCTCCGTTACATCTGTAACTGCAACACCAACTGCCTGTAATACAAATCAATATAATGTTAATGGACAAATTAGTTTTACCAATCCGCCAACTACAGGGACTTTAACAGTTACAGGTTCGTGTGGGGGAACGCAAACATTCAACGCTCCATTTACTTCTCCACTAAATTATTCTTTTTCTAATTTGACTGCTAATGGTGCGGCTTGTTCTGTTACCGCATCATTTTCTGATAACACGTCCTGTACAAATACAGGTAATTATACAGCTCCTGCGGCTTGTAACTGTTCTATTTCGGGAATTACCGCCACACCAACTGCTTGTTCATCAAATCAATTTTCTTTGAACGGAAATGTAAGTTTTTCAAATCCTCCAGCAACTGGAACATTGACAGTTTCCTCATCTTGTGGAGGCACGCAGACATTTAATGCTCCTTTTACATCTCCCCTTACTTATTCCCTCACAGGTTTACCAGCAAATGGAGCCGGATGCACCGTGACCGCATCATTTTCTGCAGCCCCTAGTTGTACATTGACCGAAAACTTTACAGCCCCTACTTCTTGTAATTGCTCAATTTCAGGAATTACAGCCACACCAACAACATGTTCTGGTAATCAATATTCTTTAAGTGGGAATATTTCATTTGCAAATCCACCAACCGCTGGAACATTAACCATAACAGGTTCTTGTGGTGGGACTCAAACGTTTAATGCACCTTTTACATCACCGCAAGCTTACAACTTAACGGGATTAACTGCCAATGGAGCTGGTTGTACGGTTACAGCTTCGTTTTCATCGGATGCGGCATGTACGCTTACTCAAAATTATTTAGCACCTGCATCTTGTAACTGTTCAATCACATCGTTAACAGCAACTCCATCATCGTGTACAAATGATTTATATACTGTAAATGGTGCTTTATCGTTTGTAAATCCGCCGAACACGGGAACTTTAACCATCTCAACCCCATGTGGAGGTACTCAGACCTTTAACGCACCATTTACTTCCCCCTTAAATTACTCCTTTTCAAATTTAACTGCTAATGGATCGAATTGTGTTGTTACAGCTACTTTTTCTGCAAACACTGGTTGCACAATAACACAAAACTACAATGCACCTGCATCATGCTCAACATTAAATGCTTGCGTTACCGAACCATTTTGTGCAGAAGATACGTATACTTTCCCTGCTGGTACAAATCAAACTGATGCAAGCGTAACTTATCCAGGAAATAATTACGATTGTTTAGCAAGTTCGCCCAATCCACAATGGTATTATATGGAAATCGCCCAGCCCGGAACTTTAGATATAAATATGACCAACTCATCTGCAGTTGATATAGATTTTATTCTTTATGGTCCATATACTAGCTATGCGAACGCAATGACATTTTGCAACAACTTCGGAAACGCGACAACAGGTTCAAATTTAAACGCTGTTGTTGACTGTAGTTTCTCAACAGCAGCGACAGAAACAGCCAATATTGCGAGCGCACAGGCAGGAGAAGTGTATATTCTATTAATCACTAATTTTTCAAATTCTCCTACAAATATTTCATTTTCTGGCAGTGGAACAGCGACTACAGATTGTTCAATTGTTACCCCTACTTGTAGTTTCACAGGTATAACAGGAACTGTATCGGCATGCAATGGAACCAACAATACATATTCAATTAACGGCTCCGTTTCCTATACAGATCCACCAACCACGGGAACCTTGACACTTACAAATTCTTGTGGAGGCTCACAAACATTTAATGCTCCTTTTGGCACATCTCAGAATTATAGCTTAACGGGTAATGCAAATGGGGCAAATTGTACCATTACGGCAAGTTTTTCAGCTGATGGTTCTTGTTCCGCAACACTGGATTATACCGCTCCTCCTTCTTGTACGTGTCCTGCTGATGCAGGAACATTTAGTACCAACATCAACGGAAATTCAAATTCTACGAATAAGATATGTTTTGGTGATACGTTACTCATAGCTTCAAATAATAATTGGACCCCACCTGCTGAAATAGTGGGAGCAACTGATCCAAATTCACCAAATTTTGATGCAAATGCTCCTGTATATGATCCAGGTATTGCATGGCTCATTTATTCTTGCCCACCATCTGTTGGTTTAACTCCCGCTCAAAGTGCAACCTCAGGCTTAGGAGTTGAAGACGACCCATGTTTACTTGGAGTCGTAGCAAATACACCTAATATTTCTGATGTTAATAACTTATCACTTATTAACGCTTTTCCAGCGGGTACATTTACAAATAACACGGTTTATTTAGTTCCATTAACAATGTACAGTCTTCAAGATGGAATCTACAGTTATGTTATTTTACCTGCGCAAGATTGTTATGAACTCGGAACTCCAATTGTTGTTCAATATCTTCCACAAATAACTTCTTCACAAACTCAAAATTGTGCGAATGGCACTGTCACTGCTACAATTTCTGGGGGATCAGCTCAATTAAATGGAACAAATTTCAGTGTTGTACCAGGAAGTTTAACACCTTCAACAGCTCAAGCAGTTAATTCAAACACAAATAATGGAGGTTCCATTACTATTGGAGGATTGCAATCAGGACCTTATTCTTTCCAAGTTCAAGATGACAATGGATGTCCTGTAACCATTAGTGGCAACTACACTGGAGCGCAAACAGCTAGTTTAACATATAACGATAACCTACTTTGTTTAAATGATCCTGACCCAATTGCGACTGTTTCAGGCACCCAAGGTGGTACTTTTTCGAGTGGAACAGGATTAAGTTTGAATAGTTCCAATGGAAACATCGACTTGTCCAATTCCTTGCCTGGGATTTATACCATTACCTATACAAGTCCAGGTCCTCTTTGCCCAGCTAATGATTCCTACACAATTACAATAGAGGATTTCCCGATTGTTGACGGAGGACCAGATATTACAACTTGTGTTGGGAACCAGATTACTTTAACTGGATCAGGTGCAAATACATACTCCTGGAATTTTGGACTTCAAAATGGCTTTCCATATTTACCAAATGTTGGGGAAACAGAATTCATAGTTCAAGGCACAACAAATGCAGGATGTTCAGGAACGGATACAGTTATAGTTACAGTTCTTGAGGATTGTATTGAGGAAGATGAAATCATATTTTGGGTGCCAAACACATTTACACCAGATAACGACCAATTCAACCAAAATTGGCATGTCGTTTTCTACAGTGGCTTTGATCCATTCTTTTTTGAGTTATATCTCTTCAACCGTTGGGGAGAGTTAATTTGGGAAAGTCGTGATGTAAATGCAGGCTGGGACGGAACTTATTTCAATGGTAGAAAATGTCCTGATGGAGTTTACACATGGAAAATACGTTTCAAAACGTTAAACAGTGACGATAAACGCACAGCGGTTGGCCACTTGAATTTGATAAGATAATATTTGATACTTATTTGTATACGTATAGAATCTTAATATATTTTTAACATACTTTACTTTCAATTCTCGCTTTTCAATGCCATCTTTGAAGGTGCATACCGTAAACAGAGAACTTAGCTGGCTATCTTTTAACGAACGCGTTCTTCAAGAAGCGACTGATCATTCTGTACCCCTAATTGAAAGAATAAGATTTCTTGGAATCTATTCAAATAATATGGATGAATTCTATCGTGTTCGAGTTGCCAACGTTCGGAGATTAGCATTATTAAAAAAACAAAACATTAATGGATTCAAGGGCAATGCACAAGAACTATATCAAGAAATTAGAAACGTTGTTTTAAAACAACAAAAGAAGTTTGAAGAAGCATTTAAAGAAATATCATCTGAGTTAAAGGAGAACGGCATTCATTTCATTAATGAAGGAAACCTGAATGAGAATCAAACTTATAAACTTACTAAGTATTTTCAAGATGAACTCCGTCATGTTATTTTTCCGATAATTTTAGACAAAAAAAATGCATTTCCGAAACTAAGAGACTATGCCATTTATCTTGCCGTAAAAATTGAGGATTCGAAAGGAAAAATTAAATATGCTTTAATTCAGATTCCAACCGATGCATCCCGATTTAAACTTTTAATGGATAACGATAAAACCGATGTCATTTTATTAGATGATATTATACGATTGAACTTATTTGAAATCTTTAGGATTTTTAAACCAAAAAAGGTCACTGCTTTTACGTTTAAATTCACCCGAGATGCCGAATTGGATTTGGATGACGATTTAACACTTCCATTTATCGAAAAAATTGAAAAAAGTTTAAAAGAAAGAAAAAAAGGAGTTCCGGTTCGTTTTGTTTATGATGAAAAAATGCCAGATGATTTATTAAGTTTTCTTCTAAATTGTTTGAATTTGAAGGCTGGAATTAATACTATTCCCGGTGGAAGGTATCACAATAACAAAGATTTCACATCATTCCCAACTTTTTCAAATCCAAATTTCATTTATCCAACTCAACCTCCTTGTAATCACCCTGAACTTGAAAATCAAAATGGAATTATACAGACAATTCTGAAAAAGGACGTAATTCTTCATTTTCCTTATCAAAAATTCGATTACGTTATTGATTTACTTCGTGAGGCAGCGATTGATCCTAAAGTAAAAACAATTAAAATCAATATTTATCGTGTAGCGAAAAAGTCAGATATTATGAACGCTCTATTAGCCGCTGTTTTTAATGGAAAAGAGGTAACTGTGATATTTGAACTTCAGGCTCGATTTGACGAAGAAAATAATCTTTATTGGAGTGAACGTCTAAAGGAATTTGGTGCAAAGGTAATCTACGGTGTTCCGAATTTAAAAGTCCATTCCAAACTCCTCCAAATTCAACGTCTGAAAGACGGAACTGAACAATTAATAACCTATATCGGAACTGGAAATTTTAATGAGAAAACAGCCCGAATATACGGAGACTTGGGCTATTTAACTGCTAAAACCGATATTTCCAATGAAGTGAAACGCGTTTTCAGAATATTAGAAAACAATTTGGAACGATCGGTTTTTAGAAATTTACTGGTTTCTCCCTTCAATACACGACGAAAGTTAACTATTCTTATCGAACAGGAAATTAAAAACTCAAAGACTGGACTGAAGGCCGAAATTAAAATCAAATTAAATAACCTTACCGACTTGAAACTTATTGAAAAACTATATGAAGCAAGTCAAGCAGGTGTCAAAATTGAAATGATCATTCGCGGTATTTGTTGTCTAAAACCAAATGTTAAAGGTCTTAGTGAAAACATCACAGTAATTAGTATAGTAGATCGCTATCTGGAACACGCTCGATTTATGCGATTTGAAAATAACGGGAACCCAATTTACATTCTCACGAGTGCGGATTTTATGGAACGAAATCTAGATAATCGAATTGAGGTAGGTGTTTTAATTAAAGAACAATCGATTCAGCAAGAATTGGATATTATATTTGATTATCAGTGGCGTGGAAGCGTGAAAGCTCGACTCATTTCTCCTGACCTCAAAAATAGATATCGCAGAAGAAATTTACCCCCTTTTCATGCTCAGGTGGAGCTTTATAATTATTACTTTACCAAGGCTAAATAATTTATAAAACCATAGTTCGAGACTGTTAATTCTGAATTAAAAAAGCATCACCGTATTTATTGTTTAGTTTTGGGATAATTAATTAAATGCCTTAACATCCTACTTTTGTGCAATATTTATTTTTACATTTTTTCAAGTCGCTAATAATTCGATTTATAGATTTTTTACTTCATAAATTTGACTTGAAAAAGAAAAAAGTCGCTTATTAAAGCGACTTTTCACTAAAAACTATGAAATAAAACTACTGCTTTATTATCCGATCGAAGAATTCTTTTTCAGAATTAAAGATCCGAACGATATAAGCTCCTTTTGCTAAATTATCAAGGTTAATTTGTTGGTCATTTAACAATCCATTTAATACTCTTTGACCCGTTGAATTGAGTAATTCAAAATTAAATATACTATTATCATTAATTGCAATGAAAATCGCACCATTTGTTGGATTTGGATAAATTGAAATCTCAATATTATTTTCTTCTATTCCTGCGCATGGATCAGAAGTTACAACTACAGAATCTGTTGCCTGACAGCCATTTTGAGCAGTAGTAGTAACAAAATATGTTCCTCCTACAGTCACATTAGTAAATGGAGTGGTTGCACCATTACTCCACTCAACTTGAGCACCATTTCCCGTTGCATTTAATGTAATTGGAAAATCATATTCACACACAGTTATGTCATTTCCTGCATTGATATTTGGCGCAGTTAACACTTGAACCTGAACAACATCCGCGGATTCACATCCATTCGAATTAATTACGGTTACGGAATATGAGCCCGTTTGTGAAACTTGAATTTGTTGAGTTGTTTGTCCTGTTGACCATAGGTAACTTAATTGATTACCTGCTGATTGCACAGCTAATGTAGTTGGTAATTCATTCGAACAAACTGATTGATCATTACCTAAATTTGCTCCAGGTAATTCAAAAACAGTTACCGTTATAGTATCGCTATCAGAACAACCATTTGCATCGGTTACTTCAACATAATATTCACCTGAAATAGAGGTAGATATTGATGAAGTATTATCACCAGTATTCCACAAGTAAGTAAGTCCACCTGAATTTGTCGTGGAATTTACTTGAATAGGCGCTTCATTCTCACAAATTTGAATGTCATTTTCTAACAAAACTTGTGGAGCACTTGAAATCGTAACCGTAACTTGATCAGAGTTAGAACAACCATTTGCATCAGTTCCTGTTACTGTAAATGTTGTAGTTTGAGCCAACAAAAACGACTGACCATTAATCACATTATTAGACCAGTTGTAATTTACTCCACCTGTTGCTGTCAAGGTAATTTGAGCATTGTCACATGAACTAAAATCAATTCCTGCATTAATTTGTGGCAATCCATTAACAATAACTAAAACAGTATCTTTTTTAGTACAACCAGTAGTTACATCCGTTCCTGTTACAACGTAGGAAGAAATACTTGAATTTGTTCCAGTTGCAATTGTAAGTATGGCTGATGAAGAACCATTATTCCATACATAACTCGATGCTCCTAATGCAGTTAACGTTACATTTGTTCCTCCACACACTGTTTGATCCAGACCTGCAGAAACCGATGGTGCGGCAATTGAAGTAACTATAATACTACTTGTTGTATCAACACATCCTAAAGTCGAGTTAGAAACTCTCACCGCGTAATTTCCTGCTTGATTTGCGGTAAATGTATTACCTATGGCATTTGGAATCGTATTTCCATTCAACAACCATTCGTAAGTTACATTTGTCGTGTTTGTAACAGCTAATTGAGTTGTTTGATTTGGACATAAAGTTAAATCACTAGAAGTAATTGGAGCGCCTGAAACCTCAGCACACGTATTAACTTGATATATTGATAATGTTGAACTTACTTCATTGGCAAGAATTACCAATGTATTTCCATTTGGTGAATCAACAGCTGGAATAATAATAATTCCTTCCGCTCCTAAATCTGGTCCACTTACGGTTGTAGATCTATTGTTTGCGTAACCCACAAATACGGGTGAACTTGGATTGTCAACATTGAATATCATAACACCACCAATTCTTTCTAACGAAACGAAAGCATATGTAGAACCATTGATTATTGATACTGCAACTCCTTCTGGTTCTGGACCTTTGTCATCACTTCTGTTCTTTAAAGCCGGTGCACCAGTAGTATTGGATGCATTGAATATTGCTCCAAAAGTTGGGTGATTAGCTGTAATTTGTTCAATCAAGTCTTTTGAGTCATAAACTAAAGCACCCGTTTGTGCATTCCAAATAGAGTATGAACGTCCACCCATCACATGTAATTCATCGTAATCACCGTCTCCGTCAGTATCTCCTGAATATTTTAATGCACTCAAACGACCAAGAAATTTATTATTTCTTAAAATAGATTGATCAGGAAAAGCTGTTGCGTCTAAAACATTGTTGAAAGTTGAAGAAGAAATTCTGTTGGCATCTATAACATTTCCAAATTCTCTAGAGTCTCCCTCATTAGCTGTAAATAAAAGACCTTGACCATTAATTGTTTTATAAACCATCGCATCTGGCATGTAAGTGCCTTTGATTGGTAAATTTCCAGTAATTAAAACAGCACCGCTTTGATCAGATGCATCTAAAGCGTTTCCTGAACCACTTGAATAATCAGAATATCCCAATGCGGATAAAGAGGTAATTGTATTAGTTGCTAGATCGATTGTAACTAACGCATTGTTTTCCTGAAGAGAAACGTATGCTTTTGTATTGTCCTCTGTAACAGCAATATATTCTGGTTCAAAATCTTGGGCAACTGATGCTGAAGATGAGAAAACGCGGATACCTTGTGCACGCAACGCAGCTTCTTGACCATTGTATGCGGTAAATCCAACATTCGTAACGTTCGCATTAGTCAAAGCTACATAACCAGGAGTTAAGTCAATGATAGAAACTGAACCAACTGGGTCATTTACATAGGTTGCATCTGGCTCTCCCTCATTCGCAGTAAGTAACTTGGTGAAAGTCCTATCAAATGTGATCATATCGGGCATCGCACCAACCTCAACTTGATTGATGTAATTTCCGTTGTAATCAAAAAATACAACCTTACCATTATTTTGAGCTGGAACAGATTCAATGGCACAAGCAATAATACTGTCATGAACAACAACCGAATTAATTCCACCGTAAATTGAAAGATCTATCGATGAAATCGCTTGTGGAGCTGCAGGATTTGAAAAATTAACTATGTCTAACTTTCCTGCTATACTGTTGGCTATGTATAAACGATCAACGGTTGGGTCAAAAGCAATGATTTCTGCAGAGGAAGTTCCAGTCGTACCATTCGAATATGAACTTAACAAACTTAAGTTCAATTCATTGGTTGGTGTTGGTGCAACATAGTCGTTGTCCTTGATAAAAATAATTTGATAGTTGTTGGTTGCTGAAATATTTGCATTTACACCTGATAGAATTTTTACAACAATTCTTTCCGCTTTTTCAGCGATTGCATCATCAATGATTGTAATTGGAAGATTAGTAACTCCGTTTGTATTTGCTGGTATTGTTAATGTATTTGTCCACGTATAATCTACATTTTCAGTAGCATCAGAATAAACAGATAGACCAAAAGTTAGATTTATTGCTGCTGAATTTGCATTGGCCACAGTTACAGGGACATTAATCGATCCAATGTTCTCATTATATTGAGCAAAATTACTCGCTGAGGCAATTGATACATCTGCCAATCCTTGGAATGAAACATTGTCAAACCTCCATGTACCTCCTGTAGCTAACAATGTAGGATTTGACGTTTGTCTGAACTCAGTTGTAGACTGGTAATTTGCAGCAAGTACTCGAACCCCAAAATTTGCATTGTTGTTCGCGCCTGTAATTGCTGTAAAATTTACTGAAATTCGACGGTACTGATCACCAACACCATTATTTTGGAAGCGACCATTATCTATTGAACCATTACAAAATGTTGTATTGGCACTTGTCATTGTAAAATTTGTCCAAGTTGTGCCGTCCAAAGTATATTGAACGCGAATGGTATTTGTTGCAGTATTTGACCAGCGTTGATCCCAAGTAAAAAGTATGTTTTGATACCCAACAGTTGAGGCATTGTACTGAACTCCACTACTTTCATTTGAAGCGCCAGGATTGGCTGTGAATGACCAAGCCCCAGGAGCTGTCCCATTTTGTGCGCCACATCCATTGTTAATAGTTGGATCCATTCCTGTTGCTGCGTTAGCGATAACCATAGAGCCAACAACTTGAGACGTACCTGTTCCAACATCAGCTATTGGAGCTGCCGGAGTTCCTATTATGGAATTATAATTCCATAAAGCGATTGTGTTTTGAGAAAACAAGGTTGTTGATACTACCAATCCTAAAAACAAATAAACAATTCTTTTCATTTTTTTTAATATTTATGCAAAGCAACCCAACTCTTTTAAATGCAGTATTTTTCAAAGATGATATTTGTGTTTTACTTATGTAAAGCACATATTAACATATTTACTAGTTGTTAATCCATGTAAATATCTTCGGTTTGAAAACCGAATTCCAGGCTGTAATGAATTTGTGAGTCGTAAACTTTAAGAACCTCTTGTATTTCATCAATGTCATTTACTGACAAATTCGAATCACAAATAATGGAAATAATTCGGATGTTTTCATCAATAAGTTCATTGATTAATACTTCAAAATCATCTGATCCTATCGATCTCTCAATTGTACATTGTAATAAATCTTCTTTTAAATAATTGATGACGTAACTTACGAATTGAAAATCCCTTGAAACGATAATCGTTGCTGGTTCCATGTTTTAAATTTTTTGGCAAAGTTCGAGTAACTATGTTGGAATTTAATTAAGAAAAAATGAAACGTTTGTGAAATTTATTGGCGATATGAACAACATTAAACTTCTTGATACTCATAATATTCATTGAGTCCTAATTGAACCTCTATCGTTAATTGATGCTGAATCGAATGAATAAATCGGTCAAATAAAATAAGTTCATTGCCTTTGGTTTTGTGATCAATAATTATGAGACAACTTTGAAATTCTTCCTTGATAAGTTCTGTTATTAATGTAGAAAAATCTTCAATTCAAAAGGATCGTTCAGTAAATAGATTTTGCCATTTGAATAGAATATGTTGCAGGGCAATACGTTAAAACAAATTATCTTCTCTTACGATTATGCTTGCATTATACTCCTCCCGCTTTTCCATCTGTCGCTTTTCTCTGATTTGCTATAGACTTTTATGTTTGATGATTTTTTGCTCTTGCTCTGTTGTGATTTCGATAAAATAAATACCTGTCGATAGATTAGGCTGAAGTTTAAATAAATTAATTCCCTGTTTGAAGACCAAATATTCTCTCAGAATAATTTGACCTTTCATATCTTTCAAAATCATCAGTGAATTTTGTTCTGTTTCAGAATTTATTTGCAGAAAGAAATTATCCTCTGATGGATTTGGCAAGGTACTCGCTTCAAAACTATTTTGCTCACAAGCAAGGGCAACTGGTCCAAAATACTCGTTTTTCCCATCCACATCAACCTGGTTCAAACGATAATAAATCGCTGCATTGTTTTTCTCAGCATCCACAAATTGATAGCTCAACAACTCATTTGAATTTCCGGCTGCTATTTGTTGACCAATTACATTCCACGATTGCCCATCTCTCGATTTCTCTATATCGAAATGTGAGGAGTTATACTCGGAAGCTGTTTGCCAAGAAAGGATTTTTTGGTCTTCCACACAAGAAGCGTTGAAGGAAAGAAGTTCGACGGGAAGGGGTTGGTTTGATCCACCTGCACCACCAAATTCAGAGAAGGACATTAAATTATTCCATACAAGATGGTCAGTTACCACCGATCCAGCCGTACCTTGAGGAGTTGCATTTGTAAAAGGTCCATCATTTGGTTGAAACCAGGTTCCATCACTATATTTTACAGGTTTTAAATCGCCAATGGTCATGCTTGAAGTTGTGAAGAAGTCTCCGCCATAAGTTGTAGCATTAGGGTTGAAATACAATTGAATTGAGTAATTTGGACTTGTAATATCAAAAGGTTTTACAATCCAATTTCTGTTCAAATAAGTGGTTATGTTGCTATTTAAAAAACTAGATTTTTCGTTCTTCACCCTTACTCGCATATAGGCATCTACACCGAAGTTACCGCTGATAAAATCCAATACTATTGGCGTATAGCTTGTTCCTGTTCCAACCGGAAATGTAAATGCGTCTAAATTAGCAGCACTGAATCGTTTTCTCAATTCCCCATCACCGGAGGCGATAATCATGTTTGAAGCAGAAAAAGGTGTTCCACCAATGGTTGCATTTAATCCCAAGGTTAAGTGGTTGGAACCAAGAGTGAGTTTGCCACTGGTTAAAGTCAGCGTTCCAACTACAGAAATATCCTGATTGATAGTCAATCCAGCACTGTTATTCAAGGTCAAATTATTGATATTACCGGTAAATGTAGAAGCAGGAATTGTTTGTGCTGTTGAACCTCCAAAAACAACTGTCGCAGATGCATTACCTGCATCGATGTTTCCTGACGTGCGGCTGATGGAACCGTTTATGTTTAAAGTGTTTGCGCCGACTGTTAAAGTTCCAGAAGTTAAAGTAGTAGTTCCAGAGATTGTTAAATTACCCCCAAGTGAAGTATTTCCGTCGATAACCAATTCTTGCGATGTTCCACTTAAACTGTGATAGGTTGTACTCGGATTCGCAATAACGGTAATATCATCTAATGCAAATTCATCTCTGCTGCCACTTCCACTGACGTCATCGCCAGTCCATCGCAAATAATAATACCCCGAATTTGGAATGTTTAAACCACTAATTGATACAACTCGCGTGTAAGATTTCCAAGTTGGTGTTCCTTCAGTAGCAGCAGTTGATGATAAATTAAGCGAAGAAACAGCTGTGTAAGTTGAATTATCCAATGAATGACTGAAATTGAAAGTATTTGACATATCTTGATCATTTATAATCCATACTCGATAACTAAGCGAAAGGTTTGATAAAGATGCTCCTGTTTGATTTTGAACTCGAAGTGTAACCGTTCCGGGTGTCCATTCTGCTGAGGTCGGTTGAATTCCAAATGCTCTATTTCCAGTAGACACAGTAAATGAATAAAATCCTGCTGTTGAACTTATTCCTCCAGAATTATTGCCCCTTGCAAAATCACCCGTTGTAGAACTTGATCCAAAATTCGAGCTCCCATCACTCATTCCTGTTGTGGCCCAAGCATCAGAATCTAACTGACCTGAACTCGGGGAAGGAGCAAAACCAGTACCTGAATAAGATCCACTATTCACACCAGAAACTGTATTATCAAAATCAATGATGTATGCCGTATTTGTTGAACTTAATTGTAATCCCGCAGTTGGATTAAATGTTGTGGCAGAGGCAGTAAGAGCACCTGTTGTCAAGTAATGATAGGTGGTTGTATTTGTACCATCCCACGTGTAAGGAACGATGAGGAAATTATAATTCGTGGTGGCATTTAATCCAGTTATGTTAACCGTTGTAGAAGGATTTGATGGTAAAATGGTTGCACTCGTAGAGAATATATTACCAACACCTGCTGCAGGTGCCTGACCATTGCTGGCAGTAAAGGTTGGTGTTCCTGTTGCATAAATTACCACGTATCCTGCTTGTGTAGCACCAGACCCGGGAAAAGTAGCTCCGGTTAAATTCAAATCAATTTGTGAGGAAGAAGATGCTGTAGCATTTAAGCTTGAAGCTTGAGAAGATGGTGGATTGGATAAGGTTCTAAAACTTCCTTCGCCACTTAATCCTGTTCCCTCGATATTTGAAGCATATCCCGCAAAATAATACAATGTTTGTGGAGATAAACTTGATCGAGCATGAGAATAAGAAGAAACATTAGTTCCACCTTCACTTAAAGCATTATCAGTGGAAAGAACTGGTGAAGAAGTTTTAAATACCGTACCTCTCTCAGTTAGACTTGAACCACCATTAGATGTTACAGTTGCACCAAGCGTTGCTGAAGTAGCTGTGATGTTTGAAACTGTTGGTGAATTAAGGGTTGGAGTTCCGGCAGATGTAGTTGCGTTTGCAGTTGGTGCACTTGTTGTCAAGTAATTATAGGTAGCCGCATTAGTACCATCCCATGTATAAGGAATAACTAAGAAATTATAGGTATTTGAACTGCTTAATCCTGTTACGCTGATAGAAGTTGAAGGTGTTGAGGGTAGATTTGTAGCATTTGTAGCAAAAATAGAACCTACACCCGCTGAAGGTGCTTGACCGTTTGTAGAAGCTAAAGTTGGAGAACCTGAAGATGAGTAAATCACTAAATAACCGCCTTGTGTGGCACCACTCCCAGGGAATGTGGCTGCTGAAGCTATTGATAAATCTATTTGGGTAGATGAAATTGATGTTGCAGATAAACCTGTGGCTTGAGATGATGGCGGATTTGATAAAGTTCTAAAATTACCCTCTGCACTTAAACCTGTTCCAATGGAGTTTACGGCATATCCGGCATAAAAGTAACGGGTTTGGGGTGATAGACTAGACCTCGATTGTGTAAATGCGCCCGTTGAAGTACCTCCTTCGGCACTAGCATTATCGCTCGATAAAACAGGTGAACTCGTTTTATAAACTGTTCCTCTTGATGTAATCGTTGCGCCACCATCACTTGTAATTGTTGCACCCAAAGTTGCTGAGTTGGTTGTAATGGATGTTGCTGTTGGGGTTGAGAGTTGCGGAGCGGTTTTAACGTAGCCTTGAATAACAAAACCATCATCACTTGAACTGGCGCTCACAGATGTGAATCCCCATCCTCCAGTTGTAGTTTGACCGCTAGCGTAATATCTAAAAGTAATAGTTGTGCCAGTTGCAACATTTTGTAGTGCTGAAATTCCAGTTAAATCAATTTGAGTTAATGAATTGGGAGTTCCTATTAAATTCTGAGCAGATCCAATTAATGTAAAATTAGTACCGTCCAAGCTGTATCCAAATTGATTACTTACCCCTGGACTGACACAATAAGTTGATGTACCTGCAAACTTAGCATCAATAGTTGAAACAGAAATAACACTTGTTGATGACGAAAAACTTGTTTGAAAATAATCTGTATTTGAAGTAGAAATTCCATTATTTTGAAAACCTATAGTTCTGAATGAATTAGATCCTGTACTTGATGTGGCTCCTGCACCCCTTGATAAAACGGGGGCACTTGTTAAATTAACATTGGAAATATCTGAAGTTGATGAGCTGGGGCTTGATTCTCCATTAAAGTTCCAAGAAGCTAGTGTTATTGGAGTCTCTAAAACCGTAATACTCCCAGCCACATAACTAATGGAATAATTACCTGCCGTAAATGTACCTCCAGTAGCAGCTGATGGCGTAACTTGAGATGCATAAACACCAACTATATTTCCATCGCCTGTTGTTGAACCGGCTGAACCGTAAGTGATGCTAACTGAACCAATGGTTTCGCTGTTTTGTAAACCGCTCGAGGTGAATGCTGTCGAACCAGCACCTCCAGACAAAAATACTCCTTGTACTTTGGAGACGTTGTTGGCTGTTATTGTCAAAGAACGAACGGTAATATTTGCAGACAATGTTAGTTGGGTTAATGTATAGTTTCCAGCTTGCGCGCCTGTTAATGAGTAACCTGTGGTGTTAACCGTTTTGCTATTTCCAACGGTAGCATTTACAAATGTAAAAGTTGGCGTTCCAGTAAGAGAAACAGCATCTGGACTAACAACCCCTGATAAGGCTGCTGTACCTGTTGCTGTTGCCGTGGTTAAACCATCATATACTTTATTTTGTGCAGTAAGACCCGAAACTGTTAATGCTTTTTGTGAAACCGCATTTCCTGAAGATGAAGTCGTAACATTGGCGTCACTTGAAGCACCACCACCAGAGAGAACTACTGCCGTTGCGTTATTTTTATCACCTGCAGAAATAGTTGATGCAAAACGAACATAAACCGTTGTTCCTGAGGCAACAGAAACGGAAGCATCATAGCCAGAACCCAAGGAGGTAGAAACCTCATAACCCGATTGTGCTGTTGCAGTGATATTACCGGTAAGATTTGAACCGTTCGCAGTAAAACTAACTCCAGTTGAAGCTGTTCCATAGGTTGATGTTAGTGACGAAGATAAGGTAACTGCGTTTAGAGTTGGTGAAACCGGCGCGGCAGGAGTTCCTGAAGTAGTTGAACTTGCTGTTCCATCTCCCGCTGCATTTACTGCTCGGATTTGAATGTCGTAAGATACCCCATTTGTTAGTGCTGTTGTTCCATCTGTTGATAGTGTAGAAATTACCAATGGACTTGCCGTTGTTCCTGCTGACCTGGTTTGCCAGTTTGCACCTCCATTAGTAGAATATTTGAAGGATGTTATAGCAGAGCCCCCATCTGAACCCGCTGTAAATGCTACACTCAATTGTTGATTGCCTGGTGTAATGCTCGTAATGGTTGGAGCACTCGGGGTAGTTCTCGGTGTTGCAGCAGTACTTGCAGTTGCTGTCCCATCACCGACAGCATTTATTGCCCGAATTTGAATATTATACGAAGTACCATTTGTTAGAGCAGTTGTACCATCTGTTGAAAGTGTTGAAATTACCAATGGACTTGCTGTTGTGCCAGAAGCACGTGTTTGCCAGTTTGTTCCTCCATTAGTGGAATATTTATAAGTTGTAATTGCTGAACCACCATCTGATCCTGCCGTAAATGCAACGCTTAATTGTTGGTTGCCTGGGGTTATTGAGGAAATAGTTGGGGCGGCAGGGACCGTAGCAGCGACTGTTGAGGAAACAGTAATATCATCTATTCTAATTCTGTCTCGAGATCCTGAACCTGAAACCAAATAATACAACCATCTTAATTGTACAATAGATTGATTATTTGCGCCTGAGGGTATGGTAATATTCGTAAATGTTTCTGCTGCCTTGGATCCGGCTGTCATTAACAAATTTGAAGTATATGTTGAACTTGCAATATTTGTCCAAGATCCAGATGTTCCAATTCTATACTGAAGACATACTGCATTTTGTCTGTCACCATTTGTCCCTACCTCAGCCGCTGTCCAAGTAACTTCAATATTTTCTCTATTTGTTGTATTTACCGCAACCACAATTGTCCCAATGTTATTGGTACTTGAATTCAAAAAACTAATTCCTGATGCAACTTCATTTCGAATACTTCCTGTTGTAGCACTTGTCGTCGAAGCAGCAATAGCTCTATCACCATTTGCATCAGTTGTTATAGCAGATGTTGGTTCAGCAGAAAACTTCCATCCCTGCATAGAGGTTGGGTAAGTCGTTGTCGCACCATTTGCAAAACCGTTAAATGTAAAATTGCTGGCAGAGAGGTCATGTGCTGTTGGATTGGTCTGCCCCCAAACATTCCCCACTCCCAGCACCAAAACCAAACAAAGCGGTAGGGTGAGTGGCAAAACAGCGAGACGGTTAAACATGCGGGAAACGAATTTGTGAATGCCTTTGCGCGGGGTGGCGGTAGCAGTAGGTTGAGGGGCGGCCACCACCGGCAGCGGCATTTTTGTTTCTAAATCTATGATTTTAACGAATTCTACTTCATCAATGATGCACGAGCCATCTTCGGTGAGAATTTGAAATTCTTTTTTGTCGATGCGGAAATCAATGGTGTTGACAGATGATGTTGGGTAGTCTAAAACTTCAGGAATTAAGGTTTGTGTTTTCATAGTAGCATTTTATGAAACAAAGTTCAGCATGCACTATAAATTGGATTTCAAGTAGAAATTATATTTCAATTAATCAAATATGAAGTTGAAATACATCTTTGTTAATACAATTCGTTCTTATAACCTATTTCTTCACAAACCGCAGCGTTTCCTGCGCTCCATTTATACGAATGGTATAAGTTCCCGAAGGTAGTTTTGTTAATGAAATTCGGTTGGTTTTTGAGTCCAATTTTCCTTTCTTCACTACTTCACCAGCAGAAGAATATAATTGATAGGATTTACCTAAGAATGCTTCGTTTACCTCGATGTTTAGTTCATCACTGGCAGGATTTGGATATAAGGTGATTCCAAACGTAGAAATGCTCGGCACAGATAGTTGTGGATTAAAATAGACGGATTCAGACATGCACGTCCCGTAAAAAGTAGCAACTGAATAGTTTCCGCCCACTTGTGGAATGAAAAATGTGCCATTGGCTCCAGTGATCGGTTCACCGTTCAAATACCATTGGTAATTGTTTGCCGTTCCTTGTGCATATAGCGTGTCGTTTTGAGTTGAAATGGTTAAGTCATTTCCTTGAAGAACAGAAAACGTTTGTGTAACCACTTGCCCCGTTAAACTATCCGTAACGACCACTTGATGATTTCCAAGTTGTTGGTTATTAATGGAAATAGATGGAGACGTTTGGTTGTTGATGCTCCAAGCGTAATGCACATTATCGGAACCTCCTGAAATTACTGGTTGAACGGCGATTTGCTCTTGTCCACAAACGTAAACTGTCGGTAGTTCAACTGTCATATTGGACTTTAAAATGGTAAACTCATCCAACACAGATCCGTTCATGTGGAGGTATTTTCCGTCCAATCGGTTTTTGTAAATATCCATTACAAATGAACCGCAAGCATCCAAGCCGCCATCCACAAATTGCATAATCGGGTAAT
>CAZHOW010000028.1:0-23707 GCA_964534395.1 uncultured Lishizhenia sp.
TATGGGGATTGAATAAAACGATAGGATGGGCTTGGGATATTACCAACTTCGTTTGGTGGGTAGGTATCGGTCATGCCGGAACGTTGATTTCAGCGGTACTATTGTTGTTCCGTCAAAAATGGAGAATGGCGATAAATCGTTCTGCAGAGGCGATGACAATTTTTGCTGTTTTTATGGCAGGTACTTTTCCTTTAATTCACATGGGTCGACTCTGGGTAGGTTATTGGACTTTACCTTTACCAAACCAATTTGGATCGTTGTGGGTTAATTTCAACTCGCCACTTCTCTGGGACGTTTTTGCGATTTCAACTTATTTATCAGTCTCACTTGTATTCTGGTATATAGGTTTAATACCTGATTTTGCAACAATTCGTGACAGAGCTAAAAAGCCAGTAGCCAAAAGAATGTATTCTATCCTTTCATTCGGATGGTCTGGAAGAGCCAAACATTGGAATCGTTTTGAATTGGTTTCTTTGGTATTGGCTGGACTTGCTACTCCATTAGTGTTTTCTGTTCACTCAATTGTATCTTTTGATTTTGCAACATCTGTAATTCCAGGTTGGCATACGACGATCTTCCCTCCTTATTTCGTGGCGGGAGCAGTTTTCTCAGGATTTGCAATGGTACAAACGTTGTTGTTAATAATGAGAAAAGCAATGAACTTAGAGGCATATATTCATACAAAACACGTAGAATATATGAATATTGTAATAATGGTTACAGGTTCTATTGTTGGAACTGCTTATATCACTGAGTTATTTATTTCTTGGTATTCAGGTGTCGAGTATGAGGCTTATGCTTTTCTAAATAGAGCTACTGGTCCTTATTGGTGGGCATATTGGTCAATGATGACTTGTAATGTAATTTCTCCTCAGTTGATGTGGATCAGAAAGTTAAGAAGAAGTTTGTTATTTACTTTCTTTATATCAATTGTGGTGAATATTGGTATGTGGTTTGAGCGTTATGTCATTATTGTTACATCGCTTCATAGAGATTATTTGCCATCAGCTTGGAGTATGCATTTTCCAAGTCATATTGATATTGCCGTATATATTGGTACAATAGGATTGTTTTTTGTTTTCTTCTTATTATTCGCTCGTTTCTTTCCTGTTTTGGCATTGAATGAAGTGAAAACTATTTTGAAGGGTTCAGGGCAATCCTATAAAGAATCACCTGATTATCACGAACATCATTAATTATAGATGAATTATGTCAGATAAAGTAATTTATGTAATGTATGACGATGACGGAGCACTTAAAGACGGTGCTAAGAAACTCGTTTCGAATGGAGTTAAAATTAACGAGGTTTTCTCTCCTTTTCCAATCCATGGAATAGATCCAATTATTGGCGTAAAGAATACGCGTTTGGGAATAATGGCATTCTTATACGGTTTGACAGGTTTAACCTTGGCAACAATTGGTATGCGTTATTTTATGGTTGTAGATTGGCCAATGAACATAGGAGGTAAACCTAATTTTTCCTACTTAGAGAATATGTTGGCCTTCGTTCCGATTAGTTTTGAATTCACTGTGTTGTGTGCAGCACACGGAATGGCAATAACCTATTTTTTAAGAAACAAAACGCTTCCTGGAATTCCGGCTCAAAATCCTGATCCCAGAACAACTGATGATAAGTTCGTTATGGAAATACGGATGAGTGAAAATGACTCAATTACTGAGGAAGAGTTAGATGGTTTGTTGAAAGATACGGGCTATTTAGAATTGGATAAGAAAGAAGTAAAATAAGATATTGAAATGAAAAAACATCTATTATCGATATTAGGATTTTCATCTATAACGTTTTCTCTGTTATTGGTGTCCTCCTGTAAGTCGGATTCAGATAGTTCCGGATTTGAATACATGCCTGATATGTATCGTTCGCCTGCAATCGAGGCATATGTTGATTACGGTGAAATTAGAGGTAGAGAAAATGCTGGTTTGAAAACAAGACTAACAGCTTTGACTCCTCCCAAAAATACCATACCCTATATTGGAAAAGACTCATCAGAAGTTAAACTAATGTTACCTTATTTTAGAAAACCGAATTTAGCATTTCGTGAAACCCACGGATTGTTTGGATTTGATGTTACAACTTCAGATGAATATTTGGCAGCAGCAAATGATAAGAATCCTTTTGTTTTGACAGCTAAGAATTCAGAGGAAGTTTTGAAAAAAGGAAAAGAATTGTTTACAGCAATGTGTCAGCACTGTCACGGGGAGAAGGGAGACGGTAATGGACCAATGGTGACAAGTGGTGCTTATGTCGGAGTTCCAAACTATGCGAATCTGACGAATCTTTCTGATGGTCAAATATTTTATTCGATTTACTACGGAAAAGGAATGATGGGTGCTCATTCATCATTATTAAACAAAAAGGAAATTTGGACTTTGGTTCACTATGTGCGTCAATTCCAAAATAAAGATTACGGTAAGTTTGACGCAACTGGAAAACCAATGACTTTAATGGTGTCAGCTGCAGACTCAACCAAAATGAAACCTTAATTCAAAGAAGAGATGGAATTTCAAATAAATGCAAAAGCGAAAAGATTAGTATATGCTTTAATTGGTATAGGCTTACTTCTTACAATTCTTGGTATTGCCACTGGTATGGGTGATCATCATTTTAAAACGAGATTGTTAACGAATGGTTTAATTAATGGATTTTTCTTCTTCGCGCTGGGATTGGGAGCTTTGTTTTTTCTTGCCCTTCAGTATGCCACAGAGACTGGTTGGTATGCCTCCGTTAAAAGAGTAATTGAAGCAGTTGCTGGATTCCTGCCATATGGAATGGGATTCTTCGGGTTAATCTTGTTGACAATAACTTTGTTGGATGGTGCGCATATTTACATTTGGATGGACGCTGATGTCGTGAAACATGACGAAATAATTCAAGGAAAATCTGCATACTTAAATCCCGTATTCTTTTGGATTAGAACAATTGTTTATTTTGCCACCTATTTTATCTTTTTGAGAGGCTTTAAGAGACGTTCGATTCTTGAAGATCAAGTTGGTGGAACTGATATTCATTTCACAAACTATAAGAAAGGTGCCTTGTTCCTTGTATTCTTCGCAGTGTTTAGTTCAACTTCAGCTTGGGATTGGTTAATGTCTATTGATGTTCATTGGTTTTCAACTTTGTTTGGGTGGTACACATTTGCCGGAATGTGGTGCTCGACTATGGTAGTTTTGGTGATTACTACTCTATATTTGAAAAAGCTTGGTTATCTTGAAAAAGTAAACGAATCGCATATTCATGATTTAGGAAAATGGACATTTGCAACATCATTCCTTTGGTCGTATTTGTGGTTTTCACAATTTATGTTAATATGGTATGCTAATATCGGTGAGGAAGTTACTTATTATCAGATGCGTATTGAAAATTTCAAAGTTCTATACTTCTCCATGTTTGTGATCAATTTTGCATTTCCAATGTTATTATTGATGTCACGTGATGCAAAACGTCACGCTGGTATTTTAACATTAGTTGGTATAATAATTCTTGTGGGGCATTGGTTAGACGTATATATAATGATTTCTGCTGGTTCTCTTGGAGCAAACGCGAAACTTGGTATTTTGGAAGTTGGTATGGCACTGCTATTAGCAGGATCCTTTATTTATGTTATTTTAAACAACTTGACCAAAGCGCCTTTGACTCCGGTAAATCACCCATTCTTAGACGAAAGTATACATCACGAAATTTAATAACACATTATTCATAGTAAAATGGAAAATAAATTAATAATTCTTTTAGTTATCATTTTAGGAGCTATAGCCATTGCTCAGCTTGTTCGTGTTTATGAGTTGTCTGTAAAAATGAGAAAGACCGGTGAGCATGATATCAATATGCGTGACAATAATTTGAATGCTAAATTGATGTTAGGTTTCATGTTCTTTCAATTTTTAGGTTTTATCTATTTAATGTTCAAATATGGTTGGACAGGGAGAGGAGTTGCAGCCTCCGTTCAAGGACAAGAAACGGATTGGTTACTAAATTTGAACTTTGTTATAATAATTATAGTTTTCTTTTTTACAAACTTCTTATTATTCTATTTTACATTTAAATATGTAAAAAAACCTGGTGTTCCTGCCTTTTATTACCCTCACAATAATAAGTTAGAAATGGTTTGGACTGTTGTTCCTGCTTGTGTTTTGGCGGTCATTATCATTTTGGGATTAAAATCGTGGAATAACTTGACAAGTATGTCCGGAGAAGACGCTATTCGTATTGAGTTATTCTCAAAACAATTTGACTGGACAGCTCGTTATTCAGGCCAAGATAACGTGTTAGGGAAATATGATTACAAATTAACGTCAGACAACAATGAACTCGCATTGATGACGTCAAACACGATAGACTCTTCAATCAGATTGATGATTGAAGGTCCTAGCGGAATTAAAAGTATTCAAAAGGTCCTCAATAAACGAGATACTGTGCTTTCTGATTCACTAACGAATGTTCTAAGAAATGATCTGTCACGAAAAGAAAGAATGTTACGTTTGTTGGTTCAAATGAAAAATAACCACTCTAAATCTTTGGATAAATATGCTTGGGATGATATCATTCAAAAAGATACTTTAGTTTTATGTAAAGGAAAAGAATATGAATTCAACTTTAGAGCAAAAGATGTAATTCACTCTGCATTTTTCCTTCATTTTAGAGCTCAAATTAATACAGTTCCTGGTATGACTACAAGAACTAAATTTACGCCAATTTATACAACTGAGGAAATGAGAAAAATTGAAAACAATCCAAATTTCAATTATGTATTGATGTGTAATAAGATTTGTGGAGGTGCTCATTATAAAATGAAAATGATGGTTGTTGTTAAGAGTGAATCAGAATATAAATCATGGCTTGCATCTAAAGCGAAAGAGACATTTAAAGACAAGTATTTTCCTGCTCCTGCCGAAGCTCCTGTCGCTTCAGCCTTGCCAGCAGATACAACAAAAATGTAGTAATTAACTAATAAGCAAAATATAGAAAAATGGCTTCAATAGCACACGAAGGACACGGACACGACCATCATGGTGAACACCACCACGAGGAAACTTTTGTTTCTAAGTACATTTTCAGTCATGATCATAAAATGATTGGAAAGCAGTTCTTAATAACAGCTGTCTTTATGGGACTCATTGCGATGATGTTGTCAATACTATTTAGGATACAACTTGCATATCCAGGTGAAAGTTCAGATTTTCTATCTTTTTTCCTAGGTGAAAAGTGGGCTCCGAATGGAGTTTTAAAAGAGGATATGTATTTAGGTTTGGTTACAATACATGGGACTATTATGGTTTTCTTCCTTCTTACAGGTGGATTGTCAGGAACATTTTCGAATCTACTGATTCCATTACAGCTTGGAGCTAGAGATATGGCATCTGGGTTTTTGAACATGCTTTCATTTTGGTTTTTCTTTCTTTCTTCCTTGTTAATGACAGTTTCACTTTTCGTTGAAAGTGGTCCTGCAATGGCAGGCTGGACGATTTATCCGCCACTATCTGCTTTACCTCAGGCTGTTTCAGGTTCGGGTTTAGGTATGACGTTATGGTTATTCTCAATGGCAATATTTATTGCAGGTTCTTTAATAGGTTCATTAAATTATATAGTAACTGTTATCAACCTACGTACAACCGGAATGACAATGACAAGAATGCCATTAACCATTTGGGCGTTTTTTGTAACAGCAATCTTGGGTGTTCTTTCCTTTCCTGTGTTACTTTCTGCAGCATTATTATTAATAATGGATAGATTAGCAGGTACAAGCTTTTATCTTTCAGATATTATTGTAGGAGGTGAAATGTTAGCTAATCACGGAGGTTCACCTCTTTTGTTTCAACATTTATTTTGGTTCTTAGGACATCCTGAGGTATATATTGTATTACTTCCAGCCCTCGGTTTATCCTCTGAAATTATTGCTACGAACGCCAGAAAGCCTATTTTCGGATACAAGGCGATGATAGGGTCAATTCTGGCAATTGGATTTTTGTCATTTATTGTTTGGGGTCACCACATGTTTATTACTGGGATGAATCCTTTCTTAGGAAGTGTTTTTGTGTTCACAACTCTTTTGATTGCAATTCCATCGGCAGTGAAGGTTTTCAATTACTTAACAACATTATGGAAAGGATCATTGGTGTTAACACCAGCTATGTTATTTGCTATTGGTTTAGTTTCAACATTCATTACAGGAGGTGTTACAGGAATTATTCTCGCTGATTCAGCATTGGATATTGCAATTCATGACACTTATTTTGTAGTGGCTCACTTTCACATAGTAATGGGAATGTCTGCAGTCTTTGGAATGTTTGGTGGAGTTTATCATTGGTTTCCAAAAATGTATGGTAGAATGATGAATACGCGTTTGGGTTATGTTCATTTTTGGATAACGATTATTGGTGCTTATGGTGTCTTCTTTCCAATGCACTTTGTAGGTTTAGCAGGTGCTCCAAGACGTTATTATGATTATTCTGTTTACAACGAGTTTAACCAGAATTCATATGACATGATTATGGACTTGAATGTTATTGTTACTGGATTTGCAATTTTTGCCGCTCTTGGACAAATATTATTCTTGTTCAACTTCTTCTATAGTATTTACAGAGGACCAAAAGCTCCTCAAAATCCTTGGAATTCAAATACATTGGAATGGACAACACCAGTAGAGCATGTCCATGGAAATTGGCCAGGAGCTTTACCAACGGTTCATAGGTGGCCATATGACTATTCAAAGCCAGGAGCTGAACAAGATTTTATTCCTCAAACTATTCCTTTGGCAGAAGGAGAAGAGGAACATTAAAATACTCAAATTAGGTTTAAAAGGCAGAAATTATTTTTTGCCTTTTTTTTATTTTGTACTTCGCTAATTTCATTTAACTCATGAATTTATATCCTACACCTCTAATCGAGAAAAAATGATTCGGGTTTCTAGGGTCGAATTCAAAGATTTTGCGAAAAACAAGAATATAGTTGTCAATTGTGCGAGAGGTAGGAAATTGATCTTTACCCCAAATAGTGTCTAAAATTTCATCCCTTGAAATTACTTGTCCTTCCTTTTCTTTGAATAAACGAATTAATGCGATTTCCCTTTTTGAAAAAGTATGAATAGTTTTTTCATTAAGCTTTACCTCAAATGAGGAACAATCAACAATGAAATCACCAATTTCTATGATAGTAAGATCATTTTTAATTTGAGTCCCGTATGTTAATATTTTTACCTTTAAGAGTAATTCTTCCAGTTCAAAAGGTTTAGGCAAATAATCATTTGCACCAATTCTAAGCCCTTCAATTCGATCGTGTGTAGTTCCTTTCGCTGACAAGAATAGTATCGGTACAGAGCACAGTTCTCTAATTTGACGACATAAATCCAATCCGCTGATAATCGGTAGCATAACATCCAATATAATCAAGTCGTAGTTAAGATTAGTTTTGAAATGATCAGATGCTAATTTACCATTTGAAAATGTCACAATTTCGTATCCCTCTAATTCTAAATTGAGTTGAATCAAATCAATAAGACTTCGTTCATCTTCAACTAAACAAATTTTGGACATATAATTAATTTACTAGGTGAAATTAATATTTTTTGAAGTAAAAGTCAGGAAATGAGCATTCGCTAAGTAGTTTTTCGTAGATTTTAATGTGTGGGAAAATGTAATTTGAGTATACTTTAATATTATTATGTCATGCACATGAAATAAATGCCGCAACTTTGATTCAAGAAACAAACAAGATAATTAATTAATTAATACAACAGTCATGAAAGCAAAATTTATTCTTACAGCAATTTTTACAGCAATAGTTTTTTTAAACAATTTTCATCTTAATGCTCAGAAAATGAATGACAATAGTCCCTTTTCTGTAATTCAAATTATTAAAGGTAAAAATGAAAATACGATAACATTAGCATGGAATGATAATCGATTTGAGGAAATAGAAATTCACAATCAAGAGGGTTTATTTATGCCTTCAATCCCAGTCATGAATGCTAAACAAATTCATTTGAACGATTTAGTTGGAGGAGATTATTTAGTTGTATTTAAAAAACAAAATCAAGTAATTGCTACCAAAGAGTTTAAAGTGGCAATCAACGAGGATATGGCTAAAAACTAAATTTTAATATAAAGAAAAAATACACACAATGAAACATCTACAATACGTCAGACCCTGGTAATTCACAAACATCTTTTGAGACTTTTCAAACGTAAAAATCCACTTTCGAGTGGATTTTTTTTGTTTTAAAAAATTAGAACTTAATGATTTTTTAAAAAATTAAACATTTATTCAATTTCATTTTTTCGTCTGGCATTAAATACCCGGACTTTTAATATTCTTCGATTTCTTTTCATAACTTTGTTTACCTAAAATTTCACGAAGAAAATGGATAAAGTTTCTTATGTCGGGAATGCGGATGTGAACGCAATAGATCACCTCTACAAACAATATAGACAAGACCCTGGAAGTGTCGACATCGGTTGGAAAAAGTTTTTTGAAGGCTTTGAATTTGCTCAAACAAACTTTGAACAGGGTGGGGCAATTCCGGAAAATTTCCAAAAAGAATTCAAGGTATTGAATTTAATCAATGGTTATCGTACTCGTGGACACTTGTTTACAAAAACAAATCCTGTTCGCGAAAGACGGA
Source organism: uncultured Lishizhenia sp. (assembly GCA_964534395.1). Lineage (GTDB taxonomy): Bacteria > Bacteroidota > Bacteroidia > Flavobacteriales_D > Crocinitomicaceae > UBA952. Next base: position 8,637 of record CAZHOW010000028.1, read on the forward strand.
AGTATTCTCCTACTCTGGCTATTGATAATTTTGGTCTAACAGAGGCTGATTTAGATGAGGTTTTTCAGGCAGGTGAAGAAGTTGGAATTGGTTCGTCGACGCTGAGAAATATCATCAACCATTTGGAATTGACTTATTGTCAATCCATTGGGATTGAGTTCACATATATGCGAGATCCTGAGCGAATTGATTGGTTTAAAAACAAAATTGAAATTACTAATCGCCCAGAATTTAATAAGGAAAGAAAATTAAAAATTTTCAATAAGCTAACTCAAGCATCTGGTTTCGAAGCATTTTTAGGGAAGAAATTCGTTGGTCAAAAACGTTTTTCGGTCGAAGGAGGAGAGGCTTTGATACCTGCTTTGGATACGCTAGTTGAAAAAGGATCTGAACTTGGTGTTGAGTATTTCGTAATGGGAATGGCTCACAGAGGTCGATTGAATACGTTAACAAATATTTTTCAAAAGCGTCCGAGAGATATTTTCTCAGAATTTGAAGGAAAAGAATTTGATTTTGAATCTGCGTTTGATGGTGATGTAAAATATCACCAAGGATTCACTTCTCATATTACCTTAACGAATGGTAAACAGATGGGGGTTACATTAGCTCCGAACCCATCCCATTTAGAGGCAGTAAATACGGTTGTTGAAGGTATTTCAAGAGCGAAGATTGACCATGTTTATAAGGATGAGAAAAAAGTTTGCCCCGTTTTAATTCATGGTGACGCTGCTGTAGCTGGACAAGGCATTGTATATGAAACCATTCAAATGGCTCATTTGGACGGTTACCGAGCTGGTGGTACCATTCATATCGTTGTAAATAACCAAGTTGGCTTTACGACAAATTACCTGGATGGACGTTCATCAACTTATTGTACGGATGTTGCTAAAACAACTTTATGTCCAGTTTTTCACGTAAATGGAGATGATGTAGAATCTGTTGTTCAAGCAATCGAAATCGCTATTGAATACCGTCAGCAATTTGGTCGAGATATCTTTATTGATTTGTTGTGTTACAGGAAATATGGGCATAATGAAGGAGATGAGCCCAAATTTACGCAACCTGCGCTATATAACATCATCGCAAAGCACCCAAATCCGAAAGACATTTATTTGGAGCAATTGAATAATGAAGGTATTATTTCAAAGGAAGATGCTAAGAAATTTGAGGATGATTATAATCAGTTTTTGGAGGCGGAATTTGAGGATTCACGTAAAAATGAAAAAGCACTCGTCTATGATTTTTTAAGCCTGACATGGGAAGGTTATCGTCATGGAAATGCGAAGGATTTTGAAAAATCACCGGAAACGGGCGTTGATAAAGAGAAATTAAATGAGCTTGGTGTTAAACTGGCTTCTTTACCTGAAGGAAAAAAATATTTCCGAAAAATCGCTAAAATCTTTGAAGATCGATTAAATGCGATTAAAGACAATAAATTAGATTGGGGAACAGCTGAGATGTTAGCTTATGCAACGTTGTTAGCTGAAGGTCACCCAGTTCGTATTTCAGGACAGGATGTTGAAAGAGGAACTTTCTCTCACCGACATGCTGTTGTAAAAACAGAAGATTCGGAAGAAGAAATCGAAACATTAAACTTGCTATCAAAAGATCAAGCAAAATTCACCGTTTACAACTCGTTGTTATCTGAATATGGTGTTTTAGGATTTGAATATGGTTATTCCTTGGCAACACCAAATGGTTTGACTATCTGGGAAGCTCAATTTGGAGATTTCTTCAATGGAGCGCAAATCATGATCGATCAATTTATCAGTGCAGGTGAGGACAAATGGGCCACGCAAAGTGGTTTGACGCTCTTATTGCCTCACGGTTATGAAGGTCAGGGAGCTGAGCACTCAAGTGGTCGAATGGAACGGTTTTTACAGCAATGTGCGGATTTGAATATGCAAATAGTAAATACTTCTACTCCTGCAAATCATTTCCATTTGTTGCGTCGACAATTGAAACGTGAATTTAGAAAGCCATTGGTTGTTTTCTCTCCTAAGATGTTACTTCGATATCCAGCTGCGACTTCAACATTGGAAGAAATGGCGAAAGGATCTTTTCAAGAAGTAATTGATGATGCTACTGCGACCACTAAATCGATTGATACAGTCGTGCTTTGTTCTGGTAAGTTCTATTATGAATTGAAAGAAAAGGCACAGCAATTGGGGACTGATAATATGGCTTTTGTTCGAATCGAACAATTGTATCCATTACCGCAAAAGCAAATTGAAGGAATTCTTGCGAAATACAATGTTAAAAACGTTATTTGGGCTCAAGAAGAACCTGCAAATATGGGAGCTTGGACCTACATCGCGATGAGTTTGAGAAAATTAGATTTAATTGGAATTTGTCGTCCGGCAAGTGCTGCCTCCGCAGAAGGTTCTAAGAAATTACACGAGAAACGATTAGCGAAATTGTTCAATGAGATTTTCTCGTATGCGAAAGTTAAAGTTGTTAAATAATAGAAAGATATAATTGTCATGGCAATATTAGAAATGAAAGTCCCAAGTCCAGGTGAATCGATATCAGAGGTTGAAATTGCACAATGGTTGGTTTCCGATGGAGATTACGTTGAAAAAGACCAAGCAATTGCAGAAGTCGACTCGGATAAAGCGACTTTGGAACTTCCTGCAGAGGCAAGTGGAACAATAACTTTGAAAGCAGGGGAGGGCGATGTTGTGAAAGTTGGACAAGTTGTTTGTTTGATTGATACAGATGCTGCAAAACCAGCAGGAAGTGCTGCTCCAAAGGCAGAAGTTAAAATAGAAGACGCAAAACCTACTGTCACACCTGTTTCAGAAACAAAAACGGTTGTTCCAAACCCGGATCCAATTAAGAAAGAAGTTTCATATGCTTCCGGATCGCCATCTCCAGCAGCAGCTAAAATCATGAGCGAAAATGGAATTTCATCTAAACAAGTTGCAGGAAGTGGTAAGGATGGACGTATCACGAAGCAAGATGTTGTAAACGCAATGTCTGCTGGATTCTCAACAGAATCAGCGCAAGGCTGGGGTGGAACAAGAAATCAGAATCGTGAGAAAATGTCGATGTTGCGCAGAAAAATAGCAGAACGACTTGTTTCAGTTAAAAATGAAACAGCCATGTTGACCACATTCAATGAAGTTGACATGAAGCCGATTATGGATATTCGTGCAAGATACAAAGACAAATTCGCAAAACACCACGAGGTGAATTTAGGGTTCATGTCCTTTTTCACGAAAGCGGTTACAGAAGCGTTAAAATTATATCCTGCTGTAAATGCTCAAATTGATGGGAATGAAATGATTTTCCACGATTATGCAGATGTTGGTATCGCAGTTTCATCACCAAAAGGATTGATGGTTCCTGTTGTTCGTAACGCTGAACAAATGTCGTTGGCTGAAATCGAACGAGAAATTAAACGATTGGCAGTTAAGGCGCGTGATGGGAAAATTACTCCAGATGATATGACAGGTGGTACATTTACGATTACAAACGGAGGTGTTTTCGGCTCCATGTTATCAACCCCAATAATCAATCCTCCTCAATCTGCGATTTTAGGAATGCATAACGTTGTTGAGCGCCCTGTTGCAATTAATGGAAAAGTTGAAATTAGACCAATAATGTATGTTGCGCTTTCATACGACCACCGTATTATAGATGGTAAAGAATCTGTTGGTTTTCTTGTGAAAGTGAAAGAAATGTTAGAAAATCCGGAAAGAATGATTTTCGGAGCTAAAGATCCGATGGAAATTTTATTGGGTCTATAGTGATAAGGTGAATTGATTAACTGAGATATAGAAATTTTTCAAGTTAAGAGTATTTTAATTCAAATTTATAGGATACAGTTTCAAGCCAAATCAAGAGAATTTAAAATAGAGGATTACCCTTTAGTTTTCAATTATTTCACTATACTCCAGTATTTTTAATTTTTCATTATTATGAAGAATGTATTTTATAATTGCTTTCGAAAGCTTCTTTGATTCTATACTATGGTATTTTTTTAGCGAGCCAATTAGAAAAAAGTCAAAAATAGGGGCAAGTTTTTGAGCAATCAGTTCGCCGAATCTAAATTCTTTTCGTTTTCCGATTAATAGTGATGGTCTATAAATAATTGTTTGAGTAAAGATCAATTTTAATAGTGCTTGCTCAGTTTCACCTTTTAATCGATTGTAAAAAATCTTGGATGTTGAGTCGGCGCCAATAGCACTTATCAAATGAATTTGCTGTATGTTTTTTGTATTAGCTATTTTTGCAATTCCAACAGTAATTCCAAAGTCTATTTTTTTATAGTTTTCTCGATTTGGTGTTTTTTTACGTGTAGTCCCTAAACAGCAAATAATAGCATCGCCTTTGATAATTGGTTCTAAAACTGATAAATCCTCAAAATCGGTAATGACCTCGGTCAATTTAGGATTATTTAAATGGAGTGATTTACGAACTAGAATTGTAATATGCTCAATTTCTTTGTTTTCTAGAGCTAGCTTTAATAATTCGTTTCCAATTAAACCGGAGGCGCCGAGGATGGTAATGGTTTTAGGCATTTTGCAAATTTAAATTAGGTTTAGTTTAAAAAGAAAAAGCCACTCAATTGAGTAGCTCCACCTATAGTTATTAATTGGATTTAATATTCTAGAACATGTCCTTTACAACAATCCTTTTTCTTCGTGCACTCATTTCCATTTCCACCAATCCATTTTCCATCTTTTCCGAAATGTGCCATACAAATTGCTTTTTCTTCTTCTGAGCAACCTTTTTCGTCACACATCTTAGCACATACTTCTTTGGTCATTTCAGCGCATTTAGACATATCACATTTCATTTCACCTTGACACATGTTTTCACCATGACATTTAGACATATCACAATTCTCTTTTTCAGAGCAGGTTGAAGGATCACAAGATGAAGGATCGCAATTTGATTTCATTTCACATTTTTGTTTTCCATGACATGAACCATTTCCTTTTTCATCACCATGGCCACTTCCCAAGATTGGTGCGATAACCAAACCAACTAAACAAGTCAACTTAATCAAAATGTTCATGGATGGACCAGAAGTGTCTTTGAATGGATCTCCAACGGTATCACCTGTGACTGCAGCTTTGTGTGCATCAGAACCTTTATAAGTCATTTCACCATTAATCATTACACCAGCTTCGAAAGATTTTTTTGCATTGTCCCAAGCACCACCAGCATTGTTTTGGAAAATGGCCCAAAGTACACCTGAAACAGCAACACCAGCCATATATCCGCCAAGAACTTCAGCGCCAAGCTTCATATCCCCAGAAATAAATCCAGTGCCTAAACCTATAAGAAGTGGAGTAATGATTGTCAATGCTCCAGGAAGCATCATTTCACGAAGCGCAGCTTTTGTCGAAATCTCAACACATTTTCCATATTCAGGAGTTCCTGTCCCGTCCATAATTCCTGGAATTTCACGGAATTGACGACGAACTTCCATTACCATGTCCATTGCTGCTTTTCCAACAGATTTCATGGCCAATGCAGAGAAAACTACCGGAATCATACCTCCAATAAATAAAGCCGCTAAAACTGGTGCTTTGAATATGTTAATCCCATCAATTCCTGTAAATGTAACATAAGCAGCAAATAAAGCAAGTGCAGTTAGTGCAGCAGATGCAATCGCAAAGCCTTTTCCAACAGCAGCTGTTGTGTTACCTACTGAATCCAATACGTCAGTTCTCTGGCGCACTTCCTTTGGTAATTCACTCATTTCAGCAACCCCACCCGCGTTATCTGCGATTGGTCCGAAAGCATCAATGGCTAATTGCATAGCAGTAGTTGCCATCATTGCAGAAGCGGCGATTGCAACACCGTAAAAACCAGCAAGCGCATATGAACCCCAAATTGCTGCGGCAAATAATATAACGGATGAGAATGTAGAAATCATTCCAGTTGCTAAACCAGCAATAATATTGGTAGCAGCACCAGTAGATGAATTTTGAACGATATCCATAACTGGTTTTTTACCTAGAGCGGTGTAATATTCAGTAAAGAAAGAAATTAAATATCCAACGCCAAGTCCAACAAGTGTTGCGTAGAAAATATTCATTCTTGGTATTTCCAATATTCCTTCACCGAAGAAATTCATATTAATTTTTGAAGGTAACATCCAATTTACAAGGAAAAAACCTGCCGCAGCTGATAGAACGATCGATGCAATGTTTCCTATGTTTAATGCTCTTTGCACATCGTTTTCTTTTGCGTCGTTGCTTGAAATTCTTACGAGGAATGTCCCTATAATCGATGCAATAATACCAACACCTGCAATCATAATTGGTAACAAAATTGGGCCCATTCCACCAAATTGATCGGTAAATGCTTCACCTTTTGCATCAGACATATCTTTAATAATGTAGTTTCCTAATACCATTGAAGCTAGTACAGTTGCCACATAAGAACCGAATAAATCGGCACCCATTCCAGCAACGTCTCCAACGTTATCTCCAACATTATCTGCAATTGTAGCAGGATTTCTTGGGTCATCTTCTGGAATTCCCGCTTCAACTTTTCCAACCAAATCAGCACCAACGTCAGCGGCTTTCGTATAAATGCCACCTCCAACACGAGCAAAAAGAGCAATAGATTCAGCTCCCAAAGAGAAACCGGCTAATGCCTCTAATACCATTGTCATTTCATTGTAGAAGCTGTCATCTCCTTTGATGAACATATTTACAAATAACATAAAAAATAAGGACAACCCTAAAACGGCAAGTCCAGCCACTCCAAGTCCCATCACAGTTCCTCCACCGAAAGATACTTTTAAGGCATTCGGTAGGGATGTTTTAGCTGCTTCCGTAGTACGAACATTTGCGTCTGTTGCAATTCGCATACCGATGTTTCCGGCAACAGCTGAAAATACAGCACCAACTACAAATGCAGGAACAATCATCCAACTTGTTGTTTCGACAATTGTTGAGATACCAAAAAGAGCTGCTGAAGCAATCACAACAAAAATTGCTAACAATCTATATTCAGCACTTAAAAATGCCATAGCACCTTCTTTGATGCTTTTTGCAATTCCTTGCATTTTGTCATCTCCTGCGTTTTGTTTTTTAACCCACGCCATTTTTACAAGCATGAATAATAAGCCTACTAATGATAAGGCGATTGGAATAATAATCAATGATTTCATATTTCTAGGTTATTTTAATAATAGCGGGCAAAAGTAGTTTTTTCTGCCAACCTATGCAAATACGAAAGATAAAAAAAAGGGTTACAATTGTTTAGTTGATGTGAGTTTTAATCATTGAGATCAACTGATTTAGGGGATAAGCACCTGACTCCCGCCATAGTTTTTCACCTGACTTGAATAAAATCAAGGTTGGAACACCCTTTATTTTTAGTTGTTCTGCTAGTTGTTGGTTTTTGTCTACGTCGATTTTTAGAACTCTTATTTTTTCTCCAAAGTGTTTTTTAAGGTCATCTAAAATGGGATGCATCATTTTGCATGGGCCACACCAAGTCGCATAAAAATCGATTAAAGTTGGGGTGGGAGATTCAATTATTTCTTTAAAATTTGACATTTACAAATTTACAGTTATTTGATTCTAACATTTGTAACAAAAGATACAATTAAGTGTATCCTGATTTTAGGACTAGGCAGTTTTGACAAAAAAAAAGGGTTGTAGCGAGACAACCCTTCGAAATTAAGTTTTACAGTTTTTATTGCTTGACATAAGTTGCAACACAAGTATCTGAACCACCAATAAATGGGGTTGTATTTTCGTAAGTGTAAGTAATAGTTATAATATTACCTGTGGAATTCATGGTTCCGACTCCAGAAAATATGATATTTCCTGCAGTGATATCAATGGTTTGTTGAGGAATTGTAATATTCGCTCCGTTAATTGTGGCATTAGCTGTTCCGCCAATAAGTGTAAACATTCCATCAATAACCAAGTCATTTGCCGTTGCACCTGCCGAAATAGTTGGTCCAGCCGCTAACGGGAAGGATGTAGTTCCACAGTTGCTGGAAACATCCCATGTTACGGTCCAATTATCCTGTCCGATTACGACATTTACGGTTCTTTTTGCTACTGCAGTGCCATTTTCGTTTGTTGCTGAATAATTAATTACGTTTGCTCCTGTTGTTGCAGTATTTACTTGTCCTGTTGAAGTAACAGTAACAGATGATCCATCTTTATTAGTTGCAGTTGCACCCGGGTCCGTATAAGTCGCTCCAACACTTATGGTTGTATCTGCAGCTCCTATTAATTTAATGGTTGGTGTATATAAGCAACTACCATCATCTTTTTTTGCTTTGCTGTTGTAATTTGTTGCCGTTGAGTCTGTACATCCTTTTTTCTTACAGCTTGAAAAAGTAGTAATAGCAAATGATCCTACAGCAAAAAATAGTATTAATTTTTTCATGGTTTTTTAATTTTTTCTCAAATTTATAAATAAAAATAAAACGGCACCAAAAAATTGAATGCCGTTCCATTGAACCAAACGATATGCTCCTTAATCTTGTAGAACCTGATTTTGAGATTCAGGAGAAGCAAGAGCATCTTTAATTTTGTTTTCTAGTTCTTCGGTTAGTTCTGGGTTATCTGCCAAAATTGATTTGATTGCATCACGACCTTGACCAAGTCTTGTTTCACCATAAGAGAACCAAGAACCACTTTTCTTAAGAATATTAAGATCTACACCAAGATCGATGATTTCTCCAATTTTTGAGATTCCTTCGCCATACATAATGTCGAATTCAGCTTTACGGAATGGAGGAGCTACTTTGTTTTTAACAACTTTCACTTTCACGCGGTTTCCAATGACATCTTCTCCATCTTTAATTTGCGTAGCTTTTCTAATGTCAATTCGGATTGAAGAATAAAACTTCAATGCGTTACCACCTGTTGTAGTTTCAGGATTTCCGAACATCACACCGATTTTATCTCTTAATTGGTTGATGAATATACAACAGCATCCTGCCTTATTAATCGATCCCGTTAATTTACGAAGGGCTTTTGACATAAGTCGCGCTTGAAGCCCCATTTGAGAATCTCCCATTTCACCTTCTATTTCCGCTTTTGGTGTAAGAGCAGCGACTGAATCTATAATAATTAAGTCTATTGCACATGAACGAATTAAATTATCTGCAATTTCAAGTGCCTGTTCGCCATTATCTGGTTGAGAAATCAAAAGATTATCAATATCAACGCCTAATTTCTTTGCATAGAATTGGTCAAAGGCGTGCTCAGCATCAATAAAAGCTGCAATGCCACCTTGTTTTTGCACCTCGGCGATCGCATGAATTGCCAATGTTGTTTTACCTGATGATTCAGGGCCATAAATTTCAACAACTCGCCCTTTAGGGTATCCATTTACCCCTAAAGCTAAATCGAGTGTTACTGAACCTGTTGGAATTACTTCTACTTTTTCTACCGGAGAATCTCCGAGCTTCATGACAGAACCTTTTCCAAAAGTTTTGTCTAATTTTTCCATTGTCAGCTGTAGCGCTTTCAATTTTTCTGCATTTACTTCTTTGCTCATATCGTTTGTTGTTGTGAGTTTAAATACTCGTGTTAAATAATTTCTACAAATTTAAAGTTGGATAATCGTAAGCTATTTACGAACATCTTAAAAGCCATAATTTTTTAATATTTCCGCACCGTGATTTTTAGTATCAGGCTTTTCGATAACAGAAATAAGTTTCGAGTTCTCATCAAAAAGAAAGCTAGTTCTATGAATACCATCGTATACTTTACCCATGAATTTTTTGGTTCCCCAAACACCAAATGCATTGCAGATTTCTTTCTCTTCGTCCGGTAATAGTGAAAAAGGCAGATTGAATTTTTCACCAAACTTTTTGTGTGATGTTAATGAATCCGTACTAATGCCAATTACTTCGATTCCTTTCTCTTTTAATCCATCAAATGAGTCTCTGATACTACAAGCTTGCGCAGTGCATCCAGGTGTGTTATCTTTTGGATAAAAATAAACAACGACTTTTTTTCCTTTTAAATTTTCAGTATTGATTTCATGATCAAACTGATCTACTGCTTTGAACTTTGGAAGTACACTTCCTACCTTTAATTTTTCCATAATGTTTATTTAATAATCTTGTTAACGACTAAAAACTAATCAAAAATATAAACTATTCTTTTACGATAAACAATTTCTGAAAAAAAAGTTCAATAAAAAACAAAAAAGACCATCAAAAATTGACGGTCTTTTCCATTCGTGCGTTATTCAATCACCTTTGCACTTGAATGTTTTTGCTATATAAGGTTTGTCCGTTGGATATAAAATTAACAGTGTAATTTCCGCTCATCAAATCATTAAGGTGTAAAGATGTCGCGTCCAAAACTGGTATTGATGGCATGAATTGTCCGTTTGAAGAAGTAATTTCAATAAAGTCGATTCGCGAATCTGCCCATTTAATTGTAGCGTCACCAAAACTTAATTCACTTGTAATGATTTGAACTTTATCCTCTTTTTTAGAAGGCTCATCTCCCTCGCCGTTGTGGGCTGAAACTGCATTTGAAAATAAAAATGCTGCTGCTAATAAAAGTCCGGTTAAAATATTTCTTGTTTTCATGATCTTTAATTTTGTTCGTTATTCTGATACAAAGATTGACAAGAATTAAAAATGAAACGACTGACCTAATACTATTGTATAGAAAAATAATGAATCACACATACGTAGAGCTACGTATTTACCTAATCGAGCTACGTAGTATTACGTAGTTAGATTAATTTTTAATCAATTTCACAATGAAAATTCCCCAGGAAATAATAAGAATCAATCCGCCAATGGGTGTAATCGGACCTAGGAATTTGAAGGAGAGAGGAAGAAGTGAACTAAGCGACAATAAATAAATTGAAAAACTGAACATAATAATTCCAATTGTCATAAGAAGTAAAATTCGATTTAAACTAAAATGGAAGGATTTTGAAGTTATGCTTAAGAGCAGAATCGCCAATGCTTGAAACATTTGATAACGAACCCCGACTTCAAACGAGTTTAATTTATCTAGTGGTATGATATCTCTCAGAGCATGCGCGCCAAAAGCACCAAGAATAATTGCAAGGCAAAATAAAATCGAGCCAAAGATTACATATCGTTTTTCCATACCTACAAAATTGAACAAAAAAGTTTAATCGTTTGCTTATCTTTGTAGTAATGAGGAATAGTTTGATTTTTCTTTCGAGTTTGCTAATTTTTTTGTTCGCTTGTGGGACGAAGAATGACGAAAATAACGACAAGACGGAAGAACAAGATTATTATCAATTTCAACGAATTGACTTATCAAGTAACGACTTGGAAGCTACTATCATGATTCCTGATGCTACTGCTGGCATTGGAGCGTCATTTAAGCCGCAAATAAATCACCTTCCTGCAGATTACAAATGGGAAATTTCAATTGGAAGGAATTTTAACCTTCAAATCGAGGATTTTGGAGATAATGCTTATCGTTATCCTGAGGTTCGAAAAAAGATATTGGAAAATAAAGCGTTTAAGGTTTCCATCGTTAATGAAGAAAATGATCAAGTTTTGTATAAGAGAATTCTAGACAATTCATATCACGTTTATGCGGTGAAAAAGGTTGATGGTGTTTATTACGAATTGAAAAGTAGGGAGGAAGGGGATTCTAAAAAAATAGCCGAGTTTATTTATCGTTCGGTCAAATCGTTTAAAAAAAAGTAAGATGGAATTAAATCGTGAGGAAGTTCTAAAGGTTCTTGGAAATATTATTGAACCCGATTTGAAAAAAGACATTGTTAGTTTAAATTTAATTGAAAACCTAGAGGTTACAGGTCAAAAAGTTTCGTTGACAGTTGCTATTTCTAATCCGGCATTGCACGCTCGAAAACGAATGCAGGAAGCGATTCAGTTTAATTTAAAACGATTTTTTGGCGAGAATATTGAAATTGAGGCGACTGTTAAAGGTATGTCTGCCGAACACAAAGAAAAGCGAAGAAAAATCTTACCTGAAGTGAAACACATCGTTGCAATTGCCTCAGGGAAAGGTGGTGTTGGAAAATCAACTATTACAGCAAATATTGCAGGTGGATTGATAAAACTCGGTTATTCTGTAGGAATTGTTGATGCGGATATTTATGGTCCATCTATGCCTACGATGTTTGATGTGGTTGGCGAGCGTCCAACAATGGTCGAGGTAGATGAGAAACAACTTATTTCTCCTGTCTTGGCTGATGAATTGAAGTTGTTGTCAATCGGATTTTTTACGGATCAAGACAATGCGGTTGTTTGGCGTGGACCAATGGCTTCAAAAGCGTTGACTCAGATGTTTACCGATGCACATTGGGGTGAATTGGATTTCTTATTGGTTGATTTACCGCCAGGAACGGGAGATATTCACTTGTCATTGGTTCAAACGGTTCCGCTTGATGGTGTTGTAATCGTCAGTACGCCGCAAGAAGTTGCTTTAGCTGATGCCCGAAGAGGAGTTAATATGTTCAAGATGGATTCATTGAAAATTCCCGTTTTGGGAATTGTGGAAAATATGGCTTGGTTTACGCCTGCGGAATTACCTGAAAATAAGTACTTTATTTTTGGTCGTGACGGAGCAAAAAATTTGGCAGAAGGATTAGGAGTTCCTTTTTTAGGAGCAATTCCACTTGTTCAGAGCGTTTGTGAGGCAGGCGATGCGGGAAGACCAGCTGTTTTTCAAGAAAACACTCCAGTTTCTAAAGCGTTTGATGAATTAGTTTCTAAATTTGTTCACGAAATTGAATCCTTGAAAAAGGAAAAATTACTTCAAGTATGATTGAGTCAAAAAAACAAGAAATTATAGAAAAGGTAAATAATGCCTTGGATCAATTGCGTCCGTTTCTACACGCAGATGGTGGAGATATGGAATTGGTTGATGTGACCAATGATGCTGTAGTTCAGGTTCGATTACTCGGTGCTTGCAGTGATTGCTCGATGAGTGCCATGACTTTAAAAGCAGGCTTGGTTGATGCGCTTAAAAATGCAGCGCCCGAGGTGAAGTCCGTTGAAGCTGTTTAGATCTAATTTATGAAGGTCAAATTTTTGGTTGTTGGTAAAACAGCTTTTGATTATTTAAAGGTCGGAGAGGAAATATACCAAGATCGACTAAAACATTATTGCAATTTTGAGCGAATTGAAGTTCAAGATGTTAAAAACCCAAAGAATTTCTCCAAAGAAGAAATTAAACGAAAAGAAGCAATTTCTATTCTTTCTAAGTTATCTCCAAATGATTTTCTTGTTCTTTTAGATGAAAATGGAAAAGAATTTAGTTCCGTTGAACTTGCCAATTGGATTGAAAAAAGAAATTTATTACCTCAGAATATCGTTTTTGTAATTGGAGGAGCTTATGGATTTGATGATTCCCTTTACGAGCGCATGAATATGAAATTGGGACTCTCAAAAATGACTTTTTCACATCAAATGGTTCGGATTATTTTTCTAGAACAATTGTATCGCGCGTTTACAATTACAAAAGGTGAGCCTTATCATCATGAATAGGATGGTGATAATTCACCTGAATCCAATTCTTCCTCTGCTTTAATCTCGTCATTGCTTTCATCATCGGAGATTGCCTTTTTCTCAATTGGCTGGACGGTCAAAAGCATGATGAAGAAGGGGAGAAGTGGAGCTCGAAGTCTTACAAGAACTCCAAAAATAATGGAGGTAAATCCAGTCATGAAGGCCATTAAAAAGACAAAGTAAACCGCATATGTTAAAATATCGGTGTTTCGAATACGTTCCATTCGTTTGCCTCTGTTATTAATCAAAAATATAAATGTCAGGTAGAACAAGATGATACTTTCAACTGCGTTCAGGATTAATCCGGGTGAAAGTGCTTCCCAAGGAAATGGACGGTAAATTCCTGTAAACACGGCGAGCGGCATTGCTTTTAGCATTCCAACAGGTGTGAATTCTACAACCCCCAAGTCATATTTTTTTCCAGTATACAAGGGATTATTTTGGAAGTCTTTTTGAGTGACCTCGGCTTCAGTCAGGTATTTTTGTGCGGATTCAGCTCCAAAGTAAACTGATGCGAAAGCCATCCCGACAACTAGAATTAATGTATTCAAAATACGTCTTGCTACTTGATTTTCAACATACTTGTTTAACATTCGAACGTTGAATGCGAAAAAGAAAGGTCCCACCAAACACAATATCATAAATGAGCGGATATTACTTAGAATATAAACTAAAAGAAGAACTATGAGAATATTGAAAATTTTAACTTTCGCTTTACCCGAGAAAACATTGAAAAGAAGAGGAATTGACGTGTACAAACAAATCATGATTATCGTATCTTTTGACAACCCCGAACACCAAAACGCAAGTGATGGAATAAATAGAAAGTAAATTGCCAATTTTCTATAATCATGAATCCCAAATGAAACCACGAAGTCATACAATTTGAAACTCGCCAGGGCCGAAATGAATGCGAAAATGACCGTATTAGCAATATAACTTCCGAAAGTGAGAGGGTTTATAAGCGACATCAATTTGCTTACGTAATATCCTTCCGCTTCTCGTTGAATCCATCCTGGAGGATAACCTGTTTTGATGGTGAAATAATTTATGTAATCTGGTTGGTCACGATATTGACCCCATTCAATAAAAAAATACTTTGGGGTTTCATAAAGTAGGTTTGTTAATCTAACCGATGTATCCCAGAATGCAATAGTATCTCCTCCTCGAATAAAAAATATATAGTAAAAGGCAAAAATAATTGAGAAGAAAAGTTTAAAGTAAAAATTACGCATAAAATAAACGTAATGTTCTTTATCCTTATTGGCGGATTTTATATACATGCAAATTCCAATAGCGATCAATAACCAAATCAATGTCATCATGATATCCGCCCCAGTGAAAAACTGAAGTTTATTCGTGTGGTCATTAAATAGGGCAATCGAAAAATCTATTTTCTTCATTCAAATTAATGGTTGAAGTATGATCAAAGTTAAGAAACTTGTTGTTTAAAGAGATATTTATTCAAAACATTCTACCTTTGTTTCATGTGTGGAATAACAGGATTTATTGATTTCAAGAAAACAAGTTCGATGGAATCGCTAGTTGAAATGACAAATTCTCTTCATCATCGTGGACCAGATGGAAGCGG
>CAZHOW010000029.1:0-1709 GCA_964534395.1 uncultured Lishizhenia sp.
TTGTTGATGTTTCAAATGTGGTACGACCGTTGGATGAACTAATGGAAATTTCAGTTAATAAGTTAAATCTTCAATTCAAAAAACCAAGTGGAACGAGTAGGGGAGTGCTCCATTCAAAACCATCTTGGATTATCAAGTTAGTTGATTCATCAGGAAAGATAGGTGTTGGAGAATTTAGCGTAATTCAAGGATTATCAATTGATTTCACAGACGAGGAGTCGTATGAATTTCAAATTCAGAAAATAGTTGATTTTTTGAGAGTAATTTTAATTCAACCAATTTTATATCAAAAAATAATTGAGAAAGTAAATACAGAATTTCGAAGTTTTCCATCACTTGTTTTTGGAGTTGAAACGGCAATTTTGGATTATTTGAATGGAGGAAGTGGATTGATTTTCAATAATAAGTTTGCGCTTGGTGAATCTGAAATCCCAATCAATGGTTTGATTTGGATGGGAACTAGAACGGAAATGAAAAGTCAAATTCAAGAGAAACGCAATCTTGGATTTAAAACAATTAAACTAAAAATTGGTGCAATTGAAATTGAGGATGAGTTGGAATTAATTTCAGAATTACGCAAAGAATTTAATTCGGATCTAATTACCATTAGAGTAGATGCCAACGGTGCTTTTGATGAATCCAATGTTAGAGACGTTTTGAAAAAATTGAAAAAACTTGAAGTTCATTCCATTGAACAACCGACTCAAGCTGGAAATTGGAGTCAAATGGCGGAACTTTGCAGTGAAAACACCATTCCGATCGCCTTGGATGAAGAATTAATTGGAATTTTCGAAAAAGAACGAAAAATTGAAATGCTTGATTTAATTAAACCACAATTCATAATCTTAAAACCGAGTTTACACGGAGGAATTATTGGTTGTTCAGAGTGGATTGAATTAGCAGAGCAACGAAATATTGGTTGGTGGATGACATCCGCTTTGGAATCGTCAATCGGATTAAATGCAATTGCCCAATTTACCGCAAATTACCCCATTGAAATTCCACAAGGTTTGGGAACAGGCGGACTTTATACGAACAATTTACCTTCGGATTTGGTTATAGAGTCGGGATATCTAAAAAGAAAAATCAATGCCACTCAACCCTGAAAACTGGAATCAACTTTCCTCTGAAGAACGATACGTAATTGAAAATAAAGGAACGGAATATCCTTTTACTGGAGTTTACGATAAGTTTTATGAAAAAGGAATTTACGTTTGTAAGCGTTGTGAGGCGCAACTTTATTCTAGTGAAAGTAAATTTAATTCTGGTTGCGGTTGGCCTGCATTCGACTCTAATATTGAAATAAACGTTGAACGTGTTTTAGATGCAGATGGAAGGAGAGTTGAAATCATTTGTCGCAACTGCAAAGGACATTTGGGTCACGTTTTCGAAGGAGAAGGATTTACTGAAACAAACACTAGACATTGCGTCAATTCAATCTCGATAAAGTTTATTCCAGATTAACGAGCCGAGCATGTAGATATTTCATCACACTGTTCGTAGACCATATCATGCAAAATCAATTGTGCGGCTAATGCTAATTGCGAATAATTTTGAGAATTGTTTCCAAATCCACCCGCAGTATTTTGCCACATGTCGAGTATAATTTGTTGTGATCCAATTTTTGGTTGGATTTTGTTCATTACCGCAGCTACATTTCCTGCTCCTGCGTGATATACGTGTAGTACGAACAAACGAAACCAGAGGTC
>CAZHOW010000029.1:1809-9412 GCA_964534395.1 uncultured Lishizhenia sp.
GTTACGAATTAGTTTGTAACATTGTATTGTGGAATAACATACCAAATGCACTATTTCTTTAAAATTTTTAGTTTCCCTTTAATTATCTTAGTTAGATTCTATCAATTAACCATTTCACCGCTATTCCCGCCTTCTTGTCGTTATACGCCAACGTGCTCTGCTTACATGATAGATGCTTTGAAAATTTGGGGTCCTTTCAAAGGTTTATGGTTAGGCATTAAACGAATTGCAAGATGTAGGCCAGGAGGTGGCCATGGGCATGACCCGGTTCCGAGTCGCGAATCAAGAGGTTAGGATTTTCCACCCTCTTTCACTATAAATCTTTATTAAATGAGTGAAATCTTCAACGTCTTTGGCTTGTTCCAAAATATCTAAGACATGTATTTCGTGCGAGTGTATTTTTTTAATTTTATTTTCTTCAATCATTGCAAACCATTGTTTTAAGAGTTTAACAGATTCATTTTTTGTTTGAGGAAAATCAACATATTTAACCGAACTAAAGAAATGAATTTCTTTTTTGGCTCGAGAAAACAAAACATTTAGACGTTTTTCTCCACCTGTTTGATTTATAGGTCCAAACCGCATCTCAAAATTCCCCTCGTTGTTTCTTCCGTATCCAAAACTAATTATCAAAATGTCGCATTCATCACCTTGAACTTGGTCCACTGTTTTGAAAAAAAGCAGATTAGAGTCTTCTAATTCTTCAATTTGAGAGGTGTATTTTGCTGGAATTTTTTGAATGATTAATTTTAATTGAGCTTCTGAGAAGGCAACTATTCCCATACTCTTTTCACTTTTGCTCTCGTCAAGTTGATGTGTAATAAATTCAGAGACTTTTTGAGCTTCAACTAAATTTACGCTGTCCTGGTAAATCCCTTTTTCAATAAAATAATGTTTAACACAATGAATTTGATTGGATTTGGCTTGTTCGATGAAGCGCAATTTGTTTTCATAAAAATAACGATTTGAGAATGAAATTAGCTCCTGGGATTCACTTCGGTAATGATTTGTCAACTCAATGTTTTTAAAATGATATTTTGCTTGATGAAAGATGCTGTGTTCATTGTCATTGGATGAGAAGAAATAAAATGGATCCATCTGATTTTCATCGCCTGCAATTAAGGTACGTTTTACGCGCTGCAAAGTTCCGATGGCATTTTTAAAAGGCATTTGACTTGCTTCATCGATTATTCCAAGATCGAAAATTTCTGGTTCAGGAGGAAAGAAAGAGGCAATTTTCAATGGGTGAGACATTAAAATCGGTTTAATTACTTGCAACCATTTTTTTGCTTCGCTTTCATAAAGTTTGCGAAAATTCAAGTGCTGTCTCACTTTTCCAAATTCTTTGATCAAAATGCTTTTACCGATTTTTAGTTCAGTTTTAAGTTTTTGCTCATCTGCTGTCAATTTTCGATTGGGTGTATCAATTAGTTTATGGTATTCGTTAAATTGTCTTTTAATGCCTTTTATGATTTCGATCGCATTTATCTTTAAAACATGGGATTTATGTCTTTCATAACTTATTGACGATTTTACCCATTCTTTTTGAATCTGTTTTGATGGAATCTCGAGATGCCCGAATTGACTTTTCCAAACTGACAGATAAAATTGATTAAAAAATTCTTTGATGCTTGAACATTTTTGTAACTGTTTTCTGATGGAAAAAGGTAAATTACCAATAATTGAAATTTCATTCAATAGAAAATCTTTGTTTGAGTCAAGATTCGTTAGATAATTTTTAATTAAATCCTCTTTCCCAAAGTTAAAGTTTTGCGATAAGATTAGTTTTAAGTTTGATACTTGTTTATGTGCGTTTTTATAGTTAAACTTTAAATCTTCATTTAAATTGAAATACCAATTCCAATTTTCATTTGAATGATTAATTGTCAAGTCGTATATTAACTTTAAGTCAAGAATAGATTCAATTCCTAACTCTTTTAAATCAAGTAAGAATTTGTTTTCTGCTTCCTTAAAAATAAGGTGATTTATCATTTCATTGCAAGTCGAAATCGGATCCAATTGAGTTGATCTCACCCATTTTTTCCAAATAAATCTAAACTTGATTCGATCGGCAACACCTTTTTTTGAAGAAAGATTTTTTAAAAGTTCGAGCTCTTTTTTAGAAGGAATTTTGACCCAATGATTCAAACTACCTTCCCATTTCAATTTGGTTTTTTCAATTTTTATTGAATCAGAATATAGTCGCTTAATTTTTTGTTGCTTTTTACAAATTAAATGGCCGTATTTTTCGTAAATGGCGGAGGAAAAAAGTTGAATTATCAATAATTTTTGAACCAGTTTATCCAAATCATTTAGATTAGAAATAGAATGATATTGAGAAAGAGATTCAAGTACTTTTTTGCATTCTGAAATAACGTCTTGCAACTTTTTTAAATTCCATTGTTGATCGAACTTGAGTTTGTTTGTTAGATTGAATTTACTTTCATTCAAAGAATTTAAAAGTTGTTGACTATCATGAAATTCCTCAAAAGATATTGTTTCTGAAATAAAAAGCACATCTGAATTATCGAGTTTTGAAACAAATTCTTTAAGGCTAATTTTTCCTGCTTTTTGTTCGTAAATCAATTCATTAATTGTTTCTGAAAAAGGAAATTTACACTCAAATTGGATTTGATTATATGCCTGTTCCTTACATAAATAGTCCCAAGTTTTCTTTAGATCTCGAAATGTAGCTTTGTTTTCATTCTTTGAATAATTTACAAGGCAAAATCGATGTAGTCCAACTTTTTCCAGTCTCTTGTATACAGCATCTAGCGAAGCTTTTTTTTCAGACGACATCAAAACAGAAAGATTACTATTAAGAGCACAGCCAATCGCATTTACAATGAGTTGAGATTTTCCCGTGCCAGGCGGTCCATGTAATACAATGGAATTGGTTT
The DNA here is from genome assembly GCA_964534395.1 of uncultured Lishizhenia sp. Classification (GTDB taxonomy): domain Bacteria; phylum Bacteroidota; class Bacteroidia; order Flavobacteriales_D; family Crocinitomicaceae; genus UBA952. The sequence goes on from CAZHOW010000029.1 coordinate 4,710, forward strand.
CTAGCGATTCAAGTGCGATTCTCTGTTCATAATCCCAATGAAGAATGGGCTTAATTTTCCAATCAAAAATTGATTTTAGCCCATCGTTTTCAATCATTAAAATCTTGTTCAGATCATAGGATGCTTTACCGTTTTTTGAAATTTCAGATAAGTCCCGATAGATTTCTAGTCGATATGGATGGAAATTACCAATAAAACATATGGATTCATTGATTTCTAGATGGTTAGAGCAAACTAATTTTTTGAATTCATCTATGGATTGTATTTTTATATTTTGATCAATTTTGAATAGGTAAAAAAGAAAAGGATTCAAAAAATAGTCACCTACTTCGGTTACGTTGTAACAATTCGTTTCATCGCTGATCCTAACTTCTTTTAGTAAAATTGGAACCTCGAAAGCTTCTGAATTTGAGTCCCGTGTAATAATCGATCCCCAAGATTTACACAAAGGATTGATACCCGTTTCTTTCTCAATTTTTTTAGATTTTTTGAAAATGTCTGTAAATTGACTCTTTTTCTCGAAGTTTTCACTGTAAAATGCAGTTTGTTCGAGATCAATTTTGCAAAGAATGTCATTTTTCTTTGAAATTGAATGGTAATTAATAAATGATTGAAAATGTTGCTTTAGTTCAGAACTCAATTTTGTTTTTTAAAACTTTGAATTACGAAATTAAAAAAAAGCAACCATAGTTAGGATTTATCGTTTCTGTTTTGATATCCTACTGAAAATAAATATCTTTGTATTTATGTCATTTTTCAATTTTATTACGACTTTTTCAAGAATTTTTATGAAGGGTAATTTCATAATTTTTTTCTATATTTTTTTCTCTGGTGTTTTGTTTTCTCAATTGGACGCAACCTTTTCATCTCCTGATGTCGATAAGTGTCCAGAAAATTTATTTACGTTAAACGCAACGAATACATCCTACACTTCTTATTCTTGGTCAATAACTGGTCCTGGAGGGTATTCTTCGTCGCCAACCGGAAGTTCAGTTGCTATTTACTTGACAAATTCTGGACAGTATTCGGTTACATTAACAGTAGTGAATGGGGGGCAAAGTGCAAGCAGTACTCAAACAAATTATCTAACGGTTTTCACTAAGCCAACTATTAGTTATGTGTTAACTCCAACAACTGGATGCACGCCTTTAAATGTTAATTTTAATGGTAGTTGTTCGGCGGGTTCAGGATCTATACAGTCGTTTTTAATTACCACAGGAACAGGAGCTTCATCTACTGTTGAAGATTTCACATACACTTATACATCTGCAGGAAGTTATACTCCAAATGCAACAGTAACAAATTCATTTGGTTGTTTTACAACCCAAAATTTATCGCCCGTAACCGTAAATCAATCAGCATCACTCTCAAGTCCTTTGAATCCAAATTCCATTTGTAGCGGATCGGTATTTAACTATACCCCAACAAGTTCTTCTATCGGAAGTACTTTTTCCTGGTCTCGAGCTGTAAATGCAGGTGTTGTTCAGGGTGCAAGTGGTGGAATTGGGAACATAAGTGAAACACTTTCGCTGGTTAATCCAACAGGTTCTAATGTTTCTGTAACCTATGATGTTACAACAACAGCTCCAAATGGCTGTCAGACTCAGCAAAATGTAATTGTTTCAGTTAGAGCCTTACCGACTGTTTCAATATCCCCTTCAACCTTAACAATTTGTAGTGGTTCTTCAGGAACCTTAACGGCTACTGGATTGCCATCTGGCGGGACTTTCGCATGGTCTAATAGTTTAGGTTCTAATGCTACTGCATCCGTTACTGCTGCGGGGACATACTCAGTAACCTACTCAGCTGCAGGTTGCGCTAGTTCTCCGGCAAGTGCCACGGTCACCGTTACATCAGCTCCCACCTGGGGTTCTCAAGCTATCTCTATTTCAGAGACTTCAGGCTTAACTAATAATGATGGTACAATATGCACTGGCGGAAGTGTGACATTAACCGCTAATCCTACTTCGGGTGGAGGAACATATCTTTGGTCTAGTGGTCAAACGACCCCTACAATTACCGTATCGCCGACAATAACAACCACATATTCTGTAACGTACACTTTAGGATGCCCCAGTACTCCAGTTTCAACACAGATTATAGTCATTGCACCTCCGGCTAATGGATATTTGAGTTCAGTAACAAATGCATGTAGCGCGCCGATAACAACAAATTTCACATCAACATCAACTGCTCCCGCTGGTGGAACAATTACAAATACTGTATGGTCTTTTACTGGTGGATCTCCAAGCAGTGGAACTGGAACTGGGCCAATTTCAGTAACTTATTCTACCGGTAACCAAAGCTATGGAATTTCACTTACAACTACAGCGAGTAATGGTTGTTCAAGTACAACCACATACACGAATGCCATAACAATTGGAAATGGAGCTACTCCAACATCAACTTTTTCAGTTACTCCTTCTAGCTCAGTATGTATCGGAACATCACTCACATTCAGCTACACTGGAACCGGTGCTGATTCTATTCGTTGGGATTTAGGAAATGGTGCAATTTTATGGCGCGCAGAAAACGTACCTTTAACATATGTTTATTCTACTCCAGGAACATATACAGTTTCAATGACTCCTTACACTGTAATAGGTAATCAACTTGGTTGTTCGGGTTCAGTTTCAATGCAAATTGTAACAATTAAAGGTCCCAGGGCTTCCTTTACTACTTCGGCAGTTAACTGTTCCAATCAATTCACAAGAACCTTTACAAATACTTCAACTGGTACGACTGGTGCAACGTCTTATGTCTGGTCATTTCCAAGTGGTTCTCCTGCTACTGCAAATACAGCTGGTCCTCATACTGTTATTTGGACATCTCAAGGTACATACACAGTCACATTAACTGCAACCGATCCATCTACTGGATGTCCATCAAGTTCGTTTACTGCTACGGTGAATGTGAACAGTAACATAGGAGCAAATTTTCAGGCCTACAATAATAATTCACCTTCCAGAGTGGTTACCACAAATATTTGTCTGGGATCAACTCTTTTTTTCTACAACGAAACTCTACCGCCTCAGTATGTTGCTCAGAGTGCTGACAATATTCGAACTCTATGGGATTTTAATACAAACAATGGAGTTGTCTCAATGCCTTCGAGTATTCCAAATGAATTGAGAGGGCCGATTGAATCGAATGTTTTTAGTTCTATTTCAAATATAACAGGTAATATTTACACCCCGGGTCAATATGGAATAGGTATGATAAATCAAGACAACAATGGCTGTCGAGATACCATTATAAAACCAAATTATATAACTGTTCATGGAGTTATTGCGAATTTATCTGCACCTGATACTGTATGTGCCGGTCAATCGTTTCAACCTGTCGACAATTCAACGGCACCGATGTCATCAATTGCCTCAAGAATTTGGAATTGGGGTGATGGAACAAATACGACTGGAAATGTTTCATCTCCTTCCAAAACTTATTTAAACCCAGGAACTTATACGATTACATTAACAGTAACTGATAATTCAGGGATAACTCCTGCTTGTTCAACAGTTATTACAAAAACAATTGTTGTTCGTAAACCTACAGCCAGTTTTAGTGTAAACAGGAATTTTATTTGTAACAATCAATCCGTTATTGTTACGAATAATTCCACTGGTTCTAGTTTAACATCATATTTGTGGTCAGCTACAAGTGCTACTCCCTCTACCGCAACTGGATCAAATTTTGGGACCTTTACATTTAACAGTCAAGGTAATCAAAGTATAACACTTACAGTAACTGATAATTTAGGATGTACAGATGATACAACTATTGCAATTTCTGTTTTTGATGTTTTTGCTGCTGCTTCAGCCTCTCAGACAAATTTTGGTTGTTTTAACCCTCCCAATCTGGTAAACTTCACGAATCTATCAACTAATAATGTCGATAATACATCAGCTTCGTGGAATTTCGGAAATGGACAGACATCGAATCTATGGAATCCATCAACAACCTATTCCTCCGCGGGATCTTATAATGTTACTTTAACTGTAAGTTCTTTAACGGGCTGTTCAAGTACACAAACTGTGGGAACAATTACAATTGGTGGCCCATCTGGTAGTTTGGACGTTACTAATGCAAGTTTAACTGGTTGTACATGCTTTAATGCAACATTCTCAGTCACAACTGGAAACGCAACTGAAGCGAAATTACTTTATGGTGATGGAGGTTTTGTAGATCTTACACCAAATTCAACTCAAACGATTAATTACAGTTATTGTAATTCAGGAACATCCCCAGTTTCTTTTACCCCTTCGTTATATATTAGTAATGGTACCTGTAATGGATTCATAACGTCTTCAGAGATAATAACAGTAACTCCAAGTAATACGATAACATTAAGTTCTGCAGTTGGAACGAATGCTCAGACTCTTTGTATAAATAATGCAATAACCAATATTACATATACAACAACAGGAGCAACAGGAGCGACATTCAGTGGATTACCAGCAGGTGTAACTGGCTCTTGGTCAGGGAATGTTGCAACAATTACGGGAACACCGACTGCGGTGGGAACATTTAACTACACCGTTGCATTGACAGGTGGTTGTGGAACAGTAACGGCTACTGGAACAATAATAGTAACAACAAATAATACGATAACATTAAGTTCTGCAGTTGGAACGAATGCTCAGACTCGTTGTATAAATAATGCAATAACCAATATTACATATACAACAACAGGAGCAACAGGA
>CAZHOW010000029.1:9512-9897 GCA_964534395.1 uncultured Lishizhenia sp.
CTGCGGTGGGAACATTTAACTACACCGTTGCATTGACAGGTGGTTGTGGAACAGTCTCAGCAACAGGTTCAATAACAGTTGTTGCAATTCCAGCTTTCACTGCTTCATCAACCAATCCAACAGTTTGTAATGGAGCAAACGGTTCAATTACTTTGAGTGGATTACAAAATAATACGAATTACACTTACACATTAAATGGAGGAGCAGCAACTCCAGCAACAAGCAATGGTTCAGGTCAAATTCAGATTTCAAGTCTTTCCGCTACTACATATTCAATTGTTGTGGTCAACCAATCTACTTCATGTGCATCTTTAGCTCAAAGCGTTAGCCTAACCAACCCTGGTGCGCCTGATGTGAATGATATTACAGACCAAGTTTTGTGCGG
>CAZHOW010000029.1:9997-22349 GCA_964534395.1 uncultured Lishizhenia sp.
ACAAATCCGACTGTTTGTAATGGAACAAATGGAACAATTACCTTAAGTGGATTACAAAATAACACGAATTACACTTACACAGTAAATGGAGGGTCATCAACTGCTGCAACAAGCAATGGATCGGGTCAGATAGTAATATCAAATTTGGCATCAGGAAGTTATGCAGTAAGAATCACATTGGTTTCGACAGGTTGTCAGTCGGTAACACAAACGGTAACATTAACCAACCCTGGTGCGCCTGATGTGAATGATATTACAGACCAAGTTTTGTGCGGAGGCTCATACATCTTGCCGACAATAACAGGGACAAATTTAACGGGGAGTAATGCGGCTTATTATACTGGTCCAAGTGGAACAGGTACTTCTTTGGCAGTTGGTTCATCGATTAGTGCAACACAAACGATTTACATTTTTGCATCCACTCCAGGAGGATGCTCGGATCAAGAGATATTTACGATAACAATTAACGCTTTGCCAAGTATTTCTGCTGGAAATAATATATGCGTTGGAAATTCAATTCAGCTTCAACCTTCTTCAGGTGGAACTTGGGTTTCAAATTCACCATTAGTTGCATCTGTAAATTCAACTTCTGGAATTGCAACTGGCTTAACCCCTGGTTCTGTTACTTTTACCTTTACTGAATCTCTGAATGGATGTTCTTCAACTACTTCGTCAGTATCAGTTAATGCTACTCCAACGGTTGACGCAGGACCCGATACGTTAGTGGTTTGTGAAACTTCCACTTCAGTTATTTTAAATGGAACTTATGGAGGTTCAGCAAATTCAGTTATTTGGACACACAATGGAAGTGGAAGTTTTTCCACGCCTAATGCGACCTCGACAAATTACAATGTTCAGTCAAATGACATTGCAAACGGTGGTGTATGGACGTACTTGACTACTAATGATCCAGCAGGTGATTGTTCTTCGGTAAAAGATTCCTTATTTATCAAGATAAATCCTGCCGCATTGGTAAATGCTGGAGGAGATCAGGTTATTTGTAGTAATGGCACCTTGGCACTAAGTGGAACAATTAGCGGAGTATCAACTTCGGCTGTATGGAGTACGTCAGGAACAGGAACTTTTACCCCATCTTCAGCTACTCTAAACGCAACTTATAATCCATCCCAAGCTGACATCAATGCGGCATTTATTCAAATCACATTAACTTCAAACGATCCTATTGGGCCTTGTCCAGCAGCAACAAGCTCATTCAATTTATCAATTAATTTGAATCCAACGGCAAATGCAGGAGCTGATTTTGTTTCTTGCTCAAACGTCCCTGTACAGTTAAATGGTGTTATTGGAGGCGGTGCTTCATCGCTTACATGGAGTGGTAATGGAACATTTAACAATGCTAACCTTCCAAACGCCCAATACACGCCAACTGCCGCGGAATTATCTTTGGGAACAGCAACATTGACTTTAACTACTGATGACCCTGCCGGTCCTTGTAATTCATTGACAGATCAAGTTATTATAACATTTACACTTCCCGCCACATCTAACGCAGGTGCAGATCAAACGATTTGCCAAGGAACCAATGCGACTTTATCTGGTTCTTACGGTGGTGCAGCAACTTCTGCGATTTGGTCTACATCAGGTACTGGAACATTTTCAAATGTTAATTCATTGACAGCTACATACACGCCAAGTATTACAGATATTACTAATGGATCTGTTATTTTAACCTTAACAACCAACGATCCTGCTGGGCCATGTGGTTCTGTTAATGATCAAATGATATTAACGATTAATCCAGCGCCAACAGCGAATAACTTACCGGTAACGGCTATTTGTTCTGGACAGACTTTAAATGTGCAATTACCAAATACACCTACTTTTGCATACACTTGGATTGCTACCGATAATTCAAATACGTCAGGAGAATCTCTCGCACTTCAAACTACCTCTTTAATTAATGATCAAATAACAAATAATTCAGGGGTTGATCAACTAGTGGTATATCAAATAACGCCAACTAACACAGTCACTGGATGTTTGGGCCAAACATTTAACTATACCATCACTGTTCGACCAGTAGCTACAGTGTCGCAGCAGCCCAATCAAACAGTCTGTGTTCCGAATAGTTCAACTGCCGTAATTTTCTCAGGAACACCTGCTGGAACTACTTTTTCATGGACTAACAGCCAACCAAGTATTGGTTTAACAAATCCTGGAAGTGGAAATATTGCTTCATTTACACCTATTAATACAGGTAACACAATTGATACGGCGACAATAATGGTAACCCCTAACTATCAAGGATGTCCGGGGACACCAATGACTTTTAACTATTATGTTATTCCAACATTAACAGTTAATCAAATTCCAAATGACACATTATGTGGTGGTGATGTTTATGCAGGAGCTGTATTTACGGGGAATGCACCAGGTGTTACATACATTTGGCAAAATAACAATACGTCAATTTCGAGCCCAATTGTTGTACCTGGACTTGGAGTAGGTGATATTGCACCATTTACGACTTCAAATTCAGGTAGTTTGGTACAGGATGCAACAATAACAGTAACTCCTACACTGGCTGGATGCCCGAATGGAACGCCGATGATATTCCATATAGTAGTTAAGCCTCTACCTAATGTATTTGTGAATCCAAGTTCTCAAAATGTATGTCATAACAATGCATCGCAATTAGTTGATTTTTCAGGGAATTTGGATGGGTTAGCTACTTATAATTGGTCACACGATAATATTTCTATTGGTTTAGGAACGCCTGGATTTAATGACATTCCACCATTTACAGGAACTAACACGGGAAACATTTCTCAAACATCGAATTTCACCGTTTTTGCTTCGTATGATGGTTGTACTGGTCCAAATACAACTTTTACAATAATAGTGGATCCAGTTCCAATTATTACTCCTATTCCGGATCAACAATTATGTGGAAATACTTTAACAAATGCAGTTACATTTACCAGTGTAAACAATGTTGCGGGCTCAGTTTACAATTGGACAAATTCTGCGTCAACCATTGGACAACCTGCAATTGGTTCTGGAAATATTCCAAGTTTTACTGTACCTGATTCAATCCAAAATACATTGACAGCACAATTTGTCGTGACTCCTTCTTACAATGGTTGTAATGGAACGAATGACACATTCAACATAGTTGTACTTCCAGTTCCTTTAGTTTATCCTTTAGCAAGCCAAGGTGATTGTTCAGGATCCACAATAACACAAGTTACTATACTGGGAAGCCATGATCCATTCGCATCCTATGTCTGGAATAATGACAATACTGTTATTGGTATTTCAGGACCTGTTACAAGTAATAATGTTCCATCTTTTACATTGGTTGGACTACCAAACCAAACAACTATTTCCACATTTACGGTAACCCCGAGTTTAGTGACTAATGGTCAAACTTGTGCGGGTATTCCTCAGCAATTTACAATTACAGCTGTAGATCCAATTCCAAACATTTATCCAACTTTAGACACAGCATTGTGTAGTGGTGAAACTTTTCATCAACATGTTTTTGGAGGAACGATTTCTAATCCAAATGTAACATACAACTGGCAAAATAATGAAACAGCCTCAGGATTGGCTTCAAATGGAATTAATTTGATTCCCACCCAAATATTAACGAATAATTCATTGGCTGATATTGTATCACAAATAATCGTTACTCCAACGGATGGTGTTTGTAGTGGAGATGCCGATACTTTTAACATCACAGTGAAGCCTCGCCCAGATTTATTCCTTTCTCAATCTTTTGACTCTTTGTGTGCAGGTACTTCAACGGACTTGATTCTATTCTCTAGTTCTTTAACTGGAACAACTTACTCATGGATAGGAACAACAAATGTTGGTTATACTCCAAACAATGGGACAGGAAGCTCAATTTCGTCTGTAATTGGTGTGAATAGTGGAAATACACCATTAACAGATTCAATATTCGTTTCGAGCTTCAACAATGGATGTGCCGGTGACATTGACACTTTGACTATAACTGTAAATCCAACGGCTATAGTTTCAACAAGTTTTCCTAATTACGAATTCTGTTCAGGAGAAACGATTAATATTCCTTTCAACGGAAGTGTCGTGGGAGCAACTTATTCTTGGATAAACAACAATACAAACACAGGAATTGGTTTCACAGGAAATGGTGGGGCACTGAGTTTAACAGTTTCTAATACCTCATTGGTTGATCAAGTATCTACTATTACGGTGACACCTACCTTTAATGGTTGTCCAGGACAAACTTACTCGTTTACTGTTAAGGTAAAACCTTTACCTAATATCTTCCCTGCGGTTGCGGATATTGCTTTATGTGCCAACACGAATACGCCATTAATTGATTTCTTGGGAGATTATGATGACTCAACAAACTTTAATTGGGTGAATAGTAACATTTCAATCGGTGCGGGTGGAAGTTTAGCGACCACCGGTGCGGGAGATATTTTACCTTTCCTAACTGAAAATACAAGCGGCGTAACACAAGTTGATAGCGTAATTGTAACCCCTGAACTGAATGGATGTTTTGGTGCACCAGACACTTTCCTTATCACAGTTTACCCTGTAACACAGGTTGTAACTAGTAATATATCAGTTTGTTCTGGAACTGTAATTCCACAAACTTGTTTCACGGGTTCAACGCCTGGAGTTAATTACAATTGGTCATCTGACAATGTCGGAATTGGAATGGATGCTAATGGTGTAGATTGTATACCTTCATTTATAGCAAATACAGGAACAACCATACAGACTGCTACCGTTACAGTAACACCTTTATTTAACGGCTGTCCAGGTTTGATTGGATCAATGCAAATTGAAGTGCGCCCTGTTCCAATTATCATTGCTACTTCAGATATTACATATTGTGACAATGAATTTGCTGATTCGGTTTACTTTAGTTCCAATATTTCATCCACTTATTCTTGGACTAATAATAATATTTCAATTGGTTTAGTTTCCAATGGAGATGGAAATTTGGATTCGTATATTGCCTCCAACGAATTTTTATCTCAGCAGATTGATTTAAATGCCGAAATTGTCGTTACACCAACTGCATTTGGTTGTACAGGGGGCAATGACACATTCAACATAACTATTCATCCGCTACCAATTGTGAATGCGGGAATTGATACATTCCTCTGTTTAGATCAATGTTTACCTTTAAACGCAACTGGAACGGGAGTTACCTACATTTGGGATAATGGAGGTTTGCAAGGTCAACTATATTGCCCAACAGCTTCAGTAATGATGCATGTTTTAGCAACTGATGTAAATTTGTGTCAAAACTCTGATTCACTTTATATCGAATATACGACAGATTCTCCTCCGATTGTTAGTGCAGGTCCGGATGACGCCATATGCCTTGGGGAAATCTATACATTGACAGCTTCGGGTGACGCTGATGTATACATTTGGAATAACAATGTTGTTGATGGCCAATCATTTACTCCATCTCAAACGAATACTTATGTTGTAATTGGAACAAATATTCAGAATGGATGTATAGCAAGTGATACAATGGATTTGGTTGTAAATCCACTACCTGTTGTAACGATTACAACTCCTGATTCAATTTTATGCGCAGGAGAGACTGCCGAACTAACAGCCAATGGAGCCTCGACTTATCAATGGACAAATGGACCATCAACACAGGTTTATTCTTTTACTCCAACTCAAACGGATGAATACGAAGTTGTAGGATACGATGTTAATGGTTGTACGGATACTGCTGATATCACAGTTGTTGTTAATCCTATGCCAGTTCCATTGTTCTCGACTGATATGTTCTTTGGAGGTTGTTTGCCATTCAGCCCTACGTTTACAGATCAAACAGGTGCAAATGGAAATGGGCCAGCTGCAGCTTCTGTTGTTTGGGATTTCGGAAATGGAGCATCATCTAGTCAGATGGGATCAGTAGTTAATATTTATGATAATTACGGATGTTATGACATTTCATTAACTGCTACAACTGCAGAGGGATGCACCGCGACTATGACTCAACAAGACTATGTATGTGTGAACGAAATTATAGCATCTTTTGAACCGAATACCTACGAGCAGCCAATCACCAATCCTGTATTTGAATTCTCAAATACTTCATTGAACGCAACTTCTTATGAATGGGCATTTGGTGATAATACATTTACAGATTTTATAAATACCACACATACCTATGAGAATATTGGTGTTTATACAGTCATGTTAGTGGCCTATGCTCAAGATGGCTGTTCTGATACAGCCTATCAGGTAATTACAGTAAAGGATGAAGTTATTTTCTATGTGCCTAATACTTTTACGCCAAACGAAAATGGTTTGAATGAATTATTCATTCCTCAGCTTACTTCGGGATTTGATAGAGATAATGGATATGAATTTAACATCTACAATAGATGGGGAGAAATTATTTTCAAAAGTACTCAGGTATTAGAAGGTTGGGATGGGACATTTAAAGGAGTTCCTGTTCAAAATGGAACTTATATCTGGACAATTCGATTCAAAGATTCTATGTCCAATAAGATTTACGATTACAATGGGCATGTTAATTTAGTTAGATAATGCGATACCTTCCTTTTTTGATTTTTTTATTCAATTTTAGTTTTGCTCAAGTTACATTAACTGAGAATGACTTTGCTTCTCCTGGTGACACAGTTCGAATTAGTCAAACAATGACTACTATCAACGATCCAGCATTGTCAGGCGCAAATTCAACTTGGGATTATTCAGGTTTAATTGCCACTAGTCAGTTTGTTCGAGAATTTACCTCTATTGGGTTTAGTCCTGTTCAATTAACATTTGGAGTCTTAGCTCCTCAGGAATATCAAGCATCCTATTTCATTCCAGAGACTGCTTTGGATTTTAGTCAATTGAATGGATTTTTACCAGTTACACTTTCAGACGCTAGGTCATATCAAAAGTCAACTAATGATTCCATTACAAAAGTAGGATATTCGATAAAGGTTAGTGGTGTCGATGTCGCTTTTAAATCTGATACAATTGAAACAAAGTACAAATTTCCAATGGATTATCAACAAGTGTTTACAACTAAAGGTTATACATTCATTGATTTTAGTCCCGCCGCTGAATTAAAAGTGAAACAATATCGAAATGTTACAAGCACAATTGACGGGTATGGACAATTGTTGTTGCCAATTGGGTCATTTGATGTGTTGCGATTGAAGCGTGAGATTTTTGAAATCGATTCAGTTTACCAATCGTTTTTTGGTGCGCCATCTTGGTTTGGTGCACCGCCAATTCAAACAACAGAGTACGAATGGATCGGTCAAAATAAAAAAGACGTGTTATTGAAAATTATTGTAAACAATTCAAATGGTGTTGATCAAATCCAGTCTATTGAATATCAGGATATTTATCTCGGTTTAGATGCAGGTTTGGAAGAAAATGATTTTAATGTTTTTGTTTTTCCAATTCCCATATTTAATACGGTTCAAATCCATTCAAATTCTTTAATAAAAAGTATTTATGTTGTTGATTCCAAAGGAACAATTTTAGAAGGAAATACGAATTTGGATTCATTGAATAGTTCGATAGATTTCAGTGATTTTTCATCAGGGATCTATTTTCTGAAACTTGAAAGCGTGAGTGGCTCAAAAACAATTCGGGTAACTAAAAACTAATCCTTAACTTTGCATAAGGCAAATCGGTCTATCGCTGTTTCGTTTATCGAAAGAGAGGAAAGTCCGGGCAGTATAGAGCATCGTACTTCCTAACAGGAAGGTCTTTTGAAAGTGATTTCAAGGGAACAGAAAGTGCCGCAGAAAGGAAAACTACCAAGACAGGCTATTGCCATGTTGAGGAAAAGGTGAAAAGGTGGAGTAAGAGCCCACCGCTCAGGCAGCAATGTCGGAGGCAAGGTAAACCTTACGAACTGAAAGACCAAATATACCGAGGATTGAGGGCTGCTCGTCCGATCTCGGAGGGTAGGTCGATTGACGCTGATGGTGACGTCAGTGCTAGAGAAATGATAGACAACCACGTTGATTTTCAACATGGAAAACAGAACCCGGCTTATGATTTGCCTTTTTTAATTTCTTCATATGATATTGCGATTAGTACAGGAACTTGAAATTGCGTTAGAAAGAAATCGCAATGAACTCGAGGCCGAAGGAATGTCTCGCTATATGAAATATCGCTTTGCCTATTACGGAATTAAAAAACCAAAACGCGCTGCGATTCAAAAAGAATGGTTCTCCAAGATTCCAATGGAATTGAGTGAAGAAAACAAACGCGAATTAGTGCTGGAATTGTGGCAAAAAGAACATCGTGAATTTCACTATGTCGCAATGGATTTTATGGCCAAATGGAAAGAAAATGAGATACGTATTGAGGATTCTGATTTAATTGAATTTTTATTAACCAATCATTCATGGTGGGATTCAGTTGATATATTGGCAAGTAACTACCTTTCTCGTTATTTACGAGTATTTCCGAATCAGAAAGAAGTGATAACCAATTCATGGCGTAAAAGTGACAACTTTTGGCTCAGACGATCCTGCCTTATTTTTCAATTAAAATACAAAACAGAGACTAATTTCAACCTTCTCAAAGGACTTATTCTTGAATTTAAGCACGAGAAAGAATTCTTTATTCAAAAGGCAATTGGATGGTCGTTGCGAGAATATGCTAAATCAAATCCTAAAGCTGTGAAAAAGTTTGTTGAAGAATCAGGAATAGAAGGCCTTGCAAAAAGAGAAGCCATCAAGCATATCATAAAAATGAAATAGTTTTTGTAATTTCATTGCCTTGAAAATTACAACATGCAAAGCGTTTTTTACCTTAAGAAACATTTTTTATTCTCATTTTTTATTTTTTTTGGCTTGATTGCTAGATCTCAATTCAAACCTAATAATGGAGTTAAAGAATCAAATCCGTATCGCAAATTATTGACCAATGTGACAATTTATGTTTCGCCAAGTCAAAAACTAGAAAACGCCAATATCCTAATTGAAGGTTCAAGAATTGTTGAGGTTTCGACAAAAGTGATCAAGGATAGCAGGGCAATAGTTTATGATTTTAAAGGAAAGACTATTGTTCCAGCTTTTATCGAGTTAAATTCGAATGTTGGCCTTCCAAAAACAGGAGAAAATAACTTTTCAATTCGACAGAATTCAGGAAATAACAACCAAGGAGCTTTTTACTGGAATGATGCCGTTCACCCGGAATTCGAGGCTGCACCGTTTTATCAAATCGACTCTAAGGCCAATGAGAACTTAGTAAAAATGGGTTTTGGTTTTGCGTTATCGCATCTTCAAGACGGAATCGTTCGTGGCTCGGGAACGCTTGTTTCATTGGGAAATCAAAATCCAAACAAGCAAATCATATCTACTTCTGCTGGGCAGTTTTACTCCTTTTCGAAAGGTAGTTCTAACTTGAATTATCCTTCCTCTCTAATGGGCTCAATCGCTTTATTGCGACAAGCTTTGTATGATTTAAAATATTATTCATCGCTTCAAAACAAGGAAGAGCGATCCATTTCTCTAGAAAAATGGAATTCGCAGTTGGCGCTACCGGCTTTTTTCCAATCTACTGAAAAATGGGAAATTCTACGTGCATCTAAAATCGCAAAAGAATTCAATTTGAAATTCAATTATTTCGGTTCGGGAAATGAATATGTAATTGCTAAGGATTTGAAGAAGTTGGACGTATCGATTATAGTTCCATTGAATTTCCCTGATGCTTATGAAGTAAAGGATCCGTATGTTGCGCGACAAATTCCATTGAGTGATTTGAAACATTGGGAATTGGCTCCAGCAAACGCAAAACTACTCCGAGATCAGGGTATTAGTGTTTGTTTTACCACGTATGGCTTGAAGTCAAGTGATCAATTCTGGACCAATCTAAGAAAGGCATTGAAACGCGGACTAAAAATCGAAGATGCACTTGAGGCACTGACTACCCAACCTGCTTCAATCTTGAATCTTAACTCTGAAATGGGAACCTTGGAAAAAGGTAAATATGCGAGTTTTTCAATTTATACTTCTGATCCATTTATATCGGAAGGTAAATTACTAGAATCTTGGATTTTAGGTGATCGAAACGTTATCAGTGAAATTCCATCAACTGACATTAACGGAAAATTCAGTTTCAGCCTAGAGGAGAACAAATATAGTGTCGAGATTTCAGGTTCGCCCGAGAAACCACAAGGAAAAGTTCAGACTTTTAAAACGGAAATCAATAAGGAGACAAACGTTAAGAAAGTGGATACAATTTTCCAAAAAGCAATTATCGTTCGAACGCAAAATGATTTGACTATTCAATTCAATTTAGCGGATGATAAATTCAGTGGTAGTGTCAATTTGCATGGAAAAATTGGAGCTGACGGTAGTGTTTTTGAAGGAGATGGTTCGTTGCCAACTGGTAAATGGATTAAATGGTCGGGCATTCGTTTGGAAAAAGATAAATCCGAGAAAAAAACAGAGGCATTTCAACTTGATACGACATTTTCTTTTTTGACTTGGTTTCCAAATATGGCCTTCGGTCTTGATTCACTTCCTAAAAAGCAAGTTTATGTAATTAAAAATGTGACCCTTTGGACGAACGAAAAAGACGGTGTTCTTAAAAATGCGAATGTTGTCGTTGAAAATGGAAAAATATTTGCGGTAAATCCAGTTAACTTCCCAAAGAATGCAACGCTAATTGATGGTACAGGAAAACATTTGACTACTGGGATTATTGATGAACACTCGCACATAGCGATTTCCAAAGGAGTAAACGAATCTGGTCAAGCAATTACAGCTGAAGTTAGCATAGGAGATGTTGTAAATCCCGATGATATTAACATTTATCGTCAATTAGCTGGTGGAGTCACTGCTGCCCAATTGTTGCATGGCTCTGCCAATCCAATAGGAGGGCAATCGGGATTAATCAAATTGAAATGGGGTCATTCACCCGAACAAATGTTGATTCCAAATGCTCCGAAATTTATCAAATGCGCTCTTGGTGAAAATGTGAAACAGGCTAATTGGGGTGATAATAATCGCTTTCGTTTTCCGCAAACGCGAATGGGAGTAGAGCAAGTATTTTACGATGGTTTTTTGCGTGCACAGGCTTACAAAAAAGAGTGGGAAGATTACCGAGACGCAATTAAAAATAAAAATCCAAAGAAACCCGTTCCAATTGAACCTAGGCGTGATTTGGAATTGGATATTTTACTAGAAATCTTGGAAAAACAGCGCTTCATTACGTGTCACTCCTACGTTCAAAGTGAGATTAATATGTTGATGCATGTTGCTGATTCGTTTGGATTCAATGTGAATACGTTTACTCACATTTTGGAAGGGTACAAGTTGGCTGATAAGATGAAAAAACACGGTGCTGGTGGTTCTACTTTTTCAGATTGGTGGGCCTACAAATACGAGGTAAATGAAGCAATTCCACAAAATGCAAAAATGATGACTGATCAGGGCGTTGTGGTCGCTATTAATTCGGACGATGCCGAAATGGGAAGAAGGTTGAATCAGGAAGCAGCGAAAAGCGTGAAGTATGGTGGAATGTCTGAAGAAGAAGCTTGGAAGTTGGTTACTTTGAACCCAGCAAAATTACTTCATTTGGATGATCGAATGGGAAGCGTGAAAGCAGGTAAAGATGCCGATTTGGTTCTATGGAGTGATAATCCATTGAGCATCAATGCAAAAGTTGAATTGACAATGGTTGATGGTATGATTTTATATAACGCGTCTGAAAATGAAAAATTAGCGCAACGAAATGTTAGTGAACGCGCCCGAATTATCAATAAAATGTTGGAATCCAATGAGAAAGGGGAATCCGCGCAACCATTTGTAAAAAAAGGACGGAAACATTTCCATTGTGATACGGTTGGCGAAGAAGGAGTTGAAACTGAAAATATACATTAAGTCATGAAGAAATTACTATTTTTCCTAATCTTTCCGTTTGCGATTTTCGCTCAAAAAAACAAGATATTGTTATTGAACGGCTATTTGCATGTTGGAAATGGTCAAACGATGGAAACTGCTTTAATCGGCATTGAGAATGGCAAGATTTCTATGATTGGAAACGCGTTGACCACAAAAATTGACAAAAAATATTGGGATACGATTATTTCATTGGATGGGCAACATATCTACCCAGGTTTTGTCGCACCAAATTCAACGTTGGGATTAACTGAAATTGATGCAGTTCGTGCGACACGGGATTTCAACGATGTTGGGATTTTCAATCCACACGTTCGGTCTCAAATTGCCTACAATGTCGAATCGAAAGTCATGGAAACTGTTCGAACGAATGGCGTTTTGATAACACAATCAACTCCAAGAGGCGGTTCGATTTCTGGGACATCGTCTGTAATGTTTTTGAATGGATGGAATTGGGAGGATGCAACGCTACTGAAAGA
>CAZHOW010000030.1:0-22142 GCA_964534395.1 uncultured Lishizhenia sp.
TTTTGATACGCTCTGCATCCACACCACCTTTTTCACGAGCCAAGTGACCGTCCTTAGTTTTGTAGAAAGACAAATCCCCGATGGTGCCTTTCAACTTAATAATGCCAATTTGCTTTGCCATTTTTAAAGTGTATTTTGATTAATAATTCACAGCTGAGACCCTCTCAGCCGACATCCTTTTTTCCTCGCGAGTTGAAATCAGATGAACCAAAAGTACAGCAGCCCAAACACCTCAGCACCATGCCCTTGTCCGTGTGGAAAGAAACGTGCATAATTGTCCGTAAACGACCATATTATAGCAGAAGTAAAACCCTAAATTTGCAGAAGACATTAGATAGATACTTCCTAGATAGTGTATGGATAAAGCATAGATAGTGTATGAAAATACCCAAACGAGTATGTGTCTATCCAAAAGATGTACAGCGAATAACCGGAAGAAGTGAGAAATATGCCAGGCGATTGCTTCATACGATCAGGCAAAACCTGAACAAGCAATCCTATCAATTTGTAACGATAGAAGAGTTCGCCCAACACGTTGGAATAGACACAGAAACAGTCAAACAGTTCATCATTGATTAAGGATTCACGGTCCTTTTTTCTAAAAATCTGGACTTTACCCTACCAATTTGTATCAATTTGTAGTGGAATAAGTATCTGAAAATGAAAATAATACTACCTTTGTCGAGAAGGTTAATGTCAAACCGTTCATAACTGACCAAAATATTCGGTTAACACATAGGCGAGCAAGGGCATTTTCACTGACTTTAAGAGTTTGATTTACAGGCGTTTACATATAGGGCTGTTCACCCGTCCAGACCGCAAAACGCTAACGTTAAAAGAAACGCCTCTATGGCTGGAGGAATAGAAAACCCTTGGAAGTATCAAGTTTCCAAGGGTTTTTGCTTTAATAAAACTAGAAGAATTAGCTTCTTTGATATTTTTGTTTTTTAAACGATGTACTGCGTTTATATCAATTATTCAGAAAAATTTGACAAGTTTTACATTGGGCAAACTAATGATTTTGAATCACGATTTAAACTACACAATTTAGGTTTGGTAACATCAACAAAATCATATGTGCCTTGGATTAACAAATTAATGATAATCAAGTCAAATCGATCTGAAGCTATTACTTTAGAAAAAAAATTGAAGAATATAAACCGGCAACGTTTGTTGGCATTTATTGAAAAATATAAGGATAACTATGGTTCCGACGCTTTCGGTCGGAATTCAGACATTCCGAAATAATAGTAACTAAGAGGGAAAAAAGGAATTTTAGTTCGGAATCGTCTGAACTGGAGGAATAGAAAACCCTTGGAAGTATCAAGTTTCCAAGGGTTTTTGATTTAATAAAACTAGAAGAATTATCTTCTTTGATATTTTTGTTTTTTAAACGATGTACTGCGTTTATATCAATTATTCAGAAAAATTTGACAAGTTTTACATTGGGCAAACTAATGATTTTGAATCACGATTTAAACTACACAATTTAGGTTTGGTAACATCAACAAAATCATATGTGCCTTGGATTAACAAATTAATGATAATCAAGTCAAATCGATCTGAAGCTATTACTTTAGAAAAAAAATTGAAGAATATAAACCGGCAACGTTTGTTGGCATTTATTGAAAAATATAAGGATAACTATGGTTCCGACGCTTTCGGTCGGAATTCAGACATTCCGAAATAATAGTAACGAAGAGGAAAAAAAGGAATTTTAGTACGGAATCGTCTGAACTGGAGGAATAGAAGACCCTTGGAAGTATCAAGTTTCCAAGGGTTTTTGATTTTAGATACTTTTCGATTTTCAAGTCAGCTTCACACCTTTTACAAGTGTGCTAATCGGTGGACTAAAATTCTCCTTAAAAAAAGTCCACTGATTTGGCTTTAATTAACTGATTTTCAGAACTTAGAATTTCATTTTTTTTAATGTATTGCGGTAACTTTGTCCGAATAGTCAGTAATAGATTAAAAAAATTGAGCTTAGATTTTCGCTACCGGATCGTTATCCAATCCTTTTTGAACGAGTTTTGCAATGAATTCAGCAAAGGGAACGATGTTCTGCTCAACACTTGCGCTTTCCAGCGCTTGCATATATTCATCCCGGTATTCAACAGGAATAACAGTCCACGGATAGCCTCCTGAACAAAGCATCGCATTTAGAATGAATCGACCGATACGTCCGTTTCCATCCATATAGGGATGAATGTAAACGAAAAAGAAATGACCTAAAACAGCACACACCCCCGCATGTGTTTCTTGTGAAAGCAATTCAAATAAGATGGGCATAGTATCTCGAACAGCATCTTTATTCAAAGGCGTGTGTTTAGATTGACCAATATACACTTGATTAACCCGGTAACCTGCCAAGTCAGAAGGCTTTAATATACCTGCCGTTACACTGGGAGCAAACAATTCCCGATACCAATCACCATGATGATCGTTTAATACTTTCCCAGCATTTTCACCTTTCAAGATAAGCTCAACGCTTTTTTTCACTTCTTGAAATGCTAGATAATACCCACGAGCTGCCATCGCATCGCGCTGTTGCTTTTCGTATGAACTGCTTTTAGCATCCCATTTTCCGCTTCGCACAAGTTCAATCAATTCAGGTGTTACTTGATAGCGTTCAATGGATAGAGAATGATAGGCATCTGTAGTATAAAGATCTTCTATTTGTTGAAGGTAGCGACTATGGTTTGTTGGAATTCCCAGTTCTTTAGGGAATAATTCTATAATTGCTGGTCGCATAGCATTCCACATCAATTGAATGCGGTGGACATACGGCGATAAAATGCGATGCGTTAAAAGTTGAGGTGTCTCCTGTTCAAATGGATCCGATTCCCGAATGCTGTAACCTGCCGAAGTCATGGTTTTCAATATAGCATCAGCTTCTTTATCGCGTTTTACATTTCGAAACGCCCCAACCAATCTTCCTGCAATAGTAGAATGACCACCATCCAACAAAATTCGAAGCAATTCCGAAACATCCGAAATCATCAGAAGAGCCGTGCGCATTTCCGTTGGTCTTTGCACATAAACCGAAGGACTGCAATGAACCAATGCGTAATGGAAGTCAATCAATCGCAAACCTTGATAAGTACCAGTAGGAAGTTCGGAAGCCTTTGCAGAATGCATCACAAATAAAGAAGTACCATAAGGAAGAGTAACCAACCCATTTAACTCCTTCGAACAACGAATGATTAATTGATGTGGTATTGTTTCATTCCCCACATGAATAGATAAAGATTGTTCTACAGAAAGGCAATAATTTTCACCAAAACGATGTGACAAGTATTGAGCTGTAAATCCCCAAAACGAAGTAAACCACGCAGTACTATCTCCTTTCTTTCGATCATTCGGAATTGCGATATACCAACCTCGATGCACCTCTTCCAAAAAATTATGCTTCATTAATATTTCGCGATCCATACGAGAAAAATCAGCATGACGAAAAGCAAGAACTCCTTTATCTTGTAAAGACTTCAAGTGTTCCAGTGCATTTGCTAATTTCTCTTGCGGTGTTGCCATAGTATTTATTTGCTTTAATTCTATAAGTTAACGTTGTACGTAAATTATATTTTAGTGTTGCGCTTAAATTATATTTTAATGTTGTACGAAAATTATATTTTAATGCAAATGTAAATATAATACCCTCAAATAGTTAATAATTAAGTGGAATACTTAAAACTAATTTAGGTGTAAAACAAATCCTAAAAACTAACTTTGTGACTTCTAAATTGAATGAATCAAATCGCCACAAGGTCACAACATAAATAGAAGAAATGAAACGCATCAACGAATACAAAAAACTCTTTCAGATTGAAAACGAAATCAATTTAGCTGAATTAAAATTGACCTACCGCAAATTGGTAAAACAATGGCACCCTGATAAATTTCAAGACGACGATCCCTTGAAGGAAGAAGCTTTAGTGATGGGCAGACAAGTAACAGATGGTTATCATTTCTTAGTGAGCATTGCACCAGAAACAAAAGCCGCTAATCTACCAGAATATCATAAAACCATTATGGAATGTGGTATCGCGGACTTCAAACACAAAGGACTGTTACTAGAAATTACTTTTACAGATGGCTCAACCTACGAATACTTTGGTGTAAATGCTAATGTGTACAAAAAACTAATCAATTCGGATAAACAAGTGCGCTTTGCCAAACGATTTATCTACGAAAGTTATTTGTATCGAAAGTCGAAAAAAGCCATTGAGGCAGAGGTCTAAAAGATACTCCCTAAATAACTTTACTTGATTCAGAAGAAGTTAATTCTTTCGAATTCATTGCAGCTAACTCGTGATCAAACATTTTGAGCACCAATTTCACCTTATCCATATTCAAATTTGTTTTTCCTTGCTCGATTTTACGAACAACAGTCAATGCCACACCTACCCTTTCAGCAAAAGCTTCCTGGGTCAAACTGGCTTCTTTTCGACGCTCCTTTACCAATTCAGCTAATCGTTTAATTAGATGTTTTTAGATAGAGTAACACCTTACGGAATCCGAAATTGATCTAGTCATCAGTAAAAATTAATAAATTTTTAAAAAAAATATCTAATTGAAAATCATTTATTTAAGTTGATAAAAATGGATTTTCTATATATTTTTCTTCAGATTTAAGGGTAACCTTTTTCGGATTAGTGTATTTAGTATAAGAAGCTTGTTCTAAATTCTCATCTTAAAATCTAAGCCATGAAAAAAATCATTTTAATTTTTATGCTCGCAATTTCCTCAGCTCATGCTCAATGGAAATTCCCAGCCGTCACTTCCATTGGTGATACATCATTCTATCGGATTGAACACAATTTAGAGACAGCTTTAACTGGTTTTAAAAACGTGCTTCAAGTCAACGGATATAAATTCCAGAAAAAAGAATTTACCCCAAAAGATCGCATCAAGTATGTGATTTATGATGTACATCAAAAGGACCCAGAACATGTTTACTTATTCTATTTAATTGAAACACAAAGAGGTTATGAAGCTTGGTATGAATATCGAACCAATAAGGACTTCGAAATCTTCAATGACGAACTAACGATAACTTATAAACGAACAAACTAAAAGCCATGAAAACGACCATATTTCTTCTACTTTTCAGCTCCGGACTTGCCTTTTCTCAATGGGATGTTATGCAAAAATACAATGAGGTTGGTAAAGGGAACTTCTACCTTTTTGCAAAGACCGAAAAAGATGCGAAACGAATTATTTTAGAAACTTTACAAGATAATCACTTTACTCTTGACTTAGTTTTTCATAAAGGAGCCAATATATTCTTGAATACTGGGATTGCAGACCCGCTAAATAATGAATATGTATACATCATTCATTGTATTCGAGGTCGAAATAATAATGTTCCTGGCTATCATATTCTTTGTTACTACATGGAGAATCGATACCGTTATTTTTATGATGTAGCGGATGGAGATGGGAGAATTTCCCTCATTTACGATCCTGGTGTCATTAGCGTGAATATGAACGAAGGAAAAAACCCAAAAAAAGATTAATTAACCATTAAAAACTTAAAATCATGAAATTTAACTTGCTTTTGGTGGCAATTTTACTTTGCCTATCTTATAAATACCAAGCCCAATACCAATTTAACTTAATGGAAGAGTACCTGCAAATTGGTTCTGGTAATTACTTTATTCATCTCGAAAAGGAATCCGACGTCAAAAAAACGGTTATGTCTGTTTTAAAAGCACACCGTTTTACCTACCAAGATTTAACTTTTAACAAAGGAAAAAACCTCTATTTTGCGGCTTACCATGTGAATCCATCTGATGAAAATTATGTTTACATAATCCATGCTCTAAGGGGACGAGAAGGATACGATTTATATTTTTTATATTGCGTAAACACGTTGACACATCATTTCGAATACATAGAGGGAAAAGACCTACATGAATTGGTTTACGATCCTTCAATTAATAAATGTGCCGTAATGACCAGTTTTGTTTCAAATAAAATCAACGAGAAATGACACCACACATCCTGGCAGATGAAGTTCTAATCGAAAGAAGTAAGAATGATTCGGTTGCAACCTACGAATTTGAATTCAAAGGACATCAATTTATTTTTAATCACGAAATCGAGTCTAATCACAAATCAAACATTCATCGCTTTTCGTGTTTTATAAATGGTAAATTATATAATTTCGGTGCGGGGCGTTCAACCATTGGGGGTGGTACTTTTGGTAATTGGCCTCGCATCGAAATAGATAGTAAAATTTATCAGTTTAGCTTACATTGGCCAGGAGGTTATGGCTTTTATGGAATCCGATTTGGAGTTCTGAAATAATAAATAAGAATATTCAAAATCTCCACCCTTCGAGTGACAATTCAAGTCATTTAAAATCAAATACTAAAATTTCTCTGACAACTAAGGTCAATCATTTGGTAGCTTGTATCATTTTGTGCTACTTTGTGCGTTAAGCCTATTCAGCTTTTTTTGAGAAGGATTGGAAACAAAAACTGTTATGATAAATGCATTTATTTTTTCCAAAAACCCTATCTTTAGCCCATGAGTGAAATCCGAGAATTGATTGAGGCCTTGGTGGCGTTTCGGGACGCGAGAGATTGGCAGCAATTTCACGATTCCAAAAATTTGGCTGTGGCGCTCTCCATTGAGGCAGCCGAACTGAATGAAGTTTTTCTCTGGAAAGATGTGCATGCTTCTGAGGAAGTGGATAAATCCAAAATCAAAGAAGAACTTGCCGATGTGTTTGCTTATGCCTTGCTGTTGGCCGAAAAACACGGACTCGACGTTAAAGAAATTGTGTTTGAGAAAATCGCCAAAAACAACGAAAAGTACCCCGTGGACAAAGCTAAAGGAAGTGCGAAGAAATATGATGAGTTATGATTATCTGCGGGGAATGTAGGCAATTGGACTTCAATTAAGCAGAATAGCATGGAAGACTTTCTACCTTCGTTACAAATAAACAAATACGCTTTTACAAAGGAAGGAGCAGTGGAGTACACCCTAAATTCGTTCATGAAAAATGCTTGGCCAATTGTTTACATTATAAAAAATGATCAACTTGGAGAGGCGTATGTGGGCGAATCTACGAATGCAATTAATAGAATGCAACAGCATTTAAGCAATCCAGAAAGACAACGTCTAAAAGACTTATTGGTGATAAGCTGTGATAAGTTTAATAAATCTGCGGTTTTGGATGTAGAATCGGAACTGATTAAATACATGAGCTCAGATGGTCGATATAAACTTCAAAATGCTAATTCCGGATTGGTTGATCATAATTATTACCAACGGAAAAATTATCAGCAGTTATTTCAACGGATTTGGAGTTTTTTGTTAAATGAAAAATATGCGAAGAACCCTTTGCAGCGCATTGATAATTCGGATTTATTCAAATACAGTCCTTATAAAGCCTTAACTACAGATCAACACGAGTCTGTTCTGCAAATTTTAAAAACGCTGAATTTACCTGGAAAACAAACCTTGTTTGTGGAAGGTGGCGCAGGAACTGGCAAGACAATTCTTGCTGTTTATTTAATGAAATTACTTTCTACACAGATTCAAGCGCATCATATCGACGATTCAGATCATGTGTATGCAGAAGAGATTTTGAATGTGGTAAACTTCCACAAAAACGTTCCAAAACCAAAGATTGCCCTAGTGGTTCCCATGACGTCCTTGCGAAAAACACTTAAAAAAGTGTTTGGCCAAATTAAAGGTTTGAGTTCTTCAATGGTTATTGGACCTTCCGAGGCGGCGAAAGAGCATTTTGATATTCTTATTGTGGACGAAGCACACCGTTTGCGTCAACGAAAGAACATTACCAATTTTGCAAGTTTCGACGAGACCAATGCGCGGCTTGGATTCGATAAACACGAAGGAAACGAGTTAGATTGGATTTTAAAAATGTCCACTTTCCAAGTGCTTTTTTACGACGAGGGGCAATCCATAAAACCTTCAGATATCAACAAAGATGTTTTCAGTAAGAAGAAATGGAGCGCTAAATTAATCCGTTTGCAATCGCAGATGCGTGTCAAAGGTGGTTCGGATTACATTTCCTTTGTAGATAATTTGCTTCATGGTTCGAGTGCTTCCTTCATCCCATTTGAAAATAGCAATTACGAGCTGAAACTTTTTGATTCGCTTGCTGATTTGTACACTGCCTTGCGTGAAAAGGAGGAGGAATTTGGGTTGTGCCGCTTATTATCTGGGTACTCTTGGGAATGGAAATCACAAAAAGCGGATGTGCCCGATATTGAATTGGATGGGGTTTCTTTGAAATGGAACAGTACCAATGAGGATTGGATCAACAGTCCCAATGCCTTTCAGGAGGTTGGGTGCATTCATACCACGCAAGGCTATGACCTTAATTACACCGGACTCATTTTCGGTACAGAAATCACCTATGATGAAAACACTAACCGAATTGAGGTTATTCCTGCAAACTACAAAGATAAAAAAGGAAAACACGGAATTGATGACCCAGAAAAACTACGTAGCTATATCTTAAACATATACCATACCATGATGCTCCGTGGCATTCGCGGTACCTATGTGTATGTATGCGATGCAAAATTGAGGGCGTATTATAGAAAACAAATTGATTTGAGTATAGATGAATAAGTTTCGTTCATTAGAAGAGTATTTGAGTAAACGGATGCGGATGAGTCATGTGTATCAGCCCGTCATGATAATGAAACTTCTATCAAATCAAGGAAAAGCTAAAGCGGATGAAATTGCCTTCGATTTGGTGCAGAATGATTTAAGTCAATTAGAATACTACACCGAACGTGTAAATCAGATGGTCGGAAAAGTATTGAGAAACAACCAAATTGTATCCAAGGAGAAAAATGAGTACCAACTGATTGGTTTTGAAGAATTATCCGATGAAGAACGTAAAACACTTATTGAATTGTGCTCGACTAAAATAAACGAGTATAAAGAAAAGCGTGGAATTCAGATATGGGATCATCGTAGAAAAAATCGAACGCTCATAGATGGTAGCATTCGTTATCAAGTATTGAATAGAGCAAATAATGTTTGTGAATTGTGTGGGATATCCTCGGAAATTAGAGCTCTAGAAGTAGATCATATTGTTCCAAAAAACTGGAATGGCCCTGATGAACTTTCGAATTTTCAGGCCTTATGTTATAAATGCAATACAAACAAACGTGATACGGATGATACAGATTTTAGAAATAGAATTCATCTTTTTAGCACTCGTGATGAAAACTGTATATTTTGTAATATGAAC
The DNA here is from genome assembly GCA_964534395.1 of uncultured Lishizhenia sp. GTDB lineage: Bacteria > Bacteroidota > Bacteroidia > Flavobacteriales_D > Crocinitomicaceae > UBA952. The sequence continues at coordinate 9,242 of CAZHOW010000030.1, forward strand.
CGTGAAATTATATTCGACCATCCCATGGCGTATGTGATTAAGGATAAATATGCGGTAACACCCGGGCATCATTTAATTATACCGAAAAGACATTATGAAAATTACTTTGATTTGAAATCAGCTGAATTGCTCGCTTTTAATGAATTAATCATCAAGACAAAAGATAAATTACTTCAAGAAGACAAGTCTATTCAAGGATTCAATATCGGTATTAATCAAGGAGAAACCGCCGGGCAAACGATTTTCCATACCCATATACACCTTATTCCAAGAAGAAAAGGAGACGCAGAAAACCCCAGAGGTGGGGTTCGGAATATGATTTTAGGTAAAGGTGATTATTAATTTTGCAATATGAAAGAAGTCCACGTAACAGCAGCAGTAATAATTCAAGACAACAAAATACTATGTGTTCAGAGAAATGAAAACAAATATGATTACATCTCTAAAAAATGGGAATTTCCTGGTGGAAAGGTGGAAGAAAATGAACAATTAGAAGAAACTATTAAAAGAGAAATTCAAGAAGAGTTGAATTTAAACATCGATGTGAAATCATTTTTAATACAAGTGAATCATCAATATCCTGACTTTCAATTGAAAATGGACACTTTCATTTGTGAAATCAAAAGTGGAATTATAAAATTGAATGAACATATAGATTTTAAATGGCTTTCAATTAACGAACTTTCAGATTTAGATTGGGCAGCAGCAGATATTCCAATTGTTAAAAAATTACGTTTGAACTAAACCTATGGAAGCGCTAAAACTTGCCATTCAAAATGCTGTAACTACTGGTTTCGTTGACGAGCAATTTGAATCCTTTTTAGATTATAGACCAAGTATTCTTACGAATGAACCTGTAATTAATGAAAAAGTACTTTCCACAATATTAGACGAACTTAGAACATGTGAATCCTTTTTCCTATCTGTTGCATTCATAACCTCTGGTGGTGTTGCATCATTGTTTGGTACATTACTGGATTTACAAAGCAAAGGCGTCTCAGGAAAAATTCTTGTTTCGGAATATTTGAATTTTACAGAACCGGAAGCATTGAGAAAAATTCTTCAGCTATCTAATGTTGAATTAAAAATTGCTAGAAATAGTGATTTTCATTCAAAGGGGTTCCTATTTACTCACAAGTCATACTATACAATAATTATTGGAAGCAGTAATATTACGCACGGTGCGTTAACCAAGAACAAAGAATGGAATTTAAAAGTAACGGCTCACAAAGACAGTGAACTATTCAAAAATACGATTAGAGAGTTTGAAAATGTATTTGTTAATTCACAGAAAGTAACAACAGAATATTTAGAAAAATATGCATTCGTTTATCATTCTGAAAAAAAGTTAAGACAAGGACTTAGAAAAGCATTACTTGAAGTCGAAGACAAAAGTATTCAGCCCAATGAAATGCAAAAAAAGGCAATTGAAAACTTACGTAATCTGAGGGAATTAGGCAAAAATAAAGCTCTTCTGGTTTCAGCAACAGGTACAGGAAAAACCTATTTGTCGGCTTTTGATGTGGCACAAGTAAACCCAAAACGAATGTTGTTTTTGGTTCACAGAAGGAATATTGCTCAAAAGGCGATGGAAAGTTACCAATCCATATTACCTAACAACAAGGACTTTGGACTTTATTCGGGTTCTACCAAGGACACAAATGCAGATTATCTCTTTTCAACCGTTCAAACATTTAGTAGAGAGGAACATTTGGCTAAGTTTCCTCCGAATTATTTTGATTACATCGTAATTGACGAAACACATCGAGCAAGTGCATCGAGTTATCAAAAGCTAATGAATCATTTCAAACCCGCTTTTTTGCTTGGAATGACTGCTACGCCAGAAAGAACGGACGGGTTAGATGTATTTGCACTTTTCGATTACAACATAGCTTCGGAAATAAGATTACACGATGCATTAGCAAATGAAATGTTAGTTCCTTTCCATTATTATGGCATTTCAGACATAGAAGTCAATGGGAAATTACTTGATGAAACAGCTACAATAAATGAGTTAAACAGGCTTGATAGAGTAAATCACATAATTGAAAACATCAATCTCTTCGGTACTGATGACGGAATCAATAGAGGTTTAGTATTCTGTTCACGACAAGAAGAATGTCTATTCCTTGCGGATGAATTCAACAATAAAGGACTACGTTCAATAGCACTAACTGGAAATTCAACGGAGGAAGAACGATCAAGAGCAATAGATTTACTTGAAACAGACGATTTAGACATTAAGTTAGATTATATTTTTACAGTTGATATCTTCAATGAAGGAATAGATATCCCAAGAGTAAATCAAATTGTAATGTTGAGGCCAACTCAATCGGCCATCATTTTCGTTCAACAATTAGGTCGTGGTTTAAGGAAAAGAGAGGGTAAATCGTACGTTACTGTAATTGATTTCATTGGTAATTATCAAAATAATTTCCTAGTTCCAATCGCTTTATTTGGTGACAAAACCTACATAAAGGATAACCTTCGAAAACTTGTTCATCGCCCAGAAAAGTCAATAATTGGAGCATCTACAATTTATTTTGATAGAATTGTAAAAGAGAAAATTTTCCATTCCATCGATACAGGGAAACTTCAAGAAAAAAGAAGAATGGTTGATGATTACAAAATTTTGAAAGGTAAAATCGGAAGAGTTCCTTCTATGTTGGACTTTATTGAACATGGAGAAAGAGACCCTTATCAATACATAACTCATTATAATTCTTACTACTCATTTTTACTTGGAATGAAGGAGGATATTACATCAATTGATGATTCAATATCTCAACTTCTTGCATTTCTTTCCAAAGAGATTTTAAACCCAAATCGATTTCTGGATATACACTTATTCAAAACAATTCTGATTCAGGAACGATTTTCATTAACTGAATATCAAACACTATATGAAAATGAAACTTCAATAAAATTTGAGATTAAAACACTAGAGCATGCTTTGCATGTAATCAACGGACATTTCCATACAATGCCAGTCAATAAAAAAATGGTAAAAGTTGGTATCCATAAAAACTATGAATTAATTAAACTAAATAACGAACGCCTAGAAATAGGCCAAACTTTAAAGAAATTAGTTTGCATTTCAGACATCAAAAATTACCTATTAGACCTTTGTCAATATTCATTAAATACAATTTCAACGAAGAATCAAGAATACGTTAAAAATGATTTTATCTTAAATAATCGATACTCAAGAAAAGACGTTTTCAGAATTCTTCAATGGGATGAAAACCCCAATCCACAAAGTGTAGGTGGATATATGATTGAGAAAAATAAAAAGGATTGTGCGATCTTCGTAAATTATCACAAAGACGATGATATTGCCGCATCAACAAAATATCACGATAGATTTATTTCAAGAAATGAGCTTGTATGGATGTCAAAAAATAAAAGATATTTTAAATCTTCTGATGTGATTACGATTTTATCTCAGGGCGAAATAAATATGCGGATACCTTTATTCGTTAAAAAAAATAATTCAGAAGGTTTAGAGTTTTATTATTTAGGCAATTTGTCAGTTAATAAGTTAAGTGCAATTGAAAAGCTTATACCAGATGATAATGGTAAAAGTGTCTCGGTAGTAGAAATGACATTTTCACTTGAGCATCCAGTAGAAAAATCCCTTTACGATTACCTTGTAAATTCGAATTAATGAAATTCGGTTTCCGCATACCATCTCTAACCAAACGAATAGCAGCACGCACATCATTGAAGCGAGTTATTCGCCACAATTTAGGTTTCAAAGCACCCAAAGGTAAGGGGTGGTTCACCAATCCCAAAAAAGCAGCTTACAACAAAATCTACAACAAAACATCACGAGGTTGTTTGGTGAATTTGCTTTTCTTGGTTTCATTTGGAGTCCTAACTTTTTCAATCCCTTCCTGCGATTTCAAGAAATCAGATAAAGCAGGCGGTTCTTATGTAAAGCCAACCATAACTAGAACTGGGAAATTCAGAAAAGGACATGTTCGCAAAAATGTAAGCACTAATAAAAACGCAATCAAAAACCAAAATCGGTCACGGTATTATTATCTAACGCGTGGGAAGTATCGGAGGAAATAAGTTGTTCAAATTTGAAATGGTATCTTTCAATAAAAAATGGCAACTTTGTTTTAAAGTAAAAAAGAGCCATGAGTTCATTAAGTTTTCAGAACGATTATTCCAATTGGTTAAAGGATGTAAAAGAACGCATACGAATAGCGCGCGTCAAGGTGGCGTTGTCTGCCAATCAAGAACTCATTTCTTTTTATTGGGATTTGGGTAAGATGATAAGCGAAACAAAAGCGGCTTACGGAAGTGGTTTTTTGGAACAATTGTCAAAAGACCTAAGTAATGAGTTTCCTGACATGAAAGGATTCTCCTATCGTAATTTGGCAATTTGCCGTCAATTCTATCAATTTTATACAAATACAAATCTGCAACAACCCGTTGCAGATTTTCAAAACTCAGATTTTCAATCATATCAAGAAGAACTTCAACAACTCGTTAAACAAATACCTTGGGGGCATAACACACATATTTTTTCAAAATCAAAATCAATTAACGAAGCTCATTTCTATATTCACGAAACCATTGAAAATGGATGGAGTAGGGATGTTTTAGCCCTTCAAATTAAATCCAACCTATTTGAGCGACAAGGTAAGGCAATCAATAACTTTCATCAGACATTACCAGAGCCCCAATCAGATTTGGCAACACAGACCTTAAAAGATCCTTACATTTTTGATTTTATGACGATGACAAAACCTTATCACGAAAAAGATATTGAAAGTCAGCTCATCAATCATATTACAAAATTCTTGTTGGAACTTGGGAAAGGATTTGCATATATAGGAAAACAATATCACCTTCAAGTTGGTGAAACCGATTACTACATTGATTTACTTTTCTATCATGTGAAATTGAAGTGTTATGTTGTTATTGAGTTAAAAAACACCAAATTTATTCCTGAATACGCTGGAAAACTTAATTTTTATTTGTCGGCTGTGGATAGCATGATAAAAACGGAATCGGATAATCCAACAATTGGAATTTTATTGTGCAGGGATAAAAACAATTTTGAAACGGAATTCGCTTTACGAGATATCAATAAACCGATGGGAGTGAGTGAATTCCAATTGACAGAAATTTTACCTGATGAATTAAAATCCAGTCTTCCAACGATTGAAGAAATTGAACGAGAATTGGGAAAAACGGAAAACTAATTCAAATAACAATCATCGAATTTTATGAGTCGACTAGACAAATCCAATAACCTAGATTTAGTAAAAGAAATTTCTTTATTCATTGAGAAGAGCAAATAGCAGCTGGCTATTACTTTAAATGCTACGCTAAGCTTGTTGTATTGGCAAATAGGAAAACATATTAATGAGGAAGTACTTCAAAATCAATGTGCCGAATACGGAAAGGAAATTATCGCTTCTAAAGCTCAAGCATTATCACTGGAGTTTGGGAAGGGCTGAAGCGAAAAACAACTGAGCCATTGTCTGCGCACAGCGGAGACTTTTCATTACTTTGAAATTTTGCACACACTGTGTTCACAAATAAGTTGGTCTCATATACGACTCATTATTCCAATAGTCGAATTCGATTAGATTCAGAATAGAGAAACAAACAAAGTTTTTGATTTCAATAGTAAGAACAGTTAAAAACACCATCCTTAACCAAAATCGCTCGCGCTATTATTACCAAACAAGAGGGAAGTTTAGGAGGAAGAAAAACTAAAGTAAACGTACAAAATCTCGTTTAACGCCTTGGATAATAGATACCGGTAAATTCAATTCATTCGCTTGGTCGTTCCAATAGACAATGGCATCTTGAATTTCCTGAATAACTTTTTTTGGATTTTTAATAGTGAATGATTCAGCAATGGTGAGCACGTCTTCCAAAGTAATATCAACCCGTTTTCCATTTATCGATAAAGCCCTGCTGGTTCTTGTGTAGTTCATTAACGGATTCAAGGAATACGTGATGTCATACGCCGGTGAAATATTCCACTTGTCTTGTTCTTCATCATAGATGAACGAGTGATTTTTCAAATGGTCGTCCGAGTTAAAAAAGACAACATTAAAAACCATGCGCTTAAAGAGTTCTTCAATGTCCCGATAAGGCACTTTAAGAAACAATGCCAGTTCAAAGAGGTTTTCATAACTGGAATCTTTCGGACTTTGATAATCCCAACCTGTTAAACCAGTCGCTGTCAACACATGTTTCTTCTTTCCGGCTTGACGATCGAAACGAAGCGTAGCAAAGTGTTTTTGCTCAATCAATTTAGATGGCATCATGGAGATTCCAAGGTGAGTAGCCGTTAGGTAATAACAGTATTCAATGACTTCCCGACTGTACCCCAATTCATCATCCAAATGCAGTTTGATTAGATAGTGATTGTATTCGGAAGAATGATTCAAATCCCCTGGAATAATTTCTCCAGTAGTTTTGTGTTCCGAAATGAGAATTTTAGGTCTGGCGCCTCCTGCAGATGAACCAATCTTAAAAATATTCAACAAGGCCTCATGATTCAGTGTTGACTCATGCTGTTCATCTTTTACTTCTAAAACTTCTTTCAATACAGCAATGATTTCGGTAAGGTCAATCGAAGTTGATTGAGGAAGTTCCATGCTTGGGCGATATTCCAGAGCACCCATTCCTCTGTCTGCCACATAAGCCAATTGCTCAATAACAGAAATTTGATTGAACTCTTTGTTACCTGACTCCATCCACTTTTTGAAAATTATATTTCCAAATACATCGGGCAATGAATCAGCAATCATAGGAGGAAGACCTCGGAATGTTTCAGAATTATAGTGACTGAATACCTGAACGTGTGGTGTTCGTTTTATGATGCCCGTTGAAGGAAACAAGTTGTGAAAACGATCACTTTGAAGAAACTCAGGATTGTACTGAAAAGAAGATTTCTGTTGATTTTCATCAAATCCCAACCTGCCAATTTCTTGACCGAAGCAAAATACCGTTATAATGTCATTTTTCGCCATGGCATTAATATAAAGAAGTCAATTGTTCGGTTTCATTTCGTTTATCCTTCAAAAATTGATTAAACCCAACCAATGCATCAAAGTGATTAAAGACCTTGAGTAAGGTATCAATAGTGAAGTTCTTACCTGATTCCAAATTCTGAATCGTAATTCTGGAGAGCTCAAGTTGGTCTGCTAGCTCTTGCTGTGTAAGCTTTTGCTGTTTGCGATATGACTTCACCAACTGTCCGATTTCCGATTTAACGTCTTTTATTTTGATATTACTAGTAAACATATTGCATATTATATTATTCAAATATAGGATTTTTTAATCAATATGCATAATTAAATATGTTTTTTTATAGGATAATGAACTGCCTATTTCAAAAAATGGGAAGTAAAGGAGGAAGAAAGATTGAATCGTTTTAATCGAACTACACGTTTTCTTCGTAGTAATACGAGTAATCAATTCCTTTCATGTACATTTCACGATCGTTGATTTTATCGGTTAGGGCATTTTTAATGGTGGTTTTGAGCACTTGACTATTGATAGGACTTGTAATCATGGCATTCATATAGTCGCGCTTGGAAATTAAACTCCAGTCTACACATTTTTTGAGTCGTTTCTTTAGAATTAAATCCAACCAAATTCTCGCGCTTCTTCCGTTACCTTCCATAAATGGATGCGCTATGTTCATCTCCACATATTTCTCCACGATTTCATCGAAGGTATTTTCAGGCATATCCTCAATTTGTTTGAGTGTTTCACCTAAAAACCGAGATACAGCAAATTGAAAACCACCTTTTGAAATATTCTTTTGTCGAATTTGACCTGCGAAATCATAGAGTCCTCCAAAAAGGTAGGCATGGATTTGTTGAAGCCCCTTGGTTGTTCCTACTTCGATTTGATCTAAAAAGTTTCCTTCGAATAAGGTATATGCTTTTTTCTTGCTTTGACCATCAATACTATTATCGCTGTATAGAAACCAATCTAGAAATTTCATGGCACCAATATTCGGAAAATTTTTTGCCAGCAAAATTACCCCGTCACTATCCAACATATCGGTTTTATATTTTTTACTATCCGCGGCTTGAAGCTTCAGTTGGGTAGTGAGACTAACCAACTCATTTTTATCCTTTTTCAGTTTAGCTTTCAAGTATTTCCAATAATTTCTCGTTTTTGTGTAATCGTCTTGATCCGTAAGTACGGCAACAATATCCAATACACTGAACCACCATGTAGCAGTTGAATCATCCCAGACAGCACGAACCTCGCGATCATTAAAAAAACGAATGGATATTTTTTGGTTTTTCATTGAAAGATTAAAGATACGAATTTCAACCCAAAAAGCGATTTATAAAAGCAGGAAACAATTGAGATTTTGGGCGAATTTTTTAACTAAAACATTAGCAACTTACCGTGAAAATATGTATTTTTGAATATATTTTCACGGTAAAATTTAAAACGAGAGAATGATAAACCAAACTACAAAAGATAAAATTATGGTATTGCATCAGCAATATATGAATTTAGCAAAGGGCAATGAGGCTGTGCTGAAGGAAATAACCCTTGCTGAAATTCCGGAGATGGTTTATAATTCAAACGCGATTGAAAATTCAACCCTTTCGTTGGAAGACACAGAAAAAATTCTTGCAGGAGGCAGTTTAGAGCGAAAAGTGATTGTTCGTGAAGTATATGAAGCCAAAAACTTAGCTAAACTGACCGAATCCTCGCTTGAAAAAAACAAAACAATGCTAAACACCAAACTCATCTTAAGTATGCATAAAATTTTGCTCACCGACATTGATGATAAAATTGCCGGTCGTTTTAGAGTTGGCAAAGAATGGGTGCGTGTTGGCAATCACCTAGGTGCAAATCCACAGTTTGTTCCAACACTCATGCAAGAACTAGTTGATAATTACAACAAGAATAAAATCAGTTATTTTTTAGATGCTGTAGCGCATTTTCATGCAGAGTTTGAAACCATACACCCTTTTGTTGACGGAAATGGAAGAATGGGGAGAGTACTTATTAATCTGCAATTAATGAATTTAGGCTTCCCTCCCATTATTATTCAAAATAAAAGTAAACATACTGAATACTATCCGCTGTTTACACAGTACCAGTCGACGTTGAAATATGGAGGTTTTACAGAGTTATTTGCACTACTATTGCAAGAATCATTGAATAAGCGCATAACTATCCTCACCGCAAGAAAAATAATTCCACTTTCAGTTTGGGCAAAGCAAAGTGGTGTTAAACCAAATGTTGCAGCTAATAAAGCCAAAAGGCAAACGATTCCTGCCTTTCGTATGCGCGAAAAATGGATGATTGAAGAGGGATTTTTGCCAATGAACTAATTATCTATTTAGAAAAAATTGAAACAAGACTTCTTTATCTAAACTTTCCATAAATACCTTGGCATTTGTCCGAATAAACTCAATCTTTAAAACTTAAAAAGTTTAAACCAATTCCTCCTTTTAAAACTAGGCGTAACTTTTGATGATAAATAATTCTTTACTCGATTTGTGTCGCATAATGCTTTACAATCGTCAAATCCATATTCTCCAATTCTTTTTGACAAACTGATAATATCAAGTTTAGAATTTCTGTCTAAATCAAAAAATATGTTACCGACAATTTCTATCTCTAAAAGTTCTGATAATGAAGAACTCCAAAAATTGCCAAGCACATGAAATTCTTTTTTAATGAATAAAGTAGAAACAACTCCGCAGCATTCTTTATTGCTCCATTTAAAACGAATAACATCACCAGTAAAAATATCATTATCATTAATGTCTTTAAATCCCGTATTCTGCCCAGCGTATATCCCCTTTTTAATTCCTTTAATCTCACTCAAATGAATGAACTCAAAACTAGAAAATTCATGAAAATCTGTCTTATACAACAAATTTTCTTCATCAAAAACGAAGCATTTTTCTGATAAATATTCAAATAAATTGAATTCTTGGTTAATGACTCGAACTTTTTTAGTTGAATTAACTATTGGCCAGCTCAAATTTTCATTGAATGGATTTACAAACCTATTATCTGGTAATATGAATTCGTTATTGTTTATTTTACTCATGTTGAATAGATGAATATTAAATTCATCTCGATAAAAAAGAAAATTACACGTATTGCATTTTTCTGTTATGCTATCATCAACTGTAACTTCATATAAAAATCTATCTTTTTTATTACCATCAATATTCCTGATAAAACGATCCTCTTTGTCTTTTGAGCCACCGCAAATTGTACAGATAACAGGCAACGTATTGATAGTTGATCCAAAATCAACAATTACTTTATCTATATTTTTTACTCGATTATCTTCGAGATTATATCTCCAATTTCCATCAGTGTTAAATCCTAAATTCAATTCAATTTTGTATATACTATAATAGCTATCATCACGAATCAGTTGAATAACGATCCCTTTATTCGATTTACTGCTCAAAAACCGATTTGATTTTACTTGACTATTTAAATCATATAACTCCTTAACCCAACCTCCGCATTGAGAAATAAAATACTTTTCCGTTTTTTTATCACCAAACAAATAATGCTGCATTTGCGTTGATTTGATTTACTTTTTAGAAATACAATTCTAGTTAAACAATTCGAAAAAGAAAAATATTACTTTTTACCAAATAATTTCTTTGTCTCATCATCAACGTCATCTTTGAGATCAATTTCATTTAGCATTTCTTCAATGGAACTGAATGGATTTCTTTGAACTTCGATAATTTGAATTGTTGAATTGTTTTTGGATTCATTCAATAAATTTTCGAATAATGAAATACAATCCATACTTAATGAAATAATTGAAACGAAAGGTTCCATTTCACCTGGTGTAAATTGATAAATCCTTCTAATCAATGTACTGGCCATATCTTTAGGTAAGATTTTTAGGTAATTTGAGTCCAATCCATAGGTTAATTGAAATCTGCCTAATGAATCACACCCCAAAATAACAACAATAAATGGTGTGGTTATTTGAGAAATATAAGAGAAGTTTTTTATTGATTTTAAATAATCTGATTCAATTCGGACCCTAACTTTTTCATTGTCTTGCCAAGCTTGAATTCGATGAATTGTTTCTTTTATCTGATTAAATGCTATCTCAATTTTTGAATTTCTATCCTTTATAAAATCGGGCGTAAATTTGGCAATTTTTATATGATGAAAATTCAAAACGAATGATTCCTCAAATTCAATGGGACTCAATTGATTGCCAGATGCATGCACATTGTACCAATCATTCATTACAAGATCTTCAAAATTATCAGTGAACCCTTTTTGTTCCAAAAGTTTTAATAATCCCTCGCTCTTTGCGGGAGTCCAAGTTACATGATCATCTTTAACAACTCCATTTTTGAGCAATATTAATCGAACTATTGCTCCAATACCAAGTCGCTCATCCTCTTTATTTTCTCGGAAACTATCTTCTTCTAAATTATCAAAGATATCGTTAACAATGGAAGGATTCAATGTTTTAAAACAAGAGGGTAAAATTGGTAAAGATTCGATATGATATGAGTATACAAATAAATGGCAAAAGTGATTGTTTCCTAATAAAAATTCAAATTTATCCAATGGATTCGGAAAATGAACTGATTCAATTGCACCAATTCGTTTAAAAGAAAGGCCTTCTTGAATACCACATAATGCTCTTAAATAAGCATAGGTTTCTGGGATGTCCTTCATTCGAATTGGTAAATCTATCGAAAGACCTGTGTTTTGAGGATATGTCATATTAGTTTATGTTAGAATAGAAAGATTTTCTAATTCTCTATATTTCAAAAAATTAAATTTCTGATTAAAATTATTAAATAAACGCTTATTTGAAATTCTTAGAAAGCACTAACGTTTATTCTCGTGGAGCAAAAACCATATAAACCCAAAAATTAGATTATATAGTATGAACTCTGAAAAATCATAAAAATAGAATATGCCATTAAAAATTTCATGAGATTCAATAGAGCCATAGTGTTTAGAAATGAAATCAACAAAAGGCCAAATCTTTGAGTTGATTTCAAATAATGAGTCGCTATCAGAATAATCAAAAAACCAAATATTTAATTTTGATAGAATTAAGGCAATGAAATGAAAAAATAACCAAGAAACCACTACTATTCTTACTTTTTTCCTTTTAATTGAATATGGGTTTACCAATTCTTCATTTTCATTTCTTTCAGTAATTGGATGTTTAATTAAAATGAGGTTCTTACCATAATCGGAATTATATGGTTTTATTGACTCTGTTTTTCTTTTAATATGAGATAGTTCAGTGACTTGGTTCAAAGGCTTTCTTTCGCTCCAATCCAAACAATAAATTAAGCTATCCTCAAAAAGCCCAACGTAATTTAATTCATCTTCTGTAAAAGCTCCACATTCCCTATTTTGACTGTCGATTATGTAGTATTTTTCTTCCATTACTTATGGTTACATTTAGAGAATTCGTTTCAGAAGAAACCAAACTGTTGCATATTCTTCTGAAACTATTGAATCTTTTTTAGCATGTTTTCAACAAAAATAATAATGAACATGAAAAATCAATTATTTCGCTTCATTCTTCTTCAATTTATTTTAAGAAAAAAGGTAAAAATTGAAAGAATCCAAAAACATTAATGTGGTCAAAAAATTAAAATAAAAAATAGAATTAGAACGGGACTTTAAGTTTATAAAATAGCCCTGCTTCGCTTTTCAAGCTACGTATTTACCAACCATGGACCGAGTCCGCCGAAGCCCTGATTCCCAGTTTAATCAATTTTTGAACAAAGAGTTTGGGATAAATAAAATAGCCCTGCATCGCTTTTCAAGCTACGCAGGGCAAAGGTGGAGTCGGAGGGGTTCGAACCCTCGTCCAAACGACGAGTTTTCAAGCTTTCTACATGCTTATTTCTCGATT
>CAZHOW010000031.1:0-20363 GCA_964534395.1 uncultured Lishizhenia sp.
CAAGAGGTTTCGGATTTGTTGAAATGCCGAATCGCGAGGAAGCCTTAAATGCAATTAAATCGTTGGACAACTTTGCTGTGAATGGACGACCAATGACTGTTAAGGAAGCCGAAGCTAGAGAAAATCGAAGTCCTCGGCTAGCAGATGGAAGTTCTAGGCCTATAAAATCGGATAAACCTGCATTCGATAGTAAGCCCACAATTACATCGGCTCCTCCAATTTCTGACATACCACTCAAAATTGAACCTCGGAAAAAACTGAATAAAGACAAAAAAACTCCAGATTCCGAAAGCGATAATCGATCTAAAAAACCAAAAATGGACGCTTACAGAAAAAGCGGGAAAAACAACCGCTTCTTCGAAGACGACGACGAGTTTGATGAAGATTTATTTTCCTATAAAAAGAAGGACGAAGATGAAGATTTTTTCGATGAAGAAGAGGACGAAGATTTCTAAATTCAATACAATTTAGCTACGAAATCTTACCTTTGTAGCAATGTCTTCAAATTACGCCATTTATCTCAAGCATCCCGTTTTTAAAGTTGTTTCTAGTTACATTAAAGAAAATAATCTCGAAGCTTACGTTGTTGGAGGATTTGTAAGAGATCTAATTCTTGAAAAACCCTCTAAGGACATTGATATCGTTGTGGTTGGAGACGGAACTTTGTTAGCACAAGAAGTCGCTGAAATTCTTAAAGTTAAAAACGTCAGTATTTTCAAAAATTACGGAACAGCACACTTCCGATATAAGGATTTGGATGTAGAATTCGTTGGTGCAAGAAAGGAGTCCTATGAATTCAACTCAAGAAAACCCACCACAGAAAAAGGAACACTTAGGGATGATCAATTCCGAAGAGACTTTACAATAAATGCTTTAGCTCTAGATTTGCGTGAAGAACATTATGGGAATTTAGTGGATCCATTTAATGGCTTAGAAGATTTGCATAACGGGATTATCAGAACGCCTCTCGATCCTCATGTAACCTTTAGTGATGACCCCCTGAGGATGCTAAGAGCAATTCGTTTTGCAACTCGTTTAAATTTTAAAATTGAAACCAAATGTCTGGAGGCACTCAAAAATCAATCTGAACGTCTTGAAATAATATCAAGAGAACGAATTTCGGATGAACTAAACAAGATTATCCTTACTGAAAGTCCTTCTCGAGGCTTCAAATTATTGAACGCAACGCGCTTGTTACATCAATTTTTCCCTGAAATGATAGCTCTCCAGGGAATTGAAACCATAAATGGAAAAAGTCACAAAGATAATTTTTTACACACACTCGAGGTTCTGGATAATTTAGCGGAGAATTCTGAAAACCTATGGTTGCGTTGGGCTGCCATTTTACATGATATCGCAAAACCACCAACTAAACGATTCGACGAAATTGTAGGATGGACTTTTCACGGACACGATGAAATTGGTGCACGGATGGTACCAAAAATATTTCAACGTTTAAAACTTCCGTTGGATCACAAAATGAAGTATGTTCAGAAACTGGTTCGCCTTCATCTCCGCCCTATTGCTTTGGTAAAAGGTTCTGTAACTGATTCAGCCATTCGAAGATTACTCAACGAGGCAGGTGATGATATCGATGATTTGATGCTTCTTTGCAACGCAGACATTACTTCCAAAAATGAATTTAAAGTAAAGAAATATAAGCAAAACTTTGAATTGGTTTCTAACAAACTTCGATTAGTAGAAGAAAAAGATCGCATACGAAATTTTCAACCTCCTATTTCTGGCGATATGATTATGAAAACTTTTGGAATTGGACCACAATCGGAAATAGGAATTATAAAAAACCAAATAAAAGAAGCAATCTTGGAGGGTGTAATTTCCAACAACTACGAAGAAGCGGCAAAAGAGATGTTGCGAATCGGTAAAAATCTTGGTCTGGAAATAAAAAATGTTCCTGAATTGAAGAATTGATTAATTTTATGATTGTACCTCAAAACTAAGTTTATGCCTGGTTTAAAATTTAGAGTTTTATTAGATTCAGATAAAAACGAAGAAATATTCCGAGATATTCTGATTGCGGACTCGGATAATTTTGAATCACTTTACCAAGCCATTATGAATTCCTTTAAATTCAAAGGCGATCAAATGGCTAGTTTTTATGTATCGAATGACCAATGGGATAAAGGGCATGAAATCAGCTTGATGGATATGTCTTACGATGACGACTCGATTGACTCACCCGCAGCTGTGATGAAAAGTGCAATCATCAAGGATTTTCTTGAAGAACCGGATCAGAAATTCATTTTAGTTTACGATTTTATGCGGATGTGGATTTTTCTAATCGAGTTAATTGGTTTCGATCGAAATGACCCAAGCACACCAGAATTATTGCTGTCAGTTGGGAATCCACCAAAGGAAGAATCACGAGAAGAGATTGATGAAGAGCTCTTTATCGGTGATGAAATTGATGAAGAAGAAGATGAACTTGGTTTCAACGACTTTGACGATGATTACTCGGACGATGATTTGAACGATTACAACGAATACGATTATTAATTTGATGAATACAAATCCCAACGATCCGATTGGTCAAGCCATTTTGGATTACTCGAAAAATAAAAAACCCTTCGACATTGTTGTCAGCTCGGATATTTGTGAAGACGACATTATACCAATTGAAGTTCTTTTTCGAAGCTTCAAAGATATGCCTGAAATTGAAAAGAAAGCTATCAAATTGTGCAAAGGAAAAGTTCTAGATGTTGGAGCAGGTTCTGGAATACATTGTCACGAATTAATTAAAAACGGTTTATCCGTTCATGCAATTGACAATTCTCCTGGAGCAATTGAATATTTGAAAAAATCAGGGATTCCATCTACCTTATGTTCGTTTGAGTCATTCAATAGTCAAACTAAATTTGACACCATTCTTATGATGATGAATGGTATAGGAATCGCCGGAACTTTATCGAATTTGGAAAAAACACTATTGAAAGCTAAATCGCTTTTGCAAAAAGGTGGACAACTAATTTGTGATTCTTCAGATATTCGCTATTTGTACGAGGATGAAGACGGAAGTTTATGGATGGATTTAAATTCAGATTATTATGGGAATTTTAAATTTCAAATGCATTACAAAAAAATTTCAGGCCCATGGTTCGATTGGCTTTATGTAGACTACGATAACCTTCATCGTATAGCAATGAAATTAGGTTTCAAGTCTGTCAAAATCATAGAACAAGATAACCATTACCTAGCTCAATTAACTTTGGTTTAAATGAAAGTTCTCATTCTTCTATTTTCGACACTCTTTTTAAACGCGCAGATTTTTAGTCAAATTGAAAAAAAGTCGTTGCTCTGGGAGGTAAAAACAAAGGAAGGAAAAACTTGCTCCTACCTTTTTGGAACTATCCATGCGATCAATGAAAACCAATTCTACTTTCCAAAAAAACTTGAAAAAATTGCTTCGAAATGTGATGCGATTTGTCTTGAAATAGTTGGAGATGGTACTTATTTCGATAAGCTTATGATGAATAATAAGTCTTTAAAAGACTTATTTACAAAAACCCAATTGGATACAATTCATTTATGGGCGGAGCAATTCCTATTCATGAAACCAAATCAGTTTGATGAAAACTTCAGTCAGACAAAACCATTCCTTTTGCTACAGTTTATTTTGAATTCTTCTCTACCAAAGAACTTTAAATCTTATGAACTCGAATTTGAAAAAATGGCTCAAAAAAATAAACAAGAATTATTGGGTCTTGAAACTGTTGATTTTCAACTAAGTCTTTTCGATAATATGTCACTTGAGGATCAAGTTAAAATGGTTATGGAAAGTTTAAGAGATGAAAAAACTGCGAAAATTAAATTTGAAGAAATGCAGCGTATTTACCTTGAACAAGATTTAGATCTTCTTCACAAAATGACGAAGGATGAGTCAACGACATTAAATCGAAGTTTTTTAGAAGACCGAAATATAGATTGGATTCCAAAAATTGAAGAGATAACAAAAAATAAAATTGTTTTTATCGCAGTTGGAGCAGCCCATTTAGCGGGCCCAGAGGGCGTTATTGAACTTCTAATTAATAGAGGATTTCAAGTTTTACCTGTAAAAATATGAGAAACTTAATTTGTTATTTGTTGATTGCAGTTGCTTTTAGTGGATGCAAAACATATTCAGAGGATGATAAAATTGGATTCGATAAAAAGATCAAGAATTTTATAAAAAAAAATAACTTATCGTTAGATAAAACCTCATCTGGACTCTACAAAAAACGGATATCAACTGGTGATGGTAAACTAATTCATTATACGGATAGTGTTTCCATAACTTATCAAGGCAAATTGTTAAATGGTAAACTCTTTGATTTTCAAAATTCACCTCAAACAATGGCAATCCGAGACTTAATCGCAGGTTGGAAAGAGGTATTGATTGGCGCACGAAAAGGTGATGAATGGATGATGATTATTCCCCCTCAATTAGGTTATGGTCAAAATAAATTAGATGATATACCGGTGAATTCAATATTAGTTTTCAAAATGAAAATTGAGGATGTAAAATAATGAAGGAAAATGTTGTCATTCAAACTTCATTTGTTACTTTTGGACTGCAAAAATATACACAAACATTATGAGCGTTTTAGTTAATAAAAATTCCAAAGTTATCGTTCAAGGTTTTACTGGAAGTGAAGGAACATTCCATGCCGGACAAATGATTGAATATGGTACAAATGTCGTTGGTGGAGTAACACCAGGTAAAGGCGGTTCAACTCACTTGGATCGACCAGTATTTAATACGGTTGCAGCTGCTGTTCAAGAAACAGGAGCAGATGTTTCAATCATTTTTGTTCCACCAGCATTTGCCGCTGACGCCATAATGGAAGCTGCTGAAGGTGGAATCAAAGTAATCGTTTGCATCACGGAAGGTATTCCTGTTAATGATATGGTTAAAGCTAAAGAATATATCAACGGTTTCAACTGTAGATTGATCGGTCCAAATTGCCCCGGAGTTATCACTGCCGGAGAAGCGAAAGTTGGGATTATGCCTGGTTTTGTATTCAAAAAAGGTAAAGTTGGAATCGTTTCAAAATCAGGAACATTAACATACGAAGCTGCGGATCAAGTTGCGAAAGCTGGAATGGGAATAACCACAGCAATCGGAATTGGTGGTGACCCGATAATTGGTACAACAACACGTGAAGCTGTTGAATTATTAATGAATGATCCAGAAACTGAAGGAATCGTTATGATTGGAGAAATCGGTGGAAATTTGGAAGCAATTGCAGCGAGATGGATTAAAGAAAACGGAACAAAACCTGTTGTTGGATTTATAGCTGGAGAAACAGCACCGAAAGGAAGAACGATGGGTCATGCTGGGGCAATTGTTGGTGGTGCTGACGATACAGCTGAGGCAAAAAAACGAATCATGCGTGAATGCGGAATACATGTTGTCGATTCACCAGCACAAATTGGAGCTAAAATGGCCTCTGTGTTAGGTGTTACAGTTTAATGATAATACGAACAATCTGGAAGCGACCTTGTGTCGCTTTTTTTTATGACCATGTCTCAATCCAACGAACGATTTGAATTACCATTAAAACTTAGGAAGTTTGAAAACCTTCATATTATCTTTTGGCTTGTAAAGGATATGAGTTGGAGTATGGGATGGCGAATAATGGGAATCAGCATGATATTTCCAACCCTACTTCTTTCAATTTATCTAACAAAAAAATTCAAAGAAAATCAATCAGAATGGTATCACAATATGGCCGTAATATGCTGGATAGTAGCTAACAGCTACTGGATGATTTCTGAATTCTATGGATTCGAGGAATTAATCATTTTTAGTTGGATTAAATGGGTTCATTTAGCTCTGATTCCATTTTTTATCGGTCTAATTTTCATCGTTTATTTTTATCTTTTCGTAAGAAAACAAATCAACAATTAAAAATCTATTGTGCAGTCGACCTTAATCAGATATCGAATTGAACTTTTAATAATTCTAATTTCAGGATTGTTTTTCATTCCATTTTTAGGTCAAGTTCATCTATTTGATTGGGATGAAATAAACTTTGCTGAATGCGCACGTGAAATGATTGCTTCCAACGATTATTTAAACGTTCAAATCAATTTTCAACCATTTTGGGAGAAACCTCCACTCTTTATTTGGATGCAAGTATTAAGTATGAAACTATTTGGCATAAATGAATTCGCAGCTCGATTTCCCAATGCCATGTGTGGAATGATTTCGCTACTCGTTATCTTTCGTATCGGAAAGAATTTACTTGACTCGGACTTTGGAATTTTATGGGTTCTTGCTTATGCTGGAAGCATCTTACCAAGTTTTTATTTTAGGTCTGGCATCATCGATCCATGGTTTAATCTATTCATATTTTGTGGAATGTATTTTTTCTATAGATCTCACAAATTCGATTTTAAAAGGATTTGGCCTAGCTTATTATCAGGTATGTTCATAGGTCTTGCCATTTTAACAAAAGGACCAGTAGCGCTGATACTTTTTGGAGTAACCGTTGCATTTTATATTATTTTTCAATTTGTCAGTTTTGATTTTCACAACAGAAAAATAAATTTCAATAGAGAGCAACTTTTTGTTTTTATAAATAAAAAGTTTGCAACTAGTGCACTAGTTTTCTTTATCGCATTGATCTTTTTTGGAGGATTTTGGTTTTTCTTGCAAATAATGAATGGAAATCACCAAGTTGTCTACGATTTCATTATTTATCAAATCCGATTATTTCAAACGGAGGATGCAGGTCATGGTGGATTCATAGGCTATCATTTCATCGTTCTATTAGTCGGCGTGCTTCCCTCTTCTATTTTTGCTTTTCAATCATTAATAAGCTCAAAAAGAGAGCATTCAGAACTTTATCGTTTTCGTTTAGTAATGATCATTCTTTTTTGGATTGTGTTAATTTTATTTTCAATCGTAAAAACGAAAATAATACACTATTCTTCACTGGCTTATTTCCCTATTACTTTTTTGTCTGCGTTTTTTATCCAACAATTGAAAAATGAAAAAGAAATTTGGAGAAATTGGTTCTTTTGGGCTTTCTCAATCATTGGTGTTTTTTTTATTCTTGTTTTTTCAGGGATATGTTATTTGGTTTATAATGCTGGTGTTTTGTCAAAATCTGAATTTATAAAAGATGAATTCGCAAAAGGAAATCTGGAGGCTAATATTCATTGGATTGGATTGGAGTTTTTGATAGGACTAATTCCCTTAGCTTTATTTTTCATAGTTCGTTATAAATTCAAACCAACTTATAAAGCAATTGTTTTGTTTTTAGGATTTTCGCTATTTACTTCAGCCATTAGTTTTGTTATTGTCCCGAAAATTGAAGGATATTCGCAAAGAGCAGCGATAGCCTTTTATAAATCAAAACAGAACGAGGAATGCTATGTAACAACCTATAATTTCAAGAGTTACGCCCACTTATTCTACACACTCAAAAAACAACCTAAAAATCAAAATCATTTCGATAATGAATGGCTTTTAAGCGGTGATGTGGATAAAAAAGTTTATGTGGTTTGCAAAGTTCAGCATACCTTAGAGTTCGAAAGTCACTATCCGAAATTTGAAAAGCTAAAATCTGAAAATGGTTTTGTTTTTTATGAGCGAAAGATTATCAATTAAAGAAAAAGAAAATGATTGGAAATAAAAAAATTGCAGTTGTGCTTCCTGCTTATAATGCAGAGAAAACATTGGAAGCTACCTACAAGGAAATTCCATTTGATATTGTTGATGAAGTAATTTTAGTTGACGATAGAAGCCGAGATAATACGCTAGAAGTAGCGGGAAAATTGGGAATCAAGCACATCGTTGAGCATCAAACAAATAAAGGTTATGGCGGAAATCAAAAATCATGTTATTCAAAGGCTCTTGAACTAAATGCAGACATTGTTGTAATGCTTCACCCTGATTATCAGTATACACCAAAACTTCTTTGTTCATTGTGTTATTTACTTGCAAATGAAGTTTACCATGTTGCAATTGGTTCACGTATTCTAGGCAAAGGAGCATTACGCGGAGGAATGCCTGTATATAAATATGTCGCCAATCGATTTTTGACTTTTACCCAAAATGTTTTGATGAATCAAAAACTTTCAGAATATCATACTGGCTATCGGGCATTTACGAGAGAAGTATTGGAAAAAATAGATATGGATAGAAATTCGGATGACTTTATTTTTGACAATCAAATGTTGGCGCAAATATGTTATTTAGGTTATGAAATAGGCGAAGTTTCCTGCCCAACTAAGTATTTTGAAGAAGCTTCTTCCATTAATTTTTCGAGAAGTACCAAATATGGATTAGGTGTTTTGGGAGTTTCCTTTTCCTACTTCTTTTCGAAAATGGGAATTTATAAGTCTAGGTTATTTCGCTAATTATTTTTCGAATTTTATTTAAGGCGCATTCGATTTAGTTTCGCCCCACCGAACAATTTATTATATTCATTTGCAACCCAAATGGTAGAATCCTTGACCGTAAGTGCCTCTTTTTGATTGTATTTTGCATATTTTTTCACTTTGAGCAAATTAAAATTCGTTCCATTTAAATCGTAGGTCAAATATCTATTATAAGTTGAAAAATAAAATGTATCTTTCTGGAAATCACCAGCCGTTGGCGTATCAAAATAATATCCATCATTTCCAAAATCAATTTTAGAAAAAATTGGAATTACCAAGGAGGTATCCTTTTCAAAATTAAATCGATAAACTTTCGAGTTACCATCGAATGGCTTAGAATTATTCTTTGTGAAAATCCATAAAAATCCGTTTGCTGCAATTAAACATTCCGAATCGAAATTCCGGTCATTTTCATCAGGAGGAAATTTTTTTTGATCAGCATACGCTATTCGCATAAAATCCGCATTTGCGAAATCAGATACAAACAAGTCATCAATCTTGATTCTGTAAATCGTTAAATCTTTCCGTTTATTCGAATTGTTTCCGATATCACCAATATACAAATATTCATTATCTAATGCAATATCTTCCCAATCCACATTTTTAGCATTGGAAATCAGAACTTTTTTCACTATTTCGCCATTTGGTTTGATAAAATAAAGATGAGGTGAATTTCCACTATCGTTGTGAGCAATTAATAGGGAATCATTAACTACTTCTAAACCAGAAATTTCATTTAATTCAGAACTCAATGAATAGGTTTGAGCCCTGAAATTAAAACAAACGAATGTTAATATGAATAAACCATTGAATCTCCAAATCATATCGATTTTTTGACGCGGACCTTTTCTATTTTACGTTCACTTACTTCTTCGATAACAAATGAATATTCTTTAATTTCAATAATTTGATTTTTTTCCGGAATGGATTCCAAGCGATGAATAATCATTCCTGCGAGCGTTTCATATTCGTCAGATTCTTCAAAATTCAAACCATAGGTTTCATTTAGGTAATCAATTTCAACACGAGCTGAAAACACATATTCATTATCAGAAATTCTCTCTTCCAACCAATCATCCTTGTCGTGTTCATCTTCAATTTCCCCGAAAATTTCCTCAATAACATCTTCCAAAGTGACAAGTCCAGCGGTTCCACCGTATTCATCTGTAACAATGGCCATATTACTCCGCTCGGAAGTAAATTTCTCCAAAAGCTCCTTTCCAGTAATTACTTCAGGAACAAATGGTATTGATTTTAAAATTTGTTTAATTGAAGGTGGATTTTTAAATAAATCAAATGAGTGCACGTAACCAATGACATTGTCAATAGAATCTCGATAAACAATAATTTTAGAAAGTCCTTTGTCAATGAATGAAGACTTCAATTCTTCAATATTCTCATCAATTTCAACCGAAATTATTTCTGTTCGTGGTATCATACAGTCACGCGCTTTGACATTTGAGAACTCCAATGCATTTCTTAAGATATGCATATCCTTTCCCAACTCTTGCTCTGATTTTATGCGTGAGGCCAAATCTTCAACATAATGTTCCAAATCAACTCGTGAAAACACTTTATCAGTTGTTTCGTGTTTCGAACCAAACGCTTTCAAAATGGCTGAACTAATGAAAAGAATGAATTGAGTTGGAACGTATAGTAGAATATATACAATCAACATTGGCAAACTACCTAAGTTCATAAAACGATTCGGATTTATTTGACCAATTGCCTTGGGAAGAAATTCTGCAGTAAAAAGTACGATTATCGTTGAAATGAATGTTTGCAAAACAAGCAAAGACGCTTCATTTACAATTCCAAAACCACGGAGCCAAGGATTTAATATTTCCGCAGCAGCCATACCGTAAACAACCAATGCCACGTTATTTCCAAGTAAAAGCAAGGCAATCATCGTTGATTCGTTCCTATAAAAAATGGAAATTACTTGACTTTGGATCGTTCCTTGTTTAATTTGAACTTCAATCTTCAAACGATTGGATGCTAAATAAGCGATTTCCATTCCAGAAAAGAACGCAGAAGCAATCAAGGAAATCAATACCATCAAATAGTCGGGGCTCATATAACGTGTTTAAATGACATCTTGACCAATGTCTTTTCGAAAATAAGCACCTTCGAATTTGATTTTTGAAATCGAATCGTAGGATTTTTCAACTGCCGCTTCAATATTTTTACCGTACGATGTAACTGCTAAAACACGTCCTCCGGAGGATAAAATGGATGGGCCATCAGCAATTGTTCCAGCGTGAAAAACGATACTCTCTGCAATAGTATTCAAACCATAAATTGATTTCCCTTTTTCGTAGGCTTCAGGATAACCACCAGAAACCATCATAACAGTCGCTGCACTTTTATCCGTAAATTGAATGTCACGTTCTGAAAGGGTATTTGTTGCCACACCTTCAAATAAATCCAAAATATCAGATTTCAAACGAGGAATAACTACTTCTGTTTCAGGATCACCCATTCGGCAATTGTATTCAATTACATAGGGCTCGCCTTTAACGTTTATTAAACCGAAGAAAATAAATCCTTTATAAGGAATCCCCTCACTCCTTAGGCCTTTAACTGTTGGTACAATAATGCGATTGTGAACTTTATCCATAAAACCATTATCTGCGAATGGAACAGGTGAAATCGCACCCATACCTCCTGTATTAAGTCCGGTATCCCCCTCTCCTATTCGTTTGTAATCTTTCGCTTCAGGAAGTAATTTAAAAGACTCTCCATCTGTAACCACAAAAACAGAAAGTTCGATTCCATCCAAAAATTGTTCGATAACCACTTTATTGCTTGCAGCGCCAAACTTTTGATGTTGAAGCATGCTTTTCAACTCACTTTTTGCCTCATTTAAATCATTCAAGATAAGAACTCCTTTTCCGGCTGCGAGTCCATCTGCCTTTAACACGTAAGGGGGCTTCATATTTTGTAAAAAAAGAAGTCCTTCATTCAAGGTTTCTGCTGTAAATGTTGCGTATTTCGCAGTTGGGATTTTATGACGCGCCATAAAAGCTTTTGCAAAATCTTTACTTCCTTCAAGTTGAGCACCAAATTTACTTGGACCAATAACTGGAACTTTTCTCAATTGATCATCTGCTTGAAAGAAATCGTAAATACCATTCACAAGCGGTTCCTCTGGACCAACAATAACCATTTCGATCCCATTTTCAAAAACAAAACTTTTGATTGCCTCAAAATCCGTTGGTGAAATTGAAATGTTTTTTCCATGTTGTTTTGTTCCAGCATTTCCAGGTGCAATAAATAATTCATCTAGGATGGAACTTTGTGCAATTTTCCAAGCTAAAGCATGCTCTCTTCCTCCTGATCCCAACAATAAAACTCTCATGAACAATGATTTAAAATTGATTCAAAAATTGCCTTCCCATCAAGATTATTCAATTGACTATCTGCCGCTCGTTCAGGATGAGGCATCATTCCAAATACATTTTTTGACTTGTTTGTTATTCCTGCAATGTTATTAAGTGATCCATTCGGATTGAATTCATCGCTTACATCGCCTTCGGAACTTGAATAACGGAAAAGCACTTGTTCATTATCTTCAATTGAATTCAACATTTCAGCAGGAGCGAAAAAACGACCCTCGCCATGAGCAATTGGAATTTTATAGGTTGACGATAAATTTAAATCCTTATTTACAGGTGCTGAATTACTCGCTGGCTTCAAAAAAACATTCTTACAAATAAATCGTTGGTTGTTATTATGTAAAAGAGCTCCTTCCAACAATCCAGATTCGGTTAGTATTTGAAATCCATTACAAATCCCCATAACATATCCACCTTTGTTTGCGTGCTTCACAACTTCCGTCATTATCGGTGAAAACTTCGCTATTGCGCCTGATCGTAAATAGTCACCGTATGAAAACCCTCCAGGTAAAACCACCATGTCAATTCCTTTCAAATCGGTATCTTTATGCCAAAGAGTTTCTACTTTTTGACCAAGCAAATCTTTCAAAACATATATCATATCCTGATCGCAATTTGATCCAGGAAAAGTTACAACACCAAATTTCATTTCAAATCTTTATTTCAAAGTTAGTTATTTTAGGACTGAGGATTGGGAATAAAAAGGAAAAATTTAACCAGAGAATAGATAATAGTAAGGTAAAATACAATTGATGATATTATTCCGTAAGATTTGTGTAAAAATGAATACGTTAACAATATGGAAAGAGGAATAAGTAACAAACTAAACCGTTCAATTTGCTGAAAAAAGATGAAATCAATTATTCCAAATGATAATGACACCAACACCAGCAGCCAAATTATCTGAATTTGTTTTTTCAATCGAATTGAAGATTTCTGCATTCTTGTAGTGAGACTAAATGTGCCAAGCACCAGTAATATCCCAAAAAAAACTAAAGTAACTACGAAATCGGTTTGCAATTGAAAATTTGTTGAATTCTTTAAAATTTGAAAATCTAACTCCTGATCGAAATACAATTGGTAAACCAAAGCATACATTAATGGAATTAAAAAACCTCCCAAAGCCAAAAAAAACTCACGAAAAACAAATGGTCGAATTATCAAAATCATTAACATCAAAACGGGAAAAGTAAAAATCATGTATGGGTGAAAAGTGGCAGCCAAACCTGCAAAGAAAAAACCGTTAAACACATTTCGCCGCCCATCTGTATTTTGCTTTAGTTGAAAAAACTGAGATAACATAAAAATAATGCATGTTTGCGCTACTAATAACCCGTCAATACAATAAAACGAGTGATAGAAACTCATTGTAACTACATAAAGCAGAGATATGATGTAGGAATTACGATCTAAAAATTCATGGCTATTAAAAATCCAATTAAGACTAATTGAATTAATCAGAACAAAAAAACCTCCAAGTAAGGTACTCAGCCAAATTGGTTCCTTGAAAGCCGAATTCCAAAAACCAAAGTTGGTTTCATCAATAATTTGATAATATGGAAAATGAGTATTTAGGAAAATATAAAAACCTATAAAAAAGGGCAAAGTCAACAATACTCCAACACGATTTTCAAGGAATAACCTAATCATAACACGAAAGTATCGATTAATTTATTCGAACTATAGAATTTGTGAATAACTCAACCGTTTTGTTCATACACTTTTTAACACCTTGAAATATAATTGTAAATTTTTCAACAAGCCGATTGTTAAATTCTAAAAATTTTATCTTTGTTGCTCTTTTAAAGAAATAATAAACGAAAATTAAATGGCAGAGAAAACGCGATATTCAGATGCGGAACTTGAAGAGTTCAAGGCGCTCATTCAGGATAAATTAAAGGAGGCTCAAGAAAACTATAATCTTTTGATAGGCTCTTTATCTCATAATGACGATCATGGTACTGATGATACCGGTAGAACCTTCAATATGATGGAGGACGGTTCAGAAACTTTGTCTCGAGAAGAAGTAGCCCAATTGGCTGCTCGTCAGGAAAAATTCATTCAAAATCTGCAAGCGGCTTTGGTTCGAATTGAAAATAAAACCTATGGGATTTGTCGTGTTAACGGAACATTGATCCCGAAAGAAAGACTTAGATTGGTTCCTCATGCCACAATGAGCATTGACGCTAAAAACTCTCAAAGATAATTGGTGAAAAATAGACTAGGCCTTGTTGTCATTCTGGTGATTTCCCTTTTGATTATTGACCAAATTGTAAAAATTTGGGTTAAAACTTCATTCTCGTCCGACGAGGTTCGCTATCTCTTCGGAACTTGGTTTTCGTTGCACTATATTGAAAATCAAGGAATGGCATTTGGGACAACTTTTGGTTCTGCAATGTGGCACAAATTAGCCTTGAGTATTTTTAGAATTTTAGCTATTGGATTCATTATTTACTACATTGTTCGGGAAGCGAAAAAAGTAGAAGTAAAAACGGAGTATCTTTTGGCCGTTGGATTAATTCTGTCCGGGGCAGCCGGAAACTTAATTGACTCAATGTTTTACGATTTTATTTTTTCATTTAATCCGTGCGAAGGTTTTAACCAACTCCCCGGTTCAGGGAAATTTATGAATTGCAAAGACTACGGATTTGAATATCAAGTTGAAGTTCGACATAAAGGTTTTCTCTTGGCTAATGTTGTAGATATGTTTCAATTTGAAGCTTATTGGCCAAAATGGGTTCCTGTTATTGGTGGAAGTCAAGTATTTCCTGCTATTTGGAATGTCGCAGATTCTTGTATTTCTATAGGAATTGGTTGGATCATTATTCGCCAAAGAACTTTTTTTCCAAAGAAAAAAGAGGCAGATATAGAAGTGAATTCAGTAGAGAATAAGCTGTAACCTTATCGATTAAAAATTCCACTTCATACTTCGGTCATCAAGTATGGCGAATGATAATTTGTAGTGAGCTTTAGGAGCAGAAAAATTCCCATCAGACAGAATCCCATAGATCCCAATTCGTAAACGTCTTCGAGAAAGTTTAAAATTTCGCTCCAAACCTGCCATGATTTCAAAATGTTGGTAATTGTTCTCTTTAACCCACAAAGCCCCTGCCCCTGCCATCAAACCAATACGGGTCTTTTTCATGAAAGGAATTTTATTCAAAATTGCACCATTATCATGATGAACAAAATGTGCCTCAAGAATCAAGTCCAACGAGGGTAAAGTCGAATCCAATCCTTGAAATGAATACAATGGATTCGAGAACCAAATTGGATCACTTCTTCGTTGATATTTAAAATCTGGATCTCTAACAACCTGAGACGTTAAGAATTTCCCTCCTGCCAAACGATAATTAGATGTTCCTATTGTTCCAATTTTAAATGTCTGCATCATTTCCAATTGCATGTATTGAAAATTCACATCACTTCCGAATAACTTAGGAATTCCCGTTTGATAATAGACGGTAAATGTCGGCCACGCAGAACCCAATATGACTTTTCTGTATGGCTCTCGCATGTACTTTTGTTGCGGAACATAGCTGACTGAAAAGTTAGAAACATATGCTTGGTATGTCTGAAAGTCTAAAGGGTCATTGTTTGGAATAGAATTATCAAAAAGAGTTACAAAGGTATAATCTCTCAAGCTTCGACGTTCAGAAAACTCACCATCTGCCGAGACATATAAACCGTTGATCACTTCATATTCCAGACTTAATCGCATTTTTGTTGCTTCAATGAAATTCTCCCGTTTGTATACCTGCGAAATAGCATCAAAAGTACGAATAGCATCAAAATCATGATTTAATGAAGCCCTTAAAAAACCCATGTGAAAGGGGTCAAAACGATATTTCCACCAGGTATCTCCTTTCCAATCACTATTTAAAATCCCATAAGAAATTCGGGTATATGAATCCAACGTTCGTTCATCCTTCCACTTTTTAAAATAATCGAAATTTGGCGTAATTCGGGGTCCTGCGATAAACACGGGCTGAACTACCGTTGCAATTGAACCCATCGTCCACTGATAGCGTTCTGCACGATTACGATGATCTACTCCAAACCATAGAACCTTTAAAAAAGTCACCTTGTTGAATATTTTATCGACCGAATCCAAATACTCTTTTCGATTTTGATAATCCTTGATACTATCTTTGGCTATTATGAATTTTCGTTCTTCATCTGTTAAAGTTGCTGGTCTTACATTCGACCAAAATGAACTATCCTTTTCGTATGCCTCTTTTTCGGTAATGGCCAATTCAGTATTAAAAAATTTATTGGAAAAATCAGGTCGAAAATTATAGTTTGAAAATAAAGCTGTAGTTTGACATTTGGATGTTTCGTTTTTGTATTTAACACCATAGTCTAAGGTTTGGGTTTTAAGAACACAGATTGAATCGCCTGGATGCTCAAATTCTTGGCTAATGGTAAAATAATCGTAGACCAGTAAATTTCCTTTATTCATGGTCAATTCGAGCTTTTGTACCAACCAAACGGAATCAATAACCCATATAAATCCTTCAAGTGTAGTTGTAGCAATATTTCTTGGAATGATTTTTATTTTGGAAATCATTTTACCGTTTTCCTCATACTTTTCTAATAATCTGTACTTATATGATAAAATTCCAGGACTAGAAATAGGTGAACTTACAGGTGTTTGGTGCAAATCATCTAAATGTAGCAA
Source organism: uncultured Lishizhenia sp. (assembly GCA_964534395.1). Lineage (GTDB taxonomy): Bacteria > Bacteroidota > Bacteroidia > Flavobacteriales_D > Crocinitomicaceae > UBA952. The sequence continues at coordinate 16,468 of CAZHOW010000031.1, forward strand.
ATTTTCAAAAAAATTAAAATTGGATTTTACGGTTGTAGTATAATAGAGCGATTGATCCGTTCCTCGCAATGTATAGGCACTGCGTATTTCCTTTACTTTATTTCCAGGAGCATAATTTCGCTGAAGTTGGACTTCCACTAAATTCATTTTGTCTGTCCATTCTAGCTTTTTTTCTTTCTTATCAGCACTTTCCAGCGGATCAGCATCTGTTCTTTCAGGCTCATTGTTTTTTTTCTCTTTTTCTTTAATGTCCAATTTTTCAGATGCTTTTATATAAACATCAACCGTGTGCGGATAATTCCATGGATTTATCTGTTCCCTTTTCTTAACAACTTCCAACATGATTTCGCGACCCGGATTACTTTTCTTCACTGTCACTTCAACACCTTGTAATTCCTGAATTTTCATTGGAAACAATTGAATGTCCCTTACTATATCTGTGTTATTTACACTCACATAAGCCTCTCTGTCTTGGAATCCTGTAGCACTAAAAACCAAGAAATATTCACCTGGCATTACAGATAACTCGTATTTTCCATTTTCATCTGAAACAGTTCTTTGCTCCGTATTATTTTTTACAAAAACCTTGGCAAAAGGAATAGCTATATTTCGTTCATCCAATATTGTTCCTCGAACAAATTGCTGCGCAAACAAATGAACATTAAGAAAACTAAAAACGATTAAAATAAAATGGCGCATCCTGTTTTGTAAGACAAACAATATATTCGATTTGTTACGCACAAGATCAAAAATAGTTTGAATAAATAATTCATTTCAAAAAAACTACTTAATCGTAACAATTGAATGAAGAAATTGAAAATAGCAATGATAAATGGAAATTAACCTTGGTTGTTCTTTTCTTTTGCTTTCTGCTCATTCAAATAATCCATGTGCTTTTTCATTCTTCGAATCATGAAAGTTCTCAATAAAAATGCAAAGAGTGCAATAACAACAAAGATGTAATTATACCACCAATTTTCAAATCCTTCATTTAACCCAAAATAAGTGATTCCAATGAACATAATTATAGACGCAACCAACCAAAAGTAGCGCATGATGTTAGCGTAAGTAATCATAATTTAAAATTAATCAATTTCTAGTTCTTTTTCTAGTTCTACCCTACCCGATGGTTTCAACAAAACGTATTTACTAAAACTCTGATTTGTTCGAATTCCATCTCCCAAAACAATTCCTTTAGGCGATTTAATAATTACCTGTGAGAGGGAATAAATAGAACTGTCTTTCTGGTTCCAGAATAACGCTTCGGTTTCAAGCGTTTGTTTTTTCGCAAAATTGTATAATCGAACAGAATCTCGCACTAGAATAGTACCTTTCGAATAATTTATTTCTCCATAGCGTGCACTCAAAGTTGAAACAACCTCTCCTGTTTCAGAGAAAAAATTAACACGTAAACTATCTTTAACTTTTGTGATAGATTCTTTAGATCTGTATGTTTCAGCAAGGGCAGCATATATTTCTACCTTCGCATAAGCTGAATCTGAATAGATCATTTTCAAATTCTTGGTTATCTCATCTGGAGATTTAGAATTAAAGGTAATTTTTTTAATCGTTTCCAAATCGTTTTCACATGAAAGTAATATCATTAAAAACGAAACTAAAATTTGATAAAATCTCATTTATTAATCCAACTTACGTTTTCTGAACCAACGATCAAAACTTGAAGGAGAAATGACAAGACCAAAGTTGAATGATAAGAATTCCTCTGATGTAAAACCTATTTCATTGGCCCCTCTTTTCCCAAAACAAACCGAAAAATTCAACGAGGAAAGACCTTGTTGTGCTAAAATTGGCATTCCAAAACCAGCAGTTAGTGCTTGCTCTTTGTATTGTGATCCAGAAACAGTCGAATAAGGTAAAAGTGAAGAATAAGCTCCTATTCGGTATGATATTTTCTCTAAAAATTTAAGTGTTGAAATATTTTCATACAATTTGGCTTCTGGTTTAAATTGCAACCCAAAACTTATTTTTGAGGAATTTAAATTGTTCCATGGTGATAGATTCGGAAAATCATGTGAGGATGAATTTACCGCTGTGAATGACGCCAAAAAAGTAATCTGTGGATGAAGCATACGCGTATTGCGTCTCCAATCAGGCAACATCAGCTGGTAAGATAAACCATATTTACTCTCTAAACCTAGCTTTGCTTTTGCATTGGATTGAATGAAATCAAGCGTATCATAGGTGCTCAAGGTATTGATATTTGAAGCCGTAAAAAGTTCTTCTGTAAAAGTTGCATTAAACGATTGGCTTGGCGCGTAAACTGCTGATAAGGTAATTTCATTTCTTTTCCCAAGTTTTTGTCTGAAAAATGTTCCGATTTCATAGTTGAAAGTCTTGACTGAAATACTATTTCTTCCAATACCTCCTGAAAATGTATTCGGATCAATTAGAATAGCTTGTCTCTCGTTAGTTACTTTTCCAAAAAGATAGGATGCATTGAAACCTACTGAAAATTTGGTATTGTTGTTTTGAATAACTCCATAAGAAAATCCGAGAAACAAATCTTGAATTCCACCACGACCAGAATAAACATATTTCAAGGAATCCGTGCCTGTGAAAACTTTTTGCGAGAAAGAATATCCGCGAGTAGAAAAAGGTCTCAATCCAAATGACAATCCCATTCGTTTGAGCATTTTAAAACCTAAGGCGAAATGGTCTGCCATTGCCGAAAATTGATACTCCGAATTTTCATCATAGGTATACCTTGAAGTGCGCCCATAAATTCCAACCGAAAACAAGGTATTTCCCGAACTCATGAGGGAATAGGATGCCGGATTGAAAAAATTTAATTGAGTCGAATCCAAGAAGTTGAAATTATTTGTTCCAAGAGCGTCATAGATGGAATGATTTCCAATCGCACGTTCACCCAATCCGTAATATGAAAGCGCATTTGAATTGACCGATTGAGCCTGAAGTCCAAGAAAATAAATGAAGAAAAAGAAACTAAAAAGTTTGCGCATTGAGCTTATAAATTTCGGAAATTCCGATTAAGGTTAAATTTTCGTCCACAAAGATGTTATTTTTTTGAGGGAAATCAAAATTTTGGAGATCACCACCCGTAAAATAAACGGTTAAATCTTGAAATTGGTCTTGATATTGCACAATCATCCCAAAAACCTCAGCTTTAATTCCATTTTGAACACCAGATTGTATTGACTCTGCCGTAGTTTGACCAATCAAAATTGGATTTTGAATCGGTTCGATTAAGGGTAAATTAGCCGTTTGTTGATTTAAGGCCAAAAACCTCATTTTTAAACCAGGCGAAATCGAACCTCCCAAATACTGACTTTCAGCATTTAACATATCAAATTTTATACACGTACCGAAATCAATTGCCAATTTTGCTCCAACCATTTGTTTACGTGACAATGCCGCAGCGTTGCACAAACGATCAATTCCTAGTGTTTCGGGTGATGCGTAAACATTATTAAAAGGTAGCTTAGATTTTGAATTGATAAAAGTTAATCTCTTAAAGTAATTTTGTAGTTCTATTCGAAGCGATTCATTTCGAACTGATGAAACAACAACAGGCATTTCACGAGACAAATAAGAAAACACTTCCTTTTCTGAACCAAAGCGCTTAACACTTGAAAGTTCACCATACTCGAACAATGCAACTTTAATATCGGTATTCCCAAAATCCAGGCAGGCATATAGTTGAGGCAGTCCCATTTGCACAAAGATAAGGTGGATTTAAGATTTTTTCTAGTTTTGATTGGTATGAAAAGAAATTTATTATAAATTTGCACTCCAATTAGGCTGGTACCTTAGCTCAGTTGGTAGAGCAAAGGACTGAAAATCCTTGTGTCCCTGGTTCGATTCCTGGAGGTACCACGTAAAAAACCCCTTTAAATCATTGATTTTCAGGGGTTTTT
>CAZHOW010000032.1:0-18769 GCA_964534395.1 uncultured Lishizhenia sp.
CTGCATCCAATTATCAAGAAATGGAAAGTATTCTAGAAGTTGAAAGATTGCCACAACGATTAAGTAAATTTTCTTGAAAAAAAATGAAAAGTGCAATGTTAAGTACAGTTCGCAGGATTGCAAATCCAGCGAAGCGTAAGTGTTTGAGAAATGGAAGCAAAATTAATATTACTTACTTTCAGTAAAATAACTTTTGGCAATATCTATAATTGGCTTGCTATTGGCGACAATACTTTCTAGTCCATCAACTGGAATTTTTTTATCCCCATTTCCCATAATTTCAAGGTTCCAAATCCAGCGGAGCGGGAATTGAATTAAACAAACTTATTAAACAACCTAAACATGAAAAAGAATAAATATCGCGCGATAAACCCCCATACTAAAACCTTCGCACTGCTCTAACAGCTGCTTTATGAGCTTTAGCATAATTACATTGTTTAACATCATGATAATTATACATCCACATCCAATTATCAATATCTTTAACTTTTGACGAACTCCAGTACCAGGCAGCAATGTTTTGTTGAGTCCAACTTTTTAGCATAATTTCTTTAATACTATTCATAATTTCTAATTCATCAATAGTTGGTAAATACCAATCATCATATCCCTCCAAATCCAAATTAAGGCACTGTTTGAATGCCTCATCGTATGTCATATTTCCTAGAATTTTTTCAGTACAAACCAAACCATGTTTTCCAGAGTCATCAACATAAAAAACAATTCCACCTTTAGCTTTTTGACCTATTTGTATTTTTGTATTTAAAAACGATAAAGGACTAGAATAAGACAATCTTTCATTTATTAAAGATGAGACATATTTTATTGGTATGGCAAAATTTAAGTTTTGACCGTCAACAATTTGGCATACTGAAACGCCAATAAGTTCTCCAGCTAAATTAAGAACAGGGCCACCGCTGCTTCCAGAGGAAATAGGCGCCGTCATTTGAACTAGGTCAGTACCATAAAAATTTCTAAATCCACTGATAACACCCTCAGAAAATGAACCTGATAAACCCTTGGGACTGCCAATAACAAAAACTTTTTGTCCAATTTGAATGTTGTTTTTTGAGGTTTTTAAAAAACTCCCGTTTGTTTGGTATACCTCAAGAATGATTAAATCATTTTCTATATCAACCCCGAGATACCCTTTTATTTTGAATTCATAATTTGAATTTGAAATAAAATAAGTTGCATTATTTGACCCCTCAATAACGTGAAAATTGGTTACAATAGTGTTTGGATTAATAAAAAAACCAGAACCCAAAGAGCCATTATCCGTTCTGATGGTTACAGTCGAAGAATTAGCTTTCTCATAGATTAAACTGCCAGACTGTCCAAGGATGCAATTAATGCATAAGGTGTAAAATATTAAAAATTTTTGCATCATGATTTATATAAATCAATTCCATTTAAAAAAATGTTTTTCCATAATTATTATACTCAAAAATAGAAAAACTGTTTTTAAAAGCAAGCAACAATGTTAAACAGTAATAAATAAATAATTACATTTTTGAAAATTTATCAATCAATCAAAGTATATTTTCTGATTCAGAATTTCCATTGATAAAGCGCGATTAGTTTCTTACTTTTGCACCTCAAAATTTTAGCTTATGTATCGCTCGCACACTTGTGGTGAATTAAGATTGAAACACGTTGGAACCACCGTTATTTTGGCGGGTTGGGTGCAACGTTCACGTGACTTAGGAGGAATGACGTTTACCGATTTACGTGACCGTTATGGCATTACGCAATTGGCTTTCAACATGGAAGTTAACGCCGATTTGTGTGAACAAGCTAGAAAATTAGGTCGTGAGTTTGTGATTCAAGCTACAGGTGTCGTTATCGAACGTAGCAGTAAAAACAAAAACATTCCCACAGGAGAAATTGAAATCAACGTCACGGAATTAAAAATCCTGAACGCGGCAAAGTTACCGCCATTTACAATCGAAGACGAAACCGATGGTGGTGACGAATTACGTATGCAATACCGTTATTTGGATTTGAGAAGAAATCCGGTGCAACAAAAGTTGATTTTGCGTAACAAAGTAGCGTTGGAAACGCGCAACTACTTGGATTCTCAAAATTTTATGGACGTCGAAACGCCTGTTTTGATTAAATCAACGCCAGAAGGAGCACGTGATTTCGTGGTGCCAAGCCGCATGAATGAAGGGCAATTTTACGCTTTGCCACAATCTCCGCAAACGTTTAAGCAGTTGTTAATGGTTTCCGGTTTTGACCGTTATTACCAAATCGTGAAATGTTTTCGAGACGAGGATTTACGTGCCGACAGACAACCTGAATTTACACAAATCGACTGTGAAATGGCTTTTGTGGAACAAGAAGATGTGTTGAACACTTTTGAAGGATTGATCAAGCATTTATTCAAAACGGTTCGTGGTGTTGAGTTTGAAGGCGCTTTCCCACGCATGACCTACGCAGAGGCAATGGAGAAGTATGGTTCAGATAAACCAGATATCCGTTTCGGAATGGAATTCGTAGATTTAACCAAAGAAGCGCAAGGAAAAGACTTTGTTGTTTTTGACAGTTCAGAAATCGTTTTGGGAATCAATGCGAGCAACTGTGCGGAATTTACACGAAAGCAAATTGATGAATTAACCGAATGGGTAAAACGTCCGCAAATCGGAGCGAAAGGCATGGTTTATTTGCGCTATAATGCTGATGGAACTTTTAAATCTTCGGTTGATAAATTCTACTCAGAAGCTGATTTGAAAGTGTGGGCAGAAAAAGCGAATATGCAACCGGGCGACCTTTTATTTTTGCTTTCCGGTGAAACAAATAAAACTCGCAAACAACTGAACGAACTGCGTTTAAACTTAGGGAATCAATTGGGATTGCGCAATCCGGATGTATTCAAACCATTGTGGGTGTTGGATTTCCCATTATTGGAATGGGATGAGGAAAATGGACGTTACCACGCGATGCACCACCCTTTCACTTCTCCCAAACCGGAAGATTTTCATTTAATTTCAACTGATCCAGGAAAAGTGCGTGCGAATGCCTACGATTTAGCGATGAACGGCGTAGAATTAGGCGGCGGTTCAATTCGTATTCACGATAGAGATTTGCAATCGCAGATGTTTGATTTACTTGGATTTTCAAAAGAAGAAGCACAAGCACAATTCGGATTTCTTATGAATGCCTTCGAATATGGTGCGCCACCACACGGAGGTTTGGCTTTCGGTTTAGATCGTTTGGTTGCTACCATGGGCGGTTCAGAATCTATTCGTGATTACATCGCCTTCCCAAAAAACAATAGTGGCCGTGACACAATGATTGATGCGCCATCGCCGTTGGATGAAAAGCAGTTGAAGGAGTTGGGGATTAGGTTGAATTCTTAGTATGGATTAAGTTCGGAATCAGTCACCCCTCAACTGGAGAAGTAATTTTTTTAGAAAATAAACCATCATCGGTTATATTTGTTCTTATCAAGTAGAACTGAAAATGAATTCGAATCTTTCCAAAATAAATAATGAGCTTTCCGATTTACGAAAGCAATTAGTGGAACATCCGCTATATGCTCAGGTAAAATCAGTCGAGGATTTTCAGGCTTTCATGGAACAGCACATCTTCGCAGTTTGGGATTTTATGAGTTTGCTGAAAGCATTACAAAGTGGATTGACGTGTGTTGAAATACCCTGGAGACCTATTGGAAGCCCAAGAACTAGACGCTTCATAAATGAGATTGTTTTAGGCGAAGAATCCGATATTGATTCAAATGGCGAAATAGCAAGCCATTTTGAACTCTATTTGGATGCAATGAAGCAAATAGGTGCAGATACAAAAACCATCCAAATGTTCATGGATTTTATTAATAATGGAAAAACCATTGAAGAAACTTTGCAGTTAGTAGACGTAAATCAAGAGACACGAGATTTTGTCAATTTTACATTTTCTGTTATACAATCTAAATCCATTCATCGCATTGCCTCTGTGTTTACTTTCGGTCGCGAGGACTTAATACCTGACATGTTCATTCAAATTTTGCGAGAAATGAAGTCGAAAGGGCAAACTAACATTTCGAAGTTATTGTATTATTTGGAACGACATATTGAAGTTGATGGTGATGATCATGGACCTATTTCTTTAAAGATGATGGAAGAAGTTTGCGGTGACGATGAGCAAAAATGGGATGAAGCTTTAACAAATGCAAAAGAAGCTATGCAAATGAGAATCAAACTATGGGACGGTATTTTAAATAGACTAAACGTAAATTAAATTCTAAAAAAAGAAGCAGCAATTCCATCAGCTTTAAGTCTGCCTTTTTCAGTTAAAACTAAGGCGATTTCAGTTTCATTTAGTTCTCCGACTTCAATAAGTAAATCTATATTTTTTTGCTCTGAATCGGATAGTGTTCCTATTTCATTTATTTTCGTTTTTGAAACACCCCAGATGGTTCTTAAACCGGTTAGAAAAAGTTCGTTCCATTGATCGTTTTTCGTTAATATTTCCGTCTCAAACCACGAGTCATTTTTGCCAACATTTTTGTAATAGTTGGTGTTGTTTGAAACGTTCCATCTTCGTGTTTTTCCATCGAACGAATGCGCCGAAGGCCCAACCCCCAGATAAGGCTTGTTTTGCCAATAAGAAGAGTTGTGTTTGGATTCAAATTCTGATTTAGCGAAGTTGGAAATTTCGTACTGTAAAAACCCATTTTGGGTTAAAATTCGCAACATTAAATTAAATTGTTCGGATTGTGTGTTTTCATTTGGTATTTTTAGTTTTCCTGTTTTAACAAAATGATTCAATGCGGTTTGTTTTTCTACGGTCAAACAATAAGCAGAAATGTGTTGAATATTCAAAGAAATAACTTGCTCTAAATGACGCTCCCATTCGAGTAAAGTCAGACCCGGTAAACCATAAATTAAGTCAACGGAAATATTTTTAAAACCTTGTTTTTTGAGTAGTTCAACCGACTTAAGTCCTTGTTCCAAATCATGTGCTCGATTCATCCATTTTAAGTCAGATTCTTTAAAGGATTGAAGTCCAATTGAAATCCGATTTACACCTAAATTTTTCCAGTAAGTTGTCGTTTCTAAATTAACATCCTCCGGGTTGACTTCAAGGGTAATTTCAACTTTATCATTAAATTTAAAACAACTACGAATGGTATCCAAAATGGAACTTAGTTCTTCCTTTATCATAAGACTTGGAGTTCCACCGCCAAAATAAATAGTTTCAATGGATTCGTTTATTTCAATTTTACGTAATTCAATCTCTCGATTAATCGCAGCGATTAAATCTCCTCTGTAATTTGAGAAGGTTGTTGAAAAATGGAAGTCACAATAAGAGCAGCGTTTTCTACAAAAAGGAATGTGAATGTAAATCCCGGCCAAACCGTAGTTATCTTGTTTTAATAAACTTCAACATCTTTCTTTCGTTTCCAGAAACGACTTCTACCAAATAAGTTCCTTGACTTAATCCGTTTGTATCGAATTGAACAAGGCTTGAAGAACTGATTTTAGATGCTAGACGTTGTCCATTGATTGTAAGAATCGAAACAACGCTTGCATCTTCACTTCCAGTCTGAATGTTAATGAGTCCTTCTGCAATAGGATTCGGCCATAAAGAAACTAATTCGTTTGAATTAAATTCTAAACCAGATGTTCCAATACAGAATTGTAAAGTAGTTTGATTTCCAAAATCGGCTTGAGATTCAGGTAAAGCCGCTAACGTATCTCCTTGGTAGACAATTGAAACACTTCCGTCTTGGTTACAGAAAAAACCTCCAAATAAGCCATCTCCGTAACTATCCATAATGTAGTAGGTGTAACAGCCATCATTTAGACAAAAAGGTTCTGTAGTGACAGGTCCAGGTTGATCATCTGAATAACCACTTGCTGAATAAATCGCAGTTCCGGTGTTATCTTGTAATTCCCATGAAGTTTCAGAACCATAGCAATCCAAAGTTAGATTCAATTGAACTGATTCTCCGCCTATTACCACATTAAATGAAGAATTTACCGAATTGTTATTATTATTCTCATCAGTCAGACCTGTATTTGGATTTGTAACCGAAGCAGAAAAGGTATGGGCACCAGCCGTAAGGGTTGACATTGGAAGAGTAACTGAAGTTGATTGCCATTGCAACAAAGTTCCTGTCCAATTGTAGGTTTGATTTTGTGTCCCATCAAAACCGTAATTTATATCCAATGTCGTTAAAGTGTCGGAACCATTATTTTGTATTGTAACTTGTGGTGTGACTTCTGCGCCACAAAATGTACCAGAAACACCTTGGGGATTTGTTATGCTTGGGTCTACGGCAACTGGAGTAGCATTGGTTGGATCAAATCCATCAATAAATTCAGCTCCAGAGTTGTTTGGATCCAACCAGAATTTTAATTGATTGGTGCTATTCGAATTAGCTGGTTCCCATGAGTTATGAACACGACCATAATAATCTGGAGAACTTAAATTACTGCACGAAGCTCCCCCGCCCCATAATTGACCAATGATTCGGTGATTCTGATCAAATAATGGAGATCCGGATGAACCACCTTCAGTTGTTGTATTTCGATCCCACTCAACGGTCCAAGTGGAGTTTGCCTCTGTTGATCCCATTCCTTGACTCGACACAGCAGGAGCATCGTCGAATGCAATTTTCTTTATATCTCCCGAAGGATGGTGAATCGAAACCGAAGAAGTTGGTGCGGCATCCGCATTATTCCAACCTGAGAAATAAGGATTAAAACTTAGTGGAACAGAGTTACCTTCTAATCCACCAGTTATTTCAACCAAACAAAAATCAGTCGGGGTTCGTCTTGATCTTAATATTGCGCCACTTAATGATTGAAAAGTTGGTGATGAAGCTGGATTGTTGCAATCAGGAGACTGCCAATTGAATCGAAAAATCCAATTAGTTGGATCAGAGTAACAATGGTTTGCAGTTAAAACATATGGTTTACCATCATTTAACGTATTGTTTATCAATGCTCCTGAACAAAATCCATTGCTTCCAGAAACCAGCATTACGGCGCTGTTTCTCTGCTGTTGCCAAGGTAATCCATCAGGACAATTCACATTCATGTTGCATGCTCCAGAACCACCAAATGCTTTTTCTTGAAATTCATCTGACGTTCGATAACCATGTGTAACCGTTGAAATTTGTATGTTACCTAAATCAGCACCTTTTTTCACATAATATTCTACAATTGCTGTATTTCCAGGGATTAATTCTGTTCCCAACAGACCATTGTAAATGTGATTTGAAGTAAACTTCCCTAAAATAAAATCTTTTGAATCATTATACACATACAATTCATTTCCTTGCGGAATAGTGGTATTTGAAAAAGTTAGATTTACAGTTAATGCTTTATCACACGTTAATTTCAGTAACCAAATTTGGTCTCCGTTTGGTAAATCAATCCAAGTACCACTGTTGTTTAAACCTAAGTTGGTATAATTGTTATATCCAAATCTCCAAGGAGCTGTTCCTGTGTTGTCGACCAAGGCATCCTCCGCGCGTAGTTCTTGAATATTTGGTTGTGCAAATGTTCGATGGTCAATTTTTTCAGAAAGATCTTTTTGTTTCAGGCCTTTTGGAATTCCACCATTTCCTTGGATTTGAGAAAAGAGAATCCCTGTTGCAAAAAGAAGAGAAATGCTAAATAAAAATTTCATGGTTTAGTTTAATTTACGTTTAATACTACATCCTTTTGGAGGCGTTGCTGAAGGTTTACTTTTTTTTCCTTGACCAAGCGCATCCATTGCGTTTGCTAAATATGGAATTTCTTCCGTTCGCTTATTGTCCCAAATATTATCAATAGACCCGGAATAGACCAGCTTTAAATCACCATTAAATAAAAACACATGAGGAGTCGTTTTTGCCCCAAAAGAATTCGCTAAGGTAGAATTTTCATCAACTAAATAGGGCATTTTATAATCTTGTTCATCAGCTTTTTTTCTCATTTCTTCTATTGAATCTTCTTTTCCTCTTTTTGCTTCATTTGAGTTAACCAAAACAAAACCGATGTTTTGATTTGACGCCTTATCAAATAAGGTATTAAACTGTCTCTCCCAACCGGGAAAATCGGGAGTTCCAACCACAAAAGGACAAGTATTACAACTAAATATTACCAGAATGCCTTTTTCTTTTTTGTAATCTTTTAAAGCCTTTTTAAAGCTCGTTTTCACGTCTACCATTTGTAAGTCACTCAAAGGCATTGTTGATCCTTTTTTAATTTGAGAAAAACTCGAGAAACCAACAAAAACCAGCAATAAAATAGAACAAATCGTTTTCATATCATTTTATAAATTGAATGGAAAGTTACAATTTTTCATTTGAATGTGCTTTAATAAACGTTCAATTCATCGAAATAGTTGTTTTCATTTTTCTATCTTTGTGCAAGACTAACTATGACTAAAAATCCGTTTGTTATTGGAATTTGTGGGGGAAGTGGATCTGGAAAAACCACCCTTTTAAAAAGATTGTCAGAATCATTTTCCAACATGAGCACAGCTGTTTTTTCAATGGACAACTACTATTTTCCTATTGAGAAACAAGCAAAGGATAAAAATGGAATTGTCAATTTCGACTTACCCACTGCACTGAATGAGGCTAAACTTACCTCAGATTTATTACAGTTGATAAATGGAGAACCCATTGAAGTTAAAGAGTATTTTTTCAATTCCCCTCCTGATAAAAATGTGCTCATTACTATTGAACCTGCTGATTTGTTAATTGTTGAAGGGCTATTCCTTTTTCATTATCAGAAAGTTTCCAAGGCTATTAACTACAGCGTTTTTGTGGATGTAGATCACGGAATTCAGTTGGATAGACGACTTTATCGTGACCAAGAAACAAGAGGATATAAACGCTCAGACATTTTATATCAATGGGACAACCATGTTTTGCCTTGTTACGAGCAATTCATTGAACCATATAGAAATGATGCGGATTTCATTTTTAGAAATGATCATAATGCGGATTCAGACTTTGATAGTTTGCGAAATCAGCTCATTCAAAATCTGGATTCATGAAACCCATTTTTAAATGGATTTTAGATCATCGTTTTTTTGTTTTTTCAGGGTTGATGTTTTTAAGCGCCTTCGTCGTATTAAAACTATCAACTGAGCCCAAAATTGATTTTAATAAACTGCAAAATAGGATTTCTCAATTGGATCTGGATATGCAGCAGTCGGCAAAAGAACTATTAGTCCGAGAACCGAATTTTTTCAGACCTATAAAGTCGCCTTTTTTTGTCCATTTCTATCAGGGAGACTCTCTTGTTTATTGGAATACAAATAAAGTTCCTATTTCAAAATTCACGAATATCCAATTTCCCTCTGAAGGGATTAATCGGCTTCAAAACGGATGGTATTATTCCCGAATTCATCAAAAAAAGGACAAAAGGATCGTGCTTTCCTATCAAATTCGAAGTGAATTCGATTATGAAAATGCTTTTTTAGAAAATAAGTCGAACGAGGATCTTATTGAAAGTTCTTTTACGATTTCTTTGAATCCAAATGAAGGAATTCAGATAAAAAATAGTTCGGGAGACTATTTGTTTTCAGTAATTTCTCCAATCCACCAACAAAAGGATAGTCCTTGGATATTGGTTTTTATCTGTTTGGGGATAGCTTCAGCCGCTCTCGGTTTTTATATTAATTCCAGTTTTAACCATATTCAAATAGCCTTATCGTTTGGTCTTTTGATTTTTATTCGGGGGTTATTTCATGTAATTGATATTCATCAAACATTTGAATTTCAAAGCTTTGTGTCAGCGGATTTATTTGGCTACAATCGTTTTTTTCCAACCTTTTTGGATTTTTGTTTAAATGTGCTAGTCGGATCGGCTGGATATGCTTTATTCGGAAAAATAATTCAGCGAATCAAGTTTGGTAATTATTTATTGCCTTTTTGGTTCATTCTTGGTTGGTGGGCACTAATTGAAACCATAAAAATGTTGGTTTTATATTCTGCAATTCCGTTAAATTTTCTCGACTTTTTTGATTTGACTGTTTATTCTTATTTGTCGCTTTTCGTCATTGGATTTACTCTTTTTATGATCTACAAAGTTTTTAGATTGACTTTAAAAACGAGTGAAAATCTTTTTTTATTAGTTATTGCATTTCTGGTTTTCGCTTCAGCTTTAATTTTTTTTCAAAAATGCGCTTTCTTTTCCTCCTTATTTCCATTAATCCTTCTTTTTCTGTTTCAGGTGAAGCGGATTAACGGAGGAACAAAGAGCTTTCTATTGTTGACCCTTTTTTCGATGGTTTTAGTTGCCGATTTTAATAAGCATCAAATTATAAAAGAACAAGAAAACAGAAAATTGTATGCTCGTCAAATAGCCGTGGAGCAAGACATCAATCTTGAGTTGGCATACGCGGAAATGAAGCAAAAAATCAAGGAAGACCAATTAATAAAGAGCATTTCGAAAAATCAAGCAGAAGAAGTTAGTCAGTCTGATTTTGGAGATATTTTGGAGAAAAAATATTTCAAGGGGGAATGGGATGTCTATGAACAAACATTTAACTTGTGTGACTCTAACGGAAAATCAATTTTTACCGGTGATTTTCAGTTTTCTCAAACCTGTCAAACTTTGATTGATAAATATGGTGAGCCATCAGCTGTTGATCCTGGTTTGTTTTTTATCAAGTCCTCGACGGGCGGATTTACATATATTATTCGTGAAAAAATAAATGTCGAAAGTGTCAATTTTCTATTTTTTGTAGCACTTAAATCTAAGCGAATACCTGAAGAAATAGGTTTTCCTCGCTTGTTAATTTCAAAAAACGCAAATGTTCTGAATTCATTGGAGCATTATTCTGTTGGTAAATATGCCGGTAAAAAGTTAATGCGAAGCTTTGGATCGTTTCATTTTCCCACTTCAATGGATGCTTTTCCGATAGAGCAGAAAACAGAACAATTTATTGATTTTGACGGACACAATCACTTTGTTCTTGCCAAGGGGAATCAGACAATAGTCTTGACTATAAAAAATTTCAAATTTGTTGATTTTGTTTCTGCATTTGCAGTTGTTTTTTGCTTTTTAGGACTAATTCTGTTATTTTCATTGCTATTCACAAAGGGATTTTCATTTCAGCGTTCCGCCTTGTCATTATCCATTAAAATCCAGTATGCGGTTCTTTTGTTGGTCATCTTTGTCTTGATTCTTTCCGCTACGGGAAGTGGTTATTATGTCCAAAAGCAATTTCAACAATCTTCAGATGAAGTGATTGAAAACAAATTGGCATCAGTCGAAGAAGAACTTAGAGGTAAATTGAGTTTGATTTCCAATTTAAACATAGACGCTCAAGGCAGTTTTTTGGAGTCGGTTCTTATAAAATTGGCACGTGTTTTTGAAACGGATTTGAATATTTATGACAAACAAGGTTTTTTGGTTGCATCCTCGCGCAGCAAAGTGTTCAATCAAGGGTTGTTAAGCGAGCAAATAAACCCAGAAGCTTTTGAAAAAATTAAACGTAAAAAACGAAGTTTTTTCACACAGAAGGAAAACATAGGAAATCTCAATTACGTATCTTCTTATCAGCCAATTTATAATAGCGAGGAAAAATTATTGGGTTACCTCAACCTTCAGCATTTCGGTCAACAACAAGCATTTGAGGAACAATTAAAAAGCTTCATCATAGCGGTTGTAAATGTGTTTATTATACTTTTATTACTATCCATTGGTATTGCATTACTCGTTTCAAATTGGGTAACATCCCCATTGAAACTGCTTCAAAAAAGAGTTTCTGGATTAGAAATAACTTCGGATGTAAAGATTGAATATCCCGGAAAAGATGAAATAGGAACCATTGTTACGGCTTATAACTTGAAGTTGGATGAATTACAAACAGCAGCAAAAAAATTGGCAAAAACCGAACGTGAAACGGCTTGGCGTGAAATGGCTCAACAAGTAGCCCATGAAATTAAGAATCCACTCACACCGATGAAGCTTAGTATTCAGCAATTGCTCCGCGTTTACGATCCGTCAGACTTACAATCAACCGATAAAGTGAAGCGTGTACTGAATTCAATTGTAGAGCAAATTGATGGAATGACACGGATAGCTAACGAATTTTCTCGCTTCGCAAAAATGCCGGAGCCAACTAAAAAAGAAGTTGATTTAATTGTTTTGATTCATAACGCACTTTCCTTTTTCGAGGCTGAAGAAAAAATCAAGTTTAATATCGTATCAAATGAGAAACAATTAATTCTAAATATCGATAAGGAACAGTGGGTTCAGGTTTTCAACAACCTCATCCAAAATGCCATTCACGCGTTAGAAGGAAAAGAAATTGGTGAAATAACGATTTCCGTTCAAAAAGATAATAATTCTGTTTTCATAGAAGTTTCTGATAATGGCTGTGGAATTTCACGGGATGAACAAGACAAGCTTTTCGTTCCTTATTTCACCACCAAAAGTTCTGGCAGCGGTATAGGTTTATCAATGGTCAAACAAATTATTGAAAACCATGAGGGCGAAATTAGTTTTGTTTCTGAGCTGAATAAAGGAACACGTTTCAGGATAAAACTAACTATTTAAAGAGTTATCCTAAAATTTCACTCCAATTGAAAAGTAAAGTGTGCGTCCATTTGCCGGTAATAATCCCGGGCCTGGATAACCTCCAGCGCGGCGCGTGGCATAACGTTCATCCGTTAAATTGTTAACTCCTGCTTTTACATTGTACTTTCCATTGATGAGGTAGGTACATGAAACATCCATAACTTGATATCCATTGATTTTACCTATGGTAGCCCTAGCGTTTGAAAGTTCTGTATTGAGGGCGTCTGTGTAGACTTCACCAACTTGATTCAGCTGAAAGTTAAGTGAAAAGCGATTGTATTTGTAAGTTAATCCAAAACGATTGATTGTACGAGGAGCGTTTTCAACGTAATTCCCTGTAAAATCTTTTGATGAATCAACCAGGGCCGCTGGATCATCCCAACGGGTGTAGCGCGCGTCAATGAATGCAACATTCCCATAGATTTTTAGGGTTCCAACTTTTGATTTTTCCCAGAAAATCCGTGTAACGTCCAATTCAACGAATGATTCGATTCCTTTGCTAACCGATGCTCCGATGTTTGTTCTTAAATTTTTATTATTAACATTGATCGTTCCGATGCGGTTGTCATAAAATAAATAAAATGCTCCCACATCAAATGTCAGGAACTCCTTGATTGTTCCGCGATAGCCAAAATCGATGTTGTATCCACTCGCGTCTTTCAGATTTGAATCAATGGAATCCGTGGTGGCTGCAGGTGTAAACTCAGCAAATGTTACAGGACGAAAACCTTGGCTAAAATTAGCATACAGATTAGAGCTTTTGCTTACTTTATATTCGGCACCAGCGCCAGCTAAAATAACTGTTCTGATTTGGTTTGGAACAGCAATGGAAACCCCAAGAGTAGGCCTATCTATTATTCCAGAAGCTCCGGAGTTAATGTATTCTAATCGAATTCCCGGGGTAATACTTAGGTTTTTTGTTAACTGAAACATGTTTTCAATAAAAGCAGCGCCATTTCTTGTTGTAAAATTCAATTCTCTCCTGTAGTCGAATGAACCTAAGTTGCTTGTTTGGCGGGAAACGATTTCCAAATCAAAGTCACTGTGAACAGATCCGATACCTCCCTGTTTTCTGGTTGTCTCACCTGTATAAACTCTCATCCCAGCTGATAGAGCAGATTCGTTGCCAAACAAATTATACTTTTGTAAGAAACGTAATTCACCGCCTATATTTTTGTACCAATCCCGATCCACCTGACGGTTGTTAAAATATGATCCATTTAATGAATCAGGAACGAAAACATCTCTCAAGAAACCAACACTATTTCGCTGAGCATTGATGTAAAAGAGTTTTAAGCTAATTTTTGATTTTTCATTCAATGAATAGTCAACATGTAAAGCAGCTGTATTCCAGGGTGTGCCCATCCAATTTCTTGATCGATTTGATTGTTGAGCATTTTCTAAAAACATAGAATCAGTTAATCCTCCGGGTTGTTGACTTTTGTAATCCATATGTGAGTACTCCAATGTGGCGTTCAATTTAGGAGAAAAGGTGTAAGAAAGAGAAATATGTCCCGTTGTTGTTCGATACTGACTATTTTGTCTCCAGCCGTCTGCACTTCTGTGATGTAAATATCCGTAATAGGAGAAATTTTTAATTTTTCCGCCAATCGCGTTGAATGCATTGTACAAACCATAATTGCCTATTGTCTGCTGTGATTCAAAGGAGAACGTTTTTGATCCGAGGTATCGTTTTGTAACATAATTCAACATTCCTCCGAATTGTGGGCCATATTGTAAAGAACCAGCGCCTCTCACAATTTCGATTTTTTCAAGTGCCTCTGTTGGTGGAGTAAAATAGGCTTCAGGATAGCCAAAAACCTCAGATGAAATATCAACACCGTTCTGTCTTACGTTGAACTCCCATGAACGATTCGGACTTAACCCACGCGTGGATACAGATGTTTGAATTCCCGAGCCATCACTTTCCCAAATTGAAACACCAGGAACTTTTGCCATGATTTGTCGGTAGTTATTTGAAGAGAGATCGGCATCTAATTGATTTAAATGAATAACCTCATTTTTCTTACCTGAATAAATATTGGTTCCTTGTATGGGGCCGAGAAACGCTGGAAGTTTTTCCAAAAAAATAAGTTCTTTATGGTGCCTCATTTTTAGGGAGTCTGTTTTATTTACTTGTGCTTGAGAATAATTTAGAATGAATGTCAATGCAAAGAAACAGCAAACAAATTTTTTCATGTTACAAAGTAACTTAGGGTTCTAAAAATGGACAATACCAAAAAAATGGTATTTTAGAATGATTCTAAATAAACCCGATTTTTAATGTAAATCCGAAATGTTTGTCAAATTTTCTCACTTAACAAATCTTATACTTAAACACACTTAATTTCGATTAAAAAAGAGTTATGCTAAATAAAGACTTTTACATTACATACGGTAAATTGCTTTATGCCTTGGCCAAAAGCGATGGCTACATACAAGATATTGAGCGAGATAGAATAATGAATTTGGTTCAAGAAAAAATGGCCTTAATTGAACAACAAAACGACTTTTCGGGTACTGATTTGGCTTACTATACCGAATTTGCCTTTGAAGCGGCAGAAGATTTCGAATTGACCTTGGAAGATGCTCTTTTGGAGTTTAATGCGCATTTTAAATTGCATCACTTGCACTTCAACGAGGAACAAAAGCTCGTTTTAACAGAAGTTTTAGAGGAAGTTGCAACAATTTACGGAAAAGTAACCAAGAAAGAAGCAGAAGTTATTGAGAAGTTCAAACAGCTGAAATAATCTGTAAATACGAATCGAGTTTTCTAGAAAAGAGTTTGATCACATTGAGTTAAATTTAACAATCAAGGACAATTCCACACATTGGTTTTAGCCTTTATTATGATTAATTTATGATAGATGTTTTTTATCAATCTGTCCGTTATATCTATCCTTAACTTTTTTTCTTATACATTTGAATATGGCTAAGTATATTGTTGTAACTGGAGGCGCTGGATATATCGGTTCTCATACAGTTGTTTCATTGATTGAAAACGGATACATCCCTGTTATTTTGGATGATTTTCGAAATGCTAATCGCGTCGTTGTTGATGGTCTCAAATCGATTTTACAAGCAGAACCAATCATTCACGAAGGAGACATTTGTGACCCTAATTTTCTGGGTTCCATTTTTGAAAAATATGAGCCTATGGCGGTAATTCATTTTGCAGCTTATAAAGCTGTTGGAGAATCTGTCGCAGAACCACTCAAGTACTATCAAAACAATATTTCGGGACTGGTAAACGTATTACAGAAAATGTTGGAGTTCAATATTTCTAATTTCGTTTTTTCTTCATCTTGTACTGTTTACGGTGAACCGAAAGGGCAAAAGGAAGTGACCGAAGAAACTGAGAAAAATTTACCGAATTCACCTTATGGTTATACAAAATGGATCGGGGAACAAATTATTCAAGATGTCTGTAAGGCGAATAAGCATTTAAAAGTCATTAATTTAAGATATTTTAATCCAGTTGGAGCGCACAAAAGTGCTTTGATTGGTGAATTTCCAATTGGCAGACCGAATAATCTTCTTCCATTTGTTACACAAACCGCGATTGGAAAACAGGAAATATTAACGGTTTTTGGAAATGACTACCCAACACCAGATGGAACGTGTATTAGAGACTATATCCATGTTTGCGATCTGGCAAATGCACATGTAAAAGCGGTCGATTTTTTGATGGAAAACAAATCGGGTTTGCTCGAAAACATCAACATTGGAACAGGAAAAGGAACAAGCGTGAAGGAAATCATTCAAGCATTTGTGAAAGAAACTGGTGTAGTTTTAAATTGGCAGTACGGTCCACGCAGAGAAGGTGATGTGGTTGAAATTTATGCTAATGCGATCAAAGCGGAAAAACTTTTAGGTTGGAAATCAGAACTTACAATTGTTGATGCCGTAAGAGATGCTTGGAATTGGGAACAGTATTTATCGAAATTCAATTGAAAAGAGTCTTAGTATTATTATTTCTGCTTGTTTTTGTGTCTGTAAATGCGCAGAATAACGACTCGCAATTAATTTCAAGGCATCGACCTGGCTTGTTTTGGTATTTCGATGGTCTGCGACCAACAAAAAGTACAGATAATCACAAATATGATAGACTTGTTTTTGATTTGACCTATAACGATTGGTCTGGCGAATTAAAGCCTTTTCAAAATCGATGGAATTCAATCGGGCTCAATGTCAATTTCATGAAAGATATAAAATTCAAAAAGACAAAGGTATTTTCGTTGGGCTTTGGTTTAGGATATGGGCTATCGTCAATTTCATCCCAACAGAAATTTATTATTGAAAACAACCTAATTAAAATTTTAAGTATTCAAAGCTCGGTTATTTATGATCATACTCGTATAAAAACCCATCGTTTTTTCATTCCTTTGGAATTGCGATTTTCGACAAAAAATTGGAATCGATGGAAGTTTGCCATTGGAGGATCCTTCGGTATTAATGCCGTAATGAATCAACAATTGATTGGTTTAGATGGTTCAAAAATGGAAAGCACGGATCTTGGTCCAGCTGCCTCATTATTAAATTATGGATTACACACCCGCTTAGGATATCGAAACTTCAGTCTTTTTGGTTCCTATCAAATCAACAATCTTTTTCGAGGACGAGGTAATCCTGATTTACATCAATTCCAACTAGGATTAAGTATATCTCTTTTCTAATGTTTATAGATACACACGCGCATTTATATTCCGAAGAATTTGAAATGGATTTGGACGAAACAATTTATCGTGCTCAACAAAGTAACGTTAATTACATTTTACTTCCCAACATTGATTTAGCGAGTATCGATCCAATGCTTGTTCTCAGTCAAAAGTTTGCTAACTGCATTCCGATGATGGGATTACATCCTGGTTATGTAAAAGAAGACTGGGAACATCAATTGAGGGTTATTGAGCAAAAGCTTTTTGAGTCACCTGAAGAATATTGTGCTGTGGGTGAAATTGGTATGGATTTATATTGGGATACTACTTTTTGTGAGGAACAGAAAATAGTTTTTAGGAAGCAAATTCAGTGGGCGAAAGACTTGAAACTTCCAATTGCAATTCATTGTCGAGATGCTTTTGATGAAATATTTGAAATTTTGGATCAGGAAAATTCAAATGAATTATCGGGTGTTTTTCATTGTTTCACCGGTAACTTAGATCAAGCGAAACATATTTTAAATTATGGCGGATTTAAGCTCGGAATAGGTGGTGTTGTTACTTACAAAAAATCAGAATTACCCGAGGTATTAAAACAAATTGATTTGGAGCATATAATTTTGGAAACAGATGCGCCTTACTTGCCTCCTGTGCCATATCGCGGAAAACGAAATGAATCGTCCTACATTCCTTTGGTAGCTGATAAATTAGCAGAAATTTATAATTGTCCTGTTTCTGAAATTGCTGAGAAAACAACTCAAAATGCCATACATTTGTTTCAACTAGAGAAATTTGGCGTAAAATGAGCACTCCGAAGATTTTAATTATTTATACGGGCGGAACAATTGGGATGATCAAGGATCAGAGAACGGGAGAGCTCCGAAGCTTTAATTTCGAATACATTTATGACCATGTCCCAGAGCTTGAACGTTTTAATTTCGAGCTGAAAAGTATCAGTATTTCAAAACCCATTGACTCTTCCGAAATTACACTTTGTCATTGGACCGATTTAGTAGAAATCATTGAAACTAATTATACCAGTTACGATGGATTTGTAATTCTCCACGGATCAGATACGATGGCATTCACGGCTTCAGCATTGAGCTTTATGTTGCAAGGATTGACAAAACCTATCATCCTGACTGGATCTCAATTACCAATTGGTACAATCAGGACAGACGGAAAAGAGAACTTAATTACAGCCGTTGAAATAGCTGGAGCACGAGATGAAAATGGAGAAGCCATCGTTCAAGAAGTTGCGGTGTATTTCGAATACTCGTTATATCGTGGAAATCGTTGCTCCAAGGTTTCTGCGAACCAATTCGAAGCCTTTCAATCTCCAAATTACCCCGAACTAGCCGTTGCAGGCGTTAACATTGAGTTTGCGAAAGATCGACTTTTTCGAACGAATTTGTCACAATTAACGATTCAGAAAAAACTCTCCAATCAAGTTGGTTTGGTGAAATTATATCCTGGAATTCCAATTGAAGCGTATACTCAACTTTTTGATATTGAAAACATTAAGGCAATAGTTCTCGAGACTTTTGGAGCTGGAAATGCGCCAAGTGATCCAAG
>CAZHOW010000033.1:0-8871 GCA_964534395.1 uncultured Lishizhenia sp.
CGTTATCGGCGTCACTCAACTCACGACTAAAGGGGTTACACGCCGTTATGAAAGCGGCGCAGGAGGCACCCTTCGCCTTGTAGAGGCTGGCAAGTTCGGGGCTAGGTACATCTACCCTGAGCACTAAAGGATGAGCCTGCGTGACCCTGTACTCGGTCTCGCGGTATGCATTGATTAATGACGCGTCTAGTTCGGACTGCACAAACAAAAAACCCTCCGTTTTTGGGGAGGGTCGACGCTTGCTCGATTGGTTGCCTCTTGAGAGGCCACATCCGCTTTCGCGACCCACCTTGCCCGGCGGGCAGGTTGGTATGGGCGTCGACCCAACTCTTGATGCTGGCGACAGTTTAACGCGTTCAGTCTGAACGACGGGAAGCTCACCCAGTGAGCCTGCTGCACGGCATCATGATCATTCTTTGCAAAGATTGGACTGGTTTGCCCTATCTTCCACTATACTGACCATATCCATTATGTGGGAGAAATCTGATGGCCGAACAGCCGCCGCCCGCCATGACCGTCCGCGACGTTGCAGGGTTCCTGGCCGTGGACGAGAAGACGATCTACCGCCTCGCGCAACAGGGGAAGCTGCCCGGCTTTAAAGTGGCAGGTACCTGGAGATTCCAGCTGCAGGATATTCAGGGGTGGATTGATGAACGAAAGCGTGCCGCCTCTAAAAGTGCGCTGAAAGCCAGAGACCCAGCAGAAACACATTAATGGCTAGCCGACAACGAGAGAAAAATGGCAACAAAAAAATCAGCAAAAACCACAGCGTCTGATACCCGGGCATTTGAAGCTCAACTCTGGGAAGCCTGCGAAGCTCAGCGTGGATCTGTAAACGCTAGTCGATACAAACACCCCGTCCTTGGCTTAGTATTTTTGAAGTACGTGAATGACAATTTCGATCACTATCGAACTGAGTTAGCTGCAAAGCTTGCTGACGCTTCAAGTGATTACTACCTCGAAGACGAATCAGACCGCATCGATGTCTTAGAGGACCGAGACGAGTATCTCGCCCACAACGTCTTCTGGATCCCGGCGGAGGCCCGATGGATCACTGAAATCCGAGACAAAGCGACTCAGACGGATATCGCATCCCGCATCGATAAGGTCATGGATGCTATCGAACGGGAGAACCCTGTTCTCAAGGGCGTACTACCGAAAAGTTTCGCTGCTAGCGAAATTCCACAACGTAATCTCACATCACTTATAGGCATCGTTGACGGTATTACCTTTGGTCGGGAAGACCACGACGGACGAGATCGACTCGGTCAAGTGTACGAGTACTTTCTTGGTAAATTTTCGGGGATTGAAGGTCGCGCCGGCGAGGACTACACGCCGCGTAGCGTCGTTGATTTGCTTGTCGAAATGCTTGAGCCTTATAAAGGTCGAATTTACGACCCTTGCTGCGGCTCCGGCGGAATGTTTGTCCAATCGCGCAAGTTTCTTGCAGCGCACGGTGGCGTCGGTGGTGATCTGTCGGTATTTGGCCAGGAGTCCAACGCAGAGACATGGCGGCTCGCAAAGATGAATCTCGCGCTGCACGGTATCGACGGTAACCTCGGTGACCGTGCCGACTCGACCTTCACCGCTGACCTGCACCCCGACCTACGAGCAGACTTCATCATCACGAATCCACCCTTCAACCTTGGCGAAAAAGGTAAGGTTGGCTGGGGTCGAGACAAGCTTATGGAAGACCCGCGCTGGAAGATTGGCAAGAGCTTGCTGCTTCCGCCCGAGTCAAACGCGAACTACGCTTGGATTCTTCACTTCCTCTACCACCTCTCTCCAAATGGGTATGCTGGCTTCGTCCTAGCTAACGGCGCACTCTCGAATGTGAACCGTAGCGAGGAAGTCTCTATCCGCAAGGCACTCGTGGAGACTGGCGTCATCGATTGCATCGTGTCACTACCGACAAAATTATTCGCCAACACGGGCATTCCCGTTAGTTTGTGGTTCATGGGGCGGAACCGGGGAGTTACCGACAAGCACCGTGCGCGCGAAAATGAGATCCTATTCATCGATGCTCGCAAGCTCGGACACCTCGTGTCTCGACGGCAACGCGAGCTCGACTCAGCAGACATCTCCCGGATCGCAGACACCTACCACTCGTTCCGTAACCTCAATCCCGCGAGGCCTTACGAAGACGTCGACGGCTTCTGCAAAGTCGCCACTCGAGCCGATATCGAACAGCAGGGATTGGTCCTCACCCCGGGCCGCTACGTCGGGACCCCTGAGGCCGACGAGGACGAACTACCCGCTACCGAACGCCTCGAGATGATCCGTAAGCGACTGGTTGAGGAACTCGACCAGTCCGCAGCCATTGAGAAACGCCTCCTATCCCTTCTGAAGGTGGTGAAAAGCGATGACTGACGATCTCGACAACGATTGGAAGCTTTACAAGGTCTCCGATTTTGCAGAGGTCGTCGGCGGTGGTACGCCAAACACCCAAGATTCCACGAACTTTGGTGAGGATGTTCCCTGGGTCACGCCGAAGGATCTCTCTACACACCAGTCGCGCTTTATCGCTCGAGGCGAGCGGTCGCTCTCCACGAAAGGTCTCTCAGGATCATCGGCAAAACGCCTTCCTACCGGCACTGTACTCGTCTCGTCTCGCGCACCTATCGGTCTCACTGCCATCGCACAAAACGAGGTCTCGACTAACCAGGGCTGCCGATCACTCGTCTTGAACAGTGATCTCGCCGATAGCGAGTTCATTTACTACCTGATGTCAGCAAGCACTGATTACCTGCACCAGCACGCCAACGGCACGACTTTCATGGAGCTGTCGGGCGGTGTCTTTAAGAACCTCGAGTTCCTCCTCCCACCCCTGAATGACCAGAGAAGGATCGCTGAGGTGCTTGGTACTCTAGACGACCGAATCGAGTCCCTAAACCGTGCCGAGCGCCTTCTGCTCAACTACGGCTTAACTCAGCTTGAGATCGCGATCGAGGCAGGAGACTCACGTTCTATGCGCGTCGACGAAGTCGCAACCTTTGAGAATCGCAAGCGCATCCCACTATCGCAAATGGAGCGAGACAGACGGCCAGGTCCGTACCCGTACTACGGCGCAACCGCGATCTTCGGCTACGTGGACGACTATCTGTTCGATGGGTTCCGTGTTCTCGTAGGCGAGGACGGCTCGGTGATCGAAGACGACGGAACCCCGGTGCTGCAGCTGGCGCACGGCAAGTACTGGGTCAACAACCACGCTCACGTCCTCGCAGGCCGAGCTGTTTCAACCGAGGCACTCTGGTTCTTGTTGCGCAACCTACCTGTCGACCCAGCGGTCACTGGGGCTGTCCAGCCTAAGCTGAGCATGGGCCGGCTTGCCGCTCTGGAGGTTCTCGTGCCGTCTGAGGCATCACCCTTCTTCACGGTGGCAAAGGAGTGCATCGCGCAGGTACTCCACCGCCGGGAGCAGTTGCGACACATGGTCGAGGCTCGAGACTTCCTCTTACCGCGTCTGGTCTCCGGCGAACTGCGCGTCGCTGCGGCGGAAAAACTTGTGGAGGCTGCGACGTGAGCTTCCTCGACGAAAACGACATCGAAATCAACGCCATCGACGAGTTCGCCGCACTCGACTGGGACACCCGGTTCGGCCCTGACATCTCTAAGGGCTCTGCCGACGACAACCGGCGTGAGCGCGACGAGTTCGACCAGATCTTTCTTGAGCGACGCATGCGCTCGGCTCTTTCCCGATTAAATCCGGCCGCCTCTTCCGAAATGCTCGACGAGGCAGTCCTGCGGCTCCGTAAAGCTGAGTCACAGAATCTATTGCGAGAAAACCTGCGCGTCCACCGACTAATAACCGAAGGCTGCCCAGTAGAGTACCGCGATGAGACAGGTGAGTCTCGAGGCGTACGCCTGCGCTATATCGACTTCGAAGATCCGGATAACAACGATTTCGTCGTCGTCAATCAGTTCGCACTCAAGAGCGGTGCGAACAGTCGGCGTATGGACATTATCGGATTCGTCAACGGTATCCCGCTAGCAGTGTTCGAATTGAAATCGCCCACGAAGCGGTGGGCGACAACCAAGGGAGCGTGGCGACAACTAGGTACCTACCAACGTGAGTTTCCTGAATTGTTCACACCGTGTGCCATACAAATTATCGGCGATGGACTTACTGCGTCAGCGGGAACAGTTGGTGCGTCGCTGCAGCACTTTGCGCCTTGGAAGACAATCAACTCCGAAGACCTCGCACCGGAGACGCTGACAGGCTTACAGGTGTTGATACGGGGCATGTTCGACAAGCGCCGCTTCTTAGATCTAGTGCGGAACTTCGTATCGTTTGTGACCGAGGACGTCAACGGCGCTGCTACGTTGATTCGAAAGGGAGCCAAGTATCACCAGTTCTGGGCCGTCAACTCGGCACTCGAAGCTGCAGTCGTCGCATCAGCCGACGGCGGCGACGGCCGGGGCGGCATCGTGTGGCACACGCAAGGATCAGGAAAGAGCCTCGAAATGCTATTCCTGGCGGGTAAATTATTAAGAGACTCGCGCCTGAGAAACCCGACTGTGGTGATGCTGACAGATCGCAACGATCTGGACGACCAGTTGTTTTACGAAGTGTTTGCACCCGACGAACTGCTCCCCGAGAAGCCTGTGCAAGCGGAATCGGCGGCCGACATGCGCTCTCTATTGAAGCGACCCGCTGGCGGGATCGTTTTCACCACTATCCAGAAGTTTCGTGCTGAGGAGAAAGGCGGTCGCCACCAGCTGCTATCCGATCGCCGCAACATAATCGTCATCGCCGACGAAGCACACCGTACCCAGTACGACCTGATCGACGGATTCGCCCGCCATCTCCGCGACGCGCTTCCTTACGCTACGTTCATTGGCTTTACCGGTACGCCGATCGATGCAGAGGACCGTTCTACTCGGGAGATCTTTGGACAGTATGTATCGGTGTATGACCTCACCCGCGCCGTAAACGATGGCGCAACGGTACGCATCTATTATGAATCGAGGCTTGCCAAGGTCTCAATGCCCGAGGAAGCCCGCAGGGTTCTCGATGAGGGCGTCGATGAAGTCCTCGAAACTGAGGAAGACATAACTGCTAGAGAGCAAGCTAAGTCGCGCTGGGCACGTCAGGTTGCCGTCGTCGGCGCCGCCAAGCGCATCAAGCAGGTCGCCGAGGATCTGGTCGCGCACTGGGAGCAGCGGTCCGCTACCCAGGTCGGTAAGGCGATGGTCGTGTGCATGTCCCGCCAGATCTGTGTCGACTTGTACAACGAGATCGTCGCCCTACGTCCCGGCTGGCACCACGACGACCCCGCCAAAGGCAAGGTCAAGGTCGTCATCACCGGCGCGGCAAACGACCCCGAGGAGCTCGTCAAGCACGCCCATAGCCGGGAGAACCTGCGTCTGATCAAGCGCCGAGCGAAGAGGGTATTGTCGAAAGAGGAACTCGCCGAAGGCCACGACGAGCTTGAGATTGTTATCGTCCGCGACATGTGGCTCACCGGGTTCGACGCCCCGGTGATGAATACCATGTATGTCGACAAACCGATGAAGGGGCATTCGCTGATGCAAGCGATCGCTCGTGTGAACCGCACCTTTCGCGATAAGGAAGGTGGCCTGATCGTAGATTACATCGGTATCGCCACCAACCTGCGTGAAGCAGTCGCCCAATACACCAAAGACGACCAAGACAAGGCCGGTATCAACACATCCGAGTTCGCAGCCGTGGCGCTAGAAAAGCACGATATCGTCAAGGGTATCCTTGCCCCGATTGACTGGAGCGCAGACCCGACAGCCAAACGCGAAGACCGCATAGCTACGTTGCAGCGCCTCGTCCAACACATTTTGGCTGATGCGGATCGTAAAAAAAGGTTTCTTGTGGAGTGTCGTTCCCTATTGGCAGCGTTCTCGATCGCTGGCGCCCGCGACGAAGTCCGCAAAATTACCAACGACGTGAACCTTTTTGCCGCTGTCTACGGCCAGGTCGCAAAGACTGAACGAACAAGCATTGACGGCGACGACCGAGACGAAGCTTTGGACACAGCGCTAAAGCAGCTAGTTAGCGAAGCCGTCGCGGCCGAGGGTGTAATTGACGTGTTTGGCGATCTCGGGCTTCCTAATCCAGAGCTGTCTGTCTTGTCTCCTGAGTTTCTCGATAAGGTTCGTAAAGGTGATCAGACGAATCTACAGTTTGAGCTTATGAAGAAGGTCCTCAACGATAAGCTTCGGCAGATAAAGCAGAAAAATATCGTCAAAGCCAGACAGTTCTCCGAGATGCTGGAGCGCTCAATTCTTGAGCTGCAAAACCGATCTATCACGACCGCTCAAGCCATACAACAGCTCGTTGAGCTTGCCGAAGAGATCAATAAGCACTCAGCTCGCGGAAATGAACTCGGGCTGTCCAGCGATGAAATTGCGTTCTACGACGCCATCACTCAGAACGGCTCGGCCGTTCTTGAAATTGGCGACGAGACTCTTCGCGAGTTAACGCACAAATTGGTTGAGACAGTAAAAAGCAAGGCAAAGCTCGATTGGACAAAGCGAGAGACCGTTCGCGCGGAAATGCGTGCCGCAGTCAAGCGGCTACTCAAGAAATATAAGTATCCACCGGACAGGCAAGAATCTGCCGTTTCACTAGTGCTTGAGCAGGCTGAATTGCTCGCACAAGATTTATCCACATGAAAGATTCGTTTTGTACGACTCCTTCGCGTTAAGTTGATGCAGAAAAGTTCAACTACAGCACTGACAACAGTACGACGATAAGGTTTGCACATGGCAAAGGCAGAGGCAACAGTAGAAGAATTAGTGGGAATGATTGAGCGAGGCGAGCTGCGTCTGCCTGAGATGCAGCGTCAGTACGTTTGGCGCTCGACGCGTGTTCGCGACCTGCTCGACTCCTTATACCGGGGGTATCCGTCTGGTGCTATTTTGCTCTGGGAAACAGACGAGGATGTACCACTGCAAGCGATGGCGGTTGGCCAGCAATCCAATCCTTACCAAACCACCCGTCTTTTGCTCGACGGGCAGCAACGCCTTACATCCCTATCGGCAGTTATACGCGGTGAACCAGTGAACGTGCGCGGTAGGAAGCGTCCAATCGATATTCTTTTTAATCTGGAGCATCCCGACGAGCTTGTCGGCTTCACTGATGTTGATGAGGAGAGCGATGAGGATGAGGAGCCAGATCAGACTGATGCTTCAGAAGATGAGTTGCAGCAGCGCTTTAATCAAATGACTTTCGTTGTTTCAACTAAGAAGCTTGAGAGTAATCCGCAGTGGGTGAAGGTGTCTGACGTTTTTAAGAGCTCAAGTAACAATCAGTTTTTGAAACGTGCCGGTGTTACATCTCTTGATGACCCGAAGGCCGATCTCTATCAGCACCGCTTGGATAAGCTACGGTCAATTAAACGTTATGTCTACCGCATGGATGTGCTTGAGCGATCTCTATCGTATGACGAGGTGACTGAGATATTTGTACGCGTTAACTCACTCGGCGCGAAGCTACGAAGTTCTGATCTCGCCCTCGCTCAAATCACAGCCCGGTGGAAGAACTCGCTAAGCACTTTCCAAGCGTTCCAAGCGGAATGCAAGCAGACGGGATTTGATTTTGAACTTGGGATACATCTCAAGAACATGGTTGCCATGGCTACGGGCCAATCACGCTTCAAATCGGTCAGCTCGCTATCACTGGAGCGTTTGCAAAAAGCTTGGGATGAGGCAAAGGAGGGAATGAATTTTGCTCTGAATTTTCTGCGAAGCAACGTTGGGGTTGATAGTCCCGCACTTCTTTCCTCGCCCTCTATTGCGGTAGCGATTTCCTATTTCGGGCACACACGAAACTATCAGATATCGCCAGAGGAATCTAAGCTGCTCCGGTATTGGATTTTGAGTGCCAACGCCAAAGGTCGTTATTCACGTGGTTCAAGCGAAACGCTGCTGGATCAGGATATTGCATCAATCCGCGATGGCGGGACCATTCAGAACCTCATTGATCGGCTGCGTAACCAGGTAGGTCTCCTAGAGATCATGCCCGAGGAGTTGTCTGGCCGTAATCAGCGCAGCGCGTTATTCAAAACTATGTTCTTGGCCTTCAGAAACGCGGGCGCCAAAGACTGGCATTCAAACCTAGCCATTTCACTAGATCACAGCGGCGCCCAACACAAACTCCAGTTCCACCATATATTTCCCAAGGCTTTGCTGACAAAAGCTGGGTATCAACAACGTGATGCGGACGATATTTCAAACCTTGCCTTCATAGGGGGTAAGACGAATCGGGTGATCAGCGATAAATCTCCTAGAGAGTACCTGGCGTCACTTGTTGAGAAGATTGGGATTGATGGATTTGAGGCTCAACAGATACCGCTGGAAGAAAATTTGCTGGAGACAAGTGCGTACAGAGAGTTTCTAGATGTGCGGCGAGCACGCATCGCTGCGCGAATCAATGCCTACATTAACGATTAAAGCTTTGTGCAAGCCTTGAGATCTGCTTGAGCACTCGCTAGTTGATCCATGCGCAGGTTCGGATAGATCCCAGAGGCAAGGTAGTTAATCGTCCAATTGACGACGTCTGCTTTTTGCTCAGGCGTCTGCGCTTCTGCCAGCTTTACCTGGTAGGTCTCAACCTCTTGAAGGGCTCGCTCGAGAGTTTTTCTGGACGCCTCAAGCGCCTCTGAAGCACGATCCTCGGCAAGCTTCTGCGCCCAATTTGTTTTGTTAATCATTAATTGCTCCGTGATAGCTGATAGCTCTATTCACGCTCTAAAAGCATGAAAAGCCAAGTCAAATGATTGGGTTGGAGATGAACCCCAGAACACCACACCAACTAACCCCCGTTCAATCAGTACGCCCCAGAACACCCTATTTTTGAGAGGCGTACCTAGCCTTGCTCAGGTCAACAGGTTTTGAGCA
>CAZHOW010000034.1:0-8559 GCA_964534395.1 uncultured Lishizhenia sp.
TCAATTCTCACCTTCGTTCCTAAATCACCCATTAACGTGGTTCTTACATCGTTGTTCTTAATTCCGATTCCAGCAATTGACTTTCCATCTACTGAAACAATTTTATCTCCAGCTTGAACGCCCAATTTTTCAGATGGACCTCCAGGAATGGTGGCAACAACGTTAACTGTATCCTTAACTATTTGAAATCGAACACCAATTCCAACAAAACTTCCATTGATTGACATTTGCGCTTCATTCAATTCCTCAGCGGGAATATAAGTTGAATGCGGATCCAATTTTTCCAACATGGCGATAATTGCAGTTTCGGTTAATGATTTTCCATCAACAGGATCAACATAATAGCGTTGAATATCATCCATAACCTCATCAAACTTTTGAGACGTCGATTTTTCGGAAGGCTCGAATGAATTGCCGTAGTAATTTCCATTTTGAGCGAAAGAAAAAACAGATGCTACAAATAAAAATATCGTAGTTAAAGGAAATTTCAAAGATTTAGTCATGATTAAATTTTGATTGGAAACGAATTCAAACAAAAATAGTAACACATTTGATTTTGAAGTAAGAAAGATTGAATTTGTTTTGATATTTTAGCAATTGCAAATGAAAAAGGATAAAAACAAGCCGAAAGTTCAGCAAACGGGAATTAGACGCTACATTCGATTATTTTTCAAATCTACACTCTGGATTTTTGCCAGTTTAGCGGCGTTTTTTATTATTTATGGAATTGTTGCATTTTTTACATCAAGAATTACCGTTGAAGGCAAATATGACAAAGGTGAAAAAGTTCATATTTATTTAATGCAATCAGGTGTTCATACTGATTTCTTGGTACCTGTAAAAAATGATGATATCGATTGGACTGAAGTTTTTCCTCGAAAAAACACAAAATTGAACGATACAAATACGCGTTATTTGGCCATAGGTTGGGGAGACAAGAATTTTTACATGAATACCCCTGAATGGAGCGACTTGACATTTAAAACTGCTATTTTTTGTATGACCGGACTAGGGACAGCAGCAATCCATTCTACCTATTATTACAACGTTCCAAAAGACAAACCAACCGTGCAATTATCGCTCTCAAAAAAACAATACAAAAAGTTAATCCGATATATAAAAAATACGCTTGTTTTGACAAAAACGCAAAAATCAATTTACATAAAACCCAGCAACAAAAAAGTAGTATCAGATAATGATGCTTATTACGAAGCTCATATGCGTTACAGTCTATTCCATACTTGCAATACCTGGATCAATAATGGGCTAAAATCGTGTGAAAAGAAAGCATGCTTGTGGACACCAACATCCGGAGGAATTTTCTACCAATATGCGAAGTAAATTTCTATTTTTTTTCATTTTTACGCATTTGTTTTCAGTATCACTAATGGGACAAAATTCAACGGAAATAGGCAATGAGGCGCGAATTATGATTTTCGTAAATGGAAATCGAGGACCAAAATTCAATCATGTAACGACCGATAATCAGTTACATTTAAAAGACCAAACTGGATATTGGTACAACTATGATGATACAATTTTAAGCCGATTTAAACCCATAACACCCATTTATTTTGATGGGCATTTTCCAGTAAAGTCCTCCATGCATCGGACAAACCTGAGATTTCTGAAAGCCTATTTTTTCTCTCGATTTTGTTGGTTTTCAAAGAAAAGTCGTTGGGTTTTGAATACCAAATTCAATCCGGAAGGATTTAAGGAACGGGAGGAGAACGGAAAAATTGCAGGGAAACATTTTCTAAATTACCTCGATTCAACGGGATTAAAAGAAAAATCGATTACCGTTGATTTTGTTACGCACAGTATGGGTTACGCATATAGTCTGGGAATGATTGATGTCATAAAACCATATGTAAAATTCGGGAAAATGCTTTCAATCGCACCAGAAAGCGCAGGATTTAAAGGTTACGACTGGAGCGAATTTGAGGAAGTTTGGCAATACGGAAGCAACTATGGCGAACCAAATGCAGATGTGATTTATTATCAGGATGGTATTGCACTTCAAATGCCGATTAAAGGAATTGAAAATATCAAAAAAGGTGGAAGAGTTTTCATCCCAAAAGAATGGCCAAAATCGCAAAAAGGTTTTCTAAGAAGTCACCATTTGAATTGGTTTCAATGGTTTTATACAATCAAGCCAGGCGACAAAGGTTATTTCACCCGATAATTTCTAACTTTGACCTATGTTAAGAAACGACATCAGCTTAAAGCCTTTTAACACCTTTGGAATCGAAGTAAATGCGAATCGCTTTGCAACTTTTTCATCTATTGAAGAATTAAAATCTTTACTAGGTCAGAGAGAGGCCAATGAACCTCTTTTAATTCTTGGTGGTGGAAGTAATTTGTTGTTAACGAAACCGTTTGAAGGATTGGTGTTGAAAAATGAAATTAAAGGATTTAAGGTGATTTCGGAAAATCAACAGGATGTTGTTATCGAATCGGGCGCAGGAGAAGTTTGGCACCAATTGGTAATGAATTGTATCGAAAACGGCTATGCTGGTCTTGAGAATCTCAGTTTAATTCCAGGAAGCGTGGGCGCAAGTCCGATGCAAAATATCGGTGCCTATGGAGTTGAAATAAAAGATGTTTTTGAATATTTAGATGCATTTGAGATTTCAACTGGAGAAATGAGACGTTTCACAAAGAAGGATTGTCAATTCGGTTATCGAGAAAGCGTTTTTAAGAATATCTACAAGGATCATTTTGTTATTTGTCGGGTGGCATTTCGCTTGTCTAAAAATCCAAAAATCAATACTTCCTACGGAGCAATTGAATCTGAACTGCAAAAGATGGGGATTTCAGAACCAACCATTCGAGATGTTAGTAACGCCGTAATTGCTATTCGTCAATCGAAATTACCAGATCCAGCGGTGCTTGGAAATGCCGGAAGTTTTTTCAAGAATCCCGTTGTTGAAGAAAGTTTAGTTGATAAAATTAAAGATACTTATCCAGAGATTCCTAATTATCCTGCTGAATCTGGAAAAAGAAAACTAGCTGCCGGTTGGCTTATAGAAACTGCAGGTTGGAAAGGAAAAGTTGTTGAGACATGCGGCGTACATAAACTGCAAGCACTTGTTTTAGTCAATTACGGTGGAAGCACGGGTAAACAAGTTTATGATTTATCATCACAGATAATTACGGATGTTGAAGCTAAATTTGGAGTAACGCTTGAACGCGAGGTGAATATTCTCTAATCGAAAATTCCTTATTATTTTTAATTTTGCAATTCTTCGATTTATATGAAAATATCTTTTAATTGGCTCAAAAAATATATCGATACCGAAATATCGGTTGAGGAAGCAGGACAAATTTTGACTGACACTGGTCTTGAAGTTGAGTCCATCGAAAAAATTGAAGCCGTTAAAGGTGGATTAGAAGGTGTTGTAATTGGAAAAGTTCTGATGTGCGAAAAACATCCTGACGCAGACAAATTAAACGTTACAACTGTCGATATAGGCACTGAAACGTTACAAATTGTTTGTGGCGCACCGAATGTGGTCGCAGGACAAACCGTCGTAGTTGCTACTGTTGGTTGCACGCTCTATCCAAAGCCTGACGAACCTTTCAAAATCAAAGCAGCTAAAATTCGTGGCGTTGATTCATTTGGAATGCTATGCGCAGAAGATGAATTAGGAATTGGTGAATCGCACGCCGGAATCATGGTTTTACCAGATGATTTAAAAATTGGTTCAAATGCCGCAACCTATTTCGATTTAGAAGATGATTATCAGTTGGAAATTGGTTTGACTCCAAATCGTGCTGATGCGATGGGACATATTGGTGTCGCAAGAGATTTAATGGCTCATTTGAATTTTCACAAAAAACAGCAATTAAAAATAAATTGGCCAGAAGTAAATGAGATAAAACCAACTTCGAATTTTCCAATTACCATTAAAATTGATGATAAACAAAACTGTTCACGCTATTGTGGAGTAACAATTACTGATGTAAAAATCGCTCCTTCACCTGAATGGCTTCAAAAAAGTTTGCGCGCGGTTGGTTTGACACCAATCAACAACGTGGTAGACGTGACCAATTTTGTGATGCGTGAACTTGGAACCCCACTTCATGCTTTTGACGCAGATTTATTGAGTGGTCAAATCGTTGTTAAAAAAGCCACAAAAGACTCGAAATTTGTAACACTTGATGGAGTTGAACGAACCTTGTCCGGAGAAGAATTAATGATTTCCAATGGCATAGCTGATTTATGTATCGCCGGCGTATTCGGAGGATTAACATCAGGAATTAAATCAGAAACACAAAACGTGTTCTTGGAATCGGCTGTTTTTAACTCTGTTTCCGTTCGAAAAACTGCTCGTTATCACGGTTTGAACACCGATGCAAGTTTTCGGTTTGAACGCGGAGTTGACCCTGAATTAACTTTTTATGCGTTACAACGAGCGGCAAACTTAATTATGGAGGTCGCGGGTGGCTCGATTGGAATGCCTCCTCAAGATATAAAAACGGAGAATTTCGGACATGAAAAATTATTAACCATTAATTTAGATCGAGTCAATCAATTAATTGGTTTTGCGATTCCTAAGGACCAACATTTTTCAATTCTTAGCGATTTGGATTTTAAAATCCTTTCAGAAAATGAGAATGAAATTGAATTAGAAATTCCGGCTTATCGCATTGATGTGACTCGAGAGGCGGATATCGCTGAAGAAGTTCTTCGAATCTATGGTTTCAATAACATTCCAATACCAGAGCGTTGGCATTTGGCGGTGAATTCCAAAAAATCAATTGACCGAGATAAAATTCAAGGAACCATTTCAGAATTGTTGGTCGCTAAAGGTTTTCATGAAGTACTTAATAATTCATTGACAAAAACCACCTACACTGAAACTTTTGACGGAGAGCAATTAAAATCTGAACGAAATGTTAGATTATTGAATCCACTGAGTCAGGATTTGGAAGTTATGCGACAAACACTTGTTTTTGGTTTATTGGAAAACAGTCAACGCAACCAAAACCGTCAGAATCCAAACCTCAAATTGTTTGAATTTGGAAAGAATTACCACTTGTATCCATCTGGTTATGAGGAAACAAATGTACTCGCTATCGCAATTACAGGAAGTAAATCTATGGAACTATGGAACAGTTACAAAGATTTAGTTTCTTATTACACTTTGAAAGGAATCGTTAAGTCACTTTTCGATCGGCTTGGTTTATTTGAGCATTTGCAATTTCAAACGCTTCAAAATGAATTTTTTTCCGATGGAGAAAAATGTAAAATACTGAAAAAAGACATTTTAGAAATTGGGTTGGTTTCACAAAAATTATTGGAGCATTTCGATATAAAAAATCCAGTTTATTGCGCTTTCATCAATTGGGATCAACTAATTGAAAGTTTGAAAATCGTTAAAATCAATTTCAAGGAATTACCAAAAACTTTTGCTGTTAGAAGGGATTTTTCACTTTTGTTAAATAAGGAAACAACTTATGGTGAATTGAAAGAAACGGCATTGAATTGCGATAAAAAATTGCTTCGTGAAGTTAATCTTTTCGACGTTTACGAAGGAAAGAATTTAGAAGCTGGAAAAAAATCATATGCGCTTTCATTTACATTTCAAGATCAAGAAAGAACACTTACGGATTCTGAAATTGACTCTGTTATGAATAAAATTAAAACGTCTTTTGAAGAAAAATTTGGAGCTTCACTACGTTAGTAGACTTCGTAAAACCCTATTTTTTCATTAAGATTTCTACGAAACAAGATGCTGTTAAGGAATCAGTTCCTCTGGAGTCTGATGTTGACTCATCGAAATTATCGTATTTTTTCTCTACTTTATCCAAATAGCAATCAATAAATTCCTGTTTACTCGTTCCAAGAAATTCAAGTGAACCTTCGGATTTTTTGATATAGTCGCTAGCTTTCTTTTTGTCATCCTCCGTCCAAGAACCTTTTTTACTTCCGCAAGAAAAAATGGATAAAGAAAGTGTGGTAATAAAAATTATTTTTTTCATGTTTTGTTAGTTAAAAGGTTCTTGAAATTTCAAATTAATTAATTGAATGTAAAATCGGCAATGTCCTCGAATTTCAAACTTTCTTGTTCTCCCGAATCCATATTTTTAAGCACCAACGTTTCGTTATTCAATTCATTTTCACCGAGTAAAATGGTAAATTTCACACCCCGATCGTTGGCGTATTTCATTTGTTTTTGAAGTTTGGATGCAGATGGGTAAATCTCACAATCAATTCCTTTTTTTCTGAGATCATTAGCCAATTCCAAACATTTTTCAACTTCTTTTTCTCCGAAATTCACGAATAAAACTGTTAAACCAGAGTTCACCTCTTTTGGAAATAAGTTTAGCTCATTTAACACGTCATAAATTCGATCGGCACCAAATGAAATTCCAACACCTGATAATCCTTTCATTCCAAAAAGTCCTGTCAGGTCATCGTATCGTCCACCACCACAAATACTTCCCATTTTAACATCGTGCGCCTTAACCTCAAAAATCGCACCTGTGTAATAGTTCAAGCCACGAGCCAGGGTAACATCAAATTCAACTTCTCCCCTTTCCAATCCTAGTCTATCTATCGAATTCAAAACAAATTCCAATTCTTCAATTCCTTTCAAACCAATTTCGGAAGAACTTAAAAACGATTTCATTAAATCTAGTTTTTCTCGATTTGTTCCTTTCAATTGAAACAAAGGTTTGATTCGTTCAATCGCACTCTCTGAAATTCCTTTGTTTTTTAATTCTTCCAAAACGCCCTCCTCGCCTATTTTGTCCAATTTATCAATGGCCACCGTAATATCAACAATTCGATCTGCTTCACCACTTACTTCGGCGATTCCGGTCAGTAATTTTCGATTGTTTATTTTAATTGTAAAACCAGGAAGATTCAATCTCGTTAAAACAGCGTCAAAAATTTGAATCAATTCAATTTCATAAAGTAAGGAATCACTTCCCACCACATCCGCGTCGCATTGATAAAACTCTTGATAACGTCCGTGCTGCGGTCGATCTGCTCTCCAAACTGGCTGAATTTGATAGCGCTTGAATGGAAATGAAAGTTCGTTCTGATGTTGAACAACAAATCGCGCAAAAGGCACAGTTAAATCATAACGCAATGCTTTTTCAGCAAGCGAATTCGCAAATCGGGGTAAATTATCATTTTGCAAAGCATCAACATCCGCTTTTTTCATTTTTTCGCCTGAATTCAAAATTCGAAAAATCAATCGATCTCCTTCTTCACCATACTTTCCCAATAAAGTTCCTGACAGTTCAAAGCTCGGTGTTTCAATTGGAGCAAAGCCATAAAGTTTAAAAACCTGCTTTATCGTATCGAAAATATACGATCGCTTGTAAACATCAGACGGTAAAAAATCACGCGTTCCCTTGGGAATTGCCGGTTTTTGTGACATAATATCAACGCTTTAAGAGATACAAAGTTAGAAATAAGCTGAAAAGAGATTGAAATGAATTGTCTAAATTTGTTTTATGGATGAATTGCAAGCAAAGCAACAGTTACTAAATTATATCAACCAACGCATTTCCTTGGCAGAGGATGAGCAACAAAAAGTGGCCAGTGCCTTTCAATTAAAGCAATTCAAAAAAAAGGAATATTTCCTTGAACAAGGTCGTCCGAACCGGCAAGAAGCCTTTGTTGTTTCAGGAACGTTTCGCGTTTTCCACATTGACAATAAGTCAATGGAGCATGTACTGTATTTCGGTTTCAAAGATTGGTGGGTTGGTGACGGTGCTTCTTTTAATAGTGACATCCCTTCGTTTCTCAATGTTCAAGCAATGGAAGATAGTTGGCTACTGCAAATTCAATGGGAAGAAAAAGAAAAACTCTATGAGGAAGTCCCTAAGTTGGAACGTTTGTTTCGAATTATCACCATGCGAACCTTAACTGTTCTGCAAAAGCGTTTTTTCTTGACTGTTGGAGCTAGCGCAGAAGATCGCTATTTGGAATTACTCGAGCGGCATCAAGGCATCGAACAACTGGTTCCGCAACATCAAATTGCTTCATACCTTGGTATTCTGCCTGAGTCATTAAGCAGAATGAAAAAGCAGCTCTTAATGAAGAATAAAAGACTAAATAGCTAATTTTTTATTCTATTTACCTTCTTTCTGGTTCCATTCTTTTCGTTTTAAAATTAAATAATAGAATGGATTCATTTGAGGTACAATTTTAGTACCTCAAAATGCTCATTCTAGTTCTAGAACAACAGCGATTTATACACACGTAAGCACCAAAAATTTACAACAAATACGTTCGCCTTTCGATGATTTATAATTTTTATTTTTTAAATTAGCCTAAACCCTTCTTTAT
Organism: uncultured Lishizhenia sp.; assembly: GCA_964534395.1. Classification (GTDB taxonomy): domain Bacteria; phylum Bacteroidota; class Bacteroidia; order Flavobacteriales_D; family Crocinitomicaceae; genus UBA952. The sequence goes on from CAZHOW010000034.1 coordinate 8,312, forward strand.
GAGGCCAAGCAAACAAATGTATGTTGTGCTTTAGAGAGATTGTGGGGGTTATAAGGAAGTTATCGGTCAGTGTAAAAAGCCAACTCCAATATTATAACTTAGTAACAAGGATTAAATAATAGAATGAAAGTACAAATTTATAAAGTCAAAAATCCGAACAGTTGTGTTTCTGAAATTGTAGAAATAAAATCAAATCTAGCAACTGATACTTTGACACACTTTGTACCACCTTTTGGGAGCCCTGAAAT
>CAZHOW010000035.1:0-5860 GCA_964534395.1 uncultured Lishizhenia sp.
GAACCCTCGTCCAAACGACGAGTTTTCAAGCTTTCTACATGCTTATTTCTCGATTTATTTTCGATTGCAGGACGGACAAGAACACCCAAACCTACAACTTAGCCACTGAGATTTCGCAAATGCTTAGTAACCTCACATTTACTAGCCCAATGGGATGAACTTCCGAATGGTAAGCCGAATGGGCGGCAGTTTACCGGAAGTACTTGTCCAACTTACTGTGCTTCAGTCGGATTAAGCCAATTAACATTCAGTTAATTAAGCAGCAAGTGCGTATGACGTATTGTCAATTATTGTTCGTGACAAGATATTATAGAGGTTCACCACAACCCTCTGCATGCTGACACTTGACTACCGCTATCGCTGTCAAATCCAATGTCGACCCCAAAGAACGTTTCCAATTAAGGACACGCAAAGTTACCTAGAATAACAAGAGTTTCCATAAAAACCTGATTAATTCTTGTTAAATCTATCGATTTCGATTGATCCTGTGCCAATTTGCATATCGAAGCAATAAAAACGAAACGATTGCGGGAAAAACAATTTGAACCGTGTTTAATGATAAATCAATGGTCCAACCGTTAATTCGAAAAGGAACCGAACCCAATAAGTACAGCATCAGGTGCGTAAACGATTCCCAAGCAGCAACGCCTGCAAAAAACAAAGCTATTTCTCTTTTGAACATAATTTCCATTTTCTCTATTCATAAATTTCATCGAACTCTTCCTGCATTGGTTCAGATACTTTTTGATCAATTTCGGTGTGACGGATTTTTCCACCTAAATTACTTGTGTATGCAGCCATTCCGAAAGAAACAGCAGCGACTAATAATACAATTTGAGCAAATCCACTAGCCCGAGATGGTTTTTTGTTTGCAAGAAACAATGTAATTAACGCTAATGCTGATAGAACCAACATGGAAAAAAATGTAGCCTTTGCCGCATTTGCATGTGCATCAATTGATTGTTCCGTAACGTCAAAAATATATTCAACACTTTCAACGGCAGGTTCCCCGGTAAAATAAGCGACTATCACTGCAAAAGTGGAAAGTACAAAAGTCAAGTAAGCTGCAACTTGCAATTCAAGTGATTTACGAAACATTCCTCCCAGCAGAAAAAGTATACCAAAAGCCGTTCCTATTACCGGAATGTGGTTCGTTACTAAATGTAAATGTGTAAGATTCATGATTTTTGATTTTAAGGTTGCTGAATAAGCGGTTTAGATTTGGTTGGAGAAACTTGAATTTCAACGCGACGGTTCATTTGATGTTTGTCATCAGTGCATTTAATTCCCTTTTTACAAACATTTACGAGTCTCGCGAAACCATATCCTTTCGCTGAAATTCGTTTTCTATCAATTCCTTGCTCTGTCAGGAAAAAAATGACCGAATTGTTTCGTCTATCGGATAAACCGAAGTTGTAATCACTTTTACCACGACTATCTGTGTGACCGCTCAAAATGACTTTTGACTCAGGGAATTTTTTCAATAAATCAGCCAAACTATCTAGCGGATTGAAATATTCATTTCGAATGAAAGATCGATCAAAGTCATAATAGATAGTTAATTCATATGGTTTGTAAGGAAATGAATTATAATCAATTGTCTCCGAAATAATTTCAGGCTTTGTTTCTGGTTCAAATTTCACTATCTCCAATTCTGGAAGTTTTGGTTTCCATCCAATTGTGTAATCAGAAAGTAATAAATTCGAATCCAATTTTTCATCGAGCAAACTAAAATGATATAAATCGTCGCTTCCCCGATTAGCCATCAAGCGATTGGAGGAAATATAACCTGTTTTTTCATCTTGCAAAATTAGAATTCCGAAATCGTCATAACTTGAATTTAGTGGAGCTTTAAGTGGTTTGGCTTGTTGAAATTGACCGTTAACATGTTTTGATACGCACAAATCCATTCCGCCATAGCCTAAGTAACCTTCAGATGAAAAATAAAGGTTTCCTTTAGGATCCAAGGTTGGGAAATTCTCGCGATAACTCGTATTGATTTCAGGTCCTAAATTGACTGGACTCCCCCACCCTTCATCGGTTTTCTCACAAAAGTATATATCCGTTTCTCCCAATCCTCCAGGCATATCCGAAACAAAATACAAGCGTTTTCCATCTACTGACAAACACGGATTGACCACAGAATAAGTGTCACTATTTAAGTAAAACGGAATTTCTTCTTGCCATTCATTGTTTTTGAATTCACGCATAAAAATCTTGTTCCGTTCGATATTCAAATCGGCTTTATCGGTTCCCTTGAGGTATTTTTCAACTCGAGAAAAAATCAGCGTATCGTAATTCTTGGAAAAACAAATCGGACCATCATGGAATTTCTTGTTAATACCCGCAATCTCGAAAGGCTGAATGTATTCCAACTTTGTTTCATCAGCAGTAATATCTGCTTGAAAAAGATCTAAAAAATAACTACCTGTCCAGCCATACTTTTTTCGGTGATTTTCTGATTTTCTAGATGAGTTGAAAATGATTTGATTCTTAAATCGAACGGGATAAAAATCAGCGCCTGTAGAATTCACGTTTCCCATATTTTTTATCGAAATGGGCTGATCTGTCGCCCGATCATTTTCAATAAGTTCAAAGGAATTCTTAAGAAACAATCCCTTTGGATCCTCGGGTTTGATCGATAAGTATTTTTCAACCTGTGCTTTTGCTTCTGGAATTTTACCATTGGTTCTAAGCGTTCGTGCATATTCCAAGTAATAATTTGGATCAGAATACGTTCCAAATTCATCCACTTTAGCAAATGCTGATTCTTCATCCCGAAAATGCGCGCTCATTTTTCGATAAGATTGCCCCAATCGATAGTATAAATCTGCAGATGGTTTACGGTTGATTCGCTTTTGATAAGCTGTTGAGGCTTTGGCGTAATTCCATTTATTGAAAAGGCGATCTGCCCTACTCTCTTGAGCTTTCAACCCAAATATAAACAGTTGAAATGCGATTAGAAATAGTATTTTTTTCATGACTTAAGGTTTTTAGAAAAATCGTGGATTTGACATTTTTGTTTTTACCGGATTGAAGTCCCAACCAAGCATAATTTCGTGACTTCCTGCGCTGTTGTATGCTTTATTTCGATTCAAGAAAAAATCGAATGCGTATCCGACTCTAAAAAAACGCGTAAATTCATATTGGAAAATCCCAACCAGCATATTGTCCGTTCCTGGAATATTGATTCGATCTGCGAAACGATATCCAAGTCCGAAATAGTATTGCTTATTTAATATCGCAACAGCATTCAAATCAAAAACGGCAGAATTTGCATTTACGAGTTTAACTAAAATTGACGGTCGAAGGTTTATTTGTGAATTGATTGGTAAGACTATTCCTGAGGTCAGATAGTACTGTCTGTAGAATTTTGCCAAATCAGACCCTGCATTCGCAGAAAGTCCAAACTTTGACTCCATTAAGTGATTGATACTGAATCCAGCATAAAACCGTTTTTGATAATAATACAAACCAACCGCAGCATCAGGAACCCAATTTGTATTTCTGGTTTGCGTGAATGCCAAATCGTTTTCATCTTGAACATTGATTCGATCCCATTCAACCTTCAAATTGCTCAACATTCCGGTTACCCCAAACGAAAGTTTTGAATCATTCCCAAGTGGTAAATGGTAGGCATAACTTAGATTCAATCCAGTATTTCTCATCGGACCTGATTTATCGTTGTAGAGTTGAAAACCCAATCCAATTCTGCTATTCGGAATCGCGCTATGCAACGCAAACGTTTGGGTTGTCGGAGCCCCGCTCATCGCGGCCCACTGACTGCGATGAACCATGGTTCCTGAAATTGCTTCTCGACTTCCCGCGTAGCCTGGATTGACATACACGGGATTAAAAAAATACATCGAGAAACCTGCATCTTGCTGCGCAAATGAAGTTGCTGCAAGAAATACTGAGAATATTATTTTTAACTTTTTCATAACTCACGTTTTAAGATTTGTTTATCGTTCTATGAAAACCCACCCACGTTTTTCTGTCCTGTCATATTCGAGGATGAAGTAGTAGGTTCCGTCTCCAAGTTTTTCTCCATTCATGTTTTCTCCTACGAATCGATTGGTAGAATTATTGTAATCTTCTGTCTTCCAGACTACAACTCCCCATCGATTAATAATCGTTACGACATTGTCTGGCCAATAATCCAATAATGGAATTTTCCAATATTCGTTTTTACCATCACCATTTGGAGATAAAGCATTGTAGAAATCAATGATTGGTTCAAGGGCTAAAATCTGAATTGACGTATCAACTCCACATTCATTCGAAGCTAACAGCATCACTGTGTACGAATCAAATGTCGCATACTCGTGAATAGGATCCGACTCAATAGAAGTTTGTCCATCACCAAAATTCCATATCCACTCCGTTGCATATTGAGAATTATTGAAGCATTGGAAATTAAGTGCACCTGGACCATCTTCAGTCATGTTGAATTCTGAAATAGGAAGTGGAGTCACATTTAATGTAGTCGTTACCAAGGAATCACAACCATTTATTGAAGTAAGTAAATCGGTATAAACTCCAGCTGTGGTTTGGTATGCTCCGCCAATGAAAATACTATCTCCCTCACAGATTGAAATCGAATTCTCATTTTGAAAATTAGGACTTACAATTAAAGCGTATGAAATGATTGAGTCACATCCTCGATTGGAAATTAAACTATCAATGTAAATTCCTGTTTCGTATCTAAAGTCACCTGCAAGGAAAATGCTGTCTCCTTCACAAATTGAAATGGATTGAAGCATGTTGTAGGTTTTGTATACCTTCAGCTTAGTTTGAATGATTGAATCACATCCATTTTGAGTTTGTAACGTATCCAAATAAATTCCTGGAAGACTTACATAGTTACCTCCTAACAAAACACTATCTCCGTGACAAATCCCTAAATTGACAGTTGTAATGATTTCAGGTAAAAAATTCAGTGTTGTTCGAATAATGGAATCACATCCGAGGTTTGTGGAAAGAGTATCATAATAAACCCCCGATTCAGTTTGTAATTCTCCATAAACATAAACACTATCGCCGTGACAGAATGTTAATTCAAAGTCAATGATTTCAACTGGATTGACCAATAGGACATTGTAAATTATTGAGTCACATCCTCCAGTATTTGTCAATGAATCAATATAAACTCCTGGTTCTGTTTGATATTCTCCTGCAAGCAAAATACTATCTCCTTGACAAATCGCAACATAATGGTTTGCAACAATTGCAGGAGTAACTTCAAGCACCGTCGTTATTGTTGAATCACAACCTTTTTCTGTAAATAGATTTGAAACGTACGTTCCTGGATTATAGCGATATGCTCCTGCAATAAAAATACTATCTCCTTGACAAATCGAAGTTGAAAGATTGATATTGAAAACTGAATTGACTGTCAACGTTGTTCGAAGAACCGAGTCACATCCTTTACTCGTTGCAAGTGTGTCGTAGTAAATTCCTGCCGTTGTTTGATTTGCGCCACCTAACAAAATGCTTTCACCTTGGCAAATTTCAGCTGTTAGATTAGTCAAATAAACGGGATTGACTGTCAACGTAGTTCTCAGAACGGAGTCACAACCTTTGTTCGTTGAAAGCGTGTCGTAATAAATTCCGGCAGTTGTTTGATTTGCGCCTCCCAACAAAATGCTTTCGCCTTGGCAGATTTCAGCTGTTAGATTCGTTAAATAAACTGGATTTACAGTTAACGTAGTTCGTAGCACCGAATCACAACCTTTGTTCGTTGCAAGTGTATCGTAGTAAATTCCGGCAGTTGTTTGATTTGCACCTCCCAACAAAATACTTTCGCCTTGGCAAATTTCAGCTGTTAGATTAGTCAAATAAACGGGATTGACTGTCAACG
>CAZHOW010000035.1:5960-7802 GCA_964534395.1 uncultured Lishizhenia sp.
CAGTTGTTTGATTTGCGCCTCCCAACAAAATGCTTTCGCCTTGGCAGATTTCAGCAGTTAAATCAGTCAAATAAACTGGATTTATGGTTAACGTAGTTCTCAAAACCGAATCACAACCTTTGTTGGTTGAAAGTGTATCGAAGTATATTCCAGCAGTCGTTTGATTTGATCCACCCAACAAAATGCTTTCGCCTTGGCAGATTTCAGCCGTTAGATTGGTCAAATAAATTGGATTTACAGTCAACGTAGTTCTCAGAACTGAATCACAACCTTTGTTTGTGGAAAGTGTATCGTAATAAATTCCAGCAGTCGTTTGACTTGCTCCTCCCAACAAAATACTTTCTCCTTGACAGATTTCTGCTGTTAGATTCGTCAAATAAACCGGATTTACAGTCAACGTGGTTCTTAGCACTGAATCACAGCCTTTATTTGTTGAAAGTGTATCGAAGTAAATTCCGGCTGTGGTTTGATTTGCACCTCCCAACAAAATACTTTCACCTTGGCAGATTTCAGCGGTCAGATTGGTCAAATAAACTGGGTTAACAGTCAACGTAGTTCGCAGAACTGAATCACAACCTTTATTCGTTGCAAGTGTATCAAAGTAAATTCCAGCTGTGGTTTGATTTGAACCTCCCAACAAAATGCTTTCTCCTTGACAGATTTCAGCGGTTAGATTTGTCAAATAAACAGGATTTACAGTTAACGTAGTTCGTAAAACGGAGTCACAGCCTTTATTCGTTGCAAGTGTATCAAAGTAAATTCCGGCTGTGGTTTGACTTGCTCCTCCCAACAAAATGCTTTCTCCTTGGCAGATTTCAGACGTTAGGTTTGTCAAATAAACCGGATTAACGGTCAACGTAGTTCTTAAAACAGAATCACAACCTTTGTTCGTTGCAAGTGTGTCGTAGTAAATTCCTGTAGTCGTTTGACTTGCACCTCCCAACAAAATACTTTCACCTTGGCAGATTTCAGCGGTCAGATTGGTCAAATAAACTGGGTTAACAGTCAACGTAGTTCGCAGAACTGAATCACAACCTTTATTCGTTGCAAGTGTATCAAAGTAAATTCCAGCTGTCGTTTGACTTGCTCCTCCCAACAAAATGCTTTCTCCTTGACAGATTTCAGCAGTCAAATCAGTCAAATAAATTGGATTAACAGTTAACGTAGTTCTTAGGACTGAATCACAACCTTTATTCGTTGCAAGTGTATCGTAGTAAATTCCTGCTGTGGTTTGATTTGATCCTCCCAACAAAATGCTTTCTCCTTGACAGATTTCAGCGGTTAGTTCAGTCAAATAAACTGGATTGACAATCAATGTAGTTCTTAGAACAGAATCACAGCCTTTGTTTGTTGAAAGTGTATCAAAGTAAATTCCAGCTGTGGTTTGATTTGAACCTCCCAACAAAATGCTTTCTCCTTGACAGATTTCTGCGGTCAGGTTGGTCAAATAAACTGGATTTACTGTCAACGTTGTTCTCAAAACTGAATCGCAGCCTTTGTTCGTTGCAAGTGTATCAAAGTAAATTCCAGCTGTGGTTTGATTTGCGCCTCCCAACAAAATGCTTTCACCTTGACAGATTTCAGCCGTTAGGTTTGTCAAATAAACTGGATTGACAATCAATGTAGTTCTGAGAACCGAGTCACAACCTTTATTCGTTGCAAGTGTATCAAAGTAAATTCCAGCTGTTGTTTGATTTGAACCTCCCAACAAAATACTTTCACCTTGGCAGATTTCTGCGGAGAGATTAGTCAAATAAACTGGGTTTACTGTTAACGTTGTTCTCAAAACTGAATCACAACCTTTATTCGTTGCAAGTGTATCGTAGTAAATTCCAGCTGTGG
>CAZHOW010000036.1:0-5210 GCA_964534395.1 uncultured Lishizhenia sp.
AGCGGCAGCGTCAAACTGCGCTATGAAAAGTGTCTACAGTTTTGGGGGAATGCCAGGATATACCGCCTCCTGATGAGTTGAGTGAGGATATCAACCGCTTGATCGCCTGGTCTGGTGAATTTAACAAGCGGCCTGTCGTTGTGCTTTGACTATTTTTTGTACTTCAATGAACGCACAAAATCACCCTGACACAAGGAGCTCGCGCACATGACCGAATCCGACCTCCTGCAAGCTTTGGCCCGTGGCGAAGACAGTCGCCAGCAGTTCAAGTGCGACGCCACCAATGCCGACGGCATGGCGGCCAAGCCTCTGATGCGTGGGCATGCCAAACAAAAAACGGATGCGTTATGAGTAACCGCTATAGCGTTGCCGGGCCAGAGGGTGAGTTTGAGCCAGGCTCCAACGGCCAGGTGCTGCGCAACAAGCAGGGCATTTCGGTGAACACTGACATGGATGAGCTGGAGCTCTCCTTGTTGGTGCAGCTTTACCAAGAGGTATTGGGCGAACAGTAGCCCACTGGCGTTTTGCGGGTGAGCGATTTACGCACCTGGCACCGTTGGTGGCTGGGCAACGTGTACGAGTGGGCAGGGCAAGACCGTTCGGTCAACATGAGCAAGGGTGGCTTTGCCTTTGCGGCGGCGACCCAAGTACCGCGCTTGCTGCAAGAGTTCGAGAAAAACTGTTTGGCGCGGTGGACACCATGCGATGGCTTGGCTGGAGACGATCTGGCAGAGGCGATTGCCGTGACGCACGTCGAGTTCATCTTGATTCACCCGTTTCGCGAGGGCAATGGCCGTTTGTCGCGCTTGCTGGCCGATGTGATGGCGGTGCAGGCTGGGCACCAGCCTTTGGACTACAGCGATTGGGATGCCCGCAAGGCCGCTTACATTGCGACCATTCATGCAGGCTTTTCAGGAAACTACACGCCTATGAAAGCCCTGGTCGCCCAGGCAATGGCGTTGGGGGATGGCAATGTCAGCGGGCCAGCTTGATATGGGCAAAGCGCTGTTGTTGCACAGGCTGTTGGAGCTTTTGTTCAAGTTGGGCAATGCTTTGCCCGGTTTCTACGGCCGTCGAACTGGCTACAGCACGCAGCAGGGCCTTTTTGTAGACCTGTTTGCGTTGGGGTTGGCGTGTAGGAGTCATGGGGTGACATCGTTGAATGATGCTCAATTTTACGGCAAATGCGGGCAGTTGTCGCCTTTTGAAAGTGTTGCCAACGCGAGGTTTTGCGGGGAGGAAAACAAGTGAATACAGCATTGCGCCCCGAGCGGGCCACACAAAACCGCGTGGTCAAACGCATCACCCGCGCCGTTGCAGAGGGTGGCTTGGGTTACACCTATTTAGGCGAGTGGAGCGGGCGCGATGGCAACCGCTGCATTGAGGTCGATTTGCTGCGGGCCAATTTGCAACAGCGTGGTTATTCGGCGGCGCATATTGCGCAGGCGCTGCAAAAGCTGCAGGCCGCTGCCGATGTAACAGGTATCACGCTGTACCAAGCCAATTTGCGCACCTACCAGCTGCTGCGCTACGGCGTGCCAGTGCAGGTGGCCGCAGGGGCCGCGCACGAAACTGTGCACCTGATTGACTGGCACAACCCACAGGCCAACGACTTTGCGCTGGCCGAAGAGGTGACGCTGCGCGGTGGCCACGAACGCCGCCCCGACGTCGTGCTCTACATCAATGGCCTGGCCGTGGTGGTGCTGGAGCTCAAGCGAGGCTCGGTGGAGGTGACCGAGGGCATTCGCCAGCTCATCAGCAACCAAGAGGCCATCTTTAACCAAGGCTTTTTCAGCACGGTGCAGCTCACGCTGGCGGGCAACGACTCGCAGGGCTTGCGCTACGGCACAGCCGGCACGCCAGAAAAATACTACGTGGAATGGAAGCACCATACCCCCGGCGAGGTGGTGGCAGGTAGCTTGCTGGACGAACCGCTGGCACGCATGTGCGACAAGGCCACCCTGCTGGACCTGCTACACAACTTTGTGGTGTTTGACGCGGGTCAAAAAAAGGTGCCGCGCCTGCATCAGTACGAGGGCATCAAGGCCGCGCAGTTGCGCATCAAAAAGCGCGAAGGCGGTGTGATTTGGCACACCCAGGGCAGCGGCAAGAGCATTTTGATGGTGCTGCTGGCCAAGTGGATTTTGGAAAACGAGCCCGACGCCCGTGTGCTGGTGGTGACCGACCGCGACGAGCTGGACAAACAAATTGAGGGCGTGATGCGCAACGCCGGGGTGATTGGCGAGAACTCGCCGTCGCCACGTATCGCATCGCGCAACGAGTTGGTAGACAAGCTCACATCGCCATCGCCTCGTTTTTTATGTGCACTGATTCACAAATTTCCTACGCGTAAAAAAGATCCCGACAACGCTTATGAGGGGATGAATGAGGCGTTGAGCGAATTGCCTCGCCCCGTGCATGGGCGCTTTTATGTGTTTGTGGACGAGTGCCACCGCACCCAAGGCGGCGACATGAACAAACAGATGAAGCGCTGGCTGTCGCAGGCGGTGTTCATCGGCTTTACTGGCACGCCGCTGTTGCGTAAAGACAAGCAGACGACCCGCGATGTGTTTGGCACCTACATCCACACCTACAAGTTTCACCAAGCGGTGGAAGACAAAGTGGTGCTGGACCTGAAGTACGAAGCCCGCACCGTGCCGCAGCAGCTGAGCAACAAAAAGGCGGTGGACGATTGGTTTGAAACCAAGACCCGTGGGCTGAACAATTACAAAAAGTCCGAACTGCGCCGCCACTGGGCCACGATGGAAAGCCTGATGAGTGCGGGCGAGCGCAAGAGCCGCATCGTGGCCGACATCATTCACGACTTTGGCGTGAAGCCCCGATTGGACAACCACCGAGGCACGGCCATTTTGGTGGCGGCGAGCATCTACGACGCCTGCCACTATTTGCGCCTGTTCCGAAACACGCCGTTTGGGGCGTATTGCGGCATCGTCACGTCTTACGAGCCCAACCACAATAGCATTTCGCGTGAGCCGCCCAACAGCGACGAGCGCTACAAGTTCGACACCTACACCCAGCATGTGCTGGCCAAAGGGCAAACGACCAAGCAGTACGAAGACGAGATGAAGCGCCGCTTCATCGAAGAGCCTGCCAACCTCAAGCTATTGATTGTGGTGAGCAAGCTGCTCACGGGCTTTGATGCACCGAGCTGCACCTATATCTACCTGGACAACGAGCTGCGCGATCACAACCTGTTTCAGGCCATTTGCCGCACCAACCGACTTGACGGTGACGACAAGGACTACGGCCACATCGTGGACTACAAAGAGTTGTTCCAAAAGGTGCAAAGCGCGATTGCGGTCTACACGTCCGACGAGCTGGATATTGACGACACCGATGGCGATGACGGTAACGTGATCGTGAAAGACTGGCTCAAAGAGGGCAAGCAAAAACTCGACGAGGCACGCGAGGCGTTGCACTACCTGTGTGAACCGGTGGCGCAGCCTCGGCAGCTGGAGCAATACATTCGCTACTTCTGCGGCAACGCGGCAGAGGCCGGTGCGCTGGAGGCGACCGAGCCACTGCGCATCAGCTTTTACAAGGGCGCATCTACGTTTTTGCGGGCCTATGCCGACTTGGCGCAAAACCTGAGCGAGGCGGGGTATTCAGAAGCCGACGCCACCCAGATGCAGCAAGAAGTGCAGCACTACACCGAGGTGCGTGCCGCCATCAAAAACCACGCGGGCGAGGAGTTTGACATCAAGCCCTACGAGGCCGACATGCGCCACCTGATCAACACCTACATTCGCGCTGACGATGCGCAGCTGTTGGGTGATCTGGAGTCGTTATCGCTGACCGACTTGATCATCAAGACCGGCATTCACGATGCGATTGCGCAAAAGCTCAATGCCAAAGGCAAGGCGTCGAAAAATGCGGTGGCCGAAGGCATCATCAACAACATCCGCAAGACCATCATCCGCGACCAGCTGACTGACCCGAAGTTTTACGAGCGCATGTCCAAGTTGCTGGACGACCTGATTGCGCAGCGCCGAGACGACACCGAAGCCTACGAAGCGTTTTTGCAAAGCGCCGAGCAGCTGGTGAAAAACCTGGCCCGAGGCCAAGCCGACGACGGCATGCCCGCCGAGCTAAAGGGCAACCGCGAGGCGTCGGTGCTTTACAACAACTTGGCCAGCATCCTGTTTGCCCAACCCGATGGGGTGATGGCAGCTGAGTCTGTGGCTGAGTATGGGGATGAATGCCTGTACATGGCGATCAAGTTGGACAAGGCCATTAAAAACGAAGCCCCAGCCATGTGGCGTGGCGACCAGGCCAAAGAGAGTGTGGTGCTCAATGCCATTCACCGCGCCTTGGGCAAAGGCCGTGAAGAGACGCTGGCGGTCTACGAGATCGTGAAAAACCAGCCGGGCTACTGACGATCAGGCCATGAGCAAGCGCATTGTTTTGGGCGAGGTGCATATTGAGACGGTGTACAAGGCTGTCAAAAACGTGCACCTGACCGTGCACCCACCTAACGGGCGGGTGACCTTGGTCGCGCCCACGGGCACACGGCCTGAGGTGGCGCGGGCTTATGCGATTTCCAAGCTGGGCTGGATTCGCCAGCAAAAAGCGACGCTGAAGTCGCAAGCCCGCGAAACGCCCCGCCAGCATGTGACGCGCGAAACACATTACCTGTGGGGGCGGCGCTATTTGCTGCGGGTGGTTGAGCTGGATGCCAAACCGCAAGTGAAGCTGGACCACAAACACATCACCCTGCAAGTGCGACCGGGCAGTAGCCTGGACAAGCGTGCCGAGGTGATGCACGAGTGGCACAAGGCGTTGCTGCACGATGTAGTACCCAAGCTGATAGAGCGCTGGGCACCGCGCTTGGGAGTGCAGGTGTCAAGCTACTTTTTGCAGCGCATGAAAACCCAATGGGGCAGTTGCAACCCAAGGCTTGGCAACATCCGGCTCAACACCGAACTGGTGAAAAAGCCCAAAGATTTGCTGGAGTACGTGATCGTGCATGAGCTGGCACATTTTTTGGAGCCCACGCACAGCGACCGCTTTGTGGCTTTGCTGGACACGCATTACCCCACATGGAAAGAAGCCAGGGCAGAGCTGAATGCTTTGCCGTTGGCCTCTTTGAAGCAGATGCAGGGCTGACGACGCAAAAGCGCCGCCCCCTGTTTGGGCTTTATTTGTTGTAAATCCAGTCGCGCAAGGTCAGCGATATCTCGGGGACATAG
>CAZHOW010000037.1:0-5137 GCA_964534395.1 uncultured Lishizhenia sp.
ACTTTGACGCCATCAACGCCATCGCAGCCAAACACGGCATACCCGTCATTGAAGACGCCGCCCAAAGCTTTGGCGCGACCTACAAAGGCCGCAAAAGCTGCAACCTGACCACCATTGCATGCGCCAGCTTCTTCCCCAGCAAACCCTTGGGTTGCTACGGCGACGGCGGGGCCATCTTCACGAACGACGACGAACTGGCCAAAGTTATGCGGCAAATTGCCCGCCACGGCCAAGACCGCCGCTACCACCACATCCGCGTAGGCGTCAACAGCCGACTGGACACCCTGCAAGCGGCTATTTTGTTACCCAAGCTAGCCATCTTTGAAGAAGAAATAAACCTACGCCAGCAAGTGGCAACTCGTTATGCAACCGTCTTTACGGACGCGGAGCAGCAACTCACGACCCCGATAGTATTGCCCTACATCGACCCTCACAACGTCAGCGTCTTTGCTCAGTACACAATTCGAGTGCATAACCGCGATTCCGTTCAGGAGAAGTTAAAGCAAGCAGGCATCCCGACGGCTGTCCATTACCCGATTCCATTGAACAAGCAACCAGCAGTTTCTGATCCGTCTGTAAACCTACCAAAAGGCGATGAGGCGTCGGAGCAAGTCATTAGCCTCCCTATGGGACCCCATTTAACGGAAGCGGACCAGCGGCGGATTGGACGTTGCTTGGCCACTATTAACTGACGTCTTCAATTCTGCTAATTTTTTAAACGACTTATGAAAAAAATTCTGATTACCGGCGCCGATGGTTTTATTGGATCCCACCTTACAGAAGAATTGGTACGCGCGGGCTACGATGTTCGTGCCTTTGTGCTGTACAACTCCTTCAACTCGTGGGGTTGGCTAGACCGTTGTGCATCAGACGTGAAGGGCAAATTCGAAGTATTCGCTGGCGATATAAGGGACTCAAATGGCGTGCGAACTGCCATGAAAGGGTGTGATGCAGTGTTGCACCTAGCGGCGCTCATCGCTATCCCCTATTCATATCACTCACCAGACACTTACGTTGATACCAACATTAAGGGCACTCTTAATATAGTTCAAGCGGCACGTGACTTGGGCGTGAGCAAGGTAGTGCAAACATCAACCAGCGAGGTGTATGGCACCGCACAATATGTACCCATTACTGAAGACCACCCATTGCAGGGCCAGTCACCCTATTCGGCAAGCAAGATTGGTGCAGACCAAATCGCCATGTCTTTCCATTCATCGTTTGGCACGCCGGTAACGCTTTTGCGCCCCTTTAATACCTACGGCCCGCGCCAATCAGCCCGCGCAGTGATTCCAACAATCATCACGCAGATCGCCAATGGACAGCGACAAATCAAACTTGGTGCGGTATCTCCAACACGCGACTTTAACTACGTGGGCGATACGGTATCCGGTTTCATTGCCGCACTGGAATCGGATCGTGGCACTGGTGAAGTTATCAACATTGGCAGTAATTTCGAGATTTCGATTGGTGACACCGCTCACGCAATTGCTGAGGCAATGGGAATTTCTATTGAAATCATTACAGATGAACAACGTTTGCGACCAGAAAAAAGTGAGGTTGAACGTTTGTGGGCATCCAACACTAAAGCGCGCGAACTACTCGATTGGCAACCCAAATACGGCAGTCGTCAGGGTTTCCTTCGCGGCCTAACAGAGACCATTGCTTGGTTTCGTGAACCTGCAAATTTGTCCGCCTACAAGGCTGACCTCTACCACATCTAAGCGTCATGGACACACATAGAAATCTGCCGCAGGACATCGTCCGCGCAATTAAGTCTGTAGTGGGTGACGGACCACTAGGCTTACATGAGCCCCGTTTTAGTGGGAATGAATGGGTTTATTTAAAGGAATGTCTTGATTCAACCTACGTGTCGTCTGTCGGCAAGTTTGTTGACCGTTTCGAGGATGACTTAGCTAACTTCACGGGTGCCAAACGTGCGGTTGCCGTGGTCAATGGCACTGCCGCACTGCACGTGGCGCTGATGTTAGCTGGCGTCAAAGCTGGCGACGAGGTTTTGTTGCCAGCACTCACCTTCATCGCCACCGCTAATGCGGTGGCCTATTGCCAGGCAACGCCGCATTTTGTTGACAGTGAAGTACGGTCGCTTGGCATGGATGCAGTCGCCCTGCGTGAATATCTGTCAACTATTGCCGAAATGCGCAACGGGCAATGCGTCAACCGCTGTACTGGTCGAGTCATCCGAGCAATGGTGCCAATGCACACCTTTGGGCATCCGGTCGATATAAATGCGCTTTTAGCCATAGCACATGATTTCCATTTGCAATTGATCGAAGATGCTGCTGAGTCACTAGGCAGTACTGTGGGCGGCCAGCACACTGGCATTTTTGGATTGATGGGTACATTGAGCTTTAACGGCAACAAGACCATCACCACCGGCGGCGGTGGTGCCATCCTGACCAATGATGTCGAACTGGGCAAAAGGATCAAACACATCACGACAACAGCCAAGTTGCCGCATCGATGGAACTTTATGCATGATGAGGTGGGCTTCAACTACAGGTTACCCAACCTGAATGCCGCCTTGGGTTGTGCGCAGCTCGAACAGTTGCCAGGTTTCTTGCGCGATAAGCGCCGCCTGTTTGAACAGTATCAGGCAGCTTTTGCAAACGTGAGTAGCGTGCACTTAGTTGCCGAGCCAGCTGGTTGTATCAGCAACTACTGGTTGCAGACATTACTACTAGACGCAGCGCATGCCGATCAACGCGATGCCGTGTTAGCCGCTACCAATGACGAAGGCTTGATGACTCGCCCGATCTGGGCACTGATGAACCGACTGCCCATGTATGTCAAATCGCCTAGCGCGCCCTTGCCAGTGGCCGAATCGCTAGAGCAGCGAACGATAAACATCCCCAGCAGTTCTGGCCTTGGTACTGTAGCCACATGAGCACACCTAGTCTGATCTTGATTGGTGCCGGTGGCCACGCTCATGCGTGTATCGATGTAATCGAGCAGCACGGTGGCTACCAAATTGCCGGGCTTATCGGTATGCCAGACGAGATGCATGACGATCACCTTGGTTATGCCGTGATCGGCACTGATACCGATTTGCCAGAGCTGGCGAAAACCATTCCATGTGCACTGATCACATTAGGTCAAATTAAAACGCCCGCAAATCGCACCCGGCTATACCAGCAGGTCGTGGCCCTTGGGTTTCGTTTGCCCACCATCATTGCGCCTAGTGCTTATGTTTCTCGTCATGCATCCATAGGCGCTGGGACTATCGTAATGCATGGTGCCATAGTCAACGCCGGTGCCAGCGTGGGGGAAAACTGCATCATCAATACACGTGCACTGCTCGAGCACGATTCAACCCTAGCTGACCATTGCCATATTTCAACAGGTGCCATCATTAACGGCAACACTGTGATCGGATTTGGTAGCTTTGTTGGCAGCGGCAGCAGCATCAAGGAAGGTGTGTCACTTGGGCAGAATTGTTTGGTAGGTATGGGCCTAGCAGTTCGTCACAACCTGCCAGACAACGCCCAATTTTCTGGGTACATAACATCATGATTAAGCGAACACTCATCATTGCCGAAGCAGGCGTTAACCACAATGGCGATCTTGGGTTAGCCATGCAGTTGATTGACGCGGCTGCAGACGCCAGAGCCGATTTGGTCAAATTCCAAACGTTTAACGCCAGCCGTCTAGTCACCCGCATTGCTAAAAAGGCAGACTACCAAAACCTGTCGACAGACGAAAATGAATCGCAGCATGACATGCTAAAACGCCTGGAACTCACTGAAGCAATGCATCATGAACTTATCGCACACTGTGCTAAGCGCAGCATCGGCTTTTTCTCGACTGGGTTTGACATTGAAAGTGTTGACTTGCTGGTCAGTCTTGGCCAGGAATACTTCAAAATACCCTCTGGTGAAGTCACCAATCTTCCGTATCTGCGCCACATAGGACATCTTGGCAAAAACACCATTCTGTCCACCGGTATGGCGACGTTGGGCGATATAGAAGCGGCCATCGATGTTCTGGAGCAGGCTGGTACCCCCCGCACCAGCATCACAGTGTTGCACTGCACCACCGAATACCCCACTCCCATGGCAGAAGTTAACTTGCGTGCCATGCAAAGCATACAAGCCGCCTTTGGTGTGGCTGTAGGTTATTCCGACCATACTCAGGGGATTGAAGTAGCAACTGCCGCAGTGGCAATGGGTGCAACGGTAATCGAAAAGCATTTCACAATAGACCGAAACTTGCCCGGCCCCGACCATCAAGCCAGCTTAGACCCCGCCGAGCTAAAGGCCATGGTGTCCGCAATTCGCAATATTGAAGTTGCGTTAGGTGATGGCATCAAACGCCTTACACCAAGCGAGACACGGAACAAGCCAATAGTTCGAAAATCACTGGTTGCAAGCCAAGTAATCAGTGAAGGTGAGATTTTTACTGTACAAAACGTCACCACAAAACGCCCTGGAACAGGCATCTCGCCCATGCATTGGGATGAGGTGATAGGGCGCGTCGCACCGCGCAGCTTTGCTGTGGACGAGTTAATTCAACTATGAAACGCAAAATTTGCGTAATCACCGGCACCCGAGCCGAGTATGGATTGCTGCGTTGGGTAATGCAGGGCATCAAGGACGATCCAACCCTGACTTTGCAGGTGATCGCCACCGGTATGCACCTGTCGCCGGAGTTCGGGCTAACCTGGCGCGATATTGAGCGCGACGGTTTTGCCATCGACCACAAGGTGGAAATGTTGACAAGTTCCGACACATCGGTCGGCATCGCCAAGTCGACGGGGCTGGGTATGATCGGTTTTGCCGACGCACTGCAGGCGCTCAAGCCCGACTTAGTGCTGGTGCTGGGCGACCGTTTCGAAATCTTTGCCGCGGCTTCTGCGGCGCTGGTGGCTCGCATCCCGATCGCCCACCTGCATGGCGGCGAGGCGACAGAAGGCCTGATCGACGAGGCGATTCGCCACTCGATCACCAAGATGTCGCACCTGCACTTCGTGGCGGCCGAAGAATACCGGCGGCGCGTCATCCAAATGGGCGAGCAGCCGTGCAAGGTGCACCTGGTGGGCGGGCTAGGCATCGACAATATCAAACGCCTAGCGCTGCTCCAACGCTCCGAGCTGGAAGCGTCGCTGAACTTTGCGCTG
>CAZHOW010000038.1:0-4453 GCA_964534395.1 uncultured Lishizhenia sp.
CATTTGGGAAGTGATCCCGCATTATTAGGATTTATTCTTCGTCCAACAACGGTTCCGAGACATACTTATTCAAATATCAAGGAAACCGAATACTTTTCGGTTAATGCTATTTCGAATTCATTTATCGCGAAAGCGCACCAAACCTCAGCGAATTATGCTCCGGAAGTAAATGAATTTGAGGTTACGGAAATTGAGATGGAAATAAAATCGGATTGTCTTGTGCCTTTTGTTAAGTCGAGCCCTGTTCAACTGCTGTGTAAATACGTCAACGAATACAAAATTGAAGAAAACGGAACTATTCATATCATTGCCTCCATTGAAAAAATCTTTGTTCAGGACGACCTCTTAGAGGTTGATTATTGGATTCGATTGGATAAAGGCAATGTAGTTGCAATTAATGGACTTGATGGGTATGCAAAAACTGAATTAATTGAAAGACTTCCATATGCGAGGGTCAATCAAAAATAACAAAAAATCGGTTTCAGAGATTATTCATTCATTTTCGGACTTAACCGCACTTTATTGTTTTCAAAGATTTAGAAGTGCAATGGTTGATTTCGAATGGAAAAATTAGCATTAAGAAAACTCCAATTCTCGGTTTTTCGATAAATTGAAGTTAAACATAAACAATTGTTTATCAAATCATTCACGTATCAAATCACACAACTTTGCAATTCGATTTGCATCAGCTTTCAGTAGGGTCTCTGAAAAAGCAGATTCCTCATCCATCAACACTTTAACTGTTCCTGAAAAATGAATGCTTTTAGGTTCAAGCTCCCGCTTGATTTTCAAAACATTTCCGGCATTTACACCTCCACCAGGCATAATCTCGATACGTCCGTTCGCATAGTTTGTCATTTCAATCAAATTTGCTAAACCGATATCCACATTCGAAGCAAAACCAGAAGTCAGAATTCGATCAACACCGCACGAAATCAATTTATCCAACGACCGCTTCCATTCGATTGTATCATCAAAAGCGCGATGAAACGTCAATTTTAAATCTCCTCGGATTGAATTAATTATTTCAATAGCATGCGTATCAATCTCAAAATTTGGCTGTAAAAACCCAACAACGATTCCATCCACTCCAAATTCCTTACAAAATTGAACATCGTTCAAAATCAATTTTATTTCCTCATCAGAATAGTGAAAACCGCCCGCTCTTGGACGAATTAACACGTGTGTTTCCAAACCTATATCTTTTGCATACTTTATCATACCCGCAGAAGGAGTCAAGCCTCCTTGATCCAGATTTTGACACAATTCAATTCGGTCTATTTTGAGATTTGAAGCAACTTGAATGGCTTCTTGTGACGCAGCACACAATTCAATTTTCATTCTACAAAAGTGGAAAATTTGTAATCATCAAAAACAAAGTGTAAGTTGCATTTTATGATTTTTTGGAACTTTCATTGGATTTGACAATGGTTTAACGTTTCAAACAAACCTAACTAGGACGATTTTACTTATCTTTGTTACACATTTACAAGGTTATGTCAGACAAAATAAAAGAAGCCCCTACTCCATCGATTGATTTCGAAACCTTTAAAAATCAGATTCTTGCAGATTTTCGCCTAGCATGTGAATCGCGTGAAGCATCGCTTTTGGGCAGAAAAGAAGTTTTGACGGGAAAAGCCAAATTTGGAATTTTCGGTGATGGAAAAGAAGTTGCTCAAATCGCTTTGTCAAAGCAATACCAAAATGGAGATTTTCGTTCAGGATACTATCGAGACCAGACACTAATGTTTGCTATTGGAGAACTTACCCTAGAACAGTATTTCGCAGGTTTGTACGCTCACACGGATGTAAACGTTGAACCACTTTCCGGAGGAAGACAGATGGGAGGTCATTACTCAACTCGAAATATCGATGAAAATGGAGAATGGAAGGACTTAACCAAACAAAAAAATAGTTCTTCGGATATTTCGCCTACAGCCGGACAAATGCCTCGATTGGTTGGTTTAGCTCAAGCATCAAAAGTATATAGAAACAACCCGGCATTACGAGATTCTGAGGAATTCAAGAAATTCAGCAACAATGGAAATGAAGTAGCTTTTGGAACAATTGGAGATGCATCGACGTCAGAAGGTCCTTTCTGGGAATCAATAAATGCGATGGGAGTTTTACAAGTCCCAGTAGTTATGTCAGTCTGGGATGATGGTTATGGGATTTCAGTTCCAAGAGAATATCAAACGACTAAAGGAAGTATTTCTGAAGCACTTTCAGGAATGCAACGCACAAAAGATAAATCAGGATACGAAATTTTTGTTTCCAAAGGTTGGGATTACGCTCATTTGTGTGAGACTTACGAAAAAGCAGTAAAAATTGCACGCGATGAACACGTACCGGTTTTTGTTCATGTTAAAGAAGTCAATCAACCACAAGGTCACTCGACGTCTGGCTCTCACGAACGTTATAAATCCGAAGACCGCTTAAAATGGGAAGCTGAATTCGATTGCATTCAAAAATTCAAAGAATGGATTTTGGCATTTGAAGCAAACGGATTGAAATTAGCTGATGAAACAGAGATTGAACAAATTCAGAAAGACGCGAAAGAACGCGTTCGTCAAGCAAAAAATAATGCTTGGAAAGCTTTCTCAGAAACGATCAAAACCGATTTGAATGAAGCAGTCGGAATCCTTAAATCCTTAGCTAACGAAAGTTCAAATGGAGTTTTCATTGCAAAAGAAGCAGAAGCATTAGAAAAAGCGTTCGAACCAATAAGAAAGGATGTATTGAATACGGCTCGAAAAGTTTTACGAATGGTTCGAGAAGAAAACACACCATCAAAATCTGCTTTGGCTGCTTGGATTCAAAATAGTTTAGCCGACAATTTTGATCGATACAGTTCACATCTTCACTCAGAATCAACTAAAAATGCGCTCAAAATAAATCCAATTGCTCCACAATACGATTCGGATATAAAAATGGAGGATGGTCGAATTATTCTTCGTGAAAACTACCGGAAATTATTGGAAAAGCATCCAGAAATGCTAGTTTTTGGAGAAGATGCAGGTAAAATTGGCGGTGTAAACCAAACATTAGAAGGTTTGCAAGAGCAATTTGGCGAAATTCGAGTTTTTGATACAGGAATTCGTGAATGCACAATAATTGGACAAGGAATCGGCATGGCAATGCGCGGTTTGCGCCCAGTTGCTGAAATTCAATACTTGGACTACTTGCTTTATGCTCTGCAAATATTATCGGATGACTTGGCAACCGTTCAGTACAGAACAAAAGGCGGACAGAAAGCGCCGTTGATTATTTCTACGCGTGGACACAGGTTGGAAGGAATATGGCACAGTGGTTCTCCGATGGGAATGATTGTTAATGCATTGCGAGGAATTCATGTCTGCGTTCCAAGAAATATGACCAAAGCGGCAGGTTTCTACAACACCTTAATGGCAGCGGATGAGCCAGCATTAGTTATTGAACCACTAAATGGATATCGAACCAAAGAACGAATGCCAATCAATGTTGGTGAATTCAGAGAGCCGCTAGGAATTCCTGAAATTGTGAAAGAAGGAACAGATATAACACTCGTTTCCTATGGATCGACATTCAATCTTTGTCAAATTGCCGCACAAACGTTGGAAGAAATGGGTATTTCAGTGGAATTGATTGACGTTCAAACGCTTTTGCCTTTTGACATCAACCATATGATTTCTGAATCGTTGAAAAAAACAAATCGCTTGTTAATTGTCGATGAAGATGTCAGTAGCGGTGCCACGGCTTTCATGTTGGATAAAATATTAGTAGAACAAAAAGGATATTACCATTTGGATTCTGCTCCTGAAACGCTAAGTGCAAAAGATCATAGACCTGCTTACGGAACAGATGGAGATTATTTCTCAAAACCAAGTGTTGACGATATCATTGAAAAGGCTTATGGAATGATGCAAGAAGTTGATCCGATTGAGTTCCCGCAGTTATATTGAAATTAATTCAATACTAATAACTGATTATCTTTCGGGAAATCAAAATACAAGGAGATTATTTCTTATACTTTCTTCATCACAACCGAAGCAATATGTCCTCCAAATCCAAAGGTATTGCTCATAGCATATTCAATATGCTTTTGAACTGCCTTTCCTAAAGGAAAATTAAACGAATTTTCAAATTCAGGCTCAATAATTCCTGTGTTTATTGTTGGTGGGATAAACCCAGTTTCCAAAGCTTTGACACAAGCAATGGCTTCAATTGCACCAGCCGCACCTAGCAAGTGACCTGTCATAGATTTGGTTGCAGAAATGGTTAACGATTTTCGATCTCCAAAAACGGTTTTCGCAGCAATCAATTCTGATGTATCACCCAATGGCGTGGAAGTAGCGTGCATGTTTACATAATCAATTTCGTCTGCTGAAATTCCAGCTTCACGAAGCGCCTCATTCATTCCTAAAACAGCCCCAGCTCCTTCCGGATGTGTTCCTGTTAAGTGATAGGCATCAGC
>CAZHOW010000039.1:0-3857 GCA_964534395.1 uncultured Lishizhenia sp.
TTCAGATTTCCAAAGTATTTCTCAACCGAATAAGAAGACAAAAAATAGTCATTCATCTTCGATTTCCATTTTCTAGAATAAGGTGTAAATACAGTGTATGGCTTTCCGTCATCCTTTAACACCTCGTTTTTTTCGAAAATGACATGATCCTTTGCTCCGTGAAATTCTACGTTCTTGTTTTTCAGTAAATCAAACATGGTTTTGTCACGCTCCAAGGCATAAGGCTCGTAATCACGATTGGTATAAACTGAATCGAATCCTTTTTCCTCTGTCAATTTTGGAAGAATATCCAACGGCTTTCCATAAAAAACCCATAAATCTGAACCAAGTTTTCGATATGCTTCTTTTAGCTTCTGAACGTATTGGTAAATAAACAAAACGCGCTGATCATTCTTTGGAAGTAAATCCAAAATATTCCGATCAAAAATAAAAACTGGTTGAACCGATGCACTTGATTTCAATGCCTTGTATAGTCCAGCATTGTCATGAATTCGCAGATCTCGCCGATGCCAAAAAATGGTTTTATTCATTTTATTTAAACAACGGTAATTCGATTATGTTTGAGAATATCGAATCCAAAAGCGAGTAATTTGCGATTTATGAAAATAAATTAAAATCATTTTTTCGTATTATTTTTGGTTGTATCCTAAAATAATACGTTTTATTTTTGGTTGTATCCTAAAATAATACGATATTTGTCTAAAATCCGAATAGGATGATTCAACGAGAAATACGAAAGAGCATTGAAGAAAAACTTTTCAAAGGAAAGGTAATTATTCTTTTAGGACCCCGACAAGTTGGAAAAACGACGCTTTTAAGGGAGATCATAAAAGGTAAAAGCGATGCTTTATGGCTGAATGCAGATGAACCTGATATTCAGGCTTTATTTGAAAATGCTACATCTACTCGATTAAAGAATTATTTCGGGACAAATAAACTTATTGTAATTGATGAAGCGCAAACATTGAATGATGTTGGAATTAAGCTTAAAATCATAAATGATTCACTGAAAGACATACAAGTTATTGCCACTGGGTCCTCCGCGTTTGAAATAAAAAACAAAACGAATGAGCCATTGACCGGTCGTAAATGGCAATTTCAGTTATTCCCATTTTCCTTTGCTGAACTCGTAAAACAACACGGGTTAATTGAAGAAAAAAGAATGTTACCAGTGCGATTACTTTATGGCTCATATCCTGAAATAGCATTGAATAGTGGAGAAGAAAAACAACGTCTGAAGCTACTGACAGATAGCTATTTATACAAAGACATCTTGATGTTTGAAGGATTGAAAATGCCCGATAAACTTGTTCATTTGCTCCAATTATTAGCATTTCGGATTGGAACGGAAATTAATTACAACAATCTATCAAAAGAACTCAAAATTGACAATTCTACCGTTGAGAAATATATTCAATTGTTGGAAGACAGTTTCATCATCTTTCGATTAAAAGCGTTAAGTCGAAACCATTCAAAAGAATTAAAAAAAGGACGGAAAATCTATTTTGTAGATAACGGTGTGGTTAATGCATTACTTGGGAATTTCAACTTACCAGAAAACAGAGCCGACATCGGAGCCTTGTGGGAGAATTACGTCATCAGTGAAATTTATAAAAAACACCGTTACGATAATCGTTGGGTTAATTTCTACTTTTGGAGAACACAAGATCAGCAAGAAATCGATTTAGTAATCGAGGAAAACCAAGCATTTCATGCATTTGAAATCAAATGGAATAAAAATGCAAAAGCTAGACTGAGTAAAACATTCTCTAGGAACTATGAACAACATTCATTCCATGTGATCACACCTGAGAACATTGAAGATTATTTACTAGATTAAACTTTTCTTTAAATTAAAAATTAAACAACACTCCCACATTCTCTGGAGAAAAAGTCGGGCGTTTTCCTTTTTCGAAAATTTCTGTCGCTAGAAATTGAATTATAGAAAATGATAACCACGTTTACCACGGGCATCATGAAAATTAAACAACACCCCAGCATTCACCGGCGAGAAAGCAGGTCCTTTTCCTTTTTCGAATATTTCAGTTAATCCATAATTCACATATAGATTAACATTGTGGTAACCAACTATTGCGGTTCCATAAGCTTGAAAAGGATTCAAATTAAAGTTGGATTTAACGCGTTCTTTTCGCGTTTTGTCATCTTCTTCCCATTTGGTTTTCAAACTGGAACCGATACGAATTCCACCTACCACGCCAACTGAAAGATGCCATGCTTTTTCGGGATTTTTATTCGTATTGAATTCCAATAACAAAGGAGCTTGTAAATAAGTCGCTCTCAATACATTTTTACGATAGTCGATAAAACCATTCGCGACCCCAAAGGTCGAATCTTGATTTGAAAAAACGTCTACATTGTTTTTTAACATATAGCGATTCCATTGAATTCCAAGTCCAGTTGTCAAACCAATGTATTCTTTAAAAATAGGAAATCTTTTTTCGAGCAAATTGAAATTGACGCCAATGCTCCGTGCATAGTCCAATTCAAGAAAATCTGCATCAGCGGCGGTACTTATTTTACCAGAAGAATTAAGAAACCCATTTGCCATTATTCCAAAACCCGCCCAATGCGCGTGGTCATTTTCTTTGGGTTCCTCATCATCATTTTCCTTTGATTTGCCGTTCTTCTGGGTAATATCTTCATCAATGATTATTTTACGATCACCATTGCTTGAACCAATCTTGTCCTCAATAATCATTATCTTCTTTCCTCCCAATCTGATTTTCGTTGTATCCATTGGTTCGATTGTCACATCCTTGGAAATAAAAACGGTATCAATTAATAATTCGAATTTCCTATTGATATTGGATATGGTACTATCATCAATCATTTTTAACATCGTAAATTCAATAATGGAATTCAATTTACCGAGTTGCTCATCTAAATTAATGGTGGTTGTATCCTCGCCTTTAATCGTGGTTATGCGAATTTCACGTTGGGCAAATAACCCGGATACAAGAAATAAGAAAATTGAAATCGCGACTATTTTTTTCATTGTTTATCTTTTATATACTTATCCTGATACTTGTTGAATAACTTCGTTTGAAAATTATCCGTTGAAACGAATTTTCCATTCGAAAGAATCAACGTCAATTGATTTGATTTCATATCCAATGCAGATCCTTTCGACACAAAAAGCGTAGCTGATTTTCCGACCTCAATTGAACCATAATTCTTGTCGATCCCCAAAATTTCGCATGGAGAAAGTGAAACTGAGCGGATGGCTTCCTCTTCGGACAAACCATAAGCCATTGCTGTTCCGGCCAAAAAAGGTAGGTTACGTGTGTGCATTACTTCCATATCACCTTCGTTTTGTAAACAGAATTTGATTCCTTCCTTTTGTAAAAGTGATGGTAATTTGAACGGTAGATCAACAGTATCCTCTTCGTTTTCAGGTAAACTATGCAAGCGCTGCAGCATAACCGGAATTTTAGCGTCTTTCAATCTTTTTCCTGCCAAATGCGCATCATAACCACCGACAATCACGGGGAATTTCAAATTGAATTTATTCGCAAAATCTATGACATCCAAAATTTGCTGAAGTTCAGAAGCATGGAAATAAACTCGCTCAGTAGATTCTTTCTGAAAAAAAGTCTTCATGGCCTCCAAACGTTGATCAGTCTTAGCTGGTTTATCAGCACTATATGCCCGAGCCATTTCGAAAAAGTCAATCAACTCTTGCTTTGCTTTCTCGTAATTTTCATTGCGTTTTTTTGGCGCAGGTTCAGCCCACCAACCACCACCTTCCAAACTAGACGGCCAGTTGACGTGAATTCCATCATCTTTCAGTAGCGTTGCATCCTCCCAATTCCATCCATTCAAAAACATTACAGACG
>CAZHOW010000040.1:0-3566 GCA_964534395.1 uncultured Lishizhenia sp.
CGGAGTGCCTGAGGATATACTCACATATATTTTTCCGTTGGAAGCGTTGAAGCAAGTTATATTTTTTAGCGAATCTAAATTGATGATTGGATTAGAGTGAATTGTCACGGTATCTAATAAATTGTTGTAGGCGCATGAGCCGTCAATCAATGAAACGGATAAATTGTATATTCCTGAATAACTCGAATTCGCATTAGGAATTGATATGCTCGAAGATGAGGAAGAAAAATTATTTGGCCCTGTCCAAAGGTAATTCGCATAGATTGAATTTACTGACCATAAATGTAAGGTGTCACCTTGACAAAATGGTGCGTCATTCGAAATATCAATAGGGGGGCAATTAGGAGCATATACTGAAATCAAATTACTGGAAGAGGACGGACAACCATTTGCATCGTAAACGTCAGTAGCTCCACCATTGTTGTATGAATTGCCAGATATCTCACCTTCTCCAAAAATGTAAGCTTTATTTTCTAAGGTGCTGTCACAACTTAAAATAATACAATCATCTACAACACGAACTCTAAATCTTACGACAGCACTATCCGCTCCATTGGGAGAATTTACCATTAAGCCACCAACTGCATTTGAAGCACCTGTGTTTACTCTCGCCTTAATTGTTCGAGTCGCTGCAATATATTCTGCTTGATCGTCACCCGTTCCATCTGTTTTTGGCCCTGCAAAAGGTCCATTCAAAAAAGTAATGGTATTTGGAATATACTCAGTTCGGATGTCTAATGTATCTGTTATAAATGTATTTAAGGATAAATCAGAACCGATGTTTTTCCCTACAATCTTATATTCAAGAATATCATTGGGCATAGCAGGCGGACCATTTAAGTCATTAATATAAACAGTCGCTCTTAAATCAGGCTCATAAATGTCAATAGCAGAGGTAATGACTCGCGGAAGGATGGCATCTTGAGAAGTGGCAACTCGAACCGTCGCTGAAGTTGCGCTGTTTGGCAGGTAAGTCTGAGTT
The DNA here is from genome assembly GCA_964534395.1 of uncultured Lishizhenia sp. Classification (GTDB taxonomy): domain Bacteria; phylum Bacteroidota; class Bacteroidia; order Flavobacteriales_D; family Crocinitomicaceae; genus UBA952. Next base: position 983 of record CAZHOW010000040.1, read on the forward strand.
GAATTATTAGGTATAAATATTCCAGCATCGTATCCCAACGTATTGTTGTAATTTGGATTCCGAAATGGAGTTAGTGAACCATTGTATGTAATCGTGCTATTGAAAAAATCGGTTGAATTTCTTAAGGGATCAGGCACATTAAGAAAAGTTCCATTACCATTAAATTGCAATCGATCACCCTGTATGCTTCGATCTCCTTCATAAGCAACAACACCCAATTCGAAACTAACAGGTCCAATCGAAGGTGTAGTAAAACCTGAAATAGGGATATCCAAGTTATTTTGATTACTCACATAGGCCATACCGTCAAAAACGGTCAGATTACGCATCGATTGAAGCGAATTTTTATAAACAACGACTATTGACCAAGCTCCGAATAAATTATTAACACCGGTTTGAGCGACGATGTTGGCAATTGTAAATCTGCCATTTCCTCCAGTTGGCTGAACAATCGATGTGATGTCTTTAAAACAATAATAACCAGGCATCGCAAATCCTTGATTACCAGGTATTGTTGTTACATCTAATAAATTGTCTGCTGTTAAATTTATGAAAGAACCGTTATTTACTTTAATTCTAACTTGATTTCTATTCGCGTAATTGGTCGTATTCGCATTTATTCGTGCACTCCAATAGAGTCCTGCCCATGAAATTTCGCTACAAATAGGTAAATTTAGACTATCACTACTAGACATCCATGTAAGTGGCGAAACATCTGTATCAACGTAACCCATCGAAATTCCACCGTCTTGGTTGTGATTTCCATTCGGTGGTAATTGATTCTGAAAAGTCCCACAATTATTGTTGTTTGAATTACAAGTTAAAGCCAAATTAGATAAAATGCTTATTCCACCTTTTTGATTTGTTTGATATCGAATGTTGAATGGAGAAACTATTTGAGCCTTTAAATGACTAAATGTCAATACGATAAATATCAATATGGTGAGAGAAGGTTTTATAGGCGCATTTTTAACAACGTTTAAACGAATTGAACAAGACAAATGTTGCTTCTAAAAATAAAATTTTAAGAAATTAATAGGACTTTTCGTCATCAAAATCAGAGCAAGTAAAATGATAATAAAAAAAACAAACTAAATTAAATAAATTTCAAAATACATAAACCAGGATTCATTACTAATTGATATTGAAATTTTGAATGCAGAAAGTCCAAATTCAATACAGCAAAAATTGAAAAAAAAGGATTTGATTTCTAATACCTTCAACCTAATTCCTTACTTTTTCAGCAATTAATTGGTTAACAAAAAAAAACAGGATTCGTACTTGAAAGAAAAATCTTTTGAATCAAAATTCGTTTCGAACAAATGGGGGTAATATTTCCTCATCTCTTTATGCATTAATTCGAAGGGAATATCAGCAAATTCACCATAAAAATGCAGGTATTCCATGAATTTTTTCTCATTTTCAAATTCTTGAAACATAGAATCATTTTTTCCGTCCCAATCAAGTGGAGAAACGCCTGAAAGCCTGCAAACTCGCTTATCGAATGCTGGAGTACATTTAATCCATTTGTTTTCTAAAAATACTTCTACATAACCATGAAAAACGATTTCATTTCGTTGGAGATAATTAGTGAGTTTTTCAACACCAATGTGGTTTGTAACAATAGCAAATCCAAAACGAGAAGGAATTCCAATCGCTCTGCAACAAGTGACCATTACTAACGCTTTTTCGACGCACCAAGCTCTCTTTTTTTTTATGATTTCACTTGCGACCAATGCTTTTTCACTAAGATCTAAGTGATATGGGTCATACAGAAAATGATCTCGGATTTTGTAATATATTTCTTTAGCGTTATCGGTAGAATTTTTACCGAAGTTAAATTCCTTCAAAAATTGCTGGAAATCGGGATGATTATAATTAAGACTTTGTGTTTCTTCTAGGAAAGTTGACATTTAATTTCAGTGAGTTGGTTTTCAACAGATTGATTGGCGTCAATTGTATAATGAGCTTGTTTGTAGAAAACGTTTCTTTCTTCAAGTTTGTTCTGAATGAAAGCCATATATTCTTGGTTCTGTTGGTTTTTTAGTAAGGGCCTCGTATCATCGAATTTAACGCGTTCGATAATTAATTCGGGTGAAGCTTCAAGATAAATTACGGTTCCTAGTTCCTTCAATTTTTTAATATTTCCGTTAAAACAAGGAAGGCCTCCACCTGTTGCAATAACTTTTGGTTTATTTGGATTGATGTTTTCAATGAAGTTCAATTCCAATTCCCTAAAAAAAACTTCTCCTTTTGCTGAAAAAATGGAATTAATACTCATTTTTAATTTTTTTTCAATCCATAAATCGCTGTCGATAAAATCATAATTTAAAGTTTCTGAAAGCACTTTGCCGAGAGTGGTTTTCCCAGAACCCATAAAACCAATTAGGAAGATAAGTTTATGATTTTTGTTTATGTATTGATTTTCAAACATTTGATTTATGTCATCAAAAATTTATTTCAAAAATAAGGATTAATAATTGTTTAAATTAAAGATAAACCTTATATTTGCACCCGTTTTAATGAAAACGATTCCGTAGCTCAGCTGGTAGAGCAATACACTTTTAATGTATGGGCCCTGGGT
>CAZHOW010000041.1:0-2994 GCA_964534395.1 uncultured Lishizhenia sp.
CATTTCGAAAAAATGAAAGACAAAGCAATCGTTTGTAACATCGGTCACTTCGATAATGAAATCGATATGGCCTGGTTGAATAACAATTACGGTTCAACAAAATATACAGTTAAACCTCAGGTTGATATCTACAATGTTAAAGGTAACGAAATCATTATTTTAGCTGAAGGAAGATTGGTTAATTTAGGTTGTGCAACGGGTCACCCGTCATTTGTAATGTCTAATTCATTTACAAACCAAACATTGGCTCAATTGGAATTGTGGCAAAACGCTGCTAACTATGGAAATGATGTTTATATGTTACCAAAACACTTGGATGAGAAAGTAGCTCGTTTGCATTTAGCGAAAATTGGTGTTGAATTGGAAACATTAACGGACGAACAAGCTGATTACATTGGCGTTCAAGTTCAAGGACCATTCAAAGCTGAGCATTATCGCTATTAACATTGAATTAAAATAATAAAGAGAAATGACCGGAGTTTTTCGGTCATTTTTTTTTTGAACTCAAATGCCAAAGTAATTGTTAATCAATATTATTATCAGTTCAATTTTGTAACTTTGTCAAGCAATGGAAGATAACAGAAAACGCGTTGAAGTTTGTTTCACACCAGGTGAATACCCTTACTACAAAGATGAATTCGAAATTGTCGTTGTGATTGATGTTCTCAGAGCAACATCCGCTATTTGCGCGGCCTTTGAAAATGGTATAAAAGCAATAATTCCTGTTCCGACTGTTGAGGAAGCTTGGGATTACAAACTAAAAGGTTATTTTGCCGGTGCTGAAAGAAAAGGTCAAATCGTTGAAGGATTCGATTTTGGAAATTCACCTTTTGCATACATGCGAGAGGATTTTAAAGGTCAAGAGGTAGTGTTATCAACCACAAATGGAACAAAATCATTGGACGTTGCAAAAAATGCCGAAACAGTGGTAGTGGGATCTTTTTTAAACTTGGATTCGTTGAGCAAATGGTTGGAAACTCAAAATAAAAATGTGCTTTGCCTTTGCTCAGGATGGCAGGATAAATTCAATTTGGAAGATACCATTTGTGCAGGAGCGATTTCAGATTATTTGATTTCAACAGGAAAATACACATCGATAGAAGACTCTTCGATTGCAGCGAAATATTTGTTTTTATCTGCAAAAGATAATTATTTGGGATATTTAAAATCTAGTTCACATAGAAGACGATTAAAAAACTTAAATTTGAATGAGGACATTAAATATTGCCTTACACCAAATCAAACGAATGCAATTCCAATTCTAAAAGATGGTAAATTGGTCAAGCTTTAAAACGATTACTGCGATTGTCGTTTGCTCGATTTTCTCGTTATGCGGTATTTTTCATACCTACAAACCAACTTGGGGATTTTTTGGTCACAAGCGTATTAATCGAATTGCCGTATTTACACTTCCACCTGAAATGTTTGGTTTTTACAAAGAACATTTGGAATACCTGACTGATCACGCTGTTGATCCGGACATGCGTCGTTATGCTGTTGAAGGTGAAGCGCAGTGTCATTACATCGATTTAGATCATTACTACAAACCAGGTGAGGATCCATTTGAAATTATACCAAGAAAATGGAATGATGCGGTAGCCAAGTTTACTGAAGATACACTTCAAGCTTATGGAATCGTTCCTTGGCACATTCAAGTCATGAAGTACAAACTTCAAAAGGCATTTGAAACGAAAAATGTCGATTTGATTCTGAAGTATTCTGCGGACATTGGGCATTACATCGGAGATTCGCACGTTCCTTTGCACACCACTGAAAATTACAATGGACAATTGACCGGTCAAAAAGGAATTCATGGGCTATGGGAAAGTCGTTTGGTTGAAATCAACGCAGAGGATTACGATTACTTTGTTGGAAAAGGAAAATATATCAAAAATGTACTCGATTTTTCATGGGAAAATGTGCGAGCCTCACACAATGCATTAGATTCCGTTCTTAGAATGGAAAAGGAAATCACCGCAACTTTTCCTGCTGACAGAAAATATAGTTTTGAGCAAAGAGGAAGCACGAACATGTATGTTTATTCTCGTGAGTTTTGTGATATTTATCATAAACGCTTGAACAACATGGTAGAACGTAGGTTACGTGCAGCTATTCTTGCCGTTGGCTCCATTTGGTATACCTGTTGGGTTGATGCTGGTCAACCTGACCTAACAAAATTACAGGCCACTCCCCCTTCAGCCGAGCTACTGAAAGAATTCAAGGAATTAGACGAACATTTTCACAACGACAAGCACAAAGGAAGAATTTGTGATTAATATATTCTAAATCCGGAAAATTGAATTCAGAGGTATATTTTTCCCAAATCCGATATTTAAAAAAACTCAGTCCCGAGGCTATCCGTCTATTTGTTGAATCCTTCTCCAATGCTCATAGTTGGTATAAACATCTTTCTGATGAGCGAAATGGTACATTCTTTTTTTATTTTCTACCAAATACAAATGAAAAGGTTAATCAGTTGAATATGGAATTCATTTGGAGTAATAGCCTTTTAAAATCTTGGGATGAAGAGTTTAAAAATGAAGAAGAAAGAGATGAATCAATGTTACAGAACATTATGTCTGAATATTCAATCCCAAGAGAAGCACTCGAATTTGGAAAAATCAAACTTTCACGATATATACATTACTCATTTTCGACGGCAACGGAATATTTTGTTGAAAGTCCAGAACGAAAATCATTTGCGGAGTTACATAAAGATATTACAAATGAATTGTTTGATCACTTGAATAAACTTTCCAATTTCATTTATTCACAGTAAATATCTATTAGATTTGAACGTAATTCATTTTAGTAACATAACAATAAATTATTAGTACAGAGTACGAAAGAATAAAATGTTTACCCTATCTTCACCCATAAAGGTAATTAAAAGAAAAAACCCTTTGATAATCAAAGGGTTTAATTTTATTTTAGTGATTCCGCTGGGATTCGAACCCAGGGCCCATACATTAAAAGTGTATTGCTCTACCAGCT
>CAZHOW010000042.1:0-2921 GCA_964534395.1 uncultured Lishizhenia sp.
CAATCCTTTGTCGAAACTGCCACTTTCAATTTTGTACTTATTCAGTAGTTTTTTTGCATTCGTTCTAATTTATTTATTTCCCTATCGAAAAAAGGTCATTCTAAAAAACATTGAAAACTCATTTCCAGATTTAACCCCGAAACAACATCTCGAGATAGCAAATAAATTTTATCGTCATTTTGCTGATTTGTTAGTGGAAGGAGTCAAAAACTTAAGTATTTCAAAAGAAGAACTTACAAAACGAATGTTTATCAAAAATCCCGAGTTGATGAAGGAATTGTTCGATAAAGGAAAAAACGTCATTTTGGTTTCAGGTCATTACAACAATTGGGAATGGTTGATTAGTGCTCAAAATTTTCTTTTTCCTCATCAAGCTTTTGGAATTGGCATGCCCATGACCAGTAAATTTTGGGATCAAAAAGTAAATGAACGGCGGCAGCGATTTGGAATGAATGTCGTACATGCTAAAAACTACAAAGCTGCTTTTGATTCCTATAAAGAAAAACCAATAGCAATTCTAAATTTAAGCGACCAAGCTCCTCCTGACGCTGAAAAAAGCTATTGGACGACCTTCTTAAATCAGCCAACCCCTGTTCTTTTTGGAACTGAATTCATGGCGAATGAATATGATTTTTCGGTTGTGTTTTTCGCGATTAGAAAACTTAAGCGTGGTTATTACGAAATGGAATTAAAACTCATCACTGAAAATCCAAAGCAATTGAAATACGGAGAAATTACCGAAGCACACACCCGACTTTTGGAAACAGAAATTTGTCAAAAGCCAGAATTCTGGTTATGGTCACACAAACGCTGGAAACGCGCAGTTCCAAAAAATTTAGAGGAGCTAAAAATCGAACAAGAAAAGCGATTTAATGAAAGGTTTAGGATTCTATGAATTCAAGTTTTTACATGTATTTTGTCCCGAAGCAACAACTTTCATTAATCGTTTGCTTAATTTTCTCACTGTTTCTGATAAATGGAATAATTAACTTATCAGCTTTTAGCCAACAATATAAAACACTCCACTACGCTCAAAAACCAATTCACTCAAGAACATTTAATGGAGAATACGTTGGAACCAATAATGGAGAAATTTATCGCCTTGATTTTTTAACGGATTGTTTTAAAATCGTCCATTTATCAGACACATTTCCGGAGATTCGAGACATTCATTCAACTTTTCGAAATGAAGTCGTCGCCATGCAAACGGGCGACCAAGGGGCAATCATTTTCATTGATTCAAGCGGAAAGGTTACAAGAACTCCTATATTCGACAGAAACGATTCAACAAAGTCTATTTTTCTTGATGGAATGAGCTTTTATGGAAATCTTGGTTTTTTGATGGGAGATCCTATTGATAGTCATTTTTCGCTTTACAAATCAACGGATAGCGGAAGAAATTGGACATCTTGCCATGGTAAAATCAAGGCTCATTCTGGTGAAGCTGCCTTTGCTGCGAGTGGTTCAACTGTAAAAATTATAAATGGGAATTTTTCTTTTGTTAGTGGTGGTTTAAAATCACGCTATTTTATTAGTTCTGACACAGGAAATTCTTGGAAATTCTATGATATCCCTTTTCCCGCATGTGAATCATGTGGGCCCTACTCGATGTGTTATTTACCAAAATTTAAAAATTCATTAGAATTGGATTCAAATAAAATTATCGTTGTTGGTGGTGACTATACGAAACCAACCGAATCAAAAAACACCTGTTTCTATTCATTAAATGGAGGTAAATCCTGGAAGAAACCCAAGAAATCTCCGAAAGGTTATCGTTCATGTGTGATTGTTTCGAATAATGTATTGTATTGCTGTGGAACCAACGGCATTGATTATTCGACTGACTTCGGGAAAACATGGAATCCACTTTCAACTGAAAATTGTTTTACGCTTTTTGCCAATGAAACTTTTATTTTTGCTACAACGACGTATGGAAGAATATTGGTATTTGATAAGATAAAACGTTAATTCGTATTCTATATTTTTTTTCGAAAACTGTAAATTTTTTGTTTTTTAGATGAAGTAAGATAATCGCAGTCTATATTTTAAGAATGGTAGACGAGATTCTGTGTTTTCAAAAATGAAATCTTGGGAGTCGGAATAAAATTGATTTACCAATTAAAAAATTAATAAGCCAACAAACAACACCAAAATTGGTTAACGGGCAGATTTGAACCGACAGCAAAAAAGAAGAAGCTTTTTTTAGAGTTAAGTTTTAGCGACCAAACTCCTCAAGCGCAAAAAGATCTTGGTAATCCAAAATTATTCAGATACACACAAAGCCCCTTCCTTCAGCGACATCGGAGAAACAAAAACTTGCGCGACACCTAATTTATTCATTACCCAGCGTGTTTTAACTGCTGCAATTGGCGCCATCTTTTTCCGAATTGGGATAATGAACTCATTTTCATCACGCTCGGCTTGCGTTGATTGAATGATTTTCTCGATTTCTTGATTGAATGAATCAATTGGAATTTCAAAGGGCTGCGTTTTAGAAGGAAAAGGATTTTGAAAAGCGAGTTCGTAAAACGTTTCAAAACTTCCCGAAGCACCGACTAAAATGGAGCATTTCTTCCTATCAAAAAAAGATTGGCTGTTTTCCTCTAGAAAAGACTCAATTCGAGAAATATCAGTCTTCGATAAACGATCTTCAAATGAAAACAATTGAAAAATGCGCGACACACCAATATTCAAGGAAATCAGATCAATTATGCCTTCCGAATTAGCTAAAATGAATTCGGTACTTCCACCTCCAATATCCATAACCATTGCTGGTTCATTGAACGCATAGGTTTGTCGAATACCTTGATAAATTAATCGTGCTTCTTCTTCGCCGGAAACAACTTGAATTTCTACTCCTGTTTTTGCTTTTACAGTTTGAATGAACTCCAATTGATTTTTTGCGTCACGAATTGCCGAAG
>CAZHOW010000043.1:0-2644 GCA_964534395.1 uncultured Lishizhenia sp.
AAGGCAGCTTATTTTAGCGCTTGCGGGTGATCACGGCAGAGCCTTTTATCACCTCCTCATTCCCGCACTCACCCCGTCATTCCCACGCCCCTTTCGTCATTCCCGCGTAGGCGGGAATCCACCCCAAAAATAAAAATTACGCAATTTCCCATTTTAAAAAATCACAAAATACGACTATAATCATCAGCTGATTTTTGCTTTCCCGCGCTCATAACAACAACATACTGCGCACATAATTTCAAAATAAGGAGAAGTTAAATGGCCAAATCCTCGCGTTATTTTTTATCCGCCAATAACAACTATGCATACCTAGACTCAAACTATAGCGATGCCACCCTACAAGGCTCAGAAATCATATTGACTGGCTCCAGCGCAGTCGATGATGTGGTGGTCGGTAAAGGTTTAAAACTCGATTTCAGCGCCTCTGCCGATGGCGCGGATAATATCTATATCCGAGGCGTCCTGTCAGATTTCAATTACGCCAAACTGGATAACGCGCAAACCCTCGTTCTGTTAGCCAACAAAACCCGTATCAAACTCAATAGCGCAGACAATATTATTTTTAATGATGGGCGCATCAGCGTCGCCAATTTAATCCAGCAAGTCAGTTCTAACAATGAAGCCACCCCCGTCGCAGTCAGCAGCATCAGCAACCAACAAGGCTGGCAAGCTGGTGTTAATAGCGATCCGAGCCAAACGCTCACCAGTGGGGCGCTTACCGCGTATGCCACCGATGCGGCAGTAGTCTTCGTCCCCAGCAACAAGAATCAAACCTTACGCGGAGGATCAGGGGTGGATGCGGTGTATGTTGCCGCGGGTAACCAAGTAGACGCGACCGATTTGGCCGATGCTGAGGACATCATCCATCTCTCCAAAGCGCATAGCAGTTATACCCCCACCGTGATAGGCAATATCTTGCAATTGGTCGATGGCGAAGAACGGGTCAGAGTCATCAAAGGCGATCGTGTGTTATTTAGTAATGGCGGTGTCAGTGTGGCAAACGCCATCAGTGCGGTAAAAGCAAATACTTGGAATACGCTTGCGTTGACCCCGGACAGTGTTGCGCCGACAGCGCCCAGTTCCAGTTTTAAAGATAACGGCAGTAGTACTTCCGACCGCATCACCGGCGATAGCCGCATTACTGTTGTTGGGCTTGAGTATGGTGCCAGTTGGCAATACCAAGTCGATGCCAGTGGCACTTGGGTCAATGGAAGTGGCAATCAGTTTTTAGCTAGTGTGGGGTCACACAGTTATCAAGTGCGGCAATTGGACCGTGCGGGCAATACCAGTGTGGCAAGCGATTTGGGCACATTGGATTATCGTGTAAAGGCCTTGGGTTTTGTGATGAATGGGCCCAATGTTAGTGGTTATGCAGGGAAAATTGTTTCTGGGGCGGGCGATGTGAATGGCGATGGCTTGGCGGATATAGCGATTGGTGAGCAAAATTCAGCTTACACAATCGTTGATGGAGCTTGGTCAAGCAGCGACTCAACTCGTGCAGGAACAGGCTATGTGGTATTTGGCAAGACCAGTAATACAGCGATTGAATTATCTAGCCTCCATTCCAGTAATGGCGGAGGCTTTGCGCTGCGGTTCGGCAACTTTGCCTATACTGCCGCCTTTGATATCTCAAACGCGGGCGATGTGAACGGTGATGGTCTAGACGATATCATTATGGGCGTCAAGAAAGATTTAGCAAATATGGGATACGCTTGTGTGGTATTTGGAAAAACAAATGATACGGCGATAGAGCTCAGCAATATTGCGAATGGCAATGGCGGTTTTGTGATCAAATCGCAAAGCGAAAGTCAGCATTCCCTCTACAAGGTCTCGGCTGCGGGCGATGTGAACGGCGATGGTTATGGGGATTTATTAATGGCGAATATCGCCGATGTTGCCAGCCGAGTCGGGTTTGCATACGTGGTATTTGGTAAAAGCACGGGTACGCCAGTAGACCCTGCTGGGATTGCGAGTGGTAGTAGCTCACAGGGTTTTGTCATCCATGCCGAAAGCGCCAATAATTCAAAAATATCAAGCTTGACCAGTATAGGAGATATCAATGGCGATGGCTTGGCGGATTTAATGATCGGTCTTCCCAGCGCACTGAGCGGTGAACGTTGTTATGTCGTATATGGTAAAAGTAGTCCAACTGCAGTGGAGTTATCTGCCGTTGGAGCGGGCAGTGGAGGTTTCGTCCTTGAGGGCATAAGCGGTATTTCGGAAAGATTTGGTTTCTCAATATCGAATGCGGGCGATGTGAATGGCGATGGCTTGATGGACCTGATTTTGGGGGCTTCAACAGGTCACACAGAAACAGAAACTAATATAGGTTTTAGATATGTGGTGTTCGGTGTCGCTCATCCAGTCAATATTAATATGAGTGATATCACCAGGGGTACAGGAGGATTTGTTATCCTCGGAGAAAGTGCTGGCGATCAGTCTGGCTTTTCAGTGTCAGCGGCTGGGGATGTGAATGGTGATGGGTTAGCGGATATGATTGTGGGAGCACCATCAGCAGATCCATCAGAAATAAACTCTGCAGGTCGTGGCTATGTGGTTTTTGGCAAAACTAACAGCAGTGCAGTTGAATTATCCGATATCGCAAATGGCAATGGGGGTTTTGCTATTAATGGACAGAATAGCG
>CAZHOW010000044.1:0-2502 GCA_964534395.1 uncultured Lishizhenia sp.
GTGTCACGGTCATTGCAGGAGACGGCATCGGCCCCGAGGTGGTGGGGGTCTCCCTCGCTCTCGCGGATGCGGCTGGGGCGCAGCTGGACTGGGAGTTGGCCGAGGCCGGCACCGTGGCCATCGCGAAGGGGGAGAGGTCCGGCGTCCCCCGCGAGACCCTCGACTCCATCGAGCGCACCGGCCTTGTCCTGAAGGGTCCCCTCGCGACGCCCATCGGAGCGGGAGCGAAGAGTGCGAACGTGACCCTCCGCAAGATGTTCGAGACCTTCGCGAACATCCGGCCGGTTCGCGAGCTGCCCGGTATCGCCTCGCCCTTCGCGGGCCGAGGCATCGACCTCGTCGTGGTCCGGGAGAACGTCGAGGACCTCTACGCCGGCATCGAGCACATGCAGACTCCCGACGTCGCCCAGTGCCTGAAGCTGGTGTCTCGACTGGGGTGCCAGAGAATCGCACGCACCGCCCTGGAGCTTGCCGTGGCCGAGGGTCGGGAGCGGGTCACTGTCGCCACCAAGGCGAACATCATGAAGTTCACCGAGGGGATGATGAAGCGCGAGTTCGAGAAGGCAGCGCATGACTATCCCCAGATTCGGACCGACCACCAGCTGATCGACAACTGCGCCCACCAGCTCGTCATGGCACCAGAGCAGTTCGACGTGATCGTGACGACGAACATGAACGGGGACATCATCAGCGACCTGGCCAGTGGGCTGGTCGGCGGTCTGGGCTTTGCTCCCTCCGCCAATCTGGGCGAGAAGGTGGCCATCTTCGAGGCCGTGCACGGAACGGCACCCGACATCGCCAACACGGGCGTCGCGAACCCCACGGCGATGATCCTCGCCACCGTCATGCTCCTGCGCCACGACGGACAGACCCCCGCCGCCGACAACCTCGAGCAGGCCCTGTTCGCCGCACTTGAGGACGGGGCTGCCACCCGCGACATGGGTGGCCTCCTCGGCACCCGCGAGTTCGCCGCCGCCATCGGTGAGCGCCTTGGGCGGACGTCCTCCACGGCCTCCCGCCCTCGGGGACAGGTGAAGCTCCCCAGCCTCACGGAAGCCGATCTCCGGTCCGAGCCCGGGTCGCGTGGCAAGGCCGGGGTCGATGTCTTCATCGAGTCGCATGACGACCCGGACAGCATCGCTGAGCGCCTCGTCGCCGCGACCCTCGGCACGCCTTACCAGCTCACGATGATCTCCAATCGCGGCACGGTGGTCTGGCCCTCCCGCGGCCCGCGCCCGTCCTGCGTCGACCACTTCAGGTGCCGGTTCCTGATCGCCGACCGGCGCTCGTGGCACGCCGACTCCGTCCTCGGGCTTCTCGAGCACATCGGACGTGACTTCCGGTGGATGCACGTGGAGAAGCTGGACATCGTGGACGGCGAGCCTGCCTTCTCCGTCGCCCAGGGCGAATGATCCGCGACCCGAAGGAACTCCCGCCCTTCCACGGTCGCACCGCAGCTCTGGCCACGCGGCACGACAAGCTGCCGCTCATCGCACCCCCGATCGAGGGCATGCTCGGGATGGATGTCCTCGAAGCACCCATAGACACCGATGTGTTCGGCACCTTCGCCGGAGACGTTCCCCGGGTGGGCAGCCCGACCGAGGTGGCCATCGCGAAGGCCCGGGCAGGAATGGACTACCTGGGGCTCGATGTCGGGCTCGCCAGCGAGGGCTCCATCGGGCCCGATCCGGTGAGCGGGCTCATCACGCGTGACACGGAGTTCGTCGTCCTCGTCGACAGCACCCTCGACCTCGTGATCGTCGAGCACGACTTCAGTCACGACATCGTCGCCCGACGGAAGACCGTCGACTGCGACACACCCCTGAAGGCGCTGCTGACCGGCTTCGACGTGCCGCGCCATGCCGTCATCGTGATGCCCGAACACGATCCCGCGCAGGCATGCAAGGGCCTGCGGGACATCCTCGCCATCGAACGCGCGCGGGCGCGCGCCTGCTCGAGGTCCGAGACCGGGGCAGCGGTCATCATGAGCGACCTGCGAGCGCACTGCTCCCCCAGCCGTCAGCGGGTGATCCAGCGCGCAGCCGCACGCCTGGCCCGGCGAGCTGCCACTCCGTGCCCGGAATGCCAGCGACCCGGGTGGGGCCGCATCGGGTGGCTCACCAGCCGGACGTGTGCCGGGTGCGGAGGCCAGATCCCATCCCTGGTCCGAGGGACTCTCGACGGATGCGAGGGGTGCGGTGCCACGGTGGAGACAGAGACCGAGACGGCGCCGGTCAGCCCCGCTCGATGCCCGGTGTGCAACCCGTGAGCGCCCCGGAGCCCCACACGCCCACCGCTAGTCGCGGGCCACGGCCAGGGTGAGGTCCTCGCCACTCGGCTCCGTCCCGATCAGCACGGTGCTGCCGTCGTGCACGTCTCCCGCGAGGATCGCCTTGGCGAGCTTGTCGCCGACGGCGGTCTGCACGAGACGCCGCAACGGGCGTGCGCCGTAGACCGGGTCGAACCCCTTGTTGACGAGCCACTGCTTGGCCTCGTCGGTGA
>CAZHOW010000045.1:0-2397 GCA_964534395.1 uncultured Lishizhenia sp.
TCAATTGATGGGAAGGATATGCATAAAAAGTCGTCCGATGAGGTTTCTACTGCTTTGAAAGGACCAAAAGGAACCACGATTAAGGTTGAAATTGAGCGTCTCAATGAAGGTAAAAAAACAATCTCCATTACACGAGATGAAATCAAATTACCCGACGTTCCTTATTTCGGAATGGTGGACAAAGAAATTGGTTATGTGAAATTGAATTCCTTTACGCAAACGGCCGCAAGTGACGTTCGATCAGCCATTGAAAAACTAAAAAAGGAAGGAATGAGTAAATTGGTATTAGATCTGCGTGATAACGGAGGTGGTTTACTCATTGAGGCCGTGAAAATCGTGAATTTCTTCGTTCCTAAAAACACAGTAGTCGTTTCCACAAAAGGCCGTGTAAAGGAAGAAAACAGAGTTTATACAACCTTGGAAGAACCAATCGACACAGAAATTCCTTTGGCAGTATTAGTGGATGGAGGTTCAGCATCTGCGAGTGAAATCGTTGCAGGAAGTTTACAAGATTTGGATCGTGCGGTGGTTCTTGGTCAAACAAGTTTCGGAAAAGGATTGGTTCAACGAACTTACGATATGAAATATGGATCAAAAATCAAGGTGACCATCGCAAAATATTATACGCCATCAGGAAGATGCGTTCAGCGTCTCGAATATTATGACAAAGAAACCGGTGAAAAACCGAAAGAAATTGCAGATTCACTCTTAAAAACTTTTCAAACGAAGAATGGACGTAAAGTAATCGACGGACGTGGAATCGAGCCGGATGTTAAAGTTGAACTCGATGATTTGAGTCGTCTATCGGCTATGTTGTTGACTAAAAATCTGATTTTCAATTACGCTACAGAATTCACTTCTAAAAACAATTCGATATTAAAACCCGAAGAGTTTAAATTAACTGACTCTCAATACGAAGAATTTAAAGCATATGCCTTGAAGGATGAATTCAGTTATACCACGGCAAGTGAAGAAGCCTTAAAAAAAATGAAGGAAACCGCTGAAAAAGAAGGATACTTCAACGAAGTGAAAAGTGAATATGATGCGATGATGGCCAAAGTTACTCCTTCAAAATCACGTGATTTGGATAAGTTCAAGGAAGAAATTTCGCAAATGCTTGAAAATGAAATCGTATCTCGCTATTATTATCAAAAGGGAAGAACCATCAATTCCTTTCGTTACGACAATGTTATGCTGAAAGCGAAAGACGTGCTTGGAAATTCGAAAGAGTACAACACTATTTTGAAGAAATAGCCGTTTCTTTCTTATGTTAAATCGATTCTTCGGCGAGAAATTTCATTCCAACTTTCACTTTTTCGTCTTATTGGTTTTATTGGTGGGGCTTTGCTGTAGCAAGTTCTTGATGTCGATGGGACTTTTACTAGGAGGGTTGAACTTTTTCTTGGAAGGAAATCTTAAAGAAAAACTTTCTCGGCTGAAAGAAAATAAATTTTTCCTAATCATTTTTGGTTTTTACTTGCTTCATTTGCTCGGCATGCTTTGGACTCAAAACTGGGATTACGGTTTGAATGAGTTGCGTCAGAAAAGTTCACTCGGAATCATCTCAATTATTATTTTCTCACGCCCTTTACCAAACAAGAAACAATTGAATTTATTGTTGTTAGCGTTCATTTCAACGTTGGTCCTTACTTCAATTTCTAATTTCATTGTCTACACCTTTTTCTCGGATCAATTTAACCTCATCGATATTCGCGAAATGTCCCGTTTTGGGTCGCACATCCGTTATGGAATATTAATTGGATTTGGAGTGGCGGTCTGTTATCAGTTGCAAACGGCTTTTCCAAAGTATAAATGGCTATTATTTTCCTTAGCGATTTGGTTTGCTTTCTACACTTATTACAGCCAAGTTTTATCGGGAATTATTTCACTAGTGCTCGTTGTTTTTGGACTCATTTTTTGGAAGCTTTTTCATCAGAAAAAGTTTGTTTGGCTGGGTGGAATAGGACTTTCTACAATTTTGCTTGTTGTAGGATTGATTTTTTACCTCAAGCAGCCCATTGAATCAAGGAGTGCCTTTACTGAAAATTATGTTACCCTAAAAACCGAGTGGGACAAACGTGGTAAAATCCCTTTTGATAGCTTGGATTTACGCAAGCAGCATTTATCACAAACCCTGGAACGATATTTAATTTCTAAGAATCTGCCTGTGCGCGGAGATGGGGTGAATAAATTAACTGAACAAGATATTGAGTTCATTCAAAAGGGATTCGCGGATATTCGTGAAACTAAAAGTGGACTTGGCGCAAGATTATTTGGAGTAAGGTACCAATTACACAATTCATTCAATCCAAACGGACATTCTATTTTAGAGCGTATCGAATATTGGAAAAACGCAAGCGCGATAATCAAAGAAAATTGGGTTTTTGGAGTTGGAAC
>CAZHOW010000046.1:0-2306 GCA_964534395.1 uncultured Lishizhenia sp.
GAGGGTGGAGAAGGCAACGACACCGTCATCATCAGCCAGTCGGCTTTGGGTGCCAGTGGGTCCTACCTGGACGGCGGCGCAGGCACAGACACCTTGCGGGTTTGGGGTACCAACAATGCGCTGCTGAACCTCAAATCTCTCAACGCCACCCACTTCGAAAGGCTTGACCTGGGCAGCGACAACTCTGCTACCGAAGTCATTCTCAGCAGCAAAGGCATATTAGACCTTGTCAACAATACCGCGGGTACCGATATGCTTACGCTGCGTATCGGCAGCACTGATTCATTTAGCATCGAAGCAGAAACTGGCATCAGAGTGTCGCAAGGTCAAAGTATCAGGTTCTTTGATACAACCAACACCTTGATCGCCCAAGTCAATTTCGAATATGCCTGATACCCCAACCACCCCCCCCATGCCCCCCACCCAAGCCAGCCTCAAGGCCTGGCTGGGCTATGTGCTGCGTGGCCGTTTGGGCGGGCTGGCGGTGTCCAGCTTCTTCATCAACATGGGGGTCTTTGTGCCCGCCTTGTTTGGCATGCTGGTGTACGACAAGGTGGTGCACAACGGCATCTTTGAGACGCTTTGGGCCTTGGCCATCGGTGTGGTGTTGTATCTGGGCATCGAGCTGGTGCTGCGCAGCCTGCGCGTGCGCAGCATCGAGCGGGTGGCCATGCACATCGACCAGCGGATCGACCAACGCCTGATGTCCACCTTGCTGCAACCCTCGGCCCGCAGCGGGGCGCAGCCGGGCATGGCGGCCCGCTTCCTCACGCTCTACCGCGACCTGGCCTCGGCGCGCGACTTCTTCTCATCCCAATACCTGCTGGCCATGGCCGATGTGCCGTTTTTGCTCCTGGTGCTGGCCGTCATTGGCCTGATCGCCTGGCCGCTGCTGGTGGTGGTGCTGGTGTGGGTGGGGCTGTATGTGCTGGTGGGCCAGTGGCTCAAAACCCGCACCTTGGCACAAGCCCAGCAAGTCAATGCCCAGCAAGCCACCAAACTCGCCTTGCTCACCGACACCCTGTCTTCGCTCGACACCCTGCGCACCAGCCACGCGGGTGGCCGCATGCAACAGCGCTTCGAAGCGGCGTCCATGCAGCTGGCCGAATCCAGCAGCGCCCTGCGCTTGTCGGTGCTGGTGCAAACGCATTGGCAAATGGCCGTCTCACTGCTCAGCTACGTCAGCTTGCTGGTGGTCGGGGCCTACCTGGTCTTTGGCCAGTACATCACCGTGGGCGCACTCATTGCCGTGTCCATGCTCAGCGGGCGCACGCTGGCCACCGTGGGCCAGGTCTTGCTGGCTCTGGGCCGCTGGGCCGAGTTGCGCCAATCCATGGCCCAGCTGGCCCCTTATTTACAAGACCCGGCTGGGCAGGGCGATGCACTGCCCAGCCGCCAAATCCAAACCGCAGCCCCGGCTCACCCCAGCCAGGTGATGGAAAGCCTGCGCCGCCCGGCAGGCACCGTGCGCGGCCACATCGCCACCCACCAGCTGGTGCACCGCTATGCCAATGGCCAGACCGCCCTGCGCGAACTCAACCTCACCATCCAGCCTGGCGAGCGCGTGGGCCTGCTCGGCCGCCCCGGCTCCGGCAAATCCACCTTGCTGCGCATCCTGGCCGGTGCCATCCAGCCCCTGCAAGGTGAGGTGCGTGTCGACCACGCCGCGCTGCACAGCATTGTCGCGCAAGACCGTGCCACCTGGCTGGGCTTCAAGCCCCAAGAAGCGCCGCTCATGGCCGGCACCCTTGAAGCCAACATCCTGCTCAACCTGCCCGAGGACGCCAGCCCCCAAGAGCGCATGGACGCGCTGGCCCACGCTGTGCATGTTTCGGCGCTCGATGCCGACCTGGCCTCTGGCGCCTTGCGCCTGGACTTGCCGATCGAAGAATACGGCGCCAGCCTCTCGGGCGGCCAACGCCAAAAAGTCGCCTTGGCCCGCACCCTGGCCACCCGCCCGCGCCTGCTGCTGCTGGACGAACCCACCACCGGGCTCGACACCGAAACCGAAAAAACCATCGTCGAACGCCTGGCCGCCCTCAGCGATGTCACGCTCATCATGGTCACCCACAGCGCCGCTGTGCTGGCCATCACCCAGCGCCTGGTGGTGCTCGACCAAGGTCAGCTGCTGGCCGACGGCCCCACCACCCGCCTGTTGGTGACCCCCAAAACAAGCGAAACGTAAGCTTCTTCTGAATACAATCGTTTATTTTTTCGATACCCATCCATGCACATTGCCCTGTTGGAAGACGAACCCAGCCTCGCGCAAGAGGTCAAAGACCTGCTGGAGCAAGCCGGCCACAGCG
>CAZHOW010000047.1:0-2202 GCA_964534395.1 uncultured Lishizhenia sp.
CCACAAATAACATGGCTAAAACGGGTGCTTTAAAAATATTAATTCCGTCGATTCCTGTAAATGTTACGTATGCAGCAAATAAGGCCAATGAAGTTAGAGCAGCTGAAGCAATGGCAAATCCTTTACCAGTTGCAGCCGTTGTATTACCTACTGAGTCTAAAATATCGGTGCGTTGACGAACCTCTTTTGGTAATTCACTCATTTCAGCAATACCACCTGCATTATCTGATATAGGACCAAAAGCATCGATTGCTAACTGCATAGCTGTAGTTGCCATCATTGCTGAAGCTGCTAAAGCCACACCATAGAAACCAGCTAATGCGTAAGAACCCCAAATTGCACCTGCAAATAACAAAACTGTTGGGAAAGTTGAAATCATACCAGTGGCTAAACCTGCAATTACATTTGTTCCAGCTCCTGTTGCAGATTTTTGAACGATTTTCAAAACTGGCTTCGTTCCTAATCCTGTATAATATTCAGTTACAGAAGAAATAACTCCACCAACTACCAAACCTACAATTGCAGCAAAGAAAACACGTAAAGAAGATATATCTTTAATCCCCTCTCCAAAGAAGTTCATTTTCATAGTAGCAGGTAACATCCAAGTCACCAAACCATAACAAGCTATAGCCGTTAATACAATAGAAACCCAGTTACCAAGATTTAAAGCTCCTTGAACTTGCTTTTCTTTAGCATCGTTACTTGAAATTTTAACGAGCATGGTTCCAATAATGGAAAATAGGATACCAAATCCAGCAATAGCCATTGGAAGTAAAATTGGACCAATTCCACCAAAACCTTCTTTAACTATATCTCCGTTCATGTCACCAATAACATAGTTTCCAAGAACCATGGCAGCTAAAACAGTTGCAACATAAGAACCAAATAAATCTGCTCCCATTCCAGCAACATCACCTACATTATCACCTACATTATCCGCAATCGTAGCAGGATTTCTTGGATCATCTTCTGGAATTCCTGCCTCTACTTTACCAACTAAGTCAGCACCTACATCGGCTGCTTTAGTGTAAATACCACCCCCAACGCGTGCAAACAAAGCAATAGATTCTGCTCCTAATGAGAATCCTGCTAATGTTTCAAGAACAACAGTCATAAGTTCAGAAGGAGTTTTCATCTCACCCCCAAACATAGCAGATTGCCAAACACCTCCCATGAAGTAATAAAAGAAGAAAATAAAGAATGCAGTTAAGCCAAGCACTGCTAATCCAGCAACACCAAGCCCCATTACAGTTCCACCACCAAAAGAAACTTTCAAAGCTTGTGGTAGGCTAGTGCGAGCCGCTTGCGTTGTACGAACATTTGTTTTAGTTGCTATTTTCATCCCCATATTTCCTGCTAATGCAGAAAAGAATGCACCGAAAATAAAAGCTACTACTATTAAAATGTGAGTAGTAGGAACTACAAAAGAGATCCCAGCTAATACCACACAAGAAATTAGAACAAAAATGGTTAATAATTTATATTCTGCCTTTAAAAATGCAAGGGCTCCCTCATAGATGTAATCTGAAATCTCTTTCATTTTTCCATCTCCTGCATCTTGTTTTAACACCCAAGATCTTTTCATTGCCATAAAAAGCAATCCTATAATTGCCATTACAATAGGCACATAAATCATCATTGACTCCATACTTAATTTTAAATTTGTTTAAATTTATTTCGCGGGCGCAAAATTACAATTTTCTACCCAAGTGTGCAAATACGAATGAGTTATTTTAATGTTACATTGATTTAATATTTATCGAACAATGCGCTTGATACATTTTAAATAATGTGTATAAGACTGATTTTCGTCAACCCAAATCCCAGTAGCATCTAATTTATTGATTTTAACTTTTTTGGAGGCATGAATAATTTTATTCCCTTCGATTATTATACCAACATGAACAATCTTTCCATTTTCATGAAAAAAAGCTAAATCACCAACTTTGGCTTCGGTCAATTTGACTTCTGTTCCAAGTTTGACTTGTTGTCCCGAATCACGAGGTAAATTTATACCAAATGTTTTGTAGACCGTTTGAACAAATCCTGAACAGTCATACCCAAAAGCATTTTTACCTCCCCATAAATAAGGGATATTGAGGCATAGTTTAGATCTATAAAGTAATTTCTCAGAACTAAATTCTTGTGGAATTTCAGTAATATTCCCCTTAAATGTTGCCTTGACACCATCTATATTTAGAA
>CAZHOW010000048.1:0-1963 GCA_964534395.1 uncultured Lishizhenia sp.
ATACGATTAAATTTTTATGAGTCAGAAAAGAGATTATTACGAAATATTAGGAATTGCCAAAAATGCCGATGAAGCCGAAATCAAAAAGGCTTATCGAAAAATGGCATTGAAGTATCACCCTGACAAAAATCCAGGAGATTCTGAGGCGGAAGAAAAATTCAAGGAGGCAGCTGAAGCTTATGAAGTTTTAAGTAGTTCTGAAAAGCGCGCGCAATACGATCGCTTTGGTCATGCAGGAATGGGACAAGGTGGTTTCGGTGGCGGAATGAACATGGACGACATCTTCTCGCAGTTCGGTGATATTTTTGGAAGTGCATTTGGCGGCGGCGGTGGTAGCTTTGGTGGAAGTCGTGGTGGATCTCGAGTTGTAAAAGGAACTAATCTTCGTGTCAAAATGAAACTGACCTTAGAGGAGATTGCAACTGGAGTCAAAAAGAAAATCAAAGTCAATAAGTTAGTTAATGCTGATGGAGTGACTTTTAAAAACTGTCAGACTTGTAACGGAACTGGTAGAATTACGCGTGTAGCTCAGACATTTTTAGGTGCGATGCAAACGCAATCGACTTGTCATGTTTGTCAAGGTGCAGGGAAAATGATCGATAAAAAGCCAGCAGATTCGGATGCGCAAGGTTTGCGCAGACAAGAAGAAGTTATTGAAATCGATATCCCAGCTGGTGTTGAAGAAGGGATCCAATTGAGTTTTCAAGGAAAAGGAAATGCTGGTCCATTCAATGGGATTTCAGGTGATTTAATCGTTCAAATCGAAGAAACAGAACACCCAGAATTGAGACGCGATGGAGACAACATTCACTACGATGCGGTAATCAATTTTGCAGATGCAGTTTTAGGTGATTCCATTGAAGTTCCAACGATTAGCGGAAAAGCAAAAATCAAAATTGAACCTGGAACGCAAAGTGGTAAAGTATTACGCTTAAGAGGAAAAGGACTTCCAAGTCTGCAAGGGTATTCAACAGGAGATCAATTTGTTCATATTAATATTTTTACGCCTTCAACTTTATCAAAAGAGGAGCGCGAGATCATGGAGAAATTGAAAGCGAGTGAGAATTTTACGCCTAGTGCTGATGAAAAATCCAAAGGGTTCTTCAAGCGCATGCGCGATATGTTCTCCTAATGGAATTCATCGATCAAGCTTCAACGGGAAAAAGTAACTTTTTTAGTTATTTAACCGGAATATTGGTCATTTTAGGATTATTTCTTCTCGGTAATTCTGCATTGTTTTTCTATTTAAATTTTCAGTTTCCAAATGAACCAATCGATTCTTGGACACAGTCAAAAATTACAGAATCATTAGGTAAAACGGAATTATTATTTTGGTTAACTCTGCCCTTTGCTTTGGTCTTTTTTGGATTAATTTTTCACATCAATAAAGTTCACGGAAGACCAGTTTTATCCATTTTCACCGGAAAAGAGAAGTTCAATTGGAAGCGAATTTTTTTTTCATTTGTATTGGTTTTTGGGATTCTCGCATTTTCACTTCTAGTTCAAAGTTGTTTTTC
This sequence comes from uncultured Lishizhenia sp., assembly GCA_964534395.1. Lineage (GTDB taxonomy): Bacteria > Bacteroidota > Bacteroidia > Flavobacteriales_D > Crocinitomicaceae > UBA952. The sequence continues at coordinate 1,518 of CAZHOW010000048.1, forward strand.
ACTTGATTTAAAATTTCAGTTTGATATTCAAAAATTTCTACCGTTGTTGTTGGTTTCTGTAATCATGCTTTCGATTCAAACAACGTGTGAAGAAGTTATTTTCCGATCTTATCTGTTACAAGGACTAAAAAATCGATTAGGAAGTAACAAAGCCGCGGTTTTAATTTCTGGAATTATGTTTGGCGCTATTCATGCGGGAAATCCTGAAATTCAAGTAATCGGTTATCACATTTTGATTTATTACATCGCTGTTGGAATTTTCTTAGGCTCGATAACGCTTTTTGATAATGGAATGGAATTGGCCATTGGTTATCACGCAGCTAATAATATTTTTGCGGCAATCGTTGTAACGAATGATTGGCAGGCTTTCCAAACGGATGCTTTATTTTTGGATACGAGTCAGCCGGGCTTTGCATGGGATGTTATACTTGGGATGTTCGTTGTTT
>CAZHOW010000049.1:0-1865 GCA_964534395.1 uncultured Lishizhenia sp.
ATGTAGGTTCGATTCTGAGAGAACCGCCCTGCTTGATTTGGTAGTCCACACCTGCAGTGAAACCGAATTTTGGAGCTTCAATCGTATCTCGAAACGTTTTAATCATTTCACTTGTTTGACTGCCATCGCTGTTTACAAGGGTTCTGTAGCATATGTCTGGTGAAAAATTAATTCCGAATTGAAGTTTGCTTATTCTGGAATTGACAGGATTGGATTTGGAGCTGTTGATTTGTCCAAAAGCACTACAAGTTGTCAAAGAAACGGCGATTAAAGTAACCAATTTCACGATTTTGAGGGATTGTTGTGCATGGATAACGTAATTTAATGAATTCCATTTTACAGATTATGGGTATTCTACTTTACAAATTATGGGCATTTCATTTTACAAATTGTGGATTGAATAACTCGAATTTTGAATAAATCTTTAATCTTAGCTCGTTTGAAAATGATTCTATTCATGGGTAATTTGGGCTCTTTCGGTTTTCCATTCTTCCGCCAGCATCGCATAAATTAAATCATCGACCCATTCTCCATGAAAAAACAAACTTTGCTTGAAATGCGCTTCTTTTCGAAATCCTAAACGTTCGATTAATCGAATGGAATTCGTATTTCTGGGATCGATGGATGCAGTAATTCGGTGCTTTTTTAAATCGAAAATCAAATGGTCAATTATGGCCGACAATGCTTCCGTTGCGTATCCCATCCCCCGAAAATCTTTACTTAAAGTATAACCCACTTCTACTTGTTTGTTTTCTGAACCTGAATCTGAATCTGAATCTGAATTTGAACCTGAACCTGAACTTGAACCTGAAAATGAACCCAAAAAATGGATTCCAACATCACCAATAATTGTCTCAGAATTTTTAAGCACAATCGCCATTTGAAACCAGGTATTGGGTATATTCATGTCGCGGGAAGAACGTAAAATGAATTGACGAATGTCTTCCACATTACTCGGTACCAAGCTCAAAAATTGATTCGTTTCTGTGTCCGAACGGTATGCAAACAGGGCTTCGCTATCTTCTAAAAGCACTGGACGGATCAGCAATCGAGGTGTTTGTAGATTCATATGTGTATTTGTTTTTGATGGGGAAGTGAGGCGTGAAATTACACAAATGCTGATTGGTTCGGATATTGTTTTTTTCATTTAGAACCTCAGGGTATTATACGTACAAAATTATTATATTTGTACGTAAAGTATCCGCCATGAACACAAAACTTACATTGAATCTTGATAAAACGGTCATAGAGCAAGCTAAAAAATATGCTAAAGATCATCAGGTGAGTCTATCAAAACTGATTGAAAATTACCTCGATTCGATTACAAAATCATCGATGGAAAAAAATAAAATTAGTCCATTGGTTGAAAGCCTAACTGGAGTTATTCCTGATGGAAATTATAACGATCGTAAGGATTATACCGATTTTCTTTCTGAAAAATATTCGTGATGGAAAAATTGTTAATTGATACGAATATTATCATCGATTTGCTCTCTAAAAGAGAGGACTTTTATCAGGAGGCACAACAAATATTTACCTTGGCAGATAATAAACAAGTTGACCTATTTGTGTCGTCTTTATCGTTTACTAACACATATTATCTTCTTCGTAAGTTTCAGAATAGGGAAGACGCTCGAAAAACATTGATTAAGTTTAAAATATTGGTGCAAGTAGCGCCGTTGGATGATAAAATAGTGGAGTTGGCACTCTTGTCTGACTTCAGGGATTTTGAGGATGCTATACAATACCATACCGCCTTAGAAAACGGAATCGACATTATCATTACTCGCAATAAAAAAGACTTTAAAACTTCAAATTTACCAGTAATGACGGCTAAAGAGTATTTGATGAGGTAGGGTGGAGTT
>CAZHOW010000050.1:0-1772 GCA_964534395.1 uncultured Lishizhenia sp.
CCTCGCGCGGGCGGATCGATCCGCTGATCGAGGACAGCCCGGCGCTGAAAGAACGCGTGCAGCCCGCGCGGTCGCGCGATGCGGGCAATTCGATGCTGTCGAAGGAATTCCCCGGCGGCATTCTGGTCCTGACTGGGGCCAATTCGGCCACCGGCCTGCGATCGATGCCTGCGCGCTATGTGTTTCTGGATGAGGTCGACGCTTATCCAGCCTCAGCCGACGAGGAGGGCGACCCAGTCACGCTGGCAGAGGCGCGCACCACAACCTTCGCGCATCGGCGCAAGGTGTTCATGGTCTCGACCCCGACGATCCGGGGGCTGAGCCGTATCGAGCGCGAGTTCGAGGCCAGCGACCAGCGGCGGTATTTCGTGCCCTGCCCGCATTGCGGTCAGATGCAATGGTTGCAGTTCGAGCGACTGCGCTGGGCCAAGGGGAAGCCGGAAACAGCGGCCTACGCCTGCGAGGGCTGCCAGCGCCCGATCGCTGAGCACCACAAGACGGACATGCTGGCGCGGGGCGAATGGCGGGCGACGGCGCGGTCTGACAACCCTACGTCCATCGGGTTCCACCTTTCGGCCCTCTATTCGCCGATCGGCTGGAAGAGCTGGGAGCAGATCGCCCGCGAATGGCTGGCCGCGCAAGGTTCTGACGAGATGCTGCGCGCGGCACGCAACACGCTCCTCGGCGAGACCTGGGTTGAAAGCGGAGACGCGCCGGAATGGCAGCGTCTGGCGGATCGGCGTGAGGCCTTTGCTGCGCAGATCCCGATGGGTGGTCTATTCCTGACAGCCGGGGCCGACGTGCAAAAGGACCGTATCGAGGTCGATGTCTGGGCTTGGGGCCGAGGTCTGGAAAGCTGGCTCGTGGATCACATCGTGATCCCGGGCGGGCCGGATGACCCGGCCTGCTGGGAGAGGCTGACCGACCTCTTAGGCCAGACATGGCAACATGAGAACAGCGCGTTCATGACGCTAGCGAAGCTGGCGATCGACACGGGCTACGAGTCCGCCGCAGTCTATGCTTGGGCGCGCAAGCAGGGCATTGCTCAGGTGGCACCGGTGAAGGGGCTTGAAGGCTTCAACCGTGCGACACCTGTTTCGGGGCCGACCTTCGTCGACGCAACGGTGAATGGGCGGAAGCTCAAGCGCGGGGCACGGCTCTGGACGGTGGCGACCGCCACCTTCAAGGCGGAGACATATCGGTATCTGCGGATCGAACGCCCATCGGATGAGGATCGCGCGCTGGGCGTGCCCAACCCGGCTGGCATGATCCACCTGCCGGACTGGGCGGACAGCGAATGGCTCAAGCAGCTGGTAGCCGAACAACTGGTCACCATTCGCGACCGGCGGGGCTACGCCCGCCAGGAATGGCAGAAGATGCGCGAGCGGAACGAGGCGCTGGACACGCGGGTCTATGCCCGCGCTGCTGCATGGATCCTTGGCGCCGACCGCTTTGACGAGCGGATGTGGCGGCAGCTGGAGAAGCAGGCGGGCGTGGAAACGGCGCCGATCGCGCAGACGGCGGAGCCAGACAAACCGACATCGCCTGAGGCTGGACGCATCACCGCCCCGAGGCGGCGTGGCTGGAAGATCAGCACACCCAAGTACATGGAATGACGAATGACCCTCGACGAGTTGAAGCTTCGCCACAGCGCGCTCTTGGCCGCGCGCTACAGCGGCACGCGATCTGTGAGCTATGACGGCAAGACCGTAAATTACGGGACCGACGCCGAACTGGCCACTGCGATCAGCGACGTCGAACGTCGCATCGCC
>CAZHOW010000051.1:0-1588 GCA_964534395.1 uncultured Lishizhenia sp.
CTGACCTTGCGAAACCGCCTGATGACGAGCTCGCATGAGCCCGCCTATCCGGAGGACGGTATGCCCAAGGGGCGCTATCGGGCCTATCACGCGGAGCGGGCGAAGGCGGGAATCGCTCTGACCATGACGGCGGGCTCCGCCGCGGTCGCAACCGACAGCCCGCCGGTGTTCAACAACATCCTCGCCTACAAGGACGAGGTGGTGCGCTGGATGAAGCTGATGGTCGATGAATGCCATGACCACGGCGCAGCGGTAATGATCCAGCTCACGCATCTGGGCCGCCGCACGCGCTGGGACAAGGCCGACTGGCTGCCGGTGGTGGCGCCCACCCATGCGCGCGAACCCGCGCACCGCGCTTTTCCGAAGCTGATCGAGGATTGGGACATCGCGCGCATCACCTCCGATTTCGCCGATGCCGCGGAGCGCATGAAGGCGGCCGGTGTCGATGGCGTCGAGTTCGAATCCTATGGCCACCTGCTGTCCCAGTTCTGGTCGCCGATGAGCAACCACCTCGACAATGAGTATGGCGGCTCGCTTGAGAACCGCATGCGCTTCTCGCTCGACGTGCTGAGGGCGGTGCGTGAGCGCGTGGGGCCGGACTTCATTCTCGGTGTGCGCTATGTGGCCGACGAACTGAGTGCCGAGGGCTATGACAAGGCCGAAGGCATCCGCATCTCGCAGATCCTCAAGGGCAGCGGCCTCATCGATTTCCTGAATGTCACGCAGGGCCACATCGACACCGATCCGGGCCTTACCGACAACATCCCGATCATGGGCATGGCGAGTGCGCCGCACCTCAATGCGGCTGGCGAAGTCCGCGCGGCCACGCGCTTCCCCGTCTTCCACGCCACGCGCATCCAGGATGTTGCCACCGCGCGCTATGCGATCGAATCCGGCAAGGTCGACATGATCGGCATGACGCGGGCCCACATGGCGGACCCGCACATCATGCGCAAGATCCTGGAGAAGCGCGAGCATGACATCCGCCCCTGTGTCGGCGCCAATTATTGCCTGGATCGCATCTATCAGGGGGCCATGGCGCTGTGCATTCACAACCCTTCGACGGGGCGCGAGGAAAGCCTGCCGCATGACATCCCCAAGGCGAAGGCGCGGAAGAAGGTGGTGATCGCCGGTGCGGGGCCGGCAGGTGTCGAGGCGGCGCGCGTTGCCGCCGAGCGCGGGCATCAGGTGACCGTGTTCGAGGCCGCGTCCAGGGCTGGCGGGCAGGTGCTGCTGACCGCGCAGAACCCGCGGCGGCGCGAGATGATGGGCATCATCGACTGGCGCGTGGCGCAGTGCGAGGCCAAGGGCGTGAGTTTCCATTTCAACACATGGGCCACGGGGGAGAACGTGCTCGCGGAAAGCCCGGATGTGGTGATCGTGGCCACCGGCGGCATGCCGCATACGGAAATCCTGAAGGAGGGTAATGACCTCGTCGTCTCCGCCTGGGACATCATCAGCGGCGATGTGAAGCCCGGCAGCAATGTGCTGATCTATGACGATGCGGGCGACCATCCCGGGCTGCAGGCGGCGGAAGTGATCGCAAGGGCAGGGGGCAAGGTCGAGATCATGACGCGCGACCGCGCCT
>CAZHOW010000052.1:0-1557 GCA_964534395.1 uncultured Lishizhenia sp.
TTACGAAGGCCAAGGTCCGGAGCACAGCTCGGCCCGCGTCGAGCGTTTCATGCAACTGGCCGCAGACACCAACATGCAACTGGTGCAGCCCACCACGGCCAGCCAGATCTTCCATGTGCTGCGGCGCCAGATGGTGCGCAACTTGCGCAAGCCCCTGGTCATCTTCACGCCCAAGTCGCTGCTGCGCAACAAGGATGCGACATCGCCCGTGTCCGAGTTCACACACGGCGGTTTCCAGACCGTGATCCCAGAGACCAAATCGCTCAAGGCCGACAAGGTCAAACGCGTGGTGGCTTGCTCGGGCAAGGTTTACTACGACCTGGTCAAAAAGCGCGAAGAAAAGGGGGCCGACGACGTGGCCATCATCCGCGTGGAACAGCTCTACCCCTTCCCGCACAAGGCCTTTGCCGCCGAGCTGAAGAAGTACCCCAACGCCACCGACATCGTGTGGTGCCAGGACGAGCCGCAAAACCAGGGTGCCTGGTTCTTCATCCAGCACAACATCCACGAGAACATGCTCGACGGCCAGAAGCTCGGTTACGCCGGACGCGCAGCGTCGGCTTCTCCAGCGGTGGGTTATTCGCACCTGCACCAGGACCAGCAAAAGGCGCTGATTGAAGCGGCATTTGCCAAACTCAAGGGCTTCGTGCTGACCAAGTGACCTTTGGGGCAGGCGCTGACTGTTCAGTGCCTGTCAGCTCGTTCAACACCAACGTACAACGCATAACGGAAAAATCATGGCAATCGTAGAAGTCAAAGTTCCCCAACTGTCCGAGTCCGTGGCCGAAGCCACCATGCTGCAGTGGAAAAAGAAAGTCGGTGACACCGTGTCCGCCGACGAAATCCTGATCGAGATTGAAACCGACAAGGTCGTGCTCGAAGTGCCCGCACCCGCTGCCGGTGTGCTCTCTGAGATCATCCAGGCCGACGGCGCCACGGTGACGGCCGAGCAGTTGATCGCCCGCATCGACACCGATGGCAAAGTGGCCGCAGCGGCCCCTGCGGCCATCCCCGCTGCCGTGGCTGCGCCTGCGGCTGTGGCTTCTGCCCCTGCGTCGTCTGGCACCAGCATGGCCGGTGTGGCCATGCCCGCCGCTGCCAAGATCATGGCCGACAACAACCTGGCCGCAGGCGCTGTGCCCGGCTCCGGCAAGGATGGCCGTGTCACCAAGGGCGATGTGCTGGCGGCTGTGGCCGGTGGCGTCAAGTCCACCGCCGCTGTGATCCCCACAGGCGTGCCCACCAAGGCATTGGCCCAGGTGGCTGCACCTGCTGTGAACCTGGGCGACCGACCCGAGCAGCGCGTGCCCATGACCCGCCTGCGCGCCCGCGTGGCCGAGCGTTTGCTGCAATCGCAATCGACCAACGCCATCCTGACCACATTCAACGAAATCAACATGGCCCCGGTCATGGAGATGCGCAAGCGCATGCAAGAGCGCTTCGAGAAGGAGCACGGCGTCAAGCTTGGCTTCATGAGCTTCTTCGTCAAGGCCGCTGTGCACGCCCTGAAGAAATTCCCGGTCTTGAACGCTTCGGTTGACGGCAATGACATCGTCT
>CAZHOW010000053.1:0-1518 GCA_964534395.1 uncultured Lishizhenia sp.
CAATATGGTCCGCCTCCAGCGCGTGCTGCAGGCCGAGGAGAAAACCGAAGATGATCCAGGTGAGCATGAGACTGGTATATCCGCTCCGTACTCATCCCGCGAGAGTTGATTGCGGCAATTCCTCCTGCAATGCCGTCACCCCGGCGAAGGGGCGGTCAGATGACAGCCCGGCTTGCGGTGGCCTGCCACATACTCGTCGATCAGCTGGCGGAAGCGCGTCGGGCCGAAGCTTGGGAAATGGCCGCCATGGACCACGGAAACCGCAAGCGATCTCAGCCGGTCCAGCGTCTCCACATAAGTCGGCACATCCGAGTGATAGGCGTCATCGATCAGCGGGCCGTCGTAGATGATGTCGCCTGACAGGAAGATGCCAGTCTTGCGCTCGAAAAGGCCGATGCCGCCCGGCGAATGGCCCGGCGTATGGACGACCTCGAAGGCGCGGTCGCCGAGGTCGATGACGTCACCATGAGCCAGTGCCAGGCCAACGCTCGCGGGCTTCACATGGTAGCGGGACTGGTCCCAGCCCACCGGTTGGCGGAGGAACATCTCGTCGGTCGCGTAGCGGTCCGCCAGCGTCCACGCGTTGCGCGGGTCGGCGAGGATTTGGGCTTCCGCGCCATGCACCAGGCAGGCGCCGAATTCATGGTGGCAGCCGATGTGGTCGAAATGGGTGTGGCTCGCAACGCAAGTCAGCGCGCGCTCGCTCACCAGCGGCACATGGGCCTTGAGGCTGAAATGGCCAAGCCCTGAATCGAACAGCAGGTCGCGGTCGCGGCCGCGCACATGCCAGATGTTGCAGCGGTAGAAGGGCTTGATCCAGGGTTCATGGATCAGCGTCACGCCATCGGCGAAGCGGATCGTCTCGTACCAGTCATGCGCGCTGATGCGGAGGTCCATGGGTCTAGTCCTCGAGAATGATGACGCGGGCGGGGTCGATGCCGAAGCTCACCTGCTGGCCCACCGCCACGGCGGCATCGGCGGGAAGCCGCGCCAGGAGTTCGACGCCATTGGCCTCGGCCGTCACGCGCTTGAAGCTGCCCTGGAAGACGACGTCGGTGATCCTGGCGGAGACCGGCCCGCCGAGCGAGACATGCTCCGGCCTGATCGCCACATGGCGTGCTGCTGGAGGTGCGGGGAAGCGGCCGAGTGCGGTGTCGATCATGCCGTCCGCCACCTGGCCCGGCAGGATGGTACTCTCCCCCATGAAGGTGGCGGCAAAGCGGGTGACGGGCCTCGCATAGACGCGCTCGGGTGCGCCCTGGTCCTCGATGCGGCCGTGGTTCATGACGACGAGGTGATCGGCCAGCGCCATCGCCTCCTCCTGGTCATGGGTCACATGGATGAAGGCGGTGCCGACGCGCTTCTGGATCGCCTTCAACTCATCCTGCATCTGGCGGCGGAGCTTGAGATCGAGAGCACCCAGCGGCTCGTCCAGCAGCAGCACGGCGGGCTCCACGATCAACGCGCGGGCCAAGGCCACGCGCTGGCGCTGGCCGCCGGACAATTGGTGCGGCTTGC
>CAZHOW010000054.1:0-1048 GCA_964534395.1 uncultured Lishizhenia sp.
AGGCCTTCCCGCGTGCGGGAAGGTTCGCGTAGTTCTCCAGCGTGAAGCCGGCCTGATAGCCGCCTGCGGGTGCGCGCACGCCGAAGGAAAAGACGAGGATGACGATGAGCGGCACCAGCAGCATGAAAACGAACAGCACGCCCGCGGGTGCGAGCAGCGCTGCGGTCAGAAGCTGCGGGCGTGTCGTTGCGTGTTTCAATTCTCAGAGCCCGCTCATGCCCCCACCCCGGCAAGAGCCGGGATGGGGGAGATGGTTGATGATGATCACGCCGCCTTGAAGCGCGCCATGATCTCCGCACGCAGCGGGTTGGTGAGGGTTGCCGCGGCGCCGAACTCGAGGGGAGACAGCGCTTCCGCCGCCGGGTAGAGCACCGGGTTCTCCAGCATCGCCTTTGGCACCAGCTTGTTGGTGCGCGCGTCCGTCGAGGGATAGCCGTGGGCCTGCACCTCGATGGCGTTGATCTCCGGCGTCAGCAGATAGTCGATCAGCGCATAGGCTGCCTCGATGTTGGGCGCACCCTTCGGGATGGCGTAGAAGTCGCTCCAGATCTCGCCGCCCTCCTTGGCGAGAACGTATACGAATTCCGGCATGTCACGCTGAAGCTGCACGGCATCGCCCGTCCAGCACACGCTCATCCAGGCATCGCCCGAGATCAGCGAGGGCTTGTAGTCGGAATTGATGCCGAAGAGGTGCGGCTTCGCCTCGATCAGCAGCTTCTCGGCGTCGACCAGTTCCTTCGGATCGTTGGAATTGAAGGAGTAGCCGAAATACTTGAGCGCATTGCCGATGGTGGTGAGCTGGTAGTCATGCACCATGACGCGGCCCGTTGCCTCGTTGCGGGTCAGGTCCCAGAATTCCTTCCAGCTCGTGGGCTTCTGCGTCATGGCCTTGGAGTTGTAGGTGAAGCCCGTGGTGCCCCAGTCCTTCGGCACGGCATAGACCTTGCCGTCGATGATGCCCTCGGCGGTGAAGCGCTGCTCCTGCGAGGCCTGGTCATAGTTGGGCAGCTTCGCGAGGTCGATCGGCTGGACGAGGTCGAGCTCCTTG
>CAZHOW010000054.1:1058-1514 GCA_964534395.1 uncultured Lishizhenia sp.
ATAGGTCGAAATCGCATAGTTGGTCGGCACGAACACGTCCCAGCCGGTGGAGCCTGCCTGCAGCTTCGCCAGCATCTCTTCATTCGAGCCGAAGACGGCGACGTTGATCTTGACGCCGGTGTTCTTGGTGAAATTATCGAGGTTCTCCTGCGCGAAATAGCTGGGCCAGGTGGTGAAGTTCACCGTGCCCGAGAGTGCCGCATGGGCCTTGCGGGGCCTAAGGCTCGGCACCGCACTGCTTATCACCGCCGTGGCGAGGCCCAGGCCGGTGACGCCGAGGAAATGGCGGCGGCTGACGCTGCCTTTCTGATAGCGGCGGAGTTCGTCGAGGAACTTCGCTGCGGAGATGTGGTCGGGTTGCTTTGTCATCTGTCTTCTCCCTGTTGGTCTTTCTCAATCATTCGGCAGAATGCGCTCTGCCTCCGCGCGCCACCCCGCGGCGATCATGTCGCCGAT